>NZ_JAMYWQ010000017.1 GCF_024160145.1 Serratia nevei
AAAACGTAAAGGCCTTCATTCTGCCGGAAAAAAGAAAGCACCGAAGATATGATCGTTCGGTGCTTTATGTTCCGCCTAAATATCCATTCAGCTATAAGTCACGTGAGGCTTAAGTGAACGGCATTACGCTCATTCAGCGGGGCTTTTTGTTGCCGGCTAGCGGCGCATTACAGCGGATCGACCTTCAGGCAGGACACCGCATGACGGAAACTGCCCTCCAGCAGCGGACGCGTCTTGGCGCACTCCGGCCCGGCGATCGGGCAGCGGGTGCGGAACACGCAGCCGGAAGGCGGGTTGATCGGCGAAGGCAGCTCCCCTTCCAGCAGCTGGATCTGCTTTTCCTTCTCCTTGTCCGGATCCGGGATCGGCACCGCCGACATCAGCGCCTTGGTGTAAGGATGCTGGGGGTTGTGGTACACCTCGTCATAGGTGCCCAGCTCCACCGCATGGCCCAGGTACATCACCAGCACGCGATCGGAGATGTGTTTCACCACCGCCAAATCGTGAGCGATAAAGATCAATGACAGGCCCATTTCGCGCTGCAGCTGCTGCAACAGGTTCACCACCTGCGCCTGAATCGACACGTCCAGCGCGGAGACCGGCTCGTCGCAGATCACCAGCTTCGGCTCGAGGATCAGCGCGCGCGCGATGCCGATACGCTGGCACTGGCCGCCGGAGAACTCGTGCGGGTAGCGGTTGATCAGGTTAGGCAGCAGACCGACCTTCAGCATCATGGCCTTGACCTTGTCCTTCACTTCCTGACGCGGCATTTTCGGGTAGTAGGTGCGCAGCGGCTCGGCGATGATCTCGCCGATGGTCATGCGCGGGTTGAGCGAAGCCAGCGGATCCTGGAAGATCATCTGGATATCGCTGCGGGTTTTGCGCCAGTCGGCATCACTCATGCCCAGCAGATCTTTGCCCAGCCAGGCGACGCGCCCGCTGGTGGCTTTCACCAAGCCGATGAGGGCGCGCGCGAAGGTGGATTTGCCGCAGCCGGACTCGCCGACCACGCCCAGGGTTTCCCCCTCGAACAGCCGCAGCGTGACGCCATCGACCGCTTTCAGGGTTTTCGGCGGCTGCCAGAACCACTGTTTGTCGTCATGAATGTCGAAGTGCACTTTCAGATCGGCCACTTCGAGCAGCACTTTCTTGTCGGTTACCGCTGTCATACCAACGCCTCCACCGGTTTAAAGCAGGCGCGCAGGCGCCCTTCCCCAAATTGCTCCAACGGCGGAGCGCTCGCGCACTGCTCCATGGCGTACGGACAGCGCGGCTGGAACGGGCAGCCTTTCGGCAACCGCAGCAGGTTTGGCGGGTTGCCGGGAATGGTCAGCAACGCTTCGCCTTCGGCGTCGAGACGCGGCACCGCGTTCAGCAGGCCGATAGAGTACGGGTGGCTCGGCTGGTAGAACACCTCGCGCGCGCTGCCGTATTCCATAGTGCGGCCGGCGTACATCACCAACACCTTGTTGCAGATGCCGGCCACCACCCCCAGGTCGTGGGTGATCATGATGATGGCGGTGTTGAACTCGCGCTTCAGCTCGTTGAGCAGCGTCATGATCTGCGCCTGGACGGTCACGTCCAGCGCGGTGGTCGGCTCGTCGGCGATCAACAGCTTCGGCCGACACAGCAGCGCCATGGCGATCATCACGCGCTGGCGCATGCCACCGGAAAACTCGTGCGGATACATGCGCATGCGCTTGCGCGCTTCCGGCATTTTCACCGCGTCGAGCATGCGTACCGACTCTTCGAAGGCTTCGCTTTTGCTCATTTTCTTATGCAGCATCAGCACTTCCATCAGCTGTTCGCCAACGCGCATATAAGGGTTGAGCGAGGTCATCGGGTCCTGGAAGATCATCGAGATCTCCTCGGCCCGCAGCTTGTTGAGCTGACTTTCCGGCAGGTTGAGAATTTCACGGCCGTTGAATTTAGCCGAACCGCCGATGCGGCCATTGCTGGCCAGCAGCCCCATCAGAGCGAACGCGGTCTGCGATTTACCGGAGCCGGACTCACCGACGATGCCCAGCGTTTCGCCGGCGCGCAGGTCGAAGTTTAGATCGTTCACCGCCGTCACGTCGCCGTCCGGGGTGGAGAACGTGACGCGCAGGTCTTTCACGTCCAGCAGCGGCGACGTCTTGACGCCGGCGCCGGTTTGCAGTTGAGGATGTTCAATGGTGCTCATGATTGCACTCCTTAACGATCTTTCGGGTCGAGGGCGTCACGCAGGCCATCGCCGATAAAGTTGAAACAGAACAGAGTGACAACCAGGAAACCCGCCGGGAACAGCAGCAACCACGGTGAAACTTCCATTGAGTTGGCGCCGTCGCTGAGCAATGCGCCCCAGCTGCTGAGCGGCTCCTGCGTGCCCAGCCCCAGGAAGCTGAGGAAGGATTCGAACAGGATCATGCTCGGCACCAGCAGCGACGCGTACACCACCACCACACCGAGCACGTTCGGCACGATATGCCGCAGCACGATATTGCGTGTGGAGACGCCGCACACCAGCGCCGCTTCGATGAACTCCTTACGCTTCAGACCGAGAGTTTGGCCGCGCACGATACGCGCCATATCCAGCCACGACACCATGCCGATCGCCACGAAGATCAACAGGATGTTCTGGCCGAAGAAGGTCACCAGCAGGATCACAAAGAACATGAACGGGAAGGAGTTGAGGATCTCCAGCAGGCGCATCATCACCGAGTCAACCTTGCCGCCCAGATAACCGGACATTGCGCCGTAAAGGGTGCCGACGATCACCGCCACTAGCGCCGCCGCCACGCCGACCATCAGCGAGATGCGCCCGCCGATCGCCACGCGCACCAGCAGATCGCGCCCGGAGGAGTCGGTGCCGAAATAGTGCCCCGACTCTACGCTCGGGGCGGCGGACATCATCGCCCAGTCGGTATCGTCGTAGGCAAACTGCGACAGCATCGGCGCCAGCACCACAAACAGCGTGATCAGCGCCAGCACGAACAGGCTGCTGACCGCCGCGCGGTTGTGCATAAAGCGCCGACGCGCGTCCTGCCACAGGCTGCGCCCTTCCACTTCCAGCTTTTCGCTGAAGTTTTCCAGAGCTTCGCTGTTCTTTTTAGTCAACATCATTCGCGTGCTCCAGATTAATAACGGATTTTCGGATCGATGACCGCATACAGCACATCGACGATCGCGTTGAACAGAATGGTCAGAGCGCCCACCAGAATGGTCAGGCTCAGCACCAGGGAGTAGTCGCGGTTCAGCGCGCCGTTAACGAACAGCTGGCCGATCCCCGGCAGACCGTAGATGGTTTCGATCACCATCGAACCGGTGATGATGCCGACGAACGCCGGGCCCATGTAGGACAGCACCGGCAGCAGCGCCGGCTTCAGCGCATGGCGGAATATGATGCGGCGCATCGGCAAGCCTTTGGCGCGCGCGGTGCGGATGAAATTGGAGTGCAGCACTTCAATCATCGAGCCGCGCGTGATGCGGGAGATACTGGCGATATAGGCCAGCGACAGCGCCACCATCGGCAGGATCATGAATTTAGGCGCGCCGCCATTCCAGCCGCCGCCAGGCAGCCATTTCAGCGTGATGGCGAAGATCAGCACCAACAGCGGCGCCACCACGAAACTGGGTATCACCACCCCGGTCATGGCGAACCCCATTACCGTGTAGTCCCATTTGGTGTTCTGATTCAACGCGGCGATCACGCCGGCGGTCACGCCCAGCACCACCGCCAGCAGAAACGCGGCCAGACCGAGCTTGGCGGACACCGGAAAAGAGGCCGCCACCAGATCGTTGACCGAGTAATCCTTGTATTTAAAGGACGGGCCGAAGTCTCCCTGCGCAAGCTGCGCCAGATAATGACCGTACTGTTTCCAGATCGGATCGTTCAAATGATATTTGGCTTCGATATTCGCCATGACTTCCGGCGGCAAAGCGCGTTCCCCGGTAAATGGGCTGCCGGGCGCCAGGCGCATCATGAAGAATGAAATGGTGATAAGGATAAATAGTGTCGGGATCGCTTCCAACAAGCGACGAAGTATAAATTTAAGCATTGCCCTAACCCTGTGCGACAGCCTGATGACGGCTTATTATTCTCAGCATGGGCCGGCGGCCTGCGCCGCCGGCTCTTACCGTATCAATGCTTGATGATGTACAGGTTTTTGTCGTACACGTTATCAAGCGGGTCTTTGCCGGTGTAACCACCGACGTAAGGTTTTACCAAACGGGCGTTCACATAGTAATACAGCGGAACGATGGCGGAATCTTTATCCAGCTGAACTTCCGCTTTCTGATACAGATCGGCGCGCTCGTCTTTGGTCTTCGCGGTCAACACGTTGGCCATCAACTTATCGAACTCGGCGCTCTTGTAGTGCGGGGTGTTACTGCTGCTGTCCGACAGCATCATGTTCAGGAACGAGCTCGGCTCGTTGTAGTCGGCACACCAGCCGGCGCGCGCCACGTCATAGGTGCCCTGATGGCGGGTATCCAGGAAGGTTTTCCACTCCTGGTTCACCAGCTTCACGTCCACGCCCAGGTTTTTCTTCCAGATGGAGGCGGCGGCGATCGCCAGCTTCTTGTGCAGATCGGAGGTGTTGTACAACAGGGAGAAGGTCAGCGGTTTCCCCGGGCCGTAGCCGGCGTCGGCCAGCAGTTTCTTCGCCACTTCGTTGCGTTTTTCCTGCGTCCAGCCGAACCACTCCGGCGGAGTCAGCTTGGCGCCGTCGGTGTATGGCGGCGTAAAGCTGTAGGCCGGCAGGTCGCCCTGGTTTTTCACCTTGTTGACGATGATGTCGCGATCCATGCCCAGCTTCAGCGCTTCACGCACGCGAGCATCGGTGAACGGCGCCTTCTGGTTGTTGATTTCGTAGTAATAGGTACACAGATAAGGATCAACGTGCACCTCTTTCGGGATCTCTTTCTTCAGCTTCTGGAACAGTTCGATCGGCATGTTGTTATAGGTCATGTCGATTTCACCGGTGCGATAGCGGTTAACGTCGGTCACTTCCGAAGAAATAGGCAGGAACGTCACTTTATTGATGATGGTTTTGGCGTTATCCCAATATTCCGGGTTGCGTTCCAGTACGATGCGTTCGTTGACAATCCAGTCTTTCAGTTTGTATGCGCCGTTGCTGACGTAGTTGGCCGGCAGGGTCCACTTCTCGCCAAACTTCTCCACCGCGTCCTTGTAGACCGGCTTCATGGCGTAGTGCGGGGTCATTTCAACCAGATAAGGCACTGGCTCGCTCAGGGTCACCTGGAAAGTGTGGTCGTCGATGGCCTTCACGCCCAGCGTCGACTTGTCTTTTTTACCGGCGATGATGTCATCGACGTTTTCCACATGGGCGTATTGCAGGTAGCTGGCGTAAGGCGATGCGGTTTTCGGATCCACCACGCGCTGCCAGCTGTAGACGAAATCTTGCGCCGTCACCGGCTTGCCGTTGGACCATTTGGCGTCTTTACGCAGGTGGAAGGTCCAGACTTTGAAATCCTTGTTATCCCAGCTTTCCGCGACACCCGGCACGATGGAGCCGTTCGGGCTGTTGTTCGCCAGGCCTTCCATCAGATCGCGCGTGACGTTATTTTCCGGTACGCCCTCGATTTTATGCGGATCCAGCGACTGCACTTCGGAACCGTTGTTTTTGACAAGTTCTTGCTTGTCGGCCAGCTGCACGCCCGCCGGGACGTCAGCGGCGAAAGCGCTGGCGGTTGCTGTGATACCCAACGCGGCGATGACGCCGGCGGCAATGAGCGTTTTCTTCGTGATGTTGGTCATACGTATCGACTCCAGTTTTTATTATCACAGGCTCTTCGTGGAGCCTGCGTTGCCCGTAAGCGGACTCTGTTTTCCCGCCGCCGCGGAACGAATGCGGCGGCCGGCCTTCCCTATATCCCTCAGCGGTTCGGCGTGAGGAATACCCCTTTTACTGCTTGATAATGTACAGATTTTTAACGTCGGTATAGTCCAGCGGATCT
Source organism: Serratia nevei (assembly GCF_024160145.1). GTDB lineage: Bacteria > Pseudomonadota > Gammaproteobacteria > Enterobacterales > Enterobacteriaceae > Serratia > Serratia nevei_A. The sequence continues at coordinate 5,959 of NZ_JAMYWQ010000017.1, forward strand.
TTGCCGGTGAACCCGCCCACCGTCGGCTTGATCAACCGCGCACTGACGCGGTAATAAACCGGGACCAACGCGGAGTCTGTGTCCAGTTGCGTTTCCGCCTGCTGATAGAGCGCAGCGCGCGCGGCCTCATCCGGCGCCTTCAGCGTGGCGGCCATGATGGCGTCGAACGCCGGGCTCTTGTAGAACACGGTATTGATGCTGCTGTTGGACAGGACCAGGTTCAGGAACGCGCTGGGTTCGTTGTAATCCCCGCACCAGGTGGCACGCGCCACGTCGTATTGCCCCTGATGGCGGCTCTCCAGCGACGTTTTCCATTCCTGGTTGCGCAGCGTGACCTCGGCGCCCAGGTTCTTCTTCCACATCGACGCGGCGGCGATCGCCTGCTGTTTGTTTTGATCGGAGGTGTTGTACAGCAGCGAGAACTTCAGCGGCTTGGCGTCGCTGTAGCCCGCTTCCGCCAGCAGTTTCCTGGCTTCGGCGTTGCGTTGCTCCTGGCTCCAGCCGGCCCAGGCCGGCGGCGTGAAGCTGGCGCCTCCCGTGAAGGTTGGCGTGAAGCTGTAGGCCGGGATTTGCCCCTGGCCCATGATCTTATTGGCGATAATGTCGCGATCCAGCGTCATCTTCACCGCCGTACGCACGCGCGGATCGGTGAACGGCGCCCGCTGGTTATTGAGCTCGTAATAGAAGGTGCACAGATAAGGGTTAACGTGCAGCTGCTCGGGCATTTCGCGCTTCATTTTGACGTACAGATACGGCGGAATGGCGCTGTTGGTGATGTCAATCTCACCGCTGCGGAAGCGGTTGACGTCGCTGACTTCCGAGGTAATCGGCAGGAAGGTCGCCTGATTGATCACCGTCTGCGTGTTGTTCCAGTAACTCGGGCTACGCTCCAGCACGATGCGCTCGTTCACCACCCACTCTTTCAGACGGTAAGCGCCGTTGCCGACGTAATTGGCGGGCAGCGTCCATTTATCGCCGAATTTCTCCACCACCGCCCGTTTGACCGGTTTGAGCGACGTGTGGCTCAGCATGCTGATGAAATACGGCACCGGTTCGCTCAGCGTCACCTGCAGCGTCTGATCGTCCAACGCCTTGATACCGAGGCTCTGCGGGCTCTTCTTGCCGGTCAGGATGTCATCGATATTCTCGACTTTGGTGTATTGCAGGTAGCTGGCATAGGGAGAAGCGATTTTCGGATCGGCCAGACGCTGCCAGCTGTAGACGAAGTCCTGCGCGGTCACCGGGCTCCCGTCGCTCCATAGCGCGCCGGGGCGCAGGTGGAAGATCCACTGTTGATAATTCTGGTTTTCCCAGCTTGTCGCCGCCGCCGGCACCACATGCCCGTTGGCGTCGGTGCTCACCAGCCCTTCCAGCAGGTTAAGGATGATATTGCTTTCTGGTACGCCCTCGACCTTATGCGGATCCAATGAAGCCACTTCGCTGCCGTTGTTGATCACAATATTCTGCTGCTGCGCCAATTGGACGCCGGCCGGAACCTCCGCCGCCAAACTGCTATTTACGGCGCCGACGCCCAGCGCGCCGCTAATCAACAAGGTCAAAGAACTACGCTTCAGGGTTTGCTGCATAATCGAGGCTCCTTTTCACCGACAAGCATTGCTTATCGAAATTTGTGAAGTGTTTATAAGAATTCTAAATAAACGGATACCAGCAAAAATCATTCCCGTTTTTGTGGCACATTTCAGTTAATTGACCACGGGAAAGTTGCTCGGAAATTAGCAGAAGCCAAATTCCATAGCCAATAAATTTTACGAAAATGTTAAGCAATTCTCTTTTATCGCACGAAGCCCAATCCATCCCTGGAGACAGGTGCCCAGAAAAACTGCGCTCACCACTATGATTTTAAAGACAAAAAAACAAAATCCATTTCGTTTGAAACCGGCAGCACAATCTCACCGCCGCAAAAAGAAACATTCAGTTAACAATCCAATCATTCAAAGAACAAACACCTGCCAATGTGCGGTTAATCACTAATAACACCTGGATGAAAGTGAGACAAGCCCCACAGAATGATGTGACTAATTTAACAACAACGTTACCGGCTAACCGGGGAGAAATGGGCAGAAATGGGGGAGGAAAAGTGATTGAAATAACGCTTAGCGTTTTTTTTGAGCAGCAACATGAGATTTATGCAACATAAGAGTGCAGCCGCATAAATTTTATTCATCCTGTGCACTATAATAATGCGACCCAATAAATAATTTAAACTTTAAAATTAATTTTAGCCGCGCTAACGCGAAGGGTGCGCGGCTAAACAACAGGTATTACAACAGACCGGGGAATATCGCCTTAATGCCGGTTACGATAAACTCGATGCCAAGCGCCATCAGCAACAGCCCCATGATTCGAGTGATCACGTTGATGCCGGTCTGCCCCAGCAAACGCACCAACAGCGGCGCGGCGCGAAACAACAGCCAGCAGCAGAAGGCGAACAAGGCGATCGCCACCGTAAAGCCGAGCAGGTTTTGCCAGTTGTGATAACGAGAACTCCACACGATGGTGGAACTGATCGCCCCCGGCCCCGCCATCAACGGCAGCGCTAGCGGCACCACGCCGATGCTTTCGCGAATAGCGCTCTCCGATTTCTCCTGTTTGTTCTGTTTGTCTTCCCCCAGCTTGCCGCTGATCATCGACATGGCGATGGTCACCACCAGAATCCCGCCGGCGATGCGGAACGAATCGATCGAGATGCCGAACATCCGCAAGATCCCTTCGCCCAGGAACAGCGACGTCCACAAAATGATGGCGACCGACAGGTTGGCGGTCAGGTTGGTTTTATTGCGCCCCGCTTCCGCCTGGTAGCTGGTCATGCTGATAAACACCGGCAAAATGCCCACCGGGTTGACAAGCGCGAACAGACCGACAAAGAACTTGATAAAGCCGGAAAGATCCAACAGAGATTGGCCCACAGATGGCTCCGCATTAATCGCTATAAAAAGGTGTGCTGCCTATGCGCGCTAATGTAATGGAATTGTCGCAGGTAATCCATCCGGCCAGAGCAGCATTTTTGACTAGCGAGCAGTTATGCAACAAAACAAATACCCTTTGTTAAAGTGATGTATGGCCTTTTGATTTTTTTTGTTGGAAAAAGAGTCATTGCTCACAGTTATCAAGAATGATTCCCAACATCAGCAGGCTGAAAGGTGTCAGCTTGCACTTTTCATGATTTAGATCACAAATCGACTACCCAACAGTGGGTAAGCTCTTAGTCGTAGTCAGGGAGTAGAACAAAGTGGGTGGCCACATCGCCGGTTCCGTTCTCCTCACTGCCTGCCCCTCCGGTTGGCGTAGGGCAAAGCTCTTTAAGCAAATCAGCAGCATGCGAAGAAATAACGCGGGAAAACCCCGGTTTTCGAATCACCGTTTATTCCCGTTACGACTATACTAGTGGCTCGCACGGCTTATTTACTGAAAGAGTTTAACATTATCAGGAGAGCATTATGGCTGTAACGAATGTCGCTGAACTGAACGAGCTTGTCGCACGTGTCAAAAAAGCCCAGCGCGAATATGCCAACTTCACTCAAGAGCAAGTGGATAAAATCTTCCGCGCTGCCGCCCTCGCCGCTGCTGATGCCCGTATCCCGTTGGCCAAAATGGCCGTGGAAGAATCCGGAATGGGTATCGTCGAAGACAAAGTGATCAAAAACCACTTCGCTTCCGAGTATATCTACAACGCCTATAAAGATGAAAAAACCTGTGGCATCCTGTCTGAAGATGACACCTTCGGTACCATCACCATCGCCGAACCTATCGGCCTGATTTGCGGTATCGTTCCTACCACCAACCCAACTTCCACCGCGATCTTCAAAGCGCTGATCAGCCTGAAAACCCGTAACGGCATCATCTTCTCGCCGCACCCGCGCGCCAAGAATGCCACCAACAAAGCCGCCGATATTGTGCTGCAGGCCGCTATCGCCGCCGGCGCACCCAAAGACATTATCGGTTGGATCGACCAGCCGACCGTCGAGCTGTCCAACCAGCTGATGCACCACCCTGACATCAACCTGATCCTGGCCACCGGTGGCCCGGGGATGGTGAAGGCCGCCTACAGCTCCGGCAAACCGGCAATCGGCGTCGGCGCGGGTAATACGCCGGTGGTGGTAGACGAAACCGCAGACATCAAGCGCGTGGTCGCGTCTATCCTGATGTCCAAAACCTTCGACAGCGGCGTTATCTGCGCTTCCGAACAGTCGGTCATCGTCGTTGACTCCATCTATGATGCGGTACGCGAACGCTTCGCCTCCCACGGCGGCTACCTGCTGCAGGGCAAAGAGCTGAAAGCGGTACAGGACATCATCCTGAAAAACGGCGGTCTTAACGCGGCCATCGTGGGGCAATCCGCACCGAAAATCGCCGAAATGGCGGGCATCAAAGTACCGGCCAACACCAAAGTGCTGATCGGCGAAGTGAAGCTGGTCGACGAATCCGAACCTTTCGCACATGAAAAACTGTCGCCTACCCTGGCGATGTACCGTGCCAAAGACTTCGAAGACGCCGTCGCCAAAGCCGAAAAACTGGTCGCCATGGGCGGCATCGGCCACACCTCCTGCCTCTACACCGACCAGGATAACCAAACGGCTCGCATCGCCTACTTCGGCGATAAAATGAAAACGGCTCGCATCCTGATCAACACCCCGGCTTCTCAGGGCGGTATCGGCGACCTGTATAACTTCAAACTCGCGCCTTCGCTGACGCTGGGTTGCGGTTCCTGGGGTGGTAACTCCATCTCTGAAAACGTCGGCCCCAAACACCTGATCAACAAGAAAACTGTAGCGAAGCGAGCAGAAAACATGTTGTGGCATAAACTTCCGAAATCGATCTACTTCCGCCGTGGCTCGCTGCCTATCGCGCTGGAAGAAGTGGCGACCGACGGGGCAAAACGCGCCTTCATCGTGACCGACCGTTTCCTGTTCAACAACGGCTATGCCGACCAGATCACCAAGGTTCTGAAGTCACACGGCATCGAAACCGAAGTGTTCTTCGAAGTGGAAGCCGATCCGACGCTGAGCATCGTGCGTAAAGGCGCCGAGCAGATGAACTCCTTTAAACCGGACGTCATCATCGCGCTGGGCGGCGGCTCGCCGATGGACGCCGCGAAAATCATGTGGGTGCTGTACGAACATCCTGAAACCCACTTCGAGGATCTGGCGCTGCGCTTCATGGACATCCGCAAGCGTATCTACAAGTTCCCGAAAATGGGCGTGAAAGCGAAAATGATCGCCATCACCACCACTTCAGGCACCGGTTCGGAAGTCACGCCGTTCGCGGTCGTGACCGACGACACCACCGGACAGAAATACCCGCTGGCCGACTATGCGCTGACCCCGGACATGGCGATTGTCGACGCCAACCTGGTAATGAACATGCCGAAATCCCTGTGCGCCTTCGGCGGTCTGGATGCGGTCACCCACGCGCTGGAAGCCTACGTTTCGGTGCTGGCGAACGAATACTCCGACGGCCAGGCGTTGCAAGCGCTGAAACTGTTGAAAGAGTATCTGCCGGCCAGCTATAAGGAAGGCGCGAAGAACCCGGTTGCCCGTGAACGCGTGCACAACGCCGCCACCATCGCCGGTATCGCCTTCGCCAACGCCTTCCTCGGGGTTTGTCACTCCATGGCGCACAAGCTGGGTTCGGAGTTCCACATTCCGCACGGCCTGGCCAACGCGATGCTGATTTCCAACGTCATTCGCTACAACGCGAACGACAACCCGACCAAGCAGACGGCCTTCAGCCAGTACGACCGCCCTCAGGCGCGCCGCCGCTACGCTGAAATCGCCGACCACCTCGGCCTGAGCGCACCGGGCGACCGTACCGCGCAGAAGATTGAGAAGCTGCTGGCCTGGCTGGACGAGCTGAAAACCGAGTTGGGCATCCCAACCTCCATCCGTGAGGCGGGCGTGCAGGAAGCGGACTTCCTGGCGAAAGTCGACAAACTGTCGGAAGACGCGTTCGACGACCAATGCACCGGCGCCAACCCACGCTATCCGCTGATTGCCGAACTGAAGCAAATCATGCTGGATACCTTCTACGGCCGCGAATTCAGTGAAGCGGTAGAAGAGGAAGCAGCGGCTCCGGCTGCCGCCAAAGCCGCGGTAAAGAAGTCCAAGAAATAACGGTTCCGTGAACCGATAAAAAAACCCGCCAAACGGCGGGTTTTTTATTGCGCCTGAGGCGCTGTATTTCGATTCACGCCACCAAAGCGCCTCAGCGGGCTCTGGCGGCGTTTTTCCCCTACTCCAGGGCATGAATCGCCTCTTTATAATGCTTGCGGCAGACGGAGACATAGCTCTCGTTACCGCCAATCACCACCTGTTCACCGGCATGCATCGCTTTACCGTTCTCATCCAACCGCAGCACCATATTGGCTTTGCGTCCGCAGTGGCAGATGGTTTTTAACTCCACCAGCTTGTCGGCCCAGGCCAGCAAATATTGGCTGCCGGTAAACAATTCGCCGAGGAAATCGGTGCGCAGACCATAGCACAATACGGGAATATCCAGCTGGTCCACCACGTCGCACAATTGCTCAACCTGCGCCTTGGTCAGGAACTGGCTTTCATCCAGCAGCACGCAATGCACCGGCTGCTGTTGATGCTCTTGCTGAATCATGGCATACAGCATCGAGTCGTTGTTATAAAGCTGAGCCTGCGAGGACAAACCGATGCGCGAGCTGACTTTACCTACGCCAAAGCGGTGATCGATCTCTGCGGTGAACACCAGCGTGCGCATGCCTCGCTCCTGGTAGTTATATGAAGACTGTAGCAGCGCGGTGGACTTGCCGGCATTCATCGCAGAGTAATAAAAATAAAGTTGAGCCATGGCCCCGCAACTCCAATGGTATAAGAAATATTCAAATGATGATTAGAACGGTAAGTGTACCATAAGCCACGCGCCGGCTCAGCCCAAAGCGGGCGAATATTGCGTTCGTCGTAATAATGCGCTTTCAAGCGAAACATATCGTTCTGCCAGCCCGTTCTTTTTACAGCTATTTACAGGATAATGTATGCCAGTCATCACTATTAATTCTTGCTAATGGTTAAGCCCGAACATTTGCCCATTAATGTGCCCCGGCCTTTAGCCACCGCCGGACGCTGCAGCCGCGGCGTAACCTCGGTCTATTATACGTGCGGCCAATATCGGGCATTTAATCACCTTGGCCGATTCGGCCGACGTTTCCTGACGCGATCTTTACCTATATACCCCTAATGTTTACAATGTCTGCCGTGCCATGGCGTGATTAAGCCCACAGAACTCATTGTAATATTGATATAAATTACGACGATAACTTATCGATGAAAGCCTTGCGGCACGTACCGTTTAAAGCACGTCTGCTGAAATTTTGACTTAAGCAAGATGAGGGTAATAGTTAACAGCCCTTCCTATTAATAGTCGGACTGATCCGATTAACGGTTTCTTTAAAGGTAAATTTGAGTATTCAAGCCAATTTGGCTATTGCAGAAAAGAAAATAGCACTCTATTATTATCGAGACGCCCCCCACCAATATAATTTGAGACTAGGACAATGAGCGAAGCATTAAAGATTTTGAACAACATCCGCACTCTGCGCGCCCAGGCAAGAGAATGCACGCTGGAAACGCTGGAAGAAATGCTCGAGAAACTGGAAGTTGTTGTGAACGAACGTCGCGAAGAAGACAGCCAGGCTCAAGCGGAAATCGAAGAACGCACTCGTAAATTACAGCAATATCGCGAAATGCTGATTGCTGACGGTATCGATCCGAATGAACTGCTGCAAACCATGGCTGCCAACAAGGCTGCCGGCAAAGCAAAACGCGCAGCACGCCCTGCCAAATACCAATATAAAGACGAAAACGGCGAACTGAAAACCTGGACCGGCCAAGGCCGTACTCCTGCGGTGATTAAGAAAGCTATCGAAGAGCAAGGCAAATCTCTGGACGATTTCCTGCTGTAATAGCGACACCGTTCGTATCTGAAAGGCTCCCTGCGGGGGGCCTTTTCATTTTTGAAGGCCATAGGCCTGGCCCCGAGTCGCCTTTCTTTTAGTAAATATCCTAATTCGCTTTTCCATTCGCACATGAAATGGCAGTAAAAAAGGGACCTTGAGGTCCCCTTTATCGCATTTCCACGTTAAATTATTGAACCCGGTAGAATGCCTTATACCAGTCAACGAAGCGTTTCACACCCTCTTCAACGCTGGTTGCCGGTTTAAAACCAATGTCACGATAAAGCTCTTGCGTATCCGCGCTGGTATCCATCACGTCGCCAGGCTGCATCGGCAGCATATTTTTACGGGCAGTCACTCCCAATGCCTGCTCCAGCGCAGTGATATATTCCATCAGCTTAACGGGAGTGCTATTGCCGATATTATATACATGGTATGGGGCAGAACTGGCCGCCGGCGATCCCTGCTCAACGGTCCATGACGGATCTGCCTGCGGAATAACCGCCTGCAAACGCACTATCGCCTCGGCGATATCATCGATGTAAGTAAAATCGCGGTGCATTTCGCCATGGTTATATACGTCGATGCTCTCCCCAGCCAATATGGCCTTGGTAAACTTGAACAGCGCCATATCCGGACGCCCCCAAGGGCCATATACGGTAAAGAACCGCAGCCCGGTTGTCGGGAGGCCGTATAAATGGGAATAGCTGTGTGACATCAGCTCATTGGCTTTTTTGGTTGCTGCGTACAACGACACCGGGTGATCGACAGAATCTTCGGTGGCAAACGGCAGCTTGCGGTTCAGGCCATATACCGAGCTGGAAGAAGCGTATAGCAAATGTTCGACTTTGTTATGACGGCAGCCTTCCAGAACGTTTAAATGGCCGATCAGGTTAGCGTCCGCATAAGCCAACGGATTGACCAGCGAATAACGAACACCGGCTTGAGCCCCCAAATGAATGACCCGCTGAAAGTGATGCTCGGCAAACAGCGCCGCCATACCTTCACGATCGGCCAAATTCAGTTTGATAAAGCGAAATCCTGGCTTGTCCGCCAGCATATCAAGACGGGCTGCTTTCAGACTTACGTCATAATAATCATTCAGGTTATCAATGCCGACAACCTGATGACCGGCAGCCAATAAACGTTCTGCAACGTGATAGCCAATAAACCCTGCGGCGCCTGTAACCAGGAATTTCATGCTCACTCCTTAAATAACCGGCTTAATCGAAGCACCACGGCCAATCGCATAGTAGGTAAAACCGCGATTTTCCAAACGCTCCGGATCGTACAGGTTACGCCCATCGAAGATCACCGGCTGTTTCAACGCACTCTTGATCACGTCGAAATCCGGAGCACGGAAATTCTGCCATTCGGTACAAATCACCAGCGCATCGGCACCGTGCAGCGCGGCCTCCTTGGTGCCCATCAGCTTCAAATCGTCCCGCTGGCCGTAAATGCGCTGAACTTCGTTCATCGCTTCCGGATCGTAAGCCTGCACGGTTGCGCCCGCGGCCCACAGGTGCTCCATCAGCACGCGGCTGGACGCCTCGCGCATATCATCGGTATTCGGCTTGAACGCCAGCCCCCACAGCGCAAAGGTTTTGCCTTTCAGATCGCCGCCGAAGTAGTCGTTGATAAAGCTGTTTAGCTTATCTTTCTGCTTATAGTTCACCTGCTCCACCGCCTGCAGCAGCTTCGGTTGGTAACCGATCTGCTCCGCCGTGCGAATCAGTGCCTGTACGTCTTTCGGGAAGCAGGAACCGCCGTAGCCGCAGCCAGGGTAGATGAAGTGATAACCGATACGCGAGTCGGAACCGATACCCTGACGCACTTTCTCGATGTCCGCCCCCAACATTTCCGCCAGGTTGGACATTTCGTTCATGAAACTGATCTTGGTCGCCAGCATGCAGTTAGCGGCATATTTGGTCAGCTCCGCACTGCGAATATCCATCATGATCATGCGATCGTGATTGCGGTTAAACGGTTCGTACAGTTCGCGAATAGGTTCGATCACCTCTTTATTGTCGGTGCCGATCACGATACGCTCAGGGCGCATGCAGTCCGCTACCGCCGCGCCCTCCTTCAGGAACTCCGGGTTGGAGACCACGTCGAATGATACGTTGCTGCCACGCTTCGCCAGCGTTTCGCTCATCACCTGACGCACCTTGTCCGCCGTGCCGACCGGCACGGTGGATTTGTCGATCACGACTTTAGGTTCGGTCATGTACTCGGCGATGGTGCGCGCAACCGCGGTAACGTATTTCAGGTCGGCGGAACCGTCTTCATCCGGTGGCGTGCCAACGGCGATGAACTGAATGTTGCCGTGCGCCACGCCCGCCCTGGCATCGGTGGTGAAATGCAGGCGGCCGGCCTCGTAGTTTTGCTGTACCAGCGGCGTCAGGCCCGGTTCAAAAATCGGGATATTCCCTTTTTTCAGGTTTTCGACTTTTCGCTCGTCGACGTCAATACACATAACCTCATGGCCAACTTCAGCCAGTACGGCGGCCTGCACCAGACCCACATAGCCAATACCAAAAACGGTTACTTTCATGTGAAAATCCTAGTTTTTCAAATTAAGACGAGAGAGCACTCAATTATTTCTTGTCAACGGCAACAACCTGCTGCAGCCACTGAGAAAACTCTTTGCCGAGGCTGGCGTGGCGCATGCCATATTCCACAAAAGCCTGCATGTAGCCCAATTTATTGCCGCAGTCATGGCTCACCCCCTTCAGGTGATACGCTTCTACCGTTTCCTGCTGCATCAACATTTCAATGCTGTCGGTCAGTTGAATTTCGTCGCCGGCGCCCGGAGGCGTTTTCGCCAACAGCGGCCAGATATCGGCAGACAATACATAGCGACCAACGATCGCCAGATTGGAAGGCGCCTTATCCGGTGATGGCTTCTCAACCACGCTGACCATCGGTGCGCTTTCGCCGGGTTGCAGATCGACACCCTTGCAGTCGGCTACGCCGTAATTTCCGACGTCTTTACGCGGAACGGGTTCCACCATGATCTGGCTAACGCCCGTCTCCTCGAAGCGCTGCAGCATTTCGTGCAGGTTGTCCTTTTTCAGATCGGCGCTGTATTCGTCGAGGATCACATCCGGCAACACCACCGCCACCGGCTCATCGCCCACCATCGGGTAAGCGCACATGATCGCGTGCCCCAGGCCTTTGGCATTCCCCTGGCGAACTTGCATCACGGTCACGCCTTTCGGGCAGATAGACTTCACCTCATCCAACAATTGACGCTTAACGCGTTTTTCCAGCATCGCTTCCAGCTCGAAACTGGTATCAAAATGGTTTTCGATCGAGTTCTTGGAGGAGTGAGTGACCAGCACAATCTCGTTAATCCCCGCCGCAATACACTCGTTGACGACGTATTGAATCAGCGGTTTATCAACCAGCGGCAGCATTTCTTTGGGAATGGCTTTGGTGGCCGGCAACATCCGCGTACCCAAGCCTGCAACCGGGATTACAGCTTTTCTGACTTTACGATTTACAGCAGGCATTATTTCCTCTCTTAAAGGCTAAACCGCTCGTTTTATGAGCTCGGGCTCGATATAAAAAAACCTTCGGAGTATACCAGCTTATGTGCGCCGAGCATTAGACAGAACACAAATAGAAAACATTTAGGACTATTACCCGCTCTGATAATCGGCAAAAGAAAATAAACGGTTTAATTACCGGCAAGTGAATAGCTTAAGAACTCGCCAATCCCGTTATTCAGCGCTCAGCATCAGCCGCAATCGGCCGCCGCTGCCCCATACCTGACATTGCCAGGCGGTACAGCGCTGGCTGATCTGGTTCATGTAGGTAGCGCCCAGCGTCCCCAGCGGCACACCGTTGCTGAGCTGAATTTGATTGTCGCCGGTATTGACGTTGGCGTGCAGCCCGGCGGAAACCAGGATCAGGTTTTTATTTTCGGCGTGGTAATATCCCAACAGCAGCGGGAATTGGCCGTCTAATTTCCCCTGCCGCAATAATTGATTAACCTGCTTTAACAATGCCGACATTTGCGGCAGGCGATGCTGTTGATTAGCCAGGTGGTCTTGCAGCAGGCCATTAAATAATGCGCGCAGCAACAATGCCGCCAATACGCCATTATCGCCGGCGCGCGTGACGTCCAGACAATAGAACGCCAGGTCTTTCTCCGACAGCGCGGCGATATCCAGCACCAAACCGGGATTTTCTCCCGTGGTTAACTGCCGATAATTGATCCGGCAATGCGCAATGGTTTGCTGTACCGGGGGCTGCAACTGTTTAAGCAGCTTGACGGCTTCGGAAGGATTCTTGCTCAGCGCGTCCCAGTCCTGAAACAGCTCGACCTCTTCGATCGCCTGGGAAGTGAACATATTGGGATATAAACACGCCAGCACCGCTTCGCGCAGGCGATTGAGATCGGTCAACGGCTTGAGCAGCACATCCTGCACGCCCAACCGCAGCACCTTGGCGATATCGGCCATCTTGTCGGTGGCGGAGATCACCAGCACCGGGATCTGCACGCCCTGCAAACGCAGGTGTTCGACAAATTCGATGCCGCCCATCTCAGGCATCGCGAGGTCGCACAGGATCAGATCCGGCTTAAAGTCATCCACGGCACTCAGCGCCAGTAAACCGTTGGTCGCCTCGCCGGTTTCAGCGCCCAGCGCGGTCAAATAACCGACCAGCACGGAACGAAAAACCTGTTCGTCCTCAACGATCAAAATGCGCTTGTGAGTGAGTGGTAATGCCATCTGCCGAGCCTCGTCCCTTTCCATAGTGTAATAGTGGCTCAAAAAGGTCACTTATGCTCGTCTGAAACAGACCTACCGCGCATTGCCAACCAAGAACCGAGAATTATCTATTTTTTATCAATGGCAACAACCGATCCAGCTGTTTTTCCACCGCCAGCACTCCGGCCTCGATCGCTTCGCCGGCGCGATGGAAGTCCAGCGTCGAAATTTGCGGGCAATAAGGTTGGATCAACACGTCCGGCGGATCGCTCGCCATCCGGTTGCGTTTCAGGCGATTTTCCAGCATCTGAATTGAGGTGCCCATGACCTCCATCGCCGTCGGCGCCGTCGTCGGCTTGCGCTGTCGCATTCTGCCGACGCGCTCCCGCAGGCGTCCGCGCCAGCTGTTCGCAGGCGTATCCTCCGGGTTTTCGTCCTCGGCGCGCACCGAGAACAGATCCTGATGCATCAGATGCGCGTCATGCTGCAGATCGACGGCGATGACAATATCGGCACCCAGCGCCCGGCAGAGCGACACCGGCACCGGATTGACCACCGCGCCGTCCACCAGCCAATAACCGTCGGCCCACACCGGTGCCAACAGGCCGGGCATGCTGCAAGAAGCTCGCACCGCCTGATGAATATCGCCTTCGGTCAACCACAGCTCGCGACCGGTGCTCAGGTTGGTCGTCACGGCACCAAACTTCAGCGTGCATTCGGCGATGTCATTGACCTTCAACAGTTGCCCGACGGCATTGAACACGCGCTCGCCGCGCAGCAAGCCGCCGCGCTGCCAGGAAAAATCCATCAGGCGGATCACATCCCAATAGCTGAACGATCGCACCCACTGCTCCATCGCCGGCAGGCGATGGCTGGCGAACGCGGCCCCCACCAATGCCCCGACAGAGCAGCCGGCAACAATATCGACCTCAATCCCCAGCTTCTTTAACGCATTGATCACGCCGATGTGCGCCCAGCCTTTGGCCGAGCCGGCTCCCAGCGCCAGTCCGATCTTGATTTGCCGCATCGCGCCATCCTCTCGATGAAAGATGTTCTCTGCTTTCAGGGTAGATTGTCACTGACGAATATTGTTAGGTAACATATGCGCTAAATTCATTTTCTGCCCCGCCTTCTCAGGAGTTATTTTGCCCGAATCATGCCCATGCGGCAGCGGACTGGCGTATAACGCGTGCTGCGCCCCTTTTATCAGCGGCAACCAGCCTGCGCCGACGCCTGGCCAGCTGATGCGTTCACGCTTCACCGCCTATGTCAATCATAACGTCGACTATCTGATCGCCACCTGGCACCCCGACTGCGGCGCCGAAGAGTGGCGCAATGCGATCGTCGACAGCTTTAAAAATACCGAATGGCTGGGCCTGACGATTGTGGAAGAGAAAGCCGGCCACGGGCCGGACGAAGGCTTCGTCGAATTCATCGCCCGCTTTACCGATGGCGAAAGCAGCGAACCGCAGGCGATGCATGAGCGCTCGCGCTTCCTTCGTCGCGATCAACGTTGGTATTATATCGACGGCACCAAACCCCAGCCCGGCAGAAATGCGATTTGTCCCTGTGGCTCAGGGAAAAAATACAAGAAGTGCTGCGGGCGCTAGCCGGCCGGCACTTCACGTTTACGCCTGCGCAGACAGGCCGTTCAGTATCAGACAGGATCCTCAAACCCATGCCACACCAAAATGTACAACGGAAAGTGTTACGCACCATCTGCCCGGACGCCAAAGGGCTGATCGCCAAGATCACCAACATCTGTTACAAGCACGAACTCAATATCGTTCAGAATAATGAGTTCGTCGATCACCGCACCGGGCGTTTCTTCATGCGTACCGAGCTGGAAGGCATTTTCAACGATAACACGCTGCTGGCCGATCTGGACAGCGCGCTGCCGGAAGGTTCGTTACGCGAGCTGCACAGCACCGGGCGCCGGCGCATCGTGGTGCTGGTCACCAAAGAGGCCCACTGCCTGGGCGATCTGTTGATGAAAAGCGCCTATGGCGGCCTCGACGTTGAAATCGCCGCCGTGATCGGCAACCACGACACGCTGCAATCGCTGGTGGAACGTTTCGATATTCCTTTCCATCTGGTGAGCCACGAAGGCTTGACGCGTGAACAACACGACCGAGAAATGACGGCCCAGATCGATCAATATCAGCCGGATTACGTGGTGCTGGCCAAATATATGCGCGTGCTGACCCCGGCCTTCGTGCAGCATTATCCGAATCAGGTGATCAACATTCACCATTCGTTCCTGCCGGCGTTTATCGGCGCGCGCCCTTATCACCAGGCCTATGAGCGCGGGGTAAAAATCATCGGGGCCACCGCCCACTACGTTAACGACAATCTCGACGAAGGCCCGATCATCATGCAGGACGTGATCCACGTCGATCACACCTATTCCGCCGAGGATATGATGCGCGCCGGCCGCGACGTGGAGAAAAATGTGCTCAGCCGTGCGCTGTATCAGGTGCTGGCGCAGCGCGTCTTTGTCTATGGTAACCGCACCGTTATTCTCTAATCGCTCAATAAAACGGTGCATTTCGTTCAGGGATGCACCGTCGAGAATAAAAAAACGGCAAACGATTCATTTTCTGCATTTCAATGCTTTACACATCCGCTTCATTTGATATGATGCGCCCCGCTTACCGAGACAGCGCTCTCGCAAGCAAGGCCAGTTAAATAGCCATGTAATATGGTGGGGTTCCCGAGCGGCCAAAGGGAGCAGACTGTAAATCTGCCGTCACTGACTTCGAAGGTTCGAATCCTTCCCCCACCACCATCTTTTCGTTGCTGATACGCATTGGGTTAAAGCGAATCAGAAAGGGAAGGATAACGTGCTTTAGCGCGGCCCGAAGGGTGAGGAACGAAGTGACGAATAATCCTTCCCCCACCACCATCTTTTCTCCGCCAGGAGCGAAGACGCAGTAAAGAAGCCGGCCAGGTTTCTTCCGGATAAAACCGGAACAACAATTAGTAAATCCATGAATACCATGGTGGGGTTCCCGAGCGGCCAAAGGGAGCAGACTGTAAATCTGCCGTCACAGACTTCGAAGGTTCGAATCCTTCCCCCACCACCATCCCTTGCAAAAAATCCCTGAACCAAGTTAAAAACATCGCATCCCTCATGCTCCGCAACGGGGAAGGATGAGAAGCTTCGACTAAGGTTCGAGTCTCACGCAGTGAGACAACGCGCTTCAGCGCGGCCCGCAGGGTGAGTCGCGCAGCGACGAATCATCCTTCCCCCACCACCATCCCTTGCAAAAAATCCCTGAACCAAGTTAAAACACATCGCATCCCTCATGCTCCGCACCGGGGAAGGATGAGAAGCTTCGACCAAGGTTCGAGTCTCACGCAGTGAGACAACGCGCTTCAGCGCGGCCCGCAGGGTGAGTCGCACAGCGACGAATCATCCTTCCCCCACCACCATCCCTTGCAAAAAATCCCTGAACCAAGTTAAAACACATCGCATCCAATGCTTTCGTATCAATAAAACTCAATTTATCTCCCCTTATTCCCCGCTTTTACCTCGCCTCACTCCCAGCCGTAACTTGAACTCCGGCCGACAATTCGCTATACCACTGGCTTCTTTAGTGCAGTAAGGAACAGGTGGATGCGAAACAATATTTGCGTTTTTTGTGGCGCCAGCGAAGGCGTCAATCCCGCTTATGCCGAGCAGGCTCGCCAACTGGGGCAACGGCTGGCCGCACAGGGGCGCCGTTTGATTTACGGCGGCGGCAAAAAAGGGTTGATGGGGATCGTGGCAGACGCCGTGTTGGCGGCGGGCGGTGAAG
Source organism: Serratia nevei (assembly GCF_024160145.1). GTDB lineage: Bacteria > Pseudomonadota > Gammaproteobacteria > Enterobacterales > Enterobacteriaceae > Serratia > Serratia nevei_A. The sequence goes on from NZ_JAMYWQ010000017.1 coordinate 22,413, forward strand.
CTGTCGGCATTATCCCCGAGCGCCTGGTTGAAGCGGAAACGGCACATCGCGGCCTGACGGAACTGGAAGTCGTGCCGGATATGCATACGCGCAAAGCCCGCATGGCTGCGCTGGCGGACGGTTTTATCGCCCTGCCCGGCGGCATCGGCACGCTGGAAGAGCTGTTTGAAATCTGGACCTGGGGGCAAATCGGCTATCACAACAAACCGGTCGGTCTGCTCAACGTTAACGGGTTCTATCGCCCGCTGAGCCAGTTCCTCGAACACGTCGCCGATCAGGGCTTCATGCGCCACGACTATCTCGGCACCCTGCACATCAGCGAATCGGCGCAAACGCTGCTGCAACAGTTTGACGACTATCAACCCAAAAATTACGATCGCTGGGCGAAATAACCGGCTGCGCAGTCAGCGGGCGCGCCGCTGTCTGCGTTACATTTCCCGCCGAACTCTGCTACTATCACAGCACATTTTTCTCGTGAAAACGGCACCGCTCATGAAGTTTGTCTCTTTTAATATCAATGGACTGCGCGCGCGTCCGCATCAGCTGGCGGCAATTATCGAACAGCACCAGCCCGACGTGATCGGTCTGCAGGAAACCAAAGTTCACGACGACATGTTCCCGCTGGAAGAAGTCAGCCAGCACGGCTATCACGTGTTCTATCACGGGCAAAAAGGCCATTACGGCGTGGCGCTGCTGACCAAAGCGGAGCCTCTGGCCGTGCGCCGCGGCTTCCCGACCGATGAAGAAGACGCGCAGCGTCGCATCATCATGGCCGATCTGGCAACGCCACAGGGCACGCTGACGGTGATCAACGGCTACTTCCCGCAAGGTGAAAGCCGCGACCACCCGATCAAATTCCCGGCTAAAACACGCTTTTATCAGGATTTGCAAAACTACCTGGAGCAGCAACTGTCGGCGGAATCCCCGGTGTTGATCATGGGTGACATGAACATCAGCCCGAGCGATTATGACATTGGCATCGGCGAAGACAGCCGTAAACGCTGGCTGCGCACCGGCAAGTGTTCCTTCCTGCCGGAAGAGCGCGAATGGATGGACCGCCTGCTGAACTGGGGCCTGGTAGACACCTATCGCCACGCCAACCCGGGGCGCAACGACGAATTCTCGTGGTTCGACTACCGCTCCAAGGGGTTCGACGACAACCGCGGCCTGCGTATCGATCTGCTGCTGGCCAGCACCCCGCTGGCTTCGCGCTGCATCGCCACCGGCATCGATTACCAAACCCGCAGCATGGAAAAACCTTCCGACCATGCGCCGGTCTGGGCGGAATTTACGCTGTAATCCCATCACCCCGGCGCTCGCCGGGGTTTTACTCTGTGAAGCCAATGAAAATTATCGACGTGGTAGCCGCTATTCTGGAACAGAACGGCCACATTTTACTGGCCCAGCGTGGCGCAAACAGTGACCAGGCCGGTCTGTGGGAGTTTCCCGGCGGCAAGGTTGAAACGGGCGAAAGCCAGCCAGAAGCGCTGGCGCGCGAGCTGGATGAAGAATTGGGAATTTGCGCCCGTATCGGCGACTATGTGGGCAGCAATCAGTGGCAGCAAGACGAACGCATCATCCGGCTGCACGCCTGGCGAGTCGCGGATTTCTCCGGCGAATTACAGCAACGTTGCCACTCGGCGTTGGTCTGGGTCACGCCGCAACAGGCGCAGGAATACGCCCTGGCGCCCGCCGACGTTCCGCTGCTGGCGGACTATATCGCTGCGCAACGCGGTGCACGCTGAACGCAGCGACAGGTTACATCGTCACTTCTTCAGTCGCACCCAAATCAAAGGGTTGGTGCCAATGGTGTTAGGCTCACGCACGCACTGCAGCACTTCCCCTTCCACTTTAAGCACCGCGCCCTCGGAATAGTTTTGATTCTGGTAGACGCAACAGCGGTTGCAGGGCTGCGCCGGCGGCGGATTGACGCCGCCTTTGGCCGTGCCCCAGATCTCCGGTGAAACCGGCAGCACCACGTCCACATCGCCACGGTTAGCGGCGGCCAGGGCGGAAAACATCAGGGCGGCGGCAGCCAACACTCCACTGAGTCCATGCTTCATTCACTCTTCTCCTGCGCCTTGCCGGCGCTTTTCCTGCGTTTTTTGCCCCCGCTGGAAGGCGGCGGCAACCCACGAAACGCCATGCTCGCCCGGCTCTGCTTGGCCTGATAAATCAGCTCTTGCAGCGTGCCGACCAACGGCTGCATAAAGTCCTGATAGCGGCAGGATTTCTCGCTGATTTGCGTCAGCGTGGCTTCCCAGTTGGCCGTCATATCAGGACGCGCAGCAAGATCCGGCAGCGAGTGAATCAACGCGCGCCCGGTTTCGCTGGAGTGAATATAGCGCCCCTTCTTGTACAGAAACGCCCGCTTGAACAGCAATTCGATGATCCCCGCTCGCGTCGCTTCCGTTCCTAAACCATCGGTCGCCCGCAGGATTTTCTTTAACGCTTTATCTTGTACGAATCGCGCGATGCCGGTCATCGCCGACAGCAGACTGGCGTCGGTAAACGGCCGCGGCGGCTGCGTCTGGCGCTCCACCACCTCACCGCGCTCGCACAGCAGCTCATCATCTTTGGCCACCACCGGCAGCGGCGCACCTTCGTTTTCCTCGTCGCGCTCCTTGCTGCCCAGCAGCGTGCGCCAGCCGGCCTCCGCCAGGAAACGCGCCTTGGCGATGAATTTGCCGCCGGCGATATCCAGCTCGATCACGCATTTGCGGAACACCGCATCCGGACAAAACTGCATCAGATACTGACGCGCCACCAGCCCATACACGTTCCGTTCATCCTGCGTCAAATTGACCTTGCCGGCGCGGGCGGTGGGAATGATGGCATGGTGCGCATCGACCTTTTTATCGTCCCAGCAGCGGTTGCGGCGATCGCTGTCGATCACCGGCTGCGGATACAGCTCGGGTTGGTGCACGCTGATGGCGTTCAGCACCGCGTGGCGGCCGGCGAAATGCTCTTCCGGCAGATAGCGGCAGTCGGAACGCGGATAGGTGATCAATTTGTGGGTTTCGTACAGCCGCTGGCAAACGTCCAGCACCTGTTGCGCGCTGAGGTTGTAGCGCCGGGCCGCCTCGATTTGCAGCGTGGAAAGCGAGAACGGCAGCGGTGCGGTATCTGATTCCCGTTTATCGTTATAGGCCGTGACCAGCGCCGGCTGGCCCTCGATGCGCTTGACCACGTGCTCCGCCAACGGCCGATGCAGCAAACGCCCCTCTTCATCCTGATAGGGTTCACAGGAGTCGCTGGGCTGCCACAGCGCCACGAAGCGCTCTTCTTTCGGCGTGACGATGTGCGCCTTAACCTCGAAAAAGTCTTTTGGCACGAAGTTTTCGATCTCTTCGTCGCGACGCACCACCAGCCCCAGCACCGGGGTCTGCACCCTGCCCACCGACAGCACGCCGTCGTAACCGGCGTTGCGGCCCAGCAGCGTATAGGCGCGGGTCATATTGATGCCGTACAGCCAGTCGGCGCGCGAACGCGCCAGCGCGGACACGCACAGCGGGATAAAGTCTCGGTTGTCGCGCAGGCGCTCGACCGCACGCTCCACCGCCTGCGGGTTGAGATCGTTGATCAGACAGCGGCGCACGTTCTGGCGCTTCTCCGCCGTCAAATCCAGGTAGTCCAGCACCTCATCCACCAGCAGTTGCCCTTCGCGATCCGGGTCACCGGCGTGAACCACTTCATCGGCTTCGAGCAGCAGCTTTTTAATGGCGTTGAGCTGTTTACTGACCGAAGGCCGCGGCTGCAAGCGCCATTTTTCGGGAATGATTGGCAGGTCCGCCAATGACCAGCGCGCATAGCGGCTGTCATAGGCGTCAGGCTGGGCCTGCTCCAACAGGTGGCCGACGCACCAGGTCACCACGTCGTTGTTGCCACAGGCGATATAACCGTCGCCGCGGCGGTGCGGCTTGGGCAAGACGTCGGCAATGGCGCGCGCCAAACTCGGTTTCTCGGCTATGAACAGTCGCATTAATCACCGTTTTTCTGGCTGAACGTCATCAAGAATTCTCTTACTTCTGCATAGTTTCCACGGAAGACGATCCGCTGGGCTTTCTTTTCCAACTGATAGCAATACATCGGATCGTAGTACTGCTGCAACAGAGGCGCCAACCATTCGCGGTGCGCGTCGCCCTGGCCGCTGAGGCGCTGAGCCCGCAGCGCCGCCTCCAACCGCTGCGTCAGCTGCTGGAAGCGCTCCAGGCCCAAACGGCGGCGGATGGCGAACAGGCCGTGATGCAAATAGTCGTCGTACTGCCGCCAGCCTTCTTCCACGCCATAGGCCTGTTCGAACTGTTCGCGCATACCGTCGATATATTCCGCCTGCAGGCGCGCCAGGCGAATGTCGAACGGATCGTCGATCACCGCCACAGGTGCCTGCTGCATGCCGTTGAACAACGGCAACGGCAGATTGTTGCTGCCGATGATCCGCCCTTCGTCTTCCAGCACCCACCGGCGGCTGCCACCATGCTGTTTTTTCAGCAATAACACAGCCAGACGATTCTCAAAATCTATCTGCGAGCTTTGCCCCGCCAGCGTTCGGCCAAAAGATGAACCGCGATGGCGCGCCGCGCCTTCCAGATCGACGCCGTCGGCCAGTTCGTTGACCAGCAGCGTCTTGCCGCTGCCGGTATTGCCGCCCACCAGGGCCATCGGCAATGCCGCGCTTTGCGTCAGCACACCGAGCAGATAATTGCGCAGTGCCTTATAACCGCCAGTGATACGCGGATAATCCACGCCGGCCTCATGCAGCCATTGCTGCACCAGCTGCGAGCGCAGCCCGCCGCGGAAGCAGTAAATATAGCCTGCGGGCCGCTCTGCGCAGGCCGCCAGCCAGGCGGCGGTGCGCTGTTCGCGCAGTTTGCCGTTCACCAGGCTGTGGCCGAGCGCGATCGCCGCTTGTTGCCCATGCTGCTTATAGCAGGTGCCGACCGCCTGGCGTTCGCTGTCGATCATCAGCGGTAAATTCACCGCCTGGGCAAAGGCGCCCTGCTGAAACTCGATCGGCGCGCGCACGTCAATCAGCGGCACGTCCTGCAGGAAAATGCGTTGGTAATCGTCGCTGTCCGGCCTTCCTTGCATGTTGGACACTACGCGACCTCGATCAGCGGCTGCCCGGTCTGTGCGGCATGCAATTCACCGATAGCGTTGAGCGTAATACCGTGCTGCTCGGCAATCGCCAGCACCTGCGCCTCCGACTCAGGCAATACCGCCAACAGCAAGCCGCCGGAGGTTTGCGGATCGCACAGCAGCTGGCGCTGCAAATCGCTCATCTCGCCCACCAGATGGCCATAGCTGTCGAAGTTGCGCCCGGTGCCGCCCGGCACGCAGCCTTCGGCAATATACGCCTCGACGTCCGGCAGCTTCGGTACCCGGTCGAACCAGACCGTGGCCTGCAGACCGGAGCCCTGGCACACCTCGCTCAGGTGGCCCAGCAGGCCAAAACCGGTGATATCGGTCATCGCCGTAACGCCCGCCACCTCGGCAAAATCTGCGCCCGGCTTGTTCAGGCGGCACATCACTTCCGTCGCCAGGCCCTGATGCTCAGGGCGCAGCTTGCTTTGCTTCTCGGCGGTCGTCAGCACGCCGATGCCCAGCGGCTTGGTCAGATAGAGTTTCGCCCCGGCCTGTGCGGCGCTGTTTTTCTTCACCCGCTCGGTATTGACCACGCCGGTGACCGCCAGGCCGAAAATCGGTTCCGGCGCATCGATGGAATGGCCGCCGGCCAGTGCGATACCCGCCTGCTGGCAGGCGAAACGGCCACCGTCGATCACCTGCTGCGCCACCTCCGGCGGCAGTTTGGCGATCGGCCAGCCAAGAATGGCGATCGCCATGATCGGTTTGCCGCCCATGGCGTACACGTCGCTGATGGCGTTGGCGGCCGCAATGCGGCCGAAATCGAACGGATCGTCGACGATCGGCATGAAGAAGTCGGTGGTGCTGATGATGCCGACGCCGTTGCCGATGTCGTACACCGCCGCGTCGTCGCGGGTTTCATTGCCGACCAGCAGGCGCGGATCGACAAATTTTTCCCGCTCGCTGTGCAAGATGGTTTCGAGAACTTTCGGTGAGATTTTGCAGCCGCAGCCAGCGCCATGGCTGTACTGGGTTAAACGGATCGCTGGCGATGTCATAGTCCACTCCCTTCGGTAACGGCACTCAAGATAACATAGGGTAGCGCTTGCCGAGGGGATTGATAAGAGCGGGCCGCCGATAAGCGAACGGCCTGCTCAGAAACCATGCAATTTTGCGGGGTTTGGCGCATTTTCGCCGCGCCCCGCGGGAGAAAACTCAGAAATAGCTGACGAAAGGCGCGCTGTCCGGCGGCGTCACCTTGGTGGCGGCCTTCAGCTGTGGCGTGCCCAGATAGAGGAAACCGACGATCTCATCCTGCTCGCGGCAGCCGAAGGCTTCGCGCACCAGCGCATGCTCGGTCCAGGCGCCGGTGCGCCAGATGCCGTTAAAGCCCTGCGCCAGCGCCGCCATCTGCATCGCCTGCACCGCGCAACCGGCGGAAACTACCTGCTCCCAGCGTGGCACCTTGGTTTCTTCGGTGCAGTGCGCAATGACGGTGACGATCAGCGGTGCGCGGAACGGGGCCTTGGTGGCCTTTTCGATCGCCGCGTCGTCCAGTTGATCCTGCTTCGCCGCCGCCTGCAGCAGCTGGCTGAAGCGCTCGAGACCCTGATTTTCGATCATCACGAAACGCCACGGCTGCAGTGCGCCGTGATCGGGCGCTCGCAGGCCCGCGTTGATGATATTTTGACGCACTTCCCCCGCCGGCGCCGGTTCCGCTAAGCGCGAAGCCGAGCGGCGATTCAATAACAGATCCAGAGCATCCATCGTAAACTCCTGATAACAATTTTCATTCCGGCCACGTTAACATAGCTAAACGGCGAGTTACAGCCTCGGCGATAGCGTCTGTGTACCACGATTTAAAGCTGACATTTCCCCGGCCGCTCATTAGGATAGCGGAACATTCTCGACTCTTGTTGGAGAGCACATGCGCACATTGTGGCAAATTATTGCCGGCATTTTCCGGTGGACATGGCGTCTGCTGAATTTTATCAGGGAACTGATCCTTAACCTGTTCCTGGTCTTGCTGATCCTGGTTGGGGTCGGCATCTATCTGTCCTTCCAAAGTTCCTCCACCTCGACGGCGCCAGCGCGCGGGGCACTGCTGGTCGACTTAAGCGGCGTGGTGGTCGATCAGCCTTCGGTAAACAACCGGGTGCGGCAATGGGGCCGCGAGTTGCTGGGCGCCTCCAGCAGCCGCCTGCAGGAAAACTCGCTGTTCGACGTGGTGGACAGTATCCGCAAGGCTAAAGACGACAAAAACATTACCGGCATGGTATTGCAACTGAATGACTTCGCCGGTGCCGATCAGCCGTCGCTGCGTTATATCGGCAAGGCGCTGCGCGAGTTCCGCGACAGCGGCAAGCCGATCTTCGCCATCGGCGACAGCTACAACCAGACGCAATATTTCCTGGCCAGCTACGCCAACAAAATCTACCTGTCGCCGCAGGGCGCGGTCGATCTGCACGGTTTCGCCACCAACAACCTGTATTACAAGTCGTTGCTGGACATGCTTAAGGTCACCACCAATATCTTCCGCGTCGGCACCTATAAATCGGCGGTTGAGCCGCTGATCCGCGACGATATGTCCCCGGCGGCGCGCGAAGCGGACAGCCGTTGGATCGGCGGCCTGTGGCAGAACTACCTGGAAACCGTGGCCGCCAACCGCCAGTTGACGCCGCAGCAGCTGTTCCCGGGCGCCGCCGGCGTGCTGAGCGGCCTGCAGGCGGCCGGTGGCGACACCGCTCGCTATGCGCTGGACAATAAGCTGGTGGATGAGCTGGCGTCGCGCACCGCGATCGAAAATCAGCTGGTCAAAACCTTCGGCTGGGATAAACAGGCGAACGATTTCAACGCCACCAGCATCTACGACTACCAGCCGAAGCCGGATGCCAATCAGGGCGGCAAGATAGCCGTGGTGTTCGCCAACGGCGCCATCATGGACGGCCCGCAGACGCCGGGCAACGTCGGGGGTGATACCACCGCCGCCGAGCTGCGCCAGGCGCGCCTGGATCCGGCCATCAAGGCCGTGGTGTTCCGCGTCAACAGCCCGGGTGGCAGCGTCAGCGCATCCGAAGTGATCCGTTCCGAACTGGCCGCCGTGCGCGCCGCCGGCAAGCCGGTAGTGGTTTCGATGGGCGGCATGGCCGCGTCCGGCGGCTACTGGGTTTCGACGCCGGCCGACTACATCATCGCCAGCCCGAGCACCCTGACCGGCTCCATCGGCATTTTCGGCATCATCAACACCTACGAGAAAACCCTGGATACGCTGGGCGTGCACACCGACGGCGTGGCGACCTCACCGCTGGCCGACATTGCGGTCACCAAGGCGCTGCCGCAGGAGTTCTCGCAGATGATGCAGCTGAACATCGAAAACGGTTATAAGAACTTTATCGAACTGGTCGCCAAATCGCGCAAGATGACCCCACAGCAGGTTGATCAAATCGCCCAGGGCCACGTCTGGCTCGGCAGCGACGCCAAGGCCAACGGCCTGGTCGATCAGTTGGGCGATTTCGACGATGCGGTGAAGAAAGCCGCCGAGCTGGCGAAGCTGCAGCAGTGGCAGCTCGACTGGTTCGTCGATACCCCAAGCCTGAGCGATATGGTGCTCAGCCAGTTCGGCGTTTCCATTCACGCCATGCTGCCGGCGGCGATTCAGGCCATGTTGCCCGCCCCACTGGCCTCGGTCGCCAACGCGGTGAAAGAACAGCCGGGTTTGTTCAATAACCTGAACGATCCGCAGAACCGCTATGCGATCTGCCTGACCTGCGGAGAAGTCCGCTAACAAATAATTCTACAGCCCGGCCACCGCCGGGCTTTTTTTCTGCCGCCATGCCCCTATAATTCAGCCCATCTTATCTTTGTTAAAATCATGACCATGCAAAAGAAATCCATTTACGTCGCCTACACCGGCGGCACCATCGGCATGCAGCGTTCCGATCACGGCTATATCCCGGTTTCCGGCCACCTGCAGCGCCAGCTGGCGCTGATGCCCGAATTCCATCGTCCGGAAATGCCGGATTTCACCATTCATGAATACGCGCCATTGATCGACTCTTCGGACATGACGCCGGAAGACTGGCAGCACATCGCCGACGACATCAAACAGAACTACGATCGCTACGATGGCTTCGTGATCCTGCACGGCACCGATACCATGGCGTTCACCGCGTCGGCGCTCTCCTTTATGCTGGAAAACCTGGCTAAACCGGTGATCGTCACCGGTTCGCAGATCCCGCTGGCGGAGCTGCGCTCCGATGGCCAGACCAACCTGCTCAACGCGCTGTATCTGGCGGCCAACCATCCGGTGAACGAAGTCAGCCTGTTCTTCAACAACAAGCTGTTCCGCGGCAACCGCACCACCAAAGCGCACGCCGACGGTTTCGACGCCTTCGCCTCCCCGAATCTGCCGCCGCTGCTGGAAGCCGGTATCCACATTCGCCGCCAGCACGGCATCGACAGCCCGGCTTGCAATGGCGCGCTGCGGGTGCACGACATCACGCCGCAGCCGATCGGCGTGGTCACCATCTATCCGGGCATTTCCGGCGCGGTGGTACGCAACTTCCTGCTGCAGCCGGTCAAGGCGCTGATCCTGCGCTCCTATGGCGTTGGTAACGCACCGCAGAAGGCCGAGCTGATCGACGAGTTGCGCGCGGCCTCTGAACGCGGCATCGTGGTGGTCAACCTGACGCAGTGCATCTCCGGGCGCGTCAATATGGAAGGCTATGCCACCGGTAACGCATTGGCGCACGCCGGGGTGATCAGCGGTTTCGACATGACGGTGGAAGCCGCCCTGACCAAGCTGCACTACCTGCTGAGCCAGCCGCTGACGCCGGAACAAATCCGCGCCCTGATGCAGCAAGACCTGCGCGGCGAACTGAGCATCAACGGTTAACCTACTGAACGCTGGAGCGGCGATGAAAACGGCCCTGTTGTTGATCGATCTGCAAAACGATTTCTGTCCCGGCGGCGCGCTGGCGGTCACGGCGGGCGACGCCGTCATCCCGGTGGCCAATCAGGCTATCGCCGCCTGTCTGGCCCGTGGCGAGCCGGTGGTGGCCAGCCAGGACTGGCACCCCGCCAATCACCGCAGCTTTGCGGTGAACTCCCAGGCACAGGTCGGCACCCTCGGCGAGCTGGAAGGCCTGCCGCAGGTGTGGTGGCCGGTGCACTGCGTGCAAGGGAGCCACGGCGCCGATTTTCACCCCCGGTTGCAGCGGCAACATATCAATGCCGTTTTTCGCAAAGGCCAGGAGACGGACATCGACAGCTACAGCGCATTCTTCGATAACGGCCACCGGGCGCAGACCGAACTGCACGGCTGGCTGCAATCGCAGGGCGTCCAGCGGCTGGCGATCATGGGCCTGGCGACCGACTACTGCGTGAAGTTCAGCGTGCTGGATGCGCTGGCCATCGGCTATTCAACGCAGGTGATCGTCGACGGCTGCCGCGGCGTGAATCTGCATTCGGAAGACAGCGAGCGGGCGCTGCAGGACATGGCGCGCGCCGGCGCGCAATTGGTTACCCTGTCGCAGTTTCTCGCCAACTGAAGCCTCTCGGGTGCCACCGGCCCCCTCTCTGCGCGGCGGCGACAATATCGACGCCGCTCACAATACCGCCCTTCTCCGCCCCCAACGGCTTGTGACCGGCAGGCGCTTTGCTGTTATGACTGCGACGCTTTTGGCGTCAATCGGTTATACGCATCCGGGGCCCGCTGAGCCCGGCTTTAAAGCATTATCTGGCTGCCGGACTGAAACCGGCGCAGATGAACCTCGGTATCGGTTTCTACGGCCGGGTGCCAAAACGGGCGACCGAAGCGGGCATCGACGGGGCGATGGCGACATCGCCCCGCTTGAGGGGCAGCCTTACTGCGGTTTGAGTTTGGCCAGCGGCTCGGCGACGAACTGCTGTTTCAGCTCTTGCTTGCTCTTCATCACGATTTGTCCGTCGGTACCGATGCTCATGTGCTGCGGATCGACGTTGTTCATCGACTGCCACAGCATCACCGCCTGCAGGCTGTTTTCTTTCTGCTCCGGCGTCAGCGCCACGCCGTCCGGCCATTTGCCCAGCTCAACCGCCTGCACCAGGCGCTGGTATATTTCGGGCGTCATCGCCGCAATCAGATCTTTCACGTCCATCAGGGCCCTTCCCGCTTACGGATGAATAATTAGCTGAATCGATTTTGTTGGTTAAATTACCACTTAACCGGCCGTTTGGTCGCCATTTTCGCCATCGGTGAAACTCAGCGAGGCGGAGTTGACGCAATAGCGATCGCCGGTCGGCTGCGGGCCATCGGGGAAAACGTGCCCCAGGTGCGCGTCGCAGTGGCCGCAGCGGATTTCAACACGATGCATATTATGTGAATTATCATCAAGATAACGAATTGCATCAGCGGAAACCGGCTCATAAAAGCTCGGCCAGCCGCAGCCGGAATCGTATTTGGTTTCGGAATAGAACAGCGGCTGGTTACAGCACAGGCAATGGTACACGCCCTCACGCTGGTTGTGCAGCAATTTGCCGCTGAACGGGGCTTCGGTGCCACGCTGTTGCGTCACATAACGTTGGATTTCATTCAGTTCCGTGACCGGATGACCGGGGGTTGTCTCTTTAGCCATTTGTGCTTATCTCTGAATGTGGATAATGTCAACGAAAACAATGATTAATAATAACAAAAAATTAACACCGCTGCAGGGGTTTTTGGCCTAAACTGTAGCCCATAAAGGCCACGCGACGATGATATGTGATAGCGATCACACATCTTGCGTATGCTGACTTTATACTTGGCGGCTTGTCCCCATATAGCGGATGAGGCCGAGCGCAAATGGACTGTGCAATAAGCGTGCAAAACCACCCTTCCGGTTTGACTTGCCGCAAGAATTGACACGATTCCGCTTGACGCTGGGTAAGGTTTTTGTAATTTTACAACCAACCTTTTATTCACTAACAAATAGCTGGTGGAATATATGACTATCAAAGTAGGTATCAACGGTTTTGGCCGTATCGGTCGCATTGTTTTCCGTGCTGCTCAAGAGCGTTCTGACATCGAGATCGTTGCAATCAACGACCTGTTGGACGCAGAGTACATGGCTTACATGCTGAAGTATGACTCTACTCACGGCCGTTTCAACGGTACGGTAGAAGTTAAAGACGGCCACCTGGTTGTTAACGGCAAAACCATCCGTGTTACCGCAGAGAAAGACCCGGCTAACCTGAAGTGGAACGAAGTGGGTGTTGACGTGGTTGCTGAAGCGACCGGTATCTTCCTGACCGACGAAACCGCACGTAAACACATCACCGCTGGCGCTAAAAAAGTGGTTCTGACTGGCCCATCCAAAGATGCGACCCCGATGTTCGTGCGTGGCGCTAACTTTGACAAATATGCCGGCCAGGACATCGTATCCAACGCCTCTTGCACCACCAACTGCCTGGCGCCACTGGCTAAAGTCATCAACGACAACTTCGGTATCGTTGAAGGCCTGATGACCACCGTTCACGCGACCACCGCAACGCAGAAAACCGTTGATGGCCCGTCCCACAAAGACTGGCGCGGCGGCCGCGGCGCATCCCAGAACATCATCCCTTCTTCTACCGGCGCAGCGAAAGCGGTTGGCGTTGTTCTGCCAGAGCTGAAAGGCAAACTGACCGGTATGGCGTTCCGCGTACCAACGCCTAACGTATCCGTTGTTGACCTGACCGTGCGTCTGGAAAAAGCGGCTACCTACGAAGAAATCAAGAAAGCCATCAAAGACGCCGCCGAAGGCTCTATGAAAGGCGTTCTGGGCTACGTTGAAGACGACGTGGTTTCCACCGATTTCAACGGCGAAGTGCTGACTTCCGTGTTCGATGCCAAAGCCGGTATCGCACTGAACGACAACTTCGTGAAACTGGTTTCCTGGTACGACAACGAAACCGGTTATTCCAACAAGGTTCTGGACCTGATCGCTCACATCTCCAAATAATGGCATGATGTTAAGCTGATAATGAGGGCGACATTTCTGTCGCCCTTTTTTATTTGTCTCTCCGGCAAACAATAAGGTCATGAAATGAAAGATAAAATTTTCACCCTGCCCGTTTCCGCACAGATTTCTCCTTACATCAGCCAGCGTCAACTCGATGAGCTGGGCGTGGTTGTGGTCTCGCACCCTAAAGTGCGCGCAGCCGTCGCGCTGCAGGGCGCCCATTTGCTGGCCTGGCAGCCCAGCGGTGAGCAGCCGATGATTTGGCTCAGCAGCAACACCCCTTTCGCCAAGGGCAAGGCCATCCGCGGCGGCGTGCCGATCTGCTGGCCCTGGTTCGGCCCGGTGGCGCAACCCTCCCACGGCTTCGCCCGCAACCAGCCCTGGAGCCTGACGGCGCACGATGAAGACGACAACGGCGTCATCCTGACCTTTACGCTCAAAGACAATGAACAGACCCGCAAACTGTGGCCGCACGCCTTCACGCTAATTGCCCGTTTCAAGCTGGGTGAAGAGTGCGAGATCGAACTGGAATCGCACGGCGATTATCAGGCCACGGCGGCGCTGCACAGCTACCTCCAGGTCGGCGACATCGATCGGGTCAGCGTGGCGGGCCTCGGCGAGCCTTATATCGACAAAGTGGCGGGCGGCACCGAAGCGCGCCAGGCAGGCGAAGTGACCTTCGTCGGCCAAACCGACCGCGTCTATACCCACCCGGAGGCCTTCAGCCTGATCCGCGATCCGGCGTTCGCACGCACCATCGAGGTTCACCACCATCATATGAGCGACGTCATCGCCTGGAACCCCGGCGTAGAACTCTCCTGCAGCATGGGGGATATGCCGAATGACGGTTACAAGACCATGGTTTGCGTAGAAACCGGGCGCGTCAGCAAACCGCTGGTCGCCGCCGGTGAACAACCCGCCCGTTTGGGCGTCACCTTCCGCAGCCGTAAAAAGGCCTGAGAGGCCGCGTGCGTCAGCGCACTACAGATGTGCAAAAGGGGCGCAAACGCCCCTTTTTGATGCACGTGATGCACAATAGTTGTGCAATGCGCGATTAGAAGGTGTAGCTCACACCCGTCATTAACAAACCGGTGTAGGATTTATCCACCATCGGGCTGTCTTTCACTTCATCAGACAGTTTCACATAGCGGCCGACGAAGAAGGCATTCCAGCTTTTGTTGATCTGGTAATTGGCGCTCAGCTCGAGATACGGCGCCCAGCTATCGCCAGGGGTGTAGCTGTCCAGGCCGCTGCGGCGCGATTCATTGGCGCTGACGCCGTAGTAATATTTGTTCTGGTTTTTGCTGTTCCACATCACGCCCACGCCCGGGACCAACGTCAGCGCGTCCAGATCAAACTTGTACAGGTAAGCCACATCGCCCACCAGGCCGTTGCTGTAGTTCAGCGTGTCACCGGTGAAGGTGGTACGGAGGGTGCCCCACTCGGCGTTGTGCGAATAGGCCAGGCCGGCCATCAGCGTGCCGCGGCGCTTGTCGAGACGCTTCATGCGATCGTCGTCGCTGTCGCCCGGACGGTAGCCCCATGGCGTGTAGTAACCCATGATGCTCAGCTGGTTTTCCTGATCTTTCCACAGGTAGTAACCGGCGGTCAGCGTACGGAAGTAGAAGTCGTCACCTTCATAGTCGATGACGGGCACCGGATAAACGCGGTCCTGATAACCACGATACGCGTCCGGGCTAACCAGCGCGGCAGCGCCGAGTGACCAGGTTCCCGCCTGAGCACTTTGCGCACAAACCATTGCGGAAGCGATAATTGCTAGCGTTTTGAGTTTTGAAATCTTCACTGGTTCTTTTTCCATAAATTACAGGGTTAATAGCCGCGATAGTTTATGTGAAAATTTAGTTATGTGCCTAATCTTTACAATAGAAAACGACCAAGATCGAATAACTTATAGCGGAATTATGAATTAATCATGGCGGAACGATGACGTTTCATGCCGCAGGCCGCGCCAGACAAGGCATTTGGCTTTCATTGTCATAACTGAGTCATTGATATGACTTAAAAAAAGCTTTTTCTACGGCAGGAAATTTTCCGGCAAGCAAACTAAGCTTAAATCAGAAGGTGGATTTATCCTGGGCCCAGTGGCATACAGCGCAACTCGCGATAATAAGCGCACCAAGTTGGCATACGGGTTGCTGTACTCAGGCGTATTCTCATCTTTCGGGAGCCAGAACACTATCACACGCTCTCTTTAACCTGTGCTAATAACGAAAGGACGGGCATCATGAACATATTTGACCACTATCGCCAGCGCTACGAAGCTGCCAAGGACGAAGAGTTCACACTGCAGGAATTTCTTACCATTTGCCGGCAAGATCGCAGTGCCTATGCCAATGCGGCCGAACGTCTGCTGATGGCTATCGGTGAACCTGTGATGGTCGACACTGCGCTAGAGTCACGCCTGTCGCGCCTGTTCTCCAACCGCGTGATCGCACGTTATCCGGCCTTCGAAGAATTCTACGGCATGGAAGAGGCCATCGAACAGATCGTCTCTTACCTGAAACACGCCGCTCAGGGCCTGGAAGAGAAGAAACAGATCCTTTACCTGCTGGGCCCGGTGGGCGGCGGTAAATCCTCGCTGGCGGAACGTCTGAAGGCGCTGATGCAGCGCGTGCCTATTTATACCCTCAGCGCCAACGGCGAACGCAGCCCGGTGAACGATCATCCGCTGTGCCTGTTTAATCCGCAGGAAGACGCCACGATCCTGGAAAAAGAGTTCAACATCCCCAGTCGCTATCTCGGTACCATCATGTCGCCGTGGGCGGCGAAACGCCTGCATGAGTTCGGCGGCGACATCACCAAGTTTAAAGTCGTGAAAGTGCGCCCTTCCATTCTGGAACAGATAGCCATCGCCAAAACCGAGCCGGGCGACGAAAACAACCAGGACATCTCGGCGCTGGTCGGTAAAGTGGATATCCGCAAACTGGAGAACCACGCGCAGAACGATCCGGACGCCTACGGCTACTCCGGCGCCCTGTGCCGTGCCAACCAGGGGATCATGGAGTTCGTCGAGATGTTCAAAGCGCCAATCAAGGTGCTGCATCCGCTGTTGACTGCCACCCAGGAAGGCAACTACAACGGCACCGAGGGCATCTCCGCCCTGCCGTTCAACGGCATCATTCTGGCGCACTCCAACGAATCCGAGTGGGTCACCTTCCGTAACAACAAGAACAACGAAGCGTTCCTCGACCGCGTGTATATCGTCAAGGTGCCTTACTGCCTGCGCGTGTCGGAAGAGATCAAGATTTATGACAAGCTGCTGGATCACAGCGAGCTGACCCACGCACCTTGCGCGCCGGGCACCCTGGAAACGCTGGCGCGGTTTAGCGTGCTCTCGCGGCTGAAAGAGCCGGAAAACTCGAGCATTTATTCGAAGATGCGCGTGTATGACGGCGAAAGCCTCAAGGATACCGATCCGAAAGCCAAGTCCTATCAGGAGTACCGCGACTACGCCGGGGTTGACGAAGGCATGAACGGCCTCTCCACCCGTTTCGCCTTCAAAATCCTCTCGCGAGTATTCAACTTCGATCACGCCGAAGTGGCGGCCAACCCGGTGCACCTGTTCTATGTGCTGGAGCAGCAGATCGAACGCGAACAGTTCCCGCAGGATTTGGCCGAGAAATACCTGGAACATCTGAAAGGCTACCTGATCCCGAAATACGCCGAGTTTATCGGCAAAGAGATCCAGACCGCCTATCTGGAATCCTACTCGGAATACGGACAGAACATTTTTGACCGCTACGTGACCTACGCAGACTTTTGGATCCAGGATCAGGAGTATCGCGATCCCGACACCGGTCAGCTGTTCGACCGCGAATCCCTGAACGCCGAACTGGAGAAAATTGAAAAGCCGGCCGGCATCAGCAATCCGAAAGATTTCCGCAACGAAATCGTGAACTTCGTGCTGCGCGCCCGCGCCAACAACAACGGCCGTAACCCGAACTGGACCAGCTACGAGAAGCTGCGCACCGTGATCGAGAAGAAAATGTTCTCCAATACCGAAGAGCTGTTGCCGGTGATTTCGTTCAACGCCAAAACCTCGACGGACGAGCAGAAAAAACACGACGACTTCGTCGATCGCATGATGGAAAAAGGCTATACCCGCAAGCAGGTGCGCCTGCTGTGTGAATGGTATCTGCGGGTCAGAAAATCCTCATAACGCCTCAGGTAAGCGGCATTATCAGGGCCATGTCCACAGTCATGGACGTTGCAGCGCAGCCCACGGAGGGGCTGGCACCTTGCGCTGCTGCGGCCGGGACATGAAAAGTTGGCAACGTCGTTTGGGGGAAGTATGGCCTATTTCATTGACCGACGGCTGAACGGCAAAAACAAGAGCATGGTGAATCGCCAACGCTTCTTGCGCCGTTACAAGTCGCAAATCAAACAGTCGATTGCCGAAGCCATTAACAAGCGTTCGGTCACCGACGTAGACAGCGGGGAGTCGGTCTCCATCCCCACTGACGATATCAACGAACCGATGTTTCATCAGGGGCGCGGCGGCACGCGCCATCGCGTTCACCCAGGCAACGACCACTTCGTTCAGAACGATCGCGTCGAACGGCCTCAGGGCGGCGCAGGCGGTGGCGGTGGCCAGGGCAACGCCAGCCAGGACGGCGAGGGCCAGGATGAGTTCGTCTTCCAGATATCCAAAGACGAGTATCTCGATCTTTTGTTCGAGGATCTCGCCCTGCCCAACCTGAAAAAAAATCAGTACAAGCAGCTGACCGAGTTCAAAACCCATCGCGCCGGCTATACCGCCAACGGTGTACCGGCCAACATCAGCGTCGTGCGTTCGCTGCAAAACTCACTGGCGCGACGTACCGCCATGACCGCCGGTAAAAGACGTGCATTGCACGAACTGGAAGACGAGCTGAACCAGTTGGAAAACACCGAGCCGGTGCAGCTGCTGGAAGAAGAGCGGCTGCGCAAGGAGATTGCCGAACTGCGCAAGAAAATCGAAAGCGTGCCGTTTATCGACACCTTCGACCTGCGTTACAAAAACTACGAGCGCCGGCCGGAGCCTTCCAGCCAGGCGGTGATGTTCTGCCTGATGGACGTATCCGGCTCGATGGATCAGGCCACCAAAGACATGGCCAAACGTTTTTACATTCTGCTCTATCTGTTCCTGAGCCGAACCTACAAAAACGTCGAAGTGGTCTATATTCGCCATCATACTCAGGCGAAAGAGGTAGACGAGCAGGAGTTCTTCTATTCGCAGGAAACCGGCGGTACCATCGTTTCCAGCGCGCTGAAATTGATGAACGAAGTGGTTGAGGAGCGATACGACCCGGCGCAATGGAATATCTACGCCGCGCAGGCGTCGGACGGCGACAACTGGGCCGACGATTCACCGCTGTGTCATGAGCTGTTGGCGAAGAAGATCCTGCCGATGGTGCGCTATTACAGTTATATAGAAATCACTCGCCGCGCTCACCAAACGCTGTGGCGCGAATATGAGGATCTGCAGGCGAAATTCGACAACTTCGCCATGCAGCATATCCGCGAGCCGGACGATATTTATCCGGTATTCCGCGAACTGTTTCGCAAGCAGACCGTATAACCATAAAAACGGCCGGACACATATTCTCCGGCCGTTTTCATACTGAACGAATTTAAATCATATTCAGGATACTTCCGACGTCAATCATAGAACCAATTCGCCGGAATACAACACAGGGCCGGTCGGCTGTTGGTTCGGCGAGCCGCCTAACGGCTCCAGGCTGATAGCAATCGTTGTTCCTTTAACTAAATCAGCATCCGCCAAATAAAACTGACTCATGCCGTTCTCGTTTACAAGGCCAATTGCAACGGGCTTATGCCCAACGGGGATAAGCCATAATTCAAGGCTTTTTCCGACGGGAATAGCGGCCAGGCCTAATGGTGTTATTCGAACAATTTTTCTTTGCCTATCGGAACTCACAACCCACGACACTTGATTCGTTCCGTTCAGCACAACTAGCGGTTTCAGCTCTGGCGTACGCCAATGAAACCACGAACTCAGGCTCAATACGCCGATTCCCGCCGCAACCCCCCATGCAATATAGTTTCGGATATGCCGTCTGAACGAAGAGTATCGAGGCAGATTTAATTCAATTCTTTTCCAAACGCTTTCGGGCGGAGGGATCGGCGTGATACCGATATCCAGCCCTGACCAGATACTTTGCCATTTTCCAACCTGGGAAGCTAAAACGCTATCCGTTTTCAGACGGCGCTCAAAATGCAGCCGAGCATTCCCTCTGAGCGTGCCAAGAGCATACTCTGCAGCCAGCATTTCATCACTTTCACGTCTGTTCATAGGCCTAGGCAATCCTTCAGATGCGATAGCGCACGACGGACCCAGCTTTTAACCGTACCCAGCGGTTGCTGCAACCAATCAGCGATATCCGCGTGCGACATCCCTTGATAATATGCCAAAATAATACTTTGCCGTTGTTCAGAAGTCAGATGCTTCAAACAATCGTTTAACTTTTTAGCCTGCTCCCCATCGTCATCCAAACTTTCATTTTCCGACTGAGGGATTTGGTCACTATATTCTTCTTCCAGTTCGGCATGGCGTCCGTACCGGCTACGCAATCCATCAATACATCGATTCCTTATAATATGAGTAAGCCATGTCATAGGCGAACTCATGGTCGGATCATAATCTCCAGCACGTTGCCATACGGTAAGAAAGCCGTCGATCAGAACCTCTTCTGCCCACTGACGATTACGCAACATGCGTAGCGCAATGGCGAATAAACATGCGGATGTCGAACTGTACAGGCGTTCAAATGCTCGGCGATCGCCATTAGCGATCGCCTTTAAGCACATTATCTGGTTTTCTTTCAACGAGTGATCCATACCATTCCTAAAGCGGGTAAGCTTTGCCCATTTCGAGTATAGGCATTACTTGGGCATTAGCACGGTATCAATAACCTCGATTACACCGTTTTGCTGCCGCACATCATAGGTGCTGATGTTGGCGACGTCGCCTTTGGCATCTTTGATCTGAATATTATGCGGGCCGTTATTCATAAACCATAGCGACTGGCCATTGACGGTTTTGAGTTCCGCCCGTCCTCCGCCTTGCTCAATTTTTCTCTCCAGCGCTTTCATGTCATAGTTCCCCGCCACGACGTGATAGGTCAACACGCTGGTCAACAGAGTTTTGTTCTCAGGTTTTAGTAGATTATCCACCGTACCGGCCGGCAATTTGGCGAATGCGGCATTCGTTGGCGCAAAGACCGTATAAGGTCCTTTGCCTTGCAAGGTGTCGACCAAGCCGGCAGCTTTAACCGCCGCGACCAGCGTCGTATGATCTTTTGAATTCAGCGCATTTTGCACAATGTTTTTTGAGGGGTACATCGCAGCCCCCCCAACCATCACGGATGCTGAATCAGCGGCAACGGCCAGGGTTGCGGCGCTGAACAGTAATGAGCCGGTGAAGAGAGTGGAGATAAGCGTTTTCATGATTAAGTCCTCAACGTAAGCGGAGCGGAAGTGTCGCTCATTACTGATATACGTATGAGGGGCGCCAAGTGGATGCACGGATGGCAAAAAATAACGCAAAAGGAACGAGTACCTTTACAAAGATCCCTAACAAATACGTGCTCCGGTGCTGACAGCCACTTTCCATTCTTTCTTCTGAGGTTATTCCTAAACATTCACCTCCACGCCCGCACGGCTTGATAGGAATATTCCCATTCAGTTATCGTTATCCCATTGCTTAAACCCGGTCTTAAGCGAAATTTGTCTCACTTTATTTTATGGCTTCTCAGCCCGCTTCGGCGGGCATTTACCTGTCAGCAGGTTAGATATCATGATCGACTACACCCTCTATGGCCTCAGCAAGCCCGATGTTGATGAATACCATAAGCAAATATGCTGCCTGCTCGGCAGAAGCGTGCTGTTGGTGCTGACGGCCAACAAGCCGATAACCAAGCAGAACCTGCTCGCCAGCCTTATCCAGGAGGTAGAAAAGCAGCCCGACGAGCATTTTCAAAAACTGCATCGCGCCGCCATAGAACTGATCGGCGTTAACGGGCGCTAACGCGATATGCGTCAGTCGGAAATCTACGCGATCATTGCCGCCGCCGTGGTGTTGATAATGCTGTTAATGATCAACATCAATAGCGACATCAGCGTTTATCCCTAATTGGATCCGGGTATGCTGCCCTTTAGTACGGCGAAACAGGGGGCAAAGAGGCAGGGTATCTCTTTTCCCCTGCATAGCATTCCAGCCCCTGCTCTATTGCGAACCGGCCGCTTCGTCGATCAATCCCGCGATCTCATCAGCATGGGAAACCAGCGAGGCATGGCTGGCATTCAGCACCATGACTTTCTTCGCCTGTAGCCGCTGCGCCATGCGCCGTTGGTTCTCCGGGGCTATCATGCGATCGTCGCTGGAAAGTTGATACCATGACGGTTTATGTCGCCAGGCCGGTTCACCGAGGGTATTGCCGAACGTGCCGGCCAGCGGAGCCTTCTGCGTCACCGCCATCACCAGCGCCTCATCGGCGCTCAGATCCTGGCAAAAACTTTCGTGAAACTTGTCGGTTTTGATCCACAGATAACCATCGCTGTCCGGGGCCAGGTTCGCCATTGCCGCAGGCGGGTACGCTTGCGTAATGCCTCCGGGGCTTTCCCCGGCATCCGGCGCAAACGCAGCGATATACACCAGGCCAACCACGTTAGGCTGATTGCCCATTTCCGTGATCACCGCACCGCCGTAAGAGTGCCCCACCAACAATACCGGCCCCGCTTGCTGCGCGACCAGCTTACGCGTGCGTTCCGCATCCTCAGCCAGTGAGGTCAGCGGCATTTCTACCGCACGAATCGCCGTATGTCCCCGGCGCGACAACTCGATGATGACGTTACGCCAGTGCGCGGCGCCGCCCCAAAATCCATGTACCAGCACGATAGTAGGTTTGGTACTCATTGCCGACTCCTTCATCTACATGGAAGCGCGATAAACAGGTAAGCGGCCGCCCCAAAGGGCTGCGCCTTGCAGCCTGCGACGTCACGCGATCCCTATTTTATATAGTCAGCCGCGCAACGCTCGGCAATAGCTCCGACGGGTTAATGCCCTCCCGGTTTACGGCTGCGCCACGGCTTGCCGACGCGGCGTTAACCACAAAGGCAGAGAGAAAGATGGGATTAAAACTAGGATTTTTACCCATAGCGATCTAAAATCCTGCGCAAAAACAAAGAGAAGAAATTTTTATTCACCGGGAAAAGGAATAAAGTTGTGAAGGAAATGATCTCCATCGTCTTGATGACATGCCTGCTGGCGCTGCTGTTTTCGTGGCTGTTCGTCTACGGTCTTAACATTCATTAAACCTGTGGCGGCAACAAACGCCCCTTCCTGGCTGACAAGCAGCGCATCGGCGCGATGCGCTAAACACGCCGGCCTATCGGCGCCCAACAGGACGCGAGATCCGCCAAACCCGGCGCCGCCTCGCCTTAGCCTCTCATCCCAAGAATACATCATTAATTTTTATGGATAACGGCCCCAGCACGTCTCTGTACGCTTCACCGAAGCTTCTTTTATTTAGCGGTACCCCCTCCTGAGAAAGCGCTTGCCCGCCGCCAAATGTTACCGGTAACTATGTTGTTGATTTCTATTCGTAATAAACGCAAAGATGCTAATAACCCTGCGCTATTTATAGCAATAAATTATGTACTCTTATGGATAAAGGTTTGAATAAACGGCCTTTGATCATTGATTATCGCTCGCCAAGCTCCTAGAATTCGCGCGTAAAAATACAACTGGGATCGGGTTTCATGTCGTCGCTGTGGGTTGCAACGCAATACTGTTATGTTATTGGTCTTTTAGTTTCTATGGTTTTCACCTACCTGGTTAGCCGGGACACCGTCAAAATTCGCTGTATCAGCGCACTGACCATCGGGTTAACCTGGCCATTGAGTCTGCCGGTGGTGTTGCTGTTTTCACTGTTCTAACGCGCCAAAATGCCTCGGGCCGCTTTTGTCTTTTCAACAGCTGCATTAATGAGAATAAGATAACCGACGAAGTCGCGATTTTGGGTGAGATAAAAAAACGCCAGCGCAAGGCTGGCATGAAACTGGAAGCAATGTGAGCAATGTCGTGCCGGCTCGGGGGGCACAGAAGGAGACAACCCTTTTCCCCTCACCGGCGCAAAAGATGATAATGCGTCTCACTACCAAATGCAAAATAATTTCACTGCGCAACCTTTCCCCAGGAGAGACGATCAGCCGCGCGGCGCTCGCCAGCACTGATACACCCGCCCCGCGCCCCACAGCATCAGCCATAGTAAGATGTTCAGTCCCCCCCAGAGCATCAGCAGATAGAGGAAAGTCTGATAACCCGGAATGCCGCGATCGGCCTGGAACGGGTTAAAGCGCAAAAACTTGACGATCGCGAAGGGGTTGAGGTTAAAACGGTTGAAGACACAGGCCGTCAGCAACGGCGGCAACAGCAGGTAAAAAGCCAGGCCGAATATCAGCAGGAATTTTGTGCCATAAGTGTTTTTATAATCTTTCATATCAACGTATTGCTTGCTTCATCTCAGTGCGAAAATCGCCTGACGGCCGCACGCTTACCGACCCTGTGAGCGAAAAAGAGTTCCACGCCAACGCATAAATAAAGCCTGTCCAGCGTTTAATGCTCATTTAGCCCTCGAATGATATATACCCTGTGGATTTTAAATTATGATGCCGGCGCGCCGCCTTCAACCGCAGCGTTTATGCCGCATCATCAGGAGGCCTTAATGAAACCGGACGCCCTCTCCCCGCCGCCGACCGCGAAAAAGCTCAAGGTGATCTACGGCTGGTATATTTACGTTATCTATATTCTGTTGGTTTTTAACATCTACATGGCGGTCTACAACGTTTGCGTTCGGCACCCGATCGAAGCCCCGCTGCTGTCGCTGTTTCACAGCCTGTTCCTCGCGTTGATGCTGCAGCAGGTGCTCAAGAAAAACGTCGTTTTCGCCTGGATCTTGCTGAGCTATTTTATTCTGATGCGCCTGTATTACGCCAATCTGCTGCATGTCGAGTTCACGCTGGTGAGCCGCGGGCTGGTACTGTTGATTTTGACGCTGCTCCTTACCGGCACGGTGGCCGTCGGGCAGTTGGCCACGCCGCCACAGCGGCTGGACTGGCTGGCGCGGCTGGGCTGGCGCCAATGGGGAGCGCTCACGGCGCTGGCGGCCATCCTGACGCCGTTGATTACCACCGACTATCTGGGATAAACAGGGGGCTATTTGGGAATATGGGGTTCGGAAACGTCCACCATTCGGCATATTTTGGTGTAGTTTCCCGCTTTTTCACAGATCTTGTCCGTGACATACACGCTAAGATAACCCAGCAGCAGTAAGTAGCCGACCATGCACAAAATAAAGATAAGCGTTCTCACCGATAGCGACCAACCTGACAAGAATATCGCAAGCATCATAACCTGAACGGGGTGCTTTAGCCCGTATCAAAGTATTTCATTCGTGTACGAGCCGCATCGCCATGCGTTCTGTAGTAACATTGAACCCTCATGCCAACCGCCGGAAACGCCGATGAACCATCTGATGTTAGACATTGAAACTTTGGACATAAAACCCAGCGCCGTCATTCTGGTGGTTGCGGCGGTGTTCTTCGATCCTCGCACCGGGGAGCTGGGCGCCGAATTCGAAGCCACCGTCAGCAGCCAGAAGGAGCAACCAGGCCGAACCATTAGCCTGGACACGGTTGCCTGGTGGGCGAAACAGTCCGACGCAGCGCGCAAACTGGCTTTCGGCGGCACCGAGAGCCTGAAGCGCGTGTTGAGCAGCCTCAGCCGCTTTATCCATATGAACAGCACCGACACGGTGAAGGTCTGGGGCAACGGCAAAGAGTTCGACTGTGCGATCCTCGAACACGCCTTCCAGCAGCAGGAGATGCCCTGCCCGTGGAAATTCTGGGATACTCAGGACGTGCGTACGGTGATCACGCTGGCGGAACTGCACGGCTTTAACCCGAAAAAGACCCGTCCGTTCGAAGGCATGCCGCATCGCGCGTTGGACGACGCACGCCACCAGGCACGCTATGTGGCCGATACCGTCTCGGCACTCTACGTCCGCCAGGGGGCGCAGCGCTGACCCGCTTTGCCTCTTTTCATTTATCGCCAGAATCTCTACTCTAGCCCTCTTTGTCACTCGGACGTGCCTTTCCTGTTATGCAAAAGTTTCTGTTTATGCTTCTCAGCCTGGTGCTGCTCG
The DNA here is from genome assembly GCF_024160145.1 of Serratia nevei. Lineage (GTDB taxonomy): Bacteria > Pseudomonadota > Gammaproteobacteria > Enterobacterales > Enterobacteriaceae > Serratia > Serratia nevei_A. The sequence continues at coordinate 47,683 of NZ_JAMYWQ010000017.1, forward strand.
GCCCATTGGGCATCGATCTTTACCTACCGACCATTCCCGCCATCGCCACCGGCCTCGGCAGCAGTGAAGCGCTGATCCAATCCACTATTTCGCTGTTTATTCTGGTGCTTGGCCTTGGCCAGGTGATCGCCGGTCCGTTGGTGGATAACTATGGCCGCAAGCCGGTGGCGCTGGCCGGCATTATCCTCTACATGATCGGCGCGGCCATGGCGGCGCTGGCCACCAGCCCAACGGTTTTCATCGCTTCGCGTCTGCTGCAAGGCGTGGCGGTTTGCTGCACCGCCGTCGTCGCCTTCAGCGGCGTGCGCGATCGCCTGAATGGCGACGACGCCGCCCGCGCCTTCGGCTTTCTCAACGGCACGCTGAACATCATCCCGGCACTGGCGCCGCTGCTCGGCGGCCTGCTCGCCGAAGCCTTCGGCTGGCGCGCGCCTTTCTGGTTCCTGGTCGGCTACGCGCTGCTGGTGTTGGCGCTCATCGCGCTGCGCCTGCCGGAAACCCGCCCCGCCGACACCGTGCCGGTCAAAGGGCTGCCGGTGCGCCAATACGCGCGCATCCTCAGCGAACGGCGCTTCCTCTCCTTTGCGGTGGTGAACTCCGGGGCGATGGGCATGGCATTGACCTACGTTTCGCTGGCTCCTAACGTGCTGATGGGCACTGCCGGCCTGACCCCGCTGCAATTCTCGCTGGTGTTCGGCGCCAACGGTTTCTGGATTATGCTGGTCAGCTTCTTCGCCAACCGCATCATTCACAAGGTCGGCCGCCCGGTTTGTCTGGCGACCGGCGGCATGTTGATGGGGCTGGGCTGCCTGGGCCTGCTGCTGGGGGTCATGCTGCTGCCTGCGACGGCGCAGGTGCACTGGCTGGCGTATATGCTGCCGGTCGCCAGCGCCTGCGCCGGGTTGGCGTTCGTGATGGGCCCGGCTACCAGTTACGCGCTGGAGCCGTATTCCAATGAGGCCGGCGTCGCGTCCGCGCTGGTCGGTTTCGTGCAGATGGCGGGCGGCGCTGCGCTGGGTCTGGTGGCGATGGCGTTGCCGCTGCAACCTAAGCTGTCGCTGGCGTTGGTGATGCTGGCGGGCTGCCTGCTGGAGCTGCACGCGCGGCGGCTCAGCAAGCAGATTAAAGGACAGATACGAAAAGTGGCCTGAGCCGCAGCTCAGGCTTCGGTAACCACCGGCACTCGCGCCGTCAGGGCCGACAGCAGCTCATAACCTAACGTCCCTGCCGCCGTGGCCACCTCGTCCACCGGCAGGCGTTTCCCCCACAGCTCCACTTCGGCACCCAACTCGGCTTGCGGACAAGGGGTCAGATCCACCGCCAGCATATCCATCGATACCGCCCCCAAGGTGCGCGTCAGCACGCCGTCAACCCATACCGGCGTTCCTGTCAGCGCATGACGCGGATAGCCGTCGGCGTAACCGCAGGCCACCACGCCGATACGCTGAGGGCCGCTGGCGCTGTAACGGCCGCCATAGCCCACGCGATCGCCAAACTTCAGCTGTTGAATGCCGATGATCTCGCTGCTCAGCGTCATCGCCGGCTGCAGTCCCATCGCTGCAACGTCGTCCCAGCAACCGCTCGGCGAAGCGCCATACAGAATGATCCCAGGGCGGACCCAGCTGCCATGGGTCGAAGGGTGCCACAGCGTGGCGGCCGAGTTAGCCAGGCAGCGCGGCAGCGGTATATCGGTAGCCGCCGTCTCGATAGTGGCCATCTGCTGGGTTACGCCTTCCGGGCCGTCGGCGGTAGCGAAATGGCTCATCAGCGTCAGCTCGGCGATGTTGGCTACTCCCTGCACCCTTTGCCACACCTCGCGCAGCCGCTCGGGTGCAAACCCCAACCGATTCATGCCGCTGTTCACTTTCAGATAGACATTGAGCGGCGCGCTCAGCGCGGCGTCGGCAATCGCCGCCAGCTGCCAGTCGCTGTGTACCGCCGTCGTCAGGCGGTAACGATCGAGCAACGCCAGATCCTGCGGCTGGAAGAAACCTTCCAGCAGTAGAATCGGCCCTTGCCAACCCGACTCGCGCAGCAGCACCGCTTCCGCCAGATCCAGCAGGGCGAAGCCGTCGGTTTGCGCCATGCTGCGCCAAACGTGTTTGATGCCGTGACCATAGGCGTTGGCTTTGACCACCGCCCAGACTTTGGCGCCGGGGGCGAAACGACGCACCACCTGCAGGTTATTTTCAATCGCGCCGAGATGCAGCGTGGCGGTTATGGGACGGGGCATCGGTTCTCCTTGGGGCAGCATACAGCGGCCACGCGCACCTGCGCGTGGCCGGGAAAGTCTATGACAGCGTCGACGATTAACGTGCGGGATGCACGTCGTTCAGCGGAACCGCGTGTTGCTGGCGAAACCCGGCGCTGTAACGCGCCACCGCCAGATCATCGGAAGGGATCGCCGGCGTAATACCGGACATCAGATCGGACAACAACTGCCCGGAACCGCAGGCCATCGTCCAGCCCAGCGTGCCATGCCCGGTATTGAGATACAGGTTCTTCAGCGAAGTACGGCCGACAATTGGCGTGCCGTCCGGCGTCATCGGCCGCAGGCCGGTCCAGAACGTCGCGTCCTCCACTCTGCCGCCGTTCGGGTAGAGATCGCGTACCACCATCTCCAGCGTTTCGCGCCGTTTTTGCTCCAGCTGCGTGTTGAAACCGACGATCTCCGCCATGCCACCAACGCGAATACGCTGGTCGAAGCGCGTGATGGCGATTTTGTACGTCTCATCCAATACCGTAGAGAACGGCGCCGCCGCTTCGTCGGTGATAGGAATGGTCAACGAATAGCCCTTCAGCGGGTAAACCGGTATCGACACCAGGCCGCGCAGCAGCGCCGTGGAGTACGAGCCGAACGCCACCACGTAGCTATCGGCCTTGAACACGTCCTCGCCACACTGCACGCCGGCGATCTTGTCGCCCTCCACCAGCAGACGATCGACGCCGCGGTTGAACAGGAAGGTCACGCCCGCCTCCGCTGCCATCTTCGCCAGCCGTTGCGTAAACAGCTGGCAATCGCCGGTCTCGTCGTTCGGCAGCTGCAGGCCGCCGGTCAGCTTGTGCGCCACCTGCGCCAGGGCCGGCTCAACGCTGGCGAGCTGGCTAGCCTCCAGCAGTTTGTAAGGCACCCCGGCATCTTCCAATACCGCGATGTCCTTCGCGGCGTTTTCGAACTGTTGCTGGGTGCGGAACAGCTGCAGCGTGCCGCCCTGCCGCCCTTCGTACTGGATCCCCGTTTCCTGCCGCAGCGCCTTGATACAGTCACGGCTGTATTCCGCCAGGCGTACCATGCGGCCTTTGTTGGTCATGTAGTGTTCGGTGTTGCAGTTTTTCAGCATCTGCCACATCCAGTTGAGCTGGAAGCTGCTGCCGTCGAAACGGATCGCCAACGGCGCATGGCGTTGGAACATCCACTTGATGGCCTTCAGCGGCACACCCGGCGCCGCCCAGGGAGCGGCATAGCCTGGAGAAATTTGCCCGGCGTTCGCCGCGCTGGTTTCCAATGCCGGGCCAGGCTGACGATCGATCACCGTCACCTCGTGTCCCGCCTTCGCCAAATACCAGGCACTGGCTACGCCCACCACTCCACTACCTAAAATTACTACTCGCATCGCTGACTCCAGCCCAAGGCCTCACAAAGCATAATCTTCTGCTCACAGGAAATTAACTCAGTGAAAAAATCCGTCCAACAACTTCATCATCAAACGTGACAATATTCACAATTAATTTATCGTCGATGGGGACTGCGTTTGCAATAGCCGCCGCCAAATAGCGATAAGATGCGGTTTAAGGGGGATTATGGCGTCATACCGCCACTGAATCGACAGCAACGCTGTCAATGATAGCACCAAAAAAAGGCATGATAGGTAACAAGAATTTAACAGAACATAAAAACACCAACCACAAAACGTAAAGAATACAAAACCAAAATACAAAAGAAATAAAGCATAAAAAGAAAATAAGAATTTCAACCTCGACAGCAGAAAAAACGCAGTAAAAACCAACATCCCCTAAACACTTTATGGCTTGCGTATCTCCGTTTGCGGCGCACCATACCCAAAATCGCCCGTTCTTCAGGCCAACACATCACTTCATAACCGATCAAGCGCCTGTTTCTGCGTAAAAATCCTATTCAACAGCCAGACGTATAGGCATTTTTTGCCACTTGGTGCAAAATACATCGCCAAGCAACGTTACAAGTTGTTAATCAGCATCATCATTTTGATAAATGAGTATCAATATGACTTCTACTGCAAGGGTCTTCCGGCATGACATTAACGGCTTAAGAGCCTGGGCCGTCATCGCCGTTGTTCTTTTTCACTTCGGCATCCCCGGTTTTGCGGGCGGTTTTGTCGGAGTCGATGTGTTTTTTGTTATTTCCGGCTTTTTAATGACACAAATAATTGTCAGCGGTTTGGAAACCGGCAAATTCTCTATCTGGCATTTTTATCTGGCGCGCGCTCGGCGAATCATTCCAGCGCTCATGGCACTGTGCATCACTTTATTGGTACTGGGGTGGTTTTTCCTTGTCTCTACGGATTACACCACCCTTGACAAACACGTTCTGACCGCAATTCTTTTTATTTCAAATGTCAAGTTTTGGCGTGAGGCCGGCTATTTTGACGCAGACTCGCATGAGAAGTGGTTACTGCATACCTGGTCACTTTCCGTTGAATGGCAATTTTATATTATTCTGCCCATTGCCCTCGTGTTCATGGCTCGTCTGTGGAGAACTCGCGGCATTCAATTGACGATATTCGTCGGCCTGATACTTTCATTTGCCCTGTCCTGCTACCTCGCGATCAAATCCCCGTCATCAGCATTTTATTTGCTGCCAACGCGTGCTTGGGAGATGCTGGCCGGGGGGGGCAGTGTGGGGGTTGACACGAAACGTTCAACTCCATGCCACCAAGGCTAAATGGTTGGAATGGTCTGGTTTCGCTTTAATTATCGCCGCCATCACGCTGTTTAATCCCAGCTTGGCGTGGCCCGGGTTATATGCAGCGGTGCCGGTTACTGGCGCCATGTTGGTGCTGGCTGCAAGCCGCCAAAACTCTCTGTTTACCTCTAACTACCTGGCAGAACGCCTTGGCGTCTCGTCCTATTCAATCTATCTTTGGCACTGGCCTATTGTCGTGTTTCTCGGCTATAACAACGCTGCGAGCTCATGGAATTGGCTGATTGCCGGCATCATTTTGAGTCTTATTCTTGGCGAACTCTCATTAAGAATGATCGAAAACCTCGCCAGAAAAAGACTGTCGAGGCAAACAGCCTGGGGAAATGTATTTACGATCGCAACCTGCACTACGGTCATCGGTTTCGCCTCTATCGCGCTATTCAAGATCAATTTCCCACATCGCGTGCCACCGCAAATTGATGTAGTGGCCAACGAAAGCCTAAACGTCATCCCTAATCGCGACAAGTGCATTGCCTCTACCAGCACCCGTTCACCGGAATGCATATACGGCGGCCATGACATTAAAGCCGTGGTGGTAGGCGATAGCCATGCCGACGCTATGCTGACTGGGGTCGTCGCCGCATTACCTAACAAGAATGACGGGGTTCTTGACCTGACTTACGCCAGTTGCCCGACTCTTTTCGGAGCGAAGATGGTGCCCGGAGAAGTGCCGGGAAGCCAGTGTCACGAATTTAACCAGTGGGAACGTGAGAGGTTGAAGCGCATTGATAAAACGATCCCGATCGTCATCATAAACCGTTCATCCGTCTACGCCTTCGGCCAACACAATATCGTGGCGAAAATGAACATGCCGATGGTTTATTTTTCCAAGATCTATTCGCGCCCTACCCCCGAATTTCTGAAGGAGTTCAAAAAGGATCTGGTGGAAACAGCATGCGAGTTGGCCGTTGATCATCCGGTGTTCATGGTTAGGCCAACGCCGGAAATGATGCTGGATGTCCCGAAAACACTTTCCCGCTCAATGATGCTGGGTAAGAGCTTGCACATTTACCTCTCGGAAGAGGATTACCACAAACGTCATCAATTCGTTTGGGAAGCGCAGAACGAGGCAGCGGAGAAATGCGGTGTCAAAATCCTCAATCCTCTTCCGATTCTGTGCAAAAACGGTCTCTGCGACAGCACACACAATGGCCGCCCGATCTATTACGATGACGACCACCTCAGTGAATATGGCAACAAACTGTTAGTACCGATGTTTCAGCAAATATTCCTGTAGTGCACGAATCAATAAACCCGCAATTGCGGGTTTATTTTTGGGGATGACGTCCTAAATCACGTGGACACATTTCACTGACACTCTGTCAGTAATGCTTAGCTCATAGAGTTAAGAATGCGGCAGGTTTCCCCTTATTGTGGCTATTTGCAGCCGTACGATCGACTTGGCCGCACCCAGAATCAGCGGAATTGCCGCATCAATGATGCAGCATCTCGTCCACGACGTCTTTGGTCTGCAGCTGGAACGGGTAGTAGGTCGGCCAGTTGTCCATCTCTTTCAGCAACGCCTCCTGCGAGGTATTGCCCATAAAGATATGAAAATGCGCAGACTTGCGCGGACCGATGATGTGATCGCTGAACTGCACGAATTTCGGCGCCTGGCTGCCGGCATCCTGGCATTCGAACAGATAACGCACGCCCTTTTTACCGGAGACATAGGTCAGGATCTTATGCCCGGCGTACTTATACTGACAGGCGCTGGATTGGTCGCCGCGGTGAAACGCCATGACGCCGTTCTCAATGCCGATGGTATCCACATCGGTGGCGTACCCTTTGCGGTAATACGCCTTCACTTCTGCGAAGGACTTGCTCTTATCCTGCGCCGCCTTCTTCTTGAACACCGGATCGAGGTCCCCATTGAGCAGATAAGGATACACGGATTGCCACACGCCCTCCCAATCCGCCAGGTTGCGATCTTTAACGTCCTTATCGTCGAACACGCCCGCTTCCGCCTTTTTTTCCACTTCCGTCAGCGGCTTGCCATGTGAATGGTGCCCGTGGGCAAGCGCCTGCCCGCTGATAAACAACGCCACCAGCGCCACCGCCAGTTTGCCAAAATGCCTCGCCAAAAGATGCTCCTTGTCCGTCATTGAGAAAAATTAAAAGTTACAATATAACATAACAACTTTCAATCCCTGTCACGCAGCCGGCAATGTGTTGCGTGCCCTCACCGCGGGGTTATACTCGAAGAGGATATGCGTCTCGGTGCCGCCTTCTGCCAAGACGGACGCGGCGCCGGCGGGCGACGGATTGACTGCCGTTCGCTCCCTTGCGTACCGCCATTTTTATTTCACTGATTTGCAACGGTTAATTATGACTTGAACTATGCTTGTTACAGGGCCTGCCGTTTGAGCAAGACCTGTGAATAATGAGGGTGCGCTGATGACTACTTCAACACATGAAAAGGTTAAGGATGATAAACGTCTGAGCGATGGACCGGACTGGACGTTCGAACTGCTGCAGGTGTATTTGGAGCAGATCGACCGCGTCGCCAAGCATTACCGGCTCGACACCTACCCCCATCAAATCGAGGTGATCACCTCCGAGCAGATGATGGATGCCTATTCGAGCGTCGGCATGCCGATCAACTATACCCATTGGTCGTTCGGCAAGAAATTCATCGAAACCGAGCAGCGCTACAAACAGGGCCAGCAAGGGCTGGCCTACGAAATCGTCATCAACTCCAATCCCTGCATCGCCTACCTGATGGAAGAGAACACCATCACCATGCAGGCGCTGGTGATGGCGCACGCCTGCTATGGCCACAACTCGTTCTTCAAGAATAACTATCTGTTCCGCAGCTGGACCGACGCCAGCTCCATCGTCGATTATCTGCTGTTCGCCCGCCATTACATCAGCCAGTGCGAAGAACGCTACGGCGTCGATGAAGTGGAAAGATTGCTGGACTCCTGCCATGCGCTGATGAACTACGGCGTCGACAGGTACAAACGCCCGCAGAAAATCTCGCTGGTGGAAGAGAAAGCGCGCCAGAAAAGCCGCGAAGAGTATCTGCAAAGCCAGGTAAACACGCTGTGGAAGACCCTGCCGCGCGTGGCGCGCGAAGAGTCGCCGGAGCAGGCGCGCCGGTATCCGAGCGAACCGCAGGAAAACATTCTCTATTTTATCGAGAAGAATGCGCCGCTGCTGGAACCCTGGCAGCGTGAGGTGCTGCGCATCGTGCGCAAAGTCAGCCAGTATTTCTACCCGCAGAAACAAACCCAGGTGATGAACGAGGGGTGGGCCACCTTCTGGCACTACACCATCCTCAACCATTTGTACGACGAGGGCCGGGTAACCGAGCGATTCATGCTGGAGTTTTTGCACAGCCACACCAACGTAGTGTACCAGCCACCGTACAACAGCCCGTACTATAACGGCATCAACCCTTATGCGCTGGGCTTCGCCATGTTCCAGGACATCAGGCGCATCTGCCAATCGCCGACCGAAGAAGACCGTTACTGGTTCCCGGACATCGCCGGCAAAGACTGGTTGGAAACGTTGCACTTCGCCATGCGCGACTTCAAGGACGAAAGTTTTATCAGCCAATTCCTGTCGCCCAAAGTGATGCGTGACTTCCGGTTGTTCACCGTGCTGGACGACGATCGCAACAACTATCTGGAGATTGCCGCGATCCATAACGAAGCCGGCTATCGGGCGATCCGCCAGGAGCTGTCGGCGCAATACAACCTGAGCAACCATGAGCCGAACATTCAGATCTGGAACGTGGACCTGCGCGGCGACCGCTCGCTGACGTTGCGCTATATCCCGCAAGAACGCGCACCGCTGGATAAGAGCCGGCGCGACGTGTTGAAGCACCTGCATCGCCTGTGGGGCTTCGACGTGATTCTCGAGCAGCAAAACGAAGACGGCAGCGTGGAGTTACTCGATCGTTGCCCGCCGCGGCCGACGCCGCTGTAACCGCACCGCGCCATTCCCCGGCCAGCCGGGGAATGGCTTTATTTATCCATTTAACCGGCGGCGGAAAAAGTCCGAAAACAGACGGGTAAAATTGACAAAAAGCCCATCGACTTCTAATTTCGGTAATACAAATTTAATAATTAGCAATCATATAACATGAAGAAACCCCTACAGGGCACGGTTCACCGTTATCGCAAGGACATTGACGGTTTGCGCGCCATCGCCATCCTTCTGGTTGTTCTTTATCATACTGGCGTAAAACAGATAAGCGGCGGATTCATCGGCGTTGATATATTTTTTGTCATCTCGGGATTCCTCATCGGTGGAATTCTTCATCGCGAACATTCGCAAGGGCAGTTTTCTTACCTAAACTTCTACAGCAGACGAATAAAGCGAATAGCGCCGGCGTTGCTCTTCATGTTAACCGTCATCTCCGTGATAGCGACACTCTATTTATCCCCACTGGAAATGAAGGACTTCTCATTATTTTCCGGCGCAACAATACTATCAGTGCCGAATATTATTCTTTGGCACAAAACCAACTACTTTTCACCCAATGCTGAGCTAAATCCGCTATTGATGACGTGGTCATTAGGCGTAGAAGAACAATTTTATATCTTCCTCCCCTTGCTGTTGGGTTTCCTGTTTAGAAAGAAACTCAACGTGCTATTCTGGATCGCCGCAATCACCCTATTATCTTTTATAACATGTATTTTTGTCACCCAGGCTAACCCACTGTTTGCATTCTTCATGCTGCCAACGCGAGCCTGGGAATTGGGCATGGGTGTCTGGTTGGCGATAGCGCAACAACAGCATCGGCTTCCTGCCCAACCGGCTTGGCTAAAAGAGCTGCAGTTTATCCTTGGGTCGATTTTAATTATCCTCTCGGCATCATACTTCAGCAGCGAGACGGCTTTTCCGGGTGCTGCTGCGCTTTTGCCCACGCTGGGAACGTTACTCCTCATTCTTGGCAACGGCCGCCTCAGCGGCTGGCTGCTGGGCAATCCACTCATGGTATTTATCGGTCTGGTGTCTTATTCGTGGTATTTATGGCACTGGCCTCTGCTCTCGTTTGCCAGGCTAGCGGCGAATCAGCCCCTGTCACTCGGCGCGACGCTAGCGATCTCCACTGTCGCCCTGGCCATTGCCTATATCTCTTACCGTTTTATCGAAACCCCATTTCGCCAAGGTTGGCGATATCAAGAGAATAAAGTCATTGGCGGTTACTTATCCTTGATTGCCATCCTTATGCTGCCCACCTCCATTTTTTATTTGACTGAAGGCGCCACACAGCCCGTCTCTGCGGCCGTCACTCAAGCGGAAGCCGACAAACTTGAACGAGTTGCCGACAAGTGTCTGATCGGTCAGGGCAACACTTCATATTCTACCGAGAGCGTTTGTCTGGATAGCAGCAAAAACGCCGGTATCGCCCTGTTGGGAGACAGCCACGCCGCCTCGCTCCGCGGGGGTGTCGACCATTATGCGAAGCAGCACCAACTGTCTGTTTATCAGCTGACAAAAGCAACCTGCCCAATGCTGATCGGGGTGTTCAGAACCATGAAAGCCTATCCTTCGCATGCAGCAGAGTGCGCAGAATATAACGCCAAAGCGCTTGACTTCGTTATTAACAACCCCAAGATAAAAAATGTCATCATTGCCGCCTCATGGGATTCAGGAATAATCAATGGCAATGAAGGTTATTCTGTTTCAGGGAAGAAAATCCCAAAAGTCGAGGCGCTTGCCCTCGGGCTTAAGAATGTTGTCGAAAAATTGAATGGCGCCGGAAAAAACGTCATCTTAGTTGAAGACGTCCCCTATATTAAGTTCAATACCGTTAAAGCGCTCGACAATGAAAAAATCCCATTAAGAAAACTGGTGGCGACAATTTTCAGCCCCCCCGCTACTGCCGTTGAGTATCATACCGATGATTACACGAAAAAATACTCGATGCCGACAGTAAACTTAGAGCGTTTGATGACGCCTTACAAGGACAGACTATTATTAGACATTGTCCCACCGGCAAAAAGCTTATGTAATGAAAATGGATGTCAATTCAAGGAAAACGGCAGGCTGCTGTACTATGACAACCAACATATGACTTATATTGGCGGCATGATTGCTTTGAGGGATTTAACGATATAGCCGGCCGACGCCACGGGTGACAACGTCCGTCGCCAATAAATCAAGCAATAGCTTAGTAACGGCCTGATGCAAAAAGCGTCTGCGATTTAAATCTGAACCGCAGACGCCCATTTGGAACGCGTTCCGAATACCGTTGGCAAACGCGCTGTTTAACGGCGCGCTTCTGTCAGATCGCTCGGCATGGTGCCCTGCATGCTCTGCCAAATCGCCCCGCTGTCTTTACCGTAGTTGCGCACGGTATCCATGACCTGATCATAGAGCTTCTCATGGCACAGCGTAGACAGCTTGCTGTAGAAGGTCAGCGCCAGCTTGCGCGCTTCCGGGTTGGAGAAGTAGTAGCGGCCCACGCGGGTGTACAGCCCTTTCAGGCCGTTGAAAATCAGGCCGTAGATCGGGTTGCCGGAAGCGAACGCCAGGCCGCGGAAGATCTCGTAATCGAGCAGATTGAAAGCGTCCGCCTGATCTTCTACCTCGGCGGCTTTCGCCAGCACTTGCTGAGCCTGCTCCGGATGATTGCGCACCGCGGCGCGAATAAAGATCGACGCGATATTGGTGCGCACCGACAGCAGGTTATCGATCAGCTGCGGGACGCTCTTGTGATCGAGACGGGCCACGGTCTCGAGGATATTGAGGCCGGACGTTTCCCAGAAATTGTTCACTTTGGTCGGTTTGCCATGCTGAATGGTCAACCAACCATCGCGAGCCAGACGTTGCAACACTTCACGTAACGTGGTGCGCGTGACGCCAATCAACTCCGAAAGCTCACGCTCCGCGGGCAAAATAGAGCCAGGGGGGAAGCGATTATTCCAAATACTCTCAATAATGTACTCTTCCGCGAAACCGGCAGGACTCTGCGCCTTTATGACCATGTGTTTGACGTTCCGTTGCGACGATAAAATCAGTAAAAGTAATCAGCTCATCATACCAGATCGCACCGACATGACATAGCGTGAGCGAAAAACAATAAACGAAAGTGTGCATAAAGTGGCAAAAAACGGGCAAAAACACCGGCCGGCAGAAATTTACCATCGTAAAACAAGCTCCTGTTGCACCCGCCCCCGCCGCATTGTTAGGGTACGTGCTACGACTGATTTAAGGATGCATAGAGGACAATGGAAACCACCCTGCGCAGCGCCCTGCTCAAAAATTTCCTGGGGCAATCTCCCGACTGGTACAAACTGACCATCATCATTTTTCTGGCGATCAACCCCTTGGTGTTCTTTTTCGCCAGCCCGTTTATCGCGGGTTGGCTGCTGGTGGTCGAGTTCATCTTTACCCTGGCGATGGCGTTGAAATGCTACCCGCTGCTGCCGGGCGGCCTGCTGGCGCTGGAGGCGGTGGCCATCGGCATGACCAGCCCGGCGCAGGTCTCGCAGGAGATCGAACATAACCTGGAAGTGCTGTTGCTGTTGGTCTTTATGGTGGCCGGCATCTACTTCATGAAGCAGCTGTTGCTGTTCGTGTTCACCAAGCTGCTGCTCAACATCCGTTCGAAAACGCTGCTGTCGCTGGCGTTCTGTCTGGCCGCCGCCTTCCTTTCCGCTTTCCTCGACGCGCTGACGGTGGTGGCGGTAGTGATCAGCGTGGCCACGGGATTCTACTCCATCTACCACAACGTGACCTCGAATCGCCCCGACGGCGACATCGGCGATGACAGCGATTTCACCGGTGAAGAGCGCAAACAGACGCTGGAGCAATTCCGCGCCTTTCTGCGCAGCCTGCTGATGCACGCCGGCGTCGGCACCGCGCTCGGCGGCGTCATGACCATGGTGGGCGAACCACAGAACCTGATCATCGCCAAAAGCGCAGGCTGGGGCTTTATCGATTTCTTCCTGCGGATGGCGCCGGTCACATTGCCGGTGCTGGTTTGCGGCCTGCTGGTTTGTTGGCTGGTCGAGCGTTTTCGCCTGTTTGGCTACGGCACACAGCTGCCGGAAGCGGTGCGTGACGTGCTGAAGGAGTATGACCGCAAGGCTACCGCCGGCCGCAGCAAACAAGAACGGCTCAAGCTGGTGATGCAGGCGCTGATCGGCGTTTGGCTGGTGCTGGCGCTGGCCTTCCACCTGGCGGAAGTCGGGCTGATCGGCCTCTCGGTGATCATCCTCGCCACGTCCTTGTGCGGCGTGAACGATGAGCACGCCATCGGCAAAGCGTTCCAGGAAGCGCTGCCGTTCACTGCGCTGCTGACGGTATTTTTCACCGTGGTGGCAGTAATCATCGAACAGCACCTGTTCAGCCCGGTGATCCAGTTTGTGTTGCGCGCCGAGCCCGCCTCTCAGCTTTCGCTGTTCTATCTGTTCAATGGCCTGCTGTCGTCGGTTTCCGACAACGTGTTCGTCGGCACGGTCTACATCAACGAGGCGCGCAGCGCGCTCGAGACCGGCGCTATCGCATTGAAACAGTTCGAACTGCTGGCGGTCGCCATCAATACCGGCACCAACCTGCCTTCGGTCGCCACCCCTAACGGCCAGGCGGCGTTCCTGTTCTTGCTGACGTCGGCATTGGCGCCGCTGGTGCGTCTGTCGTATGGCCGCATGGTGTGGATGGCCCTGCCTTATACGGTAGTGCTGACGGTGGTCGGTCTGCTGTGCGTCCAGTTCACGCTGGAACCGGCAACCGAGCTGTTGACGCAGTGGCATTGGCTGGCGCTGCCGCCCATCGACGCCGTCGGCCACTGATGTGACGCCGGCAGTGGGAACCGACTATTTTTACGCGGAATCCGGCCCAGGTGGCTGGCAGCGAGGGGGAATTGGTTTACACTGCCGGTTCAATTGCTTACTGCATGGAAGAATCTAGATATGTTGCAATTCTTTAACCGCTGTTCACAAGGACGCGGCGCCTGGCTGCTGATGGCCCTGACAGCGTTGGTGTTGGAACTGGTGGCGCTCTATTTCCAGCACGTTATGCTGCTGCAGCCCTGCGTCATGTGCATTTACGAGCGTTGCGCGCTGTTCGGCATCCTCGGCGCCTCGCTGGTGGGCGCCATCGCGCCGAAAACTCCGCTGCGCTATGCGGCGATCTTGCTGTGGATCTACAGCGCCTGGGAAGGCGTACAGCTGGCGTGGAAGCACACCATGATCCAACTGCACCCTTCGCCGTTCAATACCTGCGATTTCTTCGTCAGCTTCCCGTCCTGGCTGCCGCTGGACAAATGGCTGCCGGCGGTGTTCCACGCCTCCGGCGACTGTTCCGTGCGCCAATGGCAGTTCCTGACGCTGGAAATGCCCCAGTGGCTGGTTGGCATCTTCGGTGCCTATCTGCTGGTGGCGCTGATTGTGCTGATCGCACAATTTGTTCGCCCACGTCGCCGCGATCTGTTCGGCCGCTGATCGGCGAACAAACAAAAAACGGCGCCAAAAGGCGCCGTTTTTTTAGGGTATTGCTGCCACATTCCGAGATAGCCCCACCTCAGGTATGTGTAAGGAAGTAAACGAGCACGATCAGCGCTCCAGCCACGGCAAACAGACGGACCATTTTCATTGTTATACTCTCGAACTTGCGGGAGAGCGGCCAAATTACCCAACTTATCGTTTAAAAAGAAGCATTCCGCTTCGATTAAGCACGTAATTTACATAACATTAAACTTCTGCGATGCCCGCCGGCAAAAAACAGGCCGCGCCGACGTTTTTCCCAGCGTCTGACGGCATGAATAAATTACCGTCGCTTATGAGCGAATGCGCCTTTGTCACATTCAGAGCACAATATTTTGGTGAAGTTTGCCCGTAAAATCCTTATAGTATCGGCAAAGTGAGTATTACCGATTTCCCTGGTGTTGTTGTGTGTCTTGCCCCTCATCTTTGCAGGGGCTTTTTTCCCCTCCCCCTGAGTGGCGAAAATTCCCCTTTATCTTGAGCAACCGCTCACCGTTCGCGCACTAATGATTAAAATCATTCGCGATACTTTCCTTATGCTGAATGACGCTCTGATTCTCCCCCTTACCTCTGGTGAGCCAGGCCCAGCCTAAGGACACGTTTTATGCCGGATACCGCATTGCCCCCGTCACCTCAACGCCCCTTTCTGCGCCGTATGCTGCTCAAGGCAGGAAAAAGATTCCTGCGCTGGAACGGCGAGTTTCAGACCCGCCATTCGCTAATCTCGACTACGCCGCAGATCGGTAATCATGAATTTAATTGGGTGGCAGCGTTGGAAGCCCAGTGGCCGGTAATACGCGAGGAGTTGGATCGCCTGCTGGAACACCCGGAAGATATTCCCGCGTTCCACCAAATATCTCCGGATCAGAAACGCATCTCTAAAGGGGATAACTGGAAAACCTTCGGGCTGTTCGTCTACGGACAACGGATCGATGAGAACTGCGCCATTTGCCCACGCACCGCACAAGCGGTCAGCGAGATCCCCGGCATGCGCACCGCGATGTTTTCGATCCTGAAACCGCACTATCACATCGTGCCCCACAAGGGCCCGACCCGCGCCGTGGTGCGTGCACATCTGGGATTGATCGTGCCAAAGGATCGGGAAAAGCTATGGATCCGCGTTGACGATCAGATCCTGCACTGGAATGAAGGCAAGGTGATCCTGTTTGATGATTCCTACGAGCACGAGGTGCGCAATGATACCGACGAGCTGCGTGCAGTGCTGTTTCTCGATATCGACCGGCCGATGGACAAGGTGGGGACGGCGGTGAATAAGCTGCTGTTCAGCCTGATCAAAGCCAGCCCGTATGTGAAGCAGCCGCTGAAAAATCTGGCTCGCTGGCACCGCCGTGACAAACGGAAGTGAAACAACGGGTTGGGCTATCCGCATCACTCTCGCAGGTAAAGTCGCTCAAGGGGAAATGCCCCGTCTGGCCTTCCCCCCCCAGGGCATCCGACAAAAAGCGGGCGGCTTTATCTGGCCCAGTCCGGCTTGTTGAGGATATGATCCTGCCAATCCACCACTTCGCTCTCGCGCACCGCGATATGCCGCACCGTGATGCGCTCACCGTGCATCGCCGCCTTGGAGCCGCTCAGCAGCGGGTGCCAGGGGAACAGCGGTTTGCCTTCACCAATCAGACGATAGGCGCAGGTCGGCGGCAACCAATCGAAGGTGGTGAGATTTTCGCGCGTCAGTTTGATGCAGTCTTCTTCCAGCTCGAAGCGCCGCTCGTAGTTGCGGCATTGGCAGGATTTGATGTTGAGCTGGTTGCAGGCTACGTTGGTAAAATAAATCTCGTCGGTATCTTCGTCGATCAGCTTATTCAAACAGCATTGCCCGCACCCGTCGCACAGCGATTCCCACTCTTGTTCTGACATTTCCGCCAGCGTTTTCTGTTGCCAAAAAGCGAGTTGTGACATGTTAGCGTCCGGTTTCGGTAAATGGATAAGTCACCTGCGCACAGGTTCGAGGGGGGACTATATAGACATATTAGCCACAAGATGCAAGCTTTGCCGCCGACGATGCCGGCGGCAAGTGAGATCAGATCACGCGGGTGCTGAGCGTTTTGCCGTTCAGGCTGATTTTCAGCATGTCGCCGGAGGCCATCGGGCCCACGCCCTGCGGCGTGCCGGTCAGGATGATGTCACCGGCGCGCAGCGTGAAGAAACGGCTCATGTAGCTGATCAGCGGCAGGATCGGCGTGATCATGTCGCGCGTATTGCCCTGCTGGCGCAGTTGATCGTTGACGGTCAACGACAGCTCGGCGTTTTGCGCATCGCCGAATTCCGCCACCGGAATAAACCCCGACATCGGGCAGGAACCGTCGAAGGCCTTGGCCTTTTCCCACGGCTGACCGGCTTTTTTAAAGCCCGCCTGCAGATCGCGCAGCGTCAGATCGAGCGCCACGCCGTAACCGGCGATCGCTCGCGCAACGCGGTCTTCGTTGGCCTGTTTCAACGGCGTGCCGATCAGCACCGCCAGCTCGACCTCATGATGCACCGAGCCGAACTCCTTGGGGATGGCCACCGGCTGACGAATATCGCACAGCGCCGTTTCCGGTTTGATAAACACCACCGGCTCGACGGAAACCACGCTGCCCATTTCCTTGATGTGATCGGCGTAGTTGCTGCCGACGCAGACCACCTTGTTCACCGGGAAATCGAGCAGCGAACCCTGCCAGTCTCTATGTTGATACATACCGCTTCTCCCAAACTGTGGAGGCTTGGCGCGCCAAGCCGATTATTGGTGTGCCGGATCAATGCCCGATCGCGTCCGCCATCATACCCACGGCGATGGCGAAATAGTAAGAGCGATTCCAGTGCATCAGGGTGCGGAAATTATCATAGACCAGGAACGTCCGCCCCTGCAGATCATCCGGCGCGATGATCCAGCCACGCTGAACGGCCTGCGGCAGCGCACTGCCATCCGCACGCCGCACCCCGCGTTGTTGCCAGGCGTTGACGCTGCGCGCCTGCGCGTCTTTCAACCCCAGCTCGGCCCGATTGAAACCGGCGGGCAGTCTGACCTCGCGCCCCCAGCCGATGCCGGGCTGCCAGCCCTCTTTGGACAAATAGCTGGCCGTAGATGCGAAGACATCATCAATGTTGTTCCAGATATCGATGCGCCCGTCACCGTCGCCGTCCACCGCATAACGCAGGAAGGAGCTCGGCATAAACTGGCATTGCCCCATGGCGCCGGCCCAGGAGCCTTTCAGCGGCGTATCGCCGACGTGCCCCTGCTCGACTATTCGCAGCGCCGCCATCAGCTCCTGGCTGAAAAAGGCCTCGCGGCGCCCTTCAAACGCCAGCGTCGCCAGCGCAGACACCACGTCTTCCCGACCCTGAATCTTGCCGTAGGCGCTCTCCATGCCCCACAGTGCGATGATATAGCGCCCCGGCACCCGATAGCGCTCGCTGGCGCGCATCCATTGCGCCTGGCGCTGCCGATACAGCTCGCGCCCCTGACGCACCTTGACGGGCGACATCACCCGCCGCAGGTAGTCGTCCAGGGTGACCTTCTGCTCCGGCTGATTGCGATCGGCCTTGATCACCCGATCGACGAAATGTATTTGTGCAAAAGCACGGTCAAGAGTGGCCTGGCTGATGCCCTGTTCCTGCGCCCGGCGCTTGAGCTGATCGACATACGCCGGAAACTGCGCCGGATCGCGGCCGCTCGCCGCCAGCGTCGTCTCTTGCGCCGCCGGCGGTACGCCCGGTAGCAGCACCCCGCCCAGCGCCAGCCAGGCGGCCAATGCGGTTCTTCTCGCCGAGCGTCTCATCCCGCCTCCCCTGGCCGTGGCCGCTTTTTCAGGCCTTGTCGCCCGCCAGATGCTGGTTGAGCAGGTTTTCTACCGGCGGCGGGAACTGCAGGTAATAACCCTCGTCTTTCAACGCCTGCTTCACCTTTTCGATATCCGCCGAGGCCAATTTCTTGCGCTCATCGAGCGAAAGCATCATGGCGAATTGCGGCACGCCGAAACTTTTCATCAGTTCTTCCGGCACACGAGAGAAATCGTCTTTTTTTTCGACATAAAGATAAGTTTGATCGCGTTTCGGGCTTCTATAGATCACACAAAGCATTTTTTTAACTCTATTTAATTGAGGGAGCGTCTTGCCTGGATATAACTCTGACTATAACATGCTTATAGTACATCGGAATATCGCACCCCGAGTGGTATTCCGGGGATTTAAAGTTGCTGAGACTGAGTCAGGATAGATGTCACAATCGCCAATTGAGCTAAAAGGCAGCAGTTTTACCCTATCGGTTGTTCATTTGCATAATTCGCAGCCAGAGGTAATACGTCAGGCGTTGCAGGAAAAAGTGGAGCAAGCGCCCGCTTTTCTGAAAAACGCCCCTGTTGTTATCAACGTTGCAACGCTGGAAGGCGATGCGAACTGGAAAGAACTTCAACAGGCTGTCGCGGCAGCAGGTCTGCGCGTTGTGGGGATCAGCGGTTGCAGAGATGAGCGTCAAAAACGCGCGATAGCCCGTGCCGGGCTGCCGCTGCTGAGCGAAGGCAAAGGCCAGAAAATGGCGGCACCGGAGCCTGCGCCGGCGCCCGTGGTGGCGGACAACGCTCCCGCCAAAACGCGCATCATCAGCACGCCTGTCCGTTCCGGCCAACAGATTTACGCCCGCAACTGCGATCTCATCGTGACCAACAGCGTCAGCGCCGGCGCCGAACTGATTGCCGACGGCAACATTCATGTTTACGGCATGATGCGCGGCCGCGCACTGGCAGGCGCGTCAGGCGACACGCAATGTCAGATTTTTTGCACCCACCTGGCGGCTGAGCTAGTCTCTATCGCAGGGCAGTACTGGTTGAGCGACCAAATCCCGTCCGATTACGTCGGGCAGGCCGTACGACTCAGCCTGTTGGATAACGCTTTAACCATACAACCTTTAAATTAAGCCCTTTTGACAAGGAATCCATTTCATGGCACGCATTATTGTTGTTACATCGGGTAAAGGGGGCGTTGGCAAGACCACTTCGAGCGCGGCCATCGCTACCGGCCTGGCCCAAAAAGGCAAGAAAACCGTCGTGATCGATTTCGATATCGGCCTGCGTAATCTTGACCTGATCATGGGCTGCGAACGTCGGGTAGTGTATGATTTCGTGAACGTGATTCAGGGCGACGCCACGCTGAATCAGGCGTTGATCAAAGACAAACGCACTGAAAACCTCTATATCCTGCCGGCTTCGCAGACGCGCGACAAAGACGCGCTGACCCGCGAAGGCGTTGAAAAAGTCCTCAACGATCTCGGCGAGATGGATTTTGACTTCGTGGTGTGCGACTCACCGGCCGGTATCGAAACCGGTGCGCTGATGGCACTGTATTTCGCCGATGAAGCTATCATCACCACCAACCCGGAAGTCTCTTCGGTACGTGACTCCGACCGTATCCTGGGCATCCTCTCTTCCAAATCGCGCCGCGCCGAGAAAGGCGAATCGCCGATCAAGGAACACCTGCTGCTGACCCGTTACAACCCGGGGCGAGTCAGCCGTGGCGACATGCTGAGCATGGAAGACGTGCTGGAAATCCTGCGCATTCCGCTGGTGGGTGTCATTCCGGAAGACCAGTCCGTGCTGCGCGCTTCCAACCAGGGTGAGCCTGTCATTCTGGATGCCGAGTCAGACGCCGGTAAGGCGTATGACGATACCGTTTGCCGCTTGTTGGGGGAAGAACGCCCATTCCGCTTCATTGAAGAAGAGAAGAAGGGTTTCCTGAAACGCCTTTTTGGGGGATAAACCATGGCCTTATTAGACTTCTTTCTGTCCCGCAAAAAACAGACAGCCAATATAGCCAAGGAACGGCTGCAGATTATCGTCGCAGAGCGTCGTCGCGGGGACAGTGAGCCCCCGTATCTGCCTGATCTGAAACGCGATATTCTGGCGGTTATTTGCAAATACATTCAGATCGATCCTGAAATGCTGCACGTGCAGTTCGAGCAGAAAGGGGACGATATTTCGGTACTTGAACTTAACGTGACATTGCCGGAATCGGAAGAAGCAGCTAAATGATTGCGAAGCATTAATTACCCCCTGTATATTTTATGCAGGGGGTAACTGTATGCGCATCCAGTTATTAAGCGTTATCGGTAGCAAAAAGCGATTTTCCCCTTTGGGACTATTCCCAATTAACTTTGCCGCCACCTCGTTTAAAGTAAATTTTGGCCAGATTTACCTTCAACGCATTATTTCCTGCCTATATTCACCCGAGCAGAGTTTCCCTACCCTGCCCTGGTGATAATCAGCGATTAATAATCTTTCAAGATGTCCTGCAGCGGCGCCATTAATAGATCGCCACGCCAGCCGTTGATTAATTCGGGGCGGCTCTCGCCGTCCTTCAGTTTCCAATGCCAGTTCAGCAATTGGTTAATTTGGCGACGGGATGCCAGCAGCTCGCTGCTCAGCCCGCTTTGCTCGCTGACGGTGGCGATCGCCGCCTTGATGTCTTTGAACACCTTCTTGTAGCCCGGTTGATCGATAAGGTTAGCCAACGGCGCCGGCAACTCGGACTCCTCCAGCGCTTCGGCCTCCGCCACCAGCGCCAGCAGCATTTTACCGTGATATCGGATCTCCGGCCCGCTCAGCCCCAGCGAATCCAGCTCTCCCAGCGAAGACGGCATATAGCGCGCCACCTGCCACAGATTCTCCTCACGCACCACGAAGTTCACCGCCAGATCGCGCTCGCGCGCCTGGCGCAGCCGCCATTCCGCCAACTTCTGCAGGCAGCCCAACTGACGCGGGCGCAGCTGCCAGGCATTGCTGATTTCGCGGTAGGCCAATTCCGGTGCCAGCGTCTCGCTGCGGCGTTGGCACAGCAGCAGGCATTCGTTATTGGCCGCTGCGGTCCAACCGGCCGCTTCGGTCTCCTGCACCAGCTGTTTGGCCATCGGCAGCAGGTAGAACACGTCGGCGGCCGCGTACACGCACTGCCTTTCGGTCAGCGGACGCGCCAGCCAGTCGGTGCGCGATTCGCTCTTGTCCAGCTCAACCTTCATGTACTCCGCTACCAACGTCGCGAAGCCACAGGAGAGCGGCCGCCCGGTAAAGGCCGCCAGGATCTGGGTATCGACCATCGGCGTCGGCAGCGTTTTAAAGGCGTTGAGAAACACTTCGAGATCTTCGCTGCCGGCATGCAGGAACTTCACCACGGCGGTGTCGGCCAGCAGCTCGACAAACGGCTGCCATTGCTTGATCGGCAGAGGGTCGATAAGGGAGAGTTGTTCACCGTCGTAGAGCTGGATCAGGCCCAGCTGCGGATAGTAGGTGCGCGTTCTGACAAACTCGGTGTCCAGCGCAATCTGGGCATGCTTTCTCGCCTGCTCGCAGACCTGCTGCAATCCGGCATCGGTAGTGATCAACTGATAATTCAAAACATCATTCTCTTGTAGGATTCAAACACAACAACGCCGGCATTCACCGGCGTTGTTGATAGTCAGGCGCGAGAGCGACACCTAGGCGGCATCCGCCGGCTTCGGCGTTTTTTGCTCCTCGCGCAGTTCTCGCCGCAAAATCTTGCCGACGTTCGACTTCGGCAGTTCATCGCGGAACTCAACAATTTTAGGCACTTTATACCCGGTCAGGTGGCGACGGCAATGGGTCAACAGCTCTTCCTTGGTCAGCGAGGCGTCTTTCTTCACCACGCAGATCTTCACCGTTTCGCCGGAGGCCTCGCTGGGCACGCCGATCGCCGCACATTCCAGCACTTTCGGATGCTGGCTGACCACGTCCTCGATCTCATTCGGATACACGTTGAAACCGGAGACCAGGATCATGTCTTTCTTGCGGTCGACGATGCGCACAAACCCCTGATCGTCCACGGTCACCACATCACCGGTCGCCAGCCAGCCACCTTTCAGCACTTCGTCGGTGGCTTCCGGGCGCTGCCAATAGCCTAACATAACTTGCGGCCCTTTGACCCACAGTTCGCCCGGTTCGCCCGGCGGCACGTCGTGGCCATTGTCGTCCACCAGCCGAATGTCCGTCGACGGCACCGGCAGCCCGATGCTGCCGCTGTAGTGTTTCAGATCGTAAGGGTTGCCGGCCACCAGCGGTGCGCACTCGGTCAGGCCATAGCCTTCCAGCAGGTGTTTGCCGGTGGTTTTTTCCCACTTCTCGGCCACCGCTTTTTGCACCGACATGCCGCCGCCGACCGAGAAACGCAACGTAGAGAAGTCGAGCTTGTGGAACTCTTCGTTGTTCAGCAACGCGTTGAACAAGGTATTCACCCCGCTCATGGCGGTGAACGGATATTTACCCAGCTCCTTCACCAACCCTGGAATATCACGCGGGTTGGTGATCAGCAGATTGCGCCCGCCCAGATCGATAAACAGCAGGCAGTTCACCGTCAGCGCGAAAATGTGGTACAGCGGCAACGCCGTTACCACCAATTCCTGCCCCTCGCGGAACAACGGCGAATAGGCGGCTTTGGCCTGCTCGAGGTTGGCCTGCATGTTGCGGTGCGTCAGCATCGCGCCCTTCGCCACCCCAGTGGTGCCGCCGGTGTATTGCAGGAAGGCCAGATCGGCATTAATGATGTCCGGTTTCACATATTGCATGCGCCGCCCGCGCTGGAGCGCGCTGCGGAATGAAATGGCGTCCGGCAGGTTGTATTTCGGCACCAGACGCTTGACGTACTTGACCACGAAGTTGACCAGCGTGCCTTTGGCGGCCGAAAGTTGATCGCCCATACGCGTCAGGATCACGTGCTTGACCTGGGTGTTGAACACCACTTTTTCCAGCGTATGGGCAAAGTTGGAGACGATGACGATGGCGCTGGCACCGCTGTCGTTCAACTGGTGCTCCAGTTCTCGCGGGGTATACAGCGGGTTGACGTTGACCACCACCATACCGGCACGCAGAATGCCGAACAGGGCGATAGGGTATTGCAACAGGTTGGGCATCATCAACGCGACGCGATCGCCCTTCTTCAGGCCCAGTTCATTTTGCAGGTAAGCCGCGAAAGCCCGGCTGCGTTCTTCCAGTTTGCGGAAGGTCATCACCTCGCCCATATTGATAAAGGCAGGCTGATCGGCATAGCGCTGTACGGCATGCTCAAACATTTCGATCAACGACGAATAGCGATCGGCATCAATCTCTGCGGGCACATCTGCCGGATACCGTTTTAACCAGACCTTATCCAAGGTATTACTCCTGAAATCATTACTAATTATCATCGCAGCCCTCAAACTCGCAGCCCAACCATAACAATATTTTAACTCAGCAGACCAGTTCGGGTTTTAAACATTATTCAGGTTGCGATGTACGTCACTAATTGTCGGATATTCCTTATCCAAAAAAGCAAAAGGGCGGCCGGAGCCGCCCTGTCAAATTTGTTCACATCAAGCGTATGCTACTCGGTTACGATGGTTTGCACCTCTGCCGGGCCGGGGTTGTACCAGCCATAGCCTGCGCCCCAACCGGGTCCCCACGGACCACCGCGCCAGCCCCAGGGGCCCATCGGCGCCGGCGGCATCACTACCTGCTGCACCAGATGCCAGCGTTTGAAACCGGTGACGTTCATGGTCACGAAGCGATACGGCGTCATGCCGATCCGCCCCTCTTTCAAACCGGTAATCGGGCCGACGACGGTCACCAACTGGCCTTTGAAATCGACCGGTTCGAGGAAACCGTTTACCGTGGCCAGCAAGCGGCCGCGCGACGGTTCACCCAATATTGGCCGTGCCCCGCTGTCGAGCGGCACCGCCGCAATCTCCAGCACCGTGCGCCCTTGTTCGTTGGCGACGTTCACCACGGTGCCGCCGAAGCGGGCTTCCGCGCCGGTAAACAGGTTCGGTGCATTTTGTACCGAGGAAAGCTGAGTCACCGGCGAAGGGCTGGAGCCTTTGATCGCATCAGGTACGGTGACACACCCGGTCAGAACCAGCGCGCCGCAGGCGACGGCCAGCAGCGACAGCTTTTTACTTGCAGTGCGGATTAACATGATCGCAATCTCCTGAAATGTCTGTAACTTTGACCGCGTTTCATCGTTCAAGTTGCAGGCCGTCATCGCCCGATATCAACAACAGCACAATAAGCCGCGATTACTCGCGGCCCGGCAATTTTTTCCAGGTGACTTCATTACGCAGGTAGGTCGGCTCGGCGTTTTCCACCGCCACCGCCAGCCCCTGTTGCCAGGCGTGCAGCGCCAACGGCAACATGTCTTCCGCCTGCGGTAACAGCATCTGGCCGTCACGCACGCTCAGCGCGGAACCGTTGACCAGATCGGGATAGGTTTGCCAGCCGGTGCCCACGTGGGCCCATTCGCCCTGCAGGCGCTGCGCGCGTTCCAGCGCCTGCACCGGCGACAGCACCGCCTCACCTTCGCTTTCCTGCCAGCTGCCGTCCGCCAGGCGTTCGAACTGCCCCCAGTAGACCTCGCCCATGCGCGCATCGATCGCCGCCAGCACGCGCTCCGCGCCGCTGACGCGCCAGGCGCCCTGCGCCATGGTTTGCAGCGTGGAAATGCCGAGCATCGGCAGATTGGCGCCCAGCGCCAGGCCTTGCGCGATGCCGATGCCGATGCGCACCCCGGTAAAGCTGCCGGGGCCGCGGCCAAAGGCCAGCGCATCGAGCTGGTTGAGCGCCAGGCCGGATTCCGCCAGCACCTGCTGCACCATAGGTAAAATACGTTGCGTATGCTCGCGTGGGCACAGCTCAAACAGGGCGTGGACTTCGCCTTGATTCCAGACGGCGACGGAACAGGCTTCCGTCGCGGTATCGATCGCTAAAATTCGCGTGGACATGCCAACCTCTGGCGGGAATAAAACTGGGTTTTTCATACAGGGCGCGCATTGTAGCACAGCCCCGTAAGCCCTTCATCTTTCACGTAGCCGACGTATCAGCGGCCTGCAGGAAGGCGATCGCCTGCTTCAGATCGCGGGTACGCGGCGTGGGCGGCAGGCTATTGAGGAACACCTCGCCGTAAGGGCGCATCACCAGACGGTTATCGCAAATCACCAGCACGCCGCGATCGTCGGTGTCGCGGATCAAGCGGCCGACGCCCTGTTTCAGGGTGATGACCGCATCCGGTAACTGCACGTCATTGAACGGATCGCCGCCGCGCAGGCGGCAATCTTCAATGCGCGCCTTCAGCAGCGGATCGTCCGGTGAAGTAAACGGCAGTTTATCGATGATCACGCAGGACAGCGCATCGCCGCGCACGTCCACCCCTTCCCAGAAGCTGCTGGTCGCCACCAGCAGCGCGTTACCGGCGGCGACGAACTGCGCGAGCAGCTGCCCTTTGCTGGTTTCCCCTTGCAACAGCACCGGCAGCGTCATCGTGGCGCGGAACTCTTCCGCCAGCTCGCGCATCATCTGGTGCGAGGTGCATAAAAAGAAGCAGCGGCCGTTGTTGGCTTCAATTAATGGCCGCAGCATGCGCGCCAGCTGGCGCGCCCCGCCGGGCTGATTCGGCGAAGGCAAAAAGCGCGGCACGCACAGCAACGCCTGTTTGGCATAGTCGAACGGGCTCGGCAGCAGCAGCGTTTTGGCCTTGCTCAGCCCAAGGCGCTCGGTAAAATGGCCCAGTTGGTCATTGACCGACAGCGTGGCCGAGGTAAAGATCCAGCTGCCCGGCTTCTCGTCCAGCATTTCGCGGAACCGATCGGCCACCGTCAGCGGCGTCAGCGCCAGCACGAAGTGGCGCGAGTTGCATTCATACCAATAGCTGTAGCCCGGCTCCGTCACCGCCTTCAGCCGCTTGAGGCGCGCGCGGTACAGCGTGGCGCGTTCAAAGGCGGCGTCCAGCAGCGCCGAACGCCCCAGCGACAGCTTCATCACGTCATAACACAGCTCCAGCGCATCATCGAGCAGCAACAGAGCGCGCTGCACGTTCGGTTCGCCGAGCACGTCGCGCAAATTGCCGCGAAAACCCGGCTCGCCCAGATTCAGGCGAAAATCTTGCGTACTCAGGCTGAGACGGTCGGCGCTTTTTTGCAGTTGGGCGGCGTCGCGCACCTCGGTGCGGTAGGCGATGGTGATGTCCTTCGCCAGATCCAACAGTTGGCGGCTGGTGAGCTGCTGGCCGAAATACTGGCTGGCGATGTCGGGGATCTGGTGTGCCTCATCAAAAATCATCACCTCGGCTTCCGGGATCAGCTCGGCGAAACCGCCCTCTTTCACCACCATATCCGCCAGGAACAGATGATGGTTCACCACCACCACATCCGCATCCATCGCGCGGCGGCGCGCCTTGACCACGAAGCAATCCTGATACAACGGGCAGTCGCTGCCGAGGCAGTTGTCATTGGTGCTGGTCACCAATGGCCAGACAAAGCTGTCTTCCGCCACTTCGCTGCAGGTGCTGATGTCGCCCTCTTTGGTCTGCGACGACCACTTGCGCAGCTGCACCAGATCGATCAGCGTCTGCCCCGCCAGTTCGCCGCCGGCCATCGACTGCTGCTCCAGCCGCTCCAGGCACAGGTAGTTGGAGCGCCCCTTCAGCAGCGCCAGCTTGCCTTTGTACTTCAACGCCTTGGCGACGGTGGGCAGATCGCGCGCATACAGCTGATCCTGCAATGCTTTCGAACCGGTAGAGATGATCACTTTGCGATCGGCGCGCAGCGCCGGCGCCAAATAAGCGAAGGTCTTGCCGGTACCGGTGCCGGCTTCCACCACCAGTTCCTGCTTGAAATTGATCGCCTCGGTAACGGCCTGCGCCATCTGCCGCTGCGGCTCACGCGGTTTGAATCCCTTGATAGCCTGCGCCAAGGCGCCGTCTGTTGCAAAATCGTCTGTCACGCTGTCTCTCTGCCGGTGTCATTCAGCGCTGATTATGCCAAGCCTGCCGCCCGGCTACCACCCACTTTATCGCCGCGCTTTTTCATCACCGGCTGTGCTACCCTTAGCGGGACTAAGATATGGAGATAAGCAAATGAATATCGAAAGAATTGATCCCGATCAGCGCTGGTCCGAAGCCGTGGTGCACAACGAGACCGTTTACTACACCAGCGTGCCGGAAAACCTGGACGATGACGCCACCGCCCAGACCGCCAACGCCCTCGCCGCCATCGACGTGCTGCTGGCGCGCGTCGGTTCGGACAAAAGCCGTATTCTGGATGCCACCATCTTCCTGGCCGACGCCGCCGACTTCGCCGCGATGAACGCCGCCTGGGACGCCTGGGTGGTCGCCGGCAGCGCGCCGGTGCGCTGCACCGTGCAGGCGCAGCTGATGAATCCGAAGTACAAAGTGGAAATCAAAATCATCGCCGCGCTGTAAGCCTGAGCGCAGACGAAAAAAAACCGCAGACGGCTACGCCTGCGGTTTTTTTATTGCCGGCTATCAGGACAGTTTGAGGATCACCATCCCCGTCAGCAGCAGCGCCAGGCCAATCCAGCCTTTGGCGTTCAACCGCTGGCCGAACATGATCCAGCCGGCGGCGATGGTGGCGGCGATACCGAAACCGCCCCACAGCGCATAGGCGATCGACAGATCGATGCCCTTCACCGCCTGCGCCAGGGCGCTGAACGCGCCGAGTACCGACAGCAGCGACAACAGCCCCAGCCAAATTTTACGGAAGCCGTCCGACATCTTCAGGAAGATGTTGGCGATGATTTCCAGCACAATCGCCAGTCCCAGGAACCCAATGTGGTACAACTCAAACTGTTGCATGGTTGTCACCTCGCGGGCTGACCTGTTTTCGCTCTTTGCGGGTACCGGATTTCACCAGCATGATGCCGGCGATCAGCGTAGCCAGGCCCAGCACCTTCAGCGCCGAGATCGGCTCGTCGAACCACAGCACGCTGAACAGGGTAATGAACAGAATGCCGATGCCTTCCCACAGCGCATAGGCCACGCCCAGCGCCACGCGTTTTACCGCCACCGACAGCAGCACATAAGACGCGGTGATCATCACGTACATCACGATGTGCCCGATCATGCCGCCGTTGACGCTGGCGTATTTCATCGACAAGGTGCCGATGATTTCGGTCATGATGGCCAAACCTAAAAAGATCCAATAAATCATAATTTTTCTCCCAAACGGCGAATAACGCGCGCCAAGGCATATTTATCCCGATTTATCTCGTCGAACGGCCGTAGTGCGGCGCGCAAGACGCAGAGATCCCTGGGGATAAACTGACCCAAACGCAAAAAGAATGTTTGCCCGGCTGAACGGTAGCGCGTAGGCCTAAGCCCGCCACCCGCACCGGTTAAGGGAGAAAGACGCTATAGCTCGCTGCACCAGTGATGCTCACTGGCAAGGATCGCAGACAGGAAGAGTTGGCAAGTAGAGGTTCTGAGGGTAGTTCCGTTAATAGTCATCATAATAGTTCTCTATTATCAGCCGCACACCGTGCGATTTGCCCAATATCCTCATAAAAGTAAAATTTTCAACTGAGATATTTTTACCACAGCCAAAATAAGAAAGCAAACTGCCGTTTTCATAAAAAAGCAGAAAAAAACGGGTTAAAAATAAGAAAGTTAATCACCATAAAAATTAAAAAAGGCCCAACAGAACGTTGAGCCTTGCGATATTCGCGGGCGCGCAAATAAGCGCCAACCTCAGGCACGGTGCGGGTTACAACGCGGCGCCGCTGACGGCGTTGCGTGCCAGTTCGGTGATGCGCGCGTAGTCGCCGCTTTCGAGCGCGTCCGCCGGCACCAGCCAGGAACCGCCGATGCAAAGCACACTTTTCAGCGCCAGATAATCACGGTAGTTGTTCGGGGTAATACCGCCGGTCGGGCAAAAACGCACCTGCGGGAACGGGCCGCCGATCGCCTGCAGCGCCTTCACGCCGCCGTTGGCTTCCGCCGGGAAGAATTTGAATTCTCGCAGGCCGTGATCCATGCCCTGCATCAGCTCGGAGACGGTGCTGATGCCCGGGATCAGCGGAATTGGCCCCGCCGTCGCCCCCTGCAGCAAGGCTTCGGTCAGCCCCGGGCTGATGGCGAACTGCGCCCCCGCCTCGGTCACCTCCCGCAGCTGCTGCGGATTGATCACCGTACCGGCGCCGATGATCGCCTCCGGTACCTCTTGGGCGATAGCGCGGATAGCCTCCAGCGCGCAGGCGGTGCGCAGCGTCACCTCCAGCACCCGTACGCCGCCGGCCACCAGCGCTTTCGCCAGCGGCACCGCCTGCTCCAGCTTGTTGATCACGATAACAGGCACCACCGGCCCCGCCGTCAGGATCTGCTCGGCGCTGGTTTTCCAGTTTTTCATCGTTCTTTCTCCATTACTCGCGGTTAACAATGGCACGCCCCTGCCACAGGGCTCCGCGCAAATGCGTGGACGTCCGGCCGTACCGTAAGTGATGTGGCCCACGCGCAGATCGCAGGCAAAAAAAAAGCCGGCAGACGGGCTGCCGGCATTGCGCATTACTCGAACTCGTTCCAGGAACGGCCGTCGCGGGTGATCATCGCCACCGAGGCCACCGGCCCCCAGGTGCCCGCCTGATAAGGTTTCGGCGCCTCGTTGTCGGCTTTCCATGCGTCCATGATGGAGTCGACCCACTTCCAGGCCTCTTCCACTTCATCGCGGCGCACGAACAGCGCCTGAATGCCGCGCATGGTCTCCAGCAGCAGGCGCTCGTAGGCGTCCGCCACGTGCTCTTGGTTGAAGGTTTCCGAGAAGCTCAGATCCAGCTTGGTGGTCTGCAGACGGTGCTTGTGATCCAGCCCCGGCACCTTGTTCAGCACCTGAATTTCGATGCCTTCGTCCGGCTGCAGACGGATGGTCAGCTTGTTCTGCGGCAGCTGCTGGTAAGAATCGCTGAACAGGTTAAGCGGCGGGTTTTTGAAGTACACCACCACTTCCGAGCATTTGGTCGGCAGACGTTTACCGGTACGCAGGTAGAACGGCACCCCGGCCCACTGCCAGTTGTCGATATCCACGCGGATGGAGACGAAGGTTTCGGTGCTGCTGCTCTTGTTTGCCCCTTCCTCTTCCAGATAGCCCGGCACTTTCTTGCCCTGGACGAAACCGGCGGTGTACTGACCGCGCACGGTAGTTTCCCGCACATTGGTCTGATCGATACGGCGCAGCGAGCGCAGTACCTTCACCTTCTCGTCGCGGATGCGGTCGGTGGTCAGATCCGCCGGCGGCGACATGGCGATCATGGTCAAGATCTGCAGCAGGTGGTTCTGGATCATGTCGCGCATCTGGCCGGCCTGGTCGAAGTAACCCCAGCGCCCTTCGATGCCCACCTCTTCCGCCACGGTGATCTGCACCGAATCGATGGTGCGGTTGTCCCAGTTTGAAGCGAACAGCGAGTTGGCGAAACGCAGCGCCAACAGGTTCAGCACCGTCTCTTTGCCGAGATAGTGGTCGATACGGTAAACCTGGGACTCGTTGAAGTACTCCGCCACCTGATCGTTGATCACGCGGGAGGACGCCAGATCGGTGCCCAGCGGTTTCTCCATCACCACGCGCGCCGGCTCATGGTTCAGCTTGGCCTCGCCCAACCCTTTGCAGATGGCGCCGAAGGTGCTTGGCGGCATGGCGAAATAGTTGATGGTGGTGCGGTGTTTCTGATCCAGCATTTTACCCAGTTTGGTAAAGTTCTTGCTGTCGTTGACGTCCAGGTTGCAGAAGTCCAGACGCGCGCTCAGCGTGGCCCAGAGTTCGTCATCCAGTTTTTCCTTCATGAAGGTGCCAAGCGCTTCCTTGACCACTTCGGTATACGCTTGTTTATCCCACTCCGCGCGGCCGACGCCGATGATCCGCGTATCCGGGTGGATGTGTCCGGCTTTCTCTAACTGGTACAGGGAAGGCAGCAGCTTACGGCGCGCCAAATCACCTTTCGCGCCGAAAATAACCAGGTCGCACGCCTGGGCTGTAGAGGTTACCGCCATGTTCATCTCCTCGTTGCAGGATATTTGTAATTTTCTTACATTACTAATGTACTCTGTTTGACTACGGCCAGCAAACCCGGCGCAGAAGCAGGAAAAAAGACCTCAAGATTCCAGCGGTAGCGCCGATGCGCGCCAGAGCCCGTACAGGCGGGCAAAACTGTAATTTTTCGTCTTTTTTGACGCTCTGTTACCATTATGAAAGTTAGACACAGGTCATATTCTGGTGAAAAAAGCCTGCATACGCCCTGTCGAGACTGCCAACGGTTACCAGCACGTAGTATATTTTCACTAAACCGGCATTGATTTCTCCTTTGTTTGAAATCGACATACCCTATCGATTCCAGGTTACAGCCGCTCGTTTGGCGTCTGCGTGCGCGGCCAACACGGGCGAAATTCGACGCTGTTGCTTGAAGCCACAGGGATAAAACCATGAGTGACTCTCGTTATATGAATACGCTGGACAAAATCCAGAGCCATCTGGAACTCCTGAGCAAATCTGAAAGGAAAGTCGCCGAGGTGATCCTGGCCTCCCCACAGACCGCCATTCACTCCAGCATCGCCACGCTGGCACGCATGGCCGACGTCAGCGAACCTACCGTCAACCGTTTTTGCCGCCGCCTTGATACCAAAGGCTTTCCCGATTTCAAACTGCATCTCGCGCAAAGCCTGGCTAACGGCACGCCCTACGTAAACCGTAACGTCGAGGAAGATGACAGCGTCGATTCCTATACCAGCAAGATCTTCGAATCGGTGATGGCCAGCCTGGATACAGTAAAGGCAAATTTGGATATTGCCGCAATCAATCGTGCGGTTGACCTGCTCACCCAGGCAAAAAAGATCTCTTTCTTCGGCCTGGGCGCCTCCGCAGCGGTGGCGCACGACGCAATGAACAAATTTTTCCGCTTCAACATCCCGGTGGTCTACTTCGATGACATCGTCATGCAGCGCATGAGCTGCATGAACTCCGGCGAAGGCGACGTGGTGGTGTTGATTTCACACACCGGCCGCACCAAGAATCTGGTGGAGATGGCCCACCTGGCGCGCGAAAACGACGCCACGGTACTGGCTATCACCTCGCGCGACACCCCGCTCGCTCAGGCGGCGACCCTCGCTTTGCTGCTCGACGTGCCCGAAGACACCGACGTTTACATGCCGATGGTGTCGCGGATCGCGCAATTAACGCTCATTGACGTGCTTGCCACCGGATTTACCTTGCGCAGAGGGGCTAAATTCAGAGATAACTTGAAGCGGGTCAAAGAAGCGCTCAAAGAATCGCGCTTTGATAAAGGCGTGGTCATTCCCAACAGTTTTGATTCGTAACCTGACGAAGAAAAAATCGCCGTTCAACAGGCATTTGAATGACGGCATCAGAGGCTGTACCCTGTTAATATGCTCATGCGGGTAACCCGGGTGAAATAGCAGTGTTGTAAAATTACATTTCACGCCAGGTTTCGTTATCCGACGTTATCGCAACACCAATATTTGCTTCACCAGTCAACGGAGTAATACATGTCCAGACGGCTCAGAAGAACCAAAATCGTTACCACCCTGGGTCCGGCTACAGACCGCGACAATAATCTGGAAAAGATCATTGCCGCCGGTGCCAACGTAGTTCGGCTTAACTTCTCCCACGGCAGCCCGGAAGATCACCAGGCTCGTGCTGATAAAGTGCGCGAAATCGCCGCTAAGCTGGGACGTCACGTCGCTATCCTTGGCGATCTGCAAGGGCCGAAAATCCGCGTATCCACCTTCAAGGAAGGTAAAATCTTCCTCAACGTGGGCGATAAATTCCTGCTGGACGCCAACCTGTCGAAAGGCGAAGGCGACAAAGAAAAAGTCGGTATCGACTATAAAGGCCTGCCTGCCGACGTGGTGCCGGGCGATGTCTTGTTGCTCGACGACGGCCGCGTTCAACTGAAAGTGCTCGAAGTTCAGGGCATGAAAGTGTTTACCGAAGTGACCGTCGGCGGCCCGCTGTCCAACAACAAGGGCATCAACAAACTCGGCGGTGGCCTGTCGGCCGAAGCGCTGACCGAAAAAGACAAGGCGGACATTGTGACCGCCGCCAAGATTGGCGTCGATTACCTCGCGGTCTCCTTCCCGCGTACCGGTGAAGACCTGAACTATGCTCGCCGCCTGGCGCGCGACGCCGGCTGCAACGCCAAGATCGTGTCCAAGGTTGAGCGCGCCGAAGCGGTCTGCAGCGACGAAGCGATGGACGACATCATTCTGGCCTCCGACGTGGTGATGGTTGCCCGTGGCGACCTCGGCGTCGAAATCGGCGATCCGGAGCTGGTCGGTATTCAGAAGAAACTGATCCGCCGCGCCCGCACCCTGAACCGCGCGGTGATCACCGCGACCCAGATGATGGAGTCGATGATCACCAACCCGATGCCAACCCGCGCCGAAGTCATGGACGTGGCCAACGCCGTGCTGGACGGCACCGACGCCGTTATGCTGTCGGCGGAAACCGCCGCCGGCCAATACCCGGCGGAAACCGTGGCGGCGATGGCGCGCGTTTGCCTGGGCGCCGAGAAGATCCCGAGCATCAACGTTTCCAAACACCGCCTGGACGTGCAGTTCGACAACATCGAAGAGGCGATTGCCATGTCTTCGATGTATGCCGCCAACCACCTGAAAGGCGTTACCGCACTGATCGCCATGACCGAATCCGGCCGCACCGCGCTGATGATGTCACGCATCAGCTCCGGCCTGCCGATCTTCGCCATGTCGCGTCATGAGCATACGCTGAACCTGACCGCGCTGTATCGCGGCGTAACGCCGGTGTATTTCGACAGCCACAAAGACGGCGTGATCGCCGCCAATGAAGCCGTCAATCGCCTGCGCGACAAAGGCTTCCTGGTCTCCGGCGATCTGGTGATCGTCACCCAGGGCGACGTGATGGAAACCGTCGGCACCACCAATACCAGCCGTATCCTGCGCGTCGAGTAATCCACGCCGCAGACGAAATGCCGGCCGGCTCACGTTGGCCGGCATTTTTTTTTGCCCTGACACCGCCATCAACGACGGAGAACGCCATGCTCCACCAACACACTCCCGCAGCGAGCGGTGATGAGCTCGATCTCGACGGCCACGGCCTGACGCAGCTCAACGAGTCGCCGTTAGTCGGCCACGCGCTGCGCAAGGTCAGCCTGTACGACAATCAGCTGACGGCCCTCCCCGCCGCGATCTTCCGGCACCGAAATCTGCGGGTGCTGAATATCTCCTGTAATCAGCTCGACCGCCTACCGCCGGAGATTGGCCAGTTGCAACAGCTCGAGATGTTCGATTTTGGCCACAATCGCGCAAGCGAACTCCCCGAAGAACTGGGGCAGCTGCATCGGTTGAAATACCTCTATCTGAGCGATAACGGCTTTAGCGAGCTGCCGCGCTCGCTGGCGCAGCTGCAGCAGTTGGTTTACCTCAACGCGACCGACAACCATTTAACCGCTTTACCACAGGCAATACCGAGGCTTGTTGCATTGCAAGAGCTGCGTTTATACAACAACCGCATCGGCAGCCTGCCCGCCGAAATCGGGCAACTGCGTGCGCTGCGCGAACTGCATATCATGAAAAATACCCTGACCACGCTGCCGGCGGAGCTCGCCCAACTCACAGAGCTGGAGATACTCGACGCGGCTGACAATGCCATTACCGAACTGCCGCAAGCCTTTTGCCGGCTGCCGCGATTGAGCGAGCTGAACCTGCGTTTCAATCAGCTGACGCGCCTGCCGGAAAATATCGGTGAGCTGACGACGTTAAGAAGTCTGGACCTGCGTGCCAATAGCCTGAGCGACCTGCCAGAAAGCCTTGGCGAACTGAGCCGCCTGCGCAAGCTGGACCTGCGCTGGAATGATTTCACCCGCACGCCTAAAGTCGTCGACATCCTGCGGGCTCGCGGCTGTATGGTGCACATCTGAAGCGACGCCGGCCGGGTTGTGGCCCGGCCGGCGTCGGCGATAGAAAGGATTAACGGTACAGATCGTCGCGCGAGTAAGGTTCAATCTCCCCTTCCTTGCGCGTCTTCAGCAGTTTGAGGATCCAGGTATACTGCTCCGGGTTCGGGCCCACCAGATTTTCCACCTCTTCGTTCATGCGGCGGGCAATGCGCGGATCGTCGGCTTCGGCCAGGTCATCCATCGGCTCGCGAATATAGATATCCAGCATGCTGGTTTTGCCGTCGTACACCGGGAATAAAGGCACGATCGCCGCACGACACACCTTCATCAACCGCCCCACCGCCGGCAGCGTTGCCTTATAGGTCGCGAAGAAGTCGACGAACTCGCTGTGCTCGGCGCCGTGATCCTGATCGGGCAGATAGTAGCCCCAATACCCCTGCCGCACCGAACTGATAAACGGTTTGATGCCGTCGTTGCGCGCGTGCATGCGGCCGCCGAATTTACGCCGCACGGCATTCCACAGGTAGTCGATCAGCTGATTACGCTGGTTGTGGAACATCGCGGCCATCGGTTGGCCGCGCGCGGCCATCAGCATCGCCGGCACATCCACCGCCCAGCCGTGAGGCACCAGGAAAATGACGTTGCGCCCTTCCGACCGGATCTTGTCCAGCACCTCTTCACCGTGCCAACGCACGCGCTTGAGCACTTTCTCCGGCCTGGTGCAGGCCAGTTCCGCCATCAGCACCATCGACTGCGGCGCGCAGGCAAACATCTGGTCGATGATGTGCTCGCGTTCGCTTTCCGGCAGCTCCGGCAAGCAATACAGCAAATTGATGCGGGCACGACGGCGCGCGCCCTTCGCCAGCTTGCCGGCCAGCTTGCCGACCGCCCCCAGCACCGGATCGCGCAGGCGCGCAGGCACCAGCGAAATGCCGGCCATCAGGCCGGTTCCCAGCCACACGCCCCAGTAGCGCGGATATAAAAAGGCTTTCTGAAACTGCGGGATGAACTCTATGTTCGATTTCTTCTCGTTTTGCATGCACATGCTCTTCGCTTAGCGATTCGGCTAATCATAATTGCCATCACCGATTTTGCAATTAACTACCGCGAACCGCCCAGATAAAACAGCATCGGCCCGCAATCAGGCCGATGAAATTAGCGGCGCCGAAGCGCCGGAAAAAGGGGGTATTAATCCAACTGTAGCTGCGGAACCACTTCCTTCACCTGCGCCAGATAATCGCTGCGATCTTTGCCGCTCAGCCCTTCGGAGCGCGGCAGCTTGGCCGTCAGCGGGTTCACCGCCTGTTGGCCGGTCCACAGTTCAAAGTGCAGGTGCGGGCCGGTGGAGCGGCCGGTGTTGCCGGAAAGCGCAATGCGATCGCCACGTTTCACCTTTTGGCCCGGTTTCACCAGCAGTTTTTTCAGGTGCATATAGCGCGTGGTGTACTGGCGACCGTGGCGGATCGCCACATAGTTACCCGCTGCGCCGCTGCGTTTGGCGATCACCACCTCACCGTCGCCAACCGCCAGCACCGGCGTGCCGACCGGCATGGCGAAATCGACGCCCTTGTGCGGCGCCACGCGGCCGGTCACCGGGTTCACGCGACGCGGGTTGAAGTTGGAGGAGATGCGGAACTGTTTCATGGTCGGAAAACGCATGAAGCCGCGCGCCAGGCCAGAGCCCTGGCGATCGTAGAATTTGCCGTCTTCGGCGCGGATCGCATAGTAATCTTTGCCGCCGGTGCGCAGACGCACGCCCAACAGCTGGCTTTGCGATTTCTTACCGTCGAAATGCTCGCGCGACATCAGCACGGAGAACTGGTCGCCTTTGCGCAGCTTGCGGAAGTCGAGCTGCCACTGCAGCGCCTTGATCACCGCATTGATTTCGTTACGGCTCAGCCCGGCGTCGCCGGCGCTGCTGACGAAGCTGCCGTTGACCCGGCCGCTGACCACATTGTTGCGCCATTCGCCCTGCTGCGCCTCTTTCGACTCTTTGAAGCTATTGCCGACGCGGTCATAGGTGCGGGTTTCGCGGCGGGAAACTTCCCAGGTCAACTGCTGCAGATCGCCCGCATCATTGACGGTCCACGACAGCTGTTGGCCGATCTTCAGATTACGCAAATCGCGGTTTTGCGACGCCAGCAAGGTGACATCCGACATATCGATGCCGTACTGCGTCAGAATACTGCCGAGGGTGTCACCGGTGGAAACTACATATTCATGCACGCCATCGTCGCCGGCATCTTTCTGATCCAGCTCATCCTGCGGGATTTCGTCATCGGGGGTGGGTTGGTCGGCATCTATCGGTTCACTGGCTTCGGGGAGCAATGACCGCATCTGGCTGGATTCTAACTCGACGCTCTTGGCAATGGGATTGTGTTCTGGGTGGTAAACAAAAGGCCGCCAAACAGCGACGGCCAATGTGACGACTGTCAGCGACCCCAGCATGACGCGGTGGGGCCGTGGCAGGTTGTTATACGCCAGAGCGATAGTTCGGACTATCTGCTGCACTCGATATTATCCTCATAAGCTTTACTTCAGGCAGCTCACGTACTGGTTTGACAGCTGAGTCAGGAATTTCCCGTAGCTGTCCTTCCCCAGCGCGATGCCGATGCCCAGCGGGTCCAGCGTTCCGGAACGCACTTTGGTACCCTTGGCGACGGCATTGATTACGGCCGGCCTGAATTGTGGCTCAGCAAAAACGCATACCGCTTTCTGCTCAACCAACTGTGTTCGAATTTGGTGTAGGCGCTGTGCTCCAGGCTGAATTTCGGGATTGACGGTGAAATGGCCCAGCGGACTCAAACCGTAGTGTTTCTCAAAGTAGCCGTAAGCATCATGAAAAACAAAATAACCCTTACCTTGCACAGGCGTAAGCATGTTACCAACATTTTTGTCAGTTTGCGTCAGCAGATTCTCGAACTGGCGCAGGTTTGCGTCTAATTTGTCCTTATTTTGCGGCATAAGTTCCAATAATCTGTCGTGAATCGCGATCGCGGTCACTTTTGCTATCTCCGGCGACAGCCAAACGTGCATATTGTACTCGCCGTGATGATGCCCATGATCGTCATCGGCATGGTTATGCGCTTCGCCTGCATGATCATGATCGTCGTCATCTTCGCCTTTCATCAGCAGCGGCTTCACCGCCGGCAGTTCGCTGATGGCCAGCTTGCGGGTTGCCGAGATCGGCACCAGCGCCTTGTTAAGGAACGCTTCCATGTCCGGCCCGACCCACAGCACCAGGTCCGCAGAGCGCAAACGCTGGATATCGGACGGGCGCAGCGCAAAATCGTGCGGTGAAGCGCCGTCCGGCAGCAGCACCTCGGTCGGCGTCACGCCGTCGGCGATCGCCGATGCGATAAAGCCTAACGGACGAATCGAGGTCACCACCGCAGCGGAAGCGCTGCTCAACGGGCCGGCTATCAACAGTGCGCTGGCCAACAGCGTGCGCTGCAGCCATGTATTTTTCTGTGCCATCATCAGTAATCCCATCGTTTTCATCAACAAGGCGTGATATTATAACATTCGCTTCGTTCTGCAACCTGTAATCTCGAGATGTCTACACTGATAACGCTAAAAAATATCTCCGTCGCCTTCGGCAGCCGCAAGGTGCTGTCGAACATTTCCCTCAGCCTGCAACCCGGCCGTATTCTCACGCTGCTGGGCCCGAACGGCGCGGGCAAGTCTACGCTGGTGCGCGTGGTGCTGGGATTGGTCAAACCGACCGCCGGCACGCTGGAGCGTGAGCCCGATCTGCGCATCGGCTACGTGCCGCAAAAACTGCACCTCGACGCCACCCTGCCGCTGACCGTCAGCCGCTTTATGCGCCTCAAGCCCGGCGTAAAGAAAGCCGACATTCTGCCGGCGCTCAAGCGCGTGCACGCCGCCCACCTGCTCGACCAGCCGATGCAAAAGCTCTCCGGCGGCGAAAACCAACGCGTGCTGCTGGCGCGAGCGCTGCTGAATAAACCGCAGCTGCTGGTACTGGACGAACCCACGCAGGGGGTGGACGTCAACGGCCAGCTGGCGCTGTACGATCTCATCGATCAGTTGCGTAAAGAGCTGGGCTGCGCCGTGCTGATGGTCTCGCACGATCTGCATCTGGTGATGGCGAAAACCGACGAGGTACTGTGCCTCAATCAGCACATCTGCTGCTCCGGCGCGCCGGAGGTGGTGTCGATGCATCCCGAATTCATCGCCATGTTCGGCAACCGTGGCGCAGAGCAACTGGCGGTGTATCGCCACCATCACAACCACCGTCACGACCTGCAGGGAAGAATTGTGTTGAAGAAAACCGGGAGCCGCGAAGCATGATTGAACTGTTACTTCCCGGCTGGCTGGCCGGCGTGTTGTTGGCCGGCGCCGCCGGGCCGCTGGGTTCCTTCGTGGTCTGGCGCCGCATGTCCTACTTTGGCGACACCCTGGCGCACGCCTCGCTGCTCGGCGTCGCCTTTGGTCTGCTGCTGGACATCAATCCCTTCTATGCGGTGATCGCCATTACGCTGCTGCTGGCTCTGGCCCTGGTGTGGCTGGAACGCCGCCCGCAGCTTTCGGTGGATACCCTGCTCGGTATTCTGGCCCACAGTGCCCTGTCGCTCGGGCTGGTGGTGGTGGCGCTGATGTCCAACGTGCGGGTCGATCTGATGGCCTACCTGTTCGGCGATCTGCTGTCGGTCACGCTGAGCGATATCCTGATGATCGCCGGCGGCGTCGCCGTGGTGCTGTTGGTGCTGTGGTGGCAGTGGCGCGATCTGCTGTCGATGACCATCAGCCCGGAGCTGGCGCACGTCGACGGCGTTAACCTGGTGCGCGCACGCACCGTGTTGATGCTGGTTACCGCCTTGACCATCGGTCTGGCGATGAAATTCGTCGGCGCGTTGATCATCACCTCGCTGCTGATCATTCCTGCCGCCACCGCTCGCCGCTTCGCGCGCACGCCGGAGCAGATGGCCGGCGTCGCGGTGCTGCTCGGCATGGTGGCCGTCACCGGCGGCCTGACCTTCTCGGCGTTTTACGATACGCCGGCCGGCCCTTCGGTGGTGCTGAGCGCCGCCGTGCTGTTCACGCTGAGCCTGTTCAAAAAACAGCAGGCTTGACTAAAGCCAGAACCAGAATATGACAAGGGCCGCAGATGCGGCCCTTTCTACTGCTGACAGAGGAGGAAAAAACGCGGTTTTTCCTCCTCTGTGGTGAGCAGCCGAAAATCAATAAATTGATTTTCCTTATTTTTTATATGCGCCTTCTATTAATCCGGTAACATCATCAAGTTCAATATTAACGTCAAGGGCCGCAGATGCGGCCCTTCTTGATGGCGGATGGCAAACTTATGCTTCGCGCTCGAGCCCGAAGTGCCGGTAGGCATGCTGCGTCGCCAGGCGGCCGCGCGGCGTGCGCTGGATAAAGCCCTGCTGGATCAGGAACGGCTCGATCACGTCCTCAATGGTTTCACGCTCTTCGCCGATCGCTGCCGCCAGGTTATCCAGCCCGACCGGGCCACCGGTAAACTTGTCGATAATCGCCAGCAGCAGTTTGCGATCCATATAGTCGAAGCCTTCGGCATCAACGTTGAGCATATCGAGCGCCTGCGCCGCCACCGAACCGCTGATCACGCCGTTGGCGCGCACTTCGGCGAAGTCGCGCACCCGGCGCAACAGACGGTTGGCGATACGTGGCGTCCCCCGCGCGCGGCGGGCTACTTCATGGGCGCCCTCGTCGGACAGCTCCAGCCCCAGGCAGCCGGCGCTGCGCGAAACGATGTGCTGCAGATCCGCCACCTGATAAAACTCCAGCCGCTGGACAATGCCGAAGCGATCGCGCAGCGGCGAGGTCAGCGAGCCGGCGCGGGTGGTGGCACCTACCAACGTGAACGGCGGCAGATCGAGCTTGATCGAACGCGCCGCCGGCCCTTCACCGATCATGATATCCAGCTGGTAGTCTTCCATCGCCGGATACAGCACTTCTTCCACCACCGGCGACAAACGGTGGATTTCGTCGATGAACAAGACGTCGTGCGGTTCGAGGTTGGTCAGCATCGCCGCCAGATCGCCCGCCTTCTCCAGCACCGGGCCGGAGGTGGTGCGCAAATTCACGCCCATTTCGTTGGCCACGATGTTGGCCAGGGTGGTTTTCCCCAGCCCCGGTGGGCCAAAGATCAGTAAATGGTCGAGCGCGTCGCCGCGCTGCTTGGCCGCCTGGATGAAGATCTCCATCTGCTCGCGCACGTGCGGCTGGCCGACGTATTCGGTCAGCAGCTTGGGACGAATGGCGCGATCGAGGATCTCTTCTTCGTTGATCGGTTCGGCGGAAATCAGGCGATCGGCTTCAATCATTATCTACCCCTTTTCGGCCTTACAGGGCGGCGCGCAGCGCG
Organism: Serratia nevei; assembly: GCF_024160145.1. Taxonomy (GTDB): domain Bacteria; phylum Pseudomonadota; class Gammaproteobacteria; order Enterobacterales; family Enterobacteriaceae; genus Serratia; species Serratia nevei_A. The sequence goes on from NZ_JAMYWQ010000017.1 coordinate 89,158, forward strand.
TCGCGGATCAGGGTTTCGCAGTCGGCGCCCGGCTTGGCAATCTTGCTGACCATGCGGCTGGCTTCCTGCGGCTTATAGCCCAGCGCCACCAGCGCCGAAACGGCCTCGGCTTCCGCGTCCACATCCGGCGCTTGGTCAGTGGCAGACGGCAGGCTGATCTCGCTGCTGCTGTTGAACAGGTCGCCGTTAAGCCCTTTGAAACGGTCTTTCATCTCCACCACCAGGCGCTCGGCGGTTTTTTTGCCCACGCCCGGCAGCTTGACCAGTGCGGTGATCTCTTCACGCTCCACCGCGCTGACGAACTGCTGCGCGGACATACCCGACAGGATCGCCAGCGCCAGCTTCGGCCCGACGCCGTTGACCTTGATCAGCTCGCGGAACAGCGCGCGCTCCTGCTTATCGTTGAAACCGTACAGCAGCTGCGCATCTTCACGCACCACGAAGTGGGTAAACACGATGGCCTCTTGCCCCAGTTCCGGCAGCTCGTAAAAGCAGGTCATCGGCATGTGTACCTCATAGCCCACGCCGTTCGCCTCCAGTAACACCAGCGGCGGCTGCTTTTCCAGAATAATTCCTCTGAGACGACCTATCATTTACCCTCCTGCAGAATGACCGGGCATGGCGCCCTGCCATGCCGTTGCTGGTAAAGCTTATAACATAAAAAAGGCTGGATGAATATCCAGCCTGTGCAATCATCGCTTAGCGTCAGCGCAAACGCCCGCGCGCCAGGTTCAACCGCCCTTCGCTCATCCGCAGCACGTTCTGGCTGAGGTGGCAGTGGGTGATGGCGATGGCCAGGGCATCGGCGGCGTCCGCCTGCGGATTGGCCGAGAGTTTGAGCAGCGAGCGCACCATGTGCTGTACCTGCGCCTTTTCGGCCGCGCCGGTGCCGACCACGGTCTGTTTGACCTGCCGCGCCGCATACTCGAACACTTCCAGATTCTGATTCACCGCCGCGACGATCGCGACGCCGCGCGCCTGGCCGAGCTTGAGCGCCGAATCAGGGTTCTTGGCCATAAACACCTGTTCGATGGCGAAGAAATCGGGCTGAAACTGGGTGATGATCTCGCTGACGCCGGCGTAAATCAGCTTCAGCCGCGTCGGCATGTCGTCCACCACCGTGCGGATGCAGCCGCTGGCGATATAGCTCAACTGACGCCCCTGCTGGCGGATCAGGCCATAGCCGGTGACGCGTGAGCCGGGATCGATACCGAGTATGATCGCCATATCTACATCCACCTTGCATGCACGGCGCCACCGAACGGCGGCGCCCGTTTTACCGGATTACAGCGTCGCCGCCACTTCGTCGGAGATTTCACCGTTATGGTAAACTTCCTGCACGTCGTCGCAGTCTTCCAGCATATCGATCAGGCGCAACAGCTTAGGCGCGGTTTCCGCGTCCATGTCGGCCTTGGTCGATGGGATCATCGACACTTCCGCCGCTTCGGCTTCGAAGCCCGCCGCGGTCAGCGCGTCTTTCACCGCACCCAGGCTTTCCCAGGCGGTGAACACGTCGATGGCGCCATCGTCATAGGTCACGATGTCTTCCGCACCGGCTTCCAGCGCCGCTTCCATCACGGTGTCTTCATCCAGGCCCGGTGCGTAGGTGATCACGCCCTTCTTGGTGAACAGGTAAGCCACGGAACCGTCGGTGCCGAGGTTGCCGCCGCATTTGGTGAAGGCGTGGCGCACTTCCGCCACGGTGCGGTTGCGGTTGTCGCTCAGGCATTCGATCATCACGGCGGTGCCGCCAGGGCCGTAACCTTCATAGATGATGGTTTCCATGTTGGTATCATCATCGCCGCCCACGCCGCGCGCGATGGCACGGTTCATGGTGTCGCGCGTCATGTTGTTCGACAGCGCCTTGTCCATCGCCGCGCGCAGACGCGGGTTGGAGTCCGGATCGCCGCCGCCCAGCTTGGCGGCCGTGACCAGCTCACGAATAATCTTGGTGAAAATTTTACCGCGCTTGGCGTCCTGCGCCGCTTTACGGTGCTTTGTGTTGGCCCACTTACTATGACCTGCCATAAAAAAATCTCCGAAAAAAACTACTGGACTGAATTGATCACGAACTCTTCAATCGCCTGCTGATTGCTCCATGACTTGGTTAACTTCACGGCCTCGGCCGCCTCAAGCCATTGGTAAGCGTGATGCTCGGTAATCACCGGATCGCGCTCCTCGGGCAACGCCAGACAGAACCAGTGCTCTTTATTGCGCGTGGTTCCCGGCGCATAGCGATGTCGCAAATGGACAAAGAGTTCAAACTCCACGCAGCGCTGGCAATCGAACAACGGCAGGTGCTCTGCTTCGATATCGATGCCGACTTCTTCCATGACTTCACGCTGCGCGGCATGCGGCGGCGACTCATCCTGTTCCAGGCTGCCGGTGACCGACTGCCAGAACTCGGTATCGTCGCGCCGCTGTAACATCAGCACCCGACCACTGGATTTCGCGTAAATCACTACCAGGATAGATTCAGGGCGCTTGTAACTCATCACTCGCTCTCTTGTTCCGCACCGGCTTTCTTTACCACGCTGATCGCCAGCTCCTGCAGCGACGCCGGGTTGGCGAAGCTCGGTGCGTCGGTCATCAGACAGGCCGCCGCGGTGGTTTTCGGGAAGGCGATGACGTCGCGGATGTTGTCGGTGCCGGTCAACAGCATCACCAGACGATCCAGGCCGAAAGCCAGGCCGGCGTGCGGCGGCGTACCGTACTTCAGCGCGTCCAGCAGGAAGCCGAACTTCTCGCGCTGTTCGTGTTCGTTAATGCCCAGAATGCTGAACACCGTCTGCTGCATTTCGCTGCGGTGGATACGCACCGAACCGCCGCCCACTTCGTAGCCGTTGATCACCATGTCATAGGCGTTGGCGATGGCGTTGACCGGCGCTGCCGCCAGCTCTTCCGGGCTCATGTCGCGCGGCGAGGTGAACGGGTGGTGCATGGCCGCCAAGCCGCCCTCTTCGTCTTCTTCGAACATCGGGAAGTCAACCACCCACAGCGGTGCCCAGCTGTCGAGTTGGGTCAGCGCCAGATCGCGCCCCAGTTTCAGACGCAGCGCGCCCATCGCATCGGTGACAATCTTGACGCTGTCGGCGCCGAAGAACAGGATATCGCCGGTCTGCGCATCGGTGCGCGCCAGAATGGCTTCCAGCACGTCCGCGCTGAGGAATTTGGCGATCGGGCTCTGCACGCCTTCCATGCCGGCGGCGCGGTCGTTGACCTTCAGCCACGCCAGGCCTTTGGCGCCGTAGATGTTGACGAAAGCGCCGTACTCATCGATCTGCTTGCGGGTCAGCTGTGCGCCGCCCGGTACGCGGATCGCCGCCACGCGGCCTTTGGCGTCGTTGGCCGGGCCGGAGAACACTTTAAACTCGACGTCTTTGACCAGGTCAGCCACGTCCACCAGTTCCAGCGGGTTACGCAGGTCCGGCTTGTCAGAGCCAAAGCGACGCATCGCTTCGGCGAAGGTCATGACCGGGAAATCGCCCAGATCCACGCCCTTCACGTCCAGCCACAGTTCGCGCGCCAGTTTCTCCATCACTTCACGCACCTGATCGGCGGTCATGAAGGAGGTTTCGACGTCGATCTGGGTGAATTCAGGCTGACGGTCCGCACGCAGGTCTTCGTCGCGGAAGCATTTGACGATCTGATAGTAACGATCGAAACCGGACATCATCAGCAGCTGTTTGAACAGCTGCGGGGACTGCGGCAGCGCGTAGAATTTGCCCTTGTGCACGCGGCTCGGCACCAAATAATCGCGGGCGCCTTCCGGCGTCGCCTTGGTCAGCATCGGCGTTTCGATATCGAGGAAACCGTGGCTGTCCATGAAACGGCGCACGAAGCTGGTGATTTTGGCGCGGGTCTTCAGACGCTCGGCCATTTCCGGGCGGCGCAGATCCAGGTAGCGGTATTTCAGGCGCGCTTCTTCGCTGTTGACTTGGTTGGAGTCCAGCGGCAGCGGCTCGGAGCGGTTGATGATTTCCAGCGCGTGCGCGAACACTTCCACTTCGCCGGTGGCCATATCTTTATTGATCTGGCTGTCCGGACGCGCACGCACGGTGCCGACGATCTGGATGCAGAACTCATTGCGCAGGTCGTAGGCCTTGTCGAACGCCACCTTCTGGTCCGGATCGAAGAACACCTGCACGATGCCTTCGCGGTCGCGCATATCAATAAAGATCAGGCCGCCGAGATCGCGACGACGATTGACCCAACCACACAGAGTGACTTCCTGGCCCACGTGGGACAGATTCAACTGCCCGCAATATTCAGTACGCATACGCTATCCTTTTACACAGCCGATGCCGCGCCGGGCTACTGCGCCCCTGTCGCGCGGCTGTTATCTGATAAATTCTACTTGTTACCCGGTTTAAAATCCGTCGCATACCAGCCGGTACCCTTAAGCTGGAAACCGGAAGACGAGATCAACTTGGTCAACGCGGGCTGCCCACACGCCGGGCAGTCTGCCAGCGGCGCATCGGAAAATTTTTGCAATTTCTCTAATCGATGGTTGCAAGCACCACATGCATATTCATAAATCGGCATAGGTCGTTGGATTAAAGAGTGTTGAAAAAAGGGAGTCATTATAAAGGAAATTCATCCGCCCGATAAGTGCGAACACAGCATTGTTACCGCACTAAATGGCACGTTTTTGTTCGAATCAACACATCGATTAACAAATTTCCCATTAACCTGCGACAGTTTTTTCACGTAGCCTGATTCTCCCCCGTTTTTGCGCCTTACGCTGCTCGCCTGGCGCACCGAACAGTTTTTATCCACTTCGCAACGAGATGAAATCCATGCTGAAACTTGACGCCCAAACCACCGCTCTGGTGCTGATCGATTTGCAAAACGGCATTCTGCCCTATGCCGGCGGCCCGCACAGCGCCGAACAGGTGGTGGCGAACGCCGCCCTGCTGGCCGCCCGTTTTCGCCTGCTGGGCGCACCGGTGCTGCTGGTACGCGTCGGCTGGTCAGACACCTTCGCCGAGGCGCTGAAACAGCCGGTGGACAAGCCGGCTCCCGCGGCCGCCGGTGGCTTGCCGGCCAATTGGTGGGCGTTTCCCGCGCAGTTGGCGGTCAATGACAACGATATTCTGGTCACCAAGCGCCAATGGGGCGCCTTCTACGGCACCGATCTGGATTTACAGCTGCGCCGCCGCGGCATCAAATCCGTGGTGTTGGGCGGCATCTCCACCAATATCGGCGTGGAGTCCACCGCCCGCGCCGCCTGGGAACACGGCTATGAACTGGTGATCGCCGAAGACGTCTGCAGCGCTCAGAACGCGGAAATGCACCGCTTCGCGTTCGAGCACATCTTCCCGCGTCTGGCGCGGGTGCGCGACACCGGTGAAATTCTTGCCGCGCTCGAGCGGTAACGTTAAGTTGTAGCCTGATAAGTCAAGTAAAGGAAGACGACGCCGTGATCTACATCGGACTGCCGCAATGGCAACATGCAGCCTGGAACCGCATCGGGCTGCGTGACTTGGCGGATTACAGCCGCTACTTCAACTGCGTGGAAGGCAACACCACCTTCTACGCGCTGCCGAAGCTGGAAATCGTGCAGCGCTGGCGCGACATGACCGGCGACGATTTCCGCTTCTGCTTCAAATTCCCGTCGGACATCAGCCACAAGGCCGCCCTGCGCAACTGCGCCACCGAGCTGCAGGCGTTTTACCACTGCCTGGGCCCGGTGCATCAGCGCATCGGCCAGCTGTGGCTGCAATTGCCCGCCGCCTTCGGCCCCGATGAGCTGCCGCACATGTGGCAATTCTTCGAAAGCCTGCCGAAGGAGTTCACCTACGGCGTTGAAGTGCGTCACCCGGCGTTTTTCGCCAAGGGCGAGGCAGAACGGGCGCTGAATCAGGGGTTGCACCAGCGCGGCATCAATCGGGTGATCCTCGACAGCCGCCCGGTGCATCACGCCGTCCCCCATACCGCCGCCGTGCGCGATGCTCAGCAAAAAAAGCCGCTGTGGCAGCAACAGCATCAGCCTTATCTGTTTATTCATACGCCGGACAACGGCGATTCTCCCCAGCAGGCGCAAAAAATTTGGCAGCAGTTGCGCCTGGCGATCCCCGATTTACCTGCGCCGCCGGACTGGCCGGAGCAGGATGCACTGTTTTGACCTATTAATCTGACCAATAACATCAAATATTTCCCCGCGACAGTGAATACAATGACGGCTATGATGCTGGCTGCCAGTTTTGGTTAGGGAACGGAGTTAAAAATGGTAAGCGCGCTTTATGTAGTGCTCGGCGCATTGTTGTTGATCAAACTCTCTTATGACGTAGTCAGATTAAGGATGCAGTACCGCGTAGCCTACGGCGACGGCGGTTTCTACGAATTGCAAACCGCCATCCGCGTGCATGGCAACGCCGTTGAATACATTCCGATCGCTGCCGTATTGCTGGTGATCATGGAAATGAACGGCGCGGAAATCTGGATGATCCACCTCTGCGGCCTGATGCTGATGGCCGGGCGGCTGGTGCATTACTACGGTTTGCGCAACCGTGAGGTTCGCTGGCGCCGTTCAGGCATGGCCGCGACCTATATCTCTTTGTTGTTGATGGTTCTGGCAAATATCTTTTATTTGCCCTGGGATCTGATTTTCAGCCTGCATTGATCCCGCTTTATCATCCAGGCGGCCACGCCGCCTGCTTCCGCTCCGCTTTTTTACGCTTTTCTGTTAGACTACGCAGCTTCGAATTCTGAACCGACTTTCCGCTATGCCAAACCGCGATACCCTTTTCTCCGCCCCCATCGCCAAACTGGGCGACTGGACCTTCGACGAACGCGTCGCCGAAGTGTTTCCCGACATGATCCAACGCTCCGTTCCCGGCTATTCCAACATCATCTCGATGATCGGCATGCTGGCCGAACGGTTTGTGCAACCCGACAGCCGGGTGTATGACCTGGGCTGTTCGCTGGGCGCGGCAACGCTGTCGATGCGGCGGAATATCAAGGTGCCCGGCTGCCATATCGTCGCCGTCGACAACTCGCCGGCGATGGTGGAACGCTGCCGTCGCCATATCGACGCCTTCCGCGCCGATACGCCGGTCGACGTCATCGAGGCCGACATTCGCGACATCGACATCGAGAACGCCTCGATGGTGGTGCTGAACTTTACGCTGCAGTTCCTCGAACCGGCCGATCGCCTGCGCCTGCTGGAGAAAATCTATCGCGGCCTGCGCCCGGGCGGCGCGCTGGTGCTGTCGGAGAAGTTCAGCTTCGAAGACACCGAAGTCGGCGAGTTGCTGTTCAACATGCACCACGACTTCAAACGCGCCAACGGCTACAGCGAGCTGGAAATCAGCCAAAAGCGCAGCATGCTGGAAAACGTGATGCTGACCGACTCGGTCGAGGCACATAAGGCGCGCCTGCATCAAGCCGGGTTCGAGCACGCCGAAGTGTGGTTCCAATGCTTCAACTTCGGTTCGCTGATCGCCCTGAAAGCGGGGGATACGCAATGATCGAGTTCGGCGACTTCTATCAGCGCATCGCCAAGAGCCCCCTCAGCCACTGGCTGGATACCCTGCCCGCGCAGCTCAGCGCCTGGCAGCGAGAATCGCTGCACGGCAAATTCAAACAGTGGTTCAACTCGGTCGAGTATTTGCCGACGCTGACCCCAACCCGCCTCGAGCTGCTGCACGGCGTGCGCGCCGAAATGGAACCGGGGCTGTCCCCGGGCCAGCTCGAAGGCATGGAGAAAATGCTGCGCACCCTGATGCCTTGGCGTAAAGGGCCGTTCTCGCTGTACGGCATCGATATCGATACCGAATGGCATTCCGACTGGAAGTGGGATCGCGTGCTGCCGCACATTTCTCCGCTCGCCGGCCGCACCATTCTCGACGTCGGCTGCGGCAGCGGTTATCACCTGTGGCGCATGGTCGGCGCCGGCGCACACCTCGCCGTAGGCATCGATCCGATGCAGCTGTTCCTGTGCCAGTTCGAAGCGGTGCGCAAACTGCTGGGCGGCGATCAACGCGCCCATCTGCTGCCGCTGGGCATCGAGCAATTGCCGGATTTGGCGGCATTCGACACCGTCTTCTCGATGGGGGTGCTGTACCATCGGCGCTCGCCGCTCGATCACCTGTATCAGTTGAAGAATCAACTGGTGCCTGAAGGGGAGCTGGTGCTGGAAACGCTGGTGGTGGAAGGCGATCGCCATCAGGTGCTGGTGCCTGGCGATCGTTATGCGCAAATGCGCAACGTGTATTTCATCCCTTCCGCCGAAGCGCTGAAGTGCTGGCTGGAGAAGTGTGGCTTCGTCGACGTGAAGATTGCCGATATGTGCGTCACCAGCCTCGATGAGCAGCGCCGCACCGATTGGATGACCAGCGAGTCACTGGCCGAATTCCTCGATCCGAACGATCGCAGCAAAACGATCGAAGGCTATCCGGCACCGCTGCGTGCCGTGCTGACCGCCAAAAAACCCTAGCGCTCGCAATCGGGCCGGCCTGCGCCGGCCCGAATTTACCCCTTTTTGGCATCGGCAATCCGCAGCTCATACACCATCGTCGCGTTCGGCGGGATCTGCGGCGCATAACCCGCTTCACCGTACGCCAGCTCCGGCGGCACCACCATCGTCAGCGAGCCATGATTTTTCAGATGGCCGATCGCCTCGCGGAACAGCGGTGGATAGGCGGAGAGCGCCTGTGACATCACCTTTCCACTGCGATCCATATCCTGAATCACGCTGCCGTCGGTTAGGCTCTCTTTCACCACGATGTCCACCCGCGCGTTTTCCGGAATAGCTTCATCACCCGCATAATCGATGCGATACCAGAAGCCGGAAGGCGACTTTTGCGTGCCCTTCTTCTTTTTGAACTCCGCGACGAACGCTTCGCCTTTGCTGGTTTGCGCCTTCGCGGCTTTGCTTCTGGCATCGTTCACCGCTTTTTCCGACTCCGCCAGTGCGCTGCTCAGCTGCGCATCGCTCAGCTGATAATGGCCGTTGAAAGTATCGATCACCCCCGCCAGCAGGACGGTTTTATCGGGATTGATACCCCAGCTTTTACGCTCCGCCAGCATGGTTTGAATATCGCGCCCCAGGGCGACACCGGCAGCATAGCTCTGTTGCTCCGGTTTGTTCTTGAGCGTCTGCGCATCCGGCAGCCATTTGGCCCGCGATCTCAGCCCATTCAGCTCATCCTGCAACGCCTGCTGCGCCTGATTGGCTTCTGCTAATGCCCAGGCGGTTTTACCCGCCTGGGCCGTCGTTTTTTCCAACTGTTGCGCCGACTTTGCTCTGTCCGCCAGCGCCGTAGACAGCCGCTGCTCCAATGCCTTGGCCTGCTCGGTTTGCGTCTTGTTTTTTTCCTGTAGCTGCGCCAGCTGCTGTTGCAGCTCGCCCATCGCCTTGGCGGCCTCGGTCTTTTGCTGCTCCAGCGCCGTCTTCAGGCTTTTCTCCTGTTGCTCGGCCTGTTGGCGTTGGCCATCGCGCTCTTTTTGCCGCTGCGCCAGCTGCTGTTGCAGCTCGCCCATCGCCTTGGCAGCTTCGGCCTTCTGCTGTTCCAGCTCAGCATCGGCCTGCTTTTTATCCTGTTCATAACGCTGGCGCGCGTTGTCGTTGGCAGTCTGCGCCGCCGCCAGTTTTTCCTGCCAGGCCTGTTGCCGCGCGTTATCAGACTGTACAGGCAACGCCGCCAGCCGCTGTTCCAGCAAGGCGATACGCCGATCGCGCTCCTCGGTTTGTTGTTTTTGCCGCGCTAACGCTGCCTGCGCTTCGGCGATCTGCGCCTGAGCCTTCCGCTCCTGTGGCGTCAGGTTCAGCGCCTGCCGCACGCCGCTGGCGAAGTCGCTCAACGCGCTCAGGTCGGGTGCCAGCACCGGTTTATCGGCAGCCGTCAGCGACGATGCAACGCGCAACGCGGTCAGTTCCTGCTGCAGCGATTGAATAGCAGACTGCTGCTGCTCCAATCGCGCCTCTTTCTCGCGCAGCGCCTTTTGCAGCTGCGCCAACTGCTGCCGCTGGAGGGCCGTCTCACGAGTTTGAACCGGCCGGGACGCCGGCTTTTTAGTTTCCTGGGGTGGGGTAACCACGGTATCAGCTGCCGGTGCGTCCTGCCGCTGATAACGCTCGGCAAACTGCAACAAGGCCGGCACATCGTCATCCGCCACGGCCATCGCTGGCGCAAACGCCAGCGATATCATCAGGCCCAGCAATGCCTTTCTCGCACGAGGAGTCATTGGGCGCGTTCTCCGCGCTCAGCCAGGCCGGTCATCATGGCAGAACTGATGTCTGCGCACAGACGGCTGGTGCGATAACGATACAGCGCGTCGACGGTTTCCTGCGTGCCCGTATTGACCCGCTGGCGCACCCCGGCGTACTGCGCTGCGCCGCTCATCAACGTATCGAATTCGCGTTTGAATTTTTGGTATTTTTCGTTATCCATGCCGCGCATGGCGTCCAGTTCGCGCTGGCACTGCTGCATGCGTTCGGCTTCACGCTGCCGCTTGTCTTGCTCTGCAATTTCTTCCGCGCTGGGCGGCTTACTTAATGTTGAAACAGGTCGCTTGGCGGTCTGGCAGCCGGTCAGGGTCAACGTCAGCAAAAGCGCAGCGGTCAAACAGTGTGCCGTTCGGGTCATTATCGTTATCTCCTTGTTAAATCCGCCGTTAGCGCGTTCTACGGCTGCGCCGACGGCTTTCCTCAATGATGCTGTGATATTCCGGCCATAAAACCGGCGGTAAACAGGTATAAAGTGCACACGCGACGCTGAGTGGAATAGCTCAATTCATTCATCACGAAAATGCATTATAAAAAATCATTTAATATCATGATATTTAAAGGATTTTAACTCACAAACTTATCAGCAGGGCATGACGAGCGCAAGAAGAGATGGGGTGTGGCCGCCAGGGGAACCGCGTGGCGAGAGTTTACGGGGCACAAAAAAAGCCCCGGCAAAACGCCGGGGCTTGGTACTTGCGAGTCGCCGAAGGCTCAGCGACACGCCAAGGGGGCTTACGGCCCGGAAACCGGTTATCAACCGCAGTTAGCAGCGTGTTTATGCGCTTTGCGCCAGAGGGTCAACCAAGGCCAGCGCGTTTTTCATCGCTTCCACCATGTCGCCATCCACGCAATAATGACTAAATTCATCAAACTCATTGTCGGAACACATGGTGACGCCCGCCTTGCGGTAACGCATGGTCGACGGCACCAGATGGCCGGAGGAACTGTGCAGTTCGTGCAGGCCGATATCGACAAACTTGTGCAGATTGCTGAGACGCACACCGGCCCCCGCCATGATCACCGGGCCCTGGCTGGCCTGGCGCAAATCGCGCAGCAGCGGCAGGCCCAGTTCGGCACTCTGCTGTTGGCCGGAGGTCAAAATGCGCGCCACGCCCAGCTCGGTCAGTTGCGCCAGCGCCACCATCGGGTTCTGGCACATGTCGAACGCGCGATGGAACGTGACCGCCATCCCCTCACACAGACTCATCACTTCGCGCATGCGCGGCAGATCGATGTGCCCTTCTTCGTCCAGCATGCCGACCACCACGCCGGGGAACCCCATCTCGCGGATCTGGCGGATATCCTGCTTGATCACCTCGAAATCCACCGCGCCGTAGCAGAAATCGCCACCGCGTGGTCGCACGATAGGATGTACCGGGATCGCGATCCGCTCGCGCGCCAGACGCAGCGTGCCATAACTCGGCGTCAATCCGCCCTCGCTCTGGCTGGCGCACAACTCGATGCGATCGGCGCCCGCCCGTTCGGCCGTCAGTGCACAATCGACGCTAAAGCAACAAACTTCCAGTTTGATCATTGTCACCCCCAGATAACGGCCAACATACGGCGGCAATTGTTCATTTCTTCATTTCTCACGTAGGCTCATGCTTAGGCATAAACCGGCTCAGGGTTGTAACTATGGCATCCAATTTTGATCAATGGGTAGACCGCAGTCACAGTGACAGCGTTAAGTGGGATAAATATCGCGATCGCGACATCATTCCGCTGTGGATCGCCGACAGCGATTTCGCCTCGCCGCCGGCGGTGATCGAAGCCTTGCAGCGCCGCGTGGCGCACGGCGTATTCGGCTACACCCACCCATCCCCTGATCTTATTGAGGTTTTTACCCGCCGCATGGTAGAGCGCTACGGCTGGCACATCAAGCCTGAATGGATCATTTTCCTGCCTGGCCTGGTGTGTGGCCTGAACCTGTGCGTGCGCGCCTGCACCGAAGAACATCAGAGTACGCTGGCCCCTTCCCCGATTTATCCGCCGTTTCGCAAAGCGGCCAAATTCGCCGGGCGTAAACACCTCTCGGTGCCGCTAACGACGGTAGGCCAACGTTGGGTGCTGGACTTTTCCGCGATGCATGGCGCGCTCAGCGGCAACGAGAAGCTGCTGCTGCTGTGCAACCCGCAGAATCCCGGCGGCACCGTTTATCGCCGAGACGAACTGTTGCAGCACCAGCGGTTCGCCCGCGAGCACGATTTGATCGTCTGTTCGGATGAGATCCACTGCGAACTGCTGCTTGAACCCGGCGCGCGGCATATTCCGTTCGCCACCCTCAACGAAGACGCGGCCCAGCGCAGCGTGACGCTGATGTCGCCGTCAAAAACGTTCAATCTCGCCGGCCTGGGCGCCTCGATGGCGATCGTCCCCAACGAGACGCTGCGACAACGGCTGAAACGCGCGCGTAGCGGCATCGTACCGGAGGTTAATCTGTTGGCGCTGGTGGCGGCGCAGGCAGCCTATCAACACGGGCAGCCCTGGCTGGATGAGCAGTTGATTTATCTGCGCGCCAATCGCGATCGGCTGACCGAGCGCATCAACACCATGCCGGGGCTGAAGCTGCTGCCGATCGAAGCCACCTACCTGGCGTGGATCGATTGCAGCGCTTTACCGGTGGACAACCCGCAACAGTTCTTCGAACGTGCGGGCGTAGGGTTAAGCGCCGGTCTGGATTTCGGCGATCGGCGCTTTGTCAGGCTTAACTTCGGGTGCCGGCGGGCGCTGCTCGATGAAGCGCTCGATCGCATGGCACGTGCCTGCGCCACGCTACCCTACTAGCCTTGTTCGCTGGCGACGATGTCCCGGATGGAATAAGGATGAAACTTGATCGTCACCGTTCCGTCGGTGATGGCCAGCGTCGGGTTCGGCAACCGCTCGCCTTCGCCTTTCGGCGAGCTTTGCTTCAGCTTGATGCCTGGTGCCAGCAATGCCTCATCGGCCAGGTGGCTCAGCGCCCGGGCGTGCAGCGTCGCCGGATCGCCGCAGAGCACCAGTTCGACATGTTCCCACCCTTCATGCGGGTAGCGTTTTTCCCCGGGATACGGCAGCTCGATGCAGTCTATCTGCCAGGGGCCTACGGCCAGGGGGCGCGACAAATCGAACAAACAAATAGGCCGCCCGTTTATCATCGACTCGGACAGCAGTGCCCCGCACTGCATCAATCCCTGGCGCCAACGTTCGGCGGTGGCATTTTGATGGCAGCGCAGCGAAATGTGGTCGGCCGTAAACGCGGACAGATCAAGCCGCAATCTGGCGGCAAATTGTTGCAACGCCTGCTCGAAACGCGGCAGGTCGAGCGCCAGGTCGTCAAGCTCGGCAATCGCCTGCAAGGTCATGGTGGTCATAGAAACCTCAAAACAGCGGAAGGCAAAGTGAAACGTCGTAATTTACACGCTGGGGGCGGCGCTCGCCAGGGTTGCGAGGTTATTCAGCGTCAGCTCAGGATAAATGGGACCGTGGATAAAGAATAAAAAAACCAGGAATCTATTAAAGCGGCAGATTCCGCACTCAACAATCGAATAAAAACAAGATGTTTCTCAACTCGATTATACCTTTTCATCATGACGTTATGATTTACGTTATTTTTCAAAAAACCATTCATCACCGTGCGATTGAACCGATTGAAATTTTTTGTTTTTCTCACCACCTCAGGTTATCAATCCCGTAAAAAACCACAATGATAACCAGTTAAAAATCAATCAAGTAAACACAGAAAAATCAACAAAGAATAAGGATTATCTTAATTTTCACCTGAGCAATTGATTCACCAAGACAACTCGGCTACTTTGGGGGAAATTTAAATTCGAGACAATCATTATGTTATTGCTGACGATATCCTTGGTGTTGATAATTATCGCCGTATACGCCATCTACCGTCATTTTAAATCGCGCAGTACCAATACGCTTGATGCCAGACGTCACAATAAAAAACGTTAGCCGCCTAACGCTCTTCGCCGTAGATTCTCTTTCGGTCATTCTGCTTTTTACCTGCCGGCGATCAACCACGCCGCATTCGACAATGTTTCATCGCTGCAGCCGCGCCAACTGCTGACGGACTCCGCCAGATCGGTTACAATTGCAGGCTGTTTTGTGGCGATCGCCGCGCCCGTCGTGCGCCGGCGCCTGCCACCGTTGAATCCCGCAGGGGTTGGCTTCAGCCCCTCGTTCGTCATTAAGGTAACCCGGTGAATATTCAGGTTCTTCTTTCAGATAAAGTCAGCCAGGCGCTGATCGCCGCTGGTGCGCCAGCCGATTGCGAAGCGCAGGTCCGCCCATCCGCCAAGGCACAGTTTGGTGATTACCAGGCCAACGGCGTGATGTCCGTTGCCAAAAAGCTGGGCATGCCACCCCGCCAGTTGGCGGAAAAAGTGGTGCAACTGCTGGATCTTGGCGACATCGCCGGTAAAGTGGAAATCGCCGGCCCCGGCTTTATCAACATTTTCCTGAACAGCGACTGGGTCGCCCGCCAGGCCGATCGGGTGCTGAACGCGCCGAAACTGGGCATCGCGCCGGTTGAGCCGCAAACCATCGTTATCGACTACTCCGCGCCGAACGTGGCAAAAGAGATGCACGTCGGCCACCTGCGCTCCACCATCATCGGCGACGCCGCGGCGCGTACCCAGGAGTTTCTGGGCCATAAAGTGATCCGCGCCAACCACGTCGGCGACTGGGGCACCCAGTTCGGCATGCTGATTGCCTACCTGGAAAAAATGCAGAATGAAAACGCCAGCGATATGGGCCTGTCCGATCTGGAACAGTTCTACCGCGAAGCCAAGAAGCATTACGACGAAGACGCCGCGTTCGCCGAGCGTGCACGCGCTTACGTCGTGAAGCTGCAGGGGGGCGATCAATACTGCCTGAAGATGTGGCGCAAACTGGTCGACATCACCATGGCGCAAAACCAGCTGACCTATAACCGCCTGAACGTCACGCTGACCGAAGACGACGTGATGGGCGAAAGCCTGTATAACGCGATGCTGCCGGGCATCGTCGCCGATCTGAAAGCCAAAGGGCTGGCGGTGGAAAGCGAAGGCGCCACCGTGGTGTTCCTCGACGAATACCAGAACAAGGACGGCGATCCGATGGGCGTCATCATCCAGAAAAAGGATGGCGGCTACCTCTACACCACCACCGACATCGCCTGCGCCAAGTATCGCTACGAAACCCTGGGTGCCAACCGCGTCCTGTATTACATCGATTCCCGTCAGCATCAGCATCTGATGCAGGCCTGGACCATCGTGCGCAAGGCCGGATACGTGCCGGAGTCCGTTTCGCTGGAGCACCACATGTTCGGCATGATGCTGGGCAAAGACGGCAAGCCGTTCAAAACCCGCGCGGGCGGCACGGTGAAGCTCTCCGATCTGCTGGATGAGGCCATCGAACGCGCCGAACAGCTGATCGCCGGCAAAAACCCGGACATGCCGGAAGACGAAATGAAAACCGTGGCCCGCGTGGTCGGCATCGGCGCGGTGAAATACGCCGATCTGTCGAAAAGCCGCACCACCGACTATGTCTTCGATTGGGATAACATGCTGGCCTTTGAAGGCAATACCGCGCCTTATATGCAATACGCCTACACCCGCGTAGCGTCGGTGTTCAAACGCGCCGGCATCGACGAAAGCAGCCTGACGCTGCCGCTGACGCTGACCGAAGAGCGTGAAATTGCGCTGGCCACCCGCCTGCTGCAGTTCGAAGAGGTGCTCACCACCGTCGCGCGTGAAGGCACGCCTCACGTCATGTGCAGCTACCTGTACGATCTGGCCGGCTTGTTCTCCGGCTTCTACGAGCACTGCCAGATCCTGAACGCCGACAGCGAAGAAGCACGTCAGAGCCGCCTGAAGCTGGCACTGCTGACCTCTAAAACGCTGAAAACCGGTCTGGATACGCTGGGCATCGAAACCGTCGAACGTATGTAAACCACGCCACGCGGAAAGCAAAAAGGTCGCCGAGGCGACCTTTTTTTATGCTGTGACCCGTCCTGAATAGCGTTGACACGTTTTCGACTTAAATCCGGAGAACGTGATAATGGCCGAGTTTAAACGCACACAACGCGACTATCCTTTGTCTTTTAAAATTGCTGTTGTTGAGCAGGTTGA
>NZ_JAMYWQ010000109.1 GCF_024160145.1 Serratia nevei
ATCAAGGCTCTCAACTTTTTTATGTAGTCATTCTGCGCACGCAGGAACGCGATTTCCTCCCGCATCTCTTCCGGGGTCAGTTCATCGGGCGATTTATCGGCATAGGGAGTTTTGGGATGTTGAGACATACGGTGACCACGCTTATCCAGGTTGAGGGCTTCGGCCCCATTCTCCTGATAAAGCTTAACCCAGTGTTCCAGCGTCGTGTATGAAGGAATGTCGAATCTGGCGGCAACGTCCGCTAAGGACAGTGGATTTGAACAGGCAAACTCGACGGCGGCGAGTTTGAACTCCGGCGTGTAGCGCCGACGACGTCCGGGTTGCAGCCCCGACTTACCATGATGCTGATAAGCGGCAATCCAGCGCCGCAACTGGACATGAGCGACGGAGAACTTCCTGGCGGTCTGCCGTTGGCTGCCAAGCCCGGCAAGGTAATACCGGACGGCATTGAGTTTGTCTTGCAGTGAATACTTCATAAAGCTGCACCTCCAAATGTCAGATGTGTCCAACATTTGGGGTGCAGTTCA
>NZ_JAMYWQ010000110.1 GCF_024160145.1 Serratia nevei
GCTGCAAACATTTGAGAGACTCTATGACAGGTTACTCTTTATCCCAATACATCTACGGAGGGATAAATTTCAGCCGTCATGTTTCAATTTTCAGCTTGTTCCAGATTGTTAAAGAGCAAAATACTTCGCAGCATACTGTCGCCAATATACTCTGAAGTAGTGAAATACCGGACTATATGGTGGAGCTAAGCGGGATCGAACCGCTGACCTCCTGCGTGCAAGGCAGGCGCTCTCCCAGCTGAGCTATAGCCCCATACAGTCACGCGCAGTACCTTTTCCACTTCCGAGAAGTGGTAGGCCTGAGTGGACTTGAACCACCGACCTCACCCTTATCAGGGGTGCGCTCTAACCACCTGAGCTACAAGCCTATAAAGGTATTTCTGCTCGTTACTTTCTATCAGACAATCTGTGTGAGCACGCCACTCGAACTAATATCTTTAGGTAAGGAGGTGATCCAACCGCAGGTTCCCCTACGGTTACCTTGTTACGACTTCACCCCAGTCATGAATCACAAAGTGGTAAG
>NZ_JAMYWQ010000111.1 GCF_024160145.1 Serratia nevei
CGTACGGGACTACTTGGGTATCTAATCCTGTTTGCTCCCCACGCTTTCGAGCCTCAACGTCAGTTACAGTCCAGTAAGCCGCCTTCGCCACTGGTGTTCCTCCTAATATCTACGCATTTCACCGCTACACTAGGAATTCCACTTACCTCTCCTGCACTCCAGCTATACAGTTTCCAAAGCAGTCCGGGGGTTGGGCCCCCGCCTTTCACTTCAGACTTGCATCGCCGTCTACGCTCCCTTTACACCCAGTAAATCCGGATAACGCTTGCCCCCTACGTATTACCGCGGCTGCTGGCACGTAGTTAGCCGGGGCTTCTTAGTCAGGTACCGTCATTTCTTTCTTCCCTGCTGATAGAGCTTTACATACCGAAATACTTCTTCACTCACGCGGCGTCGCTGGATCAGGGTTCCCCCCATTGTCCAATATTCCCCACTGCTGCATCCCATAGGTACAAG
>NZ_JAMYWQ010000018.1 GCF_024160145.1 Serratia nevei
CTTCACGCTTCCTTCAGACCCCGTCTCGCAACGACGCCCTTGCGCTTCACTAGCCCTTCGCCACCATCAGGCTGGACAGGGGACTTTCACCCCCGAGCTGCTGAGCATGCCCGGCACACAAAGAAAAAGGCCGCGCAAGCGGCCTTTTTTGATGTCACGTCACTCACCCTTTCGGGCTGGCGTTTTCTACCCGGCTTTTCAGCTTCTGCCCCGGACGGAAGGTCACCACGCGGCGCGCCGTAATCGGAATGTCTTCGCCGGTCTTCGGGTTGCGCCCCGGACGTTGGTTCTTGTCACGCAGATCAAAGTTGCCAAAACCCGACAGTTTTACCTGTTCGCCATTCTCAAGGGCCCGACGGACCTCTTCAAAGAACAGTTCCACCAGGTCTTTGGCGTCCCGTTTGCTAAGCCCAAGCTTCTCAAACAGGTGTTCTGACATTTCAGCTTTAGTAAGCGCCATAGGTTCAATCCCTCAAGGATGCTTGGAATCGCTGTTTTAGAGCCTCTACGCATTTTGCAACGGTAGCGGCTATCTCCTCTTCTTCCAGTGTACGAGCGGTATCCTGCAATACCAGACTGATAGCCAGGCTCTTGTCACCTTCTGCCACGCCCTTGCCACGGTACACGTCAAACAAGTTTACGCCAACTACCTGATTTGCGCCAACTTTCTTACACTCGGCCAAAATATCTTCTGCGGGGACGTTTTCAGCCACCACAACGGCGATATCACGGCGGTTTGCCGGGAAGCGCGAAATCTCCCGCGCCTGAGGCACGGCGCGGCTCGCAAGCTTGTTCCACTCCAGTTCAAACACCACGGTGCGGCCGTTAAGATCCAGTTTACGCTCAAGTTCCGGGTGAACCACACCGATGAACCCTACGCGTTCGCCGTGCAAATAAATCGCCGCACTTTGCCCTGGATGCAGGGCCGGGTTGGCTTCCGCCCGGAACTGAATTTCGGATAATTTACCGGTCAGCTCGAGAACAGACTCCAGATCCCCTTTTAAATCATAGAAGTCGACGGGCTTGCGCGCCAGATCCCAATGCTCATCGTGCGTATGGCCGGCGATCGCGCCTGCCAGCATGACGTCCTGACGGATACCCAGATCTGCCGCACTATCAGGCACAAAGCGCAGGCCGCTTTCGAACAGGCGCAGACGCGTCTGCTGACGGTTCTGGTTATACACCACCGCAGACAGCAAGCCGGTCCACAGCGACAGGCGCATCGCCGACATTTCGACCGAAATCGGGCTCGGCAGGATCAGCGCTTCTTCATTCGGATGCAGCAACGCCTGCACTTTCGGATCGACGAAGCTGTAGGTGATCGCTTCCTGGTAGCCGTGATCAACCAGCATGGTCTTCACGCGCTTGAGCGTCAGATCGGCCTCGCGATGCTGGGTCATCACCAGATCGGCACGCACCGGCACGTCCGGGATGTTGTCGTAGCCGTAAACGCGCGCCACTTCTTCCACCAGATCTTCTTCGATCTCCATATCGAAACGCCAGCTCGGCGCGACCGCCTGCCAGCTGGCGCCCTGCTCGGTCACCTGGCAACCCAGGCGGCGCAGAATGTCGCTGACCTGCTCGCTCGGCACTACGTGACCGATCAGGCGATCCAGTTTCTCGCGGCGCAGCGTGATAGTGGCACGCTTCGGCAGTTCGTTTTCATCGGTCACGTCGATAACCGGGCCGGCCTGGCCGCCGCAGATGTCGAGCAGCAGGCGGGTAGCGCGCTCCATCGCTTTATACTGCAGCGCCGGATCGACGCCGCGCTCATAGCGGTGAGAAGCGTCGGTGTGCAGGCCGTGACGGCGTGCGCGGCCGGTGATCGACAGCGGGCTGAAGAAGGCGCACTCCAGCAGCACGTCCCGGGTTTCCCCGTTGACGCCGGAGTGCTCGCCGCCGAAGATGCCGCCCATGGCCAACGCTTTCTGATGATCGGCGATCACTAAGGTGTCGGCGTTCAGTTTGGCTTCGTTGCCATCCAGCAGCGTCAGGGTTTCCCCTTCTTCCGCCATGCGCACCACGATGCCGCCGTCGATGCGGCTCAGATCGAAGGCGTGCATCGGCTGGCCAAGCTCCAGCAGTACATAGTTGGTGACGTCTACCACGGCATCGATAGAACGGATACCGCAGCGGCGCAGTTTTTCACGCATCCACAGCGGGGTTGGCGCCTTGACGTCGATGCCTTTCACGACGCGGCCCAGATAGCGTGGGCACGCCTGCGGCGCGTCAACGCGGATCGGCAGCGTGGCGTCGATGGTGGCAGCTACCGGACTCATGTCCGGCTCGGTCAGCGCGACCTGGTTCAGTACGCCCACGTCGCGCGCAACGCCGATGATGCCCAGGCAATCGGCGCGGTTCGGCGTGACGCTGATCTCGATGGTGTTGTCGTTCAGTTTCAGATAGTCGCGGATGTCGGTGCCGATCGGCGCATCCAGCGGCAGCTCAATGATACCGTCATGATCGTCGGAAATGCCCAGCTCGGAGAACGAGCACAGCATGCCTTCCGACGGTTCGCCGCGCAGTTTGGCGGCCTTGATTTTGAAATCGCCCGGCAGCACCGCGCCCACGGTGGCGACCGCCACTTTCAGGCCGGTACGGCAGTTAGGTGCGCCACAGACGATGTCGAGCAGGCGATCGCCGCCTACGTTGACCTTGGTGACGCGCAGTTTGTCGGCGTTCGGGTGTTGGCCGCACTCGACCACTTCGCCCACGACGACGCCGTTAAACGCGCCGGCAACCGGATCCACGCCGTCCACTTCCAGACCGGCCATGGTGATTTGATCGGATAATGCTTCGCTGCTGATGGCCGGGTTTACCCACTCGCGCAACCAGAGTTCACTGAATTTCATGTGATATTCCCGCCTTACTTAAACTGTTTGAGGAAACGCAGATCGTTTTCGAAGAATGCGCGCAGGTCGGTGACGCCGTAACGCAGCATCGTCAGGCGCTCCATGCCCATGCCGAAGGCGAAGCCGGAGTAGACTTCCGGATCGATGCCCACGTTGCGCAGCACGTTCGGATGCACCATGCCGCAGCCCAGCACTTCCAGCCATTTGCCGTTCTTGCCCATCACGTCCACTTCGGCGGACGGCTCGGTGAACGGGAAGTAGGACGGACGGAAACGCACCTGCAGGTCTTCTTCAAAGAAGTTGTTCAGGAAATCGTGCAGCGTGCCCTTCAGGTTGGTGAAGCTGATGTCTTTATCGACGATCAGCCCTTCCATCTGGTGGAACATCGGGGTGTGCGTCTGATCGTAGTCGTTACGATAAACGCGGCCCGGCGCAATGATGCGGATCGGCGGCTGCTGGTTCTTCATGGTGCGGATCTGCACGCCGGAAGTCTGGGTGCGCAGCAGACGCGTGGCGTCGAACCAGAAGGTATCGTGGTCGGCGCGCGCCGGGTGATGCCCTGGAATGTTCAGCGCGTCGAAGTTATGGTAATCGTCCTCAATCTCCGGGCCGGTGGCAACGGAGAAGCCCAGCTCGCCGAAGAAGGTTTCAATACGGTCGATGGTGCGGGTCACCGGATGCAGGCCACCGTTCTCCATGCGACGGCCCGGCAGGGACACGTCGATGGTTTCAGCCGCCAGACGCGCGTTCAGCGCGGCGCTTTCCAGCGTGTTCTTACGCGCGTTCAGGGCGTCTTGCACCTCTTGCTTGGCCTGGTTAATCACCGCGCCGGCCGCCGGACGGTCTTCCGCCGGTACGTCGCGCAAAGACTGCATCTGCAAGGTGAAATGACCTTTCTTGCCAAAATATTCGACGCGCACCAAATCTAACGCGGCAACATCCTGGGCATCTTCTACGGCTGCCTTGGCATTGGCAACCAGCTCTGCGAGATGTGGCATTGCTTTCCTCTTCCTCTGGCCGGGATGGCCCTAAGTAATTGTTATCTATTATTCGACCACGCCTTTGTCCGATCTTCAAAGACTTTTCAATACGTTGCCGGCCGGACGGCGCTCCTGCGAGGCACACTCGCTGAATACCTGCCGTTCTCACCGCAACGCTTTGCAAGGCGGGACGATGGCCAAAAACAAAAAAGCCTCCACGAGGGAGGCTTAGGCGCTACTTTTCGTTTCTTTTCTTACGCGCAAAGCCTCCTGAAGTCAGGCGCTAAAGTAAAAAAAGAAACGAAAAATAGCTGCGTGCATGATTGCGGTACCTTGTCGATGATTGCCCACCAGTGATATAGCGGCGGCCAATAAAAGTCAATATTTGTCGCTGAAAACAAAGATTAAAAGAGGGAGCAAGCTCCCTCTTCTACTGACTTACGCCAGAGCTGCTTTCGCTTTCTCAACCAGTGCGCCGAAGGCCACTTTGTCGAAGACTGCGATGTCAGCCAGGATCTTACGGTCAATTTCGATCGACGCTTTTTTCAAGCCGTTGATGAACTTGCTGTAAGACAGACCGTTCTGACGAGCAGCTGCGTTGATACGTGCAATCCACAGCTGACGGAACTGACGCTTACGTTGACGACGGTCACGGTAAGCGTACTGACCTGCTTTGATTACTGCCTGGAAGGCAACACGATATACGCGCGAACGGGCACCGTAGTAACCTTTCGCCTGCTTCATGATTTTCTTGTGACGTGCGCGTGCAATTACACCACGTTTTACGCGAGCCATATGCTCTCTCCTAAAGTCTTATTCTAAATTCAAAAAAAAATGGCTTATGCGTACGGCAGGCACGCGGTAACCAGGACCAGATCGTTTTTAGACACCATGCCTTTCGGACGCAGGTGACGTTTACGCTTGGTTGCTTTTTTGGTCAGAATATGACGCAGGTTGGCATGTTTACGCTTAAAACCACCGCTGCCGGTTTTTTTGAAGCGCTTGGCTGCACCACGTACAGTTTTAATCTTTGGCATTTTAATTAAATCCACTTCGCATTGTTAAACAACGAATCAGTTGGGCGAATAAAACCCACACAGCGCAAGCGCCGCGCGGGTTCCATTACTTGTAAGCCTTACTGTTTCTTCTTAGGAGCGAGCACCATAATCATCTGGCGGCCTTCGATCTTCGTAGGGAAGGATTCGACCACTGCCAGATCCATATCTTCACACAGGTCTTTACGGACGCGGTTAAGCACTTCCATACCGATCTGCTGGTGCGCCATCTCACGCCCGCGGAAACGCAGGGTGATTTTGGCTTTATCGCCATCTTCCAGAAAGCGAATCAGGTTGCGTAGTTTGACCTGATAGTCGCCATCATCGGTGCCAGGACGGAATTTGATTTCCTTGACCTGAATAACTTTTTGCTTCTTCTTCTGTTCTTTCGTCGACTTGCTCTTCTCGTAGAGGAATTTGCCGTAATCCATGATTCGGCAAACTGGCGGTTCGGCATTTGGGCTGATTTCTACTAAATCAACGCCCGCTTCCTCAGCTTTTTCAAGAGCTTCATTCAGACTGACGATACCAATCTGCTCGCCATCGACGCCGGTTAGGCGAACTTCTTGCGCGCGAATTTCTCTGTTAATGCGATTAGGACGCGCCGGTTGAACTCGTTTTCCGCCTTTAATACTTTATTCCTCCAGTTGATGAAGACTACGGCTGCGAATCTCTTTCAGCAGCTTGTCTACGACTTCGTTTACGTCCAGGCTTCCCAGGTCTTTGCCACGGCGGGTACGAACGGCAACTTTGCCCGCTTCGACCTCTTTGTCGCCGCACACCAACATGTAAGGGACTCGACGTAAAGTATGTTCGCGAATTTTAAAGCCAATCTTCTCATTTCTCAAGTCCGCTTTGACGCGAATACCTGCATCCTGCAGTTTTTTGGTCAATTGCTGGACGTAATCAGACTGGCTGTCGGTGATATTCATCACCACCACCTGCACCGGGGCGATCCAGGTCGGGTAGAACCCGGCGTATTCTTCGGTCAGGATACCGATGAAGCGTTCCATGGAGCCCAAAATGGCGCGGTGAATCATTACCGGCACGACGCGATCGTTGTTTTCGCCAACGTACGAGGCGCCCAAACGGCCCGGCAAGAAGAAATCGAGCTGCACGGTACCACATTGCCATGCGCGATCCAAACAATCATGCAGGGTAAATTCAATTTTCGGTCCGTAGAAGGCGCCCTCGCCCGGCTGATATTCAAACGGAATGCCGTTTTCGGTCAGCGCAGCGGCCAAGTCTTCTTCCGCGCGGGTCCACATATCGTCGGTGCCGATGCGTTTTTCCGGGCGAGTAGACAGCTTGACGGCGATCTTGTCGAAGCCGAAAGTGCCGTACACGTCATACACCATGCGGATACATTCGTTCACTTCGGCGCGCACCTGCTCTTCGGTACAGAAGATGTGGGCGTCATCCTGCGTGAAACCGCGCACGCGCATCAGGCCGTGCAGGGAACCCGAAGGCTCGTTGCGGTGACAGCTGCCGAACTCGCCCATGCGCAGCGGCAAATCGCGGTACGACTTCAGGCCCTGGTTGAAGATCTGCACGTGACCCGGGCAGTTCATCGGCTTGATGCAGTATTCGCGGTTTTCCGACGCGGTGGTGAACATGGCGTCTTTGTAGTTTTCCCAGTGGCCGGTTTTTTCCCACAGCACGCGGTCCATCATGAACGGACCTTTCACTTCCTGGTACTGGTACTCTTTGAGCTTCATGCGCACGAAGGCTTCCAGCTCGCGGAAGATAGTCCAACCGTCGTTGTGCCAGAACACCATGCCCGGCGCTTCTTCCTGCATGTGATACAGGTCGAGCTGTTTGCCGATCTTGCGGTGATCGCGCTTGGCCGCTTCTTCCAGGCGCTGCAGGTAGGCGTTCAGCTGCTTCTTGTCTGCCCAGGCGGTACCGTAGATACGCTGCAGCATTTTGTTTTTGCTGTCGCCGCGCCAGTAAGCGCCGGAGGTTTTCTGCAGCTTGAAATGGTGGCAGAAACGCATGTTCGGCACGTGCGGGCCGCGGCACATGTCGACGTATTCTTCGTGGTGATACAGGCCAGGACGATCGTCATGGCTGATGTTCTCATCCAGGATCGCCACTTTGTAGACTTCGCCGCGCTCAGCGAAGGTGTCGCGGGCTTCTTGCCAGCTGACCTTCTTCTTGATGACGTCGTAATCCTTATCGGCCAACTCGTGCATCCGCTTTTCCAGCAGATCCAGGTCTTCCTGCGTCAGGGTGCGCTCGATATCCACGTCATAATAGAAACCGTTGTCGATCACCGGACCGATCGCCATTTTGGTATCCGGCCACAGCTGCTTGATCGCATGACCCAGCAGGTGCGCGCAGGAGTGGCGCATGATTTCCAGACCGTCTTCATCCTTGATGGTGATGATGGCCAGCTGCGCATCTGATTCGATCAGATCGCCGGCATCAACCAGCTCGCCGTTGACGCGGCCGGCAATACAGGCTTTCGCCAGGCCAGGGCCGATATCGCGCGCGACATCCATCGGGGAAACGGGGTGGTCGAAATGACGCTGACTACCGTCAGGAAGAGTAATAACAGGCATTAATAATTCCTTATCTACAGTGGTGACCCACACGACAGATCACATGCAGTACGAAAATTGGGTTTTGGGTTTGGTCAGCCAGGTTTCAGATCTCGCCCACAATTGCCAGATTGAAACCTCACTGGGTATACAGAATGGAACGCATACCTTCTCAGCCGCATTCGGCTAAGCGAATAGTATCACTAAAATTGTTCCGGATAAATAAAGCGCCGCCCTCACGCTTTCACGTCATCCGGCGCGAAAACGGTTTTCATGTAGCTCAGGGTGGCCAGCAGGCACAGGCCGTAGCCCAGCAGTTCACAGCCCTCTTCCACCATGTTTTTCACTACCCGGTTATAGCCGTCCAGCATCAGCGTTTGCCACAGCGCGCTCATGCCGAACAGGCGTGAAAACACCAGAATGCACAGCAGGCCCGCGCACATCATGCCGTAGCCGGGATGCGTCACGAAAGCGGCCAGGCCGCGCACCGTCGCCGCGATGTGCCTGCCGGCATGCCACAGGCAGGCCAGGGCGACCGCCAGCGCGAACCACACCCACGCGCCGTGCCACAGCGCATCGAAAGCGAAATCCATCTCGCGGATAAGCATGCAGAGAAAGAAGCCGCCAATCAGCATCCAGGCGGAACGGCGTTCAGCCTGTCGCCAGGCCGCGGCGAAGAAACCGCCGGCGATGGCGAGCAGCAACAGTTCCTGCGCCGCTTCGGTCAGTGAGGTTTCATGCACGAAGTTGTGCAGCCAGTGCACGTCGATAAACACCAGGCCGACCAAGGCCGCCAAAAAAGCGGCCGAAAGCGCGAACGCGCCGATTTTCCCCAGTAAAAGTTTCAGTTCGTCTTGCATAGTCAGTCTCATTATCGTTTTGAAGCGCGCCTATGGTAGGCAGCTGAGCCTGCGGCGTGTAGCAATTGGTGCGAAACGTCGGCCTTCACCGGCCAACTGCGGCGAAAAAGGCCATAAAACACAAAAATATCGCGCACTTTCCGAGCGGCGCCTGATTTGGCATCACTGAACGGCGAAATGTTCGCCCCACTTGGCGATCTCCGCAAGCAGCCGCTATTCTGAAACCAGTCTGTTCCCACCGAGATCTATGCAGAATATGAACCGGTTACTTGCAGTCCTCGTCGTGGTGTGCGCGGTATTGGCGACGCTGTATGGGCTGGTACATTTTGGCGCGCGTTCGGTGCCGCGGGCGATTGCGGTCAACGAAGCGCCGCTGGAATGTGAGGATGAAACTGAACCCACCGGCGAGTGCGGCAGCGAAGACGATGCTCCCGCCGATAACGCGCTGGATGCCCAGGCCGACGGTTAACCTTCCGAGCTATGCCCATTGCCGCCAGGCACACGGCAGGCTAGGCTGTTCAGCTCATGAGCCGCCGCCTGGCGGCTTGAACGTTGCACTGGGAGTTTTTTATGACGGGTATTTTGCAGTTATTCCAGGCCATCGGACTGGGTTTGGTGCTGCTGTTGCCGCTGGCCAACCCGCTGACCACGGTGGCGTTGCTGCTCGGGTTGTCCGGCAATATGACGCGCGAAGAGCGTAATCAGCAGTCGTTGATGGCCTCGGTTTATGTGTTCTGCATCATGACGGTGGCGTTTTACGCCGGGCAGGTGGTGATGAACACCTTCGGCATTTCGATCCCCGGCCTGCGCATCGCCGGCGGCCTGATCGTCGCCTTTATCGGTTTCCGCATGTTGTTCCCGCAGCAGAGCCCCGAAGAGGCACCGGAGGTGGAGAGCAAGTCGCACGAGCTGCGCCATAAAACGTCGGCCAACATCGCCTTCGTGCCGCTGGCGATGCCCAGCACCGCCGGGCCGGGCACCATCGCGATGATCATCAGCTCGGCGTCGAGCGTCAAAGCGAACACGCTGGGTTTTGAACCCTGGGTGCTGGCCGTGGCGCCGGTCGCCATCTTCCTGACGGTGGCGGTGATCCTGTGGGGCTGCCTGCTCAGTTCCGGCGCCATCATGCGCCTGGTGGGAAAAAGCGGCATCGAGGCGATCTCGCGCCTGATGGGCTTCCTGCTGGTGTGCATGGGGGTACAGTTCATCATCAACGGCGTGCTGGAGATTATCTCCACCTATACGCCTGCCGCCTGATTCCCAAGGACGGGCGCGATGGTCGCGCCCGTTGCCGTTATTTCCCCGCCGGCGCCTGCGCGCCCAAAATGCCCTTGCCTTCCGGCACTTCGGTAAAGCGGCTGACGATCTCGCTGTAGGTCTTGGCCGGATCCAGACCCGGGAACTGCGCCGGGTAGATAAACTTCGCCAAGCTCCTTGGTAACAATTCAACCAGGGAATAGTCATGAGAATGGCTTGCATTATCAAAGGCAGCGCCGTATTGCCCGGCGATTAATTGCAAAGGGATGTGTAACGCGGGCTTGAGAGGCGCGCCGGAAGCGGCGCGCCCTGAGGATCACACCAGGCCGTAGATCAGCGCCGACAGCGCGATCAGGCCCATCACCAGCACGAAAACGTTGCTCGCCGCGCGGTATTGGCGCATCGCCGGCACCGCACGCACCGCGTACATCGGCAGAATGAACAGGATGGCGGCAATCAGCGGGCCGCTGATGGTTTCAATGATGTGCAGCGCGCTCGGGTTCCACACCGTCGCCGCCCAGGTGAGCAGAAACAGCGACACCGCCGAGATGCGGTGCGTCATACGCGAGCTGAGCGGCTTGCCGACCGCGCGCGTGACGCCGTCGATCAGGCTGGTCGCCCCTTCCGTCACCCCCAGCGAGGTGCCGAGATAGGATTTGGCCATCGCCAGCATCGCCATCACCGGGCCGAGATAGGCGATCAACGGGTTGGAAAACTTGTTGGCCAGCGTGGTCAGCACCGTGATGTTCTGGTCTTTCGCCTGCTGCATGTCTTCATGGGACAGGCTCAGCACGCAGCTGAACACGAAGAACAGCACGGTGACGCAGATCAGCACATAGCTGTAGCGCATGATGCGCGCGCAGCGGCGTTCCGCCTTGTCGCCATACAGGCTCTTCTGGGTCGAGGCGAAGGAAGAGATGATCGGCGCATGGCTGAAGGAGAACACCATCACCGGCACCGCCAGCCACAGCGAATGCCACAGCCCCGGCGTGTCGAAGCGGGTAGCGGCCAGGCCATTAACGAAGTTGGCGGTATTCCAGCTCGGCATCAAGTACAGCGAAATGCCCATCAGAAACACCAACAGCGGGAACACCAGCATGCCCATCGCCGCCACGATGCTGTCTTTGCCACGCAGCAGCACCAGATTGAGCACCACCACCACCGCCAGGCTCAGCCAGATGCGCGGCAGCGGCGCCACGTGGAACTGATGGATCAGGAAGCTGTCCAGCGCGTTGGTGATCGAAATGCTGTACACCAGCACGATCGGGAAGAACGCCATCAGATACAGCACCATGATGATTTTGCCGGCCAGCACGCCGAAG
This sequence comes from Serratia nevei, assembly GCF_024160145.1. Lineage (GTDB taxonomy): Bacteria > Pseudomonadota > Gammaproteobacteria > Enterobacterales > Enterobacteriaceae > Serratia > Serratia nevei_A. The sequence continues at coordinate 10,870 of NZ_JAMYWQ010000018.1, forward strand.
TGTTCCACCACCACATCGTGAATATTGCCGTCGCGGCTGGAGCCGGACAGCACGAAGCGGCTGAGCGCGCGGTGCGGCAAATAGGTCAGCGGGAAAGCGAACAGCGCCATCAACAGCAGCACCAGCGGGCCGTTCAAACCGGCGTTGATCGGCAAGAACAGCGTGCCTGCGCCCACCGCGGTGGCATAAAGACCGAACATCCAGACGGTGTCGGTTTTGTTCCATTTGGCTGGCTGAGCGGTCGTCAGCGTGCCTGAATCGGGAGAAATCGTACTCATGAGACAGTCTACCTTAATCTGCGGCGCCAACGATTGCGCCTAACGGGATATCCTTCTCCGCGAACTTTTTAATAGTAATCAGTGAATTAAAGCGATATTTCATACTTACGCCTGATGAAAGGACGGCAAAGGATAATGAAAAATCCCCTGCGGGTCTATGTTTTATCGGCCGAACGGACGATTTGCGAACAGGAAATGCTGAAAAAAACGGCATGCACAGAAAAAACTAAGGGCCCCTTGCGGAGCCCTTAAGCGGTTTACTGCTTCGCGTCCGGATGGTCCGGCACTTCGGCGCTGCCCATCTCCTGCTCGTCGCGGATCATCGAGCGGTCTTTACGCACGCTGGCCACGTCGGAGGCGCTCACCGGTTTGGCGCTGTTGCCCCAGCTGGTACGGATGAAGTTCACCACGTCCGCCACCTGCTGATCGTTCAGACGCCAGCCGAACGGCGGCATGGTGATGTTGGACACCGCCCCCTGCACCGCCGGCGTAGTGTTGCCGGTCAGCACGATGTGGATCAGCGAGGTCGCGTCCTCGGTCTGCACCACCGGGTTGCCCTTCAGCGACGGGAAGGCGCGCTTGTAGCCCACGCCGTCGGTGCGGTGGCAGGCCGCGCAGTTATCGACATACAGCGCCGCGCCGGGCTTGCTGTCGTCACCGCGCCACAGATCCTTGGCCACGCTGTCTTCGATCGGAGTCGCCTGCTGCTTGTCGTCTTTCGGCGGCAGCGATTTCAGGTAGCGTGCGATGGCGGTCAGATCGTCGTCGCTCAGGTATTGCAGGCTGTGCTCCACCACGTCGCTCATGCCACCAAACACGATCGCCTTGTCGTTACGGCCGGTTTTCAGGAACTCGGTCAGCTCGGCTTCGCTCCAGCTGCCCAGACCATCCTTACGGTCGCTGCGCAGGCTGGAAGCCACCCAGCCGTCGATCGGCGCGTTGCTGCCGGACAGATAGTCGTCACTTTCGCTGTTGCTCAGCGCTTTTTCCTGCATGGTGATGCTGCGCGGGGTATGGCATGCGCCGCAGTGGCCCAGGCCTTCCACCAGATAACGGCCGCGCTCAATCACCGGATCGGCCTTGGCGTCGGCGACGAAGTCCGCCGGCGACGGCGCGAACATGCCGCGCCAGATGCTCAGCGGCCAGCGCATCGACAGCGGCCACGGGATGTCGGAATCCTTGTTGGCCTGCTCCACCGGCTGCACGCCGTGCATGAAATAGGCGTACATGGCGCGCATGTCGTCCTCTTTCACCAGCGCGAACGACGGGTACGGCATCGCCGGGTACAGGGTACTGCCGTTTTTGGCTACGCCCTTACGCACCGCGTTGTCGAAATCTTCGAAGCTGTAATCGCCGATGCCGGTTTTCTTGTCCGGCGTGATGTTGGTGGAGTAGATGGTGCCGATCGGCGTCTCCATCGCCAGACCGCCGGCGAAGGTTTTGCCACTCTTGCCGTCGGTGTGGCAGGCCACGCAGTCGCCGGCGCGCGCCAGGTATTCACCGCGCTTGATAAGCTCGCTGCTGACGGTGGCGTCCTGCGCCCAAACGGAAAAACTCACTGCACTGAGAACCAGTGCCGGTACAAATGCTTTCATCGTTCGCCGTCCTTATGCCTGCACCAATGGGCCTGGGTTTTTCAGATACTGCTCGCGAATAGCGCGGGCAGACCAGTAAGCCAGCGCCGCCACGGTGCCGGTCGGGTTGTAGCCCAGCCCCTGCGGGAAGGCCGATGCGCCGATCGAAAACACGTTGTGCACGTCCCAGCTCTGCAGATAGCGGTTGACCGCGCTGGTCTTCGGATCTTCCCCCATCACCGCGCCGCCGTTCATGTGGGTGGTCTGGTAGCTGGTGGTATCGAAGTGACTGTTGGCGTTTTTCGGACTACCGGCGATCAGTTTCGGGTTCATCGCCTTGGCGATCGGCGCCATCTTGTCGTACATGAACTGCGCCATCTTGATGTCGTTTTCCTGCCAGTCGAACGTCATGCGCAGCAGCGGCTGGCCAAACACGTTTTTGTAGTTGGGATCGAGATCCAGATAGTTGTTGCGGTACGACTGGTGCGCGCCGTGGGCGTCCATCGAGACGTGGTGGGTATAGGCATCCGCCACCGCCGCTTTCCACTTGCTGCCCCAGGCCGGGGTGCCCGGCGGCGTCGGCAGGCCGGAGATCGGCTTGGTGCCCGCCTGGTTGACCCAGAACGGCGAACCGCCGACGAAGCCTTCTTTGGCATGGTCGAAGTTGTCGGCGTTGAAGTCGTCCACGCCCACGCCGTTGCCGCCGGCGCCGATGAACGGGTTGGTGAATACGTCTTTATCGAAGAACGCCTTGATGGTGGTCATGTTCTGGTAGGCGAAGTTGCGCCCGACCACACCTTCGCCGGTCACCGGATCGTAAGGCTTGCCGATGCCGGACAGCAGCATCAGGTGCACGTTATGGAACTGGAACGCGCCCAGGATCACCAGATCGGCCGGCTGTTCAATCTCGCGGCCCTGTGCATCGACGTAGTTCACGCCGGTGGCACGGGACTTGTCGTCGGTCAGGTTGACCTTCAGCACGTTGGCGTTGGTGCGCAGCTCGAAGCGTTTTTCCATGCGCAGCGCCGGCAGAATGTTGACGTTCGGCGAAGCTTTGGAATACATGTAGCAGGCGTAGCCGCTGCAGAAACCGCAGAAGTTGCACGGGCCCATCTGCGCGCCGTACGGGTTGGTGTAAGAGTCCGAGGTGTTGGCGGACGGCAGGTTGTAAGGGTGATAACCCACCTCCAGCGCCGCTTTCTCGAACAGCTGGGCGGAGTAGGTATTTTTCTGCGCCGGCAGCGGGAAGTCGCTGGAGCGATCCGCCGCAAAGCGGTTGCCGCCCTTCTGCGCCACTTTCTGCCCTTTGATGGTCCAGGCGGTGCCGGAGGTGCCGAACACTTTCTCCGCTTTGTCGAAGAACGGTTCCAGCTCGTCGTAGGTCACGCCGAAGTCTTGGATGGTCATGTCCTTCGGAATGAAGTTTTTGCCGTAGCGCTCTTCATAGTGGCTGCGCATGCGCAGTTCGATCGGATCGACGCGGAAATGCACGCCCGACCAGTGCAGGCCGGCGCCGCCGACGCCGGTGCCCGGCAGGAACGCCGCCAGCTGGCGGTAAGGCACCGCGGTCTGGCTGCTGTTATGGCGAATGGTGACGGTGCTTTTCGACAGATCCTGGAACAGCTTGCGGCGGATGTTATAGGTCAGCTCGTCGATCACCTGCGGATAAGACCCGTCCGGATAGGTGTCGCGCATCGGGCCGCGCTCCAGCGCCACCACGTTGAGGCCGGCCTCGGTCAGCTCTTTGGCCATGATCGCGCCCACCCAGCCGAAGCCGACGATCACCGCATCTACTTTTTTCATTACCGTTGCCATGATTAGCCCCTCTCCCCACGAATCGAGACCGGTGGGAAGGGATAACGCTCCCCTCGCTCAACCCAGTCCATAAAATCGGCGCGCGCGCCCGGAAAATTAATCAGCTTCCAGCCGACCATGTCTTTGTTGCCGCCATGGATAGGATCGCTGAAGAAACCTTCGCGGGTGTTTTGCAACAGATAGGAGAAGAACAGTTTCGACGGCAGCTGCTGGAACTCCGCCTCGCCGGACTCAAACTTTTGCAGCATGGCGTCTTGCTGCGCACCATCCAGTTCGGCGAAAGGCTTGCCGGCGGTTTTCTTGCTGTAGGCGTCGGCGTCACTGATGCCGAGGTTGTAGATTTGCTTGGGCACCAAGGGCAACTGATAGCCCATCTCCTTCGGCACGTCGGGGTTGAACGGCCCCTGCATGTACCAGATGGAACCGGTAGCGTACGGGGTATTCATCTGGCGATCGATAAACTCCGGCACGCCGGCTTCCAGTGCGCCGGGGCCGCGCTCGTCGGCCGGGATCAGGCGCGCAACGGCGGCCTTGATGAAGGCCCACTCTTCCGGGGTAAAGAAGGTCGGTTGGTAATCGTTCTGCGTTGAGGTGTTCGAGGCCGCGACCGCCGGTGTCGGTGCCGTCAGCGCGCCAACGCCGCTGCCACCAATTACCGCCGCAGGAATTAAGGTCATCGATTTCAACAAGAAATCGCGCCGCGAATTGTTGGTTTTATGGTTCGACATGTCACATTCCATCCAAAGATAGTCACAACTATTTAACCGCAACCTTGCGATCGATACGGGTTTTTAAAATAATTTGTTACTTATTTGTATGTTTATTGAAGGTCACAATGCGTGCAAAAGCAAAAATGTTACCGGTAACCTCTTGAATGAACGTAAAGATTTATCTGCTAACGTAAATTTAACTTTTTGTGCGGTTTTTCCGATAAGCAGCGAGGAAATAACGAAAAATGAGAAGTAGGTCGCGTGCTGAAACGGCGCCGGAAACAAAATCGGCCGCGTTCAGCGGCCGATTTGAAGAAGGATGGGAGGCTACGGCGACATCGCCTGATAAGCGGTGGTCACCTTCCACAAATAGCGCGGCGCCTGCGGTGCCGGGTGCTTTTTCTGGATGTGCTGATAAAACTCATCCGGGCTCATCTGATTGATGCGATTGACCGCCACGCGCTTGTCCGAGGAGAAGGTGCGCAACATGGCGCCCGCCCCGTTCACGTACGAAACGATGGTGGCATAACGCAAAGTCTGTGGGTTGTTGATCCCGGCTAGCTGCTGGCTTTGAAGAATATTGATATAGGCCGTTCCCAGATCAATATTGACCGCCGGATCCTTCAGCTCTCGCGAGCTGGGTTGCCCGCTTCGTCCTTTCATGCGATAGGCGTCGCGGCCGGCGGTAGAAGCCTTAAGCTGCATCAATCCCACTGCGTTCGAGGTGCTGACCACGTTCGGGTTAAACCCGGACTCCACCTGAATAATCGCTTTAATCAGCGTTTCATCGACGCCATAGTTGCTGGCGGCCTGACGAATGTAATCGTTATAAACAACCGGCGTGCCTGTGCGGTTTACCGGTGCCTGCGGAGGGGGTTTTAACCAACCGCCGCGCGTTGTGCCACTGCCTGAAATATTGCTTGCCGTTTGCGGGTCTTTGGCGCACCCCGACAAAAGTAAAATTGCCGTAAGGCAACCTATTTTTGTTTTCACAGAATCCCTCACTCCTTTCAATGAGTTGCGTAGCATATACAACTTGTAAGGACACCTGCAGTAATTTTTTGGACTAATCTCAAGCTATCCATATACCAAGAGGTGATTTATGAGTCAATCTGCAACAAGCTGCTTTGTGGTGACTTTTCGCTATCGGGAAGAGGGATTGACCGACCTGGCGAAGCTGACCGGGCAATTGACGCGGGAGGGTTTTGTCACGTCGGTGACAGACGAGAATGGCGTTCACCACGAACTCGGCAGCAACAGTTTTGCGTTTATAACCGTTCTGGATCAAGAGGATGTACAGCGGCTGGCGCAGGGGTTCGGGCAACTGGCCTTGGGAAAACAGCCGGAGGTGGCGATATGCAGCTGTAAGGACTACCTTCAGCGGTTACATACTGATACATAAAATGCTATAACTCTCCGAACGGTATTATTTTTTTCAGTTGGAGAGATACCCCGCCGGCGATGGGCAGGTGACGCTTGACTTTGCTTCAATTGATATTGATAATCATTTTCATTTGAGCCAGGAGACGTCATCATGTCATTGATAAATTGCGTTTTTCATCGCAGTCGCCTTCCCCGCGCTGCCGCATTGCTACGCCCCTTCACCCTCTTTTGTTTGCTGCTCGGCACCGCCTTGGCCAGCCCACACGCGCTGGCGGAAAAGAAGCTGCGCGTGGTGACCACCTTTACCATCATTCAGGACATCGCCCAGAACGTGGCGGGTGACGCCGCCGTGGTGGAATCCATCACCAAACCGGGCGCCGAGATCCACGACTACCAGCCCACCCCGCGCGATATCGTCAAGGCGCAGCACGCCGACCTGATCCTGTGGAACGGTATGAATCTGGAACGCTGGTTCCAGCGTTTCTTCGAGAACATCAAGCAGGTGCCGGCGGCGGTTGTGACCGAAGGCATCACCCCACTGCCGATCCGCGAAGGGCCGTACAACGGCAACCCGAACCCGCATGCCTGGATGTCGCCAAGCAACGCGCTGGTCTACATCGAGAACATCCGCAAGGCGCTGGTGGAACACGATCCGGCCAACGCAGAAACCTACAACCGCAACGCCAAGGCCTACGCAGAGAAGATCGGCGCGCTGGACGCCCCGCTGCGCGAACGCCTGGCGCGTATCCCGGCCGCACAACGTTGGCTGGTGACCAGCGAAGGCGCCTTCAGCTACCTGGCGCAGGACTACCAGCTGAAAGAAGTTTATCTGTGGCCGATCAACGCCGATGAGCAAGGCTCGCCGCAGCAGGTGCGCCGGGTAATCGACGCGGTGCGCGCCCACCACATTCCGGTGGTGTTCAGCGAGAGCACCATTTCCGATAAGCCGGCCAAGCAGGTGGCGAAAGAGACCGGCGCCAAATACGGCGGCGTGCTGTACGTGGATTCGCTGTCCACCCGCGATGGCCCGGTGCCGACCTATATCGACCTGCTCAACACCACCGTGCAAACCATCGCCAAAGGATTCGATCAATGACCCATGAACCCTTTGTCCGCCCTGAATTGAACGTGGACGATGTCACCGTAACCTACAACAACGGGCACACCGCCATTCACAACGCCAGCTTTACCCTGAGCGGCGGTTCGATCTGCGCGCTGGTCGGCGTCAACGGCAGCGGCAAATCGACGCTGTTCAAAAGCATCATGGGCCTGGTCAGGCCCACTGCCGGCCAGGTGTCGCTGAGCGACAAACCGGTGGCGGACGCGCTGAAAAAGAACCTGATCGCCTACGTGCCGCAGACCGAAGACGTCGACTGGAACTTCCCGGTGCTGGTGGAAGACGTGGTGATGATGGGCCGTTACGGCAAGATGAACTTCCTGCGCATTCCCTCGCGCGAGGATCGGCTGCGGGTCGACAAGGCGCTGGAGCGCGTCGGCCTGAGCGATTTGCGCGGCCGCCAGATCGGCGAGCTGTCCGGCGGCCAGAAGAAGCGCGTGTTTCTGGCGCGCGCCCTGGCGCAACAGGGCACGGTGCTGCTGCTGGACGAACCCTTCACCGGCGTGGACGTAAAAACCGAGAACGCCATTATCGAGCTGCTGCGCGCGCTGCGCGACGAGGGGCACCTGATCCTGGTCTCCACGCATAACCTCGGCAGCGTGCCGGAGTTCTGCGATCGGGTGATCCTCATCAACCGCACGGTATTGGCTGCCGGCCCGACCGAAACCACCTTCACCCAAAGCAATCTGGAGCTGGCGTTCGGCGGCGTGCTGCGCCATATCAACCTCTCCGGCCCGGACCTGCACGACGACAACGATCCGCGCACCGTCACGGTGTTGACCGACGATGAACGCCCTGCGGTGTTCTACGGCCACACCAAGAGCGATCCGCCGACCAACAGCCAGAGCAGGGAGAAACAATCCTGATGCTGGAGCTTCTGCTGCAACCTTTCAGTTACAACTACATGGTGAAGGCCATCTGGGTCAGCGCCATCGTCGGCGCCGCCTGCGCGTTCCTCTCCGCCTACCTGATGTTGAAAGGGTGGTCGCTGATGGGCGATGCGCTGTCGCACTCGGTGGTGCCCGGCGTAGCCGGCGCCTATGCCCTCGGCCTGCCCTACGCCGCCGGCGCCTTCTTCACCGGCATGCTGGCGGCGCTGGCGATGACGCTGGTGCGCCACATCACCCGGCTGCGCGAAGACGCCATCATCGGCTTTATCTTCTCCACCTTCTTCGCCGTCGGCCTGCTGATCGTGTCGCTCAACCCCACCTCGGTCAACGTGCAGTCGATCATCTTCGGCAATATTCTCGGCATCGCCGACGAAGACGTACTGCAGGTGGAGATTATCATCGGCGTTTCGCTGCTGATCCTGTGCCTGGTGTGGAAAGACCTGCTGGCGGTGTTCTTCGACGAAAGCCACGCGGTGTCGATCGGCCTGTCGCCGCTAAAGCTGAAGATCCTGTTCTTCACCCTGCTCAGCGCCTGCACCGTCGCCGCGCTGCAAACCGTCGGCGCCATTCTGGTGATCGCCATGGTGATCACGCCGGGCGCCACCGCCTACCTGCTAACCGACCGCTTCAGCCGGCTGGTGATCATCGCCATCATCATCGGCGCGCTGACCAGCGGCATCGGCGCCTACCTGAGCTTCTTCCTCGACGGCGCCACCGGGGGCGTGATCGTCACCCTGCAAACGCTGGTGTTCCTGGCGGCATTCTTCTTCGCGCCGAAACACGGCCTGCTGGCGTCCCGGCGCCGCGTGGCGCATTCGCAAACCGGAGGCCGCTGATGGACACCCTGTATCAACTGCTCAGCGAACCTTTCGCCTACCCGTTCATGCAGCGGGCGATCGTCGCTGCCATCGTCACCGGCGTGGTGTGCGCCGTGCTCTCCTGCTATCTGGTGCTCAAAGGCTGGTCGCTGATGGGCGACGCCATCTCGCACGCGGTGCTGCCCGGCATCGTGGTAGCTTTCGTGGTCGGCATCCCGCTGGCGATCGGCGCGTTCCTCTCCGGCATCTTCTGCGCGGTGGCCACCGGCTACCTGAAAGAGAACAGCCGGGTGAAAGAAGACACGGTGATGGGCATCGTCTTCTCCGGCATGTTCGCCTTCGGCCTGGTGTTGTTCTCGCGCATCGACACCGACCAGCACCTGAGCCACATTCTGTTCGGCAACATGCTGGGCATTACCGACGGCGAGCTGAAGCAAACCCTGCTGATCGCCGGCATCACCCTGGCGGTGGTGCTGCTCAAGCGCAAAGACTTCATGCTGTACTGCTTCGATCCGCACCATGCGCGGGTGATTGGCCTGCCGGTCAAGCTGCTGCACTACGGGTTGCTGTGCCTGCTGGCGATGACCATCGTCGCCTCGCTGCAGGCCGTGGGGGTGATTTTGGTGATCGCCATGCTGATCGCCCCCGGCATCATCGCCTTTATGCTGTGCCGCCGCTTCGATCGCATGCTGATGGTGGCGACGGTGGTGTCGGTGTTCTCCTGCGTGCTCGGCACCCTGATCAGCTTCCACATCGACGGCGCCACCGGGCCCTGCATCGTCATCGTTCAGGCCGTGCTGTTCGTTATCGCCTTGTTGTACAGCAAGCTGCGCCCATTACAGCGTAACCCAACCGCCCTCACCGGCGGTTAATTCCCCCCTGATGCGGCGATGCTCTCTGCTCGCCGCATCGTATTCCCCCTGTTCATTGCGCCATTGTCATCAAGTTGCAACCGGTATTGCGCTTAAATTAATCAATAGGGTATATACTTTGAGCTGGCGAGGCGCTGAAAAAATCGCCGCCTTTGACGCCGGCTGTGCGCCGCGTCGTGTTTTCACCACGGGAAAGACGCTAACCTAATGAATTATCAGGCAGCACAGAGGGGGAAATACCATGTGGCAAGCCGTTAGCCGTCTGTTAAGTGAACATCTTGGCAGCGCAGAGATACGCGAAAGGATTGAACTGCCCGGGGGCGACATTCACCCGGCGTGGCGCGTGAGTTACGGTGACAACGAGGTGTTCGTGAAATGCGACGCCCGTGAGCAACTGCCGATATTCACCGCCGAGGCCGATCAGCTGGCGTTGCTGGCGCGCAGCAAAAGCGTGCGGGTGCCGGAAGTGTACGGCGTCGGCAGCGATCGCGATTACAGCTTCCTGCTGCTGGAGTATCAGCAGCTGAAACCCCTCGACGCCCACGGCGCCTACTGTCTGGGCCAGCAGCTGGCGCACCTGCACCAGTGGAGTGAGCAACCGCAGTTCGGCCTCGACTTCGACAGCGATCTGACCACCACCCCGCAGCCCAACGCCTGGCAGCGCCGCTGGTCGGAATTCTTCGCCGAGCAGCGCATCGGCTGGCAGCTGCAGCTGGCGGCGGAGAAAGGCATGACCTTCGGTGACATCGACGACATTGTCGATCGGGTGTATCTGCGCTTGCAGCACCACCAGCCGCAGCCTTCGCTGCTGCACGGTAACCTGTGGCCGGGCAACTGCGCGATGACCGCCCACGGCCCGATCCTGTTCGATCCGGCCAGCTACTGGGGCGACCGGGAGTGCGACTTGGCGATGCTCCCGCTGTATCCGGAGCTGCCGCCGCAGATCTACGACGGTTATCAGAGCGTGTGGCCGCTGGGGGCCGGCTTTATCGAGCGCCAGCCGCTGTATCAGCTGTACTACCTGCTCAACCGCAGCAACCTGTTCGGCGGCCAGCATCTGGTGGCGGCGCAACGCGCGGTGGAGGCGCTGTTGCAGCCCGAAGCGTCATAACCTTCCGGGGCGCCGCTCGGCGCCCCGTTCATGGTTCAGGCCGAGCCGGCCAACTGCCCCAACAGGCGGATCACGAACCAGGCGATTACCGCAATCACGATCGGCAGGATATACAGCGGGAAGTACTGCAGGAAGATGGTGTGGTGCGGCAGCGTGATGCGCGCCTCCAGCTGTTGCCGCGTATGCCCTTCGCTGCCCTTGGCCTGCTCCAGGATCATCTGGTCTTCCAATCCTTCGCGGATGAACTTGACCTGGCGCGACATGCGCGCACCGGAAGCCTGCAGCGCCAGCCCGACGAAGATCAGCATATAGATGATGATGAACATCAGATTGGCGCCGCTGAACAGGCTTTTATCCACGTCAGGCACCGGCGAGTTGTACCAGAAAAGGTTCAGGAACGGCGTATTGAAACGCACCATGTCCACCATCACGTGGACAAAATCCAGCATCACCGCGTTGATGCCCTTGGTTTTTTCACTGTGCTGATAGATAAAGCCCAGCACGGAAATCAGCGTCGACAGCAACGCCGGGATAAAAACCACCCATCCGAGAATGCGTTTCAAAATGGCGATACGCCCGGCCTGTTGATACGTCATGTGTTCCCCTTGTTAGCGACGTAACCGAATCGGCTAAGTCTACCCGCAGTTGGCGAAACTCGCCCACCGTTTTCTTCATTCCCGCTGTGCTACAAGCTTAGCCGAATTCGCCGAAATCAACAGTTTACCCGCGGTTCATGCCGCCTTAACGGCAGCGCCCCGTTTTGAAGCGGCCCGCCGGCAATGCTACAGTAGCGGGACATTCACCCGCGCCGGCAGGAGTTAACCGTTAATGGCTTATTCGCAACGCATTGAAACCGCAATTTTTGATATGGACGGCTTGTTGATCGATTCGGAACCGCTGTGGCTGCAGGCCGAGCTGGATATCTTCGGCGCGTTGGGTCTGGACCTGTCCGATCGCCACAAATTGCCGGACACCCTGGGGCTGCGCATCGACCTGGTGGTGAAGATGTGGTACCAGGCGATGCCGTGGCAAGGGGTTTCGCTCGATGAGGTGTCAGCACGGATTATCGAACGCGCCATCGAGCTGGTGCACGAGACGCGCCCGCTGCTGCCGGGCGTCCGGCAGGCGCTGGAACTGTGCCGCGAGCAGGGGCTGAACATCGGTCTCGCCTCCGCCTCGCCGCTGCACATGCAACAGCAGGTGCTGAAAATGTTCGATCTTGAAGGTTACTTCGATCAGCTGGTTTCCGCCGAATACCTGCCGTACAGCAAACCGCACCCGGAGGTCTACCTGATCGCCGCCGAACGTCTGGGCAGCGATCCGCTGCGCTGCATCACGCTGGAAGACTCCTTTAACGGCATGATCGCCACCAAGGCCGCGCGCATGCGCTCCATCGTGATCCCGGCCGCCGAATACCGCCACGATCCGCGCTGGGCGCTGGCGGACCACCAGTTGGATACCCTGGAACAGCTCACCCCCGCCCACTTTGCCTGACCTGCGGCGCCGGCCACCGGCGCCCTCACTTTGCGGTTCTGCGCCATAAAAGGGATCCGTGCCGCAAAACAAACGAAACAGCGTTTCATTATTATTGAATCAGCATGCTGTTGTTATTATGCTGGGCGGCAGGGAAAGCGACGGTCCGCGGAACGTTGTCACTGCCACGCAGCGCTCTTCGCGGCCGCCGCTTCCTCCCGCCGCCGCACACTGAAAACCGCCCTTGTTTCCCTGCGTTCCGCACCGCCCATTGCCCGCTTTTTGTTCACGCCCGTCAAAAGCGATGATTTGTTACGCATTACCGTAACAAGCCGTTGTAAAACCGGGAAAAATAAACAATTGGTTACAGGGTAACTGCTTCCACTACTGGGAATTTTCCCATATACTGGATAAATTAACAGTTTACCAGCCGGAATCGCAACAGCATGACCGCGGAAGGACACCTTATATTCTCTGTCGCTTGCGCGATCTTCGCCAAGAAGGCGGAAGTCACGCCAGAGCTGGCTACCGGCGACTGGTGGCACATCATACCCGCCGCGCTGCTGACTTCGCTGCTGCCGGACATCGATCACCCCAAATCGGTACTGGGCCAGCGTCTGCGCTGGCTCGCCATTCCCATCGCCCGCGCCTTCGGCCACCGCGGCTTCACCCACAGCCTGCTGGCGATCGCCGGCGGCATGGCGCTGTTCCAGCTGGACGTGCCGCGCAGCTGGCCGATCCCGGCCGACGCGCTGCACGCCATGATCATCGGCTACTTCAGTCATCTGCTGGCCGATATGCTCACTCCCGCCGGCGTTCCGCTGCTGTGGCCGTGCCGCTGGCGTTTTCGCCTGCCGCTGCTCAACTCGCAAAAAGGCAATCAGCTCGAGCGCGTGCTGTGTCTGTGCCTGGTGGCGTTTGCCCTCTGTTGGCAAGGTGATTTCACCCTGCCGGTGCAATCCTATGTCGAGCAAATCAGAAATATCAAACTCTGATCACAAAAATCCGCTCAACCCATCACCTTTATGTATATAAAAAGAACAAAAACACACAAAAAGCTATATCAAATTCCATTTGGATATAAGTAGGCCACTCGGCAAACTGTTACGATATTTACATCGCGACATACGTGATGCGTAGTCGTTTTTATAAGAAAGATTATTGGAGACATTGGGGATGAATCTTCCGCTCGTGATTAACGTGCTGGTGTTTGTCGCGCTCCTGTTGCTGTTGGCGCAAACCCGCCACAAGCAATGGAGCCTGGCAAAAAAAGTGCTGGTCGGCCTGGTGGTCGGCGTGGTGTTCGGCCTGGGCCTGCAGCTGGTGTACGGCGCCGACAACCCGGTACTGAAAGAATCCATCAGCTGGTTCAACATCGTCGGCAACGGCTATGTGCAGCTGCTGCAAATGATCGTCATGCCGCTGGTGTTCGCCTCGATCCTGAGCGCGGTGGCCAAGCTGCACAACGCCTCTTCTCTGGGCAAAATCAGCGTTCTGACTATCGGCACGCTGCTGTTCACCACGCTGATCTCGGCGCTGGTGGGCGTGCTGGTCACCAACCTGTTCGGCCTGACCGCCGAAGGCCTGGTGCAGGGCGCGCAGGAAAGCGCGCGCCTGACGGCGATCCAGACCAACTACGTGGGTAAACTGGCCGACCTGACCGTGCCGCAGATGGTGCTGTCGTTCATCCCGAAAAACCCGTTCGCCGATCTGACCGGGGCCAGCCCGACGTCAATCATCAGCGTGGTGATTTTCGCCACCTTCCTCGGCGTGGCGTCGCTGCAGCTGCTGAAAGACGACAAGCCGAAAGGCGAGCGCGTACTGGTGGCTATCGACACCCTGCAGGCCTGGGTGATGAAGCTGGTGCGTCTGGTCATGAAGCTGACGCCGTACGGCGTGCTGGCGCTGATGACCAAAGTGGTCGCCGGTTCCAACATTCACGACATCGTCAAGCTCGGCAGCTTCGTGGTGGCCTCGTACATCGGCCTGGCCATCATGTTCGTGGTACACGCTGTGCTGCTGGCCTTCACCGGCGTTAACCCGATGAAGTTCTTCCGCAAGGTGTGGCCGGTGATCACCTTCGCCTTCACCAGCCGCTCCAGCGCCGCCAGCATTCCATTGAACGTGGAAGCGCAGACCCGCCGCCTGGGCGTGCCGGAATCCATCGCCAGCTTCTCGGCGTCGTTCGGTGCCACCATCGGCCAGAACGGCTGTGCGGGCCTCTACCCGGCAATGCTGGCGGTAATGGTTGCGCCGACCGTCGGCATCAACCCGCTGGATCCGGTGTGGATCGCCACCCTGGTCGGCATCGTCACTCTCAGTTCCGCCGGCGTGGCGGGCGTGGGCGGCGGCGCCACCTTCGCCGCGCTGATCGTCCTGCCGGCGATGGGCCTGCCGGTGACGCTGGTCGCGCTGCTGATCTCGGTCGAACCGCTGATCGACATGGGCCGTACCGCGCTGAACGTCAACGGATCCATGGCGGCGGGCACCATCACCAGCCAGCTGATGAAGCAAACCGACAAAACCGTGATGGACAGCGAAGACGAAGTCGAATTGGCTCACCGTTAACGCCGTATCAAAACGAAAAAACCGGGGATTATCCCCGGTTTTTTTATGTCCCGCGCTCGGTCATTACGGCCGCCCGCCGTTCGCCAGCCGCCGGTTGATGTCGGCGATCACGCCCGGCAAGTGCGCCAGCGTGTCTATCACATAGTGCGCGCCTGCGGCATACAGCTTATCGGCCGCCGCCGTACGGCGTTGCTCTATCTCACCTTCCGCCATTTGGCGGTACTCCGGCCAGGTCGCGCCAAACTCGTTGCCGGACAGCGCCAATCCGACGCTCCACATCCCGGCGTTCAGCCCTTCATGAATGCCCGGCACCGCGTCGTCCACCTTCACGCAGTGCGCCACCGCATCGATGCCCAGCGCGATCGCGTTCTGCAACGCCATCCACGGCCCCGGCCGGCCACCGGCTGCGAGATCGTCAGTGGCGACCCAGTAATCCGGCGCGTAGCCGCGCTGCGCGGCGGCAGGCACCAGCACCTCCATCACCGCACGCGGATAACCGGAGCAGGAGCCGATTTTAATGCCCTGTTCGCGCAGCCCGGCAATCACCTGCGGCACACCCTCGATGGGATCGGCGAAGTCGATCACTTTGGCGATTTGCAGCGGCATAAACGCCTGATACAGCGCGTCGATGTCCTGATGGCTCATCGAACGGCCCAGCTTCTGCCGCCAGCGCGCGTCGACCGCCGGTAGTTTGCCCAGCGCCTCGATGTGCTGCCATTTGCCCAGCCCCATCGGAATGCGCGCTTCCGCCAGGCTGATGTCGATATCGAAGGTTTGCTTGAACGCCTCGACAAAAATCTGCGTTGGCGCAAAGGAGCCAAAGTCCACCGTGGTGCCAGCCCAGTCGAGGATCACTGCGTTGATCTGTTTCATGGTCAATCCTTATTGATTCCAGTACATCGCCTGCCCGACGGCCGCCAGCAAACGTTCGATATCCTGCGGGTAAATTTCCCCGATGTTGCCGATGCGGAAGCAGTCGCTCTGCGACACTTTGCCGGGATAGATCACAAACCCTTGCTGCTTCAGGCGCTGATAAAACTCGGCGAAGCGGTAAGTGTCGGCCTTTGGCGAATAGAACGCGGTGATGATCGGCGAATGCAACGCCTCATCGAGCAGAGTCTCAAAGCCCAGTTCGCGCATCCCCGCCACCAGCCGCCGCTGATTGGTCTGATAGCGGCGGTGGCGCGCGGCAATGCCGCCCTCGTGTTCCAGCTCTTTCAGCGCCTGCGCGAAGGCCAGCACGGTGTGGGTCGGCGACGTAAAGCGCCATTTGCCGGCCTGGTCTTCCATACAGCGCCACTGGGCATACAGATCCAGCGACAGCGAGCGTGAACGGCCGGCGCATTTCTCCAGCTCGCTGCGGCGGGCGATAACGAAAGCGAAGCCCGGCACGCCCTGAATGCATTTGTTGGCGGAGCTGATCAGAAAATCGATGCCCAGCGCGTCCACATCCAGCGGGATACCACCGAAGCTGCTCATGGCATCGACGATAAAGGTCTTGCCGCTGCGCGCCGCCAGGCCGGCGACCTTCTGCAGCGGGTTGAGCATGCCAGTGGTGGTTTCGCAGTGCACCATGGCGATATGGCTGATGCGCGCATCGCTTTTCAGCACCGCCTCCATCGCCGCCACGTCCGGCTCATTCACCTCGCCGCAGTCGAAAGCGTGGTGGTCGATATCCATCAGTCGCGCCATTTCGATCATCCGCGCGCCGTAGGCACCGTTGTTGACGATCAGCAGCTTGTCCTGCGGGCCGATGGCCGTGCCCAGCACGCCTTCCACCGCAAAGCTGCCGCTGCCTTGCAGCAACACCGAGGTGTAGCCGGCGGACGGCGTCGCCAGCGCCACCAACCGTTGGCGGATGCGTTGCACCACGCCAAGGTTGTAATCTTCATCCCAGGTGCAGCTGTCGAACAGCATCGCCTCTTTTACCGTTTTCGACGTGGTCAACGGGCCGGGGGTCAACAGCAGGTAGTTACGATCGGACATGTTATTCACCTATTTGGTCTATACCAGATTGCAGGCATTGTGGCGGCAAATTCCTTCCCCGGTCAAACGACAAAGCGCGGTGAAACAAAAAATTCATCTGGCTATGTATAATAAGCGCGTGCCGGAATGTCGGGCCGATGCCATAGCGAGATGAAATGAAAGAACATCAGGGCGATATGCCCCACTACCTGCAGATCAAGGATCAGCTTCAGGCGCGCATCACCCGCGGCGCACTGCAGGCGGGCGACAAGCTGCCTTCGGAGCGCGAGCTGTGCGCCATCTTCTCCACCACCCGCGTTACCATTCGCGAGAGCCTGGCGCAGCTGGAGGCCACTGGCGCCATCTACCGCGCCGATCGCCGCGGCTGGTTCGTCACGCCGGAACGGCTGTGGCTGGATCCGACGCAGAACACCAACTTCCACCGCCTCTGCCAGGAGCAGGGGCGCACGCCTCGTACCGCGTTGCTGTCCGGCGAAAAAACCACGGTGCCGCTCGACGTCATGCAACCGCTGGCGCTCGAGCCTTTCGATCAGGTGTATCTGCTGCGCCGCGTGCGCTACGCCGACGGCCGCGCCATCTGCTATTGCGAAAACCACTGCCTGCCGCAGCGGGTGCCGGAACTGCTCAGCCACGATCTCAACGGCAGCCTGACCGAGGTCTATCAACAGCATTACGCTTTGATTTACAGCAACATGCATCTGTCGTTCTATCCGACGGCCCTGCCTTACCGCGCCGCCAACGCGCTCGGCGCCATGGTCGGCCTGCCCGCCTTGTTGCTGCGCCGGTTAAATTACGATCAGCACGGCCGCATTCTCGATTTCGATATCGAATACTGGCGCCACGACAGCCTGCGCATCGAAGTCGATACGCTTTAACCCTCTGCATGACGGGGCTGTGCCTGCCGCCCCCGTTTCTCTCCCACGCCCAATCCCCGTTGCCGGCAACTATATTTTGCCGCTTTCATTTGTTTGTCATATTCGCCGATTAGCTTGGCCGCACATCTGGTGTATACCAGTTTCGCATTAACCCGCAACAGTGAGGCTGAAGCTATGAAACTTTCTCGTCTGGTCGTGATGACCGCCATCGCACTCGGCGCCGCGCCGGCCTGGGCCGCCGACGCGGTGGTGACCGTCTACTCCGCCGATGGCCTGCACGACGGCGATCACAGCTGGTATCAAACCCAGTTCGACGCCTTCACTCAGGCAACCGGCATCAAGGTGCAGTACGTCGAAGGCGGTTCCGGCGCCATCGTCGAACGGCTGTCGAAAGAGCGCAGCAACCCGCAGGCCGATGTGCTGGTAACCCTCCCGCCGTTCATCCAGCGCGCCGCCGCGGAAAAATTGCTGCAGGATTTCACCCCGCAGGATGCGGCGCAGATCGCCGACGTTCAGCCGCAGTTCGTGCCGCTGGTGAACAACTACCTGAGCTTCATCTATAACGCCAAACTGTTGCCGCAGGCGCCCGCCAGCTATCAACAGCTGCTGGACGCGCAGTTCCGCAACAAGCTGCAGTACTCCACGCCGGGCCAGGCGGGCGACGGCACCGCAGTGATGCTGCAGGCGTTTCACAGCTTCGGCGGCAAAGACGCCGGTTTCGAGTATCTCGGCAAGCTACAAAGCAACAACGTCGGCCCTTCCGCTTCCACCGGCAAGCTGACCGCGCTGGTCAATAAGGGCGAGCTGCTGGTGGCCAACGGCGATCTGCAGATGAACCTGGCGCAGATGCGCAGCAACCCGAACGTGAAGGTGTTCTGGCCGGCCGGGCCGGACGGCAAGCGCAGCACGCTGGTGCTGCCTTACTATGTCGGCCTGGTGCAAGGCGCGCCGCAAAGCGCCAACGGCAAAAAGCTGATCGACTTCCTGCTGAGCAAAGAAGCCCAGAGCAGCGTCAGCGCCATTTCCTACGGCATGCCGGTGCGTAAGGACGTCACCCCGACCGACGATAACTTCAGGCAGTCGCAGGCGGCGCTGAAAGGCGTGGAGATCTGGGCGCCGGACTGGAATCAGGTGGTGAGCAGCCTGTCCGCCGATATCTCCCGCTGGCACCAGGTGACCGAATGACGCTGACGATGCCTTCTACCCTCTCTTCCCGCGCCGAGGCGCGGGATAGCAGCCGGGACATCGCCGGGCCGTCGGGCATTCAGCTCGACCGCGTCAGCGTGTCGTATCGCGGCACCGAGGTGCTGAAACCCCTGACGCTCACCATCGCCCCCGGCGAAGTGCTGGCGCTGATCGGCCCCTCCGGCTCGGGCAAAACCACCGTGCTGCGGGCGATCGCCGGCTTCGTGCAACCCTCCGCCGGGCGTATTGCCATCGGTGATGCCGATGTCACCGACGTGCCGCCTTATGAGCGCGGCCTGGGCATGGTGGTACAGAACTACGCGCTGTTTCCGCATATGCGCGTCGAGGACAATGTGGCGTTCGGCCTGCGCGCCCAGGGCAAGCCGCGCGGCCTGATTGCCGAGCGCGTCGAAGAGGCGTTGGCCATCGTCGGCATGTCCGCCTACGCCAAGCGCTATCCCAGCCAGCTCTCCGGTGGCCAACAGCAGCGGGTGGCGATCGCCCGCGCCATCGCGGTGCGCCCCAAAGTCTTGCTGCTGGATGAACCGCTGTCGGCGCTGGACGCGCAAATTCGCCACAGCATGGTGGAAGAGATCGCCCGCCTGCACCGCGAGCTGCCGGAGCTGACCATCCTGTACGTCACCCACGACCAGGGCGAAGCGCTGACGCTGGCGGACAAGATCGGCATCATGCGCGACGGCCACCTGACCGCCCACGGCGAGACCCGCGCGCTGTACCATCATCCCACGAACCGCTTCGCCGCCGAGTTCCTCGGCCGCGCCAACCTGCTGCCGGCCACCGCGCTGGAGACCACCACCGGGCAAGGCATGACCACCGTCAGCTGCGCCGGCAAAGTGATCGGCTGCTTTACCTATGGTGCGCAACGCGGTTTCGACAAACTGCTGTGTATTCGGCCGCAGCATATTGCGCTCGATGCCGACGCCCAGCGCAGCAACTGCATCATCGGTACGCTGCGCGATATTCACTGGCAGGGGGAATTGACGCACCTGCAGTTCGACGCACAAGGCCATCCGCTGCGCGTGGTCACCACCCATCGCAGCCGGATGCCGCAGATCGGCGAGCGCGTGCCGCTCTATTTCGCCCCCGACGACGCGGTACTGATCGAGGACTGACATGACCGACTCTACGCTTATTCGCCCGGCCCGGCGGCTGCGCTTGCCGCGCCGCCTGTGGATACTGCTGCCGCTGCTGGTGCTGGCGACGCTGTTTTTCTATCCGCTGGCGCTGATCGTCAAACAGGCGTTTACCGACGATCACGGGCTGTTCAGCGCCGCCGCGCTGCAGCAGGTGTTCGAATCCCGACGCTTTGTCGGTGCCCTGCTCAACACGCTGCAGATTGCGCTGCTGGCGACGCTGGGCTGCCTGGTGCTCGGCACCCTGCTGTCGCTGCTGCTGGTGTTTACGCCGTTCCCCGGCAGCCGGCTGATCGCCAGGGTAATCGACACCTTTATCGCCATGCCGACCTTCCTGATCACGCTGGCCTTCACCTTTATCTACGGCTCCGCCGGCCTGCTGAACGGCATGCTGATGGCGGCCTTCGGTTTTACCCTGCCGCCGGTGGACTTTCTTTACTCCATTTGGGGCGTGATCCTGGCGGAAATCACGGTGTTTACGCCGCTGGTGATGCGCCCGCTGATGGCGGCGCTGTCGCAGATCGATCGCAGCCAGCTCGAGGCCGCCAGCATCCTCGGCGCCCGGCCGGGGCGCGTGGTACGCCAGGTGATTTTGCCCGCCGCGCTGCCGGCCTTGCTGGCCGGCGGCAGTCTGTGCCTGCTGTTGACCACCAATGAGTTCGGCATCGTGCTGTTTATCGGCGCCAAGGGCGTCGCCACGCTGCCGATGATGGTCTACTCCAAAGCGATTCTGGAGTCGGATTACGCCGTCGCCTGCACCATCGCCGTGGTGAATATCGCGCTGTCGCTCGGGCTGTTCTCCCTTTACCGCTATGCCGCGGCGCGCGCCGGGCTGAGGAACTGACGATGTTGATTTGGTCTCGCACCGGCCGCACCCTGACCTGCACGCTGGCGGTCACGCTGTTCGCCCTGTTCTTCTGCCTGCCGTTGGCGGTGATCCTGATGTCCAGCCTGAGCGCACAGTGGAACGGCGTGCTGCCGAGCGGCTTCACCCTCGGCCACTTCCGCCAGGCCTTCGGCGGCGCTTCCTGGGACGCGCTGGTCGCCAGCCTGGCTATCGGTTTCAGCGCCAGCCTGTTCGCGCTGCTGTGCGGCACCTGGGCGGCGTTGGCGCTGCGCCACCATCAGGGGCGCGGCCAGCGTCTGCTGAGTACGCTGTTCTTCATACCCAGCGCGGTGCCTTCGGTGTCGGTCGGTTTAGGGATGCTGGTGGCATTCAGCCAGGGGCCGCTGCAGATGAACGGTACCTTCCTGATCGTGCCCGTCGCCCACTTCGTGCTGATTTCCGCCTTCACCTTCGGCAACGTGATGGCCGGGCTGACCCGGCTGTCGAGCGACTACGAAAACGTCGCCGCCAGCCTGGGTGCTTCACCGCTGTTCCGCCTGCGCCACGTTACCCTGCCGATGATCGCTCCCTATATGATCTCCGCCTTCGCCCTCAGCCTGTCGCTGTCGATGGGGGAGCTGGGCGCGACCATGATGATCTACCCACCGAGCTGGGCAACGCTGCCGGTCACCATCTTCAGCCTGACCGATCGCGGCAGCATTGCCAACGGCGCAACGCTGACCATGCTCCTGGTGGCGACCACGCTGTTGCTGATGCTGGTGCTGGAGCGGATTGCGCAGCGGCTGACGCCGGGCATGAAATAGCAACAAGGCGCTGCCACAGCAGCGCCTGTTCATCGAAGCGAAGGGTTAGAACGGGTAGTCGTGATAGCCCTGCTGTTCAGAAATGCGCCGGGCGGCAACCTGCAGCAACGCCACATACGCCTCCCGCGCCGCGTCGGAAAAGCGCAGCGTCGGGAAAGAGATGCTCAGCCCGGCGATAGCGACTCCGAAGCGATCGAATACCGGCACCGCGATACAGCGGATCCCCGCCTCCTGCTCCTCGGCATCTTCGCCGTATCCCTGCTCACGCACCCGCTCCAGCACCGGCAACAGCTCGGCGGCGCTGGTCAGGGTATGCTCGGTGCTGCGGGTAAATTCAATCTGCGACAGGATCTGCGCCACCTCATCCCGATCGCGCCAGGCCAGCAGCACTTTACCGATGGCGGTGCTGTGCAGCGGGTTGCGGCGGCCGATGCGCGAATACATGCGCAGGTTGTACATCGCGTCGATCTTGTGGATATAGACGATACCGTCCTCGTCCAGTGCGCCGAGGTGGATGGTTTCGCGGGTGCGGTTCGACAGCTCGCGCATCTGTACGTCGGCGCTGCGGATCAGATCGACGTTCTGCAACGATTTGGCGCCCAGTTCGAACAGCTTGAGCGTCAGCGCATATTTTTCCGTCTCGCCTTCCTGCGAGACGTAGCCCAGCGCTTTCATGGTTTGCAGAAAACGGTAGACGGTGCTTTTGGACATCATCACCCGCTGGGACAGTTCGGTAATGCCAATCTCGCGCTCATCGCCGAGCGCCTGCAAAATGCCGAACACTTTCATCACGGATGAGACGGCATCCGGTTGCTTGTCTGAATCTGCGTTAGCCATGGTCAATACCCTACTTAACGGTTTTGTTTCAGGAAATTTAAACAAGGGTTTCAGTATAATCGGAACGGATCGCGGCGTGCAACGCGGCTGAACGCTAAGCGATTGAAGCCAAATGGATAACCGCTGGCCCGCTCACCGCCGTTTACAATTAAGCGGACAAGGGGCATGCAATCACGGCCGAATATGATTAGCATCATAATACTCCCCTGAATAAATACCGCTGAGACCAACATGCGTCCTTGTTCCGACGGCCTCCCCGTCCCGCAACGCTATGGGGCGATCCTCGCCATCGCCCTCGGCATTACCGTATCCGTGCTCGACGGCGCGATTGCCAACGTGGCACTGCCCACCATCGCGCGCGATCTCAACGCCAGCCCGGCCAGCTCCATCTGGGTGGTCAACGCCTATCAGCTGGCGATCACGGTGTCTCTGCTGTCGCTGGCCTCGCTCGGCGATCTGGTAGGCTATCGCCGCATCTATCAGGCCGGGTTGCTGGTGTTCAGCATCACCTCGCTGTTCTGCGCCCTGTCAGACTCGCTGCTCACGCTGACCATCGCCCGCGTGCTGCAAGGCTTTGGCGCCGCCGCCATCATGAGCGTCAACACCGCGCTGATCCGCATCATCTATCCGCAGCGTTTTCTCGGCCGCGGCATGGGCATCAACTCGCTGATCGTCGCCTGCTCCTCGGCGGCCGGGCCAACGGTGGCGGCGGCGATCCTGTCGGTCGCTTCCTGGCAGTGGCTGTTCGCCATCAACCTGCCGATCGGCCTCGTCGCGCTGCTGCTGGGGATGAAGTTCCTGCCGGCCAACGGCCAAAAAAGCGATAACCGCCGTTTCGATCCCACCAGCGCCGTGCTGAACGCGTTGACTTTCGGCCTGCTGATCACCGCCATCAGCGGTTTCGCCCAGGGCCAAAGCCTGACGCTGATCTTTAGCGAAATCGCCGCGCTGCTGGCGATTGGCGCGCTGTTCGTGCGCCGCCAGCTGCGCCAGGAATTTCCGCTGCTGCCGGTCGACCTGCTGCGCATCCCGATCTTCGCCCTGTCGATGGGCACCTCAATCTGCTCGTTCGCCGCGCAAATGCTGGCGATGGTGTCGCTGCCGTTCTTCCTGCAAAGCGCCCTGGGCCGCGATGAAGTGGTGACCGGATTGCTGCTGACACCGTGGCCGCTGGCGATCGTAGTCATGGCGCCGATCGCCGGCCGGCTGGTGGAACGCGTGCACGCCGGCCTGCTGGGCTGCATTGGGCTGGCGGTGTTCGCGCTCGGGCTGTTCTCGCTGGCGCTGCTGCCCGCGGATCCGTCGAATGGGGACATCATCTGGCGCATGGTGCTGTGCGGCGCCGGCTTCGGCCTGTTCCAGTCGCCCAACAATCACACCATCATCTCCGCCGCGCCGCGCAACCGCAGCGGCGGCGCCAGCGGCATGCTGGGCACCGCTCGCCTGCTGGGGCAAACCTCGGGGGCCGCGCTGGTGGCGCTGATGTTCAACCTGTTCCCCGCCGCCGGCACCCACGCATCGCTGATCCTGGCCGGTGTGTTTGCCACCCTGGCGGCGGCGGTCAGCAGCCTGCGCATCACCCAATCGACAGCGCCAACGGCGCAACCCAGCCGCGAGGTGAAATAGCGGACATAAAAAAACCCCGGCGAGCCGGGGTTTTTCCTTTCATTCAGCCGATTACTTCAGGTACTGGCCGGAACGCAGCGCTTCGATACGCTTGTCGAGCGGCGGGTGCGACATGAACAGCTCGCTGAACGACTTGGATTTACCGTTGATGCAGAACGCCATCATGCTGCCCGCTTCCTGCGGTTCGTAGCTGGTTTTCAGACGCTGCAAGGCGGCGATCATCTTCTCGCGGCCCACCAGTTTGGCGGAGCCGGCGTCGGCATAGAATTCGCGGTGACGCGAGAACCACATGGTGATGATGCTCGCCAGAATCCCGAACACCAGTTCCAGCACCATCGACACCGCAAAGTAAATCATCGGGTTGCCGTTGCCTTCCCCTTCGCCATCACCGTCGCGGTTGCCCAGGAAGCCAGCGGCGACCTGCGCGATCAGACGCGAAATGAAGATGACGAAGGTGTTCACGATGCCCTGAATCAGGGTCATGGTCACCATATCGCCGTTGGCGACGTGGCTGATTTCGTGCGCGATGACCGCTTCCGCTTCGTCACGGCTCATGCTCTGCAGCAGGCCGGTGCTGACGGCGACCAGTGAAGCGTCGCGGCGCGCGCCGGTGGCGAAGGCGTTGATGTCCGGCGCGTGATAGATAGCGACCTGCGGCATGGCGATGCCCGCCTGCTGCGACTGGCGGCGTACCGTTTCCAGCAGCCAGTTTTCGGTTTCGTTACGCGGTTGTTCAATCACTTCCCCGCCGACGGAGCGCAGCGCCATCCACTTGGACATCAGCAACGACACGAAAGCGCCGCCGAAGCCGAACAGACCGGCCATGATCATCAGGCCCTGAACGCTACTGGATTGGATTCCTGTCAGGCTGAGCACCAGCCCGAAAACCAACATCACCGCCAGGTTGGTGAGCAGGAACAGAGCTATACGCATCATAAAATGTTTACTTCCTCATAAATGTTAACAAAACGCTGTCTAAGATACCCTAGATCGTATGGGCATTCGTCACAGTTTCAAGAGTCGCGCGTCATTAACCTACTAAAAATACGAAACTTTACAAAAACGACGCGCGACCGGGATTTGGCAAATTGTAAACGATTGTTGCGCAAGGCGGAGGGATTTCTCAGAAAAAATTCTTGGCCCGCGCAAAATGACGCCGAGAAAAATTGCCCGCACACTTTTTATGGCCGCCAGGCTCTCACTGCCTTCGCTCACGCAGCGCTCGCCTCGCCTGACAGGAAAGTTTGAATCCTGCGATTAATTGTTACATTATAACATCACAATTAATCGTAAAGGGATGTCAATCATGTTACCTCGCCTCGTCTGTATGCTGACTGCGTGGCTGCTCTTTTGCCACGTCGCGCAAGCTGAAATCCACCTCACCGACGCGGAAGGACGCCAGGTCACCCTGGCCGCCCCCGCACAACGCGCCTATATCGGCTTTTACTACGAAGATTTTCTGGCGGTGAACGGCCCGGACAGTTTTCAACAGGTGGCCGCCTTCTCGAAAAGCGACTGGGCCTTGCGCACCAGCCAATGGCCGCGTTATCAGGCGGCGCTGCCGCGGCTCGCTCAGCTGGTCGATGTCGGTTCGCTCTACAATCAGAGCTTTGACTTCGAACGCCTGCTGACCACGCGGCCAGACCTGCTGATCCTGGCGAAATGGCAGCTCGACGGCTTCGCCAACTACCTGCCGGTGCTGCAACAGCTCAACATTCCTTACATCGTCGTCGACTTCAACCAGGGCGCGGAAGTCAAGCTCGCCAGCATTCGGGCCATGGGCCAGGCGATGGGCCACCCCGAGCGGGCGGAACAGCTGGCCAGCGAATATCGGCAGAGCCTTGAAGATACTGAGCGGCGTATTCGCGAGGCGCAGCTGCCGCCACCGACCGCTTATATCGAACTCGGCGACAAGGGGCCCGGCGAATACAGCAGCAGCTATGGCGCCTCCGTCTGGGGGCCGCTGTTACAGCTGGCCGGCGCCCGCAATATCGCCGCCGGCGTCGTCGGTAGCCCCGCGCCTTTACGCGCCGACTATGTACTGACCCAAAAGCCGGACGTCATTTTCCTCGCCGGCGGCGACTGGGAAAACATGCCGAACGCCGTACCGATGGGCTACGGCGCACAGGCGGCGCCCCTTCAGGCGCGCCTTGCTCAGTACGCCCGGCGTGCCGGTTGGCCGCAGCTGCCGGCGATAAAAGACCAGCGCCTCTATGCGCTCTACCACGGCGGCGCGCGCACGGTTTACGACTTCATTTTTGTGCAGTATCTGGCGAAAGCCCTCTATCCCGCCGCGTTTGCCGACGTTGATCCCCCACGCAACCTGGCGCGGTTCTACCGCCAATACTTACCGATAGAGGCTGACGGCGTCTTCCTGCAACGCTGGCAAGGAGAGTAGCCGTGGCCCACACAGGACGTGCGTTTTTGCAACGGCGCAGGCAGCGCCGCGGGCTATTGACGCTGGCGCTGCTCGGCGCGCTGCTGGCGGCCGCCGTCATCGATCTGACCGTCGGCGCCGCAAATCTTAGCCTCTCGGATATCCTGCCCCTGCTTTGGCCCGGCTCGGCGCCAGGCAACGAGCTGCATCAGGTGGTTTTCTGGTCGATTCGTTTACCGATGACGCTCACCGCTCTGGTGGTGGGCGCCAGCCTGGCGCTGGCCGGTCTGTTGATGCAGACCGTGCTGGCCAACCCCCTCGCCAGCCCGTATACGCTGGGGATCTCGGCCGCAGCGGGGTTTGGCGCGGCGCTGTCGATCATCACCGGATTCAGCCTGGGCGGCGCGCTGGCCCTGGGCACGCCGCTGCTGGCTTCGTTGATGGCGCTGTTGGCCTGCGTGCCTATCTATCTGCTGGGACAGCGCCGCGGCATGACGCCGCAAATCTTGGTGCTGAGCGGCATCGTGGTGCTGTTCTTCTTTCAGTCGCTGCAATCCCTGCTGCTGTTTCTGGCCTCGCCGGAGGCCATGCAGCAAATCGTCTTCTGGCTGTTCGGCAGCCTGCTCAAAGCCAATATGCACGGCGTGGCGATCGCTGGCGGCGTCCTGTTCTGCGCGCTGGTCGTCAGCCTGCGGCTGGCCTGGCGCCTGACCGCACTGTCCGCCGGCGAAGAACAGGCCCAGGGGCTGGGCATCAACGTCAGCGCGCTGCGCAAGCTGGCCTTTCTGCTGGCGACCTTACTGACGGCCGCCTCGGTCTCGTTTGTCGGCACCATCGGGTTCGTCGGGCTGATCGCCCCGCATTTCGCCCGTTTTCTGGTGGGCGAGGATCAACGCTATCTGATCTGCATTTCCGCCCTTTGCGGCAGCCTGCTGCTGCTGTGCGCGTCGATCGTCGCCAAATTGGTGCTGCCGAACGGCGTGGTGCCCATCGGCATCGTTATCGCCTTGATCGGCGTGCCGGTGCTGTTCTACTTCGTCACCCGACAGGTTAAACGCCCATGACTCAACTGACCCTCACCGGCGTCGGCGTCACGCTGCATCGACGCCAGCTGTTAGCCGATGTTTCATTGGCCTGGCCGGAGGCAAAGCTCGGCGGCATCATCGGGCCCAACGGCGCCGGCAAATCGACGCTGCTCAAAGCGATCAATCGCATGCTGCCGCACAGCGGCGCTATCGCCTACCGCGAGCGCCCGCTCGATCCGAACACCAGCCGCATCGCCTATGTGCCGCAGCTCAATCGCAGCGAATCGGCGTTGACCGCGTTTGACATGGTGCTGCTGGGCAAGGTACGGCAGTTGGGGTGGCGCGTCAGCGCCGCACAGGCCGACGCGGTCGAACAGGCGCTGGCGGAATGCGGCATTTCCGCACTTGCCGATCGCCCTTTCAACCGCCTCAGCGGCGGGCAGCGGCAGTTGGTGATGTTGGCGCAGGCCTTCGTCTCTCAGCCGCAGCTTATTTTACTCGACGAGCCCACCAGCGCGCTGGACATCCACCATCAGCTGCGCGTGCTCAATCAGATCGCCGACTACAGCCGGCGTCATCGCTGCATCACGCTGCTGGTGATCCACGATCTGGGGCTGGCGCTGCGCTACTGCCATTCTCTCACCCTGCTCGAGCACGGACGCGTCATTTGCCACGGCAGCACCCATCAGATGATGGAGCACCCGATGATGTCCCGCGTATTTGGCGTCGGTATCGAAAGCGGCGTCAGCCCGCAGGGCTACCCCTTTCTGCTGCCGACACGGCTGTTACACGCACACGGAGAACCCCCATGTACACTTTGACCAAGGCGGACATGCTGGCCCAGCTCGCCGGCCTGCAACAGGAAATCCACCAGCTTCACCGTTCCGCCCGGCAAGATCGGCGCCATTTTTCCCTGTTGGAACGCCGCTTCAGCCGCCTGCAGACCTTTAACGATCTGCCGCAGCTGCAGGCCTATCGCCGCAAGCTGGAAAACGATCGCTCGATAACGGCGCAAATCACCCGGCTGCGAGCGGTGGCCAATGCCGCCTTGTGCGATTACGAAAAGCATCGCGTCGCCACGCTCTGCCGGGCACCGGCTCAGACCAACGCCTACCTGAGCAGCTTCGATAACGCGCTGCAGCTGGAGATCGCCGCCGCCGACATCAAACCGGCTGAAAGGGTGTTGCTGGTGGGCAGCGGCGCCTTGCCCACCACCGCGCTGGCGCTGGTCGCCAGGCTCTCCGCCAGCGTCATTTGCTACGATTGCGACCCGGCGGCCCAGCGTTCCGCCCGCCGCCTCACGCGCCATCTGGAGCTGACACGGCAAATACGCTGCATTGATGAATTGAACGACCTGACTGAACGCGACCTCGATCACATCATCATCGCCT
Source organism: Serratia nevei (assembly GCF_024160145.1). Lineage (GTDB taxonomy): Bacteria > Pseudomonadota > Gammaproteobacteria > Enterobacterales > Enterobacteriaceae > Serratia > Serratia nevei_A. The sequence continues at coordinate 39,585 of NZ_JAMYWQ010000018.1, forward strand.
CTCTGGTGGCGGACAAACAAACCTTGTTGACGCAGCTGCGACCGTTGTTGCCCCCGCGCGGCAAATTGCTGCTGCGCTACGGCAATGGCCTTAAGTCGATCTTCAACTGCCCTTATCACCATCAGGCCACCGGTTCTCCCTGGCGCATCAGCGGTAAACCGATCGCCACTCCGCTGTACGACCTTTTGATTTTGGAGCCTTACCGCCATGCATAACGCCTTTCCTACCCTGATCCTCGGCGCCGGTCCGGCGGCGATCCAATTGGCTGCGGATATCCAGGCCGCGGCCGACACGCGCATCGGCCTGTACAATCGCCCCAGCGAGAAAGGGCAACGCCTGAAGGCGCATCTGGCGCACACGCCCAGTCTGCATCTGGAAGGCGTCGGCAAGGCGCGGCAGACCCAGCGCGATGCGCAGGTGACAGTAGACAGCTACTGCGACGATCTGTCGCTCATCGGCGGCGACTGGCAGCGGCTGATCCTCGCCGTGCCCGCCGATCGCTACTACGAGGTGCTGCGGCAGGTGCCGTGGGCCACCTTACCCCACCTGCGTTCGTTGATCCTGCTTTCCCCGTCCATCGGCTCCGGCCTGATGGTGCAAAACCTGCTGCAGGCGGCTGGCCAATCCCACGTCGGGATCATCAGTCTGTCCAGTTATTACGCCGACACCAAATATCAGGATGCGGCGCAGCCCTACCGCGCCTATACCAAAGCCTTTAAACAGCGGATCTATCTCGCGGCCCAAAGCCCGGCGTCAGACGGCGCCGAACTCGACTGGATCGGCTTGGTGCTGGCGCGTCACGCTATCGACGCCCGTCGCTGCGACAGCCTGCTGGCCGCCGAGCGCTTCAGCATCACCAACTATGTTCATCCGCCGCTGGCGCTGGCCGACACCACGCTGCAGGCGATATTCCAGCCGCAGGCGCCGGTGCAATACCTGTATAAAACCTATCCCGAAGGGCCCCTCTGTCCCGAGGTTATCGCCGATATGCTCGAACTGTCGCAGGATTACAAAAGGCTGCTCAACCATCTCGGCGTCGAAGAGATCAACCTGCTGCGCTTTTTGAACGACGACAGCTACCCGGTTCCCTCCCGCATGGTGAGCCGCCGCTGGATTGACCATTTCCCGCAGCTCACGCCGGCGGAACAAGGCTATGCGCTGTTTACGCGCTATACCGCACTGCTGATCGAACCCTATTCCGAACCGGACGCGCAGGGTCGCTACTATGATTTTTCCGCCGTCAGGGTTGCCCGCGTCTTTCAGGATGCTCAAGGGCTGTGGTGCCTGCCGCGCGTGCCGCTGGAAGACGTGCGAAAACTCCGCGCGCTGGTCTTGCTGGCGCAGCGGCTTGGCATCGAGATGCCCACCGCCCAGCGCCTGTTGGCGCGCTTTCAGCAGGCGCTGCAAAGCTTCGTCACCCGGATCGGCGCCGAGCATTGCCATCATTCGTTGTTGGACGATACCTGCGACGAACAGGCGGCCATCACCTACCGTCAGTGGCGGGGGCAAGCATGAATCAGGGTGCGCTGCTGGCTATTTTCGCCTCGCTGATTTTCAGCGTCATGAATGCACTGGTCAAAACCATCGCCGACGACATCCCCACCGGGGAAATCGTGTTCTTTCGCAGCAGCATCGGCTGCCTGCTGGTTCTGCTGCTGATGTATCGCCACGGCGTCGCCTTCAGCCGCGAGGACCGGCCGCTGCTGGTATTACGAGGCACTATGGGTGGGATGTATCTCATCTGTTATTTTTACAGCATCGCTCACCTCACGCTGGCCGACGCCAGCATGCTGGCCTACCTGTCGCCGTTTTTCTCCATTCTGCTTTCCTTGCTGGTGCTGCGTGAACGGATCAGCGCCAACACCGCATTTTGGCTGGCGCTGGTCATCATCGGCGCCGTGCTGCTGGTGCGGCCGTGGCATTTCTCAACGTATACCCTGGCGTCGCTGGTCGGCGTGATGAGCGCGGTGTTCGCCGCCATCGCCTATCTGTCGGTCAACAAGCTCAGCAAACGCCACCACAACTACGAGATCGTGTTCTATTTCCTGTTTATCGCGACGCTGATCTCGCTGCCGCTGATGTGGAACGCCTTCGTCTGGCCCAACGTCTACCAGTTTGCCATCCTGCTCGCCATCGCCCTGGTATCGCTGTTGGGACAGGTTGTCTTAACCCAGGCCTTTTCCTCCGATAATCTGATCGTGGTGTCGGTGGTGCGCTATATCGGCATCGTTTTCAATATTGCCTGGGGCTGGCTGTTCTGGCACGAAGTCCCGCTGTTGCTGTCGCTGCTCGGCTGCCTGCTGGTGGTGGTTTCCTGCGTCCAGCTCGGGCTGCGCCACCGCAAGAAAGCCGTCTGAGCCGCGCGTAACGCGGCCATAAAAAAACGCACCCGAAGGTGCGTTTTTCATCCTGCCTGGCGCGGCCTTATTTGGCCGGCGCCGGCTGCTGAGCGGGCTGATCTTTTTCCAGATGAGCCAGGTCCAGCGCGATATGCACGGTTTCGTCCAGGTACGGATCCGGTTCCTGGTAATCCTTCGGCAGATCGTCGAGCGATTTCAGCGGCTTCTTGCCCGCGCGTTCCAGACGCTCGTTGATGCGTTTCAGACGGATCGCGTCGTCATCGTGGTTCTCTTTCTCGCGCACCGCCAGATTGAGGGACACGATGTTGCGTTTATCCTTCAGCGCCTTGTAATGCGCGATATCCTGCGCGATGTACTGGAACTCCGGATTCTGCGCGATGCGCTGCTGGTGATCTTTCAGCAGCTCCGGCTCGAACGGCGCCATATCGCCGGTCTTGCTGTAGGTTGCCGCGTTGATGCTGTCCCACGGCATGGCGTTGTCTTCAAACGCTTCGCCGGTTTCCGCCGGATCGACGCCGGTCGGCATCAGAATGTCCGGAGTTACCCCTTTGCGCTGGGTGCTGCCGCCGTTGACGCGGTAGAACTTCTGAATGGTGTACTGCACCGACCCCAGCGCCGGCCACTCAGGGCGCAGCATCTGATCGTAGATACGGTTCAGCGAACGGTACTGCTGCACGGTGCCTTTGCCGAAGGTCGGTTCGCCAACGATCAGCGCACGGCCGTAATCCTGCATCGCCGCCGCGAAGATCTCGGAGGCGGAGGCGCTGAAGCGATCGACCAGCACCACCAGCGGGCCTTTGTAGTAGGTCACGCCGTCGGTGTCGGCGTCTTCACGCACTTTGCCGTTGTTGTCGCGCACCTGCACCACCGGGCCGCTCGGAATGAACAGGCCGGACAGCGACACAGCTTCGGTCAGCGCGCCGCCGCCGTTGGTGCGCAGATCGATGATCACGCTCTTGACGTTCTGCTTGGCCATCTTCTGCAGCTGCACTTTCACGTCATCGGTCAGACCGACGTAGAAGCCTGGGATATCGAACACCGCCACCTTTTCTTTGCCGACGGTCTTGATGGTCATTTTCACCGCGCGGTCTTCCAGGCGGATCCGCTCGCGGGTCAAGGTGACCACGCGGGTTTTGGTGCCCTTGCCGGCCGGCAGGATCTCCAGGCGCACCTTGCTGCCCTTCGGCCCTTTGATCAATGACACCACGTCGTCCAGGCGCCAGCCGATCACGTCCACCATCGGTTTGCCGGCCTGGCCGACGCCGACGATGCGATCGCCCACGGTGATCGCCTTGCTCTTCGCCGCCGGGCCGCCCGGCACCATCGAGTTGATCAGGGTGTAGTCGTCATCCATCTGCAGCACCGCGCCGATGCCTTCCAGCGACAGGCTCATCTCGGTGTTGAACTGCTCGGTGTTGCGCGGAGACAGGTAGTTGGTGTGCGGATCGATTTCATGCGCAAAGGCATTCATCGCCAGCTGGAAGACGTCTTCGCTGTTGCTTTGCGTCAGGCGCTTGATAGCGAACTGATAACGCTTGGTCAGCGTGTCGCGGATTTCTTTGTCGGTCTTGCCGGTCAGCTTGAGGTTCAGCTCGTCATAGGTGACTTTCGCATCCCACAGGCTATCCAGCTCGGCCTTGTCTTTCGGCCACGGCGCTTTGCTGCGGTCGAGATCGATAGTGCCGTTGCCGGTGAAGTTCATCGGCTTTTCCAGCAGCGACAACGCATAGGTGTATCGCTCGAAACGGCGTTTCTGCGCCAGATTGAACAGCGCGTAGAAGGTATCCAGCTTGCCGGTTTTCAGCTCTTCGCCAACCTGATCGCGTTTGCCGGCGAACTGTGCCACGTCGGAGGCCAGCAACACGTTATGGTTGTAGTCCAGCATGTTCAGGTAGCGATCGAAGATCTTGCCTGAAAACTCCGCGTCGAGGGCGAACTGGCGGTAATGAGAGCGAGTGAAGCGCGAGGTGACGCGCTCACTCACCGTAGCGTGCTGGGGTTCCTGATGCAGCTGGGGCAATTGATCGATGCGGATGTTGGCTGTTTCCGCGCCGTAACTGACACCCGCCCACAGCAGCCCTGCAATCGCTGTTAATCTGACGAATTTGTTCATGCCTTGGTTGGCCTCCGTATCAGAACTGCAAGTGTTCTGCGCGCACAATCATCGCCAGACCGGAAGAGAGCTGCACACGTACGCCATCTTTAGCGATTTCGAGTACGGTAGCATCCATCGCGCTCTTGCCTGCTCTGACTTTGATTTCCTGGCCAATTTGCAGTTTAGAGATATCCGTGACTGGCGCATAACGCGGCTGGTTTTCCTCTTTTGCTGCACGAGGTTGACGAGCTGGCTGTGGGCGAGTTTGTGGGCGCGGCTTGCGGTTTTCCGGCGCGGCTCCGCCTTCGCGACGTGCAGCAGGCTTTTTACCGGCTGGGCGCGGACGGCGTGGCGCGGCATCGGCGGATTCACCGGCGGCTTCACGTTTTTTGGCGTTTTGTTCGGCACGCTGTGCCTGAACGCGCGCTTTGGCTTCTTCAAGCTGCTGGCGAGCATGATCGACATGCTGCTGTTCCAGTTCACCGCACGGATTGCCGTCCAGATCGACGCGCTGCGCGCCAACTTTGACGCCGTACAGGTAACGCCAGCTTGAGGTGTACAGGCGCAGGGCAGAACGCAATTGCGTTTTGCTGAGATTCTCTTCCCCCTGCACGCGCTCTACCAAATCCTGAAAAATACCGATTTTCAGCGGACGAGCTTCGCCTTCGGCGCTAAAGCAGAGCGGAAAACGCTCGGCAAGAAAAGCAATGACTTCTTTACTAGAGTTCAACTTAGGTTGATTTTCCATGAAATTTCCTGATTACAACGGTATTGCCAACAAGCCACAGGCATGAACAGGCGTCATTATAATGACGCCATCGGTAATTGCCACGTTAACCGTCGATCAACTTGCCGCTACAGTCACATATTTCGCACTGTCGCACTGTTCCAGTTGCTCACAAAGCCCCGCCACCACTGCTTTCAGGCCCGCTTCATCCTGTTCGTCGAAGCGTTGATAAACCGTGCTGTCGATATCCAAAACGCCGATCACCCGGCCGCCGACCGACAGCGGCAGCACGATTTCCGCATTGCTCGCCGCATCGCAGGCGATATGGCCCGGGAACGCATGCACGTCGCCGACGCGCTGCACGCGATTTTCCGCCACCGCCGTGCCGCACACGCCCTTGCCCACCGGGATGCGCACGCAGGCGATCTTGCCCTGGAACGGCCCCAGCACCAGCTGGTCGCCATCCATCAGATAGAAACCGGCCCAGTTCACGTCATCCAGACGCTCGTTGATCAACGCGCTGGCGTTGGACAGCGCCGCGATAAAGTTGGTCTCCCCGCCGAGCAACGCGCTCAGGTCACGTTTTAATTCCGCGTAGAATTGTTCTTTTGTCATGTGATAACCATTGAAACAGTGAAGATGGCCAGAAGCCCAAAGCTTAGGCCCTATAAAATAAGCATTAAATGCGTATAGCCACAAGGTTAATCATCTGTTGCTTCACAAAACCCTGTCGCTCAGGGTATGTTTGCCGCTCAGAATCCCGGTTTACCCCGTTTTACCGTCCGGCGCCCGATCGCCGGTGACGCGGCCGGTTTATTTTTCAGCTACGCTGACAGTTCCGGCGGGCTCAAGGGCAGCTACTTGTCAAAGATGAAGATACACGCGATCACCGCCCCCCTTTCCAAAGCGCGCCACCAGCGCTGCTGCGAGTGCGACCTGCTGTTCGTGCTGCCGCCGCTCACCGGCAATCAGGCCGCCTATTGCCCGCGCTGCAACGCCAAGGTGGTGAACGGCCGCGACTGGTCGATGACGCGCCTGACCGCCATGGCGATCGCCATGCTGCTGTTGATGCCGTTCGCCTTCACCGAACCGCTGATCAGCATCCGCTTGCTCGGCACGCGCATCGACGCCAGCCTGCTGGAGGGCATCTGGCAGATGAGCCGTCAGGGCGATCCGCTTACCGCCAGCATGGTGGCGTTCTGCACCCTCGGCGCCCCGCTGACGCTGGCGCTGTCGCTGCTCTACCTGCGCTTTGGCCACGCGCTCGGCATGAACCTGCGCCCGGTGCTGCTGATGCTGGAGCGGCTGAAAGAGTGGGTGATGCTGGACATCTATCTGATCGGCATGGCGGTGGCGGCGATCAAGGTGCAGGATTACGCCGACATCCAGGCGGGCAGCGCGCTGATCGCCTACCTGTCGCTCACCCTGCTCAGCATCCTGACGCTGATCCATACCAACCTGGAGCAGCTGTGGGAACGTTACTACCCGCAGGAGCAGCCGGAAGGCCCGCCGTCGGCGCTGCATATTTGCCTGTCCTGCCACTACACCGGCTACCCCGACGCACGCGGCCGCTGCCCGCGCTGCCACGTGCCGATGTGCCACCGCCAGCCTTACAGCCTGCAAAAAACCTGGGCGGCGCTGATCGCGGCGATGATCCTGCTGATACCGGCCAACCTGCTGCCGATTTCCATCATTTACGCCAACGGCGCACGGCTCGAAGACACCATCTTCTCCGGCGTGGTCTCGCTGGCCACCTCCGGCAACGTGCCGATCGCCGCCATCGTGTTCATCGCCAGCGTGCTGGTGCCCTTTACCAAGGTGATCGTGCTGATCACGCTGTTGTTCAGCATTCATTTCAAAACCTCGCACAGCCTGAAGACGCGCATCCGTCTGCTGCGCCTGGTCACCTGGATCGGCCGTTGGTCGATGCTCGATCTGTTCGTTATCGCCTTGATGATGTCGCTGGTAAACCGCGACCAGCTGTTATCTTTTACTATGGGACCGGCCGCGTTTTACTTTGGCTCGGCGGTCATTTTGACTATTCTTGCCGTTGAGTGGCTGGATAGCCGATTGATTTGGGATGCACATGCAACAGGAAACGCCGACTACACCGACTGAAGCGCGGGTCAAGAACAAGCGCCGCATTTCACCGTTCTGGTTACTGCCGTTCATCGCCCTGCTGATCGCCGGGTGGCTGGTCTACAACAATTTCCAGGAGCGCGGCACCACCGTCACCATCGATTTCCAATCGGCGGCGGGCATCGTCGCCGGCCGCACGCCGGTGCGCTACCAGGGCGTTGACGTCGGCATGGTGCAGAAGATCAGCCTGAGCAAAGATCTGCGCAGCATCGTGGTAGAAGCCAGCATCAAAAGCGATTTGGAAGATTCGCTGCGCGAAGGCACCCAGTTTTGGCTGGTGACGCCCAAGGCTTCGCTGGCTGGGGTCTCCGGGCTCGATGCGCTGGTCGGCGGCAACTATATCGGCATGATGCCCGGCAGCGGCAAGGCGCAAACCCACTTCGCCGCGCTCGATACCCAGCCGAAATACCGCCTGAACACCGGCGAGCTGATGATCCACCTGCACGCCGACGATCTGGGCTCGCTCAACAGCGGCTCGCTGGTCTACTACCGTAAAATCCCGGTCGGCAAGGTGTACGACTACACCATCAGCGAAGGCAACAAGGGCGTGACCATCGATGTGCTGATCGACCGCCGCTTCGCCCATCTGGTGAAAAACAACAGCCGCTTCTGGAACGTCTCCGGCTTCAAGGGCGATTTCAGCCTGTCAGGCGCGACGGTACAGATGGAGAGCCTGGCGGCGCTGGTCAACGGCGCCATCGCCTTCGATTCGCCGGCCGATGGCCAGCAGGCCAAGGGCGATCAGAGCTATGCCCTGTATCCCGATCTGGCCCACAGCCAGCGCGGCGTCAATATCCTGCTGGATCTGCCGAGCGGCAACAACCTGAGTGAAAACCGCACGCCGCTGATGTACCAGGGGCTGCAGGTCGGCACCCTGACCAAGCTGACGTTGCAACAGGACAGCAAAGTGGTCGGTGAACTGACCATCGATCCTTCGGTGGTCGACCTGATGCGCAGCGGCACCCGCATCGTGATGCGCAGCCCGCGCATCAGCCTCAACGACGCCAAGCTCAGCCAGCTGCTGACCGGCACCACGCTGGAGCTGGTGCCGGGCGAAGGCGAGCCGCAGCAGCGCTTTAACGTGCTGGACAGCAACGAAACGCTGTTGCAACAGCCGGGCGTACTGACCGTCACGCTGAATGCGCCGCAAAGCTACGGCATCGACGTCGGGCAGCCGCTGGTGGTGCACGGCGTGAAGGTTGGCCAGATCCTGAGCCGCACCCTCACCGCCGGCGGCGTAGTGTTCACCGCCGCCATCGACGCGCAATATCGCAGCCTGCTGCACAAAGACAGCAAATTCGTGGTCAACAGCCGCCTCGACGTCAAACTGGGGATCGACGGCATGGAAGTGCTCGGCGCCAGCGCGCAGGAGTGGGTAGACGGCGGCGTGCGCATTATCCCCGGCAGCAAGGGCGAACCGGGCGGCCAATACCCGCTGTATGCCAACAGCGAGAAAGCCGAGGACGGAATCGTCGGCAACGCCCCGGCCACCACCCTGACCCTCAGCGCGGCCAGCCTGCCGGACGTGCAGGCCGGTTCGGTGGTGCTGTATCGCAAATTCCAGGTGGGCGAGATCGTCAACGTTCGGCCGAAGGCCAACGAGTTCGAGGTGGACGTCTACATCAGCCCGGAATACCGCAAGCTGCTGACCCGTGAAAGCATCTTCTGGGCCGAAGGCGGCGCCAAGGTGCAGCTCAACGGCAGCGGGCTGACGGTACAGGCTTCACCGCTCAACCGCGCGCTGAAAGGCGCCATCAGCTTCGACAACCTGCAGGGCGTAACGCTCAACAAGGGCGCCAACCGCGTGCTGTACGCCAGCGAAACCGCCGCACGCGCGGTGGGCAGCCAAATCACGTTGAGAACCTACGACGCCAGCAAACTGTCGGCCGGCATGCCGCTGCGCTACCTCGGTATCGACGTCGGCCAGGTGGAATCGCTACAGCTGGCGCCGGAGCGCAACGAAGTGCTGGCTAAAGCGGTGCTGTATCCGGAATACGTGCAGACCTTCGCACGGCTGGGCAGCCGTTTCTCGATCGTCTCACCGGAGATCTCCGCCGCCGGCGTCAGCAACCTCGATACCCTGCTCCAGCCTTATATCAACGTGGAGCCGGGGCGCGGCCGCGAGCTGCGCACCTTCGAACTGCAGCAGGCCAGCATCACCGACTCGCGCTATCTCGACGGCCTGAGCGTGGTGCTCGACGCCGCCGAAACCGGCTCGCTGCAGGTCGGTACGCCGGTGCTGTTCCGCGGCGTGGAGGTCGGCACCATCACCGGTTTCTACCTCGGCGCCATGTCCGATCGGGTACACGTCGCACTGCGCATCAGCAAGAAATATCAGCATCTGGTGCGCAACAACAGCGTGTTCTGGCTGGCCTCGGGTTACAACCTGCAGTTCGGCCTGACCGGCGGCGTGATCAAGAGCGGCACCTTCCAGCAGTTCATCCGCGGCGGCATCGCCTTCGCCACGCCGCCGACCATTCCGCTGGCGCCGAAGGCGACGCCGGACAAGCACTTCCTGCTGAATCCTGAAGAGCCGAAGGACTGGAAAACCTGGGGTACCGCCATTCCACGCGATTAAACGTCGTGTTTTCCTCAGGGCCCGGCAATACCGGGCCCTGTTTTTTTCCGCGTTATGATAAACTCTCGCCCTTGTCTTTATTGCACCCTGAGAGTTCGCCCCGTGGCCAAATCCACCGCCGTTTTTCTACCCCCCGCGTTCCTTGACGCCACCCGCGCCATCATGCCTGCCGAGCTGACGATGGAAGATTTTATCGCCGCTTGCCAGCGCCCGCTGCGCCGCAGTCTGCGCGTCAACACGCTGAAAATCAGCGTCGCCGATTTCCTGACGCTGGTGCAGGATTACGACTGGCGGCTGGAACCTATTCCCTGGTGCGCGGAAGGGTTCTGGATCGAACGCGACGATGAAGAGCTGCGATTGGGCAGTGCCGCCGAACACCTGAGCGGCCTGTTCTACATTCAGGAAGCCAGTTCGATGCTGCCGGTCAGCGCGCTGTTCGCGGGCGGCGCGGCACCGAATCGGCTGCTGGACGTGGCGGCGGCGCCGGGCTCCAAAACCACCCAGATCGCCGCGCTGATGGGCAACCGGGGCGGCATCGTCGCCAACGAATACTCCGCCAGCCGGGTAAAAGTGCTGCACGCCAATATCAGCCGCTGCGGCGTGAAGAACACCGCGCTGACCCACTTCGACGGCCGGGTGTTCGGCGCCGCGCTGCCGGAGAGCTTCGACGCCATTCTGCTCGATGCCCCCTGCTCCGGCGAAGGCGTGGTGCGCAAGGATCCGGACGCCATGAGCAACTGGTCGCCGCAGAGCGTGGCCGAGATCGCCGCCACCCAACGCGAACTGATCGACAGCGCGTTTCATGCGCTGGCGCCGGGCGGCGTGATGGTTTACTCCACCTGCACGCTCAATGCGCAGGAAAACCAGCAGGTGGTGCGCTGGCTGCTGGACACCTACGGCGACGCGGTCAGCGTCGAACCGCTGGGCGAACTGTTCCCCGGCGCCGATAAGGCGCTGACCGCCGAAGGTTTCCTGCACGTCTTCCCGCAGATTTACGACAGCGAAGGTTTTTTCGTCGCCCGCCTGCGCAAACGGCGCGCCGTGGTGCCGTTGGCGAAGCCGACCTACAAGGTGGGCAAATTCCCGTTCAGCCCGCTGTCCGGTAAAGAGGCCGCGCTGGTCGCCCAGGCCGCCGCCGCATCCGGCTTAACCTGGGGCGATGACAGCCGCCTGTGGGAGCGCGACAAGGAGATCTGGCTGTTCCCGGCCGAGCTGGAGCCGCTGTTCGGCAAAGTACGCTTCTCACGCATCGGCCTCAAGCTGGCGGAGCGTTTCCCGAAGGGCTTCCGCTGGCAGCACGAAGCGGCGATCGCGCTGGCGAATACCGCCGGCAAACACCATTTCGAGCTGGACGCCACGCTGGCGCAGGAGTGGCATCACGGCCGCGATCTCTACCCGGAACAGCCGCCGGCCGGCGATGAATGCATCGTCACCTATCAGGGGCAGCCGCTGGGCATCGCCAAACGCATCGGCAGCCGCATCAAGAACAGCCTGCCGCGCGATCTGGTGCGTGATGGCGCGCTGGATTTCCACCTGTAATCGATCGGTCGCCGGGGATCCTCCCGGCGATAAAATAACGGTAACAATATTCCTATTGAAATCAGTTATTATAAAAATCATTTACCATTCACACTATTTATCATCCCTCTTTATTTCCTAGCCTCACCAAAAAAGTTTTTTGCCTTTGAACAAGACAATCTCGCGTTCTTATCCTATTAATTTAAATGTAAGTAAATTAATGCGTTCTACTCCGCCTTAGGTGGCGTTTTTTTGCGGGCTTTTTCTGACACGGCAAGGAATCATGATGAAAAAAACTCTGATGGTTTTGACCTCAACCCCCCTCTTGCTGTGTTCCTTCGGCACACCGGCAGTGGACGGCACCATTCAGGGCACGGTGGGGGTGACAATCACCATCGGCGCCGGCTGCGTGGTTACCGGCGGCAACAGTTCCGGCATCACCAATAATTTCGGCTCCATCAGCTTCGGCACCTACTCCTCACTGGCTAACGTCATCACCGCCAGCGCCACCGGCAGCGGCGGTACCGGCACGCTGGGGCTGAACTGCACCACCGGCACCAACTACACCGTGGCGCTGGACAACGGCCTCAACGCCTCCGGCAGCCAGCGGCGCATGGCCAGCAGCGTACCGGCCTATATCAGCTATAACCTGTATCAGGACAGCGCCAACTCCATACCCTGGAACAACACCACCGGCGTGCTGACCGGTACCGGCACCGGATCGGCCGTGCCGCTGGTCGTCTACGGCCTGGTGCCCGCGGCGGGCACCACCCCGGCGGCCGGCGTCTACAGCGATACCGTCACCATGACCGTGACCTGGTAACCCCGTCGCCGGCAAGCGCTCACAAACGGAGTGCCATGTCGGCGCTCCGTTATTCATTGAGATAATAATATTCCTACCCGCCTTATCATTATCACGATCAGATTCCCCCCTGTAATACCCCACACACAACCTGCGACACCGCTTAAAAATAAATAAAGTTTTTAGTCTTGCACCGAGACATTTTCACGTTCTTATTCTATTAATTAATCTGTAAACAGATTAATGCATTTGACTCATTTTTCGGGCTTTTTGGCAGGCTTCTCGACGACAGCAAGGAACCATGATGAAAAAGACGCTAGCGGCATTAACCTCAACAACGCTCTTGCTGTGCTCCTTCGGTACGCAGGCAGTGGACGGCACCATTCAGGGCACGCTGGGCGTGACGCTGACCATCGGCGCCGGCTGCGTGGTCACCGGCGGCAACAGCTCCGGCACCACCAACAACTTCGGCTCCATCAGCTTCGGCACCTACTCCTCACTGGCTAACGTTATCACCGCCAGCGCCACCGGCAGCGGCGGTACCGGCACGCTGGGGCTGAACTGCACCACCGGCACCAACTACACCGTGGCGCTGGACAACGGCCTCAATGCCTCCGGCAGCCAGCGGCGCATGGCCAGCAGCGTACCGGCCTATATCAGCTATAACCTGTATCAGGACAGCGCCCACTCGCTGCCCTGGAACAATACCACCGGTACCCTCACCGGCACCGGCACCGGATCGGCGGTGCCGCTGATCGTCTACGGCCTGGTGCCCGCAGCGGGCACCACCCCGGCGGCCGGCGTCTACAGCGATACCGTCACCATGACCGTCACCTGGTAAGCATGGTACGCCTGGCCCTTATAGGTTTGATGTTGACGCTGGCGGGAACCTGCAGCGCCAACGTCAATACCGCCACGGTGGGCGTCAGCGCCACGCTGGTCAACGCTTGTGTGGCCGGCACCACCAGCGGCGGCAATACTTCTTTCGGCACGCTTAATTTCGGCACGGTGTACTTTTTGAATACTGCGGTACAAGTGACGGGCCAGGCGAACGCCGGGGCACTGCAGATCAACTGCAACAACGGCACCAGCTACACGGTGCTGCTCAGCGGCGGGCAGAGCGGCAATACCGCCGCGCGTTATTTGCAGAGCGCCGCGGGCGCCAGGGTGAACTACAACCTGTATACCAGCGCCGCTTATGCCACCGTCTGGGATAACGTGACGGGCGTTTCGCAAACCGCCACCGGGCAAAGCGTCTGGCTGCCGGTCTACGGCATGATCCCGGTACAGGCGACGCCGGCGACGGGCACCTATACGGATACGGTGCAGGTGACGATAAATTGGTGATTAACGGAACGCTGCGCACTCTGCTGTTGACGGCGCTGATCGGCACCCCGGCGGCGCATGCCGATACCGTCAGCCAAAGCTTTACGCTCAACGCCTCGATCATCAAAGGCTGCGTGCTCGGCAGCGGCATCACCAACGTCACCTCGTTCGGCACCCTGAGTTTCGGCCAGGTGTCGTCGCTGAGCAGCAATATCAATATCGTCTCCAGCGCCGGCGCCGGTTCTATCCTGATACGTTGCAACCCGGGGCTCAGCGTCTCGCTGGCGTTGAACGTCGGCAACAACGTCACCGGCTCCATCGCCGGCGGCCGCAAGTTGCTGAACTCGGCCACCTCGGAAACGCTGCTTTACCAGCTCTATCAGGACGCCAACTACTCGATTCTGTGGGGCGACGGCGGCAACGGCGGTTCGGTGCAAACCGTCTCCGCCACCGGCAGTACACAAGAAATAAAAATCTACGCCAGTTTAATGGCGAGCAGCACGTTGCCCACCAGCGGCACCTACAACGATACGGTCTTAGTGACAGTGACTTATTGAGTTTTTAAAAGGATCATTCTATGCGCACTCTGCTTCGCCTGCCTCTGCTGGCAGGATTGCTGTTAGCCGGCCAACCGCAGGCCTTCGCCGCCGCCTCCATTCTGATTTGGCCCATCGATCCGGTGATTGAAGACAATCAGCAGGCCACGGCCCTGTGGCTGGAGAACCGCGACAGCAAACCGGTCTACATGCAAATTCGCGTGCTCGGCTGGCAACAGGCCGGCGGTAAGGACGACTACCGCAACCAGAGCGAAGTGGTCGCCAGCCCACCGGTCGCCACCATCTTCCCGGGTAAACGCCAGTTGATCCGTCTGATCAAACAGATGCCGGTCGCCGCCGGGCAAGAACGGGCTTACCGGATACTGGTTGACGAAGTGCCGATCAAAGATAAGGACGGCGCGGCACCTGACCAGGGCGCGCAGATGGGGCTGAAATTCCAGATGCGCTATTCGGTGCCGTTGTTCGTCAGCGGCAAAGATGTCTGGACCAAGCAGGATTTCGAGCACCCACGCGACTACGCCACCGCCAACCAGCCGAAGCTCAGCTACCGGCTGCTGCAACAAAACAGCCAGCGCTGGCTCGACGTGCGCAATGACGGCATCGTGCACGCCCGCCTGTCGCAGGTCAGCATCCAGGACAAACCGCTCAACAACGGGCTATTGGGCTATGTGTTGCCGGGTTCGCAAATGCGCTTTGCCCTGCCGGCGTCAGGCAGCTTCGCCGGCGGCAAGCTACAGGCGATGGTCAACGACAACAAGCAGCCCGTAACCATTCCGTCTTACTGAGCCTGAGGTGCAGGTGAAGCGGATGTCATCGCCGGCCGCCAGCGTCAAGCCGCTGGCCCTGGCCGTACTCTGTATGGCGGTGGAGCTGTGGCCGACGCACGCCGCCGCCGACGATTTGCCGCCGCCGCCCAGTGCGGTCAGCATGCCGGATACCACGCTGTATCTGGAGCCGGTGGTGAATGGCCGCCAGACCGGTAAAGTGGTGCCGGTCACCTACCGCGGCGGCCACTACTACCTGACGCCGCAGCAGTTGAGCGACGCCGGCCTGCCGGTAACGGACAAGCAGGCGAAAGAGATCGCCGTCGATCAACTGGATAAGGTCGACGTTACCTACAGCGGCGAAACGCAGCAGTTGCTGATCTCGGTACCCAACGACTGGCTGCCCAAGCAAACTCTCGGCAGCGCCACCACGGAGCAGCGGCTGCCGGCGCAAAGCAGCCTGGGTTTTTTGCTGAATTACGACGCCTACGTCAGCCAGAGCGGCGGGCGCGGCAATCCGGGCTATTTCTCTGCCTGGAGCGAACAGCGGCTGTTCGATGGCTTTGGCGTTATCGCCAACACCGGCATCTTCCGCAGCAGCTTCAACGGCGACAGCGCTGCGCAGCAGAACAATCGCTATATCCGCTACGACAGTTCCTGGCGCTACAGCGACGACGACGCCATGCTCAGCTATACGGCGGGCGATCTCATTACCGGCTCGCTGCCCTGGACCAGCTCGGTGCGCGTCGGCGGCCTGCAGGTGGCGCGCAATTTCGCCACGCGGCCGGATCTGATCACCTACCCGCTGCCGCAGTTCTCCGGCCAGGCTGCGGTGCCGAGCAGCGTTGACCTGTACATCAATAGCTATAAAAACACCTCCGCCAGCGTGAACCCCGGCCCGTTCACCCTCAATACCGTGCCCTACATCAACGGTGCCGGTCAGGCGACGGTGGTGACCACCGATGCGCTTGGCCGCCAGATCAGCACCACGGTGCCGTTCTATGTCGCCAGTTCGCTGCTGCAGGCCGGGTTGAGCGATTTCAGCCTGTCGGCGGGTGCGCTGCGGCGGAACTATGGCTTTAGCTCGGCGGATTACGGCCAGTGGGTAGCCAGTGGCAGTGGGCGTTACGGCGTCACAGATTGGTTGACGCTCGAAGGCCGGGCGGAAGGCGCGGCGGAGCTGGCAGTCACCGGCGCCGGCGCCGGCGTGCGCGTTGGGCAACTGGGGGTGTTCAACGCCTCCTACAGCTATAGCCAGGCGAGCAATGACGCCTTCAACGCCCCAGCGGTTACCCCGCTCTATTACGACCCCATCACCGGCCAGCCGCTGCAGCAACCGGATGCCGGGCCGGTGTATCAGTACACCGGCCGCCACGGCGATCAGAGCAGCCTGAGTTACACTTACAGCAATCAGTATTTCAGCCTCAATGCCCAACGCGTGCTGCGCAGCGCGGGCTTTGGCGATCTTTCCAGTTACAAGAGCAGTTACAGGCTGAGCCGCCGTACCGATCAACTGACCGGCAGTATCGGCCTGAGCCGCTTCGGCAGCCTGGGGGCCGGTTATTTCGACGTGCGCGACGCCATCGGCCAGCGCACTCGCCTGATCAACCTGTCCTATAGCCTCACGCTGTGGCGCAATATCAGTCTATATGCCTCGGCAAACCGTGAAATCGGCGGCAATGGCTACAGCTCGCAGCTGCAAATCAGCATTCCGTTCGATGCCTGGGGCACCGCCAACGTCAGCACCGCCCGCGACGCCGGCAATCGCTGGAGCGAGCGTGTCGGCTATAGCCGCGCTGCGCCGACCGGCGGTGGTTTCGGCTGGAACCTGGCCTATGCCGGCGGCCAGGGCAGCGACAGCGATTACCGCCAGGCGGATCTGACCTGGCGCACCTCGCTCTTGGAGACCCGTGCGGGGCTGTATGGCAACCGCAATGACTACACGCGCTGGGGCGAAGTCAGCGGTTCGCTGGTGGCGATGAACG
This sequence comes from Serratia nevei, assembly GCF_024160145.1. Taxonomy (GTDB): domain Bacteria; phylum Pseudomonadota; class Gammaproteobacteria; order Enterobacterales; family Enterobacteriaceae; genus Serratia; species Serratia nevei_A. The sequence goes on from NZ_JAMYWQ010000018.1 coordinate 56,436, forward strand.
GCGGCGTGTACGCCACCAACACCATCAACGACGCTTTCGCCCTGGTATCGACCAACGGTTACGCCGGTGTTCCTGTCAGCTACGAAAACCAGCGCATCGGCGTTACCAACGACAAAGGCTATCTGCTGGTGCCCACCGTCACCTCGTATTACCACGCCAAATTCCAGATAGACCCACTCAACCTGCCGGCAGACGTGAACCTGCCGGCGGTCGAAAAAACCGTCTCCATCCGCGATCACAGCGGTTACCTGGTCGAGTTCCCCGTCCAGCGCCTTTCCGCCGCCGACGTGGAACTGGTCGATGCGCAAGGCAAACCGCTGGCCAACGGCAGCCAGGTGGCGGTGATCGGCAGCAATCAACAGAGCTACGTCGGGTGGGATGGCATGACCTATATCGACCCGGTGCAGCAGCACAACCGGCTGAGCGTGATCCCGGCCGACGGCGGGCCGCCGTGCCAGGTCAGCTTCAGCCTGGCCAATCCTCAGGGGCTGCAACGCGTCGGTCCCCTCGTCTGCCAATAACACAAGGAGAAGAAGAACGATGTATCGGCAAGTGAAAATTCTGTTGGCAGCGCTGCTGCTGCTGTGCGGACAACGCGCGCTGGCGGACTGCGCCACCGCCAACGGCACGGTCACGTTGCCCAGCAGCAACTCGTTTGCCGTCTATAACGGCCAAATAAACGCCCAGGGCACCGCCGGGCTAAACTGCACCGGCCTCGGGCTCAGCCTGCTGTCGCAAAATACCGTCACGGTGCAAATCGCCTCCACCACCAACAATATGGCTCTGTTGAATACTAACGGCTCCGGCGATCAAATCTCCTATCTGATCTATCCCGACTCGAACTACCAGTACCCTTACAGCGTTGGCCAAACCATCAACTACAGCTCGCTGAATCTGCTGTCGCTGATCCTGATCTCGTCCAACGTCAACTTCCCGCTGTACATCAAAACCGTCACGGGAGCGAACGTCAGCGCCGGCACCTATACCGACACCATCAACCTGATATGGGACTACCATATTTGCGGGCTGGGGGCGCTTGGCCTGTGCATCTGGTGGAACGGCACCAACCAACCCAGCACCGTAACCGTCACCGCAGTCATCACCAAAAGCTGCCTGATCAACACCGCCAATAACGTCAACTTCGGCAGCATGGCGCTGGTGGGGCAATTCAACCCGATTAACCAAAGCATCACCCTGACCTGCACCAAATCTCAGGCGTACAGCTCCTACTTCACCAACGGTAACAACCCCATCACCGGCTGGCGGCAAATGCTCAGCGGCACCAGCAATTTCCTGCAGTATCAAATCTATCTGCCCAACACCAGCACCGTGTGGAGCAGCACCAACGCGCAAAGCGGCACCGGTACCGGCCTGGCGCAGAGCATCCCCTTTACCGCCGCCATCAACCCGGCACAGACCGAAGTGCCGGTCGGCACCTATCAGGATACCGTCAGCTATGTCGTGACTTATTAAGGCGGCCGTTAGCCGCCCGGGACAAATGTTGCCAAAATGTATTTTTTGTGTGGCATTTTTTGCTCATTTAGCTATGCTCATACCGATGGCCGAACTGGTCTAACCTCCTACCACATCATTGAGCAAGGAGTTCCCATGAGCAAAACCGTCGTAAAAATTGGCAGCTTCGAGGTCGATGACGCGCATCTTCACGCCGGCGCCGACCGTGCCGGCACCCTGAGCATTCCCTGCAAGTCCGATCCGGACCTGTGCATGCAGCTCGACGGCTGGGATGAGCACACCAGCATCCCGGCGATCCTCAATGGCAAACAGTCGCTGCTGTACAAGCAACACTACGATCGGCAGACGGACGCCTGGGTGATGCGGCTGGCATGAAAATGCATCAGGATTGCTGATAACGCGCTGTTTTCATCGGAAACAGCGCGTTTTTTTATGCGATGGCGATGCCGCGGCCGGCAAAGAAACGGGCGAAGCGGCTGAGCGGCAGCTGTACCCGTTCGCGCGTCGCCGGGCTGTCGCCCGAAGGGTTGTGGAAGGTCACGCTTTGCGCATCGGCGGCGGTGATCAGCACCAGATGCCCGCCCCGCTGCGGCGGCACGCTCTCGGGCCGGCGAATGGAGGGGTGCACCGAGGCGATAAAGTAGCGACATGCGCTGAACAGCGCCGACACGTCGGCCGCCTCCAGCCCCACCTTCACCTCCGCTTGCAGCGCGAACTGCTCGCGCACGTACTCGACGAACGGCGCGTAAATCAGCCCTTTGATTCGCTCACCCTCGCGCACATAGGCGCCATAGGGCAAGCTGCGGCGCGCCAGCTCCAGCAACGGCGGCGCTTCGCCGTCGCGGTGGCCCAGCACCATTTTCAGGCAGGCCATGCCGCACACGTGGTTGGCCCACTCGATGTACTCCGCCCGATCGCGGGCGCCGCTGCGCGCCCAATTCTCGTCATGCGCCAGCGTGGCGCGGCCGGCGATCAGATCGGCGGCCAGCTCCGGGCTTGCCCACTGGCATTCGTAGGGAACGTCGCGCATCCGTTTAGAACTTGTCGACCACTTTGAAATTCATCAGCACCAGCGTCATGTCCGGCGAGAACAGATCGTATTCTTCGAAGAAGCGCTGCAGCTCTTTGCGCCAATGTGCCAGCGAACGATCGCCCTCGCCTTCGGCAAAGGCGTGCGCTTCATCGACCTGATCGTAGGTTTTCATTTCCACCGCGGTCAACTCAACCGCGCAGACCGGTTCACCTTTGCCGTCCACCACCAGGAACAGATCGCCGGCCTGCGGGATCCCTTCACCGTCCAGGTTGGAACAGGTGGCCGTTTTGGTGCCATTAAGGATCAATTGCACCACGTGATCGGCCTGCTGTTCGGTGTCGCCGAACGCCCAGCGCTCAAGGTGCTCGTATTTCTGTGGAATTGCCGTCGCCATGATTATACCTTTGGGAAAAATGCCTCAATGCAAACAGGATAGTACAACGTATTGCCGGCCGTCTGCATCCGTCGCAAGCGCGACTGCGCGTTCCGCCGCCGCCTTTACGCGCTTTTACCGTTTATCGCTGTGCCTGCCGCCATGTCGCGCGCATACTGTGCCTATGATTCACCCAATCGCGACCGCCAGGCGGCAAGACGACATCGGTGCGGACGATACCTTCAGCGATTTGCTCAACGGCGTCGCCCTGGTGACGCTTTCCCTCATCACCCTCGTCGCGGGTGGTACTTCAGTTAAGGAGGTAACGTGGCGACAAAACGTATGGGCAACAAACTCAGTAAAATGGTCGTGGTGCTGCTGCTGATCTGCCTGGCGTTGCTGCTGTTACGTTGGGCGGCGATAGCCTTCGGTTAATCCCGCCCCGCAGCGCCGCGGGGTGCGGTGGTCGGTTCCAGCAACTCCCGCAAATAGGCCAGCCGCGCCTCCCCCTGCGGCAACCAGCGGCGGCACAGCCAATGTTGCGTTTCTCCCGTGTGGCTCAGGCGGTAGTACTCCGCCAAGGTTTCGACCCAATTCATGATGTGTTCTCCTGCTATTCGACACCGCAAGTATTGAGCGTAAAAACCAGAAGAAATACTGATGGTTTGTTTTTTATGCTTCCTGTTTTGGGTGGCCGGTAGCGAAGCCGCGGTTCAGCTGCTACATTGGGCAAAAATCAACCAGCCGAGGTAAGCCATGACGTTCTCGGAACAGGAGATTAAACCCGTATGGGATGAAGTCGCGCGTCTGATCGGCGACGGCGTGATGCAGCTGCGCCATCGCGGCGAAGCGCTGTCGGTGGAAACGCTGGAAAAATATCTGGCGCGGCAGCTGGCGGACAGCAACGATATCGAACGGCGCATCCTGCTCGGTGCCGCCATCAACATGCTGAAAGGCGGAAAATGAATCGCCAACCGAAAAGGTTGGCGATCCGACAGAAGCCCGAGGTATGCAAGCCCGGCCTTCTGCGCGCTACTATGTCACGCTAATATGACGGAATTAATAGGAATTGTCGGGTTTTCACCCAAACTGCCTTATTTTTGTTGCCAGCATTACGCCAGCACGAAATCGCCGGCATCCAGCGGCTGCCCCACCACTTTCACCAGGAAATCACTGGCGCCAAACGCGCCGCCCAGGTTGATCGCCACGTCGCTGACGTGATTTTGCGCGTCATAGCTCAGCATCGCCTCGCCCGCCTTGCCGCTGAACTGATCGACGAAGCGAATGCCATCGGCGCCGCCGGTGTTGAACAGCGTCAGATCGATCTTGTCCTCCCCACGCACGAAGTCGCGGATCCAATCCGGCGCCGCCGCCGTCGACTCATCCGCCGCGAAATAGACGAAGGTGTCCTTGCCGGCGCCGCCCCACAGCTGATCCGCCCCTTTGCCGCCGTACAGCACGTCATCGCCCGCGCCGCCCTTGAGCACGTTATCGGCGGCGTTGCCCACCAGCACATCGTTGCCCGATCCGCCGATGGCGTTTTCAATCGTCACGCCTGCGGCGATCGACACGTTGCCTTTCAGCCCGCCAACGTCCGAGAACGCTTTTTCATTCAGGTTGATGCGCTGATTCTGCCCGAAACCGGAGAAGTCGAAGGTGTCGTTACCGCCGGCATCCCAGGCGGTGAAGATTATCTTGTCCTGAGCGCCGGTGGCGGTGAGAAAATCGCGATCGGTATTGGAATTGAAGCCGTAGATCGTATCGCCGGTACGGGTGTTCATGTTGGCGCCGTAGAAATGCTGGATCGCCGTGATGTCGTTGAGCAGCGGCCCGGATGAGTACGCGCCTTTAAAATCCTGGCCGGTGTTGCTTTCACTGAAATAGCTCATCACGCTATGGGCGCGGCTGTCCTCGAAATAGGTCGCGTCCTTGCCGTAAGTGATGCTGACGCCCGGGGCGGCGTTATAGTCGCCAGGGTGCTGCAGCCCCAGCGCATGGCCGATTTCATGGGTGAAGGTCTGGCGGCCGTACTCGTTCTCATGGATCTGGTTGTTGACGAAGGTGTGGTTCTTGGCGTTATACCAGGTTTGCCCGGCGACCGAAGGCGAAGAGTCCGGGTTATACGCGAAAGCATAGGAACCGCGCGAGCTGTAGTCGAACAGACCGAACTTGATATTGGCGGCGGCGGTGTTGCTGGTTTCGGTGAAGGTGATATTGGCCACGTCGGACCATGACTGCAGCGACAGTTTGGCCTGCTCGCGCTGTTCGGCGTTGAAGCTGCTGAAGCCGCTGATGCCCATGCTAGACATGTTGCTCGGCGCCTTTTCCCAGAAGCTGTAGCTCAGCGAGACCGGCGTGTCGGTCACGCCCTTGTCGTGCCAACTGCGATCGCCGCGCACCAGCTCCAGGCCGGCGTTTTCGAACGTTTTCGACGGATGAAGCACGGTAATGGTGTCGTCTTCATCGGGTTTATAAGCGCCCAACAGGGCTAATACGCCTGCGGCCTTTACGGAAGCATTGCTTGATGACATAACCTTATCTCCATATTCGTCAATTCAATCGGGGGGATGCCCCAACTGGCGGATTGCCTGAACGGCAGCGGCCCGGTGCTGAATCAATACGGGGATATCGGCAATGCGGTGGCGCCTTCCCTCGGCACTCTGAATGAGAACGATAATCCCTTAAGAGAAAAGAATAGACACATTTTCGCCGAGCACAGAATTTTCTTAGATAAAGTACTGCTATGCATTTTCTCCACGTGAATGATTTTCAAGGTAATAATCAGCACTATCACGATGTTTGGAAAAAATGCATAAAAAAACCGGGGCAATCCAACCCCGGTTATCCATAAGAAACCCTGGACTCAGACTAACCAACCGAGCAATAGCGTCGCACCAATGACCGTGGAAGCGCCGCCGATGCGCGTGGCGATTTGGGCGAACGGCATCAATCCCATGCGGTTCGACGCCGACAGGATCGCCACGTCGCCGGTGCCGCCCAGCCCGCTGTGGCAGCAGGTGACGATCGCCGCTTCCACCGGGAACATCTTCAGGTAAGGCGCAATCAGGAAACTGACCAGCCCCATCGACAGCACCACCGAGCCGCACACCACCACATAACCGACCGAGAACACCGCCACCACGCTTTCCAGCGGCACGTACAGCATGCCCAGGCCGATCATCAGCGGCCACACCAGCGCGGTAGAGACGAACTTGTAGAAACTGTGCGCGCCGGTTTCCATCGAAGCCGGGATCACCCGGCAGTACTTGCACAGCACCGCGAACAGGATCATCAGCACCGGGCCGGGAATGTGTACGATGTGCTCGAACAGGCCACCGACGATAAAGAAAGCGCAGATCACCAGCAGCCCGCCCCCCATCAGTTGGAAATCGACGTTGCCGCTTTGCTCCTTGATGGCGAACATCGCGTTCTCCTGCGCCGAGCGGATCAGCATCCCGTCGCCGCTCAGCGCCTTACGCTGCATGCCGATGCGCGCCAGCACCCCGGCGGTGACGATGGCGAAGATGTTGCCCAGCACCGCCGCCGGCGCCAGCTGCGCGACGTAGACGTCCGGCGTCGATCCCAGGATTGCCGAGTAGGCCAGCGACAGCGGCAAAATCCCCTCGCCGATGCCGCCGCCGATGATCGGCACGATGATGAAGAAGAAAGTGTGATAGAAGGTAAAGCCGAACAGCTTGCCCACCAGCAGCCCAGTGATCACCGCCGTGATCGTGCCCACCACCAGCGGCACGAACATGCGAATCATCCCCTGGATCAGGATCACCCGGTTCATGCCGAGAATGCTGCCGACCACCAGACTGGCGATGACAAAATACAGCAGGTTAGCGTCTTTCATCAGCAGATGAACGGTGCCCATCACGTTGGGCTGGAAAACGTTGAAATAGACCAGCACCGACGGCACCATCAAACACAGAATGGCCGGCCCGCCGATATCGCGCAGCACGGGAATGCTTTTTCCCAACTGCGCCAGTGCAAAGCCCAGCGTCATTATCACCGCCAGGCCGCCGATCATATTCTTCGGCAGGAAGTTGGCGTAGGCAGAAATCGCCACGATCGCGCAAATCGTGATAAACAACGTGATCGGTACCGCGCCGATATCTATTTGACGAAGTTGATTAATTAATCCTGAGGATTCGGACGATGCCGTATTTTTATCACAGGCCAGTTCTGCATTTATCTGTTTCATTATTCACCCTGCTGACAAGCGTACAGTACGGTTAGACTCAGCTGGCGCAACGCCCCTGCCATAGCCAAGCAAAAACAAATGATTACAAAAAATCCTATTGTGGATTTCGCTTTTTTTAATAAGAAATAAAACAGTAGACAGCACTGACGATATGATAAAAAATAAAAATTCAAAACTAAATTACGCTGGCGGAATTCAATATTGTGACCCTCCGCCAAGGTTGGCTTTAATTAATTATCGTCAGCATTTTGTAATTAAAGTAATCAGGTTTAAATTCGCTGCTATGCTATAGGAGGGCGAAAAAGCCCCCTGTTTTATTAATAAAGAACCGGAAACGCATTAGCTGAATCCGGTCAGCTTGATCCGAACCTTAATCCTGCACGCGGCACCGCACGGGAATAAGGCATAATATGACTCATAAGGAAGTAGAATATGTCTTCACGCGCTGTTACCCCACAAACTCTCGCTCGCTACGGCATCCCTCAGGCCGCCGACGTCGTCTATAACCCCAGTTATGAATTGCTGTTCGCCGAAGAGACCCGCGCCGACCTGCCGCCGCTGGAGCGCGGCACCCTCACCCAACTTGGCGCGGTCAACGTCGCGACCGGTGAATTCACCGGCCGTTCGCCGAAGGACAAATACATCGTGCGCGACGACACCACGCGCGATACCGTCTGGTGGTCCGACAACGGCACCGGCAAGAACGACAACCAGCCGCTCTCGCCGGAAGTTTGGCAACATCTGAAAACGCAGGTGGGCAACCAGCTCTCCGGCAAGCGTCTGTTCGTGGTGGACGCATTCTGCGGCGCCAACGCCGACACGCGCCTGAAAGTGCGCTTCATCACCGAGGTGGCCTGGCAGGCGCACTTCGTGAAAAACATGTTTATTCGCCCGAGCGAGGCTGAGCTGGCGGACTTTGAGCCGGACTTCGTGGTGATGAACGGCGCCAAATGCACCAACCCGGACTGGCAGCAGCAAGGGCTGCATTCGGAGAACTTCGTCGCCTTCAACCTGACCGAGCGCATGCAGCTGATCGGCGGCACCTGGTACGGCGGCGAAATGAAGAAAGGCCTGTTCTCGATCATGAACTATCTGCTGCCGCTGAAGGGCATCGCCTCGATGCACTGCTCGGCCAACGTCGGCGAGCAAGGCGACGTAGCGGTGTTCTTCGGCCTGTCCGGCACCGGCAAAACCACCCTCTCCACCGATCCGAAACGCCAGCTGATCGGCGATGACGAGCACGGCTGGGACGACGACGGCGTATTCAACTTCGAAGGTGGTTGCTACGCCAAAACCATCAAGCTGTCGCCGCAGGCAGAGCCGGAAATCTATCAGGCGATCCGCCGCAATGCGCTGCTGGAAAACGTCACCGTGCGGGCCGACGGCAGCATCGACTTCGACGATGCCAGCAAAACCGAAAACACCCGCGTCTCCTACCCGATTTATCACATCGAGAACATCGTCAAACCGGTGTCCAAAGCCGGCCACGCGCGCAAAATCATCTTCCTGACCGCCGACGCCTTCGGCGTGCTGCCGCCGGTATCGCGCCTGACGCCGGAACAGACCCAGTACCACTTCCTGTCCGGCTTCACCGCCAAGCTGGCCGGCACCGAACGCGGCATCACCGCGCCGACGCCGACCTTCTCCGCCTGCTTCGGCGCCGCGTTCCTGACGCTGCACCCGACGCAGTACGCCGAAGTGCTGGTGAAACGCATGGAGGCCGCCGGCGCCCAGGCTTACCTGGTCAACACCGGCTGGAACGGCAGCGGCAAGCGTATCTCTATCAAAGATACGCGCGGCATCATCGACGCCATTCTGAATGGCGACATTGAACAGGCCGAGACCTTCACGCTGCCAATCTTCGGGCTCGAAGTGCCGACCGCGCTGCCGGGTGTCGATCCGTCGATCCTCGATCCGCGTAAAACCTACGCCGACGAATCACTGTGGCAGGAGAAAGCGCAGGATCTGGCGCAGCGCTTTATCGATAACTTCGCCAAATATACCGTCACCCAGGCGGGCGAAAAATTGGTGAACGCCGGGCCTAAACGGTAACGGCGTCCCCCAGTTCAAGGGCCGATTCGTCGGCCCTTTTTTTCACGCTTCCCCCAGCAAACCCGGCATCACCAGCGCCACCGCCGCCGCGATACGCTCGTCGATCGCGCAGCCCGGCGGCAACAGCCCCAGCGTCATCTGCCGCAGCGGTTCAGCGATGCTCATCGCCAACAACAGGTCGCTGGTTTGCGCCCAGTCGCGCTCACGCAGCCACCCGCACTGCTGCTGGCGCTGCAGCCAGTCCGCCACCGTCGCCCGCCCACGCAGAATGCCGTTGCGCTGATAGCTGTCCAGCAGCGCCTCCCGCCCGGGAAACTCGCTTTGCAACAGCCGGAACATGCCCACCGCTTCGGCGCTCAGCACCTGCTGCGCGATGGCACTCAGCCCCTTTTCCAACAGCGGCGCAACCGCCGCCCGCTGCCCGGCATCCTGTACGAAGGCCGGCTGAAACGCCTCGGTCCAGCCGCTTACCGCCTGAGCCACCAGTTCGTCGCGATTGGCGGCAAAGCGATACAGGGTTTTTTTAGCCACCCCGGCGCGTTTCGCCACCGCATCCACCGTCGCTGCGGCATAGCCGCCGTCGAGCAACAGCGCTAACGTCGCCTGCGCCAGCGCAGCGCGCAGCGCCGTTTCCGGCGTGGCAGGCCGGCCGCGCGCGCGCAGCGGTTCTTCATTCAGGTTCGCCATATTTATTCCTCACCAGCGTTGACAGACTCAGCATAGCGGCATAGTCTTATTTTAGAAACATAAATCGTTTCCAAAATAAAAAAGGAACCCATTATGACACATCCTTCCCTGCTGGCGCCGTGGGGCGTTAACGATATCAATGAGTTGCTCAGGCCCGAACCGCTGCGGCTGGAGATGGGGCTGAGCCGCAGCGCCGACGGCCTGCTGACCGTGGCTGTCCGCACCGATCTGCACGGCTGCAAAGGACGCATGCTGGACTGGTGGTTCACCTTCTTCGAGACCACTCAGCATATCAACTGGTGGCACCCGCACGATCACGTCGAACACCGCGGCTGGGATCGCCACTGGAAAAAGGGGGAAAGCTACGTCGGCGCCAGCATCGAAGCGGTCGAATGGCTGGCGGAGCTGCCGCCGGTCGCAGCGCGCCTCAAGTTTCACGCCGCCGAGGACTTCTTCGCGCCGCAGCCGCTGCGCCAGGCGCGCGACGCGCAGGCGCTCTCCGCTGCCGTTTGCGCGCGCATCGGCTTCGGCGACCAGGTGGCGCTGGATGACAACGGCGATCCGTGCGACGGCGAGATGCTGCACCTGGTGCGCGATACGCCCTATGGCTGCGTGCTGCGCAGCCGCTTCCTGCTGGGCAAAGCCTGCACCAATGCCCACGACGAGCTGTCGGACGACATCGGCTTTAACCTGATGCGCCATTGCTACAACGAGTTCAGCTATCTGGCACAGTTCCTGCCGTCGCTGTACTACGCCGAAAACGGCCGCGAGCCGGCGCCGTTGCCCTGGTGAATCGCGCCTCACAGTTCCCGCTGAAATCAATTGATTGTTTTGTCGTATAAATTTAGAACTGACGAACAATAATTCAAAAGTATGGGAACGGGGATGAATCAACAGACTCTCGACGCGCGCCGCTCGCGTCAGGCGTTGCTGGCCGGCTCGGTCGGCAACTTTATCGAATGGTATGAGTTCGGGGTGTACGGGTTCCTGGCCACCGTTATCGCCGCCAATTTTTTCGCGCTGCAGGGTGAAAACGAAATCACCAGCCTGATCCTCACCTACGCCGCCTTCGCGCTGGCGTTTTTCTGTCGGCCGATCGGCGCGGTGATCTTCGGTCGCATCGGCGATCGCATCGGCCGCCGCCCGACGCTGATTGCGGTGCTGCTGTTGATGACGCTGGCCACCGCGCTGATCGGCGTCATGCCGACCTATGCCTCGATCGGTGTCGCTGCCCCGCTGCTGCTGACGCTGCTGCGCATGTTTCAGGGGCTGTTCGCCGGCGGCGAATTCGGCGGCGCCGTGTCGCTGATGACCGAGTTCGCCCCGAAGGGCAAACGCGGGCTGTTCGGTGCCTGGCAATCGCTGACCGTCGCGTTTGGGCTGCTGGCCGGCGCCGGGCTGGTGGCGCTGCTGGCCGCGCTGCTCAGCACGCAGCAACTGCATGACTGGGGCTGGCGCATTCCGTTCCTGCTGGCGCTGCCGATGGGTGCCGTGGCGCTGTGGCTGCGGCTCAAGCTCGAGGAAACGCCCACGTTCACCCAGGCGCAGCAACATGCGGAACACGCCGCCGCGCCGCCGGAAGCGAAGCTGGGCGGCGTGGCGAAAACCATTCTGATCGGCATCGGCCGCATGATGGGCTGGTCGGCCGCCGGCTATACCTTCCTGGTGGTGATGCCTTCCTATTTGCAAACTTCATTGCACGCCACCTTCCAGCAGGCGCTGGTGGCAACGGTGCTGGCCAACGTCGGCTTCGCCCTGACCATTCTGCCGGCGGGTATCATCAGCGACAAACTGGGGCGCAAAACGGTGATGTTGACGGCGGTGGCGGCGGTGATCCTGTTCACCTTCCCGCTGCTGCACCTGTTGCAGGATGCGCAGAGTTCACTGTGGGCCAAAGGGCTGGCGGTAATGTTCGCCGGAGCGGTGGTCGGCCTGCTGGCCGGCCCCGGCCCGGCGATGCTGGCGGAGATGTTCCCAACCCGGGTGCGCTATACCGGCCTGGGGCTGGCTTACTCGCTGTCCAATGCGGTGTTTTCCGGCTCGGCCGGGCTGATTATCACCGGCCTCATCAAACAGACCGGCAATATCGACATTCCCGCCTATTACGTGGTCGCCACCTCGGTGGTCAGCCTGTTTGCGCTGATGACGCTGCGCCGCGACGATCATCTGCGCTCGCTGAACGAACGTTAATCCTCCGGGGGCGCATCGCCCCCTTGCCAACGCGTGACTCTGATCACAAGACATAAATGTTAACGTTAACTTTTGTGATTAACATCGCACGCGTGATATCTGGCCGCTTTATCCCTTTGCGAGTTAACGTTAACAATAGAGCTAACTTCACTCACCGGGGCCCTATCCATGAACCGCGAAACTAAAAAATATTACGTGCTGCTCAGCGGCCTGCTGTTCTTCTTTTTCTTCACCTGGTCTTCCAGCTTTTCGTTGATCTCGCTGTGGCTGAATCAGAAGATCGGCCTGAAAGGCGCCGAGACCGGCCTGATCTTCTCCGCTATCTCGTTGGTGGCGCTGTGCGCACAGCCGCTGTACGGGTTTATTCAGGATAAACTTGGGCTGCGCAAGCACCTGTTGCAATTTCTCGGCGTGATGCTGCTGCTGACCGGCCCGTTCTTTATCTACGTTTACGCCCCGCTGCTGGCCAGCAGCCTGCCGCTCGGCGCACTGGTCGGCGGGGTATTTATCGGTGCCACCTTCTTCGCCGGCATCGGCGCGCTGGAATCTTATACCGAGCGAGTCAGCCGCATCAGCGGTTTCGAATTCGGCCGCGCCCGCATGTGGGGATCGCTCGGCTGGGCCAGCGCCACCTTTTTGGCCGGTTTTATCTTCAATATCGATCCGAACATCAATTTCTGGCTGGCCTCCGCCGCCGCCGTGGTATTCCTGTTGCTGCTCAGCCAGGTGCGCGAGCTGAAGCCGAACGCCATGGCCGGCCTGGCGTTCGGCAAACCGGAAAATCTGCGGCTGCAGGATGCGCTGGCGCTGCTGCGTATGCCGGGCTTCTGGGCGCTGGTGGTGTTTGTGCTCGGTATCAGCGTGTACAACGTTTTCGATCAGCAATTTTCGGTCTATTTCGCCTCGCAGTTCGCTTCTCGCGAACAGGGCAACGAGATGTACGGCTTCCTCAACTCGCTGCAGGTCTTCCTCGAAGCCGGCGGCATGTTCCTGGCGCCGCTGCTGGTGAACCGCATCGGCGCCAAACAGGGGCTGCTGCTGGCCGGTGGCGTGATGGCGCTGCGCATGTTCGGCTCCGGCTTGGTCAGCGGCGCATTGATGATCTCCGCCATGAAACTGCTGCACGCCGTAGAGTTGCCGATCCTGCTGATCGCTATCTTCAAATACATCGCCAGCCGCTTCGACAGTCGCCTCTCCTCAACGCTTTACCTGGTGGGCTTTCAGTTCATCACCCAGGTGATGGCCAGCTTTCTGTCGCCGCTGGCAGGCTACGGTTATGACCGCATCGGCTTTGCCGACACCTATCTGCTGATGGGGTGCGCGGTCGCCGTCACGACGCTGGTCTCCTGTTTCCTGCTGCACGGCGAACGTTCCGCCCGCGCAACCCCCTTTCAATCCGCCATTAAATCAAGTGAGTCTGTCCAATGAACACTGCCTTAGCTCAAGCCGACCATGCGGCCGAAGCCCTGCGCGCAGAGCGCCGAGACGAATACTACCCGCAGTTCCATCTCGCGCCGCCCGCCGGCTGGATCAACGATCCCAACGGCCTGATCTGTATTGACGGCGTCTATCATGCCTTCTTCCAGCATCACCCCTATAGCGAGCACTGGGGCCCCATGCACTGGGGGCACGCGACCAGCCGCGATCTGATCCGCTGGCAGCACCAGCCCATCGCCCTGGCGCCCGATGCGCCCTATGACAAAGACGGTTGCTTTTCCGGCTGCGCCGTGGATGACAACGGCGTGCTGACGCTGATTTACACCGGCCACGTGTGGCTGGGCGAGCCCGGCGACGACAGCCAGGTGCGGGAAGTGCAATGTCTGGCCACCAGCGAAGATGGCATACGTTTCGTCAAGCATGGGCCGGTGCTGGCCGCGCCGGACGGCATTCAGCATTTCCGCGATCCGAAAGTCTGGCGCGAGAACGGCGAATGGTGGCTGGTGGTCGGTGCCAAAGAAAACGGCCTGGGCCAGGTGCGCCTGTACCGTTCTGCAGACCTGCGCGCCTGGCGCTTCGATCGGGTGCTGGCCGGCGCGCAGGCGGCGCATCAAGGGTATATGTGGGAATGCCCGGATTTCTTCCCGCTGGGGGAACAACACCTGTTGTTGTTCTCACCGCAGGGGCTGGCGGCACAGGGCTACCGCTACCGCAATCGCTTCCAGAGCGGCTATCTGCTCGGCCACTGGCGGCCGGACAGCGACTTTAGGGTGACCCAACCCTTCTGCGAGCTGGATGCCGGCCACGATTTCTATGCGCCGCAGGCCTTCACCGCCGCCGACGGCCGTCGGCTGCTGTTTGCCTGGATGGATATGTGGGAATCCCCAATGCCCAGCAAAGCGCACCGTTGGGCGGGCGCCCTCACCCTGCCGCGTGAGCTGACGCTGGCCGCCGACGGCAGCGTGCACATGAACCCGGCGCGTGAACTGACGGCGCTGCGCCGAGAATCGCACACCTTTTTGGCACAGACGCTGACCAATCAGCCTCTGCCGCTGGCGGACGACCTGCAGGAACTCACCCTGACGTTGAGACCGGCCGACAACGACGCCGAGCGTTACGGGCTGGCCATCGGGAATGCGGCGCGGCTGTTCGTCGACAATCAGGCGCACCGGCTGGTGCTGGAACGTTTTCATGAAAACCGCGCCCTGTGCACCTGCCGCAGCGTGCCGCTGCCAGAAGGTGACAGCCTGTCGCTACGGATCTTTATTGACCGCTCATCGCTGGAGATCTTCGTCAATCAGGGGCAGGCCTGCCTGACCAGCCGCATCTATCCGACAAAGGGCGATCGCCGCCTCAGCCTGTTCGCCGAAGGCGGCCGGGCTCAGTTCGAGCCCATCACGGGATGGCGGTTGGCAAGCCTCTGGGGATAATGGGAATAAGCACCGGGCGAGCGACGCGCCCGGTGCGGCTACAGCGAACCACGCTCCAACAGCGGGCAAGGCACTTTCACCGTCTCACGCAGCTCCCGCTGCTCAATCACATGCAGCGCCGCAAGGCGGCCCAGCTCGTAATGCGGCAGCTGCACCGTCGTCAATGCCGGCAGGAACAGCTCGCCGGTGCCGACCATATTGTCGTAACCCAGCACCGCCACCTGTTGCGGTATCCGCCATCCTTGCGCCAGCAATACCTGATACACCAGAAAGGCTATCCGATCGTTCCCGCACACCACGACATCGCAATCGCGCCGGCCCGCAGAGAAATGCCGCTCCAGCAGCGCGACGCAGTCGCGATAGCTTTGATCGCCGCCGCTCAGATCGAGATGATACTGCCGCAGCTGTTCAACATCGCGCCCCGCTTCGCGCCAGGCGCGTTCCAGACCGCGACGGCGCAGGCCCGCCGCCAGCGTATCCGCCGGTAAATGAATGCACAGTGGCGCGCGATAGCCTTTGGCGATCAGCGCGCGCGTGGCGTCATACTGCCCTTGCTCGTCATCAGGAATGTAGCTGGCGATCGAATGCGCCGGGCTGACGCAGTTGGCCAGCACCAGCTTTTTGTCCAGCAGTTTGGCCGGCAATGTCACCTCGCGCAGCCCCATCGTGGTGAAGATCACCCCATCCGGACGATGCGCCAGCAGCAGATCGACGGTCTGTTCGGCGTTGTCGTCGGCAAACAGGTTGACGACGAAGCTGTTCCAGCCTCGCTCACGCGCGGTTTTCTCAATCGACAGGATCATTTCCACCGAGAACGGCGTCGTGGCGGTGTCCAGCGCCAGCACGCCGAGCGTCTGCACGCGATTCCCGTCACCGCGAATACGCCGCGCCGACAGATCCGGCACGTAGTCCAACTGGTCGATAGCCTGTTTGACGCGGCGGTAGGTTTCCGGCCGCAACTTGCCGGGTTCATTGATGGCGCGGGACACCGTCATCAACGAGACTCCGGCAAGTTTTGCGACGTCTTTCAGCGAAGCCATGCGCCCTTCTTTATGATGATTAATGGGAAAACGTGAATAATCCCATAACCGGGCGCAGGACTCTACTCTGCGTTAGCAGGTTGTGATGTTCGCCCACAGGAGAGCGCCATCGGCCGTCAGCGGCGCCACTTCGCCCCCCGCCGCCGTCCACCACACGCCCTCGCGCGCCCGCAGTTCGCCGCCCCCCGGCAGCGACCAGACGCCGCTCAGCACATACAGCACGCCCGCCTGGTTGGATGACAACGTAACAGGCGCAGTGCAGCGTCGCACCTCGGCCACCTGCCGGCCGCGGCGCGTCATGATGTTGAAATCCTGACTGGCACCGCCCAGCAGGGTCGCTTCCAGCGCCACGTCGCCGGAGAACGCGAACGGTTCCCCGACGCGCGCCAACTGATGGTCGATATGCCCGGCGCTGAACAGCCGCACGCCGTCACCCTCCAGCAACGTGATCGAACGATCGATGCCCGTAAAGGCGGAAAACGGCCCGTCCTGCGCGATGGTAGCGATGCTGGCGCGCCAGTCAAAATCCTGCGCGCCCGGCGGCCAGCTGACGATCTCACGGGTTTCCCCACCGCCGTTGCGCCACGGGCTGACCGGCAGCGCGGCGAAGCTAAAACGGGTCAGGCTCATTACGCCTCCTGCTGGAAGGTTTTCAGCACCTGCAGGAACTCGGCGCGGCTCTGCTGCTGCAGCGCGTGCCGCCCCTGCTCGATCACCTGCCGGCCGCCGACGAACACGTCGCGAATTTGCTCTTTGCCGCCGGCGAACAGCCAGCGGTTGAGGATTGAGGCGTCCGGCGCCGCCGCAAGATACGGATCGTCGCCGTCCAGCACCAGCCAGTCGGCGCGATAGCCGCTCTGTAGCCGGCCGATCGGCGCGCCGCACGCCTGCGCACCGCCCTGCAGCGCCTGATGGTACAGCACATCGCCCACCGCCGGCTGCTGCGGCGTGGTCAGACGGTTACGGCGCTGATCGCGCAGCCGTTGGCCGTATTCAAACCAGCGCAGCTCTTCCACCACGTTGAGCGAAACGTGGCTGTCGGAACCGATGCCCCAGCGCCCCTGCTGCTGCAGGTAAGCGTCGCCGGGGAAAATGCCGTCGCCGAGGTTGGCTTCGGTGGTCGGGCACAGGCCGGCCACCGCGCGGCTGCGCGCCAGCGCTTCCAGCTCATCGCGATCCAGGTGGGTGGCATGCACCAGACACCAGCGCTGATCGACCGGCAAATGGTCATACAGCCAGGCCACCGGGCGCTGTCCGCTCCACGCCAGGCAGTCGTTCACCTCTTTTTGCTGCTCGGCGATATGAATATGCACCGGCAAGGTGCGATCCGACGCGGCCAAAATCTGCTGCATCTGGCCCAGCTCCACCGCACGCAGCGAATGGAAGCACAGCCCCTGATTCTGCAACGGACGATCCGCCAGCTGGCGGGCAATCACCTGCTGCTGGTGCAGATAGCTTTCGGTATCCTGGATAAAACGTTTCTGCCCCGGTTGCGCCGGCTGCGCGCCGAAACCGGCGTAGCTGTACAGCACCGGCAGCATCGTCATGCCGATGCCGGCCTGATGCGCGGCCTCGCTGAGGCGGCCGGTCATTTCGCCGCGATCGGCGTAAGGCTTACCGTCGGCGTCGTGATGCAGGTAGTGGAATTCGGCCACCTGGGTGTATCCGCCCTTGAGCATTTCGATATACAGTTGACGGGCGACCACCTCCACCTGCTCCGGCGTCAGGCGCTGCACCAGGCGGTACATCAGATCGCGCCAGGTCCAGAAGCTGTCCTGCGGGTTGCCCGCCACTTCCGCCAGCCCGGCCATCGCGCGCTGGAAAGCGTGGGAGTGCAGGTTCGGCATGCCCGGCACCGCATCGCCGTGCAGCCGGATGCAGCCTTGCGGTTCAGCGTCGGCGGTAACTTGAGTCAGATAACCTTGCGCATCGACGTCCAGCCGGACGTTATGCGCCCAGCCCTCAGGGAGCAAAGCGCGTGGGGCAAAATAAGCAGGCATGGCAGTATTCCACTGTTGATGTAACGGCGAATGAGGCGCGGCGATGGCGCGCATTCAGGAATTTTTGGCGGTCGCCGGCAAGTTTCTGGCGCGACGGCCACTAGTTGTATATACATATACATACGCCGACATCAACAGTAAACTGGTGTTATGATTTTTTTATTTGACGAGGTTAACGTCGTGGCTGAACAACAGACCGTGTTACAACTGGCGGCTGCAATGAGCGATGCCCCCGCCCCGATCTACCAACGGGTCAAACAGGCGATCGTGAATCAAATCCGTGCGGGGCATTGGCAACCGCACCAGCGCGTGCCCTCCGAAAGTGAACTGGTGGCGGAACTGGGCGTCAGCCGCATGACCATCAACCGCGCGCTGCGCGAGCTGACCAGCGAAGGTTTTTTGATTCGCATGCAGGGCGTCGGCACCTTCGTCGCCGAAGCCAAAGCGCATACCGCGCTGCTGGAAGTGCACAACATCGCCGATGAGATCGCCGCGCGCGGCCATCGCCACAGCAGCAAGATCCTCGAGCTGAAGGCCCGGGCGGCCAGCGAGGAAGAGGCGACGGCGCTGGGCATTCAGCCCGGCCAGCGGCTGTTCTACTCGCAGATCGTGCATTACGAGAACGACGTACCGGTGCAGGTGGAAGACCGCTGCGTCAACCCGCTGGTGGCGCCGGATTACCTGAAGCAGGATTTCGATCGCGTCACGCCTTACACCTATCTGACGCAGGCCGCGCCGCTGACCGCCGGCGAGCACATCGTCGAAGCGGTGATCCCCACCCGGCGCGAGCGCGAGCTGCTGCAGCTGGAAGACCACGAACCCGGTCTGCTGATCCACCGCCGCACCTGGTCCGGCAAAACCGTGGTGACCTCGGCCCGGCTGCTGTACCCCGGCAGCCGTTATCAGCTGTTCGGCCGCTTCACCAGCGAAGTCTGATCCCCGGCGGGCGCCCCTGCGCCCGCATCTCCGTTGTCGATCACATCCTGATAACAAAATCTCTCCCGCCTCTTGTGACATCCCGGTGAATGCGTTAGGTTGTTTTTAATTGTATATACAACCATGTGGGAGCTGCGGCTCCGGCGGAGGAAAGCAATGACGTCTGAAATTCACTGTGACAGCCTGTGGCACGGCGCCGATATCGTCACCATGCGCGACGGCCAATACCACACCCTGACCGACGGCGCGATCGCCGTGCGCGACGGCAAGATCGTCTGGATTGGCGAACATGCGGCGCTGCCGCCCGGCCTGATCGCGGACGAAACGGTGAAATTCGACGGCGGCATCATCACCCCCGGCTTTGTTGACTGCCACACGCACCTGGTGTTCGGCGGCAACCGCAGCGGCGAGTTCGAACAGCGGCTGAACGGCGTGAGCTACGCCGACATCGCCGCGCAGGGCGGCGGCATCATTTCCACCGTGAAAGCCACCCGCGAGGCCGACGAGGCGCTGCTGCTGGAGCAGGCGCTGTTCCGCCTGAGGCCGCTGCTGGCGGAAGGCGTCACCTGCGTGGAGATCAAATCCGGTTACGGCCTCAGCCCGGAGAGCGAACTGAAGATGCTGCGGGTGGCGCGCAAGTTGGGCGAGCTGCTGCCGGTCGAGGTGAAAACCACCTGTCTGGCGGCCCATGCGCTGCCGCCGGAATACGCCCACCGCGCCGACGACTACATCAATCTGGTCTGCGATACCATCATTCCGCAGGCGGCCGCCGCCGGGCTGGCGGATGCGGTTGACGCCTTCTGCGAACATCTGGCGTTCTCACCGGCGCAGGTGGAACGGGTCTTCGCCGCCGCCGAGGCCGCCGGTCTGCCGGTCAAGCTGCACGCCGAGCAGCTCTCCGCCCTCGGCGGCAGCACGCTGGCGGCGCGCCATCACGCGCTCTCCGCCGACCATCTCGAATACGCCACCGAACAAGATGCCCGCGCCATGGGCGATGCCGGCACCGTCGCGGTGCTGCTGCCCGGCGCCTATTATCTGCTGCGCGAAACCCAGTGCCCGCCGGTAGAGCTGTTCCGCAAGCACCGCGTGGCGATGGCGATCGCCAGCGACGCCAACCCCGGCACCTCGCCGGCGCTGTCGCTGCGCCTGATGATCAACATGGCCTGCACGCTGTTCCGCCTGACGCCGGAAGAAGCGCTGGCGGGCGTTACCACCCACGCCGCCAAAGCGCTGGGGCTGCAACACAGCCACGGCACGCTGGAAACCGGCAAGGTGGCGGACTTCGTTCACTGGCCGCTGTCGCGGCCGGCGGAACTGGCTTATTGGTTGGGCGGCCAGCTGCCCTGTACGGTGATTTTCCGAGGAGAAGTACGTCAATGACCATTCGCGATCCTTTTAGCTTCCAGAGCGGCAGCCTGCCGCTGCTGATCAGCATCCCACACGCCGGCACGCAACTGACGCCGGCGGTCGAGGCCGGGCTGACCGACGACGCCCGCCCGCTGCCCGATACCGACTGGCACATTCCGCAGCTGTACGACTTTGCCCGGGCGATGGGTGCCAGCGTGCTGGTCGGCAACTATTCGCGCTTCGTCATCGATCTGAACCGCCCGGCGGACGACAAGCCGCTGTACACCACCGCCACCACCGGCCTGTATCCCGACGTGCTGTTCGACGGCCGCCCAAGCTTCCTGCCGGGCAAAGCGCCGACGGACGCAGAACGCGCCGGTTATTTGCAGCAGATTTGGCAGCCTTATCATCAGCAGCTGCAGGACGAACTGGCACGCATCAAAGCACGGCACGGCTATGCGCTGCTGTTCGACGCGCACTCCATCGCCTCGGTGATCCCACGGCTGTTTGACGGCCAGCTGCCGGATCTCAACCTCGGCACCAACGGCGGCGAAAGCTGCGCCCAGGCGCTGAGCGATCGGCTGGTCGCCTGCTGCGAGCAGCAACAGCAGTACACCCACGTGCTGAACGGCCGCTTCAAGGGCGGTTACATCACCCGCGCCTACGGGCAGCCGCAGCAGCAACAGCATGCGATCCAGCTCGAACTGGCGCAGGTGAACTACATGTCCGAACAGTATCCTTACGCGTTCGAACCGCAGCGCGCCGCCTCGCTGCAGCGCCTGCTCAAGCAGATGATTGAAGGCCTGCTGGACGGCGCCGCCAAACTCAACTGATCCCTCTGCAGGCGCCGCCCGGCGCCTGTTTCTCCCCCCTGCCTTTAGCCGCAACGTCAGCCGCAATCTGCGCGCTATATCAAAGTTTCGCGTGATTCCCCGCTGACTGGTCTAAACAGCGCACAAAACAGCGGCCGACGAAAAACGCACTGCGCCACAATCAGCCGAAAAGCCCGCGCTCATCGTCAGCGCCGGGCGGCGTGTGGCCGAGCTGGCCCGTTTCGAACCATCACTCTGGAGGCCCTATGTCTGTAACACCGTTAAACTGGCGCGCTGCCGGCGCCCTCGCCGAACAACTGCTGGCCGGCTGGCAACGGCGTGGCGAACCCGGTGGCGCCATCACCCTGTTTGACGCCGAACAACTCCGCGCCACCGCCTGCGCCGGCCTGGCCGATCTGGCGCAGAATACCCCCTTCACCGCCGACAGCGTGGTGCGCTACGCCTCCGTGACCAAACATATCTTCGCCGCGCTGGCGCTGAACGCCACCGGCCGCGCCATTCAGCTCGATCAGCGCCTGGGCGAACTGCTGCCCGCCCTGCAGCCCGCGCTGGCGGACGTCACCGTCGGCCAGGCGCTGGACATGACCGGCGGCCTGCCCGACGTGCGCGAAACGCTCGGCTTGCTCGGCATTTCGCTGCACGCCGTCAGCGAGGCGCAGCCGGTGATGCAGTTTGTCGCGGGGCTGGAACGGTTGAACTATGAAGCCGGCAGCGAGATCGCCTACAGCAATACCGGCTATCGGCTGCTGGAGGCCGCGCTGCGCAGCAAAGGGTATGATTTCGACCAACTGGTGCAACAACACATCGCCCGGCCGCTGCAGGTGCAGATGCAAGCGCCGGAAAGCTGGTTCGATGTGGTGCCGGGGCTGGTGCCGGGTTACTGGCGTGCGCCGCAGGGCTGGCAACATGCCAGCGCCGGCCTGCACCTTTCCGCCTCCGGCAGCCTGGCCGGCAGCCTCAACGCCCTCACCCGCTGGCTGCAAACGCTGCTGGCCGACGAAGGCCCCGGCCAGGGCGTGCTGGCGCAACTCGGCGCACCGCGCCGCCTCAATCAGGGCCAGCTCAGCGCCTATGGCCTGGGGCTGGCGCAAACGCCGCTGGGGCGCCGCCGCTTGCTGGGCCACGGCGGCGCCCACGCCGGTTACAAAACCTATTTCCTGCTGGCGCCCGATCGCCAGGTCGGCGTCGCGTTGGTGGCCAACCGCGAAGACTGCGACAGCTTCGGTATGGCTTTGCAGGTCATGGCGGCGCTGCTGGGCGAGCCGCTGCCGCAGCGCAGCGCGGCGATCCCCGACGGCCTCTACGCCGCGCTGGCCGAGCCGCACTGGCTGGAGGTCAAAGACGGCAACCTGGCTTATCTGGGCTGCGGCGAACCGCTGTATCAGGGCGAGGACGGCTACGCGGTGTCGCTGTCCGCCCATATGCCAATCAAATTGAAGTGGACCGGCGAAGCGGTCGAGGGCGAAGTCGGGCATGTGGCGCGCCGTTTTCTGCCGGTCACGGCCAACGGCGACTGCCTGAAGCATGTGCAGGGGCTGTGGTATCACCCGCACTATCGCACCGCCTTTGAAATTCGCGGCGATCGGGTGCATATCGGCGTCGGCCCGGCGGCGCAGACCGGCACGCTCAGCCCGCTGGGCCAGGGCCGCATGCTGGTGGAGTGCCAGGACGGGCCGTGGTTGAAACGCTTTTGCCTCTATTTCCGCGGTTACAACGTGGATCTCATCGCCAACCGCAGCCGGATGCTGACCTTCCGCCGCAGCACCGTCGGCCGCGGCTGACGCTCAGCCTGCGCTGCCGGTTTTAACCGCCAGCAGCGCATCCGCCAGCCGCCGTTTATCGGCGGCGCTAAGATTAACCTGATCCACGGATGCCATAAACGCCGCCCGATCCGCCTCGCCAAGCGGGCCGGCGCGCAGCCGCTCCGCCAGCCGTTGCAATATCTGGCTGCTCAACTGTGCGATCTGCGGGCGCAGCTGCGCCAACGGACGCGGCTGCCAACCGGTTTCCGGGTTCGCCAGCCAGTCGGCGCGATAGCGATATTGAATCGCCTTGGCGGCGTCCATCTGCGCGGCAATAAAAGGCCGCACCGACGCCGGTTCCAGCCCCAAACGCCCCGCCTCCGCCTCCGCGCCGGCCAGCACCTTCGCCTCCTGCGCCAGATCTTCGATCGGCAAATGCTGCTGCGCCTTGTAACCGGCAACGTCTTTCATCAACGACAGCCGTTGGTTCACCAGCTCGCCGAGGGCGGCGGCACCGTCCGCCAACGCCGGAAAACTGGTCAAACAACAGGCGATCAATAACGCTCTGAACATGACGGCTCCTTATCCCTATGATCTATGTTGAAAAAACAGGAGCCGAGTTCACCACGTCCCCCCGTTTCAGGCAAATAAAAATGCGTTGTTGTGATGGTCAACCGCCCACGCCTGGCGCAACGCTCGCTTTTTCCGCGCTTGGCAACGAACGTTGTTTCAGCGCAAAACGCCTCGAGAATACCGAAACTTACCTCAGATTCTTCTTGAAGAAAAATAAGCCTTCCGCTAGCGTGGGGCGGTAACAAAAAAGAGTTAGCGTGCTCTTTTTCGTCGCACCTCAAATCTTATTCTTATCATCCATAATGATAATAGCGAACACTTCCCGCCTCTCCGTGCGGGATCCTTTTTCCTGCCGCCGTCGCCCCAACAGGGTGCTTTATGTTGAGATTTAGTTGCCGATAATTTACATTCGCTGTCTGAGAAACCTCAACCTCCCGCGGTGGCCAGGCTGGCAACGGGTGGGCGTTCAGGAGCAAAAGACGTGCAAATGACCCTCATGGAATACATCACTCGGCACTTTAACGGCGATCTTCATCGTTACGCGCAGTCGGAAGGCGTCAGCCGTGAACAAATCATTAGTTGGATAAATAATGAATGTCACGTGATCAAAGGCAGGCTGTTTATCCCGGTGAAGCATCTCCCGGTCGAACAGGCCCAGTGATGACGAAAAAAAACCCCGCCAGGCGGGGTTTTCTGTTTCTGATAACACGGAAAATCAGAAGTTATAGCCGACCACGAGGTAATAACCCCAACCGGTAGACTTGATCGGGCCCTGCGGGGTGCCGATATCCGCGCCATCCTGCCACTGGCCGCCGTTATGGAAATAACGCGCCACGAAAGAATAGTGCCAGTGATCGTAGTTCAGCGCCAAAATATGGCTGGAGGCGATCGAGTTGCCGGTGCGCACTTGCTTGCCGGTGCCGTCAACCCAGTTGCTGTCTTTGCCCAGATCGGAGCCGAAGTCGAAGTTGGTGAAGCCGATGTAGCTCAGGTTACCGCCCCACACCTGGGTCAGCGGCACGAAGTACTTCACCTTGAAGCGGTAGCCGTCCCAGCTGTTCTCGTTGGCAGCCTGGTAGTTTTCCCACTGGTATTTGGCATAGATGTTCATCGACAGGCTCATCGGCAGGCCGGTGTCGATGTCGGTACCCAGACCCATATACCAGGTGTTCTGACGGCCGTCGGCGTTGTGGCCCAGATCATAGATATAGTTGTTGGCAAAATACCACTCTTTGAACGGGCCGAAGCTCAGATCGGTGCCGGTCAGCTTGTCGATGGAGAAACGCGGTTCTATCTCCATAAACATTGGGGAGCCTTTGTCCCAAATGCCGCGATCCGGGGTATTGCCCACGCCGAAGAACTTCGGCACGTCAACGTAACCGTAGAAATCGAACCAGTCTTTCTTGGCGAAGGCTTCGTATTCGAGATACACGTCGTTGTTCAGCTGCGGCCCGAAGCGGGTGTGGTAGCTGCCCACCACGTTGACGCTCTGATGCCACCAGTCGGAGACATATTGACTGTCTTTGCTATCAGCCATTGATGATGCACTGTAAGACGCTGCGAGCAGTACACCTGCTGCGAGAGCTATTTTTTTCATTTTATTACCACATGCTTAAAGGGCCATTTCCTGCCCGTTTAGAAAAGATGACAATGAGTCTGCCGACACCTGGCGTTGTCTTCACACAGAAACTCGGATGACGCGCGCATTATAGAAACCACTGACTGTAAGAATCTGTGATCCAGTTATGCATTTCGCGAATAGGTAATCGATTGCGTTCACATTTGTCAAATTATGTTTCATGCAAATTCATATTCGCTGTGATTTTTGTCATGCACGTCGATTTTTAGCGCAGTTTTTGAGCCAACTGTCATCAGGGCGTCACCAGCCCGTTATCGCGGCGTGGAAAAGAAAAAGCCGACGCATAAACGCCGGCCTTCATCAAAATCAACAGAAAATACGCAAAGCGAAATCAGTTCACCGCCGGCACCGCCTTGGCGATGTTTTCCTGGCGGAACGCCACCTCCTCGCCGTTTTTCACCTCCCAGCTGGCGACCGGAATGTCGGTCTTGGGCGCCGCCGCAACCACCGAACCGTAAATCAGCTTGTCGTCGCGGCGCAAAATATAAACGTCGAGCTGATATTCATGCCGCAGATTCGCCGTGGTCAGGCGCACGGTGTCGCCGCGTTCATAATGATGCGCGTCGATTTCGGGTTGTTGAATAAATTGAATATCGCTTCTCATCGTCGTCGTTCCTTCAGGCAACATGGCTAGTTAAATTCTAGTTCAACATTGCGCCGACGGCGGATAATTTCCGTTAATTTCCACGGGTTGCCCGCCAACAGATCAGCGAACCAAGCGTGACCATCGCCACGCCCTGCCAAAAATTGACGGTCAGCGCGGTGTGCAACACCAGCGCGGCAAACACCGCCGACAGCACCGGGGTAAAATAAGAGACGGTGGCCAGCAGCGTCATGTTGCCGTGCAGAATGCCGACGTTCCAGGCGGCATACCCCGCCCCCATCGCTACGCCGGCGCACAGCAGCGTCACGGTCACGCCGAGGCTGAACTGCATGCCGTTTTCCGCGCTAAAGGCGTACTTCAGCCACAGCGCCAGCGCGGTCAGCACGATAAACAGCACCACGCCGTTGCTGCCCTGGGCGATCTTCCTGGTCAGGTTGCAGTACAGCGCCCAAATCACCGCACCGCTGAACGCCAGCCCGTAGCTGAGCGGATTGCTGCGCACGTTGGCCAGCATCTGCGCCGGCGACCAGCCGCCCTCGCCGCTCATGATCCAGCCGATGCCGAACAGCGACAGCAGCAGCCCCGGTAGCAGCCACCATTTGGCCTGTTGCCCGTTGAGCGCCAGCGCCATCAGCACGGTAAAACAGGGCCACAGGTAGTTGATCATGCCCACTTCTATCGCCTGCAGGCGGGTATTGGCGTAGCCGAGCGACAGCGACAGGCAGATCTCGTAGCTGACGAACAGCAGGCTGCCGACGATGAGATAAGGTCGCGGAAAACTGCGCCATTTCGGCACACCGAGCGCCACCAGCAGAAACGCCGCGCTGACGCTGTAGATCATCGCCGCGCCGCCGATCGGCCCCAGCCCTTCGCTGACGCTGCGAATAAGGCCGACGACGCTGCTCCACAGCACAATGGCCAACAAACCGAACAGCGTGGCGCGAGTACGCGAGGGCAAAACGGGCATAAGGCGGGACCAATGGGTTATTTTTTATCAGGTTTTTTCACTTTACTGCCGCACGAGCCAAAAAGAAAGGCGGGAAACTCCCGCCTGTGATTTTATTGCTGCGGCTGCCGCTCGAGCTGCGGCGGCGGCTGGCGAAAACGCCGGGTCAGCCAGGCCAAATAGCCGAAGCCCAGCGTCGCCCAGATAAGCCCCATGGTCAGCGAGCTCTTCTCCAGGTTCAGCCACAGCACCCCCACCGTCAGCGCCCCCACCAGCGGCAGGAACAGGAAATTGAAGCGATCCTTCCAGCTTTTGTTGCGCCCTTCGCGGATGAAGAAGTGGCTGATGACCGACAGGTTGACGAAGGTAAAGGCCACCAGCGCGCCAAAGTTGATCAGCGCCGTGGCAGTGACCAGATCGAACGACAGCGCCGACAGCGCCACCAGCCCGACCATCAGCACGTTGAGCGCCGGCGTGCGCCATTTGGGGTGGATATAGCCGAAGAACTTCTCCGGGAACACGTTATCGCGCCCCATCACGTACAGCAGGCGCGACACGCTGGCGTGCGACGCCAGGCCGGAGGCCAGCGTGTTGATGAAGGTCACGCACAAGAAGATCGACTGGAACAGCTTGCCGCCGACGTACAGCGCGATCTCCGGCAGCGCGGCGTCGGGCTGGTGGAAGCGTTGAATAGACGGGAAAAACAGCTGAATGAAGAACGACACGCTGATAAAGATCACCCCGCCGTACAGCGCGGTCAGGAAGATGGCGCGCGGGATCACCTTGGCGGCGTCGGGCGTCTCTTCACACAGCGTGGTGACCGCATCGAAGCCGAGGAACGAGAAGCACAGGATAGTCGCGCCGGTAATGATCGGCAGCAGGTGCGCATTCTCGCTGAGGAACGGCCGCAGGCTCCACACCGTGCCCATCCCCTCGCCGTTGTGCAGGCCGCGCACCACCAGGTAGATGAACACCAGAATGATCGCCACCTGCGCCAGTACGAACAGGGTATTGAAGTTGGCCACCAGATTGACGCTTTTCAGGTTGATGGCGGTAATCAGGATCACGAAGCCCACCACCCACACCCAGGGCGGCACTTCCGGGAACAGCGCGGTCAGGTAAATCTTCGCCAACAGCGTGTTGATCATCGGCAGGAACAGATAATCGAGCAGCGATGACCACCCCACCAGAAAACCGACGTGCGGGTTGATCGCCTTCTGCGCATAGGTATAGGCGGAGCCGGCGGTGGGAAACTGGCGCACCAGTTTGCCGTAGCTGATGGCGGTAAACAGCACGCCGGCCAGCGCCAGCAGATAGGAGGTCGGCACGTGGCCGTCGGTGAGGCCGGAGACGATGCCGAAGGTATCGAACACCGTCATCGGCGTCAGATAGGCCAGGCCCATCATCACCACCTGCCACAGTTTGAGGGATTTGCGCAGCTGCGGTTTACCCGCCGGGCCGCCGTCGATGGTTTTAATCGTCATGGCATTTCCCCTCTTGGTCCTCTGCTGTCAACCGTGCAACGTCATTCAGAGAGGCCGCGGGGAAACTGCTGCTCAGGCGGCGGGAAAAATGGGTTGGGATCACTGTCGGGCGGCCGGCGACCGGCCCGTAGGCACTGCGGCACAGGCAAACGTCTGCGCAGGGGGATGACTGAGTCATGGTTATTTCCTCGTCGGCGTCCTGTACGCCGTGATAGAAGAAATTCTGTACCGCAGCGCGCAGCCTCACCGGCCACAGGAGAGCCGATGAAATGCGCCGGACGCGCGCGGTCGTCGCAGGGTGAGCGGGATCAGGCGTTTTTCAGCATCCACTCGATTTCGGTTTCGGTGATCAGGCGCTCGAACTGCACCAGCTCATCGGTTTTGCAGGCCAGGTAGACATGGCTGAAGCGTTCGCCCAGCAGTGCATTGAGCACCGGCTGATGTTCGAACTCGTACAGCGCGTCACTCTGGCGGATCGGGAACGGCAGCCCGTCCTGCTCCAGCCCGTTGCCGGTCACCGGCTCAGGCAGCGGCAGCGCGCTTTCCAGGCCGTAGACGATGCCGGCCAGAATGGTCGCCATCACCAGATAAGGGTTGGCGTCGGCGCCCGCCACGCGGTACTCCACGCGGTGGTTGTCGCGATCGCCGCAGGGAATGCGCAGCGCCACGGTGCGGTTGTTATGCCCCCAGGAGGCCTGGGTCGGTACGTACATGCCGGGCTGGAAGCGGCGGTAGGCGTTGACGTTCGGCGCCAGCAGCGCCATCGAAGACGGCATCAGGGCGATCATGCCCGCCAGCGCCTGTTTCAGCAGCGCCGAGTCTTCGCCGTCGTCGTCGGCGAACACGTTGTTGCCCTGCGCGTTCAGCATGCTGATGTGCACGTGCATGCCGCTGCCGGCGTGCTCCTCATACGGCTTGGCCATAAAGGTCGCCTGCATGTTGTG
The DNA here is from genome assembly GCF_024160145.1 of Serratia nevei. Classification (GTDB taxonomy): domain Bacteria; phylum Pseudomonadota; class Gammaproteobacteria; order Enterobacterales; family Enterobacteriaceae; genus Serratia; species Serratia nevei_A. The sequence continues at coordinate 85,406 of NZ_JAMYWQ010000018.1, forward strand.
GTTCTCGGCCACCATGCGCACCAGCCGCTTCAGCGCCAGCGCGTGATCGCAGGCCTGCAGCACGTCGTCGGTATGGTGCAGGTTGACCTCGAACTGCCCCGGCGACGCCTCCGCCACCGCGCCGTCCGCCGGGATGCCCTGCAAACGCGCCAGTTCGTCGATCTCGCTCAGCACGTCGGCGAAATGGTTCAGGTTATCGACGGAATACACCTGGCTTTGGGTGTTGCGCTCTTGCGTGCCCGGCGCGCACGGCGGCTGCAGATAGCCCTCCGCGTCGCGTTGACGATCGATGAGATAGAACTCCAACTCTACCGCTACCACGGGGGAAAGCCCGCGCTGGCGCAAACGCTGCCACACTCGGTTCAGCACATTGCGCGGTTCAACGTCAAAGGGAGTGCCATCTTCATCCAGCATGGTGAGCAGCACCTGCGCAATATATTGCGGATCCGCCGCCGACGGCGTCAGCGTGCCCGGCACCGGCACACACACGTGATCCGGCTCGCCCAGCTCCTGCCCCAGCCCGGCCTCTTCGACGACGTTGCCGAGAATATCCATCGCAAATACCGATGCCGGGAAGTAACAGCCCTTCTCCAGTTTGTTCAGGCCGCCGACCGGGATGCGTTTGCCGCGGAAGCTGCCGTTCAGATCGGTCAACAGTACGTCGACATGTTGGGTTAACGGATAACGTTCCAGGTACTTCTTCACTTCGCGCTGGAACGCGCTACTTCGTCTCTCTTCACTGTGCTGAACAAAGTTTTCCACTTCTACGATGTTGGTCTGCATGGTTCACCCGCCGTTTGTGTTTTGCTGTCGTCGATGTTTATTGACCGTCTTGTTCAATATAATGCCCACAAATGAAACGTAGATGAAACAAATTTGTTTTGCAAGTGTTACTTTTGGTTTGAATCTTGGCCAATCGACTGCTAGATTTATAGAATATTGAACGAAATCGGCGGTAGAGAAGCTTATCGTTCATAATTTCGAACGTACCAAGGGGATAGCATGGACAATATATTTAACAGACCAGTCATCGGCGTCGTCATGTGCAGGTATAGGTTAAACGGGCACCTCACACAGACCTTGCAAGAAAAGTACCTGAATGCCGTTATCACCGCCGGCGGCTTGCCGATCGCCCTGCCGCACGCGCTGGCGGAGCCGGAAATGCTGGCGGAACTGCTGCCGCGCCTCGACGGCATTTTGCTGCCGGGCAGCCCCAGTAATGTGCAGCCGCACCTTTATGGTGAAAACGGCGATGAGCCTGACGCCGATCCTGGCCGAGACGCGTTGAGCCTGGCGCTGATCCGCCAGGCGTTCGACAGGCGCATTCCCCTTTTCGCCATTTGCCGCGGCATGCAGGAGATGGTGGTCGCCACCCAAGGCTCCCTGCATCGCCGCCTGTACGAACTGCCCGAGCTGCTGGAGCATCGTGAAGATCACGACCTGCCGCTGGAACAGCAATACGCCCCCGCCCACGAAGTCATCGTTCAGGAAGGGGGGCTGCTTTCGCAACTGATACCGGATTGCAACAGATTCTGGGTGAACTCGCTGCACGGCCAGGGCGCCAAAACCCTGGGCGCGAGCGTTCGCATCGAGGCGCACGCCGCCGACGGGCTGGTGGAGGCGATCAGCGTGCGCGATCAGCCTTTCGCGCTCGGCGTGCAGTGGCACCCGGAGTGGAACAGCGACGAGTACGCCCTGTCACGCCTGTTGTTTGATGGTTTCATCACCGCCTGTAGGAACTATCAAAAGGAAAAACGCCCATGAGCGACGTCAGCTTGGCACCGGGAAAACGTCTGTCGCAGATCCGTCAACAATTAGGGTTGTCGCAGCGCCGGGTCGCCGAACTGTCTGGGTTAACCCACAGCGCCATCAGCACTATCGAGCAGGACAAGGTCAGCCCGGCCATCAGCACGCTGCAAAAGCTGCTGACGGTATACGGTCTGTCGCTGTCGGCGTTTTTCGCCGAGCCGGAAAAACCGACGGAGCCGCAGATCGTGATCGGCAGTGACGATCTGATCGAAATCGGCAGCCAGGGCGTTTCGATGAAGCTGATCCACAACGGCGATCCGAACCGCACGCTGGCGATGATGATCGAGACCTACGAGCCGGGTACCACCACCGGCGAGCGCATCAAGCATCAGGGGGAAGAGATCGGCACGCTGCTGGAGGGTGAAGTGGTGCTGCAGGTCAACGGCCAGAGCTATCACCTGCTGGCCGGGCAGAGCTACGCCATCAATACCGGCATCCCCCACAGTTTCAGCAACACGTCGGCGCGCATTTGCCGGATTATCAGCGCCCATACGCCGACGACATTCTGATCAACGGAGCCAGGCATGAACTTTCACCATTTGCAGTATTGGCAACAACGGGCGCAGGCCCTGAAGATTGAGCACCAGCTGTTTATCGACGGCCGCTACCAGCCGGCCGCCGCGGGGAAACGTTTCGCCGTGGAAGATCCCGCCGGGCGCCGTGAGCTGGCGCAGGTCGCGCGCGGCGAAGCCGCCGACATCGATCGGGCGGTCAGCGCGGCGCGCGCCGCCTTTGAACGTGGCGACTGGGCACAGGCCGCGCCGGCGCAGCGCAAGGCCACGCTGCTGCGCTTCGCCGATCTGATGGAGCAGCATCATGAAGAGCTGGCGCTGCTGGAAACGCTGGACACCGGCAAACCGATTCGCCACAGCCTGCGCGACGACGTGCCGGGCGCCATTCGCTGCATCCGCTGGTACGCCGAAGCGATCGATAAGGTCTACGGCGAAATCGCCCCCACCGGCCGCGATGCGCTGGCGCTGATCGAGCGCGAGCCGATCGGCGTGGTCGGCGCCATCGTGCCGTGGAACTTCCCGCTGCTGCTGGCCTGCTGGAAACTCGGCCCGGCGCTGACCGCCGGCAACAGCGTGGTGCTCAAACCCTCCGAGAAATCGCCGCTGAGCGCCATCCTGCTCGGTAAACTGGCGCAGCAGGCCGGGCTGCCGGACGGCGTGCTGAACGTGGTGCCCGGCTATGGCCACGACGCCGGCAAGGCGCTGGCGCTGCACCGCGACGTCGACGCCCTCACCTTCACCGGCTCCACGCTGGTGGCGAAACAGCTGATGATTTACGCCGGCGAATCGAACATGAAGCGCGTCTGGCTGGAGGCCGGCGGCAAGAGCGCCAATATCGTCTTCGCCGATTGCCCGGATCTGGATCAGGCCGCCCACAGCGCCGCCGCCGGCATCTTCTATAATCAGGGGCAGGTGTGCATCGCCGGCACTCGCCTGCTGGTCGAGGCGAGCATTGAGCAAGCGTTCCTGCAGGCGCTGCGCAAACACGCGGCGGCCTTCGTTCCCGGCGATCCGCTCGATCCCGCCACGGTGATGGGCACGCTGATCGACAGCGGCCACTGCGAAAAAGTGGCCGGCTATATCGATCGGGGGCTGAGCCAGGGCGCCGCGCTGTTCCTCGACGGGCGCGACCATCCGCAGGGCGACCACGCCGGCTACCTGGGGCCGACCATCCTCACCCAGGTGAACAACGCCATGAGCGTGGCGCGCGATGAAATCTTCGGCCCGGTGCTGGCGGTGACCACCTTCGACGACGAGCAACAGGCGCTGCAGCTGGCCAACGACAGCGACTACGGCCTCGGCGCCGCGGTCTGGACCCGCGATCTGGCCCGTGCGCACCGCCTGGCGCGCCAGCTGAAAGCCGGCACGGTGTTCGTCAACAACTACAACGACGGCGACATGACCGTGCCGTTCGGCGGCTACAAGCAGAGCGGCAACGGCCGCGACAAATCGCTGCACGCGCTGGACAAATTCACCGAATTGAAAACCACCTGGATCTCGCTGGAATAAGGGCTTATCTCATGACTGAACACGTAAAAAGCTACTATGCGGCCACGGCCAACGCCCATCAGCCCTATCCGCAACTGAATGAATCGATCGAGTGCGACGTCTGCGTGATCGGCGGCGGCTATACCGGCCTCTCCTCCGCGCTGTTTCTGGTGGAAGCCGGCTATAACGTGGTGGTGCTGGAAGCGGCGCGCATCGGTTTCGGCGCCAGCGGCCGCAACGGCGGCCAGTTGGTCAACTCTTACAGCCGCGACATCGATGTGATTGAAGAGCGCTACGGCGCGGAAAGCGCCCGCCTGCTCGGCAGCATGATGTTTGAAGGCGCGGAGATCATCCGCAGCCGCATCAGCCGCTACGCCATCGACTGCGACTACCGCCCCGGCGGCATCTTCGCCGCGCTGAACAACAAGCAGTTCCATGCGCTGATCGAGCAGAAACGCAACTGGGAACGCTACGGCAATACCCGGCTCGAGCTGCTCGATGCGGATCGGGTACGCCAGGAAGTTGCCAGCGATCGCTACGTCGGCGCGCTGCTCGATCACAGCGGCGGCCACATCCATCCGCTCAACCTGGCGCTGGGCGAGGCCGAGGCGATTCGCCTGCAGGGCGGGCGCATCTTCGAGCAATCGGCGGTGACGCACATCCGCCACGGTGAACCGGCGCTCATCAGCACCGCCAACGGCCAGGTGAAGGCGCGTTTCGTCATCGTCGCCGGCAACGCCTATCTGGGCGACAAGCTGGAGCCGCGGCTGGCCAAGCGCAGCATGCCGTGCGGCACTCAGGTGGTGACCACCGAGCCGCTGGCGCCGGAGATCGCGCAGGCGCTGATCCCGCAGAACTACTGCGTGGAAGACTGTAACTACCTGCTGGATTACTACCGCATCACCGCCGATCATCGCCTGTTGTACGGCGGCGGCGTGGTGTACGGCGCGCGCGATCCGGACGACATCGACAACCTGATCCGGCCAAAATTGCTGAAGACCTTCCCGCAGCTGAAAGGGGTGCGTATCGACTATCGCTGGACCGGCAACTTCCTGCTGACGCTGTCGCGCATGCCACAGTTCGGCCGGTTGGAGAATAACGTGTACTACATGCAGGGCTACAGCGGCCACGGCGTGACCTGCACCCATCTGGCGGGCAAGCTGATCGCCGAGCTGATGCGCGGCGACGCCGAACGCTTCGACGCTTTCGCCAGGCTGCCGCACCTGCCGTTCTTCGGCGGGCGCAATCTGCAAATCCCGTTCACCGCCATCGGCGCGGCCTACTACACGCTGCGCGACCGCATCGGCGTATAAAGCAACAGGCCCGGTCATCCTGACCGGGCCTGCGTATTAACGCTTAGACAATCTTCGGTTGGCCGTCCGAGGCGGTCGCCCCGCCATCGACCGGAATGTTGGCGCCATTGATAAAGCTGGCGTCGTCGCTGGCCAGAAACGCCATCACCGCCGCCACTTCTTCCGGCTCCGCCGCACGGCCCAGCGCGATACGCTCATTGAACTTGTCGCGGATCTCCTGCGGCCAGCCGTTGGTCATGTTGGTTTTCACCAGGCTCGGACAGACCGAGTTGATGCGCACGCCGTCACCGCCGTGATCCAGCGCCATGGCGCGCGTCAGGTTGACCACCGCGCCTTTCGCCGCGCAGTAATAGGCCGCACCCCAGTCGCCGCCCAGGCCGGACACCGACGCGGTATTGACGATGCAGCCTTTGGTTTTCAGCAGGTGCGGCAACGCGAATTTGGAGCAGAACACCACGCCGTCGATATCGACCCCGGCGATGCGACGCCAGTCGTCGATGCTGGTTTCCAGCACGCTGCCCGCCACGTGCACGCCGGCGTTGTTCAGCAAGACATCGATGCGGCCCAGTTTTTCCGCCACCTCGTTCATCATTTTTTCAACCGCGACATGATCGGACACGTCGATATGTACCGCCATCGCCCGGCCCTTCGGCAGCGAAGCGGCAACCTTATCTACCGCCTCTTTGGCCCAGTCGGCCAGCACCACGATGGCACCCTCGGCGGAGAAACGCCGCGCTGCCGCTTCCCCCATGCCATTGCCCGCACCGGTGATAACCACGACTTTATTGTCAAAACGCATGAGACCTCCTCCATGTGAACGTATTTATATAAGTCATACAAATCTCATTAGCCCGAGGATAAGCCGCCCCTTCCCTGAGAGCCAGTCAAAACGTGCGGTTTATTAACCAAAATGAGGTATGTCAGTGATGTCAATGCGCTGGGTTAACCTTTATCGGATTTTTGCCAACATATTGATGGATAAAATAAAATTACGGTGAGTCACTATTTGCCGGGCGGATTGTCAGCATGCGGAATTATTGCAGACAGGCGATTATGGCTGCCAAGAGATAAGCAATGTGAATGAAAACGGCAGCCGCCCGCAGACGGCTGCGACTATTTTTTCTCAATGGGGACAACCAGCAGATCGACGTTCAGCTCGTTGATCGCCTGGCGCGCCGCAGAGACCAGCCGGCTCCAGACATCGTGATGATGGCCGAAGATCACCAGGTCGAACCCTTTCTCCTTCGCCACCCGGTTCAGTTCTTCCGTCAACGCGCCGCGGCTGACGATCACCTCTTCGACCGGATACGACGACTGCCCTTTGATCGCATTGAGCATGTTCTTCACCCGCTCCGAAAAGGTGCGATCGGTGTAGTTGTAATCGCCCACGCCCAGATCGACGTAATAACCGGCGCGGTGGATGTCGATATAGATCAGGGAAAGTTTGGCCTTGAGCGCGGCGGCCAGCCTGGCGCCCTTGCCCAGCAGGAACTCGGCGTCTTCGCTGAGATCCGTGGCGACAACGATATGCCGGTAAGCCATGATGGCGGCCCTCCTCGTCAACTCCGTAAACAGGATGGCGCTCCTTGCCGCAGGTTTCTCCTGCACCTTAAGTTTAGCCCACCGCCGCCTCCCTCGCCTGGCGCGCCGTCGTTCCATCTGTGGAACGATGCATCCCGCCTACACGGTCTACCGGATTTTTCTCCCCTCCCTACACTGTAGGCAAGTGCTGAGTTTCAGCCTTATCAATCAAAGAAGATACCCACTGACCTCACGACGAGAAAAGGAAAACACCATGAGCACTCCCGCCAACTTCAACGGCCAGCGTCCTGTTATTGATGCCAATGACGCGGTCATGCTGCTGATCGACCACCAGAGCGGCCTGTTCCAGACCGTCGCCGATATGCCGATGACCGAACTGCGCGCCCGCGCCGCCGCGCTGGCCAGCATCGCCACCCTCAGCAAACTGCCGGTGATCACCACCGCCTCGGTGCCGCAAGGCCCGAACGGCCCGCTGATCCCGGAAATCCACCAGAATGCGCCGCACGCGCAGTACGTCGCCCGTAAAGGGGAAATCAACGCCTGGGACAACCCGGACTTCGTGGCGGCGGTCAAGGCCACCGGCCGCAAAACCTTGATCATCGCCGGCACCATCACCAGCGTCTGCATGGCCTTCCCGTCCATCAGCGCGGTGGCCGAAGGCTATAAAGTGTTCGCGGTGATCGACGCCTCCGGCACCTACTCGAAAATGGCGCAGGAAATCACCCTGGCGCGCGTGGTACAGGCCGGCGTGGTGCCGATCGACACCGCCGGCGTGGCCTCCGAGCTGCAGGGCAGCTGGAACCGCGCCGACGCCCAGCAGTGGGCCGAGGTTTACACCAAAATCTTTCCGGCCTATCAGCTGCTGATCGAAAGCTACCTCAAGGCGCAGGACGTGGTGAAAAACAACGAACGGCTGGACTCGCAGCGCTGAGTGCACCAATGAAAAAACCCGGCTATGCCGGGTTTTTCTATACCTGCTGACATCTCAGCCGATGATCGCGATCCCCAGCCTTTCCAGCAGCTGCGCAGCCTGGTGGCTGTCCATTTTGACCCCCTGCAGATCGGTGGTACGCAAATCCAACTCGCCCAGTTCCGCGTTGCTCAAATCGCACTGGGTGACGTCGGCGGCGCGCCAATCGAAGCCGGAGAACTCACCGCCGGACAGATCGGAACCGCTGAAGCTGGCGCCGAGCACCTGCGCCCCGTGCCAGCGGTTTTCCCACAGCTCGCATTTCTCCAGCACTACCTTGGCGAAGTTGGCGTAGCTCAGGTTGCTTTTGGTGATATAGGCGCTGCAAAACCAGGTGCGGCTGGTGATCATGTTCATAAAGCTGGTGCCGCGAAAATCGGCGCCCTGCGCGCGGCATTCGCGGATCTCCAGCCCCAAAGCGCTGGCGTGGCGGAAGTCGGCCATCGACAGATCGCAGCTTCTGAAGCTGGCGTCTTTGAGTATCGCGCGGCTGAAATTGCCACCCTGTCGGCTGTCGCTATCGTAAAACTGGCAGCCGATAAACTCGGTGCCGGTCAGATCGGTGCCCGAAAAATCGCACAGCATAAAGCGGCCGTTTTCAATCTTCTCACCGGTAAAGCGGTTACGGTCGATCTTTTCACCCTTCAACATCAGACTCATCGCAGCGCACCTGTTTATTTATACAGTCAGTGCGGCATTTAATCCTATTCCGGCCGGGTTGGCAACCGTCGCCGATCGGCGGGCCTCTGCGCTAACGCCACCCTGACGATGCTGAACGTCCTGGTTCTCTCCGCCTGAGCAACGTCGGCAAACAAACGGGGGTAACGGGAGTTGACCACCCACACCTCGCCATCGCGCAGTGCGGCGCCGGTCGGCCCATCCAATTCCGGCGGCGTGGCGACCGCCGCGATATGCGCGCTGGCCCAGCCGTCGTTCGAGGAGAGCAGCGTCACGTCGCCGGACATGCTCCCCTTTGCACCCGGAAAAGACTGTACGATCACCAATTCATGGGCGTTTTTGAGCCGCAGCCCGTCCGGCCCTTTCAGCCGCTGCGGCAGCCTGATTTCACTTATCGCAGGCGCGTTATCCAGCGTCACCTTCCACAACAGCCCGCGGGTGTAGTCCGCCGCAATCAGATAGCCATCCGGGTGATACACGATGCCGTTGAGATAAGGCTGCGTGCCCTGCGCAGCGGCGGGTGCTGCGGCCGGCATCAAACGCGCTGAGCGCACCAGAATCGACACCTGGCGCGTTGCCCGCTCGATCTTGTAAATCTGCGGCTGGAAGCTGTCGGTCACGTAGATATTGCCCTGCGCGTCGAGTGCCAGATCGTTGGCTAACGTCGGGCCACGGCTTAACGATGAGAGATCGTACGTCTGCTGCAGCATGCCGGTATCGAGATTGAACTCCAGCACCTGCGCCACACGATTGCGCGTGCCGGGGGCAGAGCTGAGGGAGACGCCCACATCTTCGTTGCACACCAGCACCCGGTTGCGCTCGGCGTCCACCAGCATGCCGGAGGTGGTGATAAGCCCCTTACCGGTGGAAAACCGCCGATAGCGGCCATCCGGGTAGACCAGACCAAGCTGCCCACCGCGCAGGGAGGAGACCAGGAACGCACCGGCGCGCGGGTTCCAGGCGATGCCCTCAGGATAAGCGCCGGCGGCATCCGGCGAGAATTCGATGCGCTGCGCGGCCTGCGCCTGCATGACGCCGCTGAGAAACAGCGCGACGCCGGCCAAGCGGGTGACGCACCGGCGGCGCTGTAATAAGAAAGAAAAGAGGCTGAAGCGGAACATGAGCATGACCCTGATAAGGACTCGGATCGCTAGAGTAGGATCGCGTCGCTCACGGCACCAGCCGGGAAAAAGGCAATGCGCCACTAAAAAAATCGCAGCAATCAGCGCAAAAAAAACCGCCCGGTGCGGGCGGTTGAGGTGACGGCGTACCGTTACTTCAGAGCTTCCTGAATGGCGTCGGCCATCGGGCCGATGTGCTTTTCGGCCGCCTTCAGCTGGAAGTCTACGCCGTTGCCGTCGTTGGTATCCGACAGCGTGGCCTTGATCAACTCCAGCGCCGCCTGCACCGCCACCAGCCGCTTGTGCTGTTCGTCCGTGACCGGTTTGGCGCCCATATTGGCCGGATAGTAATGTTCTAACATCGCGCTCTCCTTTTGATGACGTTAACCTCTAACCTACCAGAAAACCGTGCATTTACTAAGGAAACCAGACCCTGCGCGGCCGGATGACGATAAATTGCACTATACTGGGCAAACACTCCCCCCTGTCACAGGATCATCGCCATGTCATTTCAGGGAAGCTGCCACTGCGGCGCCGTCACCTTCACCGTAGACGCCGAACTGCCCACCGAAGCCCTCAGCTGCAACTGCTCTATCTGCCGCCGCAAAGGGCTGTTGCTGTCCTTCTTTCCCATCAGCGCGTTTACGCTCAACAGCGGCCAAGACCGGCTCAGCACCTACACCTTCAATCAGCACAAGATCCGCCATCAGTTCTGTCGAGTCTGCGGTGCCCAGCCCTTCGCCTACGGCACCGCGCCAGACGGCGCCGCGATGTGCGCCATCAACCTGCGCTGCGTCCCCGCCGTGCAGATTGACGCGTTGACGATCCAGACATATGACGGTGCCGCCGCCTGAGCGATTAGCGGTAAACGGAGATCTTTTTGGTCAACGGCTTAAGCTGTTCGGCGTCGCCGTACAGCGCCACCGCCACGAAATCCAGCTGCTCGTAAGGGGTGTTGGCGGTGTCGGCGATCTGCTGTTCGGCGGAGTGCGACAGCATGGTGGTGGTGAAGAAGTTGGACAGCACGCCCTCTTCCTTGCACTTCAGAATCAGGTTGCCGAGCTGGCTGCTGTTCTTGGCCTGCAGGATCACGATCGGATAGTGGCTCATGTTGGCGCTGACGCCGTCGAGGCTGCTCGGATAGTGGTGAAATTCGCGCTGCTCGATCAGATCGGTGATGCCCGCCGTCAGATGGCAGGAAGCGTTAAACAGCGTGGCCGGTTCGTGATTGCGGTTGAGGATGATATAAAACTTTTTCTCGTTATCGCTGTACATACTCTTCTCCTTGAATAGGCAGCCAGTTTTACCCAACCGGCGCACGGTTTCAAGGCGCGATAAGGGACGGCGCCATCACCCCAAGCCCGCAATAAAGCACGAAATGGCGAGTTTCACCGCATGATAGCGCAGCATTTGAACGACCTCTGTCGCAGCGAAGGCTCATAGTGATGGCGTTACCGCCACCGGAGAGAGTGATGACCGCGATTAAACCGGACGCCATCGACCGCGTTCTTCCCGCCGCCACGCCCTGGCTAGCCGTACTCAACGTGCTGTTCGCCGGCATTGCCGCAGCGCTGCACGTGGGCAAAGCCACCATCGCGCTGCCGGCGCTGCAGGCCGAGTTCGGCCGTTCACTCGAAGCGCTGAGCTGGGTTATTTCGGCCTTTCCCTTTGTCGGGGTGTTCGGCGGCATCGCCGCCGGGCTGCTGGTGCGCCGCTGGGGCGACCGGCGCCTGTTGGCGCTCGGGCTGCTGATCGTCAGCGCCGCCAGCTTCACCGGCGCCACGCTGCACGACTTCAACGGATTGATCGTCAGCCGTTTTGTCGAGGGGATCGGCTTCGTGATCGTGGTGGTTGCCGCCCCGGCGGTGCTGAACCGCATTGTCGCCCCGGCGCAGCGCAGCCTGGTGTTCGGCATCTGGAGCACCTTTATGCCGGCAGGCATCGCCATTTCACTGTTTTTCGGCCCGCATCTGGCCGACTGGCAACGGAACTGGCAGGCCGGCGCGGCGCTGACGCTGCTGGCCGCCCTGCTGCTGCCGCTGACCACCTCCCGCCGGGCCGCCGAGGCGCACGTTCCGCCGCTGCAGCTGCGGCAAGCGCTCGGCACCCTGCTGCGGGCGCGCCGGCCGCTGTGGCTGGCTCTGATGTTCACCACCTACAACCTGCAATTTTTCTCGGTGATGACCTTTCTGCCGATCTTCCTGATGCAGCGCCTCGGCCTGTCGCTGGCGGCCGCCGGCGGCATCAGCGCGGCGGCGGTGGCGGCGAACATCATCGGCAACCTCGCCGCCGGGTTCTTGCTGTCGCGCGGCCTGCGCGCCGGTAGCCTGCTCGCGGCCACCAGCCTGGTCATCGGCCTCTTCGGCGTCGGCATTTTCCTGCCGATGACGCCCAACGGCCTGCTGATCCCGCTGTGCTTCCTGTTCTGCGCCATCGCCGGCATACTGCCCGCCACTATTCTGGCCGCCACGCCGGCGGCGACGCCGGAACCAACGCTGCTGCCGCTGAGCCTGGGGCTGGTGATGCAGGGGAACTATCTCGGCCAGGTGATCGGCCCGGTCGCGCTGAGCGCCATCGTGGCCGCGGCCGGTTGGGCGGCCCCGGCCTGGCTGGTGCTGACGGCGGCGGTGTCAGGGGCGCTGTTGGCACTGGCTTTTCGCAGCCGGCGGCGAGCACGGCTCACAAAATGAAACATAATCGATAAATTTTGTTAATTATTTAGCCCTCTTTCTTTTCTTGTGCCGCCGCCTGCTCCCCCCTGCGGCGCCTCCTCATTCCCTTAACAACATTGTGGAGTACGCCGTTAAAAATCCCCTACCGGTTAAATAAAGGTGATGATAGTGTTGTTTTCATTCAGTTCATCTATGCTGAAAATTCATCTTTTGAGGGACGACTATGATGTCTAAAGGCATTTCCAAAGGATTCTTTATTCTGATCCTGTTTATCGTCACCGCCGCTTTTCTCGACGTGCTGGGGCCTTACTACTCCTCGGTGCTGTGGGCGATTATTCTGGCGGTGATTTTTCATCCGGTGAAAAAGAAGCTGAAGCAGTACGTCGGCGAGCGCAACGGCGTGGTGTCGCTGCTGACGGTGGCGTTGATCTGCCTGATCGTGTTCACGCCGTTGGCGATCATCGCCTCGTCGCTGGCGATGGAATTCAACGTGATCTACACCAAGCTGCAGACCAACAACAGCCAGTTGCCGACCATGCTGGCGGACTTTATGCGCCACCTGCCCGGCTGGGCGCAGCGCTTCCTGGCGGAGCATAACCTCAACAGCGCCGCCGAGATCCAAAAGCAGCTTTCCGAAGTGGCGCTCAAGGGCGGGCAATACCTGGCGGGCAGCGTCTTCCTGATCGGCAAGGGCACCTTCAACTTCGTCGTCGGCTTCGGCGTGATGCTCTACCTGCTGTTCTTCCTGCTGAAAGACGGCCCCTATCTGGTGAACCTGGCGCTCGAAGCGCTGCCGCTCTCCCAGCACGTGAAGCACCACCTGTTCGTGAAGTTTGCCGCCGTCTCCCGCGCCACCGTCAAGGGCACGGTGGTGGTCGCCGTGGTGCAAGGCGCGCTCGGCGGGCTGGCGTTTTACTTTACCGGCATCGACGGCAGCCTGCTGTGGGGCGCGCTGATGGCGTTCCTGTCGATCATCCCGGCCGTGGGCTCCGCCATCATCTGGGTGCCGGCGGTGATCTACTTCTTCGCCACCGGCATGCTGTGGAAAGCCATTTTCCTGGTGGTGTTCTTCGTGGTGGTGATCGGCCTGGTGGACAACATCCTGCGCCCGCTGCTGGTGGGCAAAGACACCAAAATGCCGGACTACCTGATCCTGATTTCCACCCTGGGCGGCATGGAGATCTACGGCATCAACGGCTTCGTCATCGGCCCTTTGATCGCCGCGCTGTTCATCGCCTGCTGGAACATCCTGTCCGGCCGCGACAGCGAGGAGAACATTGAAGAGATCGACGAAGAATTCATCGAGGAAGGCAAAAACCACCCCGACGCGGCGGAGTAACCCTCCCGCAGCGAATCACTCAGGGGCCCGATTGGGCCCCTTTTTTGTTTGTGATGCGTATCAGCGCACCGGAATGAAAAAGACCTGCTCCGGGTCGCCGTCATCGAGATTGTCAATCTGGCCGCTGGCGACAAACCCGGCATTCAGCAGCAGCCGCTGCATCGGCAGGTTGGAGCAATTGGCGGAGGTGAACAGCTTCGGGTGCCGGCAGAGGGATTTCAACGCCGCAATCAGCGCCTGCCCGACGCCCCGGCGGCGATAGCGCTCGCCGACCATCAGCATCTCGATAAAGCCGCAGCCGAAGAAGTGGTAGTGCAGCACGCCATAGCCCATCAGCACGCCCTGTTCCTCGGCAAGATAACAGCTGCCCTGTCCGCACCAGGCGCGGATCTGCGCCGCGCGCTGTGGCTCGTTCCGGGCAACGCTGTCGAGGGCGATCAGGATTGCGGCATCGGTTTCAGTGGCAAGGCGAACAGGCATGTTTTAGCCCCTTGTGGCGATAAGGCAGGGATGGTTTTTTGGCAAAACCAAACGCGCGCAGGCTGCATGGATCTGCGGCCTGTGACTTCTGTTTAATTGTTTAGCCCCCCGGTTGCCGCCCTTTATTTTCACTGCGGGCGAAATTCCAACGTGATAATTTGGAACGCCTTATGGACCTCTTCCGTTGGTGGCTTAGGAAAGCGAGAATCGGCAATTGCCTGCGTGGCGGCACGGCAAAGATCCGGATCGCCACCTTCTGTTCGAACATTGATTGGCAGGCCGTCCGGCGCCGACGTAATGCGCAAGGTACAACGCTTGCCTGAGTAGGCTTCGGCGTCTTTAAAATGGCGTTGGATCTCAGCTTGCACCTGAGCCAGGTAATGTACTATCTCTTTTCCCGGCGCAGGCGTCTTTTGGTCGCCAAGGTTGGCGAAAAGATCATCGACCTCTTTATTCACCGGATCGTTTTGGCTGGGGGCAGTGTGCTTGGCACACCCCGTTAACGTCAGCGCGGTCATCGCCGCCAATAGTATGGCGATGCCGGCTTTGTAGCCTGAATGCGTTATTTTCATATCCCTGTCCTTATGGATGATTATCAGCCGAATCAACGTTGTATTCGAAAAGATCCCCGGTGAATACTTATACAGAATTAACGCCAAACCACCAATGACATCAAGCACTGGCACACGGAAAATCGTGAGTAGATGATGATATGAAACCCTAACCCCCTCACCGGGCCGTACGCCTGAGACCCCTGACTGATCTCTTCCCTTTGTTCAGTACCGGCGTAAAGTAGAGTTTTCGGCCTTTCTTCTCCTGAAAAAAGAGGTCATCTGATATGAAAAAGACCCGTTATACCGAAGAACAGATCGCGTTTGCCCTGAAA
>NZ_JAMYWQ010000112.1 GCF_024160145.1 Serratia nevei
GCAGGACTTTAATTTCCATACGAATCTCAAAAGTGATCATAAGCTCCCCTGTATTCAGAGGAGCAGATTAACCCCTGGATCAATTTTCAACCGCTGGGGTGGATCAGTTTTGCACCGTTGGTAACAGACAGAAATAACCTTGCTCATCTGTGCGCCAAGGCGCTCCGTCATTGCCCGGGAAGCACGTTCCCATTTAAAGCTTTCTTTACCCTCATACGGGCGCCGGGCATACCGAACACTCTGACCATAAGTGGCTACATTTCGCGCCCAGCGATGCTGTTCAATCAGACCGACAACCTGTTGTTCATGAGGAGCAAACAGCAACACAGAGTGGGCATGCAGGCCACGGGAGGTTTTATGGGAGGTGGTATGGCCGAGGTCGTCAGCCACCGAGGCATGGTCAAAGTTGAGAGAGGTGGTATCTTCCAGGGCCAAAAGCGTTTCAAAAGCCTGCGCGTGTTGCGCAGTTGCGGCAAAACCGGCCTGAGCTATTGCCTCAGGTTCAATAGAGTCGT
>NZ_JAMYWQ010000019.1 GCF_024160145.1 Serratia nevei
TGAAGGACAAATTAAAAAGTGGCCAACTTAAGAAACAGGCGCAAGCCGAAGTTTCTGAGTAACCACGATCAGGGGTGGGTCCGTTTTACTTTGGCAGGGTGGGTCACAATTCGATCGGTATTGACACATAAGGCGCTTACGCCGTCAGCACTTCCAACATTTTCCCGGCTTCGCTGGCCAATTTCTCGACCCCATACGCACGAACAGCTTCGATAGGACGCATCCCACCCAGTTCATCCACGGGCGTGTTCAATGCATGATAAACACGCCATGGGTCGGCGCTACGAGCATTCGAAAGCACCAAAGAGGTCAGTTCCCTACACAATGGGTCCAACTGCCAGTCGGGGATCCGTTGCCCACGATTGCCCATCGCCAGGGTCAGCAGTCGCCCGGCCTTGATGTCACGATTGACCTGGTCTCGAGACTTGCCCGCAAGCTTGGCAAACGCAACGACTGGCAGGTTGTGCGATGCCTCATACAGCTCGAGCTTCTCGGCGTGCTCCCTCTGAAATTGGGAAGGCGCAGGCTCTACTGGCACCGGAGGCTGTTCCTGTACAGGCACAGCCGGCAGTCGGAGAGATGCAGTAGCCGGGACAGAACTGATTGTTGCCCCCAGTTCACCAGGAGCCACTGGTTGCCGGTCTGGCGATGGCACGTCAGCCATTGCGTTTGGCACCAGCGGCATCGAGTCAAACTGGACGGTATGGCTCAGGTGCATGCTGGCTGCCTCAGAAAGTCCCTGCTCCCACATGTCGAGGCGATCTGCCCAGTCTTGCATCATGCGCCGCCTCTGCTCCACATATTCCGCATGGTTGTACGACGCGCTGACCTTGTCGGGATCGGTGTGCGAGAGCTGGGCATCTACCCAGACCTTGGGATATCCGATTTCATTCAAGGCCGTCGAAATAGTTGCACGAATGCCGTGGCCGGTGAGCAGCCTGACATACCCCATCCGCCGCAGCGCGGTGTTAAGCGTGTTTTCGCTGATGCGTTCCGCCAGTTCACTCCGATGAGACAGCAGGTGCTTCTGCGCCGGCTTACGCTGTTCCAGCAGGTAACGCACGATTTCTTGAGCCTGCGCGGAGAGCGGAACGATGTATGGGGGAATACTCGTTGGCTCTATGCGCTCCTTACGCATCTCGAGTTGAAGCTGCTTGACGACTTCCGGCGGGATGATCCATAGCCCCTGATCCAAATGGAACTGGTCAGGGGTTGCAAGTCGAAGCTCACCTGTCCGTACCCCCGTCAGCAACAGCAAACGAAGCCCAAGCTGGGTCTGCAGCATTCCGCGGTACTGGCGGAGCTTCTGCAAGAGTTCCGGCAGTTCCCCCATCCGCAGGAAGGGGTTGTGCTTGACCGGGGGTTTCGGTGCCGCCACGACATCCAGGTCCGAGGCGGGACTCTGTTCAAGGTCGGGGACTTTGATCAACACATAGCGGAACATCTGGTGCAGCCAGGTGCGACATTTCTCAGCGGTTGTAAATGCTCCGCGGCGCTCAATTACTTCGATTACCTCCAGCAGGTCGGGGCGCTTGATGTCGTAGACGGACTGAAGCCCGAGCTTTGGCAGGAGATCCTTCCGGAAGATGCGTTGAATCTGTGCCTGCGTGCTCTGACGGCCCTCCTTCAAACTCAGCTTACGGAACTCGAACCAATGCTCGAACAACTTTTGGAAGGTGTGCTCCTCCGCCAGAAGGGCCAGTCGACGCTCTTGGTTTCGATGCTTCTTGGGATTGATGCCACGCGCGACCAACTCGCGAGCGTCGTCGCGCCGGGTGCGTGCATCTTTGAGGGAGATTTCTGGGTAAGTACCCAGCGACAATCGCTTCTGGACACCATTCCAGACGTAGCGGAAGTGCCAGCTTTTGTTGCCGATGGGGGATACGGCCAAGGACAGGCCGTCGGTATCACCGATGGTGTACGCTTTGCCCGTTGTCTTGGCTTGGCGCACTGTAGTGTCGGAGAGTGCCATGTTTAACTCCTCTGTACCTGGATTGAAATTCAGGAACAGATGGTGGACATGTCACCCGCTGCCAACCAGCAACAATGCGCTGCAGTCCTCGCCCGTATTGATGGACTAAAAAATGGACTAAAAAGCGCTGGCTGCTGCTGGATTCCGGTGGACGTCACCGGAATGAAAAAAGGGGCTTTCGCCCCTTCTTTCAACGACTTACAGAATTCTATGGAACTCCGTAGATCAAAATTTGGAGCGGGAAACGAGGCTCGAACTCGCGACCTCAACCTTGGCAAGGTTGCGCTCTACCAACTGAGCTATTCCCGCATTACCAGAACTGACTGATTTCTTTGCTATCTTTCGGCAATTCATCGCTGTCGTCTGATGCGATGCATTCTACTTACCTGACGTGATGAGTCAATAAAATTGTTGGCTCATCACGATCGTTTGCCGATTTTTGCAGCGCATCGATCAGGGTTCCAGCAGATCGTTGCGCGCCGCGTTCAAATATTGGAACATAGACCAGAAAGTCAACACCGCCGCGATGTACAGCAAACCGAACGCGACATACTCCACAGAACGATCCGGGCGCCACAGCAAGCCTACCAGCGACATCATCTGCGCCATGGTTTTCACTTTGCCGATCCAGGACACCGCCACGCTGCTGCGCTTGCCGATCTCCGCCATCCACTCGCGCAGCGACGAAATGATGATTTCACGGGCGATCATGGTGGCCGCCGGCAGCGTGATCCACCAGCTGTGGTAGTGCTCTGCCACCAGCACCAGCGCCACCGCCACCATCACTTTGTCTGCAACCGGATCGAGAAACGCCCCGAAGCGCGTCGTTTGTTTCCAGCGGCGTGCCAGGAAGCCGTCAAACCAGTCGGTGACGGCGGCAAACACGAAGATAACGGCGCAAACCATCGGAGCCCAGTTGAACGGCAGATAAAACGCCAGCACAAAGAATGGGATCAGAACTACGCGAAACAGGGTAAGCCAAGTCGGTATATTCAATTGCATAATGCTACGGTAACTATCTGGCTAGAGTGGAAATTAAGAGTATGTTGCTACATTGCCCTCAGTGTTTCAATGCATTGTAGATCTTTTCTGCCAATGCTTGTGAAATACCCGGCACTTTTGCAATTTCCTCCACGCTGGCGTTCAACAAAGGTTGCAGTCCGCCCATATACTTCAACAACACCTGACGCCGTTTCGGCCCCACGCCCTCAATCAGCTCCAGCGCGCTGGTATTTCTGACTTTCGCCCTTCTCTGGCGGTGACCGGTAATCGCGTGGTTGTGCGAGTCATCGCGAATATGCTGGATCACATGCAGCGCCGGCGAATCCGGCGACAGCGCAATCCCCTCACCTTCCGGCACGAAGAACAGCGTTTCTAACCCGGCCTTGCGATCGGCGCCTTTGGCGATGCCGATCAGCAGCGGTTTGTTCTTATCCCAGCTGACGTTCAGCGATTTGAACACCTCGATCGCCATGCCGAGCTGCCCTTTGCCGCCGTCGATAAAGATAACGTCCGGGATTTTCTTATCTTCCAGCGCCTTGCCGTAACGGCGCTTCAGCACCTGCGTCATCGCCGCGTAATCATCGCCGGGGGTGATACCGCTAATATTGTAGCGCCGATACTCCGAACGCACCGGCCCGTTACCGTCAAACACCACGCAGGAAGCCACGGTTTGCTCGCCCATGGTGTGGCTGATATCGAAGCACTCCATGCGGTTGATTTCCGTCAGGTTCAGCACTTTGGCCAATTCCGTCAACCGCTGGTGGATCGTGGACTGTTGCGAAAGCTTGGTGGTCAATGCCGTTGCCGCGTTGGTGCGCGCCAGCTTCAGATAACGAGCGCGATCGCCGCGCGGTTTGCTTTGGATCTGGATCCTGCGCCCCGCCAGCTCGGAGAGCGATTCAGCAAGCAGTTCTTTTTCCGGCAGGCTGAAATCCAGCAGGATCTCGCCGGGCAACGTGCGTGCCTGGCTGCCCTGCAGATAAAACTGGCCGACGAAGGTCTGCACCACTTCGCCCATCTCCGTACCGCCCGGCACTTTCGGGAAATAGCTGCGGCTGCCCAGCACCTTGCCCTGGCGGATGAACAGCACGTGCAGACACGCCATACCGGCGTCGAACGCCACGCCAATCACGTCCAGATCGTCGCTGTCGCCGGAGACGAACTGGCGTTCGGTGACGCGGCGCACGGCCTGAATTTGATCGCGAATGCGCGCCGCCTCCTCGAAATTCAGCAGTTTGCTGGCTTCTTCCATGCGCGCAATCAGCTGATGCAACACCTGCTGATCTTTGCCCGAAAGGAACAGCCGCACGTAGTCCACCTGCTGGCGGTACTCTTCTTCGCTCACCAGGCCGGCGACGCAAGGGCCCAGACAGCGCCCGATCTGATACTGCAGGCACGGACGCGAGCGGTTGCGGTACACGCTGTTTTCGCACTGGCGAATCGGGAACAGCTTTTGCAGCAGCGCCAACGTTTCACGCACGGCGTAAGAGTTGGGAAAAGGGCCAAAGTATTCACCCTTGGCATGTTTGGCGCCGCGATGCACCGCCAAACGAGGGTGAGTATCCGCGCTGAGAAAAATCAACGGATAAGATTTATCGTCTCGCAAAAGAACATTATATCGCGGCTGGTACAATTTAATGTAGTTATGTTCTAACAAAAGCGCTTCTGTTTCGGTATGAGTAACAGTTACGTCTATTTGTGCGATATTTTTAACCAGCGTCTCGGTTTTACGGCTGCTGACCTGCTGCCGAAAATAGCTGGCGAGACGCTTTTTCAGGTCTTTGGCTTTACCGACGTAGATCACCGTACCCGTGGCGTCGTACATACGATAGACGCCGGGCTGGCTGGTGACGGTACTCAGGAAGGCTTTGGCATCAAAACGGTCATTCACTGCTTAACAACGTCTCCGCATTGAACAATCCATGTCGGATGGCCAGATGAGTCAGTTCGACATCACCGCTGATATTCAGTTTGCTGAACATGCGGTAACGGTAGCTGTTCACCGTTTTCGGGCTAAGACTCAGTTGCTCCGAGATCTCATTCACTTTTTTACCTTTGGTGATCATCAGCATGATCTGCAACTCGCGCTCCGACAGGCAACTGAACGGCGTCTCGGCCTGCGGTTCCAGCTGGCTAAGCGCCATTTGCTGGGCGATATCAGACGCGATATAGCGCTGCCCCGCATGCACGGAACGCAAGGCGTTAATCACTTCCTGCGGCGCGGCGCCCTTGCTCAGGTAGCCGGCAGCGCCCGCCTGCATCACCTTGGCCGGTAAAGGATTTTCAGTATGGATAGTCAACATGATGACTTTGACGTCGGGTGCATAACGCACAATCTTGCGCGTGGCTTCCAGCCCGCCAATGCCCGGCATATTCATGTCCATCAGCACGATATCGACAGCGTTGCCACGGCACCATTTTACGGCGTCTTCACCGCACTGGGCCTCACCGACAACTTTTATACCTTTGATATCTTCAAGAATGCGTCGTATCCCTGCGCGCACCAGTTCGTGGTCATCAACAAGAAGAACGCTAATCAAGGAAAAATCTCCAAAAAAAGGGAGTAACGCAATCAGCCTCTGTTTTCGCCAGAGATATTACTTGTTTTTCAGACAAGAATGAACACAGATTAATACATACTTCCGAATAACTTTGCGGGGCAGAGCTGATTTTTCAATTTTAGCCGTCTATGCCGCCGATAAATCGTCACGTCGGAAAAGCTCGGGCGGCGAAAATAATTTCACGGCACCGGCTACAGGATAGCGTGACAATCATGCCGCAGGGGAAAATCTGTGTAAGCAATCACGACGTGAATAATATTAACACGGCCACGGGCTGTTTGTAATCAATTGATATTTAAAGACGCGACGAAAGCCACTGCCAACCTGAGCCGGAGGCCGGAGGACAAAACTATTATTTCCGCCAAGCGCCGGCAAAATCGGTGCCACCCGTCCCGAATAATTATAATAACCTCAAGGGTTCAACAATAACGTACCGGACAAATACTTGTTAACCGTCTCGAAATAACTTGCCGATAATTGGTGATTCGGCACGCAGTGAACGCGCGTTGCCCACCGGCGGGGCCTGAGGAAGCCCGTTGCAGATGACGAACGCATGCTATGCTATACTCCGCGCCCAGTTAAATTCGCCGCCGCGCGTGGAGCAGCTTTTCAGCCCGCGAGCGGTGCGACAAAGCAGTTTGTATCAGGCTAAGGCCTCAAAAAAATCAGGAGAGAAAATGAGCAACGTTGACTTCACTACGTCTGCAAACCCGGAAATTTTGGCGACCGAGGTTGCCTGCCTCAAAGCCACGCTGACGCTGATCCTGAAGTCGATCGGCCAGGCCGACGCCGGGAAAGTCATCATCAACATGGAACGTTTCATTGCCCAAATCGAAGATCCGACCCAGGCGGAAATCTTCAAGAACAGCATTCAGCAAATCAAGCACGCTTACCGTCAGTAAGCGCAGCGCCGCAGGCCCACTATTCATGCGGGCCTGCTTTTCCCCATGCTATACCCCGTTGATCTTGCACAGGCTTTCGGGCAGTGTGTTGATTTCCCCTGTCCCCCGAGACCGTTATGGGCATCCTTGTCAAAGCGCTGATCGGCGCGCTGGTTGTGGTTCTGATCGGCCTGCTGGCTAAAACGCGCAACTATTATATCGCCGGTTTGGTGCCGCTTTTTCCCACTTTCGCTCTGATAGCGCATTACATTGTCGGCAGCGAACGGTCGATCGCAGCGCTGAAAACTACGCTGATTTTCGGCATGTGGGCGGTCCTGCCCTACCTGGTGTATTTGATTTCGCTGTATTTCCTGATTAACAGCCTGCGGCTGTCGTTGGCTCTGGGAGCGGCGGTGCTTTGCTGGATCGCGGCGGCATGGCTGTTAATTACGCTGTGGGGATGGTGGCAAGGGCGTTAACGCCCTTGCCTGAACGGTTACGGCCGCCCTGCCTGCAAAATGAAGCCGCGCTGCCGGTCACCGGCGATACGCAGATAGCGGCTTTCACCGGCGCGCAACGTCATGGGCACGCTGCCGCCGGTATCACGCCAAATGCACAGATGATTCTCAATCATATCTTGCCCGATGCTGACCGTAGCATTGCCAGGCGGCATGCGAAACTCCGCTTTCTCTTTCGCGCCCAGCGAAGCGGCGAACTCCCCATTCACATAGACGCCGGTGCGGCAACTGCCCGCCAACATTCCGCTGTCGCGCACCACCACCACCGTGGCATAGGGCGTATCCGGGATATTCTGATAGAGCATCAGACGGCTTGGGGGCGGGAACTCAGCCTGCTGCGGCGGTACGGCTTGGGTCGCACATCCCGTCAACAATGCAGAGGCAAAAAACAATGCGGCGTAATGCTTCATCCTTGGCTCCTGAAAAATAACGATTATCGTAACAAGAGAATAGCTGCCCCAGTAACGTACACGCCGCAGAGACGAAAAATCGGATAACTTCCTACTCATGCCCATTGAGATAAGAAGATTCTGCATTAAAGCTCTTGAAATAAAGACTATTTTTACAAATTTAAAACTTGACCATGCCTCGTTGAATATCTGCCGCAAACGCACCGCTGACATAACTGAGACCATCTGGCGTAACGTAAACCCGGGTATGGCCGCTCTCTGATAATACCGCCACCATATACCCCAGGCGGATCATTTCATGTGACGGCACATTCATTGGCGTAAGAAATCCGCGCCCGCGGCACCACTGATAAAAGCGAGTCCGCCCGTATCCCAACACGGCCCCCACATCGGCGAGGTGCTTAAATCTATCATAATCCTCTGATGGTGAAGGCAAACCGTCACGACTCTCAGGTGTTTTCTTTATCCCAGACAAAATAAACTCCTTTTTTGTATTGGTCGCCAACGGTTACCCTTCATCTGAAGCTGAATTTAAAAAATTCAATTTTAAAATGCAAATAAATTCCCTATAACTAAAAATCACTTTATGAAGGAATTCTTAAAATAAAACCACAATAACAAAACAGAAATAAAAAAATTGGGTATTAATACCGAGTATTAAAAACTCGGCATAGGTAAATATCCTAAATAAAAATAATATTTAAATCGGATAAGAAAATACTTAGCTTGCATACAATCCCGCATTCATGACAATCAAACGATCGTCGGATCGCTGCGGTGACAAGATGACAAGATGACAAGATAATGAACAAAACAAACGCTACGCTGCCCTTCCCACCTCGTAAGCCCCCCCGTAGGCCGCTTTCATTTAGCCAACATCGTCGCACAAGGCAGTGCTTTCTCAATCCCACCTAAACAATAACCATTATCATTTCCAATTGTATCGCCAGTTTATTACACTTTTTCGCGCCGCTTCTTGGGAATATTCCTAAGAAGCGCCCCAGGATGAGGAAGAGTTAGGGACACCATGAAGAATTGCCGTTGTTTGATCGTTTTACCGCTATTGATGATGACCGCCTGCACCCAATGGGAAAGGCCCGGCGCGGTTGAGAGTACCCGGGATGCCGAATTTGCCGAATGCCGCAGCCGCGGCTACGACCGTTTTCCGCCGGATGTGGTGAGAGACGTAGAGTTCAGCTACGAAAACAAATACGTTCCCTGCGAGAAAAATAAGAAAGATTGCCCGTTGGGATACCGCTATGACAAGGAGCCGTCGATTAAAACGGTGCAGACCGATCGCAATCAGTCCGCCAGAAACGCCACCATCGAGGCCTGCATGTACGGCAAAGGCTGGCGAGAGAAAACCTACTATTGGCCGCAATGGTAATGTAGCGGCGTTTGCCCAGGGTGAAACGCCGCCAACCCGCTCAGCTGCCGTCATCATCACGGTTCAGCCCCAACGCAGCCAACGTTTCCACTCTGGCCGGCGATAAAGGCACACGCGGCGGCGGCAAAGACCAGCCCAGCAATTGCCTCGCCGCCGTCGCGCAGACTCTGCCCTGGCATGCCCCCATGCCACAGCGGCTGCTCAGCTTGGCCGTGTTCCAATCCGGCTGGTGGCGCACCTGTTCCAGCGTGACGTCTTCGCAGCGGCACAGCAGCGTCTGCGGCTTGGCCAGCGAATTCAAACTTTTATCGAGCGCAAAGGATGTTGCCGCTGCCGCGGCGAAACGCCGCCACACTCGCCGCTGCGCCGCCAAGGCGTCGGCTTTTGCCCTCTGCCCGGTGGCGGCATAACCGGCAATGGCGCCTTCGGTGAGTGCCAATTCACTGCCGCCGATGCCGGTGCACTCCCCGGCGGCATAAATTTGCGCCTGGTTGGTTTGCTGCCAATGATCCACCGCCACGGCGTCATGTTCGATCCGACACCCCAGCAGCATCGCCAGCTCGATGTTCGCCACCAGACCGAAACCGCAGGCCAGCCTGTCGCAGGCCAGCGTACTTTCCCGCCCGCCGCTGTCGACACGCACCGACGTTAAGCGCTCTTGCCCCAATGCCGCCAGTACCCGGCTACCGGCACGGTAACGCCCCGGCACCAGAGAAAGCGCCTGACGCAGCTTGGCCGGCCAGCGCCACAGGCCACCGGCGAATGCCGCCAAGCGCCACAGCGGCGCCTGCTCCGCCACCAGTATCACCTTGCCGCCGGCCTGTTTCACGCTGTTCGCCACCGCCAGCAGCAGTGGGCCGCTGCCGGCTATCACCACCCGCTCACCGCGGATCGCCAGCCCCTGCTTGATTTGCGCCTGTAGACCACCGGCACCGCTCACCCCCGGCAGTGTCCAACCGGGAAACGGCAGCAGCAGTTCACGCGCGCCATTGCATAAAATCAGCTTTTGATAGCGAATCACGCCACAGCCTGCGGCATCTTCATACGCCAATCGATCCGCACCGCACAGCGCCACCAGCTTGCAGCCGGACTGCAGCGCAATATTTTGCCGCACCGCCAGCGCCTGCCGATAGCGGTTCGCCGCTTCAGGCAAAACCACCTGCGGCCCATCGCGCCAGATTTGCCCCCCGGGATACGGATTATCATCGATCATTCGCACCTGACCACCGCTTTCCGCCGCCGCCAGCGCCGCCGCCATGCCGGCCGGCCCGGCGCCGACGATCAATACTTCGCAATCGAAGTCACTCATCATCGCTCCTCTCAATGCGCATGCCGGCTTGGCATAACGTCTGGCACGCCAGGCGACGCAAGCCGTTAATGGTCACCCGGCACTCCTGACAAATCCCCATACCGCAAAATGGCGCGCGCGGCTGGTGTGAAACCGACAACCGACAACGATCCGCTCCGTACAGGCTGAGCGCCGCTGCAACGCTGATACCAACCGGCACCCGGTAGAGTTCGCCGTCGATGCTCAACGCGAGCGTATTTTGCCTTTCATTCATACCGCCCGCTCCTCGGCGACAAACGCCCGCGCCGCCAAATACGGGGAATCGTTAATCTCCGGCGTTTGCCGACCGATCTGCGCGGCGATCAGCGCGGCGCTGCCGAGGGCGGTCGTAACGCCCAATCCCTCGTGCCCCAACGCCAGCCACAGCCAGGGATGTTGCGGGTGCGCGCCCAACAGCGGCAAGCCGTCGGCAGAGGCGGCGCGCTGCCCGGTCCAGCAACGAATGATGTTCATCTGCGCCAGTGCGGGCAAGAAATGCTGCGCACGCGTGAGCATCGCCGCCAGCAACGACATGTCCAACGCCGAATCGACGGCGTCGAACTGGCGCGAAGAACCGATCAACAGTTGCCCGGTGGGCCGTGCCTGCACATTGAACGCCACCGACGTGCCGTTGCTGGCATGCGCGCTGGCGCCGTACCCCAGTTCCACCAGTTGGTGCCGCACCCGTGCAGGATAACGATCGGTGATCGCCAGATGGCCCTTCTTGGCGCGCAGCAACGGCTGCGGTAACAGGCCGTTGGCACGCAAGCCACAGGCCAAGACCACCACCGGCGCCACCAGGCGCCGGCCGTTCGCCAGCCGCACCGTCCCTGCTTCCAGCGCTGCCGCTTCGCCATGCACCACCTCGATCGCCGCCCCCCCTTCGGCCAACAGCCAACGCGCCACAAGCGGCGCATAAAGAATGCCGTCACCCGGCACTCGCAGCCCGCCTGCCAGGCCGCGCCGCAACATCGGTTCCGTGGCGGCGACCTGGCTCGCCGTCAGCAGGTCTGCGGCCACGCCCTGTTCCGCCAGCCGCGCCTGTTTTTGCTCGGCGATGGCCATTTCATCCGCGTTATCCGCCAGCCACAGCGTACCGCAACCGCACCAGGCACACGCTTGCGGCATCCGCCCCGTCACTTCGCGCCATAAGCGCAGCGAATAGGCGCTCAACGCCAGCTCGGCCGGATTCTCGTCCATGCACACCAGATGCCCCATGCCGGCAGCGGTGGCGCCGGCGCGGCGATCGTCCACGACCGAGACCCGATACCCTTCCCGCGCCAACCGCCAGGCGCAGGCGGCACCGATAATGCCGGCGCCCACCACGATGACATCGGCTCCCCGTCCGGCCCACATCAACGTATTCCCCAGACAAAGGGATCGCGCGCGTCGAGCAGCAGTTGGCTATCGGCGCACACATAGGCTTGCCCACGAATAAAGGGAGTAACGCGCTCGCCGCTCCAGCGATAATAGGCCTGGAATTCGCTGCCGATCACGCTGGCCTGCCGCCACTGCGTATCCGGCGGCAGTTTGCCGTCCGCCGCCAGGCACGCCAGTTTGGCACTGGTGCCGGTGCCGCACGGCGAGCGATCGTAGGCTTTGCCGGGGCACAATACGAAACTGCGGCTGTCGGCCTGCGGATCGTCGCCGAACAGTTCGATATGGTCTATCACCCCGTCGTCTTCACCGCGAATACCCGCCTGTTCCAACGCCTGCCGCACCGCCCAGGCGAGCGCGGTCAGCGCCTCCAGATTCTGCTTATCGATAGCTAACGGCGACTCGCCGATCAGGAAGAACCAGTTGCCGCCCCAGGCGATATCGCCCGTCACCGCCCCGTAACCCGCTACCTCGAGCCGCACCTGGCGGCGGTAGCGATAGGCCGCCACGTTTTCCACCGTAACGCTGCCGTCGTCATGCAGCGTGGCGTTCACCGGGCCGACCGGCGTCTCGATCAGATGGCGCCCGGCGTGGATACGCCCCAGGTGCGCCAACGAAGCGATCAGCCCGATAGTGCCGTGGCCGCACATGCCCAGATAGCCGCTGTTGTTGAAGAAGATCACACCGGCGGAGGCCTGCGGCGAACAAGGGCGGCACAGCAGCGCCCCCACCAGCACATCGTTGCCGCGCGGTTCGAGCATCACCGCGCAGCGCCAATCGTCATAATGTTGCGCGAAACGCGCCCGCCGTTCCGCCATGCTGCCTTCGCCGAGATCGGGAAAACCTTCCACGATCAGTCGGGTCGGCTCTCCGCCGGTGTGAGAATCGATCGCCCGCAAAGCGGTGATATGCGCAGAAAGTGCCATCGGCGTCTCCTGAGTTAATGAGATGTTACCAATAGCATTAGCCTGAACGAATGCACGCATGGCGGCTTGATGCGTTTCGGCGCGACGAATGAAGAAATCAGCACAGTGGCGAAGGGATAGGTCTGATATGCCGCAAGCATGTAATTAACTGAATTTATAATAACTATTTATTTATCATAGTGTTATTTAAATGCCAGCCCCACACGTAGCGAGAAACGCAGCAGTTTTCAAGCAACTGCCACGCGCCGTCCGGCAAAAGTATGCGGCAATCCGCATATTTGGCAGCCGGACGGAAATAGCGCTTGATTCGTTACGAGAAAGTTAATATTGATGCGAAAGCGCCAACCTGGCTCGCCTGTTTTTCCGGCTAACGACCGAAAAGGGACTGCTATGCGATTCACTTCAGATCATCAGCATCAGGTTTCTCTCTCACCGCCTTCGTTCGCGGGGCTGCCGGAGCAGGAGGACGTTTTCGCCGTCGAACATCTGTCGCGCCTGTGCGACGGGCTGGCGCAGCAGCGCCCGAACAACCTGCGCGATCTGCTGAATACGCTGGCGCTGATCGCGCCGTTGCTGAACGCGATCCCCAACGTGGTGTTCTTTATCAAAGATGCCCAGGCGCGCTACCTGCTGGCCAACCTGACGCTGGCCAGGCGCTGCGGTTTCAAGACCGTCACGCCGCTGCTGGGCAAGACCTCCGCCGACGTTTTTCCCGCTCAGCTCGGCTCCGGCTACACCGAGCAGGATCTGCGGGTATTGCGCCACGGCGTGCTGATCCAGGATCAGTTGGAAATGCACCTGTACAACGGCCGAGAGACCGGCTGGTGCCTGACGCAAAAGCTGGCGCTGTATGACGCTCACGGAAAAATCATCGGCATGGCGGGTATTTCGCACGATCTGCAGGAAGCCAGGGCCAATCACCCGGCCTACCAACGGCTGGCGGCGATCGACGTGCACATCCGCCGCCACTATGCCCGGCCAATCGCGCTTGAGGAGCTGACGGCGTTGACCGGCTTGTCGGTGGCGCAGATCGAACGCTACTGCAAACGTATCTTCCACCTCACCCCGCGCCAGATGATCCACAAAGTGCGCCTGGAAAAAGCCACGGAACTGCTGGCCGGCGACCAGCCGATCACCGATATCGCCCTGCAGTGCGGCTATACCGATCACAGCGCCTTCAGCCGTCAGTTCAAAGCGATGACCGGTTCCACGCCGCGCGACTTCCGCCTGACACTTACCAGTTAACACACTGATTTATCATATTAAAACCACTCCACAGCGGCGCGCCGGCGCTCGGTTTTTTCACGCCCGCGTTCCGGCACCATTGTGCCAATTTCGTCGCGGCAATCGGCGAAAAGCGTCAAGCCTCTCTGCGTAATACCGGTCAATCTGTCGATGAGCCTCACCAAAGATTCACCTTTCATTAACACTTTCGAACGACAGGACAAACACGATGAGCCATAAAGCCATAAGCTGGAGCGGCGTATTCCCGGCGGTGACCACCCAGTTCCGCCACGATTTTTCTCTGGACCTCGACGCTACCCATACGGTGATCAAAAACCTGGTGCGCGACGGCGTATCCGGCCTGGTGGTGTGCGGCACCGTCGGTGAAAACACCTCGATGACGGTGCAGGAAAAGCTGGCGGTGATCGAAGTGGCGAGAGACGCCGCCGACGGCAAAGTCCCGGTGATCGCCGGCATTGCCGAGTTCACCACCGCGTTCGCGCAAAATATGGCGCATGAAGCCCAAAAAGCCGGCGTCGACGGCATTATGGTGATGCCGGCGCTGGTCTATTCCGCCAAGCCACACGAAACCGCCGCGCACTTTCGCAGCGTCGCCGGCGCAACCGATCTGCCAATCATGGTCTACAACAACCCGCCGATTTACAAAAATGACGTCACCCCTGACATTCTGACCTCACTGGTCGACTGCGAGAACATCGTGTGCTTCAAAGACTCGTCAGGCGACACCCGTCGTTTTATCGATCTTCGCAACGAAGTCGGCGATCGCTTCGTGCTGTTCGCCGGGTTGGACGACGTGGTGCTGGAAAGCATCGCCGTTGGTGCGCAAGGCTGGATTTCCGGCATGTCCAACGCCTTCCCGCGCGAGGGAGAAACCCTGTTCCGCCTGGCGAAGGAAAAACGCTATGAGGAAGCACTGGCGCTATACAGCTGGTTCATGCCGCTGCTGCACCTCGATGCCCGTCCCGATCTGGTGCAGTGCATCAAGCTGTGCGAACAGCGGGTCGGCCGCGGCAGCGCCGTCACGCGTCCGCCGCGCCTGGCGCTGCAGGGCGAAACGCTCACCGAGATCAACGCCGTGATCGATCAAGCGCTGGCCACTCGCCCCGCGTTGCCGAACGTCGGCCTGTAACGCTTTCACCGCCCGGCCATGCCGGGCGTCATGCTTTCTCTACCGGGGGAACCAATGCCCAACGATCGCTACGCCGCCATCAGCGGCCAACATTTTATCGGCGGCCAGCGCTGCGCCGCAGGAGAAGCGGCGCTGCTCAGCCTGCGCGCCGACGACGGTGAGCCGACCGGCTACCGCTTCCACCAGGCCACGGCGGCAGAAACCGCCGCCGCCGCAGAAGCTGCCGCCGCGGCCTTTGCACCCTATTCGCAGCTCAGCGCGGAACAACGCGCGAACTTTCTCGACGCCATTGCCGAGGAGTTAGACGCGTTGGATGAGGATTTCTTCGCCTTCGCCATGCAGGAAACCGCCTTGCCGCCGGCGCGGTTGAGCGGCGAACGCGCCAGAACCAGCGGCCAGATGCGGCTGTTCGCTACGCTGCTGCGGCGCGGCGACGTCGAGGGCGTGCGCATCGACTGCGCGCTGCCACAGCGTTCCCCCTTACCACGTCCCGACCTGCGTCAATACCGCACCGCGCTCGGCCCGGTGGCGGTGTTCGGCGCCAGCAACTTCCCGCTGGCGTTCTCCACCGCGGGCGGCGATACCGCCGCCGCGCTCGCCGCCGGCTGCCCGGTCGTGTTCAAGGCGCACAGCGGCCATATGATCACCGCCGAGCTGACCGCTCAGGCGATCGAGCGCGCACGGGAACGCACGGGGATGCCTGCCGGCGTCTTCAACATGATCTTCGGCAACCGCGTGGGGGCCGACCTGGTACAACATCCGGCGATTCAAGCCGTGGGATTTACCGGCTCGCTGCAAGGCGGCCGGGCACTTTTCGATCTGGCAATGCAGCGCCCTCAACCTATCCCGGTCTTCGCCGAAATGTCGAGCATCAACCCGGTCGTGATCCTGCCACAGGCGCTGGCGCGGCGCGGGCAACACATCGCGCAGGAGCTAGTCTCTTCCTTCACACTCGGCTGCGGTCAGTTCTGCACCAAGCCCGGCGTGATCGTCGCGCTGCGCGGCGCCGCCCTCGATCGGCTGGTCGAAACGATGAGCGCCCTGGTCAACGCCGCCGAGCCACAGCCGATGCTGAACCCTGGCACCCTGGAGCACTACCGCCACGGGCTGGCAGCCCTGGATGCCCATCCGGGCATGAGGCATCTGGCAGGCCGCAGCGAAACGCCCCCTTTCCGGGCGGCGGCGCAGCTGTATCAGGCGGAAGCGACACTGCTGCTGCAGGCCGATCCGCTGCTGCAACAGGAGGTATTCGGCCCAGCCAGCATCCTGGTGGCGGTGGATAATGCAGCGCAGCTGCATGCGGCGCTGGCGGCATTGCAAGGCCAACTGACCGCCACGCTGCTGGCGGACGACGGCGATCTCGATATCGCCGCCGGGCTGACGGCATTGTTGGCGCGCAAAGCCGGCCGGGTGCTGTTCAACGGCTATCCGACCGGGGTAGAAGTGTGCGACGCCATGGTGCACGGCGGCCCCTACCCGGCGACCAGCGACGCACGCGGCACCTCGGTAGGCACGCTGGCCATTGAGCGTTTCCTGCGGCCGGTTTGCCTGCAAAACACCCCTGCGGCACTGTTGCCGCCGCCGCTGCAGGACGCCAACCCGCTCAACCTGCTGCGCCTGGTGAACGGCGTTTACACCCGAGATCCCCTGGTTCCACCTGCCCACAACTAGCCTGGCCGCATCTGCCTGCCACTCAATAACAAAAGGGTAATACCATGACAACCCAAGGCAAATTCAAGAAGCAGCTTACGCTCACCGATCTGACGTTTATCGGTCTGGGCGCCATCTTCGGCTCCGGTTGGCTGTTCGCCGCCAGCCATGTCTCCTCCATTGCCGGCCCAGCCGGCATCTATTCCTGGCTGATCGGCGGCCTGGCGGTGCTGCTGCTCGGCATCGTCTACTGCGAGCTGGGCGCCGCCCTGCCGCGCGCCGGCGGCATCATTCGCTATCCGGTGTTCTCGCACGGCGAACTGATGGGCTATTTGCTGGGGTTTATCACGCTGATCGCCTTCTCCAGCCTGATCGCCATCGAGGTCGTCGCCGCGCGGCAATACGCCGCCGCCTGGTTTCCGTTCCTCAGCCAGCCCGGTTCCGGCGATCCGACCCCGCTCGGCTGGCTGGTGCAGCTGGCGCTGCTGTGCTTTTTCTTCGCGCTCAACTACTACAGCGTCAAAACCTTCGCCAAATCCAATAACCTGATCAGCGTGCTGAAGTTTCTGGTGCCGCTGCTGGTGATCGTGGTGCTGTTCAGCTTTTTCAAGCCGGAAAACCTGCACAGCCAGGGCTTTGCCCCCTTCGGTTCCGCCGGGGTTGAAGCCGCCATTTCCGCCGGCGGCATCATCTTCGCCTACCTTGGCCTGACGCCGATCATTTCGGTCGCCAGCGAAGTGCAAAGGCCGCAGCGCACCATTCCCATTGCGCTGATCCTGTCGGTGGTGCTGTCCACCATCATCTATGTGCTGCTGCAGATAGCGTTTCTCGGCAGTATCCCCAGCGAGATGCTGAGCGGCGGCTGGGCCGGCATCAGCCACCAGTTCTCTTTGCCGTTCCGCGACATCGCCATCACGCTGGGCATGGGGTGGCTGGCGTTTCTGGTGGTCAGCGACGCGATCGTTTCGCCAAGCGGCACCGGCAACATCTATATGAACGCCACGCCGCGTGTGATCTACGGTTGGGCACGCGCCGGTACCTTCTTCAAACTGTTCACCCGAGTGGACGGCGAGTCCGGTATTCCACGCCCGGCGCTGTGGCTGACCTTCGCTCTCTCGGTATTCTGGACGCTGCCATTCCCGTCGTGGGAAAAGCTGATCGGCGTGGTGTCCGCCGCGCTGGTGCTGAGCTACGCCATCGCCCCGGTCACCGCCGCCGGGCTGCGGCGCAATGCGCCCGATATGCCGCGCCCGTTCCGGGTGCGCGGTTTCTGCGTGCTTGGCCCGCTGTCATTTATCATTTCAGCGCTGATCGTCTTTTGGTCGGGCTGGGACACCGTCTCCTGGCTGCTCGGTTTGCAGATCCTGATGTTCTTCATCTACATCCTGTTCAAGAATCAGGTGCCGACCCACGCCGTTAGCCTCCGGCAGCAAATTGGGTCCTCGCTGTGGCTGATCGTTTTCTATGCGCTGGTGATCGCGCTTTCCTACCTCAGCAGCTTCGGCGGCATCGGCGCCATTGCCCACCCGTGGGACACCCTCAGCATGGCGGTGATTGCGTTGGCGATTTACTACTGGGGCGCCTATACCTGTTTACCCCAGGCCAATTTTATCGGCGATGAAGAAGAATGAACCCAGGGAGGAGCTAGAGATGACATCCATGCACGTTCTGTCGCTGGAACAGGTTTATCAACTGGCGTTGCGCACGCTGCGCAGCAACGGCTTCAATCAGGCACATGCTGAGGCGGTGGCGCAAAACGTCACCCAGGGCGAGCGCGACGGCTGCGCTTCGCACGGGCTGTACCGGCTGTTGGGCTGCGTGCGTTCGCTGCGGGCAGGCAAAGTCTCCGCCGATGCGAAACCCTGTCTGGTCGACCAGGCGCCGGCTATCTTGCGCGCCGACGCCGGCGGCGCGTTTTCCCTGCTGGCCTACCGCACCGCTCTGCCGGCCTTTATCAATAAGGTGCGCACCAACGGCATCGCCGCGCTGGCGATCAACCGCTGCGTGCATTTCTCCGCGCTGTGGGCCGACATCGAACCGCTGACCGAGCAGGGGTTGGTGGCCTTAGCCTGCACGCCCAGCCACGCCTGGGTGACGCCGGCCGGCGGTTCGCGCCCGCTGTTCGGCACCAACCCCATCGCCTTCGGCTGGCCGCGCCCGCAGCGGCCGCCGTTTTTGTTCGACATGGCCACCAGCGCGGCGGCGCGCGGCGAAATCGAATTGCATCGCCGTGCGGGCACCCCGCTGCCTGAAGGCTGGGGCATTGATAAGGCAGGCAATCCGTCCACCGATGCCAGCAGCGTGCTGGAGGGCGCAATGCTGACCTTCGGCGGGCATAAGGGCTCGGCGCTGGCGGCGATGGTTGAATTGCTGGCCGGGCCGCTGATCGGCGATATGACCAGCAAGGAATCGCTGGCCTACGACGACGGCACCGGTTCGTCGCCTTACGGCGGTGAGTTGATCATCGCGCTGGATCCCGAGCGTTTTCTCGGTGCGGATAAGGCGAAATATTTCGCCAGCGCAGAGGCGATGTTTGCCGATATGCAGACGCAAGGCGCACGCATCCCAGGCGAACGCCGTTATCGGCAGCGGCGCCAGAGCGAGCAATGCGGCGTGGAAATCCCCAGAACGTTGTACGACGAAATCGTGGCGCTGTGCGAGTAGCGCCGAATGGATGCCCCCGCGCCGGCAACCCGGTGCGGGGAGAAGCTTATCCTGCCTGAGCCAGATCGCTGTGCAGACGTTTGCGCCACTCCGGTTTGGTGCCCCGGAGGTGGCAATGTTTTGCTTCTTTACCCGGCGGCACCTGATGCCACATGACCTCTTGCCACCGGCTCGGTTCCTTTCCTCGCAACGTTGAGCGGGTCTGTTTAATCGTCGGTTGCAAGATGTCCGCCTCCTCCGCGGTAATGTCAGGCGGCTGTCTGGTGGCGTCCAGCGCGCGTATTCCCAGCGGCCCCTTCACCTGAACAACACGTTGACCTGCTGCAGCGTCGCTTGCTGATTAGCGCTCATACCCTTAACGGACCAACCGTCGAGGTTTTCACCAGGATCGTCCCCCCTGCTCGCGATACTCGTTACCTGGCCCCCGACGATATTCCATCCTTGCCAGATCAGCGTGATAAGCGGCTTGGTTGACGCATATTGCCAACGGCTCGGTTCACTGCCCCTGTCGCCTCTGATGCTCCCATCGACTTCTAATGGCATAGCTGCCCCTCTTCTGGCTGAGATGAAGAATATGCGCAAGGCCGGTGGCCCGGGTTGGCACATAAACGTCAGAAAAATGGTAGTAGCTCAGGCCGAGATGGCAATAAAACGCCAGGCACGCTCTGCTGCCGGCCGGCAACCGCAGAACGTGCCCGAGAACGGTGGGGCATAAGACGGATTATCTGACTACCATCACCGAAATATTGGCATGGCGAACAATGGCGGCGGCGTTAGACCCCAGCAGATAGGTTTTCACGCTCGGGCGACGCGACCCGATGATGATCAGATCGGCGTCGATCTCTTCCGCCAGTTCCAGCGCCTGATCGCGCGCAGAGCCGAAGCTGACGGTGTAATTGAGGCGATCCAACGGCAGATCGATTTCCGACATGATTTTCTTCAGCTTCTCCACCGCCTTTACTTCCGCCTGATTCTCAAACTCCTTGAGACCGAACGAATAGGCAGTAACAAAAGCCGAGGCATCCGGCAGCGCATGGAAGAAATGCACTTTAGCGCCGGACATCTTCGCCAAATATTCCACATGCTTCAGCGCATGCTCGGTCAACAGATCTTCTTCAATATCGATCGGCACTAAAATAGTCTTGTACATATCACATCCTTTCTATGTAAACCGGGTGCCAACAGAATACTGCCGCGCACAGGCGTGGTGAATCGCTTTATCACGCTTTTGTGATCGGGGGTAAATACTGATAAGGACAATGTTTAATTTAACAAAATATAAACATCGCGCCGCTAACGGATAGGCGCTTAATTATTTATCTCTCGAGATTAAATCAGCTGTAAATAAACCGCTTTGGCGGTGGCGGCAGTCTTATTGGCGACAGAAAGTTTTTTAATCGAGTTGCCGATATGGAAATTGACCGTGCGTTCGCTGACCCCCATCAACAGCGCGATCTCTTCCGCCGTTTTCCCTTCGCTGCACCAGCGCAAGATGTCTTTTTCGCGCAGCGTCAGCACATCTTTTATCACGTCGTCGTTCACCGATATCAAGGCTTCGCGCAGCGTTTTATGGGCGGTTTGCGCCAGCCAAAGGAAAAAGGTTTCATTTGCCGCACGCGCTTGCGGCGTTTGCTCCGGTAGCGCCCTGCCGGCAAACGTCAGGATCCCCAGCCGGCCATAACAATCCTTGACCGACTGCGACCAACCGGCACACAGGCCGAACTGCGCCATACGCCGCCAAAGCGTCGGCCGGTCGTGATAAAAGCTTTCGTCCCACTGAAACTGCAGCGTGGAATGGTGGGCGCGCTCAATAACCGGATCCTGCAAATACGCTCGCTGCCGCCGATAATCCTCGAGATAGCTCCCTGATAAATTCCCTTCAATCAGCATTTTGGGGCGGCTGGCCGGATAACAGGAAAACACGATGTAGGAGAAATAATCAAACCCTAACGCCTCAGCGCAGGGCCCCAGCTGCGTCAAAAAGCGTTCGCGATCGGCCAGGCTGCCAATCACCTCCGCCATGAGCCGTTGAGTGCGGGTATCCATAACGCAGGTTCTCCAGATAGCGATGCCGATTTATCGATAGGTCAGACTCACTATAGAATATCGCCACCCAGCGCCAGTAGCCGTTTCATATAATAAAAAATACCAACGCTATAACGAAAAAAGCTATCCCCCCTTAAAATAAGCCTTTTTATTGCGCCGCGCTGGGCAACTACGCGAATAGCATAATCTCCTCGGTGCGTAAACCTGTCATTTCTACCGTTAGACAGCCAGGACACCGCCCATTACTTTCCAGACAGGCACCCAGTGCCGCCGTAAATCCAAAGAGATAATAAGCATTTGCGAATTTCGCATGGCATACAGTGACGGGGATTTTCTATGGCAGAAAGTAATGCAGCAATTCAATCGGCTGCGATTATCGGCGCGGGGACGATGGGCAGAGGCATCGCTTATCTTTTCGCGCAAAAAGGCATTCGCACGGTGCTTTATAATCGCAACGGCAATACCCTCAATCAGGCTCGCGACTATATCGAGCAAGACCTGAACAAGAAAGTCGAACAGGGCAAGATCGCGCTGCAGGATAAAGGCGCGGTGCTGGCCAATCTGGTGTTCACCTCGGAGTTTGAGGCCATCGCCGACAGCGAGCTGGTGATAGAAACCATCGCCGAGCAAGAGCAAACCAAACTTGAGGTGCTGGCGGCCATCGCCGCGGCAGTCAAGCCCGACACGCTGATCGCCACCAATACCTCCTCACTGTCGCTGAATAAGCTGGCAACCGCGGTGACGCACGGCGAGCGGTTTATCGGTTTGCATTTTTTCAACCCTGCGCCGCTGATGAAACTGATTGAAATCATCCCGGCCTACTTTACCGCACGCGCCACCACCGAACGTTGCCGTCACCTGGTAGCCGCGTTGGGGAAACGCGATGTCGTCTGCCAGGCTACGCCGGGGTTTATCGTCAACCGTATGGCGCGCCCTTACTACCTGGAAGGGTTCCGCCTGTTGGAGGAACACGTGGCGCGCGCGCCGCAGATCGACCGCGCCCTCAAGGCCGGCGGACACTTTCGCATGGGGCCGCTCGAACTGACCGATTTTATCGGCCAGGACATCAACTACCAGGTCAGCCGGCAAATCTGGCAGGACATGCAATACGACGCGCGCTATACCCCCGGCCATCTGCAGCGTTCGCTGGTTGATGCCGGTCTGTTGGGGAAAAAGAACGGCCGCTCCTATTTCCCTGCCGAAGAAAACGCCCCACCGGTGACGGCCGCCATCGATGCACACGTCGAGACGCTGCACGTTTACGGTGAGCACCCTTTTTTCACCCTGTTACAACAGCGGGCCGCACTTCAGTGGCCACAGCTGCGCGTGGAACAACGGCCGGCATTACCGGGCCTGGGGCCGGCCGTTCAGGTCAATCAGGCTTTCACCGTCAGCATCACCGATGGCCGCACGGCAAACCAGCTGGCCGAGCAGACGGCGGCGGACGCCTTTGTGGTCGATGTCGCCCTGAACTACGCCGACACGGCGTATCTGGTGGCAGCGCACAGCCGCCACGCCTCTGCGGCCAATAAGGCGCTGTTTTTACGCCTGCTGCACACGGCAATCCCGCAGGTTGAATTTATCAAGGACTCCCCGGCGCTGATCGTCGCCCGCGTCCTCAGCAGCCTGATCAACGAGTCGGTGATCATGGTGGAAAGCGGCGTCTGCAGCCGGGAAGACATCGATGTCGCCGCCGTCGCCGGCGTTAACTACGCCGACGGCATTTTCGACTGGCTCCGCAGACTGGGGGAGAAAAATGTCAGGACGACGCTGAGCAATCTGGCGCAGCTGCTGCACGCGGCACGCTATGCGCCGCATTACACCCTTCTGCACGCCGCCCAACCGGCGCTGACGACCACGCCTTAAGGATCGCCGATGAGCATTCAAGATGACAGTGTTTATCTGATCGACGGCACGCGCACGGCGATCGGCGCCTATGGCGGCAGCCTGGCGCATACCCGCCCCGACGACCTGGCGGCGACGATCATTCGCTGCTTGCTGCAACGCCATCCGGCGGCGGAAACGAGCCTGGACGAAGTGGTCTTGGGCTGCGCCAACCAGGCCGGTGAGGACAACCGCAACGTCGCCCGCATGGCGGCGCTGCTTGCCGGGCTGGATCCGTCGGTACCGGCCATCACCCTCAACCGCCTTTGCGCATCCGGGTTGGATGCGGTGATCTACGCCGCGGCGAAAATCCGCAGCGGCCTCAGCGAGCTGGTTTTGGCCGGCGGCGTGGAAAGCATGAGCCGCGCGCCCTATGTGCTGAGCAAAGGCGAAACGCCGTTCGACAAAGGGGTGAAACTGTACGACACCACGCTGGGATGGCGCTTTGTTAACCCGCGGCTGGCTGAGCGCTACGGCAGCGATCCGCTCGGCATCACGGCGGAAAACGTAGCCCAACGGCAGCACATCTCGCGCGAGGAGCAGGATCTGTTCGCGCTGGCCTCGCAGCAAAAGGCCCGCCGGGCGATCGACAGCGGCCGGCTGGCGCGGGAAATAACGCCCGTAGACGTGCCGGCGGATCGTAAAACCACCCGCACATTCGCACAGGACGAGTTTCCCCGGCTCAGCACGCTGCAACAGTTGCAGGCGCTGAAACCGGCGTTCTCCGCCGGCGGTTCGGTCACTGCGGGCAACGCTTCCGGCATCAACGACGGTGCCGCCGTGCTGCTGCTGGCCTCCGGGCGCTACGTGAAGCGTCAGGGGTGGCAACCGCTGGCGGAGATCGGCGACAGCACGGCTGCCGGGGTTGAACCGGCACTGATGGGGCTGGGGCCGATCGCCTCCACCGAGCGCTTGCTGCAACGCGGCGGATTTACCTTGAACGACTTCGACATCATCGAGATTAACGAAGCGTTCGCCGCACAGGTTCTGGCGGCGCTGAAACACTGGCGTATCGACGCCAACGACGCGCGGGTCAACCCGAACGGCGGCGCCATTGCGCTCGGCCATCCGCTGGGGATGTCCGGTGCGCGCCTGGTGCTGTCGGCGGCGCTGGAATTACGCGACCGGCAGGCAGGCAACGCATTGGTGACGATGTGCGTCGGCGTCGGCCAGGGTCTGTCATTAAACCTTAAAGCCGTTTAACACAAGGAATATGCTATGAGCGTACTGAACATTCTTGAAGAAAAGCTGGCGGAAACCAAAAAACAGGGGCGT
The DNA here is from genome assembly GCF_024160145.1 of Serratia nevei. Taxonomy (GTDB): domain Bacteria; phylum Pseudomonadota; class Gammaproteobacteria; order Enterobacterales; family Enterobacteriaceae; genus Serratia; species Serratia nevei_A. Next base: position 24,255 of record NZ_JAMYWQ010000019.1, read on the forward strand.
TTTCGCGAGTTCCTCAACCTTGAACGCGGCGTGCAGGACAAACCCTGGGCCACCCGCCACGGTCACCACGGTGAACGCCGCCTCAACGTCTGGTGTTCGAACGACTATCTGGCGATGAGCCACCATCCCAAAGTGCTGCTGGCCACCACCGAAGCGGTTAACCGGGTCGGGCTGGGCACCTGCGGCGCCCGCAGCATTTCCGGCACCTCGGTCTACCACAGCGAGCTGGAAACGCTGCTGGCCAGCGCCTACGGCAAAGAGTCGGCGCTGCTGTTCACCACCGGTTTCGGCGCCAACGACGCCACCTTGTCCACCCTGTGCGACGCCATTCCCGACCTGATCGTGTTCTCCGACGAGCTGAATCACGCCTCGATGATTTACGGTATCCGCTACAGCAAGGCGGAGAAAAAGATCTTCCGCCACAACGATGTGGCACACCTCGCCGAGCTGCTGCAGGCTGCCGATCCGGCGCGGCCAAAGCTGATCGCTTTCGAGTCGCTGTATTCCATGGACGGTGATTTTGCCCCCCTGGCGCAGATCGTGGCGCTGGCTGAGCAGTATCAGGCGCTGACCTATCTCGACGAGATCCACTCCGCCGGCGTGTATGGCGAACGGGGGCTGGGCTACGCCGAACAGCTGGGCCTGCTGGATAAAATCACCATTATTCAGGGCGGGTTCGGCAAATCTTACGGCGCGGCGGGCGGCTATATCGCCGCGCCCCGCTCGGTGGTGGAGGCGGTGCGCAGCTGGGCCCCGGCATTCGTCTTCAGCACCTCGTCACCGGCGCCGGTGGTGGCCGCCGCGCTGGCCAGTTTTAAATACAACCTCGAGCATGATACCCAGCGCAAGCACCTGCTGGCGATCGTCGATCACCTGAAAACCGGCCTGCGCGCCGCCGGCATCCCGCTGGTGTCGGCCGACAGCCACATCCTGCCGCTGCGGGTCGGCGATCCGCACCGTAACAAACACATCAGCAAAGTGCTGCTCGATGAGCATGATATCTACGTGCAACCGGTCAATGCGCCGACGGTGCCCGCAGGCAGCGAGCGGCTGCGTGTGACGCCGACCTCGGCGCACTCCCATGCCGACGTGGAGACGTTCCTTGCGGCGCTGGGGCGCGTCTGGGCGGCGAACGATCTGCGGAGGGCGGGATGACGTCAGCGGATTATAACGGCCATCTGGTCACGCTCTGTCTGATGGCGACCGGCACGTTCGCCATCGGCACCGACGCCTTTATCGTCGCCGGCGTGCTCAGCGACATTTCCGATACCTTTGCCGTCAGCCCCGCGCAAGCGGGGCAGTTGATATCGGTCTTCGCACTGGCTTATATGCTGTTCGCGCCACTGACCGCCTGGCTGCTCGGCAACGTCAACCGCAAGCATATCCTGCAGTTGGCGCTGGTGCTGTTCATCGCCGGCAATCTGGCCTGCGCCTGGGCCACCAGCTACCTGCAGATCTCGTTCGGTAGAGTGCTGGCGGCATTGGGGGCAGCCTGTTACACGCCGCAGGCCGCCGCCGCCGCGGTGGGGCTGGTGGCGGAAAAACGCCGCGGCCTGGCCATATCCATCGTCTATGGGGGCATGACGTTGGCTATTGCGCTCGGCATTCCGTTCGGCACCTTTCTCGCCAAACTGATCGGCTGGCGTGAAATCTTCCTGTTCATCGCCCTGCTGGGGGGGATTGCGCTGCTGGGCCTTTCGCTGGCGCTGCGCGCCATCGCGCCGCCGGGCAAGCATTCGCTGAAAGAGCGGCTCGCCCCGCTGCGGCAAAAAGCGGTGCTGACCACGCTGCTGATCACCTTTTTTGCCGTTTGCTCGGAGCACATCGTCTATAGCTACGTCAGCGTATTGCTGAAAAATACCCAGTTCGGCCCAGAGGCAATCCTGCCCCTCGCGCTGCTGGTGTTCGGCATTGGCGCGGTAATCGGCAATTTTGCCTCCGGCGCGTTAACCGATGCCCTCGGCAGCAAGTTCGTGCTGCTGTTCTCCGTGGCGATCCAGACGCTGTCCCTGTTTCTGCTGGCCTTCTATGTCACTTCCCCCTGGTGGGTGCTGGCCCTCTTTCTGGTCTGGGGGATCACCGGCTGGATGTATCTGGTGCCGATCCAGCATCATCTGTTGTCGCTGTCAAAACGCTTTGGCGCGCTGACCGTGTCGCTCAATAGCTCGGTGCTATATGCCGGCATCGCGGCGGGCGGCATGCTGGGCGGCCTGACGCTCTACGCGCTGCCGGCCTATTACCTGCCGCTGTTTTCGCTGCCGCTCGGCGCCATCGCCCTGCTGCTGACGCTGCTTTTTTTCCGGGGAGAGGCCAGCGATGAGTGAAACTCCCCCGGTGCTTTATGAGCGCTATGGTGCGCAGGTTGCGGTCATCACCCTCAATCGGCCGGAAAAAAAGAACGCCATCAACCTGCAGATGGCCGAGCTGATCCGCACCTACCTGCGGCAGGCGGATAACGACGACTCGGTGCGCGCAATCGTCCTGGCCGGCCAACCGGCGGTCTTTTCCGCCGGTATGGATGTCAAAGCCTTTCGTCAAGGTGAACTGCCCATCGTCGCGCCGGAGGGGTTTGGCGGGCTGATCCATGCGCAGATCGCCAAAGTGATCATCGCCGCCGTTGACGGCATCGCGTACGGAGGCGGCTTTGAGCTGGCGCTGGCGTGCGATTTGATCGTCGCCAGCCAGGACGCACGCTTCAGCTTCCCCGAAACCGGGCTCGGGTTGGTCGCCGCACAAGGCGGGTGCGCGCGTTTGCCGACGCGCATTTCCCCCTATGTCGCGCTCGACTGGCTGCTGACCGGCAGGATCGTCGGCGCACAGGAGGCTCTGTCACGCGGCGCCATTTCCCGTATCAGCGAAGGAGCGGCCCGGGAAGAAGCGCTGCGCATCGCCGAACAGATCGCCGGAAAAGACCTGGCCGCCAGCCAGGCGGTTAAGGCCATCGTGCGCCAGGGGCTGGCACGGCAAGAAGCCGCCTCATTCGATTTTCAACAGGGCTCGGTCGAGCGCCTGCGGCAGGCTGCCGCCCGACGATAATCCCCCCGCCGGTTCGCCTGAATCGGCATTTCCCGCTTTCCTCCACAGCTCATTTTACGCAGCCTGCTTTTCGGCACTGGGCTACACTGCCGGTAGCCCCAATGCGCTGATAAGGAAAAACAATGCGCTATTTGCCTTTGCTGACACCCAGGCTGATCCTGCGTCCGTTCACGGCCGACGATCTGCCCCGCTTTACCGCCTACCGCAGCCACCCTGACGTGGCGCGCTATCAAAGCTGGAGCGACTACAGCGCCGCCGATGCACAGGCCTTTTTCGAACGGCAACGGCACCTCGAGTTCAACCGCGACGACACTTGGTTTCAACTGGCAGTCGAGCGCCGGGAGGACGGCGCGTTGCTCGGCGATGTCGCGGTGCACTTTTTCGATGAAGGGCGTCAGGCCGAACTGGGCGTGACCTTCGCCCCCAGCCATCAGCGGCAAGGGCTGGCGCGCGAGGCGCTGAACGCCACCATCGTTCTGCTGTTCGGGCCGCTGGCGAAACACCGCATTACCGCAGTGGTGGACGCACGCAATCTGGGCGCCGCCACGCTGTTCGGCAAGCTGGGTTTTCGGCGCGAGGCCTATTGGCGGCAAAACGTGTTTTTCAAAGGCGCATGGGGCGACGAATTCGGTTTCGCCCTGCTGCAAAGCGAATGGCGGGAGAAGGCACAGCATGACGCTGCTGAATAAATACCTTGAGCAATATCAGTTCTCAGAACGGCATGCGATCGTCATCGCCGCACCGCAGGCCAGGATCCTGGCGGCCGTGGTCGCCTACGATCCCAAGCACGATCGCTTCTTCCGCAGCATGATAGCGCTGCGTGAATTGCCCGGGCGGCTGATACCGCGCCGGACGCCCACCCCACCGCCGTTTGGCCTGCATAACTTTTGCCTGCTTGAACAGGATGAAGCCGCATTGGTCTATGGCCTGATCGGCAGATTTTGGCAGGCCAAATACGGTCTGGAGCAGGTCGCTGACGGGCCGGCGTTTTTGGCCTTCGCTCAGCCCGGCGTCGCCAAACTGGCGCTGGGCTATGCCGTAGCCGCACTGCCGGACGGCCGCTGTCGCCTGGAGACGGAAACGCGCATCTTCTGCCCCGACGACGCCAGCCGGCGGCGGTTTACTCCCTACTGGTATACTATTCGCCTGGTCAGCGGGCTGATACGCCGCCGTATGTTGCGCGACATCAAGACCGCCAGCGAGGCCCCGGCGCATAATCATTCATAAAGTGAATGCATTTAGGAGCATTCTCAGAGCATCCCTTAAGCAATAAGGTTATTCATTAACCATTACAAAATGCATTGAGAAGCCATTGACCCCGCCCCCCCGCGGGGATTTTTTCATCTAGTCGTCGTTGAGCCCGGGAAATGCCTGCATAAACAGGAAGGTGCAAGGCTTGCGCTGATGTTGATTGATCTGTGGCACCAGCCGGGTGAAATGCTCAGTCCGGCAATGCACATCCAGGGCGGCGCGATCCGGCCAGCTTTCGATAAAAATAAAATGACCAGGATCCTGCTGGTCGATACACAGTTCATAACTGATACACAGCGGTTCCTGCCGAGTTTTCTCCACCAGCTCGCGATACCACGGCATGACGGTTTCAATGTGTTCCGGGTGGATAAAATCTTCAGCGATGACCTTCAGCATATTGCGCTCCTGCATTCCGTTTTGCCGTGCTTCACCTTATCTCTCCCCCTCACGAGATGAAAGCGTCACTTCCCCGGCGCATAATCGGGTTCTCAATTCGGTGATAACGCGCGCAAATTTCGATCAAAGCGCTTGAACCACCGTGACCCTGCGTGAACTTTCTCCGCGCCGGGGGGCTATTGTCTGCCGCGCCATGCCGGCAAAATACCGCCAGAAGGAAGATTGCCGGATAGCGGCGCGTTATTTAGCCATTATTGAACCTGCCGATGGGACACTGGTATCCAATCCCCTTGCCCACAGGTGTTAAATGGATGACTTGACGCACATTATCGCCAAATACGGCCCGGAGCCGGAAATGTTGCTGCTGCTGATTTTCCTGTTCGCGCTGGGTAAATCCGTGATCGTGGTGTCTTCCGTCTTGCCGCCCGCCTCGGTCACGTTGCTGATGGGCATCCTGGCCGGCAAGCACGCGCTGCCCGCCGGCGCGGTTTGGGCGGCCATCACCCTCGGCGCCGCGTTGGGTTCGATCCTGTCGTTCCACGGCGGCGCGCTGCTGTGCCGTCGCGACGTTGGCCGTCGGTTGCCGGCACGCTTTCACGCGCCGCTCTGCAAAGCGCAACTTGCCTTGCAAAAGAGAGGGCTACCGCTGCTGTTTGTATCGCGTTTTTTGGCGGTGATGCGCTACACCGTTCCGCTGATGGCCGGCATGCTGAAGCTGCCATTGGGGGGCGTCTATGCCACCGCGGCGCTTTCGGCCGCCCTCTGGGCGCTGGCCTTGATGTCGGCTGCGCATTTATTCCCCGGTATTTTGACCTGAAAGATTTTTGGGCAAATGCCCCTTGCGTATCCCGACGTTGCGCCAGCGCACAGCCTCCCTTGCCGTATAAAGTGCGGTGCAACACCACACTTTGCGCCAGATCACCTTTCTGAACATCGGTCGAAAAATGCGAGTTTTTTTGCAGAATGGGCGCTTAAAATGGCGCAATGCAGGAACAGACCGAGAATAATCTGAGCGTAACACGCTGATTTGGTTGGTGGGTCGTACAGGGTTCGAACCTGTGACCAATTGATTAAGAGTCAACTGCTCTACCGACTGAGCTAACGACCCAACGAGATAAATTGTCCTCCTCGTCGGTACAACTGTCAAACGTTTACACTCATTACTTTTTTTCATGCGAATTTACAACCCTTTGTTTAATCAACGAGATAAGCCGCATAAGGTCTGTTAATCCCCCGTGTTGAAGAGTAACCTTCCGCTCCCTGAACGTCCGATTTGCCTCCTCCGTGTAAAGATTGATCGACTTTTATCCTGCGCATAAATGTTGTAAACATGTTGCACAAAGGTGGCGTTATTGCACTACCTTACTAAAGCCGGGCCAACCGGATAAATGTATAAAAAAGAGCCACTTCAGAGCTCATGATTTCACTAATGACAGGTAAAACAGGACATCATCAGATGGTAGATCACTCTAAAATAGCGACTGACGCGACGCCCGCTTCAGAAGATCATCTACGGCGAAACCTCACTAACCGACATATTCAGCTGATTGCCATCGGCGGCGCTATCGGCACTGGTCTGTTTATGGGCTCCGGTAAAACCATCAGCCTGGCCGGCCCTTCGATCATCTTCGTGTACATGATCATCGGCTTTATGCTGTTCTTCGTCATGCGCGCCATGGGCGAGCTGCTGCTGTCCAACCTGGAATACAAATCGTTCAGCGATTTTGCTGCGGATCTGCTCGGCCCGTGGGCCGGTTTCTTCACCGGGTGGACCTACTGGTTCTGCTGGGTGGTCACCGGTATCGCCGACGTCGTAGCGATCACCGCCTACGCCCAGTTCTGGTTCCCCGAACTGTCGCAGTGGATCGCTTCACTGCTGTGCGTGCTGTTGCTGCTCGGCCTTAACCTGGCGACGGTGAAGATGTTTGGCGAAATGGAATTCTGGTTTGCGATGATCAAAATCGTCGCCATCGTCGGGCTGATCGTCGCCGGGCTGGTGATGATCGCCATGCAGTTCCAGTCGCCGACCGGCACCGTGGCCTCATTCACCCACCTGTGGAATGACGGCGGCATGTTCCCGAAAGGCATCAGCGGCTTCTTCGCCGGCTTCCAGATCGCGGTATTCGCCTTCGTCGGCATTGAGCTGGTGGGCACCACCGCCGCAGAAACCAAGGATCCGGAAAAGTCGCTGCCGCGCGCCATCAACTCGATTCCGATCCGCATCATCATGTTCTATGTGTTCGCCCTGATCGTCATCATGTCGGTGACGCCGTGGAACTCCGTGGTGCCGGACAAAAGCCCGTTCGTTGAACTGTTCGTGCTGATCGGCCTGCCGGCTGCGGCCAGCGTGATCAACTTCGTGGTGCTGACTTCCGCCGCTTCCTCCGCCAACAGCGGGGTGTTCTCCACCAGCCGCATGCTGTTCGGGCTGGCGCAGGAAGGCGACGCGCCGAAATCGTTCGCCAACCTGTCCAAGCGCGCGGTGCCGGCCAACGGCCTCACCTTCTCCTGTATCTGCCTGCTGGGCGGCGTGGTGCTGATTTACCTGATACCGAACGTGATGACGGTCTTCACCCTGGTGACCACCGTGTCGGCGATTCTGTTCATGTTCGTCTGGACCATCATCCTGTGCTCGTACCTGGTCTACCGTAAACAGCGCCCGGCGCTGCACCAGAAATCGATCTACAAGATGCCGGCCGGCAAGCTGATGTGCTGGGTGTGCATGGCGTTCTTCGCGTTCGTGCTGGTGCTGCTGTCGCTGCGCGAAGATACCCGCCAGGCGTTGATCGTCACCCCGCTGTGGTTCATCGTGCTCGGCCTGTCTTACGTATTCCTGCGCAAGAAGAAAACCGCGTGATGCAAAAAGGGGCGGGTCTCTCCGCCCCTTTCTTCTTTCTAAGCCTCTGCGCTAATCCGCTTCCGCCGCCACCGCCGCTTTATCCTTGCGCCGCACGCGCAGCTCGCTGACCACCACCCCAATCACGATCAACGCGCCCCCCAATAACGCCACGCCCGGCAAACGCTCGCCGGCCAACCGCCCGACGATGCCCGCCCAGACCGGTTCGCCGGCGTAAATCACCGTGGCCCTCGTCGGCGAAACGCTGCGCTGCGCCCAGTTCATGGTCAGCTGAATCAAGGCGCTGGCCAGCCCCAGCCCAATGGCGCTGTACAGCAGGTAATCCGAATACGGCGGTGGCGACTCACCGGTCGGCGCCATCATCAAAAATGAGGTCAGCGAGGCGGTCGCCAACTGTACGATAGTCACCCGGCGAATATTCACCTTCCCGGCGAAGGCGCCGATCAGAATGATCTCTGCCGCCATGCCCAGGGTACCGGCCAGCGTCAGAATTTCGCCGAGGCTCAGCGTCATGTCGGTGCTGCTCGGCGCCGCCAGCAGCATCAGGCCGGTGAAGGCCAGCAGAATACCGATCCACGACATGATGCCGGGGAACCGCCCCAGCACCAGCCATTGCAACAGCGGCACGATCGGCACGTACATGGCGGTGATAAACGCCGATTGGCTGCTGGTGATGGTCTGCAGGCCGACGGTTTGCATGCTGTAACCGAACATGATCGCCAGCCCTATCAGCACGCCCGCCTTCAGTTCATACCGGGTCAGGCCGCGCAGGACGCGTAGCGAAAACAGCGTCAGCGCCAGCGTGGCGGTGGCGAAGCGCAGGCCGACAAAAAAGAACGGCCCGCTGACCTGCATCGCGTGATGCACCGCCAAAAAGGTGCCGCCCCAGATCATGGTGATGAAAATCAACACCGCTTCCGGCCACCTGATTTGCGGAACCACGGCGGAAATAAAGGATTTTTTTGCTGCAGACACCGGCTTGCCCTTCTTGCTGAGTGCAATATAATGCACAGATCCTGCCAGTATGAGATAAAGTCCGGCGATGAGCAATACGGCGCATAACGCGAAAACCGATCCCCCCAAGGTGCTGCAGTACCTGAGCAGCAATCTGCGCGGCTACCGCCAACAGGCGGGCCTGAGCCAGATGGCGCTGGCCGAGCTTTCCGGCGTCAGCCGCCGCATGCTGGCGGGCATTGAGGCCGGCGATCGCAACGTCAGCCTGGCGGTGCTCGACAAGATCGCCGCTGCCCTGGCGATTTCTTTCACCGATCTGATCCAGGCGCCGGAAGCGCGCGGCAGCCAGCTGGTAGGGGAACTGGCCTGGCAAGGCGCACAGCCGGGCAGCCAGGCGCTGTTCGCCGCCAGCGTGCCGGCGCGCCAACGGGCCGAACTGTGGGAATGGACGCTGATGCCGGGTGAGCGCTATGACTCTGCGCCAGACGCCGAAGGCTGGAGCGAAATGATCTATGTCATTGCCGGCACCCTGACCCTGGAGCTGGAACAAGATACGCTGACGCTCACCGCCGGCGCCGCGCAAACCTTCAACAGCGATCAACGCTACGCATACGCCAACCACGGCGATCTCCCCCTGCGCTTTATCCGCAACGTCGCCTTCTGACTGCCCGCCGGCCCGAGCCGGCGAGGGATGTCGCGTCGCTGTCGTGCCGCTGTCGTGGCGCCGCCACCCCGCTCGCCCTACACTGAATGACAGTGACAGCGAACTCAGGAGTACAGCATGCAAAAGTACCGCATCAGGCCATTGCGTCTGGAAAAAGGCTGGTCGCAGGAGCAGCTGGCGACCATCGCCGGCCTCAGCACCCGCACCGTTCAGCGGATTGAAAACGGTGAACAGGCCAGCCTGGAAACCTTGACCGCGATCGCTGCCGCGCTGGGCGTGCAGGTCAGCGATCTCAATGTGCAGCCGCAGCAGGCAACGGAGGAGGAGATGTCTGAGGAACAACGTATTCGTCACCAGGTCGCGGCAGAAGGCAAACTGCTGAGCATGGCGGTGCGTTTCGCCGTGATTGGCGTGATGTTGTTCGCCATCAACTGGTTCACCCACCCGCAATATCTCTGGTCGCTGTGGGCGATCGGCGGCATGAGCCTCGCGCTGGTGATGCGGGCGGTGCGAACCCTGCTGCTGCGCAATGTTTTCAGCCGCTGGCAGGAACAGCGGCTGGCGCACAAGCTGCGGCGCTTGCCCTGAATCCGCCATTCGACAAAACCAAATTCGTCATTCGCTTCTATGCTTATCAGGGGTTTTGTCAATCATCTGAGCAGGAGTGCGGAACATGACGAAAGTGTTGGTGCTTTATTACTCGATGTACGGCCACATCGAACGCCTGGCGCAGGCGGTGGCCGAAGGCGCGAATCGGGTCAACGGCGTGGACGTAACGGTCAAACGCGTGCCGGAAACCATGACGCCGGAGGCCTTCGCCAAAGCGGGCGGCAAACAACATCAGCAGGCGCCGGTCGCCAGCCCGCAGGAGCTGGCGGACTATGACGGCATTATCTTCGGCACGCCGACCCGTTTCGGTAATATGGCCGGGCAGATGCGCACCTTCCTCGATCAGACCGGCGGCCTGTGGGCCTCCGGCGCGTTGTACGGCAAGGTAGGCAGCGTCTTCTCTTCCACCGGCACCGGCGGCGGCCAGGAACACACCATCAGTTCCACCTGGACCACGCTGGCGCACCACGGGTTCATCATCGTGCCGATCGGCTATGCCACGCCGGAGCTGTTTGACGTTTCACTCGCGCGCGGCGGCACCCCGTATGGCGCCACCACCATCGCCGGCGCCGACGGTTCGCGCCAGCCAAGCAACGAAGAGCTGACCATCGCCCGCTATCAGGGCGAGCACGTGGCAAAAATCACCGCCAAGCTGAAAAGTTAAGCGCTTCCCTGTCCCTGCCATTCAACGGGGCCGCGCATTCGTTCGGCCCCATCTTGTTGCCGACCCGCCGCAAGGTTAGAATGCCCCTCCCCCGGCCATTCAGCGTCTGAAGGCCAGGCCCGAATTCGTTCTGCCCGTCGCTTGTCAGCCTTAGGCGCGAGGACGGGCGTTCTGTTTTTTGCGCACAGCGAAGGGAATAAGTCAGTGTCTAAAGATTTTGATGAACTAATAAGAGACATGGATCTTATTATTGAAAATGTAGACAGCTTCAAGGCTCTGGCTCCGCGCGCGCCCGAGCCGGCTCCGGCCCCGCCGCCGCCGGTTCATCACTACGACTCGTTCTGCGAGAACATCGCGCTGAAAGTGGTATTGAAGGTGCTGCTGTCTTCGGTGGACAAGATAGTCAAAGTGCAGATCGCCAACAAGGTCGAGCAGGAGATCGCCCAGATCGAACAGCAGGTGGTGCGCGCCGGCGGTGGCCCGGTGTCGCCGGACGATCTGGCGCAGATGACGCACTATGTGCGCCGCACGGTCAACGACCTGCTGGAATAACCCTTTCCACCCATACTGATGCGGCGATATGAATTTTTACGCTATTTTTATATCGCCTGCTTTATGCTTGAAACACTTCAATAAATTGACGCATTGTCGGCAGGCATTCCGAGCTACAGCATGGTCAAAACCAAACAAATCCTGGTCGTTATTCATCTTTGCAGCTTTTTGGTCCTTCTTTACAGCCTTTCCATGATCCCGCCCCTGCTGATGGGGCTGTTGTACAAAGAAAAAAGCGCCTTCTCATTTTTCTATACTCTGGTCGCCGCTGCCACGCTCGGCGGCATGGGCTGGTTCAGCACCCGGCAGTCGAAAGTGCAGCTGCGCACCCAGGACGGTTTTCTGATCATCGTGATGTTTTGGCTGCTGTTTTCCGCGATCAGCGCCCTGCCGCTGTGGCTGGACGACACGCTGAACATCCGGCTGGTCGACGCGATGTTTGAGGGGGTTTCCGGCATCACCACCACCGGCGCCTCGGTGCTGAATGACGTCTCGAACGTGCCCAAATCGTTCCTCTACTACCGTTCACAGCTCAATTTTATCGGCGGCCTGGGGGTGATCGTATTGGCGGTGGCGCTGTTGCCGCTGCTGGGCATCGGCGGCGCCAAACTTTATCAGTCGGAAATGCCCGGCCCGTTCAAAGAGGAACGCCTCACGCCGCGCCTGGCCGATACCTCGAAAAACCTGTGGTTGATCTACCTTGGGCTGGGATTGGCCTGTACCATCGCCTTTCGTCTGGCGGGCATGCCCTGGTTCGATGCGTTGTGCCACGGCATTTCCACCGTCTCGCTCGGCGGATTTTCCACCCACAACGAAAGCCTGGGATACTACGACAGTTCGGCGGTGGAAATGGTCGGCGGCATCTTCTCTATTCTGGCGGCGGTGAACTTCACGCTCTATTTCGTTGCCGTCGGCCGCCGCAGCCTGAAACCGCTATACCGTAACCCCGAGCTGCGCTTTTTCCTGTTGATGCTGACCCTCGTCGTGGCGATCGTGTGCATCGAGCTGTACCGCTCGGGGATGTACGGCGTCAAAGACGCCTTCGTGCACGGCTTTTTTCTCACCAGTTCGATGATGACCGACAATGGCCTGGCGATTGCCGATTACACCAGTATACCGTCCCACACCATCATGCTGCTGCTGGCGGCGAGTTTCTTCGGCGGCTGCGTCGGCTCCACCTGCGGCGGCATTAAGGCACTGCGCTTTCTGATCATGTACAAACAAAGCCGACTCGAGATCAACCAACTGGTGCATCCCAACGCCATGTACACCATCAAGGTCGGCAATGCGCCAATCCAGGATCGGATGCTGCGCTCCGTCTGGAGCTTCTTCTTCCTCTACGTGGTGTTCACCTGTCTGTTTATCTGGCTGCTGAATCTGATGGGCTATGATCTGGTCACCGCCTTCGCCACCGTCGCCGCCTGCATCAATAACATGGGGCTGGGCTACGGGGAAACCGCCGCCGGTTTCGGCACGCTGAACGATCCGGCGAAATGGCTGATGTGCGCCGCCATGCTGCTCGGCCGCCTCGAGATCTATCCGATGCTGATCCTTTGTTCACGCGCGTTTTGGCGTTTTTGAACGGCCGGGCGGCGCGTAGGGCGCCGTTCAGCTCTGCCAACGCTGACACATTCGCAACACGAATATGTTGCATTGTTGTATTCGCTTCACTGCGATAAGTTTAATTCACTGTAAATTTATACAGTAACTTTTAACTTATTGAGGATATGACTATGCGATTTAACAACAAGATGTTGGCCCTGGCCGCCCTGCTGTTCGCCGCACAGGCGTCGGCCGACACGCTCGAATCCATCGACAACTGCGCGGTCGGTTGCCCGACCGGTGGCAGCAGCAATGTGTCGATCGTGCGTCATGCTTATACGTTGAACAACAACAGCACCACCAAGTTTGCCAACTGGGTGGCCTATCACATCACCAAAGACACGCCGGCCAGTGGCAAAACGCGCAACTGGAAAACCGATCCGGCACTCAACCCGGCGGATACCCTGGCGCCTGCCGATTACACCGGCGCCAACGCGGCGCTGAAGGTCGATCGCGGTCATCAGGCGCCGCTGGCCTCGCTGGCGGGCGTTTCCGACTGGGAATCGCTGAACTACCTGTCCAACATCACGCCGCAAAAGTCCGATCTTAACCAAGGCGCCTGGGCACGGCTGGAAGATCAGGAACGCAAGCTGATCGATCGCGCCGACATCTCCTCGGTCTATACCGTGACCGGGCCGCTGTATGAGCGCGATATGGGCAAACTGCCGGGCACCCAGAAAGCACACACCATCCCCAGCGCCTACTGGAAGGTGATTTTCATCAACAACAGCCCGGCGGTAAACCACTATGCCGCCTTCCTGTTCGATCAGAACACGCCGAAGGGCGCCGATTTCTGCCAATTCCGCGTAACGGTGGACGAGATCGAGAAGCGTACCGGCCTGATCATCTGGGCCGGTCTGCCGGACGACGTGCAGGCCTCGCTGAAGAGCAAGCCCGGCGTCCTGCCGGAGTTGATGGGCTGCAAAAACTGACGAAAAAACCCGCCGAGGCGGGTTTATTTTTCATACGGGCGCCGGCGGTTTATTCCGTCAGCGCCTTGTGCGCCTTCAAATGCCCGGCGGAGCAAGAATAGGCAGGCGCTTTCCCTGCCACTCAATGCAGCGCAGGCCGACAACATCGCGATGCGACTTGCTCGTCCGCAGCCAAAATAAATTGATGAAAACGCGCGATCTTCAATTTGCGCATGGCATTCATTTTATGTTGGCTGACGGTTTTTTCGGAAATGCCCAACGCTTTGGCAACGCCGGTATTCGGTTTTCCCGCCAACAGCATGGCCAATACGGCAAGCTCTCTCGACGAGAGAGTTTGCCCTTTGCAACCGGCAACGAACGACGTGATCGCCTCAATGAACGCCATAAGGCCGATGTTTTTTTTCAGGCAATTAAAATTCGCCAGCCGAGGCGTCTCCACACCGGTCAATACGACTGTATTATCTGGCCTATCGATAATAAGCGACACTAAATTCATGACCTGGCATATAGAAGAAAAAGAAACAATGACGACATCAGCATGGCAATAAGTGGCATGTACCCGACTGAACGCGGGTGAATAAACATTGATAACGTCAATATCTTCTAATGATGCCAAGAGTTGCGACAAACCGTAGAATAAATAGTAGTCGTCAGAAAAGATAGCTACTCGCATAGAATCATTCCGTCACACTTCGTCATGGGCCGTTTTTATACGGCCCATGAAAACCAAGTTAATTAATTTAATTGACTTACTTAAGAGAAGTACATAATGTGTTCAGCAACTCAGACAACGATGAAAGAGAGTTTGCATCCAGATACATAATACCTTCTTCACTAAACCTTACGTCATTATCTAGAATTTCATGAATCCCCTCTACGGCGCATACGGCATTTTTCCAGACGACACGCCGGCCAAATGGCGACACGCCAAGATATTGCGCGCTTTGGCGAAACCCAATAATGAAGTCGCGTAGTATATCCAGCACTATCAGTATCTCCTCCCTGCTGATACGTTGTTTTGACTGAACTTTATCAAAAAAAACGCGAAGTGTACTTTGTAAGGAGAATAAACTTTTAAACACCCCTCCGGCGATATCCTTAGGCGTCTTCACACTGGTTGATATGACAAAAGGGAGTTCTCCGTGCTGCGAAATATATTGGTAGAGCCCATTTATCGCCGTCGTCGGTTTAATATCCAAACCGCGAAGAATGACATCCACTTCATCTTTTAGCGACTTATCTACCTTAACACCGATCTGGATTTGTTCCGTCATAAAATTCATCCTCAACATAGAGATCCGGATTAAACACCAATATTATTCGACTGATAATATTCACCATCAATTACCATGTTAAGATTTTTCTTATTAGTAGCAACCTGTTTTTTTATTATTAAAAATAACAACAGATTTATTTATATATAATGTTAAGCGTAGCGGACGTGTTGATCCCTCCGCTGCTCATGGAAGCGATACTGTAAGGGTAATAATACGCCGCCATACCCAGGGAGAATTTCTCCTCCAGCGCATTACCGGCGCCAACATGAAATAAGGATGTCGCCGTACCTTGTTCAACATTAGAAAGCGCCAGCGAGACCGGACTGTTTGGCGCAGTCATTCTCACCAACCGAATGCCAATGCCTTTTGCCGCCGCAGCACTCTTGTCAATCAATACCGTATTATCCGACGGCAGCAGATTATTGCTGGATAAAAACATCTTGATATCGCGATCGGCCGTCCCGCCGCTTTGCCGATTCTGACAGCTGAAATTCAGCGTAAAGGGAGTCAACCCATTTTGCCCCCCTTGGCTTATCTGGGAGATGCCCAGCGTCGGCAGCTTTACGGCCAGGCCGGCATTGTCGAAAGAACAGGTCGTCATTTTTGGAGCATATTTGATGGTCATCGGCTGCCCGTACATATCGCGTTGATCGTACGGCCAGTTGAAGCCGTTAAACAACCAGGTCAGGATCTTAATCAGCTGCTTTGCCGGCCACAGGAGGATCTCGACCAACGACATCCCACTCAGATCGGTCACGAACATCACGTCTTTCAGGCTGACGGTATCACCGGGTATTGAAGTGCCGGTCTTGTTGACCAGGCTGAACCGAATGTTCATCGGCATGTTCAACTCCGAGGCGGAGTGCGTTCCCCAACCACTGAGCTTTTTGTTGGCAACATCGTTGGTGATCTCCGCACGCACCCAATATTTGCCGTTGCCGAATCCCAAAATAGTCGCTTTCGAACTGTCGGTTGACAGGATGCGCGTATAGCCGAATTCGCTGTTCGAGGTAGTACAGCTAAACGAGCCGCCGTATTGCGTATAAAAACTGCCCTCCCAAACCGGCGTTTTATCGCTGAGTTTATCCGACAGATCGACGTAGATAGGCGGCGCGTATTGGATGCCGTTACCGTAACATGAAGCGTAACTGTAACCGCTGAACACGATGGACAGCGTCAATGCAATTATCCTGAACATGGCATGATTATCCTTTTTATCGACAGATGTTCGCTGCGCCGTCCATCGTCATTCGTGGACGCGCAATCTTGCAAATACCGTCGCTCAACCGAACCTCCAACGAGGTGGGCCGCTGCTCCACCCGGAGGTACAGCACACTGGCCTGCCCGACGAAACCGATAGCCTGGCCGGTTTGGTCCGCCACCTCCGCGCCGAATGGCAAAGGCATGCGATCGTTTCTAAACGCGCGCAGCGTGTAAGGGCGACGCGGGTCGGTTTCGAACCTCAAATAATTGACGGCGCCGGCATAAGGCACGCTGTTGGCGATATTGCCAACGATCTCTGCGCCGGAACTCTTGCCGGTATCCGACAATGTCACGGAGTTTTGCCGGTAAGGCGTGGCGTAAGGCACCAATGCCAACCCCTCATCGTTCGTGACGATACTTTCATCCCCGTTCACCATCAGCCCTTTGGCCTTGGGCGCGTCAACCACCATCATGGTGTTGCCCATCTCGTTCGACGCCAGCACATGCCAGGGGATGGCCACCAGGCTGCCGCGGGCACTCATCCCCAACTGCCGGTAATCCGCTGACTCGCTGTAGGAACCGCCGACGGTGGTCGCACTGGCGCGGTAGGCCGCATTCACACTCGCCATGCTGTTGCCACCGCGTTGATTACTGCCGGCGAGCGCATAGCTCAGGCGGTTCGATTCCAGCGCATTGCCGCTCAGGCTCAGCGTGCTCTGCTGATACTGCGAGCCGGTGGCGGATAAACCGGTGCTGAAATAGGCATTGTTATCGAACACCGATAGCGGCACGCTCAGCGAAAGATAAAAACGCGTCTCCTCTCTGCGCTCGGAATTTCTTACCCGACTGGCGGAAACGTTATAGCTGATGCGCTCGAAAGCATTGGAATATCCCAGTTGGTATTCCCGGCTTTTCAGGGTGTTAGACCAGTAATCGCGCTGGGTACCGGAGAAATACAACGTCCCCCATCCTTCTGCGAGCCGCTGATTCAGGTTCAAATTGAAGGTATTGCGTGGACGTGCCGCGCGAACGGCATCCCAGGTATTCAAATCCAGCGGGGCAAGTTCATCGTCATCCCGGCCGCGCCAATAATCGTGAAAGCGCTTTTCGCGTTCGCGATAGCCTTGATGGGTGTAGATCGCGTCGTTGAAGCTGTAATACCCTTTGGTCGAATAGCGATAAGCCGCCAGCGTAAAGTTGGTCGCGGTGGCATCCAAAAATTTGCTGTAAGCAATCCGAAAACTCTGCCCATTTTCATGGCGATCCTGCAGACGCGTGGCGGCCTGGGTCACATCGACAGACACCGCCC
Source organism: Serratia nevei (assembly GCF_024160145.1). Lineage (GTDB taxonomy): Bacteria > Pseudomonadota > Gammaproteobacteria > Enterobacterales > Enterobacteriaceae > Serratia > Serratia nevei_A. The sequence goes on from NZ_JAMYWQ010000019.1 coordinate 41,561, forward strand.
CGATCGGCAGATTCCAGCCGCTGCCGAGCAGCCAGGCGCGGTAGTCGTCACTGAGGATCGTGCCGGCATAGCCGGAAATCAGGTTGTTGAAACCATACTGCAGCGTGCCCTGGATGAAAGCCGGCGCATAGTCGGTATTCGTTTGATTAACCTTACCGGCAACCAGACCATATTTGCTGACGCCCTGCTTCAACATATTGGGTACGGCGGAAAACGGCACGGTAAAAGATTGTTCCCGTCCGTCAGCTTCCTTGACCACGACCAGCAGATCGCCCGCAGAGCCGGTCGGTAAAATGTTGTCCAGAGTAAAGGCCCCCGGCGGTACATTTTCCTGATAGATAACGTTGCCGCTTTGTAAGACTTTCACCAACGCGTTACTCTGCGCGACGCCGCGTACGATGGGAGAAAACCCCTGCTGCGAATTGGGCCGCATGTTGATGTCCGAAGCCAGAGCCACGCCGCGCACCCGAATCGAGTCGAATAAATCGCCCGGCGAGTAGAAATCGCCCAAGGTCAGGTTTGACTTGATGGCGGCGAAACCGCGCTGCACATAGCGGGTATTGTTTTGCCAATCGCTGCCTTGTCGCGAGCTGCTGCGGAAATTGCTGCTGTCTCTGAATTGCCACCCCGCCAGATTGGCCCCCGACTCCAGACCGCTATAAAAATCGTCGCTGGAGGCGCGATCGTTCTGCAAAGATTGCACATGGTAATAGGTGGCGTTATAGGCCAACAGCAGCGCCGGCACGCCGCGATCCCAAAATTTGGCGTCAACATAGCCGGCTTCTGAGCGAATCACCCGCGATTGCGGCACCGTCAGTTTCAGGCTTAACGTCGCCACCTCAAAATCTGCCCGTCCACCTTGTACCAGCCGCTCGACGGGAATCAGGCCATCGTTCGCCACGACGGTCAGCGTCGTCATATCAATGCCCAACAGCGCGGCGTCGCGATCGCTGATGCGGATATCGCCTTTATGTTCGCCAAACAGCAACGAGAATCGTCCTTTCCAGCTTTGGTTGACATAAACGTCAACGGTCTGCGTTCCCGCCGGCATATCATTATTGAGGTAAAAGCGCGACAGATCGGACTCACTGGATGCGCCGGCCAATAAGGAGGTATCGAATTTCATTGCCGATGCTTTATTCGGCGCGATGAATGCAGATACGGTCAGTATCGAAAGCAATCTTATTTTAAGCTTCATTGCCGTTCTTCACGTTAGCGGGGTTAGCGGGCGGTAATGGCTTTAGATTTATAAGCCCCCAGGTCATCGACATAGAGCAAGGTATAAGGAACGTTTCGCTTCACCGTGACTTTAGCCGCGGCAACCTGGCTGGAAAACGGTGCCACCATGACAGAGTCGACCAACAAATTTTTTTTACCTTTTTGGTCAATGTTGACCAACGTAAAAAAGTAGGGGCTTTTATTGATCACCTTAAATCCCGCTTCTGTAGCCTGCAGCTCAATAAGATCGGGCATGGCGCTGGCGCTGCTCATTAGCGCTGCCGGACGATAAAACAATTTGATGCGCGACTTTATGGCGAGCTGGAGCGTATTGACGCCTTGCAGGTTGTCTGGTGTCGGCGGAATATCCAGGACATTCAAATAAAACACAGACTCACGATCACCAGGTAAGGCCGCTCCAATTTTCTGTATGCGCAATTGTTGACCGTTATTACCGGCAACTTTTACCACTGGAGGAGATAATAAAAAGGGAACGTTTGCCGTTTCAGGCGTCGAGTTCATATCACCGTCATCTATCCAGGCTTGTACCAGCGACGGATCGCTGCCATCGTTGACTAACTGAACGATAACATCCTTGTTCTTCTCCGGATAAATAACGCGAGTTCCATTAATTACAATATTGGCATCGGCAAAAAAGCTGCTGAGAAATAGCCCAACAAAAATCAAGCACGGTTTCATAGTCACCCCTGAAGCCAGGCCCTTGATACGGGCCCGGCTTAATCGCGATTACAGGTAGGAAATGGTGTAAGTCACGTTGGAACTCAGCTCGCCTACTTTTGCTGCGGTGACATTGGTTTTGTAGTAGTAAACATCCAGCGTCAGCGTTTCCGCATCAGGCGCCGTTTTATCGCCTTTGATCTTGGTAACATAAGGCACGTTCAAGGGAAGCGGTGTGGACGATCCCGGTTCGGCCAAAGAAAAACCGACGTTTTTCGCCACGGCGGCATCGCTTTCGTTAACCGAGCTGTTCAACAAATATTTCCCGTCGGTGGAAATATTATTTGCCGAGGAGAAGTAGATCTTCAGCTTCGAATCCGCTTCCGATGCCGCCGGCTTACAGCCGGAAAACGTCAATGAGAAAGACTTCTTGTTTTTGGCGATAGGGCCGACAACGGTACCCGCATCCGTCACAGAAATCGGACTCAGCGCCACGGTAAAGTCGGCACTTTTTCCGCCGTTGATGGTACAGGTGGTATCCGTCACGGCTCCGGTAAACGAAATGACGCCGCCGGCAGAGTTATCCGCGGCCATTGTACCGGCAGACGTTAACGCAGCAGCCAATACCGCCAAAGAGATACCTTGCTTAATCATATAATAAACTCCATTACTTTCTTCGCTGAGAGAGCATATATAAAAAGACCTATACCATTAAACCGTTCAGAGGCTAACGAAGCTTAGGCAATAGCAGAGTATTGACAGCATCCTGCCATCTAAAAGTTTATATTCGACGGTATATATTTATATATATCCAAGTGTAGTTATAAATTATCTGGCCATGGGAAAAATCCCAATCACCGCCAGATGCCGACCATATTAATTCCAAAGACAAAAAGATTGCAACATCGAAGCAAAATAATTTTCATGACAATAAAATATGAATCGACCTGCTGGTAAGGAGATGCATGACATTAAAGAGAAAAAACCGCTTTACTGCAGACTGAAAGGTTAAATGGCAGCAAGCATTTCATGCATGAGATACAATACGGAATAAAACAAGCAAAGCCATTGAAATATAAAAAGAAAAAACAAAAATCCAATGAAAGAAAAATCTTAGATTTCTTAAATTGCGGCCTTAGTTGGTCGGAGAGATTACAATTGTCTATTCATCGTCAATTGCATGAGCTACCCATATATGAGTAGAGCAGAAAAGCAACAGGGCCGTGTTTGCATATCAATGCAAATGAAATATGACGCAGGATTCTACTCATAGTACAAGTCGTTGGGTCAAACATGTCAGCTAAAAATATAGCTTTATTTATAAATAAAAATAAAACCAGGGAAATATACTTTTTACCATATAAAAAGACAACGGCGCTTTCATCGCGTTCCGCATCGATTTATCAAGATCGGGTGCAGCGGCGGCATAGAAAATGTTAAGGGCTAAGAATAAAAAAACCGGGCACATATTACCCGGGTTTATATCAGAACAGGCATTATACGCTCATACTTGTTTTTCAGTCCGCACGATGCCGTGACTCTTCATCACTTCTTCCATAGTGAGGTTCTCGTCGTACGGCGTTTCGTCCACCACGACGTCTTGCGGGCGCACATAAGGTTTGGTCGCTCGTTTGAACATCCACCACCATACAAACACCAGGAAAGCGCCGGACTTCAGAAAGATCATGGTCCATAAAGCAACTTGATACCAGTTCATCCCTATCTCCATAAGAGAGTTAAGCGAAATTGATAAGGCCAGCGTTGGTATCGCCTGATGACGTTACGCAGGGCTCAACGCCGCCTCGATTGCATCATACTCTCATTGATGCACGGCTCTTATCAATAGCAGATGGCGCTTCTAGCCAACAACGGGCTGAAATTACTCCATTTTTTGCACCGCTGAGGGCGGCAATTCTGGATGCGCGGCGACCTGAACAAACAAAGTGAAAAGTCATTGCGCCTGACAGGGGTGATAAACACCCCTTCGAGAACTATCTGGCTTGACCTTCACAAACTGATTTTTTACCTGGTGACTCGTTCATTAACTCCAGCAATGCCTGCAACAGCTTCCCGCCCCCCTGAAACTCATTCAGCAGGGAAAAATGCTGATGCCCAGCCATACATTGATATACTACCTTGTTGCCACATTGCGCCAGCGATTCAGCGTATTCTTTTGAATGACGAATTAATTCCGGTAATTCATCCGCACCCACCTGAATAGATATAGGTCGCCCCAAGCTAACAGAATGAATTGGACTATAGATACTAATCTCTTCTGGTGTCAGAGCAAGCTTATCATTCAGCCAGCTTAAACTTATGGGTTCCAGATCCACCAATGCGCTGATCGGCATCGCATGTGAGACTAACGGATGTTCACGGTGAAGCGCGGTAAGATGTCCGCCGGCAGAATGCCCAGATAGGCAGACCTTTCCGGGAGTAATGTTAAAAGTTGATCTGTTGCCATCCAGAAAATCCAATAACTCCCCTATCTCATTAACAATGGTTGTCATTGAAGCCTCGGGAGCCAAGGTATACTCCGCCAGAATAACGTTGATATTACTTTTGCACGCCCCCTCCGCAACAAAAGCGAAATCTTCTTTGTTACAATTTTGCCAGTACCCGCCGTGAATAAATATTAGCGTTGGCGCATATTTATCCTGAGCCGGGAAAAAGTCAAATCGTGTTCTCGCCCCCTTGGCATAAGGGATATCACGCCGAACATGGGCTGCCGCATACCAAGCGGCACTTCGCTGTTGAAATTGTGTCAATAATGCGGGGAAGTCACTCACAGCCTTGGTATTATTATAGGCAGCATCAAGTTGTAAACGATCCATATTACGATAAATAAGTTGCATAATTACCTTCCATTTTTTTAAGTGCCCTTCCTCTCATCGTTAGCAAAGAACTCAAGAGGCAGCCAATCTTGGGTTAACAAAAAACATACAGCCTGCAGCCAGTAATGATGGCAAGGCGAAAGCCATAAAGTTCTGTTGTAACGTTAATTCCAGATCAATCAACACTCCACCGGCAAAAGGCCCAAGAATAGCACCGATGCGACCGATCCCCAATCCCCATCCCAGCCCCGTCGACGTCATGGTGCAGGGGTAAAAACGCGCGACATAAGAGGTCATGGCGATCTGAGTGCCAATCGTGCTGGCGCCGGCAATAATCAGCAACACATAAAGGAGGCTCATCGAGCCTTGGGCACCCAGTAACGCAATCGCAGCCGCTCCCAGCAGGAAATAGCCGATCAGCACGGTTCTTCCACTCACCTTATCCATAAGCCAGCAACTACTTAATGCACCTGCTACAGTACCAGAATGTAGAGCAACCAGAAATGTGAGGCTGGAATTCAAAGGGTAACCTGCCTGCAGCATCAGTTTAGGCAACCACGATGTCATACCATAGATCACATAGAGCGATATAAAAAAAACCAGCCAGAACATCAGGGTACTTAACGTTCTGTTATCGGAAAATAAATTCCCGATGCTCATTCTTACCTGCCCTGAATCTAAAGTTGATTGGCTGACAAACTCAGTTCCTGGTTGATAAATATAATCTGGCGAAACTCTCTCCAACGCACGTTTTAAACGCTCTTTCTGTCTTGTTTTAATTAAAAAAGCAGCTGATTCCGGCAACTGGCTTAACATCCAGGGTAAGAAAAACACGGGAAATATGGCCACATAAAATATAGATTGCCATCCCATGAGGGGGATCAAGTAGATACCCAATATCGCGGCCCATATGCCGCCAATGGAGTAACCACTGAACATTAACCCCACCATCAAGCTGCGCTTATTTTTAGGGGAGTATTCGCTGGTGAGGGCGGTAACATTAGGCATCACACCGCCCAAACCGATACCTGAAATAAAGCGACACCATCCAAATTGATTGGCATTAACGGTGAATCCACAGAGAAAGGTGAATACACTGAAGGTAATCACACAGAGAGTAATGACCTTCTTTTTACCTATTTTATCTGAGAGCGGCCCCAATAAAAGCGCACCGAACATCATGCCAATCAACGTATAGCTACCTAATAAACCTGCCTGAGCTGCAGTTATCCCCCAGTCGGCCATTAACTTTGGTAAAATAACCCCTAGTACGGCTAGGTCGTAACCATCGAATATTATAACATAGGCACACCAAAAAATTGTCAGACGGTGGATGTTTTGAAATTTTGCATTATCGATTATAGGTGTAATATTAACGACGGTAACATCGAATTGAGCCATACAATCTCTCCTTGGCGTAAAAATAGTGCCTTATAAAAGGATGTCAGCCTATCTACTGGAAACAAAACGCTCAAAATAGACCTGATGTTCTGCTACTGGCTGAGCCGCCAGCCAGCTGCAGGTCGCCTCGATCATTGGCGGCGGTCCACACAAATAGGCATCGAACGGCTGTTGCAGCAGAGCGCTTTCCAACGCATGGGTTACCCAGCCCTTTTTCCCCTGCCATTCAGGGCCGGGATCGGCCACTACCACCTGATAGCTGAAATTACCAAGTCGTTGGGCTAATGAGTCGAGCCGTTCCAGTTCACTGATCTCACTCTCGCGGTTTACCCCATAATACAGTGCGATAGGTTGCCCTCCGTCCCCTTGTTCCGCCAAACTTTCCAGCATGCTGAGAAACGCGGACAACCCAGTTCCCCCGGCAACAAAAAGCAGCGGGCGCTTTACTTCACGCAGATAAAACGCGCCGAACGGGGCGGTAAAGCGAATACTGTCCCCTACTTGGCAACGCTGCCGCAAATAGTCACTCATTAACCCGCTCGGTAACAGGCGGATCAAAAAGCGCACTACCGTAGATTGCGCACTGGCGCCGGCATACGAGTAGGCACGGCTTTCCTCGCTACCGGGGATCTGAATTCTTGCATACTGCCCTGGTAGATAGTGCAACGCAGGTTCGTCCTCACCCAGCGTAATTTCCAGGGTGGCTACCGTATCAGAGAGCAGATTCAGAGCACTTACCCGGCCGTGATAGTTCTGCTGGCCGATGTTGCAAATGCTTGAATCGATGTCAAAGTAGAAAGAGCTCGGTGACGTCAACCGGGTCTGGCAGGCCAGCATATACCCCTGCTCAAGTTCGCTGGCGCTAAGCGCTTCATCATCAACATACTCTAGCTCGATGGTTCCCGATTCACAGCGGCCACGGCAGGTGGCGCATACCCCTTCACGACAGTCGAGCGGAAGCTGGATCCCGTGACGAAAAGCCGCATCCAATAATTTTTCGTTCTGCTCGACCTGAATGAACCGCGTGAATCCATCCCGGAAAATAATGGCGGCGCGATAAGTCATAATCACTCCTGTATCATTACTGTTCATAATAACGGCGGCCGCGACCGCCGTTATTAGACAAATCAGAGATGGTAAAAATCGAGTACTGAATCAATCTTGTCATTCAGTACCAGTACGTGCTTGCGCGCGATTTTGAGCTGCCCTTCCTGCCAACGCAGGCGATAGTTGGCCCGCCCAAAGAAATGACGGCTTTCACCAAAGCGGTAATAGTGCGTCACCCAGTTCACGCTAACGGTCAGCTGCCCAGTCTCCGCCACCTGGAAGCACACGTTATCGATCGAGTGCAATGTACGCGGCATCGGGGTGCAGGCTGCTGACTTGCCGGTACGAATTCGGAATACCCTATCTTCCAGGCCGGAGCGAGTGGCATAGTAGATCAGCGACATCTCCCGTTTTGGATCCCGTGTATATTCATGTTCGCTGCGCCACTGCGGCACATGTAACTCGGCATCTGCGGTGAAGTAGTTAAGGTAGCGATCCCAATCCTGATGATCGCAGGCGTCTGACACTTGGTATAGAAACCGTTCAATGGCATATTGCTGTTGCTCAGGCGTAATGTTTTGCATGATTAATCTCCGTCATGACAGGGCGAACCCCGATTCAGCGAGCTGCCGCCTGCGCTATTTTTTTATCCAATCCCACGAGCATCATCTGCTGCCATGCACGGTGCTGATTGACATACAGCCCTTCATGGGTAATCTCGATGCCGGTAATGACTGGTGCAATGTTTAGAATCTCGCTGTTACGCGTTACGCCATACTGCCAATGCTCCTGCCCACGGGATATATCGCTCCACGGAGTGCTTCGGGCTTCGAAGCCGCGCTGCTGTTCACGGAACTCCACCAGGTCGTCCGGCGTTCCCATACCGGAAACGTTGAAGAAATCTTCAAACTGGCGAATACGGCTTTCACGATCCCGATCCGACTCTCCTTTAACGCCCAGACAAAGACTGATCACTTCAGTTCGGTTCCAACTGATCGGACGGATAATGCGCAATTGAGAGCTGATTTGGTCCATAAAAAACAGACTGGGGTAGATGTTGAGGTTGCGCAGGCGGTGCATCGTCCACTGCGCACGTTCTTGCGGATATTTATCCAACAGACGCGGCATGATACGGGCATAACCGGGCCGTACATCGGCGGCGTTAGGCATGTCGCTGAATAACAGGCCGTGGCCATGTTTGAACGAGAACCAGCCGTCATCGGTGTTTTTATCACCAGCGCCCAACTTACTGTAATCGAGCGTACTCTCGCTGGCGACGTCGTTCCGGGCATTCAATTCACGGCGGTGAGTCACCGTCGAAACGTAGTTATAATGGACGGTGCTAACGTGATAGCCATCCAGCCCATTTTCATTCTGTAGTTTCCAGTTGCCCGGATAGGTATAGGTCGAAACACCGGGCAATACTTCCAGTTCGGCGTTCTCTGACTGTTCCAGCATCATGTCGAAAAACAGCGTGGTGTCGCCGAGGAATTCGATCAGGCTCTGCTCAGATTCAGTATCCAGGCTGATAAACACAAAACCTCGGTAGCTGGCGATGCGCGCGGCTTTTAAACCATGACGACTTTTATCAAAATCGCTGCCATATTCCGCTGGCGCTTTGACCTTCGCCAGCGCGCCGTCGGACTTGTAGCACCAGGCGTGAAACGGGCAGGTAAAGGTACTTTGGTTACCTTGGCAAACGCGGGTCAGCGTAGCGCCGCGGTGCTGACAGGTATTCGCCAATGCGTGCAACTCGCCTTTGCCGTCACGGGTAACCAGCATCGGCTGGCGCCCCGCTTGCACAGTGATGAAATCGTGTGGATTAGGGATCTGACTTTCGTGGCAGGCGAAAATCCACTGTTTCTCAAAAATCAGCTCCATTTCCAAATCAAACAGTTCCTGAGTGGTGAACATTGATCGGGCGATGCGATAGACACCCTCCTGTGGCCGGAAATCAAGGCTGTTTTCAATAATCTGCCGCCAGTTTTGTAACCCTTGAGACGTGCTCACATTAGTGCTCCTGTTATTTCTTTGGTCTCGGCGCCACTCGTACGGCATGTAGCGATAACCAGCTGAATACGTTAAAAATAATCAATACCGATAGAGAAAATTCCATCTACCGTTATTCAGGATAAACTTACCGCCCCTGAGCAGAGGCAGTAAAAGGTCGGGCTACGCTTTAGCGCGCTGGCGCTCAACCTCGGTCTCCGACGCTGCGGCACATTCTTTAAGCAGCGTAAAATTAAAGTCGATTGATGAGAAAGGCTTGCTGAGCTGTTTGCTGTCCAACACCTCCGACGCAGAGATCTTGCTCACTTGCGGCACCAGCCCTTCGCGGCTGGCAAAGGCGAAGTCATCCCACAGGTATTCATCACCGTCGATGTTAATCTGCGTGGTGAGCTTGCGATAACCATCGGCATAAACGAAGAAGTGAATATGTGCGGGGCGTTGGCCATGGCGCCCCAGCAAATTAAGCAACTGCTGGGTGGTGCCTTCCGGCGGGCAACCGTAACCAGAAGGCACGATGCTGCGGAACTGATAGTTACCCTGATTGTCGGTCACGATCGTGCGACGCAGGTTAAACGCCGACTGGCTCTTGTCGAAAAACGAATAGTTACCCATCAGGTTGGCATGCCACACTTCCACTGTCGCTCCAGGCAGTGGTTTACCGTTGGCATCCGTTACCGTTCCCTGCATGAACAACACCTCGCCTTCGGCGCTTTCCGTACCGTCGTCTAAACGGGCGAAACCTTGGCAAACAGGTGCTCCGGCCACGTATAGCGGCCCTTCGATAGTGCGCGGCGTACCGCCGTTCAGGCCCGCTTTGGCGTCGGCTTCATCGGCACGAATATCAATGAAGCGTTCCAGCCCCAGACCGGCAGCCAGCAGGCCCATCTCATGGCTGGCGCCGGTTTCTGCCAGATATTCCAGCCCTTTCCAGATTTCACTCGGTTGAAGATCCAAATCTTCAATCGCTTTAAACAGATCACCTAATAAACGAACGGTAATTTGTTGAATGCGTGGATTAAAATCACCTTCAGCGGTATCAATAATAAAGCGGTCAACCAGGGTATCGATGTCGTTATGAGTCATGTCATTGCTCCGTATTGATTACTGAGCCGCGGCAGCACAGCCCTGCGGCTATTTTTGTTTTTAACGGCTTTCTTTATCCTCCCCACCGGTAACCACCCGGTAGGGAACAGCGACATAAACATTGACAGGTGAGGCAACAAGCGGCCCAGCTCAGCGATCATCCTCTCTGATAGAGGAAGGATGGCGGCACAGTGGGATCACCTGAATCTTCATGTAAGGGAACAGCGGCAGTTGCGACAACAGTTGATGCAATTCATCAATACTGCCAACGTCAAACAGGCTGATGTTGGCGTACTGCCCCGCGATACGCCACAGGTGCCGCCATTGGCCGCTGTCTTGCAACGCCTGCGATTGCTTTTTTTCCTTCGCCTTCAGTGCATCGGCCTCGGCCTCTGGCATCGAAGTAGGTAAATCAACATCCATTCTTACGTGAAACAGCATAGCGATATGTCCTTGAGCTTGATGTTCTGTCAGCGGCGACGCAGGGTGGCGAGTTTGTCGCGATCGATCTCGATACCCAACCCCGGACCGGTTGGCACCTGCAGCATGAAATCGCGGTAAATCAAAGGTTCTGTCAGGATGTCCTCCGTCAGCAGCAGCGGGCCGAACAGCTCAGTACCTTGGCTAAGCTCACCGAAGGTGGAAAACACATGAGCGGAAGCCGCAGTGCCGATCGCGCCTTCCAGCATGGTGCCGCCATACAGGCCGATGCCCGCCAGCATGGCGATATCGGCCACCTGCCGCGCCTGAGTCAGGCCACCGGACTGGCTGATTTTTACCGAGAACACATCAGCACCGGCCTGGGTGGCCAGTTCGAAGGCGTCCAATGGCCCTTTCAGTACCTCGTCAGCCATAATCGGAACGTGAAAGCGCCTGGCGAGCCGGGCCAGACCGGCGCGGTTTTCCGCACGGATCGGCTGTTCGATCAGATCGATCCCCCCCTGCTCCAATGCGGCAATGCCTCGCTCCGCCTCTAATTCGCTCCAGGCCTGATTGACGTCGACACGTACACTCACCTGATCGCCCAGCGCCCTTTTGATAGCGAGCACATGCGCGACATCGGCCTCCACGGTACGCAAGCCAATCTTGAGCTTGAAAATACGGTGACGGCGCAACGCCAGCATTTTCTCGGCTTCCTCGATATCTTTTCGCGTCTCGCCGCTGGCCAGAGTCCATGCCACCGGCAGAGCGTCGCGTACCCGTCCCCCCAGCAATTCACTCAGTGGAATATTCAGCCGCCGCGCCTGCGCATCCAACAACGCCGTCTCCAGCGCACATTTGGCAAAACGATTACCCTGGACAGACCTGCGCAACCTGGCCATAAGCGGGGCCACCCGGCAGGCTTCCATACCGATCAATAACGGCGCCAGATAAGTATCGATATTCACTTTCACACTTTCCGGGCTCTCTTCGCCGTAGCTCAGACCACCGATGGTGGTTGCTTCACCCCACCCTTCGATCCCGTCATCACACAGCACGCGGATCAACACGAGAGTTTGCACATTCACCGTCGCTACCGACAGACGGTGAGGACGGATTGCAGGGACATCCAGCAGTAAAGTTTCAATGGCTTTAATCATATTTTTACGGTATCAAAGTAGGCGAGTTCAGCGAGTAATATGACCATATATCCGGCTTGTGCCGCCCGTCTAACACCGATTTAGCATCACCTTCATACCTTAAAGGTATAGCTATGGAACTACGTCATTTACGCTACTTTGTTGCCGTCGCGGAAGAGCAAAATTTCAGCCGAGCTGCAGAACGGCTGCACATCAGCCAGCCACCGCTCAGCCGTCAGATTCAGCAGTTGGAAGAAGACCTGGGCGTATTACTGTTTGAACGGGGTTCTCGCCCGCTCAAACTCACCGAAGCGGGCCGTTTCTTCTACGGACATGCGCAGCAGTTTCTGGCTCAGAGCGTTGAGCTGAAATCGATGACCCGGCGCGTTGGGCAGTTGGAACGTTCTCTGTCAATCGGTTTTGTCGCCTCAACGCTGTATGGGATCCTGCCGCAGCTGATCCGCCGTTTTCGCACCCAATGCCCTGAGGTGGCGGTAAGCCTGCACGAGATGACCACCATGGAGCAAATCCAGGCGTTGAAAGAAGGGAAAATCGATGTGGGCTTTGGCCGTATCCGCTATGAAGATACCAATGTGCGCCGCATTATTTTGCGCGATGAAACCTTGATGGCCGCTTTGGCAGCCGATCATCTATTGGCGAATGCGCCGGAACTGACGCTACGCAGATTGCAAACGGAAACTTTGATCGTATATCCGCAAACACCCCGACCAAGCTTTGCCGATCAGGTGCTGGCGGCCTTTCGCGATCACGCATTGGAACCGCACAAAATTATGGAAGTGCGCGAGCTGCAGGTGGCTTTGGGGCTGGTCGCCGCCGGCGAAGGTATCACGCTGGTTCCGCAGTGCCTGTACAGCCTGAAACGCCAAGATGTGATCTACAAATCATTGAATGAAAAATATTTAGTCTCTCCGATTATCATGAGTACCCGTTTACTGGATGAATCAGAAGACATCAAAACCCTGTTGCAAATGATATACAGCCTGTATGAAGAAGAAGGCATTACCTATATCAAGCCAGCCCCGATCGAGTGAAGCGGGTTATGATTGCATAGCCTTGGCGCTGCACGTGTTCCCGCTCGGCGCGCAATGCCTCGGCACTGGTCAGGGGCTCTTCCAACGTCTGTTCATTCAGCGCACTGGGTGGCAATTTCCCTTGACGTCGGGTAAGCCGGCAGCAGGCTGCCACGTTCCAGAACGATAATAGCGCGGGCGATATAGAGAATATTGTCCCACCCCAGCGTCGCCACTGAGCAGGATCCGTCTCAGCTAATCCAACGAATTTTGTACCGCTTTCGCCAGTTCCGAAGAGGAAAGATAGGTGTGGCCCAAGGTCAACACGTGGGATAGCAGACGACGGTGACGCCCATCTGGGGATGCACAAAACCCAATGTATTCAGCATATACAGACAACGACGCGCCAGGCTCGGCGCAAAAGCAAAAACCCCGCGTTTAAAGAGCGCGGGATCAGAATGTATGGCGGAGGAGCAGAGATTCGAACTCTGGAACGGTTTCCCGTCGACGGTTTTCAAGACCGTTGCCTTCAGCCACTCGGCCACCCCTCCGCAACGACGCGCACTATAAACAGAGCGTATGCGCTTGTAAAGTCCCGAAACGCTCAACCGCGCGAAAAATCGGCGGGGAGGGGGCGAGCGGCGAACAAATGCGCAATGGCTCCCCCACTGTTGCACCAATGATAACGCAGGGTAAAGATTGGTAAACAAACTTTAATCAAGCGCTTGCGCTGCCTATCATCGGGATTATTTTGTGATGGCCTGATAAGAGAGATCATTATGGACCGCATTGTCGTCTCGTCTTCCTCGCGCGACTCGCTGCTCAGCACGCATAAAGTCCTGCGCAACACCTATTTCCTGTTATCCCTGACCCTGGCTTTCTCAGCCCTGACCGCGACCGCCAGCACCATGCTGGGCCTTCCGGCGCCGGGTCTGCTGCTGATGTTGGTCGGCTTCTATGGCCTGATGTTCCTGACCCATAAACTGGCCAACAGCCCGGCGGGCATTCTGGCGGCGTTCGCGCTGACCGGTTTCATGGGATACGCCCTCGGCCCAATCCTCAGTTCGTTCCTGAACGCCGGCGCGGGTGACCTGATCATGTTGGCGCTGGGCGGTACCGCAGCGGTGTTCTTCTGCTGCTCGGCGTATGTGCTGACCACCCGTAAAGACATGTCGTTCCTGTCCGGCATGATGATGGCCGGTTTTGTAGTGCTGCTGGTGGCGGTGATCGCCAACCTGTTCCTGCAGATCCCTGCCCTGCACCTGGCTATCAGCGCGCTGTTCATCCTGTTCTCCGCCGGCGCGATCCTGTGGGAAACCAGCAACATCATTCACGGCGGCGAGACCAACTACATTCGCGCCACCGTTAGCCTGTACGTGTCGCTCTACAACATGTTTATCAGCCTGTTGAGCATTCTGGGCTTCGCCCGCAGCAACTGATCGCACGCGACACCGGCTTTCCAAGCCCCGCTCCGGCGGGGCTTTGTTTTTTGCGGCCGAGAAAATTTGCTAAACTGGCGGCCGTTCCGAATTATCCGTTATCGAGGCAGTATGTTGGAGTTTGAAGGTCAGGTTATCGACACTGACGCGCAGGGCTATCTGAAAAACAGCGCCGACTGGCATGAGGGCCTGGCGCCGCTGTTGGCCGCGCAGGAAGAGATCGTGCTCACCGAAGCACACTGGGAAGTGGTGCGCTTCGTGCGCGGCTTCTACCAAGAATTTAATACCTCACCGGCGATTCGCATGCTGGTCAAAGCCATGGCGCAGAAATACGGCGAAGAAAAAGGCAACAGCCGCTATCTGTATCGCCTGTTCCCGAAAGGACCGGCCAAACAAGCCACCAAAATCGCCGGTTTGCCGAAACCGGTAAAATGCATCTGACCGCTCGGCCCGCAGCGCCGCTGCAGGCGAGCGTTTAATAGCGGATGCCGAACCCGACGTAATCGGCCATGCCCTGCGGCTCCACCAGCACGCGTTCGACGTGCGCGCTGCGCGGGCCGCCCTGTTTCAACCACGCCACCAGCTTGTCCACCTGCGCCTGTGTGCCGCAGGCCACCACCTGAACGCTGCCGTCATCGAGGTTGCGCGCATAGCCGGTCACCCCCAGCGCCTCGGCCTGCCGCTGGGTGGAATAGCGAAACCCGACTCCCTGCACCACGCCATACACATACGCAGCCATGCAAACTTGTGTCATAATCGCCCCCTTATTCAGTTTTCGTTATGGCATTGCCGTGCCTTTGCACCGCCGTGTCACTGTTTCTATCCTAGCTGGCAGCATTATTAATTATGACCGTACGCCTGTTTCTCGCCAAAGGACGTGAAAAGTCCTTACTCCGTCGCCACCCTTGGGTGTTCTCCGGCGCCGTTCATCGCGTTGAGGGCAAAGCTCTCTGCGGTGAAACCATCGATATTCTCGACAGCCAGGGAAAATGGCTGGCTCGCGGCGCCTATTCGCCCGAGTCGCAGATCCGCGCACGCGTCTGGACCTTCCAGCAGGATGAAGAGATTAACATCGATTTCTTCATTCGCCGCCTGCAGCAAGCGCAAAGCTGGCGTGATTGGGTCGCGCAGCGCGACGGTCTGGACGGATACCGCCTGATCGCCGGCGAGTCCGACGGCCTGCCGGGCATCACTATCGATCGCTTCCAGAATTTTCTGGTGCTGCAGCTGCTGTCCGCCGGTGCCGAATACCAGCGCCCGGCCCTGCTTTCCGCCCTGCAGCATTGCTACCCGGGCTGTTCTATCTACGATCGCTCCGACGTTGCGGTGCGCAAAAAAGAAGGCCTGCCGCTGGCGCAGGGCCCGGTGCTGGGCGACCTGCCGCCGGCGCTGCTGCCGATCACCGAACACGGCATGAAGCTGCTGGTGGACATTCAGCAGGGGCACAAGACCGGTTTCTACCTCGACCAGCGCGACAGCCGCCTGGCGGCGCGTAATTACTCCGCCGGCCGCCGCGTGCTGAACTGCTTCTCCTACACCGGCGCCTTCGCCGTTTCCGCGCTGATGGGCGGCTGCGCGCAGGTGATCAGCGTGGATACCTCGCAGGCGGCGCTGGACATCGCCAAACAGAACGTCGAGCTCAACAAGCTGGATCTGAACAAGGCGGAATTCGTCCGCGATGACGTGTTCCAACTGCTGCGCAACTACCGCACCCAGGGCGAAAAATTCGATCTTATCATCATGGACCCGCCGAAGTTCGTCGAGAACAAGAACCAGCTGGCCAGCGCCTGCCGCGGCTACAAGGACATCAACATGCTGGCGCTGCAGCTGCTGAATCCGGGCGGCATTCTGCTCAGCTTCTCCTGCTCCGGGCTGATGCCGACCGACCTGTTCCAGAAAATTTTAGCCGACGCCGCTGTAGATGCCGGACGTGATGTACAATTTATAGAGCAGTTCCGGCAGGCAGCCGATCACCCGGTGATCGCCACGTATCCTGAGGGGCTGTATCTGAAAGGATTCGCTTGTCGGGTGATGTAACTTGAAATGCGCTGCTTTGCCCCCATATATGAGCAAGGCATTGTTTCTCAGGAGGTCATCATGATTGCCAGCAAATTCGGTATCGGACAACAGGTTAGGCATAAACTGCTGGGGTATTTGGGGGTCGTGATCGATATCGACCCGGAATACTCTTTGGAACAGCCCAAAGCTGACGAAATCGCGGCGAACGATGAACTGCGTTCCGCCCCTTGGTACCACGTGGTGATGGAAGACGAGGAAGGCCAACCGGTACACACCTATCTGGCGGAAGCTCAGTTGGATAGCGAAGCCCAGGAGGCACACCCCGAGCAACCATCGCTGGATGAACTGGCGGAATCCATCCGTCACCAGCTACAGGCGCCACGCTTGCGCAACTGACCGCGCCAAGACCTGAGAAACCCGAGAGGGCCTGGCACTGCGCCAGGCCCTTTTTATTCAGCGCTCCAGCCCCAAGCGCGGAATGTCGATTTTCGGACAGCGATCCATCACCACCCGCAGCCCGGCCTGTTGCGCCAACGCTGCTGCCTGCTCGTTAATCACCCCTATCTGCAGCCACAGCGCCCTGGCGCCGATCGCTACCGCCTCTTGCGCCACGCCGTAAGCGGCCTCCGAATTGCGAAAAACGTCGACCATATCCACCGGCTGCGGGATCGCGGCCAGCGTGGCGTAAACCGGCTGCCCCAGCAGCGTCTGCCCCGCCAGTTTGGGACTGACCGGGATCACCTGATACCCTTGCGCCAACAGATACGCCATCACCCCATAGCTGGGCCGCGACGGATTATCGCTGGCGCCCACCAGCGCGATAGTTTTCACCTGCTGCAACAGCTCAATAATCTCTTGATCCTGCATATTCCCCCCCGTTTATCACTGCATCACTTTTCGTTTCGAGTGTAACCGATCGACATTCGCCCGGCTAAGCGCGACGCGCAGGAAACTTCAGCGCAGTATTATGGTCAGAAGCTGTCGCGGTTCAGCTGCTCATGGTCGTGTCTAATCGCGATAAAATATGTGAAAATGTAAACAAAATACCCAATTGAAAAATTTTGACACAACCTGTGCCGTGTTCAACACTTAGAGCTACGTCACTTTATAAGGAGATAATGATGAAATTTGGTCTGGTGGTTGCGGCTTTGCTCAGCATCAGCATGCCTGCCGCGGCTACGACCCTGAAACTCTCCCCGGACATCGACCTGCTGGTGGTCGACGGCAAGAAAATGACAGGTTCGTTGTTAAAAGGTGCCGACAGTCTTGAACTGGATGGCGGGCAGCACCAGCTGCTGTTTAAAGTGACCAAAACCGTCCGCGCCGGCCAGCATACGCAGGCCTATGCTTCCCTACCACTGGTTGCTACCTTCAATACGCAAAATATCAGCCAGGTGGCGATCGAACTGCCGCGCATCGAACACGATCGTGACGCGCAACGTTTTGACAAAACGCTGAATTATCTGGTGGTCGATAAAGACGGCAATGCCCTGCCGTTCCGGCATGACGTGCTGCATCCCGACAGCGTCACCTTCAATGCCGATTTGGAAAAGGTGATGACGGATTACAACCGCCAAAACCGCCCAGCTTCCGTCCCGACCTTCGCTCAGGCAAACGTCGGCAACGGCTCGGCCTCCACGTTGGCCGGTTCGTCGGTGAATGCCCCGACGGTGACGTTGAAAGGTGAAAACGTGTCGGAACAGATGCTGCAATACTGGTTCCAACAAGCGGACAAGGAAACGCAGAAGCGTTTCCTGCGCTGGGCCAATAAACAACCGGTTCGCTGACCCCTCTCGGCGCCTTTACCTGCAAAGGCGCCTTTTCTTCGCATTTCCAGGCGCAAACGCTAGGCAGTGAAAAACAGTTTCAGTAATCTGTCGCACATCCCGATTAGCGAAGGACACCGAGATGGAATTGACCACCCGCACTATCGCCGCGCGCAAACACATTGCGCTGGTGGCGCACGATCACTGCAAACAGGCTCTGCTGGAGTGGGTAGAAAGCCACAAGACGCTGCTGGCGCAGCACCAGCTGTACGCCACCGGCACCACCGGCAACCTGATCCAGCGCGCCAGCGGCATTCCGGTCATCAGCATGCTGAGTGGCCCGATGGGCGGCGATCAGCAGGTTGGCGCACTGATTGCGGAAGGCAAAATAGACATGCTGATCTTCTTCTGGGATCCGCTGAACGCGGTGCCGCACGATCCGGACGTGAAAGCGCTGCTGCGGCTGGCTACCGTCTGGAATATCCCGGTAGCCACCAACCGCTCGACCGCTGACTTTCTGATCGACTCTCCGCTGTTCACCAGCGAAGTGGAGATCGCCATCCCCGACTATCAGCGCTATCTGCAAGAGCGCCTGAAATAGTCCTCAGGCCTGGCTGCCGCCGGGCCTGAGGCTAGGGCTTTTTCTGCACCGGAACGCCAATATCTTGCAGCTGTTCGACGAACACTGAAGGGCGTTCGCGATCCTGCAACAGCCATACCTGATGTTTGGCGCGAGTCAATGCGACATACAGCAGACGGCGCTCTTCGGCATCCGGAAAATCTTCCGGCTGTGGCAGCAGCACCTCTTCCAACACCGACTCGCGCGCCACGGCAGGGAAACCGTCACGCCCGTCATGCAAACCGGCGATGATGACGTATTCCGCCTGCTGCCCCTTGCTGGCGTGGATGGTCATAAACTCCAGATCCAGCTTGGGCCAGCGGGTGCCCGCTTTCGCCAGCGCTTCCGGTTTCAGGTGGTGGTAACGCGCCAGCACCAGAATGCGCTCATCCGGCTTGGCGTAGCCGCTCAGCTTGTCCAACAATGATTCCAGCTGTTCGTGTGGCAGGATCGTCACCGACTTTTTATTGCCCTTGCTCAGGCTGTTGAGCGGCTTCTTCAACTGGTGCGGGTTCTGCTGCACGAAGCGGTTGGCCACCTCGCCGATACGCTCATTGAAGCGATAGGTGGTGTCCAGCGCGCACTGCGCCCCTTCGCCGAAGTGGGTAGCGAAGGCCGTGGTTAACGTCAATTCGGCACCGCTGAAGCGATAAATCGCCTGCCAATCATCCCCCACCGCAAACAGGCAGGTCTGTTTGTTTTGCCGGCGCAGCGCCGCCAGCAACAACGCGCGCTGCGGCGAGATATCCTGAAATTCGTCTACCAAGATATGTTTCCACGGGCTGACGAAGCGCCCCTTGTCGAGAATATTGACCGCCTGATGGATCAGACCGGAGAAGTCCACCGCCCCTTCCTCTTTCAAGGCGCTTTTCCAGGCTTTCAACAGCGGTGCCATCAGCCGGATGCGTTTTGAAAACAGATCGCGGATTTCTTCATCCGCCTGCTCAATCATTTCCGCCTGGCTGCCGCCGTGCATGCGCATCAGCCCCAGCCAGCGTTCCAAGCGGCCCGCCAGCCGATCAGCCAGGCGTTGATCCTGCCAAAAGTCGCCTTCCGGCACGTCCCATCCCAACTCGTCGCTCAACCATTGACGCCACCCCTTGGCCTGGGCTTTTTTCTCCGTGCACTGTTGGCGCCAATGGGTAATCAGCAACGCTTTGCGCGCTTTGGCATCGGTTTCCAATCGGCTGATGGCCGGGGCTTTGCGGCTGCCCTGTTGAATGATCTGCAGCGCCAATGCATGGAACGTTTTGGCCTGAATGCCGACATCGCCCAAACGCGCTTTGATGCGATCGTTCATCTCACTCGCTGCCTGACGGCCGAACGCCAACAGCAAAATTTGGCCCGGATCCGCCTCCTGAAGGCGCAGCAGCCAGCCGGCGCGCGCCACCAGCACCGACGTTTTGCCGCTTCCGGCCCCTGCCAATACCAGGACGGAATCCTCGCCATTGACCACCGCACGGCTCTGAGAGTCATTGAGCGGTGAACTCTCGACGGTCTGGAAGAAATCGTGATGTTGCTCCAGCATGCGCTCGGTCCACTGCCGGTTGCGTTGTTCGACGCTGCGCAGCCCCTGCTGCAGCCATTGCAGACACAGATGATAATCAGCCCGGCAGTTATCAAACTCATCCAGACGCGCCACCGGCATCGGCAGCGCGGAGAAAGCCTCGTGGATTTGCTGCTGCAGCTTGCCCAACTCAGACTTTTTAAACCATTTGTCCTGTTGCTCGATGCGCTGGATCTGCATCACCTGCTGTTGCAACACGCCGGCGCTGACCTCGCTCATTTCGGCGCTCCACTGCTGCCACGCCTGCTGCAGATAGTGATGAAAACGCTGCGTTTCCTGCCATTCGGTGCCGTGCAGCCGCACCACTTTTTCGTCCGGCAATTCAAATTCCAGCTCGCCCCAGACGATGCCGCGCTTGCACCTGACCTGAATCAATTGATTGAAGGGGATCAGGTATTCATGTTTTTCCCCGCTCACCTCAACCCCGGCGTGCAGCAACCGCACGCGGTTATAAGGGTGCTGAGCCAGGTGTTTCCCCAGCGATGTCGCTTTAAGTTCCATATCGTCGCGCCATGACTATGTTGAGATTAAATAACGGATATCGACCAGTTTACCTGCGATAAGCAGTGGCACTCTAGCGCTAAAAAAAGGGTAGAATAGATTTTGCGTTTTTATCGTGAATACGCCCGCATCGCGGTTTGGCCATCATTAGAGCAGAATGACGTCTATGCGTACTGTACTGAATATTCTTAATTTTGTGTTGGGCGGTTTCGTCACCACGCTGGGTTGGCTGTTCGCCACGGTGTGCAGCGTGCTGCTTATCGTCACGCTGCCGCTCACCCGTTCCTGCTGGGAAATCACCAAGCTGTCTCTGGTGCCGTTCGGCAATGAAGCGATACACGTCGATGAGCTCTACCCGGAAAAAAGCAATGCGCTGCTCACCGCCGGCGGTTCGCTGCTCAACATTCTCTGGCTGGTTCTGTTCGGCTGGTGGCTGTGCCTGTCGCACATCGCTGCCGGTATCGTGCAATGCGTTTCGATCATCGGCATTCCGGTTGGCATCGCCAACTTCAAAATTGCCGCCATCGCGCTGTGGCCGGTAGGGCGCCGCGTCGTGTCGGTAGAAATGGCTCAGCAAGCCCGTATTGAGAATGCTCGCCGCCACTATCATCAGCGTTAATTTTTTCTCCGTTTGAGGAGTTTTTCGTGCTCTCTTTTGCACCCGCCGTTCGTCGTTATGCCTACAACAGCAACCTGCTGTATCACCTGCGCATCCTGATTGCGCTGACCGGCACCGCCGCCGTTCCCTGGTGGCTGGGCATTCCCAAACTGACTATCCCGCTGACGCTGGGGGTGGTGGCGGCCGCCCTCACCGATTTGGATGACCGCCTGACCGGCAGGCTGCGCAACCTGCTGATCACGCTGGTGTGCTTCTTTGTCGCCTCCGCGTCGATCGAGCTGCTGTTCCCCTACCCTTGGTTGTTCGCCCTTGGCTTAACCACGTCGACCTGCGGCTTTATCCTTCTGGGTGCACTGGGGCAACGTTATGCCACCATCGCCTTCGGCGCGCTGCTGATAGCGGTTTACACCATGCTCGGCACCTCCATGTACGATGCCTGGTATCAGCAGCCGCTGCTGCTGGTGATCGGTGCGCTGTGGTACAACCTGCTGACGCTGGCGGGCCATATGCTGTTCCCCATTAGGCCGCTGCAGGAGAATCTGGCGCGCTGTTATGATCAGTTGGCCAACTATCTGGACGCCAAAGCCAACCTGTTCGATCCTGACGCCGAACGCGATGCTGACCTGCCATGGATGGATGTCGCGATGGCCAACAGCGCGTTGGTGGCATTGCTTAACCAGACCAAAGCCTCGCTGCTGACACGTCTGAAGGGCGATCGCGGCCAGCGCGGCACCCGCCGCACCTTGCACTACTATTTTGTCGCACAGGATATTCACGAGCGCGCCAGTTCTTCCCACGTACAGTACCATGCGCTCAGCCGGCAATTCCGCCACAGCGACATTTTGTTCCGCTTCCAGCGTTTGCTGAGCATGCAGGCGCGCGCCTGCCGCCAGCTGGCGCAATCCATCCTGCTGCGGCAAAAGTATCAACACAATCCACGTTTTGAGCCGGCTTTCAGCCGCATTCAGGAAGCGTTGGCGCGCATCGCCGAAACCCAGGGCAATACCGAACAAACCAAAGCGCTGGCGCATCTGCTGAAAAACCTGCATGCAATAGATGCGCAGCTGGCCAATATCGAATCAGAGCAGACGCTGGCCAGCGGGCAAGCGGAAGAGAACAGTCTGGCCGATGACCGCTTAACCGGTTGGAGCGACATCCGGCTGCGCATCAGCCGCCATCTGACGCCACAGTCGGCCCTGTTCCGCCACGCAATCCGCATGTCAGCGGTGCTGTGCATAGGTTACGCCTTCATCCAGCTCACCGGCATGCAACATGGTTACTGGATCCTGCTGACCAGCCTGTTTGTCTGCCAACCGAACTACAACGCCACCCGCCGGCGCCTGGCGCTGCGCATTATCGGCACTCTGGCCGGTATCCTGATCGGCCTGCCGATCCTCTATTTCGTACCGTCATTGGAAGGACAGCTGGTGTTGATCGTCATCACCGGCGTTCTGTTCTTCGCTTTCCGCACCGTACAGTATGCGCACGCGACCATGTTCATCACGCTGTTGGTGTTGCTGTGCTTTAACCTGTTGGGGGAAGGATTCGAAGTGGCAGCCCCGCGCGTTTACGATACCTTGCTGGGTTGCGCCATCGCCTGGGCGGCGGTCAGCTTTATCTGGCCAGACTGGAAATTCCGCCAACTGCCGGCGGTGGTGGATAAAACGCTGAACGCCAACTGCCGCTATCTGGACGCCATCCTGGTGCAATACCATCAGGGTAAGGATAACGGTCTCGCCTACCGTATTGCGCGACGAGACGCCCACAACAGCGATGCCGAGCTGGCTTCGGTCATTTCCAACATGTCAGCCGATCCCAAAGCCGACAAGGCGCTGCAGGAGGCCGCCTTCCGCCTGCTTTGTTTGAACCACACTCTCCTGAGTTATATCTCGGCATTAGGGGCTCACCGCGAGCGGCTGAATACCTCAGCCACGCTCGAGCTGCTCAACGACGCCGTGTGTTACGTAGACGGCGCCTTGCATCAGGAAGAACGGAACAGCCAGCGCATTGCGCAGGCGTTGGAGCAACTCGCGGAGCGTATTCGCAAAGCCGTTCCGGAACCTGAAAGCAAAGAGCAGTTGGTCTTGCAGCAGGTGGGGCTGGTGCTTGAACTGCTGCCGGAGCTCACTACATTGCATACCCAAATAAATAAGGCAGCCTAATTATTCATGGCCCATTTGATGGGCCATGAATAACCGGTTCATGCCCATGCTGGCGCATCGCCATCGTATGATCGAACCAGCGCACCAGTTCATTGCGCAATTCTGCCGGCAGCGCCGCCTGATGATAGCCGGCGAGCGCCCCACCCAGCGACAGCAGCACTCGCAACCCCAGATTGGTCTGCTGTTGCAGCAGGCGAAGATAGCTGCGTTTGGCGCCGTGCAGCCGCAGATCGTAGGCATTGCGAATGCCCGCTCGCCACAGCAAACGCTCCATATTGACATCAATATTCGGCAGCGCCTTCAATCTGCCGTGATCGCCGGCCTTAAGCCGCTGCTCTCGGCGCGCTTCCCTGATGGCCTGCCAGGCCAGGCCGACTAACTCGTTGCGTTCCCGCCACAGCGATTCGTCAACCCAGTAATAGCGCAGCGTGATGGGCACACCACGCTTGGAATAGACCATATTGACCATTCCCCGTGCGCGAAAAGCCGGCTCCATGCTCGCCGTCGCCCGCAAATACAGTTCGCCTTCCGCGATCACGGCGAACATTACCCCCTCGGCCAGCAAACCGTAGCCGCCGAACTGCGACCGCGTGGTAATGGCCCCCAGCGCTGCAAAGCAATCTTTAGCCTGTACGATTCTTCTCGTCGACATCCTTTTCATAGCGTTCCTCCGTTTTAGGTTCTGGTCGTATTATTTCTCTCATCAATGAAAAAAGTAACGTGAACAACTAATTAGAAAAATACGCACTATCCGTCTGCATGCCAATCACAAAAAACGCCGGTATAAAAAATGATCGCAATTATGCGAGCCGCTACGAAAATTTGGGTTGATCTTATCCCAAATCGGGGATACTGTATAAACATACAGTAACACGACGGGCGGGAACTTTATGCGTACTCAATCACTCTACCAACCTCATTTCAGCCAGGGCTCTTTTACAGCGCGCAACGTTGCAAAGGACACGGATGTCGGCAAAGAAAATGGCTTGATCAGTGAACTTGTTTACAACGAGCGCCAGCCCGCAGTGGCTCAACTGCTGTTGCCCCTGCTGCAGCAACTGGGCAAGCAGTCTCGCTGGCTTTTGTGGCTGACGCCGCAGCAAAAATTGAGCAAGCAATGGCTGCAGCAATCCGGTCTGCCGGTGGATAAAATGGTGCAATTGAGCCAGATCAGCCCGGTGAATACGGTTGAAGCGATGGAAAAAGCGCTGCAAACTGGGAATTACAGCGTAGTTCTCGGCTGGTTGCCCGAGCTGACAGAGGATGATCGTCTAAAATTAAGACGCGCGGCAGAATTGGGTAATGCTTACGGGTTTATCATGCGCCCTCAGCGTGACATTGGTTCGTCTCACGGACACTGTTCTACCCTAAAAATTCACTCTTCTTTGTATCATTAAGTAAATTTAGGATTTTTCCCATCATTTTCGCACCCCGCAGAGGGAACCTTTGCAAGGTCAAGCAGAAAGCTAGTCCGGCTGCGGTTTGGCAAGAAAAAACGCCCGAAGGATCGCCGTTTTTTTAGGCTAAGAATGTTAGCAAATATGTACGATTCCACGTTTTTTTTTAGAGCTTTATCACATCACACTTGTAACTTTCGCGCCACGTTGTAGACTTTACATCGCCAAGGTTGCTCTATAACGCCAGAAAAACTGGCGAGTAACAAACGAGGGCTTAAACCTTGGCGAAGGAATTTAACCAAGGGCTTAAAACAGCTTTAAAGCTCATTGCCTATTTGGATGATAACGAGGCGCAAAATGAAAAAGACAGCTATCGCATTAGCAGTGGCACTGGCAGGTTTCGCTACCGTAGCGCAAGCCGCTCCAAAAGATAACACCTGGTACACCGGTGCTAAACTGGGTTGGTCCCAGTACCACGACACTGGTTTCTACGGTAACGGTTATCAGAACGGTATCGGCAACGGCCCAACTCACAAAGATCAGCTGGGTGCTGGCGCGTTCCTGGGCTACCAGGCAAACCAATACCTGGGCTTCGAACTGGGCTATGACTGGCTCGGTCGCATGCCTTACAAAGGCAGCGTAAACAACGGTGCTTTCAAAGCACAGGGCGTTCAACTGGCCGCTAAACTGAGCTACCCAATTGCTGACGATCTGGATATCTACACTCGTCTGGGTGGTATGGTATGGCGTGCAGACTCCAAAGCTAACTACGGCAACGGCACTCGCCTGAGCGACCACGACACCGGCGTTTCTCCGCTGGCTGCTGTTGGTGTTGAATACGCACTGACCAAAAACTGGGCTACTCGCCTGGACTACCAGTTCGTAAGCAACATCGGTGACGCAGGTACCGTTGGCGCGCGTCCAGACAACACCATGCTGAGCCTGGGCGTTTCTTACCGCTTCGGTCAGGATGACGTAGTTGCTCCAGTTGCTCCAGCTCCAGCTCCGGCTCCAGTTGTTGAAACCAAGCGTTTCACTCTGAAGTCTGACGTGCTGTTCAACTTCAACAAAGCAACTCTGAAACCACAAGGTCAGCAGGCTCTGGATCAGCTGTACACCCAGCTGAGCTCCATGGATCCTAAAGACGGTTCCGTAGTTGTTCTGGGTTACACCGACGCCGTTGGTTCCGTTCAGTACAACCAGAAACTGTCCGAAAAACGCGCACAAAGCGTTGTTGACTACCTGGTCTCCAAAGGCATCCCGTCAGACAAAATCTCTGCACGTGGCATGGGCAAAGCTGATTCAGTCACCGGCAACACCTGTGGCTACAAAGCTGGCCGTGCTACCAAAGCTCAGATCGACTGCCTGGCACCAGATCGTCGCGTAGAGATCGAAGTTAAAGGTATCAAAGACGTTGTAACTCAGCCTCAGGGCTAAGTTTACTCGCCTAATAAAAAACCCCGCATTGCGGGGTTTTTTTTCGTCCTTTATTCGCCCAAAACACAGGCCTGGCGCAACAAAGGCGCACTGCCCCGCTTACTCGGGATCTTTACCGAGAATCGCCTTCAAATCTTCTTTCAACGACGACATCTGATTTGCATACTTCTCTTTGCGTTCAGCATCTTCAATAAGCTGCACGACGGTTTCCGACAGCGTAACGCCACGGCGACGCGCCAAAGCAGCCAAACGTTGCCAGACGAGAAACTCCAAATCGATAGATTTTTTACGCGTATGCTGGTGTTCTGCGTTAAAATGACGCTTGCGGCGGGCGCGGATCGTTTGCTTCATCCGGTTATCCAGCTCCGGGTTCAGATGAGCGGCAATCCATGCAAGTACTTTTACCGGCTCATTTTCCAGCTTCAGCAGCTCGTTTACCGCCTCCTGAGCAGCGCTGTTTTCAATGTAGCGGGTAATGAGTTCCCCTTCCCGGTGCTTCTTCACCAGGTACTTCCATTTCCAACCGCTCTCCAGATTTTCCAGTTGCTGATATTTCATCTTGAGCTCTTCAGTGACCGCGTAACTTCAAATAAGCATAACAGCTTTGCGCCGAATTTCCCCGGCAATTAAGCCGTCTTTTAGACTGTTTTTTGCACAGTCATCGCGCGATGTCAAACTCCCTGATACCAACTGGCACTCCACATCTATCAAGCCGTCGTTATTCTTGTATAATCGCCCTTTCCCTTTTTAACGATTGCATCTAACACTTTGACCAATAACCGACTTGAATGGCAATCTTTATTGCCGGACGTAACGCCTTATCAGGCGATATTTGATACCGCCGCTCAGTTGGCACCCGTGCCCTTTTCCGCCATTCAGCCTCGGTTGGAAAATGCCCTGACGCTATTTTGCCACCCTCAATCACCGCCGCGTTTCATGCTGTTAAAAGCGCAAGAAACGCGTGAATACCTGGAGCTGCTCGCTCACGCCGTCCAACCGCTGCTGGCGAAAAACACGGCATGCCGCGGTAGTCACTATGCCATTCAGGATGGCAAAGTCAGCGTTGAGCCGGCCAGCCGCGGCGATGAACCTTTCGCCGCCGGCGGTGCTTGCCTGTTCCAGGAATGGATTGAACCGGAGCAGCTGTTCGGCTGCGTAAGGATCCACAATGGCGACATTACCCTGCAGCCGGGTCTGGTGCACCAGGCCAACGGCGGCGTTCTGATTTTGTCGGCGCGTGCACTGCTGGCTCAGCCGTTGCTATGGCTGCGGTTAAAGCAGATGATCGGCCAGCGTCAGTTCCATTGGGTTTCGCCAGACGAAACCCGCCCGTTGCCGGTAACCATTCCGCCGATGCCGCTGGACCTGCGGCTGATTGTGGTGGGCGATCGTCACGGCCTGGCCGATTTCCACGATATCGAGCCTGAACTGAGTGAACAAGCGGTCTACGGCGAATACGAAGACGATCTGCAGCTGACTGAAGTGGATGATATGGCGCAATGGTGCGGCTACGTCAACGGCGTGATTGCCGATCGGCAGTTGCCGATGTTGGCGGCCGATGCCTGGCCGCCGCTGATCGTCCAGGCGGTGCGTTACAGTGGCGATCAGGGCATCCTGCCACTGTCGCCGGTTTGGCTTGGCCAGCAGCTGTCCGAAGCCGCACTGTATGCCGAAGAGGATCGCATTACGGCCAAAGCGTTTGAAGCGGCGTTGAATGCCCGTGAATGGCGTGAGAGCTATCTGGCCGAGCGTATGCAGGATGAGATTGAACTGGGTCAGATCTTGATTGAGACCGAGGGTGAAGTGGTTGGGCAGATCAACGGTCTGTCAGTCCTGGATTATCCCGGCCATCCACGTAGCTTCGGCGAGCCGTCGCGCATCAGTTGCGTCGTGCACCTCGGCGACGGGGAGTTCACCGACGTCGAGCGCAAGGCCGAGCTGGGCGGCAACCTGCATGCTAAAGGCATGATGATCATGCAAGCGTTCCTGATCGCCGAACTGGATCTGGATCAGCAGCTGCCCTTCTCTGCCTCCATCGTCTTTGAGCAATCTTACGGTGAAGTGGACGGCGACAGCGCCTCGCTGGCAGAGCTGTGTGCCTTGGTCAGCGCCCTGTCACAGCAGCCGATCACACAGCAGATCGCCGTCACCGGCTCCGTCGACCAATTCGGCAACGTACAGCCGATAGGTGGCGTCAACGAGAAGATCGAAGGTTTCTTCGAGGTTTGTTTACGCCGCGGCTTGACGGGCAAACAGGGCGTCGTATTGCCCGTCACCAACGTGCGCCACCTGTGTCTGCGTCAGGATGTCGTCGACGCGGTACGCGAGGGGCAATTCCATCTGTGGGCGGTAGAGAGCGCGGCGGAAGCCTTGCCTTTGCTCACAGGTTGCCTCTACTCTGACGAACAACAGCCGAATTTGTTGGCGGCCATTCAGGAACGGATTGCACAGGTGAGCCTGCAGGAACGCCGCCGTCCGTGGCCGCTGCGCTGGCTCAACTGGTTCAACCACGGCTGATCGGACTTGTTCAGCGTACACGTGTTAGCTAACCTGCGTCCTTCATTAAAATAAGGCTTACTGAGAACATGGTAGATAAACGCGATTCCTATACGAAAGAAGACCTCGAAGCATCCGGCCGTGGCGAGCTGTTCGGCGCCGGTGGCCCACCGTTGCCGGCAGGTAACATGTTGATGATGGACCGCGTGGTCAAGATGACCGAAGACGGCGGGACTCACAACAAAGGTTATGTGGAAGCGGAGCTGGATATTAATCCGGACCTATGGTTCTTCGGTTGCCACTTTATCGGCGATCCGGTCATGCCTGGCTGCCTGGGCCTGGATGCGATGTGGCAGTTGGTCGGTTTTTACCTCGGCTGGCTGGGTGGCGAAGGCAAAGGCCGCGCGCTGGGCGTCGGTGAAGTCAAGTTTACCGGCCAGGTGCTGCCAACCGCGAAGAAGGTGACTTACCGCATTAACTTCAAGCGCGTCATCACCCGCAAGCTGATCATGGGCGTCGCCGATGGCGAAGTGCTGGTTGACGGTGAAGTGATCTATACCGCCACCGATCTGAAAGTGGGCCTGTTCAAAGATACCGCAGCGTTCTAATCACGCTGACGAGAAGGCGGCCACCGCCTTCTCTTCCAACACTCGCCGCATGCCGTCACGTTCACCGTGATGGCATTTCCTTTATGCTTTTCTTCTGCTTAGGCGATGATATGTCGCGGAAGAATTTCAATACTATCGGCTGGTTGCGGCCTGCGCTTTCAGCGCCTGGGGAACACTGATTTATATGCCCCAATATTGGGGAGATAAAGTATCTCGTCACGCTGACATTGGCGCTGGGCATTCCTTATTTGTCGCCCGTTATCGTCTCGCTCCTCGCTTACTCCTGAACCGCCGAGCCGAAACTCGCAAAAGCGCCGGAGTGAAGGCGCATCAAAGGCCACAAACAAAAACCTCCGCCAACGGGCGGAGGTCATTCCTTTTATTTGACAGGGAGCCGCTTAAGCGGTCACAGCCCTGTCTTCCATGGCTTCTCGCCAACCTCCCAGCCATTGAGACCGGGCGTCCACTGATGATTGGTAGGGACAATGTTCCCTGGAACGCCCTAAAATACCTGCCTGATACCCTCTCGAATGCGCCCTTTCCAGACGATCGCGTTTCTGTCTCTTCATGCCTCGTTTCCCTCATTTTGGTCTGGTGGAAAGAAAACAATGGCTGCTTTTTGCGCAGCCACGAGTAATCAATAGCGCTAAAAGAACAGAAGATCAATGCGCAAAATTCACGCCAATGTCATATTTGTGAGCTACGCCCGAGGAAAGTGCTAAGTGGCTGATCTGCCGGGAAAGGGTTTAACTTTTTGAAATTAAAAAGAAATCCCTGCCAGTGAGAAAAAAAGACTTTTCACGCTGACAGGGATTAGACGATTTTAGACCAAATTATGACTAAATGCCGCCCATCTGTGCTGCGATAGCCTGGGCCTCCTGCTGCCAGCCCTGCGCCAGCGTGCGCACCAGGGCATCATAGCCGTCCTCACCCTGTTTCAGCTCCAGGCTGAAAGGCCGTTTGATCAAGCGCCCCTGGCGGTTCAACACCCACTCGCCGCGAATGATCGCCTTGCCGTCAAAGCGGCCGTGGAAACCGCTGATGGTGACGTTCAGTACATCCTGATCGCTACTCATCGGCTGCGAGGAGACCACCCATCCCGGCAGCGCGCTGCTGAGGTTAGTGACCAGCGTTTGCTGCAGCTGCTGGTCGAGCGGGCTGGCCCACAGGTTGTTCTGGGCAATCACATACTGGACGTCGTTGGTCTGATACACCACGCCGCTCTGCGCCAGATAATCCGCCACGCTCACGTGCTCCAGCCACAGCTGGCGCGTGGAGGCACCGCTGCTGCTGACCGCGGCCGGCGCACCCAGCGCCGGCAACTGATAGTAGGTCTTCTGTGGCGAACTGCTGCAGGCGCTGAGCAACAGCGCCAGGGCTACCGGGATCCATTTCATCATTTCGTGGCCTTCTTCGGCTGAGGGTCAGTGCTGCCGGCGGCTTCAAACACCAGCGCGTTGCTCTTCTCATTCAGGGTGCGCAGCACCGGTTGCAGCTCACGCAACACCTGGTCGAGGCGCTGCATATCGCCCACCATCTTGTTGTAAGCCGGTGAACCAGGCTGGAACCCTTTCATGCTGCGGTTCAGCTCCAGCAGCGTTTTCTGCAGATCCTGCGGCAGCGCCTGCATCTCTTTGCTGGCGATGATGTCGTTCAGCGACTTCATGGTCTGCTGCGTCGACTTCATGGTTTTCTGACTTTCCGCCAGCGTCTTGGTGGCTTCGTTGATCATCGGATTGATCGGCATCGCGTTGATCTTGTCCAGCGTCTGCATCAGTTTCTGCTGGATCTGCGCCAGCCCGCCGCTGGTAGTCGGCATCAGCGGATAACCGAACAGCTCGCGCGGCCCTTTCCACGGTTTCTCCTGCGGATAGAAGTCGAGATCGATATACAGCGAACCGGTCAGCAGGTTGGCGGACTTCATCGAGGCGCGCATGCCACGCGATTCCGCTTCTTTCAAGTGCCCTTCGATATCGACGTTGCCGCCCAGCTGTGTCTGGAAGCGATCCGGCTCGATGCGGATCAGCACCGGAATGCGGTAGTCGTTATCCAGGCGCTGCGCCATACCGTCTTTATAGAACGGTACCTGCGCCACCGTGCCCAGGCGGATGCCGCGGAACTCGACCGGGGCACCCGGCTGCAGGCCGCGCACCGAGTCGGAGAAGAACAGCAGGTAATCCTTATGTACGGTATACAGCGAATCCTGCGTGCTGCGCTGGTTGTCGAACAGCTGGTACTCCGCCTTCTCTTTCGCCAGTTCGCCGCGATCCCAGCCGTCCGGCACGTCGAAGCTGACGCCGCCGCTGAACAGGGTGGTCAACGACCCCATCTCCACCCGCATGCCCTGCGCCGACATGTCGAACGCCACGCCGCTGTCTTTCCAGAAGCGTACGTTGGTGGTGACCAGCTGGTCGTAAGGCGCGGTAATGAACAGCTGATAGCGCATAGCGCGTTCTTTGGGATCGAAGTAGCTGGTTTCCACCGATCCGACGCGATAGCCGCGGAACAGCACCGGATCGCCGGCGTTGAGCTGGCCCGATTTCTCGCTGTCCAGCACGATGCGCAGCCCCTTGGCGTCCGGGGAGGCCAGCGGCGGCGCGTCGAGCAGCTGATAGTGGTCTTTGCCGTCTTTGCCCTTGCTGCCCGGCTGCAGTTCGATATAGGCGCCGGACAGCAGCGTGCCCAGCCCGGAGACGCCTTCACGGCCGATCTGCGGCTTCACCACCCAGAAGGCGGAGTCCTGACGCAGCAATTTCTCCATGCCGGAATTGAGGCGCGCCTGTACCATCACCTTGCTCAGATCATCGCTCAGCGTAACGGTTTCCACCACGCCCACGTCCACGCTGCGGCTTTTGATTTTGGTTTTACCCGCTTCCAGCCCTTCCGCCGTCGTGGTGACCAGCGTCACCACCGGCCCCTGATGGCTGAAGTGGTAAAACAGGATCCAGGCGCCGATCAGCGCGGTCACGATGGGAATGATCCACACCGGCGACCAGCGTTTGATCTTCTCAACGTCTGCGACGCTATGATTATTTTCCGTCACCTTGCGGCTCCTTGTTGATTGTTTCACTTGCGCGATCCCAGGTCAGCCGGGGATCGAATGTCATGGCGGCGAACATGGTGAGGATCACCACCAGCGCGAACAGCACGGCGCCCGTCGCAGGGTAAATGCTCATCAACTGCCCCATTCGCACCAGCGCCGACAATACGGCGATCACAAACACGTCGATCATCGACCAACGGCCAACGAATTCGACCACTTCATAAATCAGGTGCATGCGTTCGCTGTCGGCACGCGGCTTCTTCCTGCCGTTGGCATCCCAGCACAGCCAGCCGATCGCCAGCATTTTCAGCGACGGCACCATGATGCTGGCGATGAAAATCACCATCGCCACCGGATAAGAGCCGTCCCCCCACAGCAGGATCACCCCCGCCATGATGGTGGAGTTCATCTTGTTGCCCAGCGCCTCGGTCACCATGATCGGCATCAGGTTAGCCGGAATATACAGCATGATGGAGGTCACCAGCAGCGCCAACGTCCACTGCAGACTGTGGCGGCGGCGCACGTAACCCTTGGTGTGGCAGCGCGGGCAGCGCACCTGATTGGCGGGCAGGATCGCCGTACAGCACGCGCAGGAGCGCACGCCCTGGCGCATGCCGGTGCGCCCCACCGTCAGCGGGCGAGCGAGGCGCGGCGCCGGTTCGATGTCCTGCCACAGCCAGCGCCGATCCACGCACTGAAAGGCGCGCACCTGCAGCAGGCAGAACAGGCAATAGGGCACGAAGCTGCTGCCGATGCCGATATCGCCGTAGGCCATCAGCTTGACGAAGCTGACCAGCACCCCGGCGAGGAAAATCTCCACCATGCACCAGGTTTTGAACTGGAACAGCACCCGGGCCATCCACTCCTTCAGCCCCAGTGGCAAGCGCACTTTAGCGCACAACAGGATGATCGCCACCATGCAAAACGCCGGGATCAGCTGCACGAATACCATAAACAGCGTGGCCATACTGGCGTAGTCTTCCGCCACCATGACTTCCGGAATTTGGATCAGCCGGATTTCGTTGCCCAAACCGGCGACGCGCATGTTGATAAACGGGAAAATGTTGGCCAGCACCAGCATGAACAAGGCACTGAGTGCGTAACCGATCGGCCGCTTTCGCGGTTCGTCCCAGCGGGCGCTGAGCGTGGTTTTGCAGCGCGGGCATACCGCTTTGCTGCCATAGGCCAGCGGCGGCAGCGCCACCAGCATGTCGCACTGCGGGCACAGCATCAGGTTATCCTGCTGCTCCGCCGAAGGTGCGGAATGATTATGCTGCTGATGATTGTCGTGGGAACACACCATATTCCTCCTCAATAACGTTGCTCACCGGCACATCGATACCGCCCGCAGCAGCGCGCGGGCGGTATCGCAACGGTCAGCCGTTTTTCATCGCTTCCAGCTCTTCCCAGCGGGCGAAGGCCTGCTCCAGCGCCTGCTCGGCGTTAGCCAGTGCCGTCAGCACTTCTTGCGTTTCGCTATGCGGCCGCGTGAAGAAGTCTGCATCGCTCATCTGTGCCTGCAACGCTTCGATTTCCACCTCCAGCTGTTCGAGCCGCTGCGGCAACTGTTCCAGTTCGCGCAGCAGGTTGTAACTCAGCTTGGCCGCCGCTTTTTTCGGCTGTTCGGCCTTTTTCTCCGCCGCCGGTTTGCTCGCGCTCGGCGCCACCTGACGAATCGGTTTCGCCGTGGCGCGCTGATGATGCGCATCGTAATAGCCGCCGACGAAGGCGTTGATCACGCCGTTGCCTTCAAAGATCCAGCATTCGGTCACCGAGTTGTCGACGAACTGACGATCGTGGCTGACCAGCAGCACGGTGCCCTGATAGCCGTCGATCAGTTCTTCCAGCAGTTCCAGCGTTTCGACGTCGAGATCGTTGGTTGGTTCATCGAGGATCAGCAGATTGCTCGGTTTCAGAAACAGCTTAGCCAACAGCAGGCGGTTACGCTCACCGCCCGAAAGTGCCTTCACCGGCGTCATCGCGCGTTTCGGGTGGAACAGGAAGTCCTGCAGATAGCCCAACACGTGGCGCGGGCGGCCGTTGACCATCACTTCCTGCTTGCCTTCCGCCAGGTTATCCATCACCGTACGTTCCGGATCGAGATCGGCGCGGTGCTGGTCGAAATAGGCCACTTCCAGCTTGGTGCCGCAGTGCACGCGGCCGCTATCGGCTTTCAGCTGACCGAGCATCAGTTTCAGCAGCGTGGTTTTGCCACAACCGTTCGGCCCCACCAGCGCAATCTTGTCGCCGCGCTGTACCTGTGCGGAGAAACCGCGCACCAGCACTTTTTCACCGACCTGATAATTGACGTCTTCCAACTCGAACACGATTTTGCCGGAGCGGGTCGCCTCTTCCACCTGCATCTTGGCGGTGCCCATCACTTCACGGCGCTGCGAGCGCTCGACGCGCAGCGCCTTCAGCGCGCGCACGCGGCCCTCGTTACGGGTACGGCGCGCCTTGATGCCCTGACGGATCCAGACCTCTTCCTGCGCCAGCTTGCGATCGAACTCAGCGTTTTGCAGCTCTTCCACCCGCAGCGCTTCTTCTTTGCTCTGCAGATACAGATCGTAGTTGCCCGGCCAGGAAACCAGCTTGCCGCGATCAAGATCGACGATGCGCGTCGCCATGTTGCGGATAAACGAACGGTCGTGCGAGATGAAGACGATGCTGCCGTCGAACTCTTTCAGGAAGCCTTCCAGCCAGTCGATGGTTTCGATATCCAGGTGGTTGGTCGGTTCGTCGAGCAGCAGCACGCGCGGCGAGCTCACCAGCGCGCGGCCCAGCGCCGCTTTGCGCAGCCAGCCGCCGGAGAGCGAGGAGAGCTCGGCGTCGCCGTTCAGCCCCAGCTGCAGCAGCACTTCGCTGATGCGGCTGTCGAGCTGCCACAGCCCCTGGTGATCGAGGATCTCCATGATTTGCGCCATGCGCGCCAGGTTTTTTTCGCTCGGGTCGCTCTCCACCAGGTGGGAGATCGCGTGATACGCCTTCAGGTGTTCCGCCTGCTCCGCGACGCCTTCCGCCACGAAGTCGAACACGCTGCCGCCGATATTGCGCGGCGGATCCTGTTGCAGGCGCGCCACGATCAGATCCTGTTCGTAGATCACCCGGCCGTCGTCCAGCGGGATCTCTTTGCCGAGGATCTTCAGCAGCGTGGACTTACCGGCGCCGTTGCGCCCGACCAGACACACGCGCTCGTTGTCTTCGATATGAATTTCGGTGTTGTCTAAAAGCGGCGCATCGCTGAAAGAGAGCCAGGCGCCGGACATGCTGATTAACGACATAGTAATTATTTTCCTTCGCCGGCGTGAGTCACCAGCCAGCAGTTGTGGATCTGACGGTTACGGGCAAAGTCCTGCGACAGCGTCTTGGCGGTGATCTCTTTCGCCTCCAGGCCCAGCGCGCTCAGCCCTGCCATATCCATTTGGAAACCGCGCTTGTTGTTCGAGAACATGATGGTCCCGTTGCGGCGCAGCAACCGTTTCAAATCTTTCATCAGCGCCAGATGATCGCGCTGCACGTCAAAGGTGTTCTCCATCCGCTTGGAGTTGGAGAACGTCGGCGGATCGATGAAAATCACATCGAACTGTTCGTTGGCGTTGCTCAGCCACGACAGGCAGTCGGCCTGGATCAGCCGATGCTGGCGGCCGGTCAGGCCGTTGGCGCGCAGGTTCTTCTCCGCCCATTCCAGATAGGTACGCGACATGTCCACCGTGGTGGTGCTGCGCGCGCCTCCCAGCCCGGCATGCACGCTGGCGGTGCCGGTATAGGCGAACAGGTTCAGGAAGTCCTTGCCGTTACTCATCTCGCCCAGCATGCGGCGTGCGATGCGGTGATCGAGGAACAGGCCGGTATCGAGATAGTCGGTCAGGTTGACCCACAGCTTGGCGTTATACTCTTCCACCAGCAGGAACTCGCCCTTCTGCGCCAACTTCTCGTACTGGTTCTTGCCCTTCTGCCGCTCGCGGGTTTTCAGGATCAGCTGATTCGACGGCAACTCCAGCACCGCCAGCGTCGCGTTGATCACATCGAACAGGCGCTGACGCGCTTTTTGCGCATCGACGGTTTTCGGCGGCGCATATTCCTGCACCACCACTTTGCTGCCATAGCGATCCACCGCGACGTTGTATTCTGGCAGATCGGCATCGTACAGGCGGTAGCATTCAATGCCCTGCTGTTTCGCCCACTTGTCGAGCTTCTTCAAGTTCTTGCGCAGACGGTTGGCGAAATCTTCCGCCACCTGCACGCCGCCGGTAGTGGCGCCGGCCGGGTTCGCCGCCAGCTGATAGTTTTTCTGCACGCACTCCAGCGGGCCGTTTTTCGCCTTGAACTGGCGCTCGGCGCGCAGCTGCAGGCAGCTCAACAGCTCCGGCGAGGCGCTGAACAGCGAAAGCTGCCAGCCACCGAAGGCGCTTTTCATCACGCGCCCCAGCATGTTGTGCAGCGCGATCAACGCCGGTTCGCTTTCCAGACGTTCACCGTACGGCGGGTTGCTGATTACGGTGCCGTGCGGGCCTTCCGGCAGTGGATTGGTCAGGCGCGCCACGTCGCCGACGTTGAAGGTGATCAGCTCGGCGACGCCGGCGCGGCGGGCGTTGCCGCGCGCCATTTCAATCACCCGGCGATCGATATCGGAACCGAAGAAACGGGAGGCGGTTTCCTGCAGGCCACGGCGTGCGCGCACCTGCGCTTCGGTGGTGACTTCACGCCACAGTTCGGCGCTGTGGCCGTTCCAGGCACTGAAGCCCCAGTGTTGGCGGTGCAGGCCCGGCGCGCGATCGGCAGCGATCATTGCCGCTTCGATCAACAGCGTGCCGGAACCGCACATCGGATCGAGCATCGGCGTGCCCGGCTGCCAGCCGGAACGCAGTACGATGGCGGCCGCCAGGTTTTCCTTCAGCGGCGCCTGGCCGGTGAGATCGCGGTAACCGCGCTGATGCAGGCCTTCGCCGCTCAGATCGAGCGCCACGCTGGCCATATCGCGTTGCAGGAACACGTTAACGCGAATATCCGGCTGCTGCTTGGCAACCGTCGGACGTTGGTCGAGCTTGCGGGTGAAGCTGTCGACGATGGCGTCTTTCACCTTCAGCGCGCCATACTGGCTGTTGCGGATCTCTTCGTTCACACCGCTGAAATGCACGGCAAAGGTTTTATCCACGCCAAAAATGCTCGGCCAGTCGATCGCCTGCACCCCGAGGTACAGATCCAGATCGCTGTGCACGCGGAATTCGTTCAGCGGCAACAGAATGCGCGAAGCCAGGCGGCTCCACAGCAGGCTTTGGTACAGAAGACGATCGTCACCCTGAAAATGTACCCCACCCTGCACCACTTTGCAGTCGTGAGCGCCAAGCGCTTCCAGCTCGCTTTTTAACAGTTCTTCCAATCCACGCGCCGTGCTGGCAAACAGAGAGTTCATATCGTGCTTATCACCAAAAAGAAAATTGTTGCGCATTATAGCTAATCCGCACCGCTTGTCATAAAGTTGCTCCCTTCTATTTAATAATCGCACGGAGATAAGGGTGATCACGCTTTCCAGACTCTACGTCCATCCGGTTAAATCACTGCGCGGCCTGCAGCTTTCTTACGCCCAGGCTGGCAGCAGCGGTCTGGCCTTCGACCGCAACTTTATGCTCACCGAACCGGATGGCACCTTTATTACCGCGCGCCAATACCCGCAGCTGGTGCTGTTCACGCCGGCGCTGCTGCCGGACGGGCTGTTTCTGACCGCGCCGGACGGCGAAAGCGCCGCCATTCGCTTCAGCGACTTCGCCGCCGCGCCGCAGCCGACCGAAGTGTGGGGCAACCATTTCACCGCGCTGATCGCGCCGGATGAGATCAACCGCTGGCTGAGCGGCTATTTCCAGCGCGACGTGCAGCTACGCTGGCTGGGGCCGGAGTTGACCCGCCGAGTGAAGAAGCACCCTGAAATCCCGCTGACCTTTGCCGACGGCTATCCTTATTTGCTGATTAATCAGGCTTCGTTCAACGATCTGCAGCAGCGCTGCCCCGGCAGCATCAAGCTGGAGCAGTTCCGTCCCAATCTGGTGGTGAGTGGCGCTACCGCCTGGGCCGAAGACGGCTGGCAGGTGATCCGCGTAGGCGATGTCATGTTCGATCTGGTGAAACCCTGCAGC
This sequence comes from Serratia nevei, assembly GCF_024160145.1. GTDB lineage: Bacteria > Pseudomonadota > Gammaproteobacteria > Enterobacterales > Enterobacteriaceae > Serratia > Serratia nevei_A. The sequence continues at coordinate 80,226 of NZ_JAMYWQ010000019.1, forward strand.
CGCTGCGTGCTCACCACCGTCAGCACCGAACGCGGCCGCAAACACCCGAGCGGCGAACCGCTGAGCACGCTGCAAAAATTCCGCTCCGCCGACAACGGCGACATCGACTTCGGCCAGAACATGATCGCGCGCAACAGCGGCATCATCCGCGTGGGCGATACGGTGGAAGTGCTGTCGACCAAGCCGCCGCGCCCTTATGGCGCCGGCAAAGTGGTGGAGAGCGTGCAAGCGCCGCAAGACAGCGAGCACAGCGTCACTATCGAATACGAAGGAAAGGTGTTTACCGGCAACAACCAGCAGATCCTGCTCGAGCAGCTGGAACAGCAAGGCATCCGCGTACCTTACTCCTGCCGCGCCGGGATTTGCGGCAGTTGCCGCATTACGTTGCTGAGCGGTGAAGTCGCGCCCCTGAAGAAAAGCGCACTGGGCGACAACGGCACCATCCTGTGCTGCAGCTGCATCCCGAAAAGTGATTTGACGTTGGCGTAATCCGCCTTATACCGCCCTGTCGTAAGCCGGGGCGGCGCTTTCATCCTGCGCGCAGGGTTTCAGCCGATCGTGCATCACCTTGATGGCGTCGCCCAATACCATGGTGCGGCCGGCGACCGTCAGCTGATTTTGCGCCAGCAGGCACAGGCTGGCGTTATCCCCGGCCTCCACCACCAGCAGGCGCGCTTCCGCGCCGCTTTCCATCACTTTCACCGCCGCCAGCTCGCCGTTTTTCGGTTGCAACGGGTAGTGCTGCTGCGAAAAATGCCAGCTCTTCGGCATCAGCGGTTTCAGAAAGCGGTAGGCGACCAGCGCATTCAACACCAGCTCGGCGCGCTGCTCATGACTCAGTTTGACCTGTTTGCACTGTTCTTCATAGGTGAAATAAAGGGCGGCGTCGTCTACGCAAAAAGCGCATTCATCGAAAGCGTCCGGCGTTAACATTTTAGCCGGGAAACGTGAGCGAAAGATCATACCATTAGCTAAATCCAGCATTAGCCGATCGTGTTCGGCATCAAAATACCAACGCCAATTATCGTCAGGTTTTATCTTCATTTCGTATCCTTCTCGCTGCCTATGCCAACGCCGCACTCACCCTAAAAGGCGATTTTATCACCGATAACGTTGCTTAAACATCGGATAATTCCGCGAACGATATTTATGCTAACGAACAAAATATAGACGAGCCGGGGGCAGAAATAAACCCCCGGAATAAAATGAAAGGAAAAAGATTAGATATGGGTAACGATATCTTTAATCAAGCGCGGGCCATGATAGATAAATCCGGAATAAATTTGCAGCAGGCTCGCACCGGCCTCCATTTTTTCGCGCGCCGCCGTCAGCGAGTCGATACCGCCCACGCCGATAATCGGCAGGCGCCCTTGCAGTTCGCTGGAGAGACGACGGATCACTTCGGTGCTGCGTGATTGCAACGGACGCCCACTTAGCCCGCCCGCTTGTTCACAGTAATTCAGCCCCTGGATCAATTTTCGATCCAGCGTGGTATTGGTGGCGATCACGCCATCGATATTATGCCGCACCAGGCTATCGGCAATTTGGATCAATTCTTCTTCTGAAAGATCCGGCGCGATCTTTACCGCCACCGGCACATATTTGTGATGGCGCGCATGTAATTCCTGCTGCTTATTTTTAATCGCAGCCAAAAGATCGTCCAGCGCTTCGCCATACTGTAAGGATCGTAACCCCGGCGTATTCGGTGAAGAGATGTTAATCGCGATATAACCGGCATACGGATAAACTTTATCCATGCAGATCAGATAATCGTCTTTACCCTGCTCAACCGGGGTGTCTTTATTCTTGCCGATATTGATCCCGAGAATACCGCCAAAATGGGATTTCTTAACGTTTTCAACCAGATTGTCCACGCCATGGTTATTGAACCCCATGCGGTTGATCAGGCCTTCCGCCTCAACCACGCGGAACAAGCGCGGCTTGTCGTTGCCTGGCTGCGGGCGCGGCGTCACGGTGCCGACCTCCACGTGGCCGAAGCCCATCGCGCCGAACGCATCGATGCACTCGCCGTTTTTATCCAGACCGGCGGCCAATCCCAGCGGGTTTTTAAACGACAGCCCCATGCAGCTGACCGGTTTGGTCGGCACGGACTGGCGGACAAGAAACGCTAATGGGGTGCCGGTAATACGGCTGAGCTGACGAAAGGTCACTTCATGCGCGCGCTCCGGATCGAGCTGGAACAACGCTTTCCTGATGAGGGGGTAGTACATGGACTCTCCTGATTTCCCGGTTGCAAACCGGGGGCGTATTATCCGGTATCCCCCGCCCAATTGGAATTGATTAAAGGCAAAAAAAGCCGTTTTTACGCAACCGTTTTCTCTCTTCGCCGCCAAATCGGCGCCAATCCGCTTTTGCGCATATCCAAATCAAAAAATGAGATTTAAAAAACGCGCCCGGTTGCTGGTAGGTTTAAAACACTTCCTGTTGATTTTCTAATTAAACCTAACTTTTAGTTATAAGGAGTGGCAATGCGCGTTATATCCCTGGCCGGCAGCCCACGCATCCCATCACGTTCCGCAGCGCTGCTCTCGCTGAGTCAGAACTGGCTGCGGCAGCAAGGGGTGGAGGTGACGGCCTATACCCTGCACGACTTCGAGGCCGAAGATCTGCTGTACGCCAACTTCAACAGCCCGGCGATCAAGGCGTTTGCCAACCAGCTCGCTCAGGCCGACGGCCTGCTGATTTCCACGCCGGTCTATAAAGCCTCATTCTCCGGCGCGCTGAAAACCCTGCTGGATCTGCTGCCGGAACGCGCTCTGGATCATAAGGTGGTGCTGCCGCTGGCGACCGGCGGTTCGGTCGGCCACATGCTGGCGGTGGACTATGCGCTGAAACCGGTGCTGGCGGCGCTGAAAGCGCAAGAGGTGCTGCACGGCGTGTTCGCCGACGACAGCCAGATCCAGCTGACCGGTGAAGGCGCCACGCTCACCGACGCCGTCGCCGCCCGGCTGGAGGAGGCGCTGGCCAGTTTTTATCTGGCGCTTGGCCGCCGCAAACCGCCTGCGCTGCACGTCGCCTCATCGCTGGCGGCGCGTCAGACCGCCTGAACGCCTGGAAAAGGAGAGCCCGAATGAAAGAACGCATCGCTTTACGGCGCTGGCTGAGCGCCGCCACCCTCACCGGCCTGCTGTCGCTGGTCTGGGCCAACGCCGCCGCAGCGCAGGATCCGGCGCAGTTCCGCATCGGCTACCAGAAAGGATCGGTCAGCCTGGTGCTGGCGAAGAGCCACCGGCTGCTGGAGGAACGCTTCCCCGCTACCCGCATCAGTTGGATCGAGTTTCCCGCCGGACCACAGATGCTGGAGGCCTTGAACGTTGGCAGCATCGATCTGGGCAGCACCGGCGATATTCCGCCGATCTTCGCACAGGCCGCCGGTGCGGATCTGCTGTATGTCGGCGTCGAGCCGCCTAAACCCAAGGCGGAAGTGATCCTGGTGCCGGAAAACAGCCCGATCAAAACCGTCGCCGATCTGAAAGGCCATAAGGTCGCTTTCCAGAAAGGATCCAGCTCGCACAATCTGCTGCTGCGATCGCTGCAAAAGGCCGGCCTGCAGTTCACCGATATCCAGCCTGCCTATCTGACGCCCGCCGATGCGCGCGCCGCCTTCCAGCAGGGCAACGTCGACGCCTGGGCCATCTGGGATCCTTACTATTCCGCCGCGCTGCTGCAGGGCGGCGTGCGGGTGCTCGGCGACGGCACCAATCTGAACCAGACCGGTTCCTTCTATCTGGCGGCGCGCCCCTATGTCGAAGCCAACGGTGCCTTTATCAGCCAGGTCTTGGCGGTGCTGACCCAGGCCGACGCGCTCACCCGCAGCGACCGGGCGCAAAGCGTGACCCTGTTGGCCAACGCCATGGGGCTGCCGGAGGCGGTGATCGCCAGCTATCTGGATCATCGCCCGCCGACCGCCATCACACCGCTCGATGCGCATACCATCGCTGCGCAGCAGCAAACCGCCGACCTGTTTTACGCCAACCGGCTGGTGCCGGTGAAGGTCGACATTTCGCAACGCATCTGGCGCCCAAGCGCGCAATAAACAATGGGAGAACATTGACGATGAGCCTGAACGTTTTCTGGTTTTTACCCACCCACGGCGACGGCCACTATCTCGGCAGCGCACAGGGCGCACGCAGCGTCGATCACGGTTATTTGCAACAGATCGCCCAGGCGGCGGATCGGCTGGGATTCGGCGGCGTGTTGATCCCCACCGGCCGCTCGTGCGAAGACTCCTGGCTGGTGGCCGCCTCGCTGATCCCGGTTACCCAGCGGCTGAAGTTTTTGGTCGCGCTGCGGCCGGGCATCATCTCCCCTACGCTGGCGGCGCGCCAGGCGGCGACGCTGGATCGCCTGTCCAACGGGCGTGTGCTGTTCAATCTGGTCACCGGCGGCGATCCGGAAGAGCTGGCGGCCGAGGGGCTGCACCTCAGCCATGAAGAACGCTACGAAGCCTCGACCGAGTTCACCCACATCTGGCGCCGGGTGCTGGAAGGCGAAACCGTCGATTTCGACGGCAAGCATATTCAGGTAAAAGGCGCCAAACTGCTGTTCCCGCCGGTGCAGCAGCCGCGCCCGCCGCTCTATTTCGGCGGCTCCTCCGCCGCCGCGCAGGATCTGGCCGCCGAGCAGGTAGAAATGTACCTCACCTGGGGGGAACCGCCGGCGCAGGTCAAAGAGAAAATCGCAGAGGTGCGCGCCAAAGCGGCGGCGAAAGGCCGCCAGGTACGCTTCGGCATCCGCCTGCATGTCATCGTGCGGGAAACCACCGAAGAGGCCTGGCGCGCCGCCGATCGGCTGATCGCGCACCTCGATGAGGAAACCATCGCCAACGCGCAGCAGGCCTTTGCACGCTTCGACTCCGTCGGCCAACGGCGCATGGCGGCGCTGCACGGCGGCAAAAAGGATAACCTGGAGATCAGCCCGAACCTGTGGGCCGGCATCGGCCTGGTGCGCGGCGGCGCAGGCACCGCGCTGGTGGGCGACGGCCCGACGGTTGCGGCGCGCATGCGGGAATATGCCGAGCTGGGCATCGACACCTTTATTCTCTCCGGCTATCCGCATCTGGAAGAAGCCTACCGCGTCGGTGAACTGCTGTTCCCGCACCTCGATCTGGCGCAGGAGGAAACGCCCGCGCGCCTTCAACCGGTGCGTCCGCACGGGGAAGTGGTGGCCAACATTTATGTTCCGCAAAAAGTGTCGCAGAGCTGAGGAGCACCCCGATGGCAAATCACGCGCAACGCATTCTGTATCGGCTGGCTCCCTGGGCGCTGCCGCTGGTGCTGGTGATCGTCTGGCAGCTCGCCGTGGAAACCGGCTGGCTGTCCAACCGCATTTTGCCGGCGCCGAGCGCGGTACTGGCTGCCTTTTGGCGCCTGAGCCAAAGCGGCGAACTGTGGCAGCATCTGAGCATCAGCAGCCGGCGCGCGTTGATTGGCTTTGGCATCGGCGGCAGCATCGGGCTTACCCTCGGCTTTATTACCGGGCTGTCGCGCTGGGGCGAACGCCTGCTGGACAGCTCGGTGCAAATGATCCGCAACGTGCCGCACCTGGCGCTGATCCCGCTGGTGATCCTGTGGTTCGGTATCGATGAATCCGCCAAGATCTTTCTGGTGGCGCTCGGCACGCTGTTCCCGATTTATCTCAATACCTATCACGGCATCAAAAACATCGATCGCGGCCTGCTGGAGATGGCCCGCAGCTACGGCCTGAGTGGGTTTCGCCTGTTTACGCAGGTGGTGCTGCCGGGTGCGCTGCCGTCGATTATGGTCGGCGTGCGTTTCGCTCTCGGCTTCATGTGGCTGACGCTGATCGTCGCCGAAACCATTTCGGCCAATTCGGGCATCGGCTACCTGGCGATGAACGCGCGTGAATTCCTGCAAACCGACGTGGTGGTGGTGGCGATCGTGCTGTACGCCCTGCTCGGCAAGCTGGCAGACGTGGGCGCACAGCTGCTGGAACGCGTCTGGTTACGCTGGCACCCGGCCTATCAACTGAAACAGGGAGAAACGCTATGACCCTTCCCGCTCGTCTTGCGCAAGGCACGCCGGTGACGCTGGAATCCATCGGCAAACGGTACGGCAACCGCACGGTGCTGGACAATATTCAGCTGCGCATTTCCGCCGGGCAGTTCGTGGCGGTGGTCGGCCGCAGCGGCTGCGGCAAAAGTACCCTGCTGCGCCTGTTGGCCGGCCTGGAACAGGCCAGCAGCGGCGTGCTGCTCAGCGGCAACGCGCCGCTTGCCGCCGTTAAAGAGGATACCCGGCTGATGTTTCAGGATGCACGCCTGCTGCCGTGGAAAACGGTGATCGACAACGTGGGCCTGGGGCTGCGCGGCCAGTGGCGCGATGCGGCGCTGCAGGCGCTGGACGCGGTCGGCTTGGCGGATCGCGCCCACGACTGGCCGGCGGCGCTGTCCGGCGGGCAGAAGCAACGGGTCGCGCTGGCGCGCGCGCTGATCCACCGCCCTCGCCTGCTGCTGCTGGACGAACCGCTCGGAGCGCTGGATGCCCTGACGCGCATCGAGATGCAGGGGCTGATAGAAACGCTGTGGCAACAGCACGGTTTTACCGTACTGCTGGTCACGCACGACGTCAGCGAAGCCATCGCGCTGGCGGATCGGGTGATCCTGATCGAAGAGGGGCGCATCGGGCTGGACCTGGCCCTCGATCTGCCGCGGCCACGCCGCAAGGGGTCAGCCCGGCTGGCAGAGCTGGAGGCCGAAGTGCTGGAACGGGTATTATCGCCGCCGGCCTCTGCGGCCAGCCCGCGCCAGGCGGCGAATTGAACGGATAAAAAAGGGACGGCGCAGGCCGTCCCTTATCTATACGGCACGAAAAGATCAGGCGTCGAGCGCCTTGCTGATCTTCTCGTACAGATCGCCGGACAGGTTTTCCAGCCCTTTCAGCTGTTCCAGCGCCTTGCGCATCAGCGCCTGGCGGCTCGCGTCGTAACGCTTCAGGCGAATCAGCGGTTCGATCAGGCGCGCGGCGATCTGTGGGTTGCGCTGGTTGAGATCGCTGAGGATCTCCGCCAGGAACTGATAGCCGCTGCCGTCCGCCGCATGGAATGCCGCCGGGTTGCCGGACGCGAAGCCACCGATCAGCGAACGGGTGCGGTTCGGGTTACCCAGGCTGAACGAGCGGTGTTGCAGCAGCGCACGCACCTTGCTCAGCACGTCTGCCGCCGGGCTGCCGCCCTGCAGCACGAACCATTTGTCCATCACCAGGCCATCCTGATGCCAGCGCTCGTCGAACGCCGCCAGCAGCGCATCGCGGCACGGCAGCTGGGCCGCGACCGCAGCAGACAGCGCCGCCAACGAATCGGTCATGTTATCCGCCTGGCGATACTGTTCGCTCACCAGCTGATCCGCCAGCGCCACATCTTCGCCGAACGCCAGGTAGCCCAGGCACACATTGCGCAAAGCGCGCTTGGCGATCTCGCCGTGCTCCACGCGGTAGCCATCGGTCTTGTTGGCGTGGTACACCGCCAGCCACTCATCGGCCAGCTCCCGTGCCAGGCAACGGACGATCGCTTCGTGCACCGCGGCGATCGCTTCCGGATCGATAGTCGCAAACAGCTCGGCGATTTCGTTCTCCGAAGGCAGCGTCAGGATCTGCGCCGCCAGCGCCGGATCCAGCTTCTCGTCCAGCAGCACCGCGCGGAATGCGTCGGCCACGTGCAGCGGCAGCGACAGCGGCTGCTTCTGCTGGTGCCGCGCCACGTTCAGCTTGATATAGGTCGCCAGCAGGCTCTGCGCCGCATCCCAGCGCGCAAATTCATTGCGCGCGTGCTGCATCAGGAAGGTCAGCTGCTGATCGCTGTACGGATAGTCCAGCTTCACCGGCGCGGAGAATTCGCGCAGCAGCGACGGCACCGGCTTGTGCGCCACGCCGTCGAACACGAAGGTCTGCTCCGCTTCAATGACGTTCAACACGTTGTTGACCGGCAGGCCGCCCTTTTGCAGCGCAATGACGTTGCCTTCGCTGTCGTACAGTTCGATATCCAGCGGGATATGCAGCGGCAATTTCTCCGGTTGATCGGCGGTCGGCGCGGTTTTCTGGCTGACGTGCAGGCGATACTGTTGGGTTTGTGCGTCGTACTCGTCGCGCACCGTCAGCAGCGGCGTACCGGACTGACTATACCAACGGCGGAAGCGCGACAGATCCACGTTGGACGCGTCCTCCATCGCCTGCACGAAATCGTCGCAGGTGGCAGCGCTGCCGTCGTGGCGTTCGAAATAGAGCTGCATCCCTTTCTGGAAGTTCGCTTCCCCCAGCAAGGTGTGCATCATGCGGATCACTTCGGAACCCTTTTCATACACCGTCAGGGTGTAGAAGTTGTTCATCTCGATCACTTTATCCGGGCGGATGGCGTGCGCCATCGGGCTGGCGTCTTCGGCAAACTGCGCGCCGCGCATCACACGCACGTTATCGATGCGGTTGACCGAACGCGATCCCAGATCGGAACTGAACTCCTGATCGCGGAACACCGTTAGCCCCTCTTTCAGGCTGAGCTGGAACCAGTCGCGGCAGGTCACGCGGTTGCCGGTCCAGTTGTGGAAATATTCGTGGCCGATCACCGCTTCAATGTTGAGGTAATCCTTGTCAGTGGCGGTTTCCGCCTTCGCCAGCACATATTTGGAGTTAAAGATATTTAACCCTTTGTTCTCCATCGCGCCCATATTGAAGAAATCGACCGCCACGATCATATAGATGTCGAGATCGTATTCCAGGCCGAAACGGGTCTCGTCCCACTTCATCGAATTCTTCAGCGAGGTCATCGCCCAGTCGGCGCGATCCAGGTTCCCGCGATCGACGAACAGTTCCAGCGCCACCTTACGGCCGGAGCGGGTGGTGAAACTGTCGCGCAGCACGTCGAAATCCCCCGCCACCAGCGCGAACAGGTAGCAAGGTTTCGGGAACGGATCCTGCCATTGCACCCAGTGGCGGCCATCGGCCAATTCGCCCTGGCCGATACGGTTGCCGTTCGACAGCAGGAACGGATAGCGCGCCTTGTCGGCCACGATGCGGGTGGTAAAGCGCGCCAGCACGTCCGGACGATCCTGATAATAGGTAATGTGGTGGAAGCCTTCGGCTTCGCATTGCGTGCACAGCGCCTCGCCGGACAGGTACAGCCCTTCCAGCGCGGTGTTTTTCGCCGGGTGAATGTCGTTGACGATGGTGAGAGTGAATTGTGCCGGCAACGCTTCGATGATCAGCTGGTTATCCTGCTGACGGTAGGCGCTCCACGGTTGCCCGTCGACCTCAATGCTCACCAGCGTCAAATCTTCGCCATCCAGCACCAGCGGGGCACCGGCCGCACCCTGACGTTTGATTTTACTGACGGCGGTCACGCGCGTGGTTTCCGCGTCCAGATTGAAATCCAAATCGATATCGGTCGTGGTGTAATCGGGGGCGCGATAATCGTGGCGATATTTTGCCTGTGGCTGTTGTGTCATAAAAACCCTTAAACGTCTCAGTGAGTTATAGGTTTCAGGCCGCTCTTCTCCTCCGCACCGCAGCCGGTATGTTCCCTGCGGCGCGCGGCGGCCTGATTGTGAATAAACTGTATCACAGCTGGCCGAAAAACCCAGAGCCGCCGGGCAACCACGAGAGAGAAATCAGAGGCAAATCATAAATCGCCCGCCCGCCGACAGCGCGGGTGACCAATGGCTAAATAAAAATCAGCATTTAATGCTAAAAAACCGCCGTCCGGACGCGCCGGCATAGTTGAGGCGACGCAGGCGGCATGGTGGTATAATTGCCGAATCAGGCCCAGGGATGACTCGCATTATGAAAATCAAATACGCAATCTATTTTTTTACCCTGTGCCTGATGACCTCCTTCTCGCTGTTCATCGTCGAGGAGCTGCTCGAAGCCCATACCGACTACCGCGACAACCAGCTCAACCTGTATAAAATCGATCGCGCCAAAGAAATCTCCGAGGCCTTTCAGGCCTCGCTGCAGGCTCACCGCCTCAAACGATTGAGCCTGATCGACCCGCAAATCACCCGCGCGCAATGTTTGGCCGCCGATCGGCTGGCGCGCGAAAAAATCACCCGGATCCGCGAGCATCTGAACGATGCGATCGCCAGGCAACTCGGGGTGCGGCAAAAAATCGCCGCGCTGTCGATGATCGGCCTGATGGAACAGCTGTTGGATAATGACAACCTGCAGCTTTCGCAGGTCAACAACGCCAACGCCAATCTGTTCAACATCAACAGCGCCTATTACATCTCGCAGACCAGCAAGAGCTATTACCGCTACACCTACGATACCCGAATGGTGGATACCGACTCCTTTATGTTTCTCGAGGCGATCCGTCTCAACAACCGACTGAATATGTCGCTGACGGAATTAAGCGATCAGATTATCGACGTCAACGTCAGTCCGCTCGATCGCAAAGATGCCTATCTGAAGTCCATTCAGTTGACCGGCGTTCTGAACGCGCTGAGCACCCGATTGATCTTCATGAAGCTCAACTACGACGACGTGCAAACCACCGACCTCGTCAATCAGTTGCTCGCCCTGGTGTCGGCCGAACGCCTCAAGCAAATTACCGATGGGTTATACACCGCCATCAATACCCAAAAACCCTATCCCGCCGCGCTTATTTCACGCTATGTCAACGAGCTGAGCGGGCTTTCGCAGGCGCTGTATCAACGCAGCTTCGAGCTGGAAACCGTTGCCTCGCGTCACAAGATTTATGACAGCCAGACCACCATTTACGGCATGATCGCGCTCGCCGGTCTGGTGGTATTGCTGTTCATTCTGCCGGCCCTGGTGTTCTGCACCAACATCAACCGCTGGCTGACCAAGACCCACAACAATATCGTGCGGCTGTCGCGCGGCGAGATGAATATCGATCGCAATGACGCCTTCTACAGCCGGGAACTTATCGCCATCAGCGACGCCATTCAGCAGCTCAGGCAATATCAACTGGACAAGGTCTCGCTGGAGAGCGAGAAGCAGCTGCTGATTAAAGAGCTTGAGGCCTCTTCTTTCCTCGACCCGCTCACCAACATCTACAACCGCCGTAAATTCTTCCTTGAATGTCAGCTGCTGGGCAACGGCAGCTATCCGCAGGCCTTTTGCCTGATCGATATCGACAATTTCAAACAGCTCAACGACAGCTACGGCCACGACGTGGGGGACCGAGCGCTGGTGGCATTCGGCCACCTGCTGCAGCGCGCGTTCCGCGCCAGCGACATTTTCTGCCGCTACGGCGGCGAAGAGTTCGCGGTGCTGCTGGGCAACTGTTCGTTGGACAACGCGCGGGACATTATGGAACAGCTGCGCGCCCGTACTCATCGCCTGACGCTGAATCTGGCCGACGGACGGCAAGTGCGTTTCACCACCAGCTGCGGCATTGCGCCGGTCAATACGTTCACCGCGTTGCAGCCGGCGATCAAACAGGCGGACGAAGCGCTCTATTTTTGCAAAAAGAACGGCAAGGATCGGGTCAGCGTGCATACCCAGGCCGGCTTTATCTGATCCGCTGTTTAAAATAATTAACATTATAATTTTTATGACTAATTAGGCTAAGTCATTCACCTTACAGACATATCTGGCTTTTTTTCGCCGCCGCCGCCGCCAGGCCGCTATAAAGGCACGTTTAATCCTCGACCCGCTTTGGTGATTTATGGTGTGATGCAGCTTCAATAACAGGATAATCCGGGTATACTCCACCCCCACTTTTATGATTATCCGGATTTGGACACGCGCCTGACGAGGATGCTGTAACGCGCTATGACTCAATACGCTTCCCCGATTTTGACATCACTGCTTGATACCGACGCTTATAAGCTTCATATGCAGCAAGCAGTGTTCCATCGCTATCCCGCGATCAGCGTGGCGGCGGAATTCCGTTGCCGCGGCGACGAGCTGCTGGGCGACTATGCCGACGAGATCCGCGCGCAGGTGGCGCTGATGAGCCGGCTGGCGCTGACCGACGCCGAATTCGCTTACCTCTCGGGCCTGCCCTTCTTTCGCCAGGATTACCTGAACTGGCTGCGAACGTTCCGCTACGATCCGCAGCAGGTCACCATCGACAACCGCGACGGCCAGCTGCAAATCCGCATCGCCGGGCCATGGCGGGAAGTGATCATGTGGGAAGTGCCGCTGCTGGCGGTGATCAGCGAGGTGGTGCACCGTCGGCGCTCTCCGCTGGCGACGCCGGAACAGGCGGTGGCGCACCTGCAAACCAAGCTGGCGCAGTTCAAGACGCTGGCGGGCGATCTGGATCTCTCGCGCTTCAAACTGATGGATTTCGGCACCCGTCGCCGCTTCTCTCAGCGTGTACAGCAAGCCATCGTCAGCACATTACAGGCCGAATTCCCGTACCTGTCGGGTACCAGCAATTACGATCTGGCGCACCAACTCGGCCTGACGCCGGTCGGCACTCAGGCGCATGAGTGGTTCCAGGCGCATCAGCAGATAAGCCCGGTGTTGGCCAACAGCCAGCGCGCAGCGCTGCAAGCCTGGCTGGATGAATACCCGGATCAGCTCGGCATCGCCCTCACCGATTGCATCACCATGGATGCCTTCCTGCGCGACTTCGGCCCGCAGTTCGCCGAACGTTATCAGGGGCTGCGCCACGATTCGGGCGATCCCGTCGAGTGGGGCGAAAAAGCCATCGCCCATTATCAGAAGCTGGGCATCGATCCGATGAGCAAAACGCTGGTGTTCTCGGACAACCTGGACCTGGAAAAAGCGCTGGCGCTCTATCGCCACTTCTATCAACGCATCAATCTCGGTTTCGGCATCGGCACACGCCTGACCTGCGACATTCCGGGCGTCAAGCCGCTGAATATCGTGATCAAACTGGTCGAGTGCAAAGGCAAACCGGTGGCCAAACTCTCCGACAGCCCCGGCAAGACCATCTGTCAGGATCAGGCATTCGTCAGAGCCCTGCGTAAGGCCTTCGATCTGCCGCTGGTGAAGAAAGCCAGCTGATCCTTCTTCATATATAGAGAGAAAAAGCCGGCCGGTTTGCACGCCGGCTTTTTTGTGTTTATCCCGAACGCCCTCTTTTCAGCCAGCCGCGATAAATGTTGCGCCAATCCGATGATTTCTGCTTGTGCTCTGCACTGCGGCAAGTAACATAGCCATTACCCCCATATTCTTGGGTTGTAAGCTATTTCTAAACCAAATTATTAAAGAGAGAAATCTATGAGCGTAGTGCCTGTAGTCGACGTACTGCAAGGTCGTGCTGCGGTTGACAGTGAAGTCACCGTACGCGGCTGGGTACGTACCCGGAGAGATTCAAAAGCTGGTATCTCCTTCCTGGCCGTCTATGACGGTTCCTGCTTTGATCCGTTACAGGCCGTCGTTAATAATTCTCTGCCGAATTATCAGGATGAAGTGCTGCACCTGACCACCGGCTGTTCGGTTGAAGTCACCGGCAAGGTCGTCGCGTCACCGGGCGAAGGCCAGAGCTTCGAACTGCAGGCCACCGCGATCAACGTGGTCGGCTGGGTCGACGATCCGGACACTTATCCGATGGCGGCCAAACGCCACAGCATCGAATACCTGCGCGAAGTGGCCCACCTGCGCCCGCGCACCAACCTGATTGGCGCCGTGGCGCGCGTGCGTCATACCCTGGCGCAGGCGATCCACCGCTTCTTCCATGAAAATGGCTATTTCTGGGTGTCCACTCCGCTGATCACCGCCTCCGACACCGAAGGCGCCGGCGAGATGTTCCGCGTATCTACGCTGGATCTGGAAAACCTGCCGCGCACCGACAAAGGGGCCGTCGACTTCAGCGAAGACTTCTTCGGTAAGGAAGCCTTCCTCACCGTTTCCGGCCAGCTGAACGGCGAGACCTACGCCTGCGCGCTGTCCAAGGTTTACACCTTCGGCCCAACCTTCCGCGCCGAAAACTCCAACACCAGCCGCCACCTGGCGGAATTCTGGATGATCGAACCGGAAGTGGCCTTCGCTACGCTGGACGACGTCGCCGGCCTGGCCGAAAGCATGCTGAAGTATGTGTTCCAGGCGGTGCTCGATGAACGCGCCGACGACCTGAAATTCTTCGCCGAGCGCGTAGATAAAGACGCAATCGCGCGTCTGGAGCGTTTCGTCTCTTCCGATTTCGCCCAGGTGGACTACACCGACGCCATTGAGATCCTGCTGGCTTCCGGCCAAACCTTCGAAAACCCGGTTTCCTGGGGTATCGATCTCTCTTCCGAACATGAACGTTACCTGGCGGAGAAACACTTCCAGGCGCCGGTGGTGGTGAAAAACTACCCGAAAGACATCAAAGCGTTCTATATGCGCATGAACGAAGACGGCAAAACCGTCGCCGCCATGGACGTGCTGGCGCCGGGCATCGGTGAAATCATCGGTGGCTCTCAGCGTGAAGAACGCCTGGACGTGCTCGACCAGCGTCTGGAAGAGATGGGGCTGAATAAAGAAGACTACTGGTGGTATCGCGATCTGCGCCGCTACGGCACCGTGCCGCATTCCGGTTTCGGCCTGGGCTTTGAACGTTTAATCGCCTATGTCACCGGCGTGCAAAACGTGCGCGATGTGATTCCATTCCCGCGCACACCACGTAACGCAAGCTTCTAATTCATACGATCATACGTTTTTTAAACGATTTCGTTACAAAACAAAGGCCAGCATCGCTGGCCTTTCGCATTTTTTAATATTGACGCACGTCACAAAGTTCCCTAAAAATTACATTTAGTTACACATACTTTCTTTTTGCAACCTCATTGGGACATTGGTATCATTTTCGTCCTAGATTAACCCGCCTGTGAATGGAACACTGCGTTCAGACACAGGACGACACCAATCTATCAACAATAGTTCCCAAAGAATTATTGGCGGCAGTGGCAAAGGTGTCCGAATAACACCAATGAGGGTAATAATGATGAAGCGCAACATTCTTGCAGTGGTAATCCCGGCTCTGTTGGCTGCTGGTGCAGCAAACGCAGCTGAAATCTACAACAAAGACGGCAACAAGCTGGATCTGTACGGCAAAGTTGACGGTCTGCACTACTTCTCCAAAGACGAAGGTAATGACGGCGATCAAACCTATGTTCGTTTTGGCTTCAAAGGTGAAACCCAGATTACTGACCAACTGACCGGTTACGGCCAGTGGGAATACAACGTTCAGGCCAACCACTCTGAAAGCCAGGGCGACAAAGGCAACAAAACCCGTCTGGGCTTCGCCGGCCTGAAATTCGCTGACTACGGCTCCTTCGACTACGGCCGTAACTACGGCGTACTGTACGACGTGGAAGGCTGGACCGATATGCTGCCAGAGTTCGGTGGCGATACCTACACCAACTCCGACAACTTCATGACCGGCCGTACCAACGGCGTTGCGACCTATCGTAACAACAACTTCTTCGGTCTGGTTGACGGCCTGAACTTCGCTCTGCAATACCAGGGTAAAAACGAGAACGATAGTCGCGGCGTTACCAAACAAAACGGCGATGGCTGGGGCATCTCCTCTACTTATGACATCGGCGAAGGTGTAAGCTTCGGTGCTGCATACGCCTCTTCCAACCGTACTGAAACCCAGAACAACGGCTCCCACGGCGCAACCGGCACGAAAGCGGACGCTTGGACCGTGGGCGCGAAATACGACGCCAACAACGTTTACCTGGCCACCATGTATTCTGAAACCCGCAACATGACCCCGTATGGTGACTCTGACGTCAACAACGGTCAGATCGCGAATAAAACTCAGAACTTCGAAGTGACTGCTCAGTACCAGTTCGACTTCGGTCTGCGTCCAGAAGTGTCTTACCTGCAGTCTAAAGGCAAAAACCTGGGCACCACTTACGGTGACGACAAAGACCTGGTTAAATATGTTTCTGTTGGTACCACTTACTACTTCAACAAAAACATGTCCACCTACGTTGATTATAAAATCAACCTGCTGGATGGTAACGATGGCTTCTACAAAGCCAACGGTATCGGCACTGACAACATCGTAGCAACTGGTCTGGTTTACCAGTTCTAAGTTGTCTCACTTAACGGCGGTTCACCGTCGGCTAAGTTAAAAAACAGGGCTTCGGCCCTGTTTTTGTTTGTGTCAGCCGGTAACTTTTTATCCTGCCAATTTCCCCTTCCCCATCATTTTTTCTGTCTAACTCTGCCCCTTCACAAGATCGCGGTGTTTTTATCGCAAACGGTTGGCAAAGCCGGTAACTGGCGCTACCCTGATGCTTCTGTCTGCCTAACTCCGAGATTTGGAAGCACCTGACATGTTTGAAAAAATCACCGCCGCACCCGCCGACCCGATCCTGGGCCTGACCGACATTTTCCGCGCCGACGCCCGCCCGAATAAAATCAATTTAGGGATTGGCGTTTATAAAGACGAAACCGGTAAAACCCCGGTGCTGACCAGCGTGAAAAAAGCTGAGCAGTATCTGCTGGAAAATGAGACCACCAAAAACTATCTCGGCATTGAGGGCATCCCGGCATTCGCCAGCTGCACGCAAGAGCTGCTATTTGGTAAACAGAGCCCGATCGTCGCCGAAGGCCGCGCCCGTACCGCACAGACGCCAGGCGGCACCGGCGGCCTGCGTGTGGCGGCAGACTTTATCGCCAACCAGACCAACGCCAAGCGCATCTGGATCAGCAACCCAAGCTGGCCGAACCACAAGAACGTCTTTGGCGCCGTGGGCCTGGAAGTGCTGGAATACGCCTACTACGACGCCGTCAACCATGCGTTGGATTTCGACGGCCTGCTGAACAGCCTGAAACAGGCGCAGGCCGGCGACGTAGTCCTGTTCCATGGCTGCTGCCATAACCCGACCGGTATCGATCCAACGGCGGAACAGTGGGCCCAACTGGCTGAGCTTTCCGTCGCCAATGGCTGGTTGCCGCTGTTCGACTTCGCTTATCAGGGCTTCGCCAACGGTCTGGAAGAGGATGCGCAGGGCCTGCGTATTTTCGCCGCTAAACATAAAGAGCTGATCGTCGCCAGTTCCTACTCGAAAAACTTCGGTCTGTACAATGAGCGCGTCGGCGCTTGCACCATTGTGGCTGCCGACGCCGAAACCGCCGATCGCGCCTTCAGCCAGGTGAAAGCGGCGATTCGCGCCAACTACTCTAACCCGCCGTCGCACGGCGCCGCCGTTGTCGCCACCATTCTGGGCAACGACGCGCTGCGCGCCATGTGGGAGCAAGAACTGACCGATATGCGCCAGCGCATTCACCGCATGCGTCAGCTGTTCGTGAATACCCTGCAGGAGAAAGGCGCGCAGCAGGACTTCAGCTTCATCATCCAGCAGAACGGCATGTTCTCGTTCAGCGGCCTGACCAAAGAACAGGTGCTGCGTCTGCGCGAAGAGTTCGGCGTCTACGCCGTGAATTCGGGCCGGGTGAACGTGGCCGGCATGACGCCGGACAACATGGCGCCGCTGTGTGAAGCCATCGTCGCGGTGCTCTAAAGCATCGACGCAGGTCATAAAAAAAGGGGCGCTCTATGCCTGTCTCTTGATCAGATCTCTTGCTCGAGAGACTTGGCCAGCAGATAACCCTCAAGGATGGTTTGCAGTTTGAACCATCCTTCCCATAATCTCTCCCATCCCACTCGACCCGTGCGTTTACTGTCG
>NZ_JAMYWQ010000002.1 GCF_024160145.1 Serratia nevei
GGGTGTGGTGAAATTGATAATGCCAAGAGCCTGGGAAAGTTCCATTTTAAGGGTCCATGACGATGCCATGGACCCTTTGTACAGCAACCACAGGATCGGTCAATTGATCCTTAAACGATCGGCATTACGCATTCGCGGCCTTTTCCTTATCTGCGGTTTTTACCCCACCAATTCTTTGCCGTAATCGAACAGCGCTTTCAGCAGGGCGGTTTTCTCTTTGTCGCCTTCGTGCAGGTTATACAGCGATTCGAGCTGCAGCAGGTAACTCTGCACGCGCTCCGCGCTCAGCGCTTCCTGGCGGTGTTGCAGCCAGCGGCGTTGCTCGGCGTCGTCCAGCGTATTCGGGTAGTTGCGCGCGCGGAAGCGGAACAGAAGCTCTTTCATGCGGCCGTCGCTGAAGGCCAGATCCAGCGCCGGCAGGTTCTGCGGCTTGGTCTGCTGGATAATCCTCATCGCCGCCTTGTCGGCATCGCTGAAGAAGCCGTCGTACAGCCGGGCGTCGACGTCGTCGGCGCCTTTGAACGGCTCGGCTTCGGCGAACAGCGCCACCACTTTCTCGCGCACTTCCGGGTGCTGTTTCAGCAGCTGCAGGTTCTGCAGGCAGGCCTGGCGATCGATGCCCAGCCGCTCGGCGTTCTCCGGCAGCAGGGTTTTGGCCGGCGCCAGCACCGGGCATTTGTTGATGTGCACCAGCTTGATCGGCACCGGCGCCTGATCCGGCGCCAGGTCGTCGCGGCGGGTATACAGGCGCTCACGCAGCTGCTCGGCGCTCAGCGTCAACAGCGGCGTCATGTCGCCGGCCAGATCGCACATGATCACCGCGTTCTTGTTGTCCGGATGCCAGGCCAATGGCGACACCCAGCTGGTGTTGCCGCGTGCCGCGCCGAACATGCCGGAGACGTGCACCAGCGGCGTCATTTCGGCGACGTCGATCAGGGCGTTCAGTTTGTGTTTGTTGCGGTGCTGCAACAGGAAATCGAACAGCCGGGGCTGCGCCTGCTTGACCAGCCTGGCCATCGCGATGGTGGCGTAAACGTCCGACATCGCGTCGTGAGCCTGCGTGTGCTCGACGCCGTTGGCGCGCGTCAGGTGTTCGAGGCGGAAGCTGGGGAAGCCGTCTTCGTTTTCCGGCCAGACGATGCCGTCCGGGCGCAGGGCGTAGCAGGCGCGCATCACATCCAGCAGATCCCAGCGCGAATTGCCGTTTTGCCAGCTGTAGGCATAGGGATCGTAGAAATTGCGATAGAAGATATTGCGGCTCACTTCGTCATCGAAGCGGATGTTGTTGTAACCGAGAATGCAGGTGCCGGCCACGCTGAAGGCCTGATGGATTTGGCGGGTGAACTCGGCCTCGTTAACGCCTTTGGCGCGCGCCACCTGCGGCGTGATGCCGGTGATCATCACCGCCTCGGGTTCCGGCAGGTAGTCGTCGGCCGGGGCGCAGTAGATAACCAGCGGCTCTTCGATAATGTTGAAATCCATATCGGTGCGCACGCCGGCGAACTGCGCCGGGCGATCCAGCGACGGGCTCTTGCCGAAGGTCTCGTAATCGTGGATGTAAAATGTGGCCGTTGCCTTGCTGCTCAAAATCGCGTCTCTTCAGTGGCGGATACAATATGCCCCTATTGTAACGGCGTGGGGAGCGATGCCAAGCGGCGGTTAGCGAAATGCGCGCAATTACGCACGGCGATAATAATCCAGCCGTTGATGAAAGTAGGAGAGCAGGTGATCGGGGATCTGTTGTTCCGTTTCCGCCTGGGTGGAGGCGATGCCGTAGCGCTCGTTGTAGATCACGCTGATGGCCAGCAAATCGGTTTCTATTTTCTCGCGTTGCGCCTGCGGTAAGCTATCCAGCTTTCGAGCCATCGTTATCTCCCTGTTAACCTTAGGGCATAATAGGATCGTTAGCGGGTCTTGTCCCTACCCATTCCGGGGGGCGGCCAGCACTTGAGCGCCGTGTGGCGTACAGGGATCCAGGCTGTGGCGGTCGGTGAATTCGCTTTGCGGCTGGCGGGCATTGAGGCGATCCACCCGGTTATACAGCGGACAGACGCTGCCGATCACCGCCAGCCAAAACAGGGCGCACAGCAGCACAACCCCCAACCAGGCTTTTTGGTTATAGGTCATAAGTCCTCCACGGGCGCTAAGAGAAATAACGTTGACCATTTAATTAAATCAGAGGCTACATCAATGGTATTTAAACAGTAGGGATTAATCGTAACCCCTTGCCGGCTCTTTTGTTACTAAACCCGCGTGGAATGTTTCAAAACATTCCTTAAGATAATATTAAGAAAAGTGGGTAAGAGCGCCGTAATTCTATTTAATATTTGTTTAATTATCCGCAGATACAATCTTCCATATTCAATACCAATGTGGGTGACAATTATGAAAACGCTACTGTTGACCGGCGCTACCGGCTTTCTCGGTGGTGCAGTTCTCGAAAAATTATTGATTGAAGATCAGCCTATTAATTATCTTTTACTGGTGCGCGCCGATGATGCGCAGCAAGGGTTGGCCCGTATTCGCACGAATATGGAAAAGTTTAATATCGACGAGAAGCTGCTGTCTAAAATTACGATAGAAAATATATTGTTGGGCGACCTTTCCGAGCCGGCCAACTTTTTAACTGACGCACGCATTAACAATGTTACGCACGTTATTAACTGTGCGGCCGTTGCTTCATTTGGTAATAACCCGCTCATTTGGAAGGTCAACGTCGAAGGCACCCTGGCCTTTGCCGAAAGAATGGCACAGGTGCCGGCATTAAAACGTTTCCTGCACGTCGGTACCGCCATGTCCTGTTCACCGGAGCCGGGTTCGCTGGTGGCGGAGAGCGGCGAGTTTGAGGAAGATGCCGAGCACCTGGTGGAATATACGCGTTCCAAATCCACCATCGAACAGCTGATGCGCCAACGCTGCCCGCAAATGCCGCTGACCATCGCTCGTCCGTCGATCGTGGTGGGGCACACCCGCCTGGGCTGCCAGCCGTCCAGCAGCATTTTCTGGGTGTTCGGCATGGCGCTGATGCTGCGCAAGTTCATGTGCTCGCTGCAGGACAATATCGACGTGATCCCGGCGGACTACTGCGCGGATGCGCTGGTGATGCTGATGAACAGCGACACGCTGGAGAACGACGTGTATCACATCTCCGCCGGCGTGGAGAGCAGCGTCAGCTTTGCCGAAATCGACAACGCCATGGCGGCGGCCTTGGAAAAGGCGCCGGTGGGCGATGAGTATGCGCAGGTGACCTATGACGCACTGGTGAAAATGCGCCGCCAGCTGAAAGACATTTTCGGCCCGTGCAACGAGCGGCTGATGCTGAAGGCGATGCGCCTGTACGGATCGTTCGCCATGCTCAACGTGCGTTTCAGCAACGAGAAGATCCTCAAGCTGGGCATGCCGAAACCGCCGCGCTTCACCGACTACATCGCCGGTTGCGTGCAGTCGACCCGCGGGCTGTCTATCCAGCAGCAGATGGTGGTGGACTTCAAATAACCGCCGGGCGCAACGGGCGCCCGAGGATGCTCCGCTACCAGGACGAAGACGACCAGAAGACGCGGCCGAGCACCACCAGTTGCTCTTTGCGCTGCTGATAGCTGAGATGCTCGTCCTGGTACTCTTCCCGGTTGAGGGAGCGGATGATGACGCCGCCGTCCGGCTGCTCGAGCAGCACTTTCACCCGCAGCAAATTGCCGTGGCGAATGGCGTAGGTCTTGCCTTCCCGGATGCGCGTGTCGTCGGTGTTGATGCCGACCACGTCGCCGTCCTGCAGGCGCGGCTCCATGCTGGAGCCGGAGATGCGGATGATGCGCGCGGCGTTGACCGCCACCCCCATCTTGTGCAGGTAATAACGGCGGAAGATCAGCGAAAACTCCTCGCGATCGACGATTTCGTAACAGCCGTCGCCGGCGGAAAAATCAATATCCAGCAGCGGGATCTCCACAAACTCTTCCTTGTCCTGTTCGGTATCTTCCCATACCACCGGTTTCAAACGGGCGGGCTGAAAGTCCGACTCCGCCGCCACGTTGTCAAACGGGCGCACCAGCTGCTTTTCATGAAACACGTCGAACCAGCCCTTGGGCAAATTCAGCCTGGCCTCGATCCGCCTGGCCAGATTGTCGCCAAGATTACGGGAGGATTTTTCCCCGATGATTTGGCTCAGCGTCGGCGCGGAAGACTCAACCAGCGTGGCGAACTCATTCTGGTTGACGCCTTGCCGGGCGTAGCGGGCCATCAATTCGCGCAGATTGTTGCGCCTGATTTCTTTAGTTTCCATTGTTCGATGATCGCACTCTTTAGCAAAAAGGTAAATAACGGTTTTGCTAAAAAACACTTGCGCATAATTTAGCAATTAGCTAAAACAAAAAGGGTGAGCCAAAGGTTCACCTGTGCGGGGCGGCCTGTCATGATGAGAGGCCGCTCAGTGAAATCAAACGAGAGAGGGACTTTACGATGTACAAGATTGATTACAATAGCTACCGATCGGTCGCCAGCTTCGGCCACCGCGTGCGCTTTCTGGTGCTGCACTATACGGCGCAAAACTTTGCCGACTCGGTGAAGTCGTTGACCGGAAAATCGGTCAGCGCGCACTATCTGGTGCCGGATCCGACCGAGGCCACCTATCAGGCCGCCGGCTTTAGCGGCGTGCGCATTTTCAACCTGGTGGACGAGAACGAGCGCGCCTGGCATGCCGGCGCCAGCCAGTGGGGCACCCGCAGCAATATCAACGACACCTCGATCGGCATCGAGATCGTCAACCTGGCGAGCGGCGACGGTGAAAACATCACCTTCCCGCCGTTCAACCCGCAGCAGATCGAAGCGGTCACCCAGCTGGCGCAGAATATCCTGCAGCGTTACCCGGACATCTCGCCGGTGAACGTGGTGGCGCACTCCGACATCGCGCCGGGCCGCAAGAGCGATCCGGGCCCGCAGTTTCCGTGGCAGCAGCTGTATCAGGCCGGCGTCGGCGCCTGGTATGACGAGGCGACCAAGCGGCAGCGCCAGCAGGAATACTGCTGCCAGGGGCTGCCGGCGCAGGCCGAGCTGCTGAAACTGTTCGCCCAATACGGCTACGACACCTCGGCGGCGAATACCGCAGAAGGCTATCGCCAGCTGGTGCGCGCGTTCCAGCTGCACTTCCGCCAGCAGAAGTATGACGGCGTGATGGATGTCGAAACCGCCGCCGTGCTGCGCGCGCTGGTCGACAAGTACGCCGCCTGAGCCTGAGCGCGAATGGGGGACGCCTCATTCGCCTTTTCCTTGCCGGGCCTCCTCCGCTAAAATAGCGGCCTGGCTGGTCTTTATCGGAGGCATCGTGCGCCTCGATCGAAAAATCTCTTCCCTTGAATTGCTGACCTACCGCCACTATCGCATCGTCCACGGCGTGCGCATCGGGTTGGCGTTTATCCTGACCTTTCTGCTGATCCGCTTGCTGGCGGTGCCCGAAGGCACCTGGCCGCTGATCACCCTGGTGGTGGTGATGGGGCCGATCTCGTTTTGGGGCAACGTGCTGCAGCGGGCGCTGCAACGCATTGCCGGCACGGTGTTCGGCGCCGCCTCCGGCCTGATCGCCCTGTATCTGGAACTCTATTCGCTGCCGCTGATGCTGGCTTGGTGCGGCGTGGTGATGTTCGTCTGCGGTTACCTGACGCTCGGCAAACGGCCGTATATGGCGCTGCTGGTGGGGATCACGCTGGCGGTGGTGTGCGGCGCGGGCGCCGGCGACATGCATACCGCGCTGTGGCGCAGCGGCGACGTGATCTTCGGCTCGCTGCTGGCGCTGCTGTTCACCAGCATCTACCCACAGCGCGCCTATATTCTGTGGCGCATGCAGATGGCGGACTGCCTGCAAACCGCCGCCCGCATTTACGGCGCGTATTTTTCGCCGAACGTCATTGAGCGGCCGCGGCTGGAGCCGCAGCTCAAGGACCTGCTGAATCAGGTGGTGAAGCTGCGCAGCCTGATCGTGCCCGCCAGCAAGGAAACCCGCATCCCCAAAGCGGTGTTCGAGGCGGTGCAAACCCTCAGCCGCAATCTGGTGTGTACGCTGGAGCTGATGGCCGACGCCTACTGGGCCTCGCGCGAAACGCACTTCATCATGCTGAACGCCCGCACGCTGCGCAGCACCCAGCTGCTGACGCTGAGCTCGCTGGAATCGCTGGCGGTGCTGATGCGCGAAGGGCCCCAGGCGCAGCGGCAGGCGGCGGCGGGGCAGCTGGCGGAGATCGCCGGCGAGCTGAAAACGCTGATGCAAGAGGTCAGCCTCGGCCAGCACGGCGAAGCGCCGATTTACGGCTATGTCTGGCTCAGCATGGAGCTGGCGCAGCAGCTGGAAGAGCTGGGGGATCTGCTCCAGGTCTGCACCGCCGCCGGGCGCGAATAAGGGGTCAGATCATGAAGGCGGCGCTTTGGGTTTTGGCCGCCGGGGCAAAGTGGGTAAGATAAGGCAATCACTGTTGTGCCGGACCGCCACAAACCTGTATCTTGGTGCCATGTGGCCGTAAGCAAATGAATCTGTGTATTACTAAAGCAAGGGTATAAAGATGGATAATGCAAATAAGCCGAGTTTCCAGGACGTGCTGGAGTTTGTGCGTATGTTCCGCCGCAAAAACAAACTGCAACGCGAGATCGTCGACAACGAAAAGAAAATTCGTGATAACCAGAAGCGCGTGCTGCTGCTCGACAACCTGAGTGAGTACATTAAGCCCGGCATGAGCATTGAAGACATTCAGGGCATCATCGCCAACATGCGCAGCGACTACGAAGATCGCGTTGATGACTACATCATCAAAAATGCCGATCTGTCCAAAGAACGCCGCGAGCTGTCCAAAAAGCTGAAAGCGATGGGCGAAGTGAAGTAACCCGCGTTAGCGGGCCGGGCGTCCTGCCTGGCCCGTATCTCTATCCCACCTGCTAACACTGCCGTTTCCGTTGGGGCATTCCCCGGCGGCCGAAGGCGCCTCCCCATCCTGCAGGATCTGCAGGTGATCGCCGGGGAACGCTGGTTACTGCTCCGCGCCGTACATGTCGAAGTCGAAATACCTGTCGTTGATTTTCTTGTAAGTGCCGTTGGCGCGGATCGCCTGCAGCGCAGCGTTGAAGGCGTTAAGCAGCGCGGTATCGTCTTTGCGCACCCCGATGCCGTCGCCGACGCCGAAATATTTGCTGTCGCTCAGCTCGGGGCCGATAAAGGCGAAATCTTTGCCGCCGGGCGTTTTGAAGAACTCGCTGGCGCTGACGCTGGCCAGCAGCGACGCATCCAGCCGGCCGTTGGCCAGATCTTCGTTCACCTCCTGCTGGCTTTGGTAGGCGACCACGTTAACGCCGGCCGGGCGCCACAGCGCGTTGGCGTAGGCCTCCTGGCTGGAGCCTTGCTGCACGCCGACCGATTTACCCTTCAGCGAGAGGGCGGTGGGCTGCAGGTTGCTGCCCTTATGTGCCACCAGCCGCGCCGGGGCGTTGGAGACCTTGCTGGAGAAGGCGATCTGCTGCTGGCGCTGCGGCGTGATGGTCATCGACGAGGCGATGGCGTCGAACTTCTTCGCCTGCAGGCCGGGGATCATGCCGTCCCAGCTGCTTTCTACCCACACGCATTTGGCCTGCATCTGGTCGCACAGCGCCTGGGCGATGTCGACACCGAAGCCGGTCAGCTTGCCCTGCGGGTTTTTATACTCCAGCGGCGGAAAGGTAGGATCGATACCCAGCTTGATCACTTTGCCGCTGAACTCACCGCTTAGCGCGGGAAAGCTCGCGGCCAGCGGCAATAACAACAACAGCCCTTTGATGGTTTTCATGTCATTTCCTCAGCGTTGGCGATTAAACCACGGGGCGAGCCAAAAAGCGCTCGACCAATTTGACCCAGTAGGTGGCGCCCAGCGACAGACTGTCGTCGTTGAAGTCATAACCGGGGTTGTGCAGGGAATTGCCCGGCGTGGCGGGGCCGTTGCCGATCGAGATGTAGCTGCCCGGGCACTTCTCCAGCATAAAGGCGAAATCTTCGCTGGCGGTAAACGGCCGCAGCGTGGGGATAACCCGGCTCTCTCCGGCCCAGTCCAGCGCCACCGCGCGCGCCAGCTCGGTTTCTGCCGGGTGGTTCACCAGCACCGGGTAGCCGTGCTGATAGTCGATTTCCGCGCGGGCGCCGAAGCTGGCGGCCTGCGCCGTGACCAGCTCGGTGATGCGCTGCTCCAGCCGCTCACGCACCGCCGCCGTCAGCGCGCGCACGCTGAGCGTTAGGGTGGCGGTCGCCGGGATCACGTTGGCGGCCTGGCCGGCCTGCATCGCCCCGACGGTGACGATCGCCGTTTCCTGCGGATCGATATTGCGCGCCACGATGGTTTGCAGGCTCATGACGATGGCCGCGCAGGCCACCACCGGATCGACGGTGCTCTGCGGCACCGCGCCGTGGCCGCCGTGGCCGTGCAGAGTGATGTGTACCGTATCGGCCGAGCACATGAAGGGGCCGCTGGCGAAACCCAGGTGGCCGGTGGGGAAGCCGGGCACGTTGTGCATGGCGAACACCGCGTCGCAAGGGAAGCGCTCAAACAGGCCGTCTTCAATCATCACTCTGGCGCCGCCGCCGCCTTCTTCCGCCGGCTGAAAGATCAGGTGCAGCGTGCCGCTGAAGTTTGGCTGCTGCGCCAGATAGCGCGCCGCCGCCAGCAGCATGGCGGTGTGCCCGTCGTGGCCGCAGGCGTGCATCACCCCGGCATGGGTGCTGGCGTGCGGCAAGCCGGTCGTTTCGGCAATCGGCAGGGCGTCCATGTCGGCGCGGATGCCGAGCGATTTTCCCGGCCCGCGCTGCAGTGTGGCGACAACGCCGGTTTGTCCTACGCCGCGTGTGACGCGGTAACCCCATTCCGCCAACCGCTGCGCCACCAGATCCGACGTCGCGAACTCCTGGAAGCCCAGCTCCGGGTGGGCGTGAATGTGGCGGCGAAGCGCGACCATCTCATCATGAACGGCGGCGATCTCAGGCAGTACGAGTGAAGGGCTCATCACGGTCTCCGGCAAAGGGTCCCGGCCAACGGGCGGGAATGGGGCAGAGGAATAGGCTTCGAGACTAGCAAACTCCGTTTTTGCCGGGTAGCCGCCGTTCGGTTATGCTGACAACCAATGATTGTCAGGAGGTGAACATGAAACTGCACCAACTGCAGGCGCTGGTGGCCAGCGCCGACAGCGGCAGCATTCGCGCGGCGGCACGGCATCTGGGGCTGTCGCAGGCGGCGGTGACCCGCGCGCTGCGCGAACTGGAGCAGGAGCAGGCGCTGCCGCTGCTGATCCGCACCCCGACCGGGCTGGGCTTTACCCCCTACGGCAAAACCCTGCTGGCGCACGCCCGGCTGGTGTTGAATCAGCTGGAGCAGGCGCAGGGGGAGATGGCGGCGCTGCGCGGGCGGGCGGCGGATCTGGTCAAGGCGGCGATCACCCCCTGGCTGATGCTGACGGTGCTGCCGCCGGCGGTAATGGCGTTTCGCAGCAAGGTGCCGGCGGTGCGGCTGGAACTGTCGGAAAGCCTGATGGCCAACGCCCAGTCGCAGCTGCGCGAGGGCACGATGGATTTCGCCATCACGCCGCTGCCGGCATCGTCGGCGCCGCAGGAGTTCCACTGCGAGCCGCTGCTGGAGTATGAAACGGCGTACATGGTGCGGCGCGGTCACCCGCTGGCGCACAGCACCTCGCTGCATCAGCTGCTGGAGCAGGATTGGGTGATGAGCTATACCCCGGAAAGTTTCGATGCGCTGCTGGACGCGGTGTTCCACCGCCACGGCGCTTACCTGCCGCGCCAGCGCATTATTCAGGCGCATTCGTTCGGTATGCTGCAGGCGCTGGTGGAATCCGCCGAGATGTGCACCTGGTGCCCACGGCCGATCGCCGCGCTGCCGCAGTTCGCCCCCCGCCTGCAGCCGCTGGCGCTGCGGGAGAGCGGCCAGCCGGCGCAGCTGAATATCGTCACCCGGCGCAACAGCATTCTGAGCGCCGCCGCCCATGCGTTTATCGACACGCTGGTGCGCACCCTGCGCCAGCAGGCGCGATCGTCGCGGCCGGAAGATCGCCAGATCTACGATCGCGTGCGCCTGCTGATGTAGCGGATCTCCCCGGATCGCCGATCCCGTAAATGGGATCGCGATCCGCATTTGTAGCATTTTTAGCCGCAATGTTAACGATATGTGATTTCGCTCAAATAATTATTTTTGCAGCTTTGGTTATATGTCGCTCTATGTTCACGTTGTCATTTTGAGTTTTCCTGGGTGTTTGATGATTAATCAATTGAAATTTATCACTTTATAACGTTTGTTGTTTTTTTTGGGGTAAAAATGACAACGTCAACATTTAGAAATTTCAAGCGTTTAACGAGTGTATTGGAGGAAGAGATGAGCCCGTTGCCGGAAAAAATGCGTGCGGTCGTTTGCCACGGCCCGCAGGACTATCGTTTCGAACAGGTGCCCACGCCGCTGCCGAAGGCGCGCGAGCTGGTGATCAAGGTGGAAGGCTGCGGCATCTGCGCCGGCGACTGCAAGTGCAAGAACGGCGCACAGATGTTTTGGGGGGAGAACCCGTGGGTTAAACCGCCGGTGGTGCCGGGCCACGAGTTCTATGGCCGCATCGCCGCGCTGGGCGAGGGCGCGGAAGGCAAATACCGGCTCGGCGAGCGGGTGATCGCCGAGCAGATCGTGCCGTGCTGGGAGTGCCGCTACTGCAAATCCGGCAGCTACTGGATGTGTGAGACGCATAACATTTACGGTTTCCAAAAAGACGTGGCGGAGGGCGGCATGGCGGAGTACATGCGCTTTTCAGAGAACGCCATCGTGCACAAGATCCCGGAAAGCCTGAGCCATGAAGACGCGGTATTGATTGAACCGATGGCCTGCGCCATCCACACCGTGGCGCGCGGCGACATCCAGTTGGACGACGTGGTGGTGCTGGCCGGCGCCGGGCCGCTCGGGCTGTGCATGGTGCAGGTGGCGCGCCTGAAAACGCCGAAGAAACTGATCGTGATCGACGCCATCGACGAGCGGCTGGCGCTGGCGAAAGAATTTGGCGCCGACGTGGTGATCAACCCGCTGAAGGAAGACGCCGACCAGATCGTCAAATCGCTGACCGGCGGCTACGGCTGCGACGTCTACATCGAGGCCACCGGCGCGCCGATCGGCGTCACCCAAGGGCTGCAGATGATCCGCAAGCTGGGCCGCTTCGTGGAGTTCAGCGTGTTCGGCAAGGAAACCACCGTCGACTGGTCCATCATCGGCGATCGCAAAGAGCTGGACATTCGCGGCGCACACCTGGCGCCCTACAGCTACGAAATCGCCATCGATCTGTTCGAACGCGGGCTGGTGACTTCCAACGGCGTGGTCACCCACAGCTATTCATTGAACGACTGGGACGAAGCCTTCGCCCTGGCGGACTCGACCGACTCCATCAAGGTGATCCTGGTTCCCTGACCCTCCCGCTGTACCGCTGTTGCCGTCACGATCGCCGGCCCGCTCGCAATGGGGGGCCGGCCGGTCGGCCAAACGTAAAGACATGCTGTTGCTCTGATAACCACAACAAGAAGCTTCCCTACAGGAGAATTGGCTATGTTTTCATTATTCAAAAAGACCCTGCCTTTTATTGTCGCCGGTGGAATGTTGGCGGCCAGCCATGGGGCGCTGGCCAAGCAAATCACTATCGGTATGTCGTTCCAGGAGATGAACAACGACTACTTCGTCACCATGAAGCAGGCGCTGGATCAGGCGGCGGCGGATATCGGCGCCAAGGTGTACGTGGCCGATGCGCGCCATGACGTTGCCAAGCAGATCGGCGACGTGGAAGACATGCTGCAGAAGAAGGTGGATATCCTGCTGATCAACCCGACCGATTCGGTGGGGGTGCAGTCGGCGGTGATCTCCGCCCATAAGGCCGGCGCGGTGGTGGTGGCGATCGACGCGCAGGCGGAAGGGCCGCTGGATTCGTTCGTCGGCTCGGAGAACTACGACGCCGGCTTGCAGGTGGGCGAGTACCTGGCGAAAGCGCTGGGTGGCAAAGGCAAGGTGGCGATCCTCGACGGCATCCCGGTGGTGCCGATCCTGGAGCGCGTGCGCGGCTTTGAAGCGGCGATGAAGAAATACCCCGACATCAAGATCGTCACCAAGCAAAACGGCAAGCAGGAACGCGACACCGCGCTGACCGTGACCGAAAACATGCTGCAGTCGGCGCCGGATCTGGCGGGCATCTTCAGCGTCAACGACGTCGGCGCGCTCGGCGCCCTGGCGGCGATCGAAAGCAACGGCGCCAAGGTCAAGCTGGTGAGCGTCGACGGCCAGCCGGAAGCCATCAAAGAGATCCTCAAGCCGAACTCGCCGTTCATCGCCACCTCGGCGCAGTTCCCGCGCGACCAGCTGCGCATCGCGCTCGGCATTGCGCTGGCACGCTACTGGGGCGCCACGGTGCCGAAAACCGTGCCGGTCAACGTGAAGCTGATCGACCGCAGCAATGCGGCCGGCTTTAGCTGGTAACAGCGGCCGGGTTCGCCCCGCTGCGGCGGGGTGTTCGGCGCGGAGGGCTATGCGGTGACACCTTTACTGGAACTGAAGCGAATAAAAAAGCGCTTTCCCGGCGTGAAGGCGCTGGACGGCATCGATCTGGCCATTCAACGCGGTGAAGTGCACGCCCTGCTGGGCGAAAACGGCGCCGGCAAATCGACGCTGGTAAAAATCATGTGCGGCATCTATCAGCCGGACGAGGGCGATATTTTTATCGACGGCGAGCAGCGCCGCTTTAACAACTATCGCCAGGCGATCGAGGCCGGGGTCGGCATTATTTTTCAGGAATTCTCGTTGATTCCCTACATGAGCGCCATCGACAACATCTTCCTCAACCGGGAGATCAGGAACCGCTGGGGCCTGCTGGATCGGCGGGCGATGCGGCGCAAGGCCGAGGCGATCTTCAAGCGGCTGACGGTGGCTATCGATCTCGATTGCCCGGTGGAGCAGCTGAGCGTGGCGCAGCAGCAGTTCGTTGAGATCGCCAAGGCGCTGTCGCTGGAGGCGCGGGTGCTGGTGCTGGATGAGCCGACCGCCACGCTGACGCCGGGCGAGGCTGAGCACCTGTTCAGCGTGATGAACGATCTGCGGTTGCTGGGCGTCGGCATGGTGTTTATCTCGCACCACCTGGACGAGATCTTCACTATCTGTGATCGCATTACCGTGCTGCGCGACGGCGCCTACATCGAAACGCTGGCCACCGGCGACACCAACGTGGAAGAGCTGGTGCGGCTGATGGTCGGGCGCAAAATCGAGAACGCTTTCCCGGTGAAACAACACCCGGTCGATACCGCCACGGTGCTGCTGGAAGCGGAGATCCAGCGCGAGAAGCACGGCGCGACCGACCGCTTCCACCTGCACAAGGGCGAGATCCTCGGCTTCGCCGGGCTGGTGGGCTCCGGGCGCACCGAGACCGTCTCGGCGCTGATCGGCGCCAGCCGCTGCCACCGCAAACGCGTCAGCCTCGGCGGCCAACCGGCGGCGCTGCGCTCCCCGGCGCAGGCGCTGGCGCAGGGTATCGGCCTGCTGCCGGAGAGCCGCAAAACCGAGGGCCTGGTGCTGCCGTTTTCGGTGGCGCAGAACATCACCCTCAACCGGCACCACCGGCGCGGCAAGATCTTCGTCAGCGCCCGTAAGGATCGCGACGTGGTGCAGCGGCTGATCCGCGCCGTGGGGGTGAAAACCCCGGACGCCGAGACCGCCGTCAGCACCCTGAGCGGCGGCAACCAGCAGAAGGTGGTGATCGCCCGCTGGCTCAACAACGACTGCAACATCCTGATCTTCGACGAACCGACGCGCGGCATCGACGTGGGCGCCAAGGCCGAGATCTACCAGTTGATGCAGCAACTGACCCAGCAGGGCATCTCCATCATCATGATTTCCTCCGAACTGCCGGAGATCATCGGCGTGTGCGATCGCGTGCTGGTGTTTCGCGGCGGCCACATCGTTGCCGAGCTGACCGGCGACGACATCGAATTTAACCACATCATGCTTCACGCGACCGGGAGTGCCCTATGATCGGAATTGAACAACCCGCCGTGGCGCGCCGCGCCGCCGGCCCCAGCCTCGGCAAGCGCTGGGAAAAACTGCTGCATCACCCGGCGGTCTTGCCGTTTATCGGCTTCGCTGTCCTGTTCGTATTGATGAGCCTGCTGAACGACAGCTTCCTCAGCGTCAACAACCTGACCAACGTGGCGCGCCAGGTGTCTATCAATGCCATCATCGCGGTGGGCATGACCTGCGCCATCCTGACCGGCGGCATCGATCTCTCGGTGGGGCCGGTGATGGCGCTGGCCGGTTCGGTCGCCGCCGGGCTGATGCTGGCGGCGGTGCCGATCCCGCTGGCGATGGTGGCGGCGCTGGCGGTCGGCGCGCTGTTCGGCCTGGCCAACGGCGCCTGCATCGCCTATCTGCGCATGCCGCCGATCATCGTCACCCTGGCGTCGATGGGCATCGCCCGCGGCCTGGCGCTGCTCTATACCGGCGGCTACCCGATCTCCGGCCTGCCCGACGTCTTCTCGTTCTTCGGCCGCGGCACGGTGCTGGGCATCCAGGTGCCGATCCTGATCATGCTCGGCGTGTATGTGCTGGCCTGGCTGATGCTCAACCAGCTGCCGTTCGGCCGCTACGTCTACGCGATGGGCGGCAACGAAGAGGCGGCGCGCCTGAGCGGCATCCGCGTGCCGCGCTACAAGATGCTGGTGTACGTGATTAGCGGCCTGACCGCCGCGTTGGCCGGGCTGGTGCTGACCTCGCGGCTGATGAGCGGGCAGCCCAACGCAGGCGAAGGCTTCGAGCTGGACGCCATCGCCGCCGTAGTGCTGGGCGGGGCGGCGATCTCCGGCGGGCGCGGTGCCATCGTCGGCACGCTGGTGGGGGCGATGATGCTCGGGGTGCTTAACAACGGCCTCAATCTGATGAACGTGTCGCCGTATATCCAGAACGTGGTGAAAGGCGGCATCATCCTGGCCGCCATCTACCTCAGCTCCGTGCGGCGCAAATAGGAGGCGCGATGTCAGTCTTTCTTGGCATAGACGTCGGCGGCACGGTGATCAAGGCCGGGCTGTACCGGGCAAGCGGTGAAGAGCTGGCGATCGCCGAGCGCGACGGCGCGGCGATTGCCGCCCAGCCGGGCTTCAGCGAACGCAATATGGACGCGCTGTGGGATGACGTTTGCGCGGCGATCCGCCAGACGCTGCACGCGGCGGGGCTGGAGGCCGGGCAGGTGCGCGGCGTCAGCTTTTCGGCGCATGGCAAAGGGCTGTACGCCATCGACCGCCACGGCAAGCCGGTCGGCAACGGCATCCTCTCTTCGGACAACCGCGCGGCAGCCACGGCGGCTGAGCTGCGCCGCGCCGGGGTGGACGCACAAATCTACCCGCGCAGCCTGCAGCCGCTGTGGCCCAGCCACCCGGCGCTGCTGCTGCGCTGGCTGAAGCACCGGCAACCGGCGCAGTACGCCGCCGTCGATCGCATCCTGATGGCGCACGACTACCTGCGCTTTCGCCTCACCGGCGAGGCGGCGGCCGAGGTGACCAACATCTCTGGCAGCAACCTGTTCAATCAGCACAGCGGTGCTTACGATCCGGCGCTGATGGCGGCCTTCGGCATCGAAGAGGCGCAGGAGAAGACCGCGCCGGTGATCGGCTCGGCGCAGCTGGCCGGGCGGGTGACGGCCGCTGCGGCGGCGCAGTGCGGCCTGCGAACGGGCACCGCGGTGTACGGCGGCCTGTTCGACGTGGTGGGCGCGGCGCTCAGCTCCGGCGTGGCCGACGATCGCACGCTCAGCGCGGTGGCGGGCACCTGGTCGATCGCCACCTGCGTGACCGAGCGCATCATTCCCGCCGATTACCCCTACGCCTGGGGGCGCTACTGCATCGACGGCCGCTATTTCGTGCACGAAGGCAGCCCGACCTCGGCCGGCAACCTGGCCTGGTTCCTGCGCCAGTTCTGCGCCGACGACCGGCAGCGCTACGCCCAGTTCAACGCCTGGGTGGCCGAGCGCCGCGAGCAGCCTAGCGGGCTGCTGTTCCTGCCTTATCTGTACGGCTCCAACCTCGGCGGTAACACGCCGGGCGGGCTGATCGGCCTGAGCGCCCACCACGAGATGGCGGACGTGGTGCAGGCGATCTACCAGGGCATCGTGTTCTCGCACCTGATCCATCAGGAGCGCATGGTGCAGCTGAACCCGCGCATCGAGCGGGTGCGCATGACCGGCGGGCCGACGCAGTCCGAGGTGTGGATGCAGATGTACGCCGACGCTGGCAACCTGCCGCTTGAGGTGGTGGAAACGCGCCAGAGCGGCTGCCGCGCCGCCGCCCTGTGCGCCGCCGTCGGCGCCGGGGAGTACGCCGGGTTCGCCGAAGCGATCGCCGCCGCGCCGCCCAAGCTGCGCTGTTATTATCCCGCGACCGCCGCCCATCGGCGCCTGCGCGCCCAGCAGGCGCGCTATCTGGCGGTCGCCCAGGCTTTGAGTGAGGTGACTGATGCAAACGACTAACGCCGCCTGTCTGGGGCTGTATGAAAAGGCGCTGCCCGCCGATCTGGGCTGGCCGCAGCGGCTGGCCACCGCTGCCGAGCTGGGCTTTGAATTTGTGGAGATGTCGATCGACGAGCAGCCGGCGCGCCAGCAGCGGCTGGACTGGGATCGACGCCAGCGGCTGGCGTTTATCCAGGCGCGGCTCGATAGCGGGGTGACGGTGCCGAGCCTGTGCCTGTCGGCGCACCGGCGCGATCCGTTCGGCAGCCATGACGCCGCCACCCGCGAGCGGGCGCGGGGGCTGATGAGCAAGGCGCTGGAATTGGCGACGGATCTCGGCATCCGCAACATCCAGCTGGCGGGTTACGACGTCTATTACGAACCCGCCGATCGCCACAGCCGCGAGCGCTTTATCGAGGGCATGCAGTGGGCGGCGGCGCAGGCCGCCAGGGCGCAGGTGATGCTGTCGGTGGAGGTGATGGACACGCCGTTCATCAACAGCATCAGCAAATGGCGCGACATCGCGCGCCACGTCAACAGCCCGTGGTTCACGGTGTATCCCGATCTCGGCAACCTCAGCGCCTGGGGCAACGACGTCGCCGCCGAGCTGGCGCTGGGCATCGGCAGCATCACCGCCGTGCACCTCAAAGACACCGTGGCGGTGGGGCCGGGCAGCGCCGGGCAGTTCCGCGACGTGCCGTTCGGTGAGGGCTGCGTGGATTTCGCCCACGCCTTTTCCGTGCTCAACGCGCTCGGCTATCGCGGCCCCTACCTGCTGGAGATGTGGGCGCGCGAAGACGGGCAGGATAAGCAGCGTATCGCCCAGGCCAAGGCCTGGATCGAACAACAGATGAATGAGGGAGGCATCGCATGCTGAACGAACTCAAAAGGCAGGTGCTGGCCGCCAACCTCAGCCTGCCGGCATACGGGCTGGTGACCTTTACCTGGGGCAACGTCTCGGCGATCGACCGCCAGAGCGGGCTGGTGGTGATCAAGCCTTCGGGCATCGCCTACGAGGCGATGACGCTGGAGGATCTGGTGGTGGTGGATCTGGAGGGCAAGGTGCGCGAAGGGCACCGTAAACCCTCGTCCGACACCGCCACCCACCTGGCGCTGTACCGCGCCTTCGCCGATATCGGCGGCGTGGTGCACACCCACAGCCGCAACGCCACCATCTGGGCGCAGGCCGGGCAACCGATCCCGGCGCTGGGCACCACCCACGCCGACTACTTTTACGGCGACATTCCCTGCACCCGGCCGATGAGCGAGGCGGAGATCGCCGGCGATTACGAGGGGGAAACCGGCAAGGTGATTATCGAGACCTTCAACCAGGCGGGGCGCGATCCGCAGCAGGTGCCGGGAGTATTGGTCTATTCCCACGGCCCGTTCGCCTGGGGCAAGGACGCGGCGGATGCGGTGCACAACGCGGTGGTGCTGGAGGAGGTGGCGATCATGGCGATGGCGACACGCCAGCTGGCGCCGGCCATCGCCCCGATGCAGCCGGAGCTATTGGACAAACATTTCCTGCGCAAGCACGGCAAACACGCCTACTACGGGCAATAGCGCCCGTCAGCGATTCAACAGCGAGCCGGTGAAGAACTCTCTGCGCACCGGCAACTCGCCGCGCGGGCTATTAATGGCGCTGAACAGCAGCTCCGCGGCGATCTCCCCCAGTTTCTGCGTATCGTGATACACCCCCGGAATGTGCAGGCCGTAAGCGCCGGCGCGCGGCGGCTCGTCTATCGAAAAGAACTTCACCTGCTGATAGAGGCCCATCTCGTGGCAGATGGCGATGGCTCCCAGCGTGATGATGCCGTTCAGGCCGATGATATAATCCGGGCGGTTCTCCGGCTGCGCCAGATAGGCGCGCACCTCGCTTTCCTGCGAGGTGAAATCGTAGTCACCGTTGATGATATGAATCTCACGCCCGCTGCCCTGCAATGCCGCGACGATGCCGGCGGTGCGCGTTAAGGTAATTTCCGAATCCGCCGGGCCGCCGATAATCAGCAGCTTCTGTTCTGGCTGTTCCGCCAGATAGCGCCCGGCCAGCACGCCGATCTCGCGGTTATCGAGGAACACGCCGCTCAGCTGCTGATCGTAGAG
The DNA here is from genome assembly GCF_024160145.1 of Serratia nevei. Taxonomy (GTDB): domain Bacteria; phylum Pseudomonadota; class Gammaproteobacteria; order Enterobacterales; family Enterobacteriaceae; genus Serratia; species Serratia nevei_A. The sequence goes on from NZ_JAMYWQ010000002.1 coordinate 18,604, forward strand.
ATCGCGGTCGATCAGGATCAGCGGCACGCCGTATACCTCGGCCAGCTCGAGATAGGTGGGGCGGTAGCGCTTGTCGTCGCGCACCGCCGACAGCAGGATGCCGCGCGCCTTGTAGCCGAACAGCGCCTGAATGGCGCGCATTTCCGCCTCTTCGCTGCCGTCGGTGTCGAACAGCATGATCTGGTAGCCCTGCTGGCGCGCAATGCGCGACACGGTCTTGATCAGGCCGGAATAGAACGGGTTGTACATGCTGCTGGTGACGATGCCGATAATCTGGCTGCTGCTGCTTTTCAGCCCCTGCGCGAAGGCGTTGGGCACATAGTTCAGCTCTTTGGCGATGGCGTGAATGCGCTCGCGGGTTTCCGGCTTGACCAGTTCGGGCTTATTGAAGGCGCGGGAAACGGTGATATTGGTCACCCTGGCGCGGCGGGCGATATCCACGATAGTGGCATTGGGATTGGCTTTCGACACCGTCTTTCCTTGCGTTATGCCTCAACAGATCCCTTATTGTAGGGAAAGGGCGGGGGCGGTGCTAGGGGGGAGTTGGGGGGATGGAGTGGGGGAGGGAAAATAATGGAATAAAAATAGATGTAATAATGTTGTTGGTTTATTAATTATGAGTTGAATCATTTTATGTGGCTGTATTTTGTTGGCGGAGAGTTTGGGTAAGGTGTGTTTCATGTTCGAAGTTAGGTAGCAATGACTGCTTTGTGACATGCGTGGACATCCCTTACTCCCTTGCCAATTTATTAATGCCTTCAATGTTCCTCGTTTTTGTATCTAGATGCTGCTATTGCGTATAAGTCGAGTTGATTTTTTTGTCGCTAGCACAGGTATCAGTTGTACCGATAAGTAGTTGTAATTTTGAAAGGGTTAATGTAGTGTTCTGTACATTAAACGCACAAAAATTTGGTCTGTGCTTAATTACGGGACGAACCGTTGAATAAGTGTTAAATATACTCACGTATGCGCCTAATTAAGTATTCTAGTCGCAATAAATTGAGAGAAAATTATGAAAGAATTTGATAAGGGGTTAGAAAACATAAAGCAGCTTTTAAGTTCTCAAAGTAGACAAAGTTGGCTTTTTGGTGCTGGTATAAGTTTTGGTTCAAAAATACCTTTAATGTATCCATTGACCAGTCGCGTTGAAAGAATTATCGAAGAAGATTCCGGGGATAAAGAAAAAGAAATTTTGGCTGCTTTAAAAGCAGATCTATCTGATGACTGCCATGTTGAACACTACTTGAGCCATTTGGGTGATCTTTTAGCTATTGCTGATCGTTCAAGGAACCAGTCTGCATATATTGGTGCTAACCGTTATACCGGTGAGGAGTTAAGGAAACTGTATCTAGAAATTATCAAGGCTATCGGCGGGATAGTCAGATACGGTTACGTCGCTGCCAATGCTGAACGCACGATAGAGGAGGAGATTGGGAGCGCAGCAAACCCAATAGTTGAAATTGAGCCTCATTGTAAATTTATAAAGGCATTATTGCTTAGTAAGTCGAACTTAGAACAACGTTCAAAAACTACATTTTTCACTACTAATTATGATACTTTGCTCGAGGACGCCTTAGCTCTACATAAAAAAATAGTATGTGATGGTTTTTCAGGTGGAGCCGTAGGTTTTTGGAATGCAGAAAATGAATTCTCGAATGCAGCTTTGGATTCAAATACATACCATCTATATAAATTACATGGTTCGATAGATTGGCACAGAGATGATGACTTAGGCCTAGTGCGTGCGAGATATGGAACTAAATATTTGTCAAACCCCGCAAACATAATGATTTATCCTCAGGCAACAAAATATATTGAAACACAAAAAGACCCGTTCGCTAGTTTATTCTTGGGTTTAAGAAAAACCCTAATGAGTGGGCAGCAAAACACATTGATTACTTGTGGTTATAGTTTTGGTGATGACCATATTAATGCTGAGATTGAAAGCGCATTGCGAAGTGAATCCAATCAAACGACGGTAATTGTATTTATTAAAGAGTTACCCAAAAATGGAATTGTTATTAATAAGACTTTAGACGCTTGGCTGAAATGTCCGAAAATTAACTCTAGAGTGTATGTTGCAGGTGAATTAGGTATTTACCATAATTCAACAACTCCTTTGGCTGAGTCTGATAATAGCAAATATACATGGTGGCGTTTTGATGGCTTAACGCAGTTCATCAGCACAGGAGATATTCCATGAGTAATATTTTTCAATCACGGAAAGAATTAAAGGTAGGCAAAATTATTGAGGTGTCTGGCAATAATTTACGCATAGAGATTGATGAGGGCGTTAATGAGCTCATTCGTGCTGTTGACGGACAAGTTTATCCTGTAGGACAAATGGGCAGTATCATTAAAGTACATTTTGGTAGGAAGTTGCTATTTGCTTTTGTTCGGTCTCTTAAAATGAGATCTGAGTTGATTACTGAAGATATCAACAAACTAATTAACGCAGCAGATGATGCTCGTATCTTAGAGGTTGACCTCTTTGGTCAGGGAGTATGGTCTAACAAAAATAATCGACTTGAATTTTCTCGTGGTGTTGAAACTTACCCTTTGCCATTACAAAGTGCCTATATTTGCTTAAACGATGAACTAGAGGCTGTTTATAACGCAGCAGAATCAAATGCTCAAGATGAAGCAATTACACCCATGGTTCCAATTGGGAATTACATTGGTGGCAACAATGCAGTATGTAGAGCAAATATTGATAAACTGTTTGGACATCACTTTGCGATATTAGGGTCTACAGGTTCAGGAAAATCTGGAACAGTGGCATCAATTTTACACTCTGTTCTAGATCATCGACCTGGAGACACCACATTAAAGCCAAAAATTGTCATGATTGATCCCCATGGTGAATATGCTAGCGCTTTTGGAAACAGGGCAAAAGTATTTCGTGCGTATAATGACGCATCTGCAGCAGAGGATGATGCTGAACTATTGAAATTGCCTTATTGGCTTATGTCCAGTGATGAATTACGCTCGTTAATTATTGGTAAAACAGAACACGAAGCTACCTCTCAAAATAATATTGTTTATGAAGCAATCACCTATTCTAGATTGCTAGAGGCTGGCTACGTGCAAGATGTAGGCGCTGAACCAAACGGCGGATTAGAAGCCGCATTTGCTGATGGTGTAAATGAAGATCAGGTTTTGAATTTTGATAGAGACAAACCCGTTCCGTTCAAATTGGCGCAGTTTGTTAAGCACATAGACAAGGTGCAAGGGCGCAAAGAAGGGAAACAGGAAAAACTAGCTGCATCATCGGGGCGTGATAAAATAGATAACATACTTAAAAAGCTAAAAGTCCTTCGCTCAAATCCCCAACTTAGCTTTTTGCTAAAAGAATATAGTGAAGCTGACTCTCCAAAACTACAGGATATATTGGCACAGTTTGTCGGTGAAGCAAATGGAAAAGATATTCGTATTATAGATATATCAGGGCTGCCAAATGAGGTGGCAGGACCATTAACTGCATTAATATCCCGCCTTCTTTTTCAATACAAACTCTGGCAAACAAGGGATGAAAGAGAGAAAGATCCCATATTATTTATCTGCGAAGAAGCGCACCGCTACGTGCCAAATCATGGTGAAGCTCAATATAAAGAGGCTCAAGATGCTATTCGACGTATTGCAAAAGAAGGACGTAAATATGGATTAGGTCTGGGGCTTATTTCACAAAGACCATCCGATGTTGAAAGTACTGTTCTCTCCCAATGTAACTCTTGGATAGTACTTAGATTGTCGAATTCAAGTGATCAAGAGCATGTATCTAGGTTCTTGCCTGACAGTTTAAGCGGTTTAACTAAAATGTTATCTGCCCTTACAAGACGAGAGGCTATTTTTGTTGGGGAGGCAGCAGCACTTCCAAGCAGGATTAGAATTAGAGAATTATCATCTGATAGATTACCCAATTCTCACGATATTAAATTCGCAAGTGGGTGGTCGAATGATGCTACTCAAGATGCTGATTTAATGGAGGTTGTAAAGAGGTGGTGTGGAACTTCGGGGGAGTAATTCAATGTTGTTGGCAAGCAAAGCTTTAAGAATGTACTTATCGTCAAGGGGGCTTCACTCTCGGCAAATTGCGGCGTTAATGTTAAAAGCAGCCCCTCAAATACCGCCTATCAAAGCAATAAACTAGCACTAGTAGCGCTGAATTAAAGGCGGTGAGGGGCGCATTGGGGGAAACAACAATCCGCGCTTAAGAGCGAACGGACCAACAACGCAGGCGATGCTCCCCACGCTCGACCACCGACAACAACACCGCTAATCTAGCAGCGACTTTTCACTCCCCAATCCCCCGCCACAACCCCGGCAATAACCCCAGCGTCTCATCAATCAACGCCCGTCGGTCATTGCCCGGTTTCCAGATGGTCACCATGGTTTGGCTGATCCCCTGGCTGCCCACTTCGGTGCGCAGCGTGCTGACGTTTTTCCACCGTTCCGCATGCATGTGCGTCGGCAAGAATCCCCAGCCGCAGCCCTGTTCGAGCAGGGAGCGCAGCATTTCCAGTTCGTTGGTGAAAATGGTGTGCCCGGAAATTTGCAGGCGGCGCGCCACGGGTTCGTCAGAATCCGGGTGCATGATCACCTGCGGCGTGAGCGAGAGTTCCAGCAGCGAAAGCGGCTGTGCCGCGCCGGGGAAAAGCGTTTTGGTGGCGTAAAAATCCATCTCTATCGCCCCTAAGGCGCGCCACTCCATTGTATCGCCCACGCTGCGATGGCGCGCCTGGCAGATCCCCAGATCGGCCTGGCCGCTTGCCAGCAGGCTTTCCGCTTCGTCGCGCGAGGCGTTAATCAGGCTCAGGCGCGTGTTGCGTTGGGCCATCGCGGCAATCAGCGCCTGCAGCAGCGCGCGGGGCGTGAAGGGATCGTAGACCAGTGAGATTTCCTGCGCCGCGCTCTTTGGCACGTCTTTGGCAAATGCCTCAAACGCTTTCACCTGGCGCATCAGCAGGTGCGCCTGGCGCCGCAGCTGTTCGCCCTCCGGCGTCAGATGCAGGCTGCGCCCCTCGCGCAGGAACAGCGCATAGCCCAAGCCATCCTCGAGAAAATCAATCAAATCGCGCAGCGTCGTGCGGTCTTTGCCCAGTTTGAGCGCGGCCTTCGCCAGGCTGCCGTGCTCGGCCACGGCGGTGAAGGCTTCCAGTTGGGCAAAGGAATAAATCAGGCTCGGCACGCGGTTCTCCCGTCGATTTTGCGGGGGATTTTCCCCCATCAGGCGTTTTTTATTATAGGCCGCGTTTTTTTAAGCTGAACGCCTTCCTGAGCTAAGCGAGAAAAAATATGAAAAGCAAAGTGTTTAACCGCAGCCTGCTGGCGGGCGTTGTCATCAGTCTCTGCAGCGGCCTGTTGGCGCCCGCCGCGCTGGCCGCCTGTGCGGGCACCGAACTCAGCGCCTGTCCCGCGCCTTTCGATGCGCAATTGCCGGACACGCACAAGATGCTCACCTGGAGCCAGAGCGACCGGGTGATCGGTTTTCGTAACGACTACCGCAACTATGCCGGGGATGTGTTTCATCACGGCAATGCCACGCCGCTGCTGGCTGCCGCTAAACCGTTAACGGACGCCAGCTATCGGGTGAATGGCAAAACCTACAGCCTGCAGGACTATCTGAAGCGCCAGAACGTCAGTGGCATGCTGGTATTGAAGGACGGCAAAATCGCCTGGAAATATCTGGGGCAGGGCAATACCGACGCTACCCTGTGGACATCGCGCTCCGTGGGCAAATCCGTGGTCGCCACGCTGGTGGGCGTGGCGATTAAACAGGGTAAGATCCGCTCGCTCGACGATCTCATCACGCAATACGAACCCGATCTGAAAGGCACCGCGTGGGACGGCGTGACCCTCAGGCAGCTGATCACTCACACCTCCGGCGTGGCGTGGAATGAGGATTACACCAACCCGAAATCGGACTTTGCGCAGCTGACCGAGTGTGAAGCCAGGCCCGGCACCTATGCCTGCGTGCGCAAGCTGGTGGCCGGCCTACGCCGCGCACACCCGGCCGGGCAGAACTGGTCTTACTCCTCCGGCGGCGCGTGGCTGCTGGGCGACGTGCTGGAGCGTGCCACCGGCATGCCGCTGGCGGCTTATCTGGAACAAAGCATCTGGCAGCCGTACGGCATGGCGAGCGACGGCGTGTGGCATGCCTACGCCAAAGGTCAGCACGACGTGGGCGCGCACGGCTTCAACGCCACGCTGGAGGATTGGGGGCGCTTTGGCGAATTCATTCTGCATAACGGGACGCTGCCGAACGGCAAACAGATCTTGCCGGCTGATTGGGTAGCCCAGTCGTCCAACTGGAATCGGGCGGCGGGTTCGGTATCAGCAGCGCATCCTGACGGCATCTATGGCTTCCAGTGGTGGAACAATGAAGTGCCGGTGAATGCGACTAACGTAGAACCTGCTCCGCAGGCTTCCCTCAAGCATTCCCTGTGGGCGCTGGGGATCTTCGGCCAGATGATTATGGTCAATCAGGCGGAGAATCTGGTGATCGTCCAGTGGTCCACCTGGCCGCAGGCGGAGCCATCTTTCAGCGCCCAACCGCTGGAAGCGTCGCTGATGTTTAGCGCAATAGCGAAGGAATTGCGTTAATTCCACGGAGCGAGCAGGGGCGGATGGTGGTTGCCATTCAGCCTAGTGCCTGCCTCTTGATGGAAGCAGAGCAGTCACTATTCAAGCAGAGTTCCGTTTATCCCCTAACCCCGATCAAACCGATAAACCAGCGCCAACGCCAGCGCCAGGATCAAAAGCGGCGGGGCGAGGGCGGTGAAGGGCGCGTTGAGGGCGAACAGCAACCCCAGGTTGAGGACGATCTGATAAGCGATGTAGGTCAGCAGCCCGACGATCGCGCCGAGCGCTAACCGGCTGCCCATGCCGGGCGCGCGCGGGGCGGTGAAGGTAAACGGGATGGCCAATAGAATCATCGCCAGCACCAGCAGGGGCTGGCCGAGTTTTTTCCACAGCGCCAGGCGGTATTCGGTGCTGGGCTGCCCCGAGCCTTGCAGGTAATCGATATAGCGATCCAGCTGTTGGAGCGAGAAGCTACCCGCCGGCAGGGTCAGCTCTTTCAGGCTCGGCACGGCGAACAGCGAGCGCCACGGCAGGCTGCTTTGCCGCTCAATCGTCTCCTTTCCGCCTTGCCAGCGTTTCTGCATCACGTTGTGCAGCAGCCAGCTGCCGTCGGCGGCGGTGCTGGCGCTGTCGGCGTAGAGGTAAGATTCCAGCGCGCGGTTGGCCCGATAACGGAAGATCTCAATGCCGTGGGGCTGGTCGTTCTCATCGACGGTTTTGACCGTAACAAACTCGTTGCCGTGCCGCGCCCACAGCGGGTTAACGGTGACGTCGTTATCGTTCGACTGCGCCAGGGCGTTGTTCTTCATCTGCAGCGCGCGCTGCTGCAGCGGCGAGGCGGCCCACTCATCGAGGGCGACGAGTGAGAGGTTCATCAGCAGCCCGGCGGCGAGCATCACCAGCGCGATGCGGAATATCGACATCCCGGCGGCGCGGATCGCGGTCAGTTCCAGGCTCTTGGAAAGCTGTCCCAGCCCGACGATACCGCCGAGCAGCGCGATAAACGGCCCCAGATCGACCAGGCTGCGCGGCAGGGTCAGCACGGTCACCAGCAGCGCCTGCTGCCAGCGGTAGCCGCCCGGGGTCACGTCCTCCAGCTCGTTGATCAGCGTGAAGGTGGTGAACAGCGGGATGAGCAGCCCGGCCGCGGCGGCGAAGCCGATGAACACGTTGCGGATCAGGTAACGGCTAAAAATAGTCATCGGGAGGGTTTCCGCAGCAGGGATAAGTCGCGCGCCAGCAGCAGGGCGATGCCGACAGTCATGGCTATCGGCACCAGCCAAACGCCGGGGATCGTTGGCACAGAGCCGTTGGCCACCAGCGTGCGGCAAATGTTGCCGCCATAGAAAATCACGGTAAACAGCACCGTCAGGGGCAGCAGCGCGGCGTAGCGCCCCTGCCGCGGCTTGATGCGGCTAAAGGGGATCGCCAGCAGCACCATCAGCACGGTGGTCAGCCCGCGGCTTTCGCGCCATTGCAGTTCGGCGGCGTCACCTGGATCGGCAGAGCGCGCCAGCTCCGCCGGCGAGGCCGATTTGTGCCGGCTCTCGGCGCTGGGCACGAACGGCTTGAGCGCGATATCAAAGTTGTCGTAGTTCTGCCCGTTGTCGTCGGTGCCCTGGCGATCCAGCACATAGGCGGTGCCGGTTTTCAGCCGCACGGCGGGGCTGGCGGGGGAGGCGTCGAGCACCTCCACCGACTGCGCGCGGTACAGGTTGGTGTGATGGCCGCCGCGCACATAAATCAGCGCGTCTGTCAGGTGGTTGGCCGTTTTGTCGACGTGACTGGCGAGGATCATGCGGCCGTTGCCGCTGACGTTGAATTTGTCGGCCTGCAGGTGGCTCACGTCCAGCACAGACTGCGACTGTTGCTGCAGCTGATAAATATTGGCGTACGCCCAGGGCCTGCCATATAGCGACAGCAGCGTGACCGCTATCGCCAGCGGCACGGCCAGTATCAGCACCGCCTTGTACAACCGCAGCGGGCTGGCCCCGGCGGCCAGCATGGCGGTGATCTCCGCATCGCTGTACAGCTGGCTCAGCGCCACCGCCACCGAGACATACAGCGCGACGGGCAATATCATCTCCAGCGCGATCAGCGATTTATAGAAAACCACCTCGGCCACCACCCGCAGCGCCAGCGTGCCGTTGGCGGCATCGGTCAGGTAGCGCTGGGCGGAGTAGCTGGCGAACATGAAGATCAGAAACCCGGCGATCGTCATCACCAGGCGGCGGATCTCAACCGTGATATAGCGTTCAATTAAAGACATGCGTCATCGGCTCCCGGCGGCGTGCATTTCATGGCGTCTCCCGGTCGATCAGGGTGCGCAGCAGGGCGATCACCTGGTCAACCTCCTGCGGGGTGAGTGCGCCGTCCTTCGCCCACTGCACGCGCGCGGCCTGGTCCAGCACCACGATGGTGGAGCTCTCTTCCGGCAGCCGCCAGGCCATGCGCCCCAGCCCGTCGCTGTCGACGATGAACTGCGCCCAGGGGTAATGCCGCTTGTTTTTCTCGATCTTGCCGCGCACGAAGAAGCCGGAGCCCGGTATCGCGTCGTCGGTGTTGACGATGGTGGTGGGCTGGAAGCGATCGCCCGGCAGGTTTGCGTCCTTGACGGCGTTGATCAGCCGCGAGTTCTTCTTTTTGGCGGAGGTGCGCCCGGCGATGTACTGGATCACCCGCACCTTGCCCGCCAGCTTTGCACTGTTCCACGGCCGGTAGCTGAAATCGCCGTTGCGCAGCAGCAGCTCGCCGCGATCGGCGATGGCGATCGGCGCCACCGGCCGGCCAGGCACGAAGTTATGCGCGGATGCCGCCAGCGGCGACAGCAGCAGCGCAAGGGGCAGCAAGCGGCGTAACGTCATCATGGCTCCGCGCAACCCGGTTATCTGCCCGCCGCGATGGCCGGCGGGGAAAACGACAGCGGAAAGCGCGCCAGCAGCAGCTCCAGGCGCTGGCGGATGTCGATATCCAGGATCGCCGGCCGCTCATAGCTATCACCGCCGGCCAGCTTGTCCGCCACCATCACGTCATGCCGGTCGCCCATCAGGCCGTTAATCGCCGCCAGGAAGCGCGAGATCTGCCGGGCTTCGCGGTTGTCGGGATCGATCGATCTTAGCGTGTCGTAAAACGACACCTGGCGGCTGACGATTTTGCGCACGTCGTGGAACTGGTGCCCGGTCAGCGCCGGGCCGGCGATCAGCGTCTGCAGCTGGCGCATTTGCTCCTGGCGGTAGGTGATAAAGCCCTGTGCGCTTTCCAGCCGGGTGTGGCGCAGCCCATAGCGCACGGACGACCACACCGGCTTGCTGAGCAGCAGCCGCAGCAGGTTGCCGTACAGCGTCAGGTTCTTCTGGTTGCCGTTGCGAAACGCATCCTGAAAATGGCCGAGCACCACGGTGGTGGTGTGGAACAGGCGGTTGGCGCGGTGGGGCGCGCCGTACAGCTGCTGGGCGAAGCGCAGGTGCTTATAGCGGGCGCGGATATATTTGTAGCGCATGCGGGTGGCCGCCGCCAACTGCGGGTCTTGCAGGAAACCGTTCACCAATTGCAGCAGCTCGCGGCGGGAAAAGCCGTCTTCCCAAAACTGCAGGCACAGCGCGTAGTTGTCCCGAATGCTCTCGGGGGAACACTGCAAATCAATCTGCTGCGGCAGGCTGATATTTGCCTCAACCAGGTCATCCTCTTCCACCGCGACAAACAGCGCCTGGGTGGTTTCGGTGGAGAACTTCTTCCAATTATCGTTAGCGGTCATTAATTACTCTCTTTGGGCACATTCAGCCCCAACATAAAGCGATTGCGGTAGGCGCCGATCGTCGGTATCAGGGATAACAGAACGTCTAAACATTGCCCCAGTAAATAAGCGAAGGCGGCGCCCTGCACGCCGAAGGCATATGCCATCGACACCAGCAGCGCAATGTAGGCCGCCGAGGCCGTCGCCTGCGCGATCAGGAAGGCGCGCTGCTTGCCTGCCATAAACAGTAAGGATTCCTGCGGGAAGCCCATCATGGAAACGATGATCGCGCCCAGCATGATTTGAATCAGGTCATAGGCTGCCAGGTATTGCTGCCCGAAGACGGCGGAAATGAGCGGCTTGCCCACCAGCAGCATCAACACCGCGACGGCCAGGCCGATGCCGCCGGCCAGCAGCGAGGAGCGCAGGCCCAGCAGCCACGGGGTCTTGGTGCGCGGATCCAGGCGCATGATCTCGGGATAGAAGCTTTTCTCCAGCAGCTTGGCCGGGGTGCCCGTCGCATCGAAGAAGGTCATGGCGATCTTGAACAGCCCGGCGGCGGCCGGCCCGAGCACCACGCCCACCAGCACGGTGGTGCAGGAGTTGCGTGCGGCCCAGATGGTATGGGCGATGTTGGTGGTCCAGACGAAGTTCCAGGCACCCTCGATGCGGCGCGCGACGTTGAACAGCCGTGGCCTCAGCGCGCCGGGGATAGCGCGGCGGCGCAGCTCGCGCGCGGTGAACCACCAAAACAGCGTGCCGCCGATCAGGTTTGAGGCGTACCAGGTGACGATAAAGCCGGGGAATCCCAGATCGAAATAATAGGAGATGACGCTGCCCACCGCCTGGAGGAACGGCTTGATCGCCTGCTGGATGGCGATGAGATCGAAGCGGTTGAAGGCGCGCAGCACGCCGGTCGGCGTGGACGAGGTCATCGACGGGATCAGGGTGCAGTACAGCATGGCGAGCCAGAAACTTTCGCTGTCCAGCCCCAGGGCGTGGGACAAGAACGGCAGCATGATCATGCCGCCCAGCACGGCGATGACGCCGCTGGCGATATCCAGCCCGAAGGAGAAGGCGACGACGTCGCGGAAGCGCCCGGTGTTTTGATGCTCCAGCGCCGGGGTACCGAATTGCACCACAAACTGCCAGGTCTGGAATTTGATGAAATCGCTGACCGCTTTGGTATAGGCCTGGATCACCACCAGCACGCCGAACATTTCAGGCGACATGCCTTTACCGGCGCAGGAGAGCGCCAGCAGGCCAAGCAGCGCGCTGGCCACGCTGCCGGAGCCTAAGTAGGCGGCATTACGTAAAATGGAGCGAAACGCGCCATCGGAAAACCACCGTTTCATAACCCAAACCAGCCGTTGTCGTTGTTTTGCTGCATCTTGTGTTCCGCTGTCATGCGCTTGCCCTGTATGCGTCTAATAAACCTGATTTTCTTCGCCGGGTTGCCCGATGTCGCTCCGTGGGCGCTTCGCGGGGTTCACCACGGCGGCAATGGCGTTGAGCGCGTTGCTCAGCACCTCGTCGTAAGGGGCTCTGGCGTCCAGCTCGATGATGCGCGCGCCGTTGTATTGCAGGCGCACCATGGCGGAGATCTTGTCTTTCAGCTCTTCATAGCTGTGATCGGGCTTGCGGGAAAACGCCGTATCGACGTCGATATCGAGGCGAATGATCAGCGCCGGCCGGTAGATGGCCATGCGTTGATATAAACGGCGTTCGCGCGCCGCCAGGCGGCGCAATAGCCAGCCTTTTGCACGTTCCACGCCGATACCGGGCCCGTCGTAGTAAAAACCTGAAATTTCCGCCTGCGGGTAGCGATCGCTGATCACCAGCACGCCGCTCTGCGCCAGCCGCCGCACCTTGCGCAGGTTGGATGCGCGCCACAGCGAAAAGCCGTACATGATCAGCGCCGCCCACAGCGCCGGCGGCCTGTTGCTCATGCGCTGGGTTTTATCGGATTTGGCCGCCAGGCGCCGTTCCAGCCACACGCCGATGAACGGCAATTTCTTGATTTTGTCGCCGTCTTCGCCGGAGATCAGCCCTAAATAGCGCCGCTGCGTGGGGCGATGCTGCTGCAGGTTTTTCACCAGATCGGTGGTCAGCGTGGACTTGCCGGTGCCGTCGCTGCCCACCACGGCAATCAGCCCGCTAATGCAGGTGGAAGTGGCGTGCTGTTCGGCAGTGAGTTTATTTTTTTTCATCTGTTTCGGTACGAAAAGGTTATTTGGCGGCTAGGCATTGGCGGCCCTCAGCGATATTTTAACGGCGCGCAGCGATTCGTCGAAAATATGGCTGGCCGGTTCTCGGCCGTCTAAATCCAGTATGTTAGCGCCGTTAAACGTCAGGTGGGGGATGACGGCGATCTTTTCACGCAACGCCGCCAGCGAGTGATCGGGTTTGCGTGAATAGGCCGTTTGTTCGTCAATATCCAGCCGAATTAATAATAAAGGCTGATAAGACGCCATCCATTGGTACAGCTTTTGTTCGCGCTTTCTCAGCCAGCGTACCCAGCGATTGCCGCCGGCGGTTTTTGCCAGCTGCGGGCCATCGAAACGAAACCCTGCCACTTCGGCCTGCGGATAACGATCGGTAATCAGCAATGCGCCGCGGCGACTTTTTTTCAGCATGCGGCGGAATTTATAAACGCGCCAATAGGAAAGTAAAAAGATCACCAGCGCCGTGGCATTATCTGGCGGCGTAGAAGGGCGATCGTGCACGCGCTGCGATTTCTTCAATAAATAATTCCCGAAGGGTGCGCCAATAATCGGCAGCGAACTGATCCATTCGCCGATACGCCCGGAAGACTGGCCGAGATAAAGCAGTTCGGCAGGTTCTTTTGCCGATAAGGCGTTGACCAGACTGGCGGCCAAGGTAGATTTTCCCGAGCCGTCACAGCCGGTTATCGCTATTACGCGCACGGGCGAGCGATCAGATGAAGGTCTTATCTGCTGACTCACAATAATTGATCCAATGCGAAAAAAACTATTGTATTCCAATACGCCTTGGGTTCAAGATATTTATTGTGCTTTGCCACGATAAAATAATGAGGTGGGTATTTTGTTCGTTATTTGAATTGATATTCATGGCGTTCGTTCTTGTTATTTTGTGCTAATTGTTCGCGCGCGGGTCGGTTTCGCTTTTTATGTTAATTTCCGGCGTGGTCCGCAGCGGAAAAAGAGCAGAGGTTTTCTATTCTCGCTTAATCTTTTGTGCTGTTTGCTGCGGTGTTGGGTGATATTTCGCTGTAAACATGGCACGCCTTTTCTGGTGTATTGAAAGAGAGTCTTATTATGAATGCAAAATTTCCGCCGCTGATTGCGGTTATTGGCAGCGACGGATCGGGTAAGTCCACCGTTTGTGAACATCTGATCGAATATGTGAAACATTATGGCCCGGCGGTACAGGTGCATCTGGGCAAACAGGCGGGCAACGTCGGGCGCGCGGCGGCGAAATTGCCGCTGCTCGGGCGCTCGGTGGGCAAGGCTATCGAGAGCAATACCAAAAAAGTCAAAACGAAAAAATCCCGGATTGGCCTGTTGCCGTCGGCGGTGATCATCGCTTTCGTGGGGCGGCGGCTGCTGCGTTTTCGCCGCATGCTGGCGTTTCGTCGGCAAGGGTTCATCGTGTTGACCGACCGTTTTCCGCAGGCGCAGATCCCCGGCGCTTACGACGGCACGGTATTTCCCGTCGACGTTGAAGGGAGCCGGTTTGTCCGTTGGCTGGCGGCGCGCGAGCGGGCGGCGTTCCAATGGATGGCGGGGCAAAAACCGGATCTGGTGCTCAAGCTGAATGTCAGTCTGGCGGTGGCCTGCGCGCGTAAACCCGATCATCGCAAAGCGGCGCTGGAGAAGAAGATCGCCGTTACGCCGTTATTGACGTTTGAAGGCGCCGACATCGTGGATCTCGATGTCGATCGGCCGATCGGGGAGGTGCTTGCGGCGGCGGAAAAAGCCATCGCGGAATTTATGGCGGCGCAGGGATATCGTTATTCGGCTGATGGGGTATCAACGGCTGCGCACTGAGGTGCGCATCGGTTCGGCAGGGCGGCGATGCCATTTTCGGCACCGCCGCCGCGGCCTAAAGGGAAAGGCTTTATTTTTTCAGCGCCGCAAAGGCGCGCACGATGGTGTCTATTTCTTCATCGCTGTGCGCGGCATTGACGCTGCAGCGCAGCAGGGTAACGCCCGCCGGCGCGGCCGGTGGCAGCACCAGATTCACATACACGCCGTGGGCGATCAGCTCGCGCCAGAAACGCAGCCCTTCTTCCTTTGAGCCGATCATCACCGGCACCACCGGGCTGATGCGCGGCCCCAGGGTATACCCCAGCTCGGCGAGGCCGTGGTACAGGCGGTGCGCATTGCTCCACAGTTTTTCCCGCAGCTCGGGATGGCGCGCGATTTTTTGCAGCGCCGTACGCACCGACGCGATGCTGGAGGGCGACGGCGACGCGGTAAAGATATACGGCCGGCTGCTGTAGCGCAGCACGTCCATCCCCTTGCCGCCGACGGCGAAACCGCCGATCGAAGCCAGGCTTTTGCTGAAGGTGCCCAGGATGATATCCACGTCTTGCTCGACGCCCAACGCTTCGGCCAGGCCGCGGCCGTGCTCGCCCATCACGCCGAAGGAGTGCGCTTCGTCCACCAGCAGATAGCCGCCGAGTCGCCGCTTGATGTCGACGATTTCCACCAGCGGGGCAACGTCGCCCAGCATGCTGTAGATGCCTTCCACGATAATGATCGCCTCGCGGGCCCGTTCGCCCAGGCGCACCATGCGGCGCTCCAGATCGGCGGCGTCGTTGTGGCGGAAGCGAATAATCTCCGCGCCGCCGAGGGCGCAGGCGTCGTAAATGCTCGCGTGGCTGTCCGCGTCGATCAATACCACGGCGCCCGGCCCCGCCAGGGTACTGATGACGCCCAGGTTGGCGGTATAGCCGGTGGAGAATACGATGGCGCTGGGGCGATCGAAGAATGCCGCCAGCTCCCGTTCCAGCGTCAGGTGCGATCCGTAGCTGCCGTTCGCCATGCGCGAACCGGTGGTGCCGGTGCCGAGCGCGGCCAGGGCCGATTGACCGGCGGCGATCGCCTGCGCATCAAACGTCAGGCCGAGATAATTATTGGTGCCGGCGAGGACAATCTTTTGATCGCCGATGCGGCCCTGGGTGGCGGAATACACTTCGTCGATACAGGTGCCGAACGGATTCAGACCGGACGTTTGAAATTGTTCACGGTCATTGGCGAGCCGCGCAAACTTATCATACAGTCCCATGGCTTTTCTCCAGATAAGGGCGCAGCGCGTCAAGCAGTTGCTCAGGCGTTCTGACATCAAGCAATATATTGATAGGAATGGAGATATCTAATTCATCTTCCAGCATCATCAGCAGATCCAGGACTCTGATGGATTCCAGGCCAAGATCGTTGACGAGATCGCTATCAGGTTTTATTTCCACTCCGCCTTCGACGATACCTTGCAGACACGTCAGGATATAATCCATTACAGCATCGCGATTTAGCATAAGAACGTTGACACACCTCTATTTGGAATAATTAAAACAGCCCTTCACGCAGCGCGCGCTCCAAACTTACCTGTGGAAACCAATGAATCTGTTGCGACAGCGCGTGATTGCTGGCGGACCAGTCATGATGGGTTAATTCGCGTATTTTGCTGCGCGTCAGCATCGGTTCCTGTTTGACCAGGCGGTTCCACACCACGCTGATATCCGCCAGGGCTTTCAGCAGCGGCAGCGGAATGCCTACCAGACGCACCGGCCCGTGCCGCACGGCGGCGCCGATGTCCCGCAGGCGCCGCCAGTTATAGCCTTCGGCCACGCCGTCGCACAGTTCGTAAATATTTGGCTGCGCGGGTTCGGCCTGTACCCATTGGCTGACCGCCTTGGCCAAATCGCTCACGTGCAGAAAAGAGAGCCTGGCGTCAGGCGCGCCCAGCCGGGGCAGTACGCCGCGCAGCAGGCCGTTGAACAGCGGCTTCAGCTCTTTATCGCCGGGCCCGTAAACCGCCGTCGGGCGGAAAATCCCCAGCGCGATATCGCCCGTGGCGGCGATGAGTTGCTGTTCGGCGGCCTGTTTTGAATGGGCGTACCACGACAGCGCCGGATGGCGGGCCGCCAGCGACGACATGAACAGGAAGCGATGGCAGCGGCCGTTCTGCCTGGCGGCCTGCATCAAATTCAGGCTGCCGGTCACGTTGCAACGGGTGAACACCGCTTCCGCATGCCCGCGCACCTGGCCCGCACAGTGCACCACGCACTCTGCGCCGCGCACCAGCTCGGTGAGCGAGGGCCGATCTTCCAGCGCGCCGGGGATCCACTGCAGGTTGTCGATGGCGGCTTTTCCGGCTTGCCGCGTCAGGGCGCGCACGCTAAATCCTTGCGCCAGCAGTTCCTGGACGATGTGCCGGCCGATAAAGCCGGTCGCGCCCGTCACCGCCACGGTGCCGCTCATTGCGCGAAACCGGCCAGCTGCGGCATTTGCGGGTAGAGCGAAGCGCTCAGCCAGCGTTTTTTGGCCTCGGCGCGGGCGGGTTTGCCCGACGACGTACGGGGAATGCTGTGCGGCGGCAGCAGCTCGATGTCCACCGCGATGCCGAACTCGCTTTGAATGCGCGCGCTCAGCGAATGCACGATTTGCTCCCGGCGTTCTTCCGAGCTGACTCGGCACTGGATTTGCAAAATGATCCTGGCGGCCTCGTCGTGTTCTTCGGTCACGAAGGCAATCGCATCGCCGGAACGGATTTCCGGTTCAGATTCCGCGACGTACTCGATATCCTGCGGCCAGATATTGCGGCCGCGAATGATGATCAGATCTTTCTTGCGGCCGGTGACGTACAGATAGCCGTCCAGCAGGTAGCCGAGATCGCCGGTGTCCATCCAGCCGGTCACCTGGATCTGCTGCTGGGATTCGTCGTCGCAGAAATAGCCGTTCATCAGGCTGGGGCCGGAAATCGTGATATGACCGACCTGGCGTTCCGGCAGCGGCTGCCCGGTTTCGCTGCGGATCTCGATGCGGTGGCCGGGCAGGGCCCGGCCGCAGTTGACGAAGGTCGAAACGGCGCGGGTCTTCTTGCCGGGCGCGGCAGCTTTACCCTGGTACTCCAAAATATCGCGGTCGACCGCGTTGGTTTGCGGGCCGGAGCAAGGGTCGGAAAAGCTCACCGCCAGGGTGTTCTCGGCCAGCCCATAGCACGGCATGAAGGCTCTGCTGTCGAAGTTGAAGCGGCGGAAGTGTTCGCCGAACTGGCCGAGCAGCTCGGCCGGGATCGGCTCGGCGCCCACGCCCGCGACCCGCCAGCTGGAGAGATCCAGATCGGCCAGCTCTTTGGCATTGCTGCGGCGCAGGCACAGATCGTAGCCGAACGGCGGGGCGACGGACACCGTGCCGCGATTCTTGGCGATCAGTTTCAGCCACTGCATCGGGCGCATGGCGAAATCTTGCGTGCGCAGGTAATCGACGGACAGCTGAGTCGCCACCGGGGTCAGCAGGAAACCGACCAGGCCCATATCGTGATAGAAGGGCAGCCAGGAGACGCAGCGGTCGCCCGCGCGCAGCTTGATCCCGTCGCGACTGATCGCGTTCAGGTTCGCCATGGCCGCCCGCTGGGTAATGATCACGCCGCGCGGAAAGCGGGTGCTGCCCGAAGTGTATTGGAGATAGGCGATGTCGTCGGGCGAGGGCGCCGGCAGCGCGATTGCCGGCTCAGGCAACGCGTTAAAGTCCGCGTCGCTGAGGATGTGCAGCGACGGCGCCTTTTCCGTGGCCGAGGCGATCAGCGGCGTCCACTCTTCGCTGCTGATGATTGCCGCGGGGTTACAGCTGGCGATCAGCCCCTTCAGCTTGGTGGTGTAGGAGTCGCGCTGGCCTACGCCCATCGGGATCGCCAGCGGCACCGCCACCAGGCCGGCATATTGGCAGGCGAAAAAGGCTTCGACGAATCCCGCGCTGGTTTCGGCGATCAGCGCCACGCGATCGCCTTTCTTGAGTTTCAGCGACAATAAACGCCGCGCGCCCGCGATCGCCTTTTGCTGCAGCGTGCGATAGTCGAGCACGGTCACGAGTTGATTGCGCCGGTCGTAAAAATTCATTCCCGTCTTGCCGAGCGCCGCGTAATCCAACGCGTCCACCAAAGTGGGGAAATCCGCATAGCGCATGGGAAGAGAATGAACGGAACTGGTTTCAGACATAGACAAACTAGCCATAGATTAAAGTTCACCAAAAGAGATAAATGCCTCTTGGCGAGGTAATTGATATTTTACTCTGAATAGGTTTTTGAATAAGTGTGTTATTCAACCATCTTCATTCCGCTAACAGCGTATATTTCCGTGCCTGATTAACGCGCAGGATATTAACCGTATAGCCCATGATTGACCCGCGTTATCAACCTGGAATGGCACTGTTTAGATAAGCGGGAGGCTATTGTAATGACCCGGCTTCGCCGTTCTCGAGTCCGCCTCTTTCGGGCGGGAAATAACTGTCGGCTCATAGATTATGACCTCGTTCAGGGCTATCCAGGAACTTAAACACTTCCTAAACAGTATGCCGCAAGAAATCAAAAAGTGAATGGCTCATTTAAGTCGAATCTTGAAAAGAGCATTAAGTGGTAAAAATGGCGGTGCCCCGCCTGATTAAAGTCGGTACACTGAAAACGGTGAATTTATTTTGCCGGAACAGCACTAAATAATAAAATAACGCCATTAGCGTAGCCTGTCGGCGCCGCTTTTGGTTTCATTTTTTTCGTTCAATCACGAAATTACAGGGTGAATGCTGCGCAATTAATGCGCTGATTCACCGAGGGTAATATTCGATTTTTCTTATCGTTTAATCGGAGGTAATACACAATTAAATAAAAGAGAACAGCATAAAAAATGCTAAAGGCGTTGTCGCGCGCTCATGTAATTATTTTATTAAAACCTAAGGCTATTTATGATCCGTATTGAGAAAGTTCTGGATAAACGCGAACTTAAAGAATTTATTGCTTTCCCCTCGTTA
Organism: Serratia nevei; assembly: GCF_024160145.1. Lineage (GTDB taxonomy): Bacteria > Pseudomonadota > Gammaproteobacteria > Enterobacterales > Enterobacteriaceae > Serratia > Serratia nevei_A. Next base: position 37,927 of record NZ_JAMYWQ010000002.1, read on the forward strand.
CTGTTTCGCGATGATCCGAACTGGATTGAGCCGCTGTATATAGAGCGCGAAGAGCATCTGTCAAAGAAGAATCCCGGCACCGACCATATCGAATGGCAGGCGTGGATGGCCAAAAAGCAGGGGAAGGTCGTTGGGCGCATCACTGCACAAATCGATGCCCTGCACCGGGAGCGGCATGGCGAGGATAGCGGCCACTTCGGCATGATCGACGCCGTTGACGATCCTGCCGTGTTCAGCGCGTTGTTCACCGCCGCAGAGGCGTGGTTGAGGTCGAAAGGCGCGCGCAAAATCACCGGGCCGTTCAGCCTCAATATCAATCAGGAAAGCGGCCTGCTGGTCGAGGGGTTCGACACCCCGCCGTCGGCGCTGATGACGCACGCCAAGCCTTATTACGCGCCCCGGATAGCGCAGCAGGGCTACAGCGAAGGGATTGATTTGCTTGCCTATTGGATGAAAAGAACCGATCTGCACTTTTCGCCGTCGTTAACCCGGATGATGGATCAAGTGCGCAAAAAGGTGATCGTTCGTCGCCTCAACCGCAAGCGCTTTCGCGAAGAGATGCAGGTGTTGCGCGAGGTGTTCAACTCCGGGTGGCAGCATAACTGGGGGTTTGTCCCGTTCACCGAGCACGAGTTCGCCACCATGGGGGATCAGCTGAAGTTCCTGGTGCCCGACGATATGATCCATATCGCCGAGGTGGATGGCGACCCCTGCGCCTTTATCGTCGGCTTGCCGAACATTAACGAAGCGATTGCCGATCTGCAGGGGCGGTTATTGCCGTTCGGCTGGGCGAAGTTATTGTGGCGGCTGAAGGTCAGCGGCGTGCGCACCGCGCGCGTGCCGTTGATGGGCGTGCGCCAGGAATATCAATTCAGCCGCATCGGGCCGATTATTGCGCTGCTGCTGATTGAGGCGCTGCGCGAGCCTTTCGCCAAGCGCAATATCGACGCATTGGAAATGTCCTGGATCCTGGAAACCAATACCGGCATGCGGACGATTTTAGAGCGCATCGGCGCGGTGCCTTATAAGCGCTACCGCTTGTACGAGAAAACGCTTTAACCGGCTGATAACGCATTGTCTTCTAACGCCCTCAGGACAATAAGCGCGTTTGGCGCGGCGCCGTTCGCTTTTGGGTGACAAGGCGTGAGTGAATGAATTGTCCCTTAAGGGGAACGGTTAAGGTCTTTAATTAATAAACCCGAGATAAATTCACGGCGCGTGATTTATTTGCGGGAGTTGTCGTCGTGTTGATGAGAGCAAAGGGTATGCCTGGAAAAAAGAAAAAGGGAATAAGCCGATTAACCTACAGCATAAGGAACTCATGGGCCGGGGTTATTGATGCGGTGCTCACCGAAGATGCGTTCCGCCAATTATTGGTTATTAACGCCATTTTACTGGTTGTTACATTTGCTTTAGATATTACAAAAATGGAGCGGCTGTTATTAATCATCTGCAGTTTCCTGCTGTTGGTGGTGGAGCTGCTGAATACGGCGATTGAAACCGTGGTCGACCGCATTTCGCTGGAATTACATCCGTTATCCAGACGCGCGAAAGATCTGGGCGGCGCAGCGCAGCTGGTGGCGGTAGTAATGACCATCGTGGTTTGGGCAACGGTGCTGTTGGGGCGCTAAGGGCGAGGGCCGGTTGCCGTGGCGCGATAAGCGGCTATCATCGTTGTTTTGTGTCTTCTGCCATTTCAGCAAGGAGAGTAGGCCGTCATGCCCGTGAATTTTGATCTCAACGATCTTTATGCCTTTCGCTCGCTGGTGGAGTATGGCAGTTTTCGGCTGGCCGCAGAGTCCATCTGCCTGTCGCAGTCGGCATTGAGCCGCAGGATCGAGAAGCTGGAAAACGCGCTGGGCAGCAAACTGTTCGATCGCACCACCCGGCGCGTGACCCTGACGCTGTACGGGCAGGCCTTTGCCGAGCGTTCGGAGCAGTTGCTGCTGAACCTCGAAGCGGTGATGGCCGACATCGATAAGGTCAGCCAGGAGCGAGTGGGGCTGGTCACCGTCGCCACCGTGCCTTCGGCGGCCTACTATTTCATGCCCGACGTGATACGCCGTTTTCGGCTTCGCTATCCGCGCGTGCGCGTGAAGCTGATCGACGGCAGCGCAGGCAGTGTCATCGAGGCGGTCACCGGCGGCCAGGCCGATTTCGGCATCTGTTTCGCCGGGCGGCTGCAGCCTAATCTTGAGTTTGTGCCGTTGGTGGGGGACGTCTACGTGGCCGCCTGCCGGCGCGATCATCCGCTCGCCGGCAAAGGGGCCCTCACTTGGCGCGAATTTTATCAACAGGATTACGTGTCGCTGGATAAAACCTCCGGCAATCGCAATCTGCTCGATCAGCGCCTGGAACACATCGTGCCGGAACGCCCCAGCGTGTGTGAAACTCGCCATGTGACGACCATGCTGGGTATGGTCGAGGCGGGCATCGGCATTGCCGCCGTGCCCGCCATGTCGATGCCCGCTGCAGAACATTTGGTGTTGACGTCGGTGCCGCTGGTCGATCCGGTGGTGAAACGCACCGTCGGCCTCATCAGACGCGGCGGCCGTATGCAGTCTTTCGTCGCCGCCGAGCTGGAAAAGCTGATTACTGAACGGTATCACGCTGCCTGACCGGCTGCGGCGCGGGCACGGTTCGCATGCCGGTCGCGCGAATGGTCGGCTGCGCCTGGGAGGAGGCGAGGAAGTCCAGCAGCGCTTTGCCTTCGCGGCGGTGTTCCGCCTTGGCGGTCACCGCGCCCGCGAATCGGGTGATGTACTGCACGTTTTCCGGCAGCTCGCCGATAAAGGTCACGCCCGCCACGGGAAGCAATTCGCTGACCTGCTGGAAGCCCAGCGCGTATTTCCCCTGCGCCACTTCGGAGGCCACCGGAATGCGCTCAATTATATGCGCTTTCCCTTTCACCTGTTCCTCGATGCCCAGCTTTTTGAACAGTTGGCCGCTGACGTAGCGGCCGCTGGCGCTGTCGGAATAGGCGAAAGAGTCAGCCTGCAGCAAGACATTACGCAGGTCGGCATCCGTTTTTATCACCGGCTTGGGCGCGCCCTGTTTGACCACCATGCCGATCGGCGAATCGGCCAGCTCCACGCGCGAACCCGGCTGAGTCCAGCGCTCTTTTTCCAGTTGGGTGAGCGCGTCGCCCACCATGATCAGCACATCGGCTTGCTCTCCGCGCGCCAGCCGCGCGGGGATCGCCTGCGGCGTTTTGCCCATCGAAGGGCCGGACACCAGAATGATTTTGTCGCCGCTTTGGGCTTCATACTCCGGGGCCAGCTTCTCCAGCGCGGCTTTGAAGCCGCCGGAGATCATCACGGTCACGTCTTTGGCCAGCGCCGCCGTACTGCAGGAGGCGCACACCAGCGCGGCGAGGATCGAACGAGTGAGTTTTCGCATGGCAGTATTCCTTTTGCGATGGCGGCTTAGCGCGCGGTTTGCAGTGGCATGGCGATGCGGCGATACAGATACAGCGTCGCCAGCAGGGCGCACAGCGCGGCGAAGCTCATCCAGTAGCCCGGTGAAGCCTTGTCGCCGGTGTATTCGATCAGCGCGGTGGAGACCACCGGCGTAAAGCCGCCGAACACCGCCGTCGCCAGGCTGTAGGCCAGCGAGAATCCGGCGACCCGCACTTCCGTTGGCATGATCTCCGTCAAGGCCGGGATCATGGCGCCGTTGTAGAGGCCGTAAATGAAGGACAGCCACAGTAGCACAGCCAGCATCATGCTGAAGCTGGGGGCGGCGGCGAGCAGGCTGAGCGCCGGGTAGGCGGTGGCCAACGTCAGCAACGTCATGGCGACCAGCACCGGTTTGCGGCCGAAACGGTCCGACAGCGCGCCGCCGATGGGCAGCCAGATGAAGTTGGAGATCGCCACCAGCAGGGTGACCAGCAAGCTGTCGGAGGCGCTGAGCAGCAGCACCTTTTTGCCGAAGGTCGGCGCATAGACGGTGATCAGGTAAAACGCGGTGGTGGTCATGGCGACCATCAGCATGCCGGCGATCACCACCGGCCAGTTTTTCAGCAGGGTTTTAAACACGTCGCGCATCGCCAGGTGGTGACGGCGGGCGGTAAATTCCTGCGTCTCTTCCAGCTTGCGGCGCAGGAAGAAGATGAAGGGAACGATCAGGCAGCCGAACAGGAACGGAAGGCGCCAGCCCCACTCGCGAATGGCGCTTTCTTCCAGCGCCGCATTGAGCGCGAAGCCCATGGCCGCCGCCACCATAATCGCCACCTGCTGGCTGCCGGACTGCCAGCTGGTGTAGAAGCCCTTGCGGCCCGGCGTGGCGATCTCGGCCAGATAAACGGACACGCCGCCCAGCTCCGCGCCCGCCGAGAAGCCTTGCAACAGTCGCCCGCACAGCACCAGCAGCGGCGCCCAAAGCCCGATGCTCTGGTAAGAGGGGATCAATACGATCAGGAAAGTGCCCGCGGCCATGATCGACAGGGTCACGATCAACCCTTTGCGGCGGCCGACTTTATCGATGTAAGCACCCAGCACGATGGCGCCGATCGGGCGCATCAGAAAGCCTGCGCCGAAGACGGCGAAGGTCATCATCAGCGAGGCGAACTCGCTGCTGGCCGGGAAAAAGGTGTGTGCGATGTAGGTAGCGTAAAAGCCGAACAGGAAAAAATCGAACTGCTCTAAAAAGTTGCCGGAGGTGACGCGCAGTATCGCGCCGGTTCTGGCCCGGGTGGTTATGGGTGAGGTAGAGGAATGCATCGTTATCTCCAGTTTGTTATGGGCGCTTGACGCCGCGCCTGTTGCTGAAGACTCGCTCAGGAAAAGAAAGTAAATAAGCGCAATAAACGCATGAGTCGATGCATGTTGCGCATTAATCGGCGTTAACAATGTTGCCTAACCCGATGTAACGTGGCGTTAACAAGTTCGCCGCTCATCGCCCGCTGCGTAGAACGCCGAAAACGTTATGCGTTTTTTGTGACAGGGTTCATAAAGGGGCGGCGGGGAAACGCCCCGTGCTTCTGCTCGATGGTTCGCCACAGCTCGTAAAAAGATGAATACCGCGCACTGTACTTGTAAAATGCTCGGATGTACGTTCAGCTTTGCAGTAACAACGCATGCCTTTGCATGTCATCCCTGCACCTCTCTGCTATAGCTTTACATCTATATAGTTGTTGATCTATATTACAGGGAGGTCCCGTGTGGGAAATTAAAACAACGGATGCGTTTGATGACTGGTTTAGCTCACTCAACGATGCCGATCGGGCCGGCGTACTTGCCGCATTGATGGTCCTGCGGGAAAAGGGGCCCGGGCTGCCCAGACCCTATGCCGATACGGTGAAAGGCTCACGTTACAGCAATATGAAAGAGTTGCGCATTCAGAGCCGTGGCGAACCGTTGCGGGCATTCTTCGCTTTCGATCCGTACCGTATTGGCATTGTGCTTTGCGCGGGCAATAAAGCCGGCAATGAAAAACGCTTTTACGATCGAATGCTTCAGATTGCCGATCGGGAATTCACCTGTTGGCTGAACACATTAAACGAGAAGGAGTGACGCGATGGGCAGAACGCTGGAACAGCTTATTGCGGATGAAAAGCCCGAGGTCGTGGCCAACGCGCAGGCGCTGGCGGCGGACATCATGCTGAACATTCACCTTGCCGAGCTGCGCGAAAAAGTACAGAAAACGCAGGTTGAAATGGCGCAGGCGCTGAGCATCCGGCAGCCAACCGTTGCCGTGATGGAAAAACCGGGCCGCGATCTGAAACTGTCTTCGCTAAAACGCTACGTTGAGGCGGCCGGTGGCAAACTGCGGCTGGATGTTGAACTGCCGGACGGCTCTCACTACGAGGTGGTGCTGTAAACACGAATGGCAGAAAGCAAAAAGCCCGCTCGGGTTTCCCTGAGCGGGCTTCTCTAAATATGGCTCCTCTGACTGGACTCGAACCAGTGACATACGGATTAACAGTCCGCCGTTCTACCGACTGAACTACAGAGGAATCGTTGGAACGGGGCGAATAATAGCGGGGTGCATGGGGTTTGTCAAAGCGCTAAACTGCAAAAAAAGTGCGTTTGCTGAGGGAATGAGCATCTTGCGCTGTTTTTCGGCATTTTTCACCGCCGGGCGGTGATTTTTCGGCCCAAATCGTTTTGACGCCGCTTGCACAAGCCTTTGTACGGCGATGGTGCAGGGCCGCTTTGCGATCATATACCCACTCTCGTCTCAGAACTGGCGCTGCATCCAGCGCACGTTCAGCCGCACCAGGGCGATGATGGCGCTGGAGAGCAGCCGCAGCCCGCCGGGCATATCGCGGCGGCGGATGTCCAGCAGCAGCACGGTGCGCACCTGCGGGCTGTCGTTCCACACCTCGTGTTCGAAGGTATCGTCCCACAGCATGAACTCCCCCTCGTGCAGCCGGTATTCGCGGCCGTCCACTTTCAGCACCGCTGCCGGCACCCCGTCGGCGCGTTTGGGCATGTCCAGCACCAGATAGCCGCGCAGAATGCCGCGGAACGGCCCGCGGTGGGGCGGCACCTGCTTACCGGGCGCCAGGAAGGAGAGCGAAGCGGACAGCACGTCCGGCGACGAGGCGATCAGCGCCGCCAGCGTCGGGCAGCGCGCCAGGTTGCGGGCGATCGGCTGGCCGTAGGCCTTCATGATGAACATGCGCCAGTCGCGCGCGTCGTTGGCGGAGATCGACGCCTGCTGGATCATGATCTCGTGAAAACGGGGAATATTGTGCAGATCGTGGGCGACGGTCAGCGCCTCTTCGCGGATCTGCCGCCATTGGGCGGTGAAACGTTCGGCGTCGGGGAACAGCGCGGCGCTGTCGAGCACCGGCTTGCCCTGAATCCGGCGATCGTAAACATTGCGCAATGCGAGCACGGACCAATCATAAATCGCGGACATAATGACCTCGCCTCAGAAAACGCCAAATGGACACTGCGCGCGGTTCTTCGGCGCGGCGCGTCGTCTGCGGCGGCCGGAGGGAAGAGCGGCAGGAAAAATTGGTACGCTTCAATAGATTAGCACAGCATTTGTGCAACCGTGTGTCTATGAATGTGTCGAAATGCGGCGAAAAAAACCACACAATTAAAGTGTGACGCGTATCGCATTTAGCGGGCCGGTTGGTTAAAATATCGCGACTTGCCCGCACCTGTCCGGATTTTGTTTACCATGGAACACGCTGCCGTTTCACGCTCAACCGCCTGGTTGCGCGTGGTTATCCTCGCCGTCTCGGCCTTTATCTTCAACACCACCGAATTTATCCCGGTCGGTTTGCTGAGCGATATCGCCGCCAGCTTCTCGATGCAAACCGAACAGGTCGGCCTGATCATCACCATTTATGCCTGGATCGTCGCCGCCGCCTCATTGGCCTGCATGCTGCTGACCAGCAAAATTGAGCGCCGCAAGCTGCTGATCGGCGTGTTCATGCTGTTTATCGCCAGCCACGTGCTGACCGCCGTGGCCTGGAACTTCACCACGTTGGTCATTTCGCGCGCCGGCGTGGCGCTGGCGCACTCGGTGTTCTGGTCGATCACCGCCTCGCTGGCGATCCGCGTGGCGCCGCCGGGCAAGAAAGCCCAGGCGCTGAGCCTGCTGGCGGGCGGCACCGCGCTGGCGATGGTGCTCGGGCTGCCGCTCGGACGGGTGGTAGGGCAACTGCTCGGCTGGCGCATGACCTTTATCGGCATCGCGGTATGCGCCACCCTGGCGCTGGTGCTGCTGTGGCGCCTGCTGCCGGTGCTGAAAAGCGAGCACTCCGGTTCGCTGGCCAGCGTGCCGCTGCTGTTCAAACGCCCGGCGCTGTTGGCGCTGTACATGCTGACCGTCATCGTGGTGACGGCGCACTTCACCGCCTACAGCTACATCGAGCCGTTTATCCAGACCGTGGCCGGGCTGTCGGAGAACTTCACCACGCTGATGCTGCTGCTGTTCGGCGCCGCCGGCATCGTCGGCAGCCTGCTGTTCAGCCGCTACAGCGAGCGTTTTCCTTCCGGCTTCTTTATCGGCGCCATTGCGCTGCTGGCCTTGAGCCTGCTGCTGCTGTTGCCGGCCGCCGGCAGCGAAAGCCACCTGACGGTGCTGTGCATCTTTTGGGGCATGGCGATCATGGCCATCGGCCTGTCGATGCAGGCCAAAGTGCTGAGCCTGGCGCCGGATGCCACCGACGTGGCGATGGCGATCTTCTCCGGCCTGTACAACTTCGGCATCGGCAGCGGCGCGCTGCTGGGCAACCAGGTGAGCCTGCATCTGGGCATGGGCAATATCGGCTTCGTCGCTGCGCCGCTGGCGCTGATCGCCCTCGGCGGGTGCCTGCTGAGTTTCTACCGCAGCGAACGGCTGCAGCAGCACCCCAGCCGTTAACCGGCGTCCCAGACTGAGCCGGCGGCGACGCCGGCCTCTTCAGCAAAAAAACTCGCGATCTTGCGAAAATTATTCCGTTATCACTGCCTTTGCGCCTGCCGTACTGTTACCCGGTACAAAATCCAATTCAATACCGAGCGGGGAACACGTCATGAGCATCCTCACCGCGCCCGATGGCGCGCGCATTTTCTATAAGGATTGGGGCCGCGGCCAGCCGATCCTGTTCTCCCACGGTTGGCCCCTGTCCGCCGACGCCTGGGACAACCAGCTGCTGTTTTTCGGCCAGAGCGGGTTCCGCGTGATTGCCCACGATCGCCGCGGCCACGGCCGTTCGGATCAGACCTGGTACGGCAATGACATCAACCAATACGCCGACGATCTGGCGCTGCTGATCGAAACGCTGGATCTGCGCGACCTGATCCTGGTCGGCCACGCCCTCGGCGGCGGGGAAGTGGCGCGCTACATCGGGCGCCACGGCAGCGATCGGGTGGCGAAGGTGGTGCTGGTGGGCGCCGTGCCGCCGCTGATGCTGCAGACGCCGGCCAACCCGGAGGGCGTGCCGATGGCGGCCTTCGACGGCATTCGCAGCGGCCTGGCGGGCAACCGCGCGCAGTTCTTCAACGATCTGGCGGTGCCGTTCTACGGCTTCAACTGCGACGAAGTGGAGAGCAATGCGGGGCTGATCGACCACTTCTGGCTGATGGGCATGCAGGGCGGCGTGAAAGGGCAGTACGACGGCGTGAGTGCGTTCTCCGAAGTGGATTACACCGCCGATCTGCTGGCGATCGACAAGCCGACGCTGCTGGTGCACGGCGACGCCGATCAGATCGTGCCGATCGGCGCCTCGGCGCTGAAAGCCGCTAAGCTTATGCAACAGGCGGAGCTGAACGTTTACGCTGGCGGCGCCCACGGCTTGGCGCAGGTCGATCCCGATCGCTTCAACGCCGATCTGCTGGCCTTTATCCAGAATTCGCCGTTCTAAGGGGGCGCGATGAACCTGACTGCTTTCGCCGCCCGCTGCGCGCAACGGCTGCATGCGCCCGCGGTGCGCTGGCTGCTGCTGCTCGCCATTTGCGCCGCCTACATTCAGGGCGGGTTGGTCAAGGCGCTGAACGTCGAAGGTGCGGTTGCCGAGATGACCCATTTCGGCCTGCAGCCGGCGGCGCTGTTCGCCGTGCTGGTGACGCTGCTCGAACTGGTGGCGTCGGCGCTGATCCTGAGCGGCTTTTATCGCTGGCTCGGCGCGTTGGCGCTGGCCGGTTTTACCCTGATGGCGACGCTGATGGCCAATCCGTTCTGGCAGTTGGCCGGGGCGGAGCGCGGCCAGATAATGAACGGATTTTTTGAACACCTTGGGCTGGCCGGTGCGCTGTTGCTGGTGGCATTCAACGATTTGAAGGAGCGAACGGATGGCTGAACAGACGGAAAACAAGGCGGCGGCGGGCGGCTTCGCGCCGCTGAAAATCCCATTATTTGCCGTGCTGTGGGGCGCGACGGTGCTCGGCAACGTCGGCAGCTTTATGCGCGACGTCGCCAGCTCGTGGCTGATCACCGATCTGTCGAGCAATCCCTCGGCGGTGGCGTTGATGCAAACCGCCGCCACGCTGCCGGTGTTCCTGCTGGCGATCCCGGCCGGGGTATTGTCGGACATCCTCGACCGGCGGCGTTTTCTGATCTTCGTGCAAATTTTGCTGGCCTGCGTCAGCGGCAGCCTGCTGGTGCTGTCGCAGACCGGTGCGCTGACGGTGGAATACCTGCTGGCGCTGACCTTCGTCGGCGGCATCGGCGCGGCGCTGATGGGGCCGACCTGGCAGGCGATCGTGCCGGAGCTGGTGCCGCGCACCGAGCTGAAAAACGCCGTGGCGCTGAACTCGCTCGGCATCAACATCGCCCGCTCCATCGGCCCGGCGGCCGGCGGCCTGCTGCTGGCCAGCTTCGGCGCTGGCGCGGCCTACGGCGCGGACGTGATGAGCTATGTGCTGGTGATCGCGGCGCTGCTGTGGTGGAAGCGGCCGAAGGCCGAGGACAGCGGCCTGTCGGAACACTTCTTCGGCGCCTTCCGCGCCGGGCTGCGCTATGCCCGTTCCAGCCGCGAGCTGCACGTGGTGCTGCTGCGGGCGGCGGTATTCTTCGCCTTCTCCAGCTCGGTCTGGGCGCTGCTGCCGCTGGTGGCGCGCCGCATGCTGGGCGGCAGCGCCGGCTTTTACGGCGTGCTGCTGGGGGCGGTAGGCGCCGGGGCGATCCTCGGGGCGATCGCGCTGCCGCGCCTGCGCCAGCGGCTGAATGCCGACGGGCTGGTGCTGCTGGCGGCGGTGCTCACCGCCGTGGTGATGGCGGCCCTGTCGCTGGCGCCGCCGCAGTGGCTGGCGGTGGTGCTGCTGTTGGTGCTGGGCGCCGGCTGGATCATTGCGCTGACCACGCTCAACGGCGCGGCGCAGGGCGTGCTGCCCAACTGGGTGCGCGGCCGCGGCCTGGCCATCTACCTGATGGTGTTCAACGGCGCGATGGCGGCGGGCAGCCTGGTGTGGGGGCTGGTGGCGCAGGAGCTGGGCGTGGCCGCCACGCTGCTGGTCGGTGGCGTCGGCCTGTTGGCGGCGGGGCTGCTGTTCCATCGCCTGCGTCTGCCGACCGGCGAGGCCGATTTGCAGCCGTCGAACCATTGGCCGGAGCCGCTGGTCAACACGCCGGTTGAGAACGATCGCGGCCCGGTGATGATTCAGGTGGAGTACCGCATCCGTGAACAGGATCGGCCGCAGTTCTTGCGCACGCTGCTGATGCTGGAGCGCGCACGCCGCCGCGACGGCGCTTACGCCTGGGGCATTACCGAGCACACCGGCGATCCGGAATGCATCATGGAGTGGTTCCTGGTGGAGTCCTGGGCGGAGCACCTGCGGCAGCACCAGCGGGTGTCGCACGCCGACGCCGATCTGCAGCAGGAGGCGCTGCGCTTCCACATCGGGCCGGAGAAACCGGTGGTGCATCACTTCCTGTCGCTCGACCGGCATCAGGTGAAGCATTAACTGCACGGCCAGGCGGTGAGAAGGTGCTATGCTTTTGGTCGGTTCGGCGGCGCGGCCGCCGTAAGACGAATGTAGTCAGCACAGGGAGACACATTGATGACGGCACCTTCTGCTTTTGCCCGCGAGCTTGGGCTGCGCTATCCGATCGTTCAAGGGCCGATGAACGGCGCGTCGCCGCCGGCGTTGGCGGTGGCGGTGAGCAACGCCGGGGCGCTGGGCTCGTGCGCGGCGGCGCTGTTTTCACCGGCGGTGATCCTCGAACGGGTGCAGCAGATCCGCGCACAGACCGCCGCGCCGTTCAACATCAATCTGTTTCTGCTCGATGAGCAGCACCCGGATCTCGCCGAGCTTAAGCGCGCCCAGCACCTGCTGCGGCCGTTCCGCGAAGCGCTGGGGCTGAGCGAGCCGCCGATCCCCACCCAATTTGCCGAAAACAACCGTGACCAGATCGCGGCCTTGCTGGAGGCGGCGCCGCCGGTGGCCAGCTTCACCTTCGGCGTGCTGCCGCGCGCCACGGTCACGCAGTTCAAGAAGGCCGGCTCGCGGGTGATCGGCACCGCTACCACCGTGGCGGAAGCCCGCGCCTGGGAAGAGGCGGGCGCCGACTTCGTTTGCGTCTCGGGCTCGGAGGCGGGCGGCCACCGCCCGACCTTCCTCGGCGATATCGAGCAATCTTGCGTCGGCCTGATGGCCCTGCTGCCGCAGGTGGTGGCGGCGGTGAAGATCCCGGTGATCGCCGCGGGCGGCATCATGAACGGACGCGGCATCGCGGCGGCGCGCTTGCTGGGCGCGCAGGCGGCGCAGCTGGGCACCGCGTTCCTGTGCAGCCCGGAGTCGGGCATCGCCGAAGCCTGGCGGGCGGCGCTGCGCAATGCCGGCGATGACAGCACGCGCCTGACGCGCGCCTTCAGCGGCCGCCCGGCGCGCGGCATCGTCAATGATTTTATGCGCCAGATGCGCGCAGAAGAGGCGCAGATCCTGCCTTATCCGGTGCAGAACGCACTCACCGGCGATATCCGCCAGGCGGCGGCCAAGGCCGGACGCGGGGAATTTATGTCGCTGTGGGCCGGGCAGGGCGTGGGCCTGGCGCGGCCGATGCCGGCGGCGGCGCTGGTCGCCACCCTGGCGAGGGAGCTGGAAGCGGTGTGAGACAGACGGGGCGCCCTGTTCGGCATAATACTTGTCAGTTAGCGTTTTTTTTGAAGTACTCGTGACGTTTTCGGTCGATAAATGAGAGGTGCATCATGAAGCTTCTGCACCTCGACCGAGCCAGGGGCCGCGCCTTCGGCCCCTCCAATTGCCGTTCATTGTAGTAACAGAGATATTCTGGGCATTTACGGCAATTCGTCCTGCACGTCACGTACAGAGACTGGATAAAAAAATGCCAGTCGGGCTTAACTGACAAGCATTGCGCCAGGTTCGGCGCCCTTTTTCTTGGCCTGGCGTTAAAAGCTGTAGGTGCCCTGCGCCAGCACGAAGTTCATGTTTTTCAGCCCGGCATGCTGCTGCAGGCTGTGGCCGACGTCGAAGTAGACATAGGCCACCTTGAATTGGAGATCGCTTCTCGGCGTCCAGGTGGTTTCGACCTGATACTGGTTGCCGATAAAGCGTGAGCCTTGCTCGCTGCCCTTCACCGGGCGCATCGGCCCGAGGTAGAAGGCATCCTCGCGGCGTTGCCGCCACAACGCGTCCCAGCTGAAGTCGATGGACAGGGTTTGCCACGGCGTGATGGTGACCGAAGGGTGGATGGCGATCAGGTTAGCCGGCGCCACCAGCCCGTTCTCGGTCAGATAGGGCAGCTTGGGGTACATGGCGTTAAAGGTATTGAGCTGCCCATCGTGGCCGTTTTTATCGCCGCTGGCGAGGCCAATCTTGCCGCCAAAGCGCGGCTGCCAGCGCCAGTCGCTCACCGTATAGCCGGCGTGCGCCGACGCCGACCAGGCGCGGATGCCGCGCTGTTCTGCGCTGCCGAACTGCCAGGCGGCTTCATTATCCCAGTCGAACCCCTGCGCTGCGCCGAAAATGCGCGCGCCGACGGTATAGCGCCGCTCTTGCCCGCTGAGCTGCGCATAGTGAGCGTCGTTATCCTCAAAACCAAAGGTGTAGAGATCGAGCGAGGACGCCAGCGCGGCCAGCGGCGTGGTGCCGTACAGCCCCCACACCTTTTGGCTGTTGTCGGTATCGTCGTCGAAAAGGCCGGTTTTGAGGGTGACGGGGTGGCCGATAAAGGCGTCGAGGCGGTTTTTATCTTTGACCCAGCTGGCACGGATGGCGTCGAAAGAACGGCGCACGTTGGGGCCGTCGCGGGTGCCCATCAGGTGCAGCGAACCCAGCGCAATCTCCTGGCGGCCGACCCGCAGGGTGCCGAGGCCGTAAGCGGTGGGCAGTTTTAAGTCCACATAGCCCTGGCCGAGATAGGCACGATCTTCGTCGGTCGGCTTGCGCCCGCGATCGCGCGGCGTAGCCAGTGACGATCCCAACTGTGCATAGGCGCCAAAGTTGTCGTCGTAGTCGAGGCGTGCACCGATCAGCAGACGTTGCATGAAGGTGTCGTCGCGTCCAGCGCTCAGATCGCGTTGATCCGTCCATTCATAGCGCTCGCGCAGTGAACCGTCGAAAGACAGGGTGGCCGCCTCGCCCAGCGGGATGTTTTTCCAGGGCGAAGAGGCGGGGGCCGCCGCCAGTGCGGGGAGCGTGGAGCACAGCAGCAGTGCGGGAAGCGTGCGTTTCATTATGAGGTATCCGAAGAAAAAAGCGCGCCGCAGCGCGCTTTGGGCGATGGAGGATCGCCGTTATTTATTGATCTGGTGAATCTCGGCGATGTAGCCGCCGGGGAAGCGGACCAGCGCCGAGGCGCGGCGTTCCGCCGCCGTCGAGCGCCACAGCACCTCTGCGCCGCTGGCCGTCGCCTTGGCCAGCGTGGCCTGCAGATCGTCGACGCCATAGCCGGTGCGCTCATGGCCGAACGGATAGGGCAGATGCCCGTCGGTGACGAAAATGCGCGTTTTGCCGAAGCGGGAGTCCAGCGCGATCTGGCGGATCTTGCCGTTATCGTTGCGGCCAATCACCGCATCGCTGACCTGTTCGTCGCTCACCACCTTGCCGTGGGAGAACGCCTGATAGCTTTTCAGAAAGTCGTCGACGCGATAGGTGGAGAGGTACAGGCGGTTTTCCGGTACGCTCAGCAGCGGTTTGTAGTTGGGCGCCTTGGTGTGCCAATAGAGCTGCATGTTGACGCCGCCGGGCCATTGGATCACCGCGTCGCGGCCGATCGGATCGTCGAAAGGTGCAACCTGCACATCGGCGCCGGCGGCTTTGGCCTGTTGAATGGCGGCATCCATATCCCTGACCAGAAAACCGTTGCGCTCGGTGCCAAACGGGTGCGGGATCGGTGTGGTGAAATCGAACACCGAGAAGCTGCCGGCCGGCGTCAGTATCAACTGCGAGTAGGTTTTACTCGGCGTGGGCGTGACGTTGACCAGCACGCGCTCGGTGCTGGTGCCGCCGAAGGTTTTCAGAATGCTGTCGACAAAGGCATCCATTTTGCCGTGCTCGACGTAGACGTGGGTGGTGTCATATTGTGGCCCCACGGCGACCGATTCCCCATCGGCCGCCCATGACAGCGCCGGGAACAGCAGCGCAAGGGCCGATAGCCTCAGCCGACGAGAAGAAATACCGATAATATGTTGCATGATAACCTCCAGCGAGATGACTCTTTTCCAGAGTGAAGCGTGATTGCCCGTGACCTTTCCCGTCGGCTGAAAATAAAACCGCAAGACATAAAATGTGCCGCCAAATTTGAAAAACGAATTAACGCCCGCCGCTGCGTATTTTTTTATTTATGGCTAACGTATACGGCTTAGCCCGCCTGAAGTGGCTTGCCGAGCGCGTTAACGCAATGAATCTGCCACCGTCATTTCTCTATAAATATAAATACAGCATTAAAAGAATTGCCGCCCATCAAATTTTTATATGACTTGTTAAGGAAATACGAATAAGCGGGAAAAGAAAATATAGCGACACACGCCACGATTGGCGTTGAGCGGAGGGGCTATTGGGAGAGAAAACGGCCTGCCGCGGCAGGCCGTTGCGGGGAGCTTACGCCAGATCGAAACGATCGAGGTTCATCACTTTGTTCCAGGCGGCGACGAAGTCGTGGGCAAACTTCTCCTGCGCGTCGGCGCTGCCGTAGACTTCGGCCAGCGCGCGCAGCTGCGCGTGTGAACCGAACACCAGATCGACGCGGGTGCCGGTCCATTTGACCGCGCCGCTGCGGCGATCGCGTCCTTCGAACAGGCCGTCTTCACCGACCGGGTGCCAGGTGGTGCCCATATCGAGCAGGTTGACGAAGAAGTCGTTGGTCAGCGCCTGCGGCCGCTGGGTGAATACGCCGTGCGGCGTGCCGCCGACGTTGGCGCCGAGCACCCGCAGCCCGCCGACCAGCACCGTCATTTCCGGCGCGGTCAGGGTCAGCAGCTGCGCCTTGTCGACCAGCAGCGTTTCGGCCGGCACGCGGTATTTACCCTTCAGGAAGTTGCGGAATCCGTCGGCGAGCGGCTCCATCGCCTCGAAGGAGTCCACGTCGGTTTGTTCCTGCGAAGCGTCCATGCGGCCCGGCGCGAACGGCACCGTCAGGGTCAAACCGGCGTTTTTCGCCGCCTGTTCCACGCCCGCCGCGCCGGCCAGCACGATCAGATCCGCCAGCGAGACGCGCTTGCCGCCGGCCTGCGCATCGTTGAAGGCGCGTTGGATGCTCTCCAGCTTGGCCAGCGTCGCGGCGAGCTGCGCAGGTTGGTTGACCGCCCAGTCTTTTTGCGGCGCCAGGCGAATGCGTGCACCGTTGGCGCCGCCGCGTTTATCGGAACCGCGGAAGCTCGAAGCGGAAGCCCAGGCGGTGGAGACCAGCGCCGACACCGGCAGGCCGGAAGCCAACACGGCGTTTTTCAGCGCGGCGATGTCCTGCTCGTCGATCAGCGGATGATCGACCGCTGGGATCGGATCTTGCCAAATCAGCTCTTCCTGCGGCACTTCCGGGCCGAGGTAGCGTGCACGCGGCCCCATATCGCGGTGGGTCAGCTTGAACCAGGCGCGGGCGAAGGCGTCGGCCAGCTCTTCCGGGTGCTCATAGAAACGGCGCGAAATCTTCTCGTAGGCCGGATCGAAGCGCAGCGACAGGTCGGTAGTCAGCATGGTCGGGCGGCGTTTCTTGTTCGGATCGAAGGCGTCGGGAATGGTTTCACCGATGTCTTTCGCCACCCACTGGTGCGCGCCGGCCGGGCTTTGGCTCAGCTCCCATTCGTATTCGAACAGGTGGCGGAAGAAGTCGTGGTTCCACTGGGTCGGGGTAGTGGTCCAGGTGACTTCCAGGCCGCTGGTGATGGCGTCTTTGCCGACGCCGGTGCCGAAGGTGCTGTGCCAGCCGAGGCCCTGCGACTCCAGCCCGGCCGCTTCAGGATCGGCACCGACGTGAGACGCCGGGCCGGCGCCGTGGGTCTTGCCGAAGGTGTGGCCGCCGGCGATCAGCGCCACGGTTTCTTCGTCGTTCATCGCCATGCGGGCGAAGGTTTCACGGATGTCGCGCGCGGCGGCCACCGGATCGGGGTTGCCGTCCGGGCCTTCCGGGTTGACGTAGATCAGGCCCATCTGCACCGCCGCCAACGGGTTTTCCAGGTCACGATCGCCCGAGTAGCGGCTGTTCGGCCCGCCGCTCAGCTCCAGCCAGATCTTCTCGGAACCCCAGTAGACGTCGTCCGGCTCCCAGGTGTCGGCGCGGCCGCCGGCATAGCCGAAGGTTTTGAAGCCCATAGATTCCAGCGCCACGTTGCCGGTCAGGATAATCAGGTCGGCCCAGGAGATATTGCGACCGTATTTCTGCTTGATAGGCCACAGCAGGCGGCGCGCCTTGTCGAGGCTGACGTTGTCCGGCCAGCTGTTGAGCGGGGCGAAACGCTGCTGGCCTTCGCCCGCGCCGCCGCGGCCGTCGCCGATGCGGTAGGTGCCGGCGCTGTGCCAGGCCATGCGGATGAACAGGCCGCCGTAGTGGCCGAAGTCCGCCGGCCACCATGCCTGCGAATCGGTCATCAGGGCGTGCAGATCCTGTTTGACCGCCGCCAGATCGAGGCGCTTGAAGGCGTCGGCGTAGTTAAAGTCTTTGTCCATCGGATCGGACAGGGGGGAGTGCTGATGCAGCGGTTTCAGGCTGAGCTGATTAGGCCACCAATCCTGATTGGTGGGGCCGTCCTGCGGTGCGGGTTGTTTGCCGCCCGAAAACGGGCATTTGCTTTCAGTTGTCATAATGCGCTCTCTGCTTCCGTAAAGGTGCTCCAGCCGCCGGGCGTGGAGCGGTTAACAAGGCATGCGGGTCAGGCTTGCGTCGGGTGTTGCGCTAAATAACTGAACTCAATGGATTCACATCGCCCCGGCCGCTAACGGGCAAGGGGTGACTCATGGCTAAGCTTAGTCAGCGGCGGCGGAGAGATAAAATAGGAATGAGTGAATATTGTGATAGCTTGCGGCGATTTATGGCTGTGTTATTGATAGCCGGCAGGCCGCCCTATCGGCGCCGCAGCATGACCTTGAGCACCGCGTCCGCCAGCTTGCCGAACGGCGCACGCAGCAGATCGGTGAAGTGCCAACGGCTTTGGATGAAGATGCCTTTGGCGTGGCTCAGCGCCCGGAAGCCTTCGATGCCGTGGCAGGCCCCCATGCCGCTGGGGCCGATGCCGCCGAACGGCAGATCGTCCTGGGCGAAGTGCAGCAGGGTGGCGTTGACGCTGACGTTGCCGGAGGTGGTGCGCGCCAGCAGCCTGTCCTGCAGGGGGCCGCCTGGGCCAAAGTAGTACAGCGCCAGCGGGCGCGGCCCGGCGTTGATAATGTCGATCGTTTCATCAAAGGCGGCGTAGGTGCGCACCGGCAGCAGCGGCCCGAAGATCTCCTCTTGCATGATCCGGCTGTCGTCGGGGGCGCCGACGATCAGCGTGGGGGCGAGGGTTTTCGGCCGTTCAGACGCTGATTCCGGGCGGTGGCCCACCGGAACGATCCGCGCACCCCGTGCCTGCGCGTCGGCGAGCAGATCCTGCAAACGGCGGCAGTGCCTGTCGTTGATGATGGCGCCGTAGTCATGGCTCGTCGGCCCGTCGGGGTAAAGCGCTTTGACCGCCGCGTCGTAGAGCGCGATGAAGTTTTCCACATCGGCTTGATGGATCAACAGGTAATCGGGTGCGATGCAGGTTTGGCCCGCGTTCGACAGCTTGCCGAACGCCAGGCTGCTAACGGTTCTGGCGGTGAGCGCGCCGGGCGCCACGACGGCGGGGCTTTTGCCGCCCAGCTCGAGCGTCAAGGGCACCAGATTCTCGCCGGCCGCCTGCATGACCTGGCGGCCGATCGCCGTGCTGCCGGTGAACACCAGGTGATCGAACGCCAGTGTGCTGAAACCGGCCCCGACGTCCGGGCCGCCGGTCACCACCGCGACCTCATCGGCGGAAAACAGCGCCGCCAGCATCGTTTCGATGAGTTGGCTGGTGCACGGCGTGAGCTCCGAAGGTTTCAGCATCACGCGGTTGCCGGCGGCCAGGGCGGTGGCCAGCGGGATGAAGATTAACGACAACGGGTAGTTCCACGGCGCCATAACGCCAATCACGCCCTTGGGCTGGTATTGCACATAGGCGCGCCCGGCCTGATACGGCAGAGCGACGTGGCGGCGTTCCGGCCGCATAAAACGCTTCAGGTGGCGCAGCAGATAATCGATCGCCTGCACGGTAACCAGGATTTCCAGGATGTCGGTTTCGTAAGGCGAGCGGTGGCCGAAGTCCGCGCTGACGGCCGCTGTCAGCGCGCCGCGCTGGGCCAAAATGGCGCACCGCAGGCGGCGCAGGGCGGCTTTGCGCTGAGCGATCGTCGGGGCGCCGTCGCGCAGGAAGGCATGGCGCTGGGCGGCAAGCCGTTGCTCCATCGTCATGAGGATGTCATCTCCCTGCACTTGAATTCTCCTGATGCCGAGTGAAAACGGGAATGCGGTTTGCCGAATCCTGTTTGACCTTAAAGTGAGCTTTAAACCTATACTCGTTAAACGATCAACGCAAGATCGTCGGCCAACCGGGATGAGGGAGCCAGAGATCCCGGCGCCGCGCGCAGTATAAACCTTCTTTTTTAACCATAGTGTAAATGGGAGAAACGACATGGGTTATGTAACGACCAGCGATGGCGTCGAGATTTTCTACAAGGATTGGGGCCCCAAAAACGGCAAGGTTATCTACTTCCACCACGGCTGGCCGCTGTCCAGCGATGACTGGGATGCCCAGATGCTGTTCTTCGTGAACAAAGGGTTCCGCGTGGTGGCGCACGATCGCCGCGGCCACGGCCGCTCCAGCCAGGTGTCGGAAGGGCACGACATGGACCACTACGCCGATGACGTCGCCGCGGTGGTAAAACACCTGGGCGTGCAGGGCGCGATGCACGTGGGCCACTCGACGGGCGGCGGCGAAGTGGTGCGCTATATCGTGCGCCACGGCGAGGACAAGGTCTCCAAAGCGGTGCTGATCAGCGCGGTGCCGCCGCTGATGGTAAAAACCGACGCCAATCCGCAGGGCACCCCCAAAGCGGTGTTCGATGATTTCCAGGCGCAGCTGGCCGCCAACCGGGCGCAGTTCTATTACGACGTGCCCGCCGGCCCGTTCTACGGCTATAACCGCCCGGGCGCCAAACCCTCTGAGGCGATTATCTGGAACTGGTGGCGCCAGGGCATGATGGGCGGCGCCAAGGCGCACTACGATGGCATCGTCGCCTTCTCGCAGACCGATTTCACCGAGGATCTCAAGAAGATTGCCATTCCGGTGCTGGTGATCCACGGCGACGACGATCAGGTGGTGCCTTATCAGGACTCCGGTGTGCTGTCGGCCAAGCTGGTTCAGCATGGCACGCTCCATACCTATAAGGGCGCGCCGCACGGCATCCCGACCACCCATGCCGATCAGGTCAACGCCGATCTGCTGGCGTTCGTGAACCGCTAACCACATCGCCCGGGCGGAATCTCCACCGCCTGGGCGATGCTTGAGGGATATCCCGCATTGCGGCCCCGCCGGCGGTTATTTAAGCTGAAAGGGCAACGTAACGGTGAATATGGAGATAATCATGACTGATTCAGTGTCGAACGATCGTAATCCTACCCCGGATGTGGCGGAAGACAACGCGTTCTTCCCATCGCCTTACTCCCTCAGCCAGTACACCTCGTCCAAAACCGACTTCGCGGGCGCCAGCTACCCGAACGCCTATCGCGGCGGCAAGTGGAAGGTGCTGATGATCGCCTCGCAGGAGCGCTACCTGCTGATGCAAAACGGCAAGTTCTTCTCCACCGGCAACCACCCGGTCGAGATGCTGTTGCCGATGTATCACCTGGATCTGGCCGGTTTCGAAATCGATATCGCCACGCCGTCCGGCGATCCGGTGAAGCTGGAGATGTGGGCGTTCCCGCAGGAAGATGAAGCGGTCAAGGCCACCTACGAGAAGTACCGCAGCCAGCTCAAGCAGCCGAAAAAGCTGACGGAGGTGGTAAAGGATCTGGATGGCGGCAACTACCTCGGCGTGTTCATCCCCGGCGGCCACGGCGTGCTCAACGATATCCCGTTCAGCGAAGAGGTGAAAAAGACCCTGCACTGGGCGCACGACAACGATCGCTACGTGATTTCGCTGTGCCACGGGCCGGCGGGCTTGCTGGCGGCCGGCATCGGCGAGCGCAAAGAGGATTTCCTCTATCGCGGCTATGAGATGTGCGTGTTCCCGGACTCGCTCGATACCGGCGCCAACATCGACATCGGTTACATCCCCGGCCCGATGCCCTGGCTGGTGGGCGAACGCCTGCGCGAGCGGGGCGTCAAGATCGTCAACGCCGGCATCACCGGCAAGGTGCATAAAGATCGGCGCCTGCTGACCGGCGACAGCCCGCTGGCCTCCAACAACCTCGGCAAACTGGCGGCGGAGACGCTGTTGGCCGACGTCGCCGCGCGATGAGCGCGAGCCGTTAGCCCGCCGCCATTTGCCGCAGCAGCCACTCGCGCAGCGCAATGATATCGGGGCGCTGCGCAGTTTCTTCGGTGGCTACCAGGTAATAGTTGGCGCCGGGTAACGACATCTCGAACGGCGCGGCCAGCACGCCGCGCTGCAACAAATCGCGCGCCAGCAGCCGGCTGGCGATCACCACCCCCTGGCCCGCCACCGCCGCCTGCAGCGCATGCGTCTCGTCGCTGAAGGTCAGCCCCGTTTCCACGTTCAACCCTTCCGGCCCGTAGCGCCGCCGCCAGTTTTCCCAGGTCGGTGCGTCGGCGGGCACCTGCCGATGCTCTACGTGAAACAGCGTTACCCGCTGCAAATCCTCGCTGCGCTCCAGCGCCAGCGCCGGGCTGGCCACCACGATAAAGCGATCCTCATGCAGCAGGGTGCAGGGCAGATCGCTTTCCGGCGTCTCACGGTAGCGGATGGCGACGTCCACGGTGCGCTGGCTGAGATCGACGCGCTCGACGCTGGTGTGCAGGCGCAGATCGATGGCGGGAAACTCCGCCTTGAAATCCGCCAGGCGCGGCACCAGCCAGTGGGTGAGAAAATTGGAGGTGGTGGTGACGGTCAGCGCCGGCGGCAGCTGGGCGCGAGTGATTTGGGCGACGGATTGTTCCAGCGCGGCAAAGGCGCGCTGGGTGCCGGCATACAGGATCTCGCCGGTCTCGGTCAGGCTGACGCCCTGCGCGCTGCGCTCGCACACGCGGCATGCCAGCACCGACTCCAGCAGCTTGATCTGATGGCTGACCGCCGTCGCGCTGACGCCCAGCTCCTCGGCGGCCAGCTTGAAGCTGCGGCAGCCGGCCACGGCGTGGAAGGCGCGCAGCGCGCCCAGCGGCGGCAAACGGGGTTTTCTCATGGCTGAGTTATTCTCATCTAAGGCTGAAAACTATGAGTTTGTCTGACCGATTATACAAGAGATAGGCTACCGACATGTGAATACGGGAATGAATTTATTTCATCATTTCCACATATCGGGAGTGAACGATGAGCATGTATATCAACAACGGCGCACTGGGCGCCATGGAACACTCGGGGGCGGCGACGAGCGCCCTGGCGCTGAGCGTGCCGGTCGCGGCGGGCACCTTGCTGCTGGAGGC
Organism: Serratia nevei; assembly: GCF_024160145.1. Taxonomy (GTDB): domain Bacteria; phylum Pseudomonadota; class Gammaproteobacteria; order Enterobacterales; family Enterobacteriaceae; genus Serratia; species Serratia nevei_A. Next base: position 60,419 of record NZ_JAMYWQ010000002.1, read on the forward strand.
GGAGAGCCTGCTGGGCATCGGCGCAACGCTGATGCTGCTAATGGCATTGGCGCTGGCGTTTCTCGGCGGCGCCACGCTGGCCCGCTGGCAGCCGCTGCGCAACCGGCCTGCGCTGGTCATTCTCCGCTACGGCTTTTTGCTGGCGGCGGCGGGGTGGCTATTCACGCTGCTGATGCTGTTCGGCGGCCACGGCTGGCCGATTCTGCTGGCGGGCGTCGCTCTCGGCGGCCTGGGGCAGGGCGTGGCCTATCGCACGGCGGTGGGGGAGAGAGCGGCGTTCGCCGTGGCGTGCAGGCTGGCGACGGTGGTGAGCATCGTGGCCGTGGTGGTTGCCGCGTTGCTGATTCAAACCTACGCCGCGCCGGGCGCGAGAGGAAGCTGTTTCGCGCTGGCGTTGCTGGTCGATCTGGCGCTGTTGGGGGCGTTGATGGCGCGGGTTGCGGAGCGGGATGGGGCCTGAGCCGCCGCGCTGAAGGTAAACAGCCCGCCGGTAAACCCGGCGGGCTTCGCTTAGGCGGCCGCGAGCTCTTGCGGCGTAACGGTTTGCAAGCCGACGAGCTGAATGGCCGGCTGCTCCAGCGTGATGCCGAAGTCGCCTTGTGCCCAATTGTAGATATTGACGACGTGCTGATTGAGCGCGCTTTCGCCCTGCATGAATATCGACAGATCCTGCGTATGGGTTTGCGCGTTGTAGTTCAGCGAGAAGCTGCTGTTTGAGCCTTCGGTGCCGAAGGCCAGCAGGTGGTTATCGATAGACAGGGAAGAGGCCTGTAAAAAGCCCAGCTCAAAGCTGTCGTCGATGTAGATATTGTGGGTCTGCTTTACGGGAATATTCAGCAGGCTGTTGGGGAAAGGCACATCGTTGGACAGCATGCTCAGGTTCACGCCGAGATAATCCTGCGGCGCGCTCCCACCCGGCGCAGTGGTATAGCCGTGCTCGAAGCGAATCTCGCTGGAGCCTTTGCCCAGGTTGACCTCCAGGCCGTTGGCCGGCGTCAGCACCCGATCGTTAAAGGTGACGTTATCCTTAAAGTCCGTCAGCTTCACCGCCTCGATGTTGTACAGCCCGTCCTTAAAGCCATACAGTCCGATGCCGTTTTTCTCGATCACCCCGCGCCCGCCGTAGCTGCCCTGGGCGTCAAACTTCAGGTTTACCCCGTGCGACAGGCTGGAATAATCGACCGTATCATGGCCGCTGCCGCCGTCGATGACCGTCCAGCCGTAGTTGCCGGCGTTGTTTTGCCAGCCGCGCGGTACGCTGATGGTGTCGTCGCCGCTGCCGGTGTTAACGGCGATATTGCCGAACGCCAGCGTGAAATCATCGTCATACAGCGTACCGACGCGGTACAGATTCGGCGTGGACAGCACGTCGGCAATGTCGTTGAAAATCGCCGAGCCGATATCCAGCTTGCCGGGAATGAGGCTGCCGCCGCCGGTCACGCTGCTGCCGTAGGATTCGGTGTAGAAATCACGCGCCGCTTCGGCGGCGAGGCGGATGGTCTCGTGGCCAATGCCGAGGGTGGTTAAATAGGTGGGCACTTCGCCTGCCAGCAGCGTTTCAACCACGTAACTGAGGTTTTTCATCTGCATGGAGACCTGCGCCGCCGCAATCAAATCGTAGGTGCCGCTTTCGACCTTAAAAGGCGAGGTGTCGTTGGTGGCCACCCATTCGGTAAAGAACGAGGTGTCGCCTAAATAAGAGAACAGCGTGGTGCCGGCCCAGGGCGAATAGTTGGGGGCGCCAGTCGAGGAGGCATCGGTGAACACCTCGGACGCCGCCGCGCCGGCGTCAATCAGGCCGACCTCGTGAATGTCCGGCACTTTGGCGCTGGTGGGCGGGGCATCCGGCAGCGGCGCGTTGGGATCGCTGCTCAGATCGACGCCAAACAGCGTCTTGGCGAAGTTCTTGGCGATGTTGTCGGAAGCATTCTGGATGCGCGTTTCCCAGTCATCGGGCACATGCCCGGTGCGCAGCTCATACTGCAGCTTGGTTTGGTCGCGAATGTAATGGGCAAACGCCCCCTGATTCGAGTTCACGCCATAGGCGCCTTTGATCCAGGTATACACCGCGATATCCACGCCCTGAATAGGTTGGTTGGCATGGTTGGGATCGGTGAGCGCATCGACGGAGGCGGCATACACGGCCGGCCAGTCGCCGGCTTTGGCGGCCTCCCAAATCGCTTGCAGTTTTTCTCGGTCGGTAATGACGTAAGCCATATAAACACTCCTTGTTGCTGAGAGATTGCTGTGAAATTCAACATGATGAATGGAGGCGCGCGATGGAATAAACCGAAACCCGTACAGCCAGAAACGCGCATGCCGCGAACCGCAGCGAACGATGGGCGGCAGGCGCCCATAGCGAAAGGATAGACGCTACTTGTCGAGTGCGAACAATTCGCTTATCGATTGTTTTTACAGGATTATTGCTGTAAATCGGCGGGTTAACCCGCGTATTGGCGTCAGGAAGGGATATCTGTCAGCTGGGTTAGGAATCTTCTTAGATAAAAGAGTGGGTTTCGCTGGGGGGCGGGCTGTTCTGGGGTTCGGTTTGCGGTGCCGGATGGGGCGATTCGTCGTGCTGAATGTAAAAAAACCGTCCGGTAAATCAGAACGAAGTTTTGTCAGCCTGGGGGTTGCATCAGCCTTGTCGCGTTAAAGCAAAAAAAGGCCAAGAACAGACAGTTTTACTGACAAAAAATGGGCGGTCAGAATTTTATTCTTAGGAACTGATCAAATCATAAGCAAACGTTTGCTTTTAAGTTGGCCTTAGCCGTTAAGTAAAGCTTTTATAATGTGTAATGGTCTGCTTTTTTATTGACGAAAGGTGGAACTGTGCTATCTATATTTACCGTTTATCAAGTTGTTAACGTTTTTAACATTATTTTTTCTTGCAATTCATGTTGTGCAGGGAAGGTTGGGCTTACTTGCGTTGCGTGAATGGTTCAGCTTGGGGGCTGGCAAATTGATCGCGAATTCTCCAATGGAGTTATTGATTTCAAACGTTTTTATAAAACTGTCTGTTGCGAAGCATTTCCAGGTTAACCTGAAGTTAGAGGGGTTGTCCGCGACGGGCTCTATCAAGGTGAAATCAGGTTTGCGAATGATTTCACAGCTGGAGCAGCAAGGCCTGTTGCGAAAAGGCATGAAAATCATTGAAAGCTCATCCGGAAATCTTGGATTAGCGCTTTCGATGATTTGTGCCGCGAAAGGTTACTCCTTTACTTGCGTCAGCGATCCGAACATTTCCCCGCAAACCGCGCGTATCATCCAGGCTTACGGTGCGAAATTAATCATCGTAAAAGATCGTGATGCGAATGGCGGTTATCTGGCGACACGCATTAACCTGATCAAATCGTTGTTGAAACAAGACGCTGATTTGCTGTGGGTTAACCAGTACGAAAACGAAGAGAATGTTCACGCGCATTACTGTTCGACCGCTCCGGAGATTTTGGCGCAGTTTCCCGAGCCCGACTATGTCTTTATCGGGGCGGGGACGACGGGAACGCTGGGAGGCGTGTCCCGTTACCTTCGGGAGAAAGCGCCGAAAACAAAAATCATCGCCGTTGATAGCCAAGGATCCATCACGTTTGGTCAACCGGCAGGCAAACGTTTAATCCCGGGATTAGGGACCAGTAATCCACCTGCGATCCGTCAATATTCCAGCTTCGACGAGCTGTTGATGATCCCTGAACTCGATACGGTGCGGATGTGCCGACAGCTTGCGCAACAAGGCATGTTACTGGGGGGATCCTCGGGAACGGTGCTATGTGGTGTGCAACGTTATGCCAGCGCCATTCCGCCAGGAGCCTGTGTGGTAGCGATATCGCCTGATATGGGCGATCGTTACGTCGATACGCTTTATAACCCCGATTGGGTCAACGAGCATTTTCCCGAAATGCAGGGTTATGAAAAATGCGCTATCGCCATTTAACCCATTTTTATGTCCTCCAGTCTCATTAAAAGAGTCTCTATGCAAACAACAACATCCATGCCTGCATTCCATGTCATTGGCGCGAAACAGATCGCCGAGTGGCTGGAGCAGAACCCTGAGTCCGTATTCGACGCGGTACAAGATGCTTATCTGCAACATGCCGATGGCCGCACGGTGAGCCCTGACAGCTATTTTCTGCGTTTCCCTGACAGTACGCGCAATCGCATTATCGCTTTACCTGCTTCTATCGAGAGCGCCGCGCCGATTGCCGGCATCAAATGGATCGCCAGCTTTCCCGGCAATATCGAAAAAGGGCTGGATCGCGCTTCCGCCGTATTAATCGTCAATGATCGCGAAACGGGTTATCCCCGCGCGTGTTTGGAAGGCAGTTTAATCAGCGCCGCTCGCACCGCTGCTTCGGCCGCGTTGGGTGCGCACTACCTGCACTCAACGCCAGGGAAGGTCAAACGCCTCGGCGTAATCGGCTGTGGCCCGATCGCTTATCACACCTTGGCCCTGTTGGTTAAATTAGGCTGGTGCATTGATGAGCTGTATGTGGCTGATTTATCTGAGCAACGCAGCCAGCTGTTTCGTGATAAATGCGCCAGCTTCGTGGGGAAATCAACGGCCGCTTCGTTGGAGGCCACGGTGACTCAGTCGGATATGGTTCTCATGGCAACCTCTGCGACAGAGCCTTATATCACTTCGCCGGAATGGTTCAGCCATGCGCCGACGGTATTGCATATGTCATTGCGGGATTTGGCGCCCGAAGTGATCCTGTCTGCGCAAAACTTTGCGGACGATATCAGCCACAGCCTGAAGGCGCAGACATCGACACATCTGGCCAGCCAACAGGTGGGGCATCATGAATTTATGGCCGGCGGTATCGCTGCCGTTATTCGCCGGCAAGTGGCTCCGGATAGTCATCGCACACGCATTTTCTCTCCGTTTGGCATGGGCATTCTTGATTTGGCGGTAGCGCAACGCATTCTGGATTCTATTGATGAGAAAAATATGGTCAACGTTGCTGAATTCTTCCCGGTGCCTTATGCACAATAAGAAAGAGGTGAGATGATGGTGGGTTCGAAAAAGAAAGAGTGGCGGCTCGCCTTTAAGCGATCGTCCCCTTTCCTGATATCCGCGACGCTTTCGGGGATTGTGTTTGGCGCCTTGGTCATTGCCGGGGGGCTTACGGTCATTGATGGGCTGGTCATGTCCGGCTTTATCTACTCAGGCGCAGCCCAGTTTGTGGGGTTGCAGCTGATCGTTTCACATACCAGCCTGGCTGTTGCGCTGCTGACCACACTGCTGCTCAGCCTACGTTTCTTCCTCTACTCCATTTCTTTGATCGATGAAGTGAGGTCGATACCCGTAGCCTATCGCATCATGTTGGCATTCGGTTTGATTGATGCGGTATTTGTGATGGCGAAGGAGCGTTTTAATGAGCCGGGAACGCAGTCGGAAAAAAACACGTATTTTATGGCGTGTGTACTGATCTTTTACTTTAACTGGATCATCGGCACGGCAATTGGACTGTTTCTGGGGGATACCTTAGCGCATTACGCGGCGCAGTACGGTCTGGAGTTTATTACCTATGCCACCTTTGTGGCCATGCTGGCGCCATACTTGAGAGTGGGCAGAAATATTTACGTTTCCCTGGTTGCCTTGGCGACTTATATCTTGACATATCAGGCACCCTATAATCTTGCGATTCTGATTTCCTGTGTGGTGGCGGTCGTTGTAGTTAAAGTAAGCGAAATGATAATCAGCCAAAGGAAGGTAAGACAGCGTCCTTCAGCGGAGGATGCAAAGTGAGCCATGTCATGCAGGTTATTTTACTCATGGGTGTCACGGTATTTGCCGTCAGGAGCGTCGCGTTTATTTTCGCAAATTATATTTCGCTACCGAATGTCGTCAAGGATGCACTCGAGCTGTTGCCTCCCGCAATTTTAACCGTGATTATTGCCAGTGGTGTTTTGGTTAACCCGACAACCGCTAAGCTGGACATTTCTTTTACTAATTATGCACTGGTTGCGATATTGATTACTTTACTTATATCCAGCAAAGTGAAGAATTTTTTTGCTGTGATCGCAAGTGGTTATGCGGTTTATTTCTTACTTTCTCAATTCATAGGATAAGGAGGTCATATGGCGGCGACAGAATCGGCATTGCGGTCATTGTTGACTGAATTATTTCCTCATGCGGCGGCGGATGTTGTGCTGAAGGAGAACCTCATCCATCTCGGGGGGGATTCTATTATGGCTGCTGCATTAGCTTCCCGCCTTTATCAGCTTTGGTCGATGAAATTTTCCGTTAAGTCGATCCTTCAGTTGGAGAATTTCGCTGGCCTGATGGCGTACTTGCCGGCTCAGACGGTTGAACGTGAAGCAGAAAAAGAGGTGATAAATACACGAGATGTGTACCGTCAAACTGACGGACAGAAGATGGTCTATCTTGAGACATTCCGGCGGCCGAACACGACGGCTTATAACATTCCTGTTATTGCTGAACTGCCTATCGCGCTCTCACCGCTGGTGGTGCAACAGGCGTTACAAAAGGTTGTGAAATGCTTCCCGGCGATCTTCACTCATTATTATGATCTCGATGGTGAATTTTTATTTCGCTATTACGAAGCAGAAACGATTCCGTTGATTGTCTACGACAATCAACAACAGGCTGCACAGCAGTTTGTTCAGCCTTTCGATTTAAGCAAGGATTGTCTGCTTAGAGCGGCTGTCGTACCGTTCGATGGCGATGTAACTCAGGTCATGCTGGATTTCAGTCATATCATTGCCGATGGGCTATCAATAGGACATTTCATTCGTCGGCTGAAAGCGGCTCTGTATCAGAAATCGTTTGAAGGCACCGCGAAAACCATCTTTGATTTTAGCCGCTGGACGGAAACGGCAATTTATCAGGCGAAGTTCTCTGATGCGGCGGCATTCTGGCATGACTGCCTGGGTGAGAAAAACCTCCGTCCGCGCTGGCCGGGCATGCGGCAAGCGTCTCATACGATGGGCTATGGGATTCAGCAAGCGCCAATCGATGCCTTGCTCGCGGCGGATATTCGTCAAAAAGCGGAGCAACATCAGGTTACCGCATTTACGCTGTTTTTATTGGGTTGGTCTCTGCTGCAAAGTGAAGTGACGGGCGCCTGGAACAGCTGTGTTGGCTTAGTGGCGTCCGGCCGTACCGAGCCGGAGTACTACGACACTTTCGGCATGTTCGTCAATACGCTGCTGCTTCCCGTGAACTTCAATGCAGAGACTTCACTGCAGGAGGCGTTGAGTGGTTTGGCGGAGCGGACCGCAGCCATTTTGGAACATCAGCATTATCCCTTTGCCCGGCAAGTCGGCGCATTGCAAAAGGGTGACGACTCACCGTCACCGTTAGATGCATTATTTGCCTTTCAAAATATTGATTATCAAAAAATAGAGATTTTTGGCGGGCGCTTTAGATCCTTTCATCAGGCCAAGAAGATGGCGCAGTTCGGCACGGTAATCCAGATATTTGATTTGGGTGAACAAGGATATGACATTCAATGGGAGTACGCGCCAGAGCGATTCTCGCCAAAAATGGTAAGCGGTTTTCTCTCTCATTATCAATCCATCATGAGCAATATTGCTCACGCCGAAAGCTGTCATACTTTGCAGCAGCTTCTTGTTATAGATGTGGCTAATACGTCTCCCTGTGTCGATTTGAATGTGGCTGAGTTTAACTTTGGTATCTAATTCTTAGGTGAGTGATGAATACATACAGCAGTTCTGATGAATTTAATATCTCCGTTATGAAACATTATCAGGCGTCTTTCTCAAACACCTGGCATCCTGCAAAGTTTCCGGTAATGCCTGGTTATCCCGCCGATAATGGGGTCTGTGAAAAAACACTGTCCGAAGAGACATTGGCGCGTTTAATGAAAATCACCAATGGCGACCTGGTGAATATTAGCGCGGTTATTTCCGTTGCCTTAACGCATTTAGTTCATTATTACAACCCATCGGATTATCCTTTGGCCATCGGCTATTCTTTACAGCGGCCTGATGACGAAAAGGCAAACGATTTCGTTTTGCTGTCGCCGTTATTTGAGGATGATAAAAGCGGCGCCGAGCTGATTGTCAGTCAAAGGCAAAAAATGTTGGCGGTCTTGGCGTGCGGCGCCACCCGCTTTAGCGCGATTCAGGCTGCATTACCAGCAGATAGCTCGCAAAACATGTTCGCGCTGCAACTTAGCGTTCGTACCCATGACGGTCATGCCGTCGAGCGGTTTGAACGCGCGCTTCTGATCGACTTTTGCCTTAACGACAATGCGACGGTTCGTCTGATTGCCGATACGCAGCTTTATCCTGCCACTTACCGTGAATCTATTCTCAATAATCTGCTCGCGTTGCTTGCGGCCATAACGGCCAGCCCCGGCACTGCCCTTGCTCAAATCCCGATTGCCGATGAACAAGAATTGCGGCGCGTGATGCATTTTTCCCAAGGGGACACGGTGCCCTATACCGCTACGGCGCGTTTGGAACATTGGCTGGAGCACTGGGCAAACCGGGATGCACAACGCGTGGCGTTGATTGCCGATGGCGTCCGCTGGAATTACCGGCAGCTTAATGAGCAAGCCAACATTATTGCCAACAACCTCATTCGCCGTGGCGTGTCGGAAGGGGATAAGATTGCGATCATGCTGCCGCGCAGCGCCGAGATGATCGCGGCCATATATGGTGTATTGAAGGCCGGCGCCGTCTACGTGCCCGTTGATCCCAACTATCCGGATAATCGCCGTCACTATATTATTGAAGACAGCCAGGCGAAGTTCGTTCTGGTGAATGAGCGTCATGAGGCTCGGGACAATGCGTTATGCATTGCGGATTTCTCTGTCCTTGAGGGTGACGCCGGCAATCCGGCAGTGAGCGGTGATGCCAAGGCGTTAGCCTATATGATCTATACCTCCGGTTCGACAGGTAACCCTAAAGGGGTAATGATTGAGCATTGCTCGGTCTTTAACCGAATAGAATGGATGCAGAATCAATATCCGCTGGGGCCAGGGGATGTGATCTTGCAGAAGACACCCATTTCTTTTGACGTATCGGTATGGGAACTCTTTTGGTGGGCGCTGAGCGGCGCGACGGTCTCTCTGTTGGCGCCCGGCGGAGAAAAGGATCCTTCCGCGCTGCTGGCGAGCATCGCTCGCGATAAAATCACCCATTTGCATTTCGTGCCGTCAATGCTGGATGCTTTTCTCAATGCAATTGAAGCGGGAGAAGGCGAGGCGGAACTTACCCAGTCGCTGAGAACGGTTTTCACCAGTGGCGAGGCGTTGACGCTACACCAATCCGCACGATTTTTTGCCTTGGTTGCGCCGTGGAATGACTGCCGTCTGATCAACCTTTATGGCCCCACGGAAGCGACCGTGGACGTGACCTATTATGCGTGTCGGGCCGATGAATCTCGCGCTTCCGTACCCATCGGTAAACCGATCCAGAATACCGGTATTTTAATATTGGATAAGAATAATCAGCCTGTCCCTTTGGGGGTGGCGGGAGAGCTGTGCATCAGCGGTGTTAACCTGGCGCGTGGCTATTGGAATCGTGAGGAGCTAACAACGGAGAAGTTTTGCCAGCTTCCAGCCCCGCTGGGGAGACGCGTTTATCGTTCCGGCGATCTGGTGCGTTGGTTGGCGGATGGCGAGATTGAATATTTGGGGCGCATAGATTTCCAGGTAAAAATCCGCGGTTATCGGATTGAACTGGGCGAAATCGAAACCGCTATACTGCGGTACAAGCCCGTGCGCGATGTTCGTGTCATCGCCCTGATGCGTGAAGACGGCAGTAAATATCTCGCTGCGTATCTCTTACCCGGCGAAGGATATCGGGAGGCTGAGTTGCGGGAGTATTTAAGCGCCAATCTTCCGGAGTTTATGGTGCCGCCGTGGTTGGTGGTGATGAGCCACTTCCCGTTGACGCCGAATGGAAAGCTGGATCGTGCGCAGTTACCTAATCCGCTCAAACGCGCCTCGGCCGCAGAGCGGATATTGCCGCAAACAGAAAGTGAGCGGCAACTCGCGTCAATTTGGTGTCAGGTGCTGGGGCTGGACAGCGTTGGCATCCATGACAGTTTCTTTAGTCTGGGGGGCGATTCGATCACCTCTTTGAGCGTGATCAGTCGGGCGCGCAAAATTGGCATGGAAATCAGTTTCCAAACCATGTTCAGCTACCCGACGATCGCCGCAATCATCCCGGAAATCAGTGCGGTGAAGGGTAAAAGCACTGAGGAATATCAGCCGTTTAGTCTGTTGTCTGAGGAAGAGCGGCAGAGGTTACCGGCAAATATTGACGATGCTTACCCGTTGTCGATGTTGCAGGCGGGTTTAATTTTCCAAAGCGAACTGCAAAAAGGCGCTTCCTGGTACCATGACATTCAGGTTTACCCGTTGTCGGGCGCCTTTAATGCCGGGGCATTCACGCAGGCCGTGACGCAGATGTTGCAAGAACACCCGATATTGCGCACCAGTTATCATTTGCAAGGCTTCAGCCAATTTGTGCAAATGGTTCACGCGGCGGTGCCGCTGCCGCTGTTTATTAAAGACTGGCGGCAGATGGGGCGCCGGGAGCAAGAGGCGGCGTTTGAGTCGTTCCTTGAGGAAGAAAGCCATTATCAATTCAACTGGGAACAGCCGGGATTAATCCGCATCCATGTCGTCATTCTTTCAGATGAGTCTTTCCGCTATGTATTAAGCTTCCATGATTCTGCGTTGGATGGCTGGAGTATTAACCTTTTCCACACCAAGCTATTGCGTTATTACCACCAATACAGGGAAGGGGGACGGCCCGCCAAGGTATTTCACGATGATTTCCTGCGCAAATATGTCTCTTTGGAGCAAGCTGCGCGCAGCAATGAGACGCATCGCCATTTCTGGCAGCAACAGCTTAGCGGCTATGAGCCGATGCCGCTGCCGCGTTTACGCGTCAAAAACCACGACATTCCCACCATCGAATATCATGATATCGCTATTTCTTCATCGCTTTCCCACGGACTGCGAGAAGTGGCGGCGCGTCTGAATGTGCCGTTGAAGAATGTCTTGATGGCCGCACATTTGCGCGTGCTTAGCTTTATCGCCAACACTGAAAATGTGATTACCGGTTATGAACACAGTGGCCGTCCTGAAGAGGAGGGGGTGGATCAGGCTATTGGCCTCTTCCTGAACTCGATACCCTTCCGCACGACGTTGACGGAAGCGGAAAGTTGGGAGGCGCTCATTCTGCGAGTTCATCGGCAAGAAGCGGAGTTCCTGCCTCATCGCCGCTATCCGATGGCGGAGATGAAGCAAATCGTCAATACGACGGAAACGCTGTTTGAGTCAGTGTTTAACTTTACCCACTTCCATATGCTGAAAGAATTGCAAAGCCTGCCAGGCATGCAAACGTTGGATGTCCGCGTGCGTGCAGAGACCGAGTTCGTGTTGCGCGCTGAGTTCTCGCAAAATGCTTACACTGACCAGGTTCAACTGAGTTTGCATTACCACAGCAATGAGTATGATGCGGAGCACATTGAACGCATCGCTGCCTATTATGCCGGGGCGTTGCAGGCTATTGCTTCGCAACCGCAGCAAGCCTATTTGAGCTGCATGCTGATGTCGGCGGAAGAGGCGCTTTTGCTACAGCAGATTGGGCAGGGCGAGCAGCGGCCGCTGCCTGAAGAGGGCATGATTCAACGCATTTTGGCGCAAGCCGAAGAGTGTGCGGATAAGCCGGCGTTACAAGATGAGAAACACGCGCTGAATTATTCGCAGTTTGCGCAGCAGTGTCGGACTTTGGCCCTGCATTTGGCCGGCGTTGGCGGCCAGCAGCGGCAGCAGGTTATCGCTGTGAGTTTGCCGCGAAGCGTGGAGTGGATCGTGGCAATGGCGGCCATCATGGCTTCTGGCAACGTCTACATGCCGCTTGATTTGGATAACCCTGATGCTCGCCTCCTGGAGCTGCTGAACGAGGGGCAGGTCACGCAGGTCGTCTGTGATGCGGAACAAACGCAGAGGCTGTCAGGGATCATTGCCCGGTTAGGGGCGCCGATCAATCTGGTTTGCTATGGTGATTATCCTGCGTCAGAGCAGGCGGCGGAATTACGGCTGCCGGCCGCGCAGGAGTTAGCGTATGTGCTGTTCACATCCGGTTCGACGGGCAAACCCAAAGGTGCGTTGCTGGAGCATCGCGGAATGTTGAATCATATGCTGGCTAAGATTCAGGATCTGGGCATGAACGCTGCGGATGTTTTGGCTCAGACAGCGCCGGTTACTTTCGATATCTCCGTCTGGCAAGCGTTAACGGGGCTATATACTCAGGCGAGTACCGTCGTGTACGGCAAACAGAAGCAGCTTGACCCCGCCGTTTTCTGTCAACGGCTTAAGCAGGACGGCGTGACCATTCTGGAGGTCGTTCCCTCTTATTTCGCCATTCTGCTGGAGTATCTGGAGCAAACTCCGTGCGATTTGGCACCGTTGCGCGTATTGCTGCTGACCGGTGAGGCTTTGAAGCACGAACTTGTCATGCGGTGGTTTGCGCTGTACCCGGAGATAAAGCTGATCAACGCCTACGGGCCAACCGAAGCCTCCGATGACATTACCCATCACGTTTTTACTGCGCCACCGGGCGATGCCATTGTGCCGATTGGCAAACCTGTTCAGAACATGTGGATTCATATACTGAATAATCAGGGGCAGGCGGTACCCTTTGGCAGCGTGGGAGAAATCTGTGTGACGGGCATCGGTATTGGCCGGGGTTACATCAACAGCCGGGAGAAAACGGCTCAGGCCTTTGATTTTGCCCATCCGTTAGGCGCATGGTCGACTGGCAGGCTGTACCGCACCGGTGATATCGGGAAATGGCGCACGGATGGCACCCTGGCTTATCTGGGGCGTAAAGACGAGCAGGTTAAAATTCGCGGCATGCGCATTGAAATCGGCGAAATAGAAAACGCGTTACAATCCGTGGCCGGCGTGCTCAATGCCGCCGTTGTATTGGACGTGCGCGACAACAGGGAACGCTTGATCGGCTTTGTTCAGGGCGATGACGATGTGGCCGCCATCAGGCGTCAGGTTGCCGAGTTGCTGCCGGCATTCATGTTGCCGGATCGGTTGTTCCACTGTCATCAAATACCGCTGAATGCCGCAGGTAAAGTGGACAAAAATCAGCTGCGTTTTCTTGCGTCGACGCTGAGCGTCTCTGACGCCGAACAGTGGCAAGCGCCGGCAGGCGACGCCGAAAACGCGTTGGCGTCACTCTGGGCTGATGTCCTGAACGTGCCGGTAGAAAGCATCGGTCGGAACAGCGATTTCTTTGCGCTCGGCGGGAATTCCCTGCTCGCCATGTCGGCCGCCATCCGTTCAGCAGGGCGTTTTTCTCTGGCGGATATCTTTGCCTTGCGCACCCTGGATAGGTTGGCGAACGCACAGGCAAGCACCACGGATAATGTGCTGCAGGCGTTAACCCCGGAGAAGCGCGAATCGGTTCTGGTTTGCTTCAGTTATGCCGGCGGTAATGCTGTTAACTTCCAAAATGTGGCCAATGCATTGTATCGGCTCACGCAGACTACGGTATACGGCGTAGAGCCTCCGGGTAACGATCTGTCTCGCCGTGAAGGGGTCGTTGCGTTGTCCGAACTGGTCAGCCGAAGTCTCAAGGCGCTGCAGCAACGCGGTATTACGCGAGTCAGCGTATGGGGGCACTGCTCGGGGACTGGGGCCGGCGCGGAATTCATTCGCCAGGCGCCGCAGTTCGGAATAGGTGTCGATCAGTTGGTGGTGTCCGGCAAGCTATTGCGCCCCATCGAGGTACTGGAGCGGCAGATGGAAGAAACGCGGCAGATGACCGATGCTGAGATCGTCCATTGGCTGGAGAGTGTCACGGGATTGGCGCTGGACATGAAAGGGCAAGCTGAAGTCACGCCTCGATTGGCTGCTGCCTATCGTAACGATGCGATTGGCGGCAATGTGTCCTTGAAGAAAGTGTGGCAAGAGCGCGTGTCCGACAGCGACGCAGCACCTCTCCCAGTGTTGTGTCTGTTGGCGGATGACGATCCTTTAACGCAGGATTGGCAAAATATCGTTGAAAACTGGAAGCAGGTGAGCCCTCAGTTGAGCGTGGAGCGGCTTGCGGAAGGGGGGCATTATTTTATAAAGACGCAGGCTGAGCAGGTCGCCAATATCCTTGTGGCGCGTTTAGCCCTGGGAAAAAGGGTGCAGGTTGAGGCATAAACCGTAGCGCCTTCAATATTGCAGAGAGCTTCTCTTATTGAGGAGCTTCTCTGCAAAAGGATAAATCCGTGAGCGATTGGCATTTCGTCTACCGCAAAGGGACCTGCGAAATCGTGAGGTTAATCGTCAAAGAGCAACACGGGTTTTAATTCTCTTATGGTCTTTTTTTTATTCCTTGGCTGCTCTCGCATTGGCAGAGGCCATTGGTCGTTTATAGGATGACAGAGAAAATATCATGGCTAATATTCTGGACGCTAAGAAAAATATGGATTCTTTCAACGTGGTGTTATTGGATCCGCAACGGCTTTTACCGACAGAAGAGTTTATTGAGGAGCGGGTAATACAGGTCGAGCAGGATATTATTCGTGAGGGGCGTTGGCTTAAGCCCATTTTAGTTGAACGAACCTCTTTGATTATCATGGATGGGCATCATCGCCGAGAGTTTGCGAGGCGCCATTCGCTGAGGCGGGTGCCTTGTCTTTTGCTGGACTATTCACAAGTAGAGCTGAGTTCATGGCGCGACGAATTTGATCTTCACCCTGAAGAGGTGATCGCCCGGGGGTTGCAGCGCCGTTTATATCCGGCAAAAACGACGCGTCATGTGGTGCATGCCGCGGCGGATATTCTTTGCCACTATCCATTATCGGAACTGGAGCTGAAAAATGTCACCTATCAAGGTGTAGAATAAAAGCGCGGAGCATGAGAGTGGCGGTGCCAGGATGCCGCAATGAAAGAACGCGCGTCGTGCGAACCGGAAACGGCGGAGTACCTGAGGGAAACCGACAACACGCCGGCAAAGAAAAAAACCAGATGCCCTGAGGTATCTGGTTTCTTAAATTTGGCTCCTCTGACTGGACTCGAACCAGTGACATACGGATTAACAGTCCGCCGTTCTACCGACTGAACTACAGAGGAATCGTTTGAACGGGGCGAATAATAGCGAGGCGCCGTCGGCATGTCAAAGGCGGATTACACATTCTGTGACTGTTTGCTTACAGAATGCGCAACCCGTTGAGTTTTTTGGCAGATTTAGCTCTCGGGCGCCCGCTGCAGGCGCAGCTGATAGCGGTAAACGCCGGCGGTCAGCAGGTAATCCCGGTGCACGCTCGGGCTCCAGGAATCGTCGCCGCCGACCCCCATGTGGAAGCCGTCCAGATGCAGCCAGGTGCCTGCTTCCGGCTGCAGCAGATGCTGGTGGCTGCAGGCCATCAGCTGTTGCAGGCCGTAGCGGCTGAGCGAGAAGTGGAAGCGGCCGTCGATGCGCCAGCCGCCGTAGCGCAGGCTGCGGGTGTCGCAGCGCAGGCCGTTCTCGCCGGGGAAAATATACGGCGTGTGCAGATCCGCCAGCGGCAGGCGCCAAAGCCCGTGCTGCGCGGCCAGGCGGCGATCCGGGTAGTTCTCGTGCGGGCCCAGGCCCAGCCATTCCGCCTGCGGTTGCACCGCCGCCAGTTGGCAGTGCAGGCCGATGCGCGCCGGCGGCGGAAGGGTGTCGGCCACCTCGACCTCCACGTTTACGCTCACCGCGCCCAGCGCGTCGAACAGCCACTGTTTGCGGCTGATCAGCAAAATCTGCCCGTCCACGCCGAACTGGTGTTCGCTCACCACCTGCACGCCGCTCTGGAGCGCATCGGCCTGCAGCCGCGTGCAGCGTTCCTCCAGCCGGTACAGGCCCGCCAGCTTCCAGCGTTCGACCCAGGCGTTGGGATCGATATGGTGCGCTTCGCTGACGCCGATGTCGTTATCGATCGGCGCGCGCGCAAAACCGTCGCGCAGCGGCGTCAGCAGCTGCGGCTGCTCATTCTGCCACCACTGCGTCAGGTGGCCGCTGCTGCGCTCGAAGCGCCAGCGCTGGTCGCCGTGGGTGAGGGTCAGCCCCTGATCGTCTTCAATCAGCGTGGGCGGCACGCCCTGCGGCGGCGGCGGTGCGGGATGCAGCGCGCGCGGCACCCGCCACTGATCCCAGGCGCAACGGTGGTGCGCTTCGGACCAGTCGGTGGCCTGCGGTTGCACCACCTCCACGTTCAGCCACAGCTCGCCGGGCTGGTGCAGCATCGGCAGGCGATCGAGCAGGGTGAAGCTAGCGCTGCCCTGCGGCGGCAGCGCCAGATCGAGGCTGCCGCTGGCGCGCTCCACGCCGTCCAGTTCCAGCCGCCAGTTGAGCTGCTCGTTGTCGGTGTGGCGGAACAGGTAATCGCTGGTGACGGTCAGCGTCAGCGAGGCGGCGTCGAAGGCAAAGCGGAACAGCTGCTGCGCCCGCTGCGCTTCGAACAGCGCCGGGTGCGGGGTGCGATCCGCGAACACCAGCCCGTTCAGGCAGAACTGGCGATCGTTGGGGGTATCGCCGAAGTCGCCGCCGTAGGCCCAGTACTCTTTTCCCTGGGCGTCGCGCTTAATCAGCGCCTGATCGACCCAGTCCCAGACAAAGCCGCCCTGTAGGCGCGGATAATGGTGGAACGCGCGCCAGTAGCGCTCAAAGCCGCCGAGGCTGTTACCCATCGCATGGGCGTATTCGCACAGGATCAGCGGCCGCTGTTCCTCCGGCAGACCGATCCACTTGCCGATCGCCCATTTGGGCACCGCCGGGAACGGCTGATCCTGATCCACCCGCGCATACATCGGGCAGATGATGTCGGTGGCGGCGGTGTCGGCGCCGCCGCCTTCATATTGCACCGGGCGGGTCGGATCCTGGCTTTTCACCCAGCGGTACAGCGCGTCGTGGTTCACGCCGTGGCCGGACTCGTTGCCCAGCGACCAGATAATGATGCAGGGGTGGTTGCGATCGCGCTGCACCATGCGGGTGACGCGCTCGCTCATCGCCGGCAGCCACAGCGGATCGTCAGCCAGGCGGTTCATCGGCTGCATGCCGTGGGTCTCGATATTGGCTTCGTCTACCACGTAAAGCCCATAGCGGTCGCACAGCCGGTACCACAGCGGGTGGTTGGGATAGTGCGAGCAGCGCACCGCGTTGAAGTTGTGCTGCTTCATCAGCAGGATATCGTGACGCATCGTCGCCTCGTCCATCACCTGGCCGTGGCGCGGATGATGCTCGTGGCGGTTAACGCCGCGGATCAGCAGCGGCTGCCCGTTGAGCTTCAGCAACCCGCCGCTGATTTCTACCTGGCGGAAGCCGACATCATAGGCTTCTACTTCGAT
This sequence comes from Serratia nevei, assembly GCF_024160145.1. Taxonomy (GTDB): domain Bacteria; phylum Pseudomonadota; class Gammaproteobacteria; order Enterobacterales; family Enterobacteriaceae; genus Serratia; species Serratia nevei_A. The sequence continues at coordinate 77,743 of NZ_JAMYWQ010000002.1, forward strand.
AATCTCCCCCTCGGGTGAGAGCAGGGCGACGGTGGCGCGATACAGCGCGGGCGTTTCGGCGCTCCACAGCGCCGGGCGTTCCACCGGCAGGCGCAGCGTGACGCGATCGTCATAGGCGCCGCGCTCGTCCACGATCTCGCTGCCGAGCGGCTGGGTGCGTTCGGCCACCCGCGCGCCATCGCGCCACAGCTGAACCTGCACCTGCACCTGCAGCGGGCCGGGCCGGCTGGCGCGCGCCGTCACCACCAGTTCGCCGCGGGTAAAGCTGTCATGCAGCGGGGTGGTGATGCGCACATCGCTCAGGTGCGCGGCGGGTTTGTGCAGCAGGCTGACGTCGCGGAAGATGCCGCTCATGCGCCACATGTCCTGATCTTCGAGATAGCTGCCGTCGCACCAGCGCAGCACCATCACCGCCAACCGGTTTTCTCCCGGCTGCAGCCACGGGCTGAGATCGAACTCCGCCGGCAGGCGGCTGTCCTGCGAATAGCCGACCCAGTGGCCGTTGCACCACAAATAGAACGCCGAGTTGACGCCGTCGAAGATGATGCGCGTCTGGCCGGCGGCCAGCCAGGCCGGATCGACGCTGAAGGTACGCGAGTAGCAGCCGGTGGGGTTGTCTTCCGGCACGCGCGGCGGATCGACCGGGAACGGGTAGCGCACGTTGGTGTAGATCGGCGAATCGTAGCCGGCGAGCTGCCAGTTGCCCGGCACCGCCAGCGGGGCGGCGTCCGGCAGATCCTGCTGTAGCCAGCCTTCCGGCGCCGCTTCTGGGCGCGGGAAATAGCTGAAGTGCCACTCGCCGTTCAGCGACCTGCGGCTGGCGCTGGGGGTATCGTCGCGCGCGTCTTCCACCGTGCGCCAGCTGGCGAACGGTGGGTGGGCATCCAGCCGGCGGTAATGGGTGCAGGCCGGGTTTTGCCAGTCACGGCGGGCGAGGATCTCGGTCAGGGAAGCAAGGGGCGCAGCAGGCATCGGCGATCGTCCAGTTGGCAGGTGATGCTCACCAAGATGCTGACCGATGCGCAAAAAGTAAAGCGGTTACACGCAACCTTGCAAGGGCGATCAAATAACCGTTAATGCGGTTCGCCGGCGCGATAGATCCGCTGTGGGCGGCCCACTTTGCCGTAAATGATCTCGGCGCGCAGCTGCTGCGCGGCGGTGCAAAACTCCAGGTAACGGCGCGCGGTGGTGCGGCTGAGCCCCATTTCTTGCGCAACGCTTTCAGCGGTGTGGCGCGCGGCGGGTTCGGCGAACAGCGCGCGGATCTTGCCCAGCGTCAGTTCGTCGATGCCGGCGGGCAACGCCGCCTGCTGTTCGCTGCGGGCGTAGGTGTTGAACATCTCGTCGATGCGGCGCTGGTTGAGGCGCGCTTTGTCCTTCAGCGCTTCGCGGCGCTGGCTGAAGCGCTGCAGGGTCTGGCTCAGCCGGTCATAGGCCAGCGGTTTGATCAGGTAGTCGAACACGCCGTAACGCAACGCCTCGGCCACGGTGGCCATGTCGCTGGCGGCGGTGATGAACACGATGCCGCCGCGATACCCGCTCAGCGTCAGTTCGCGCAGCAGGGTGATGCCCTGGCCGTCGGGCAGAAAGTTGTCCAGCAGGATCAGGTCCGGCTTGAAACGCTCGGTCATGGCGCGCGCCTGCGCCAGGGTGCCGGCCAGCCAAATCTGGCGGCAGCCGCCGTTCTGGCGGATAAACTCCGCGTGCATCTCCGCCAGCGGCGTTTCGTCTTCAACGATCAGGATGTTCAGCCATTCCATAGTGCGGCCCGTAATTGCAATAAAAATGCTAAGTGAATGTAAGTGAATTGCGGCGTTGAATAAAGATTATCTCAATAATAAACACCATAAGATTAATTAAGTAAATAAAGAACATTAAATAACTTATTAACCGGAATCGGTTTGTGAATTAGGTCAATAATCCGCGTTTTTTTTCTGTTTACCATTAATTTATCGAGCGCAGAGTTGTATTTATCTTCATGGTTTTTAAGGTTTTAATTACCCTTGTTGATGTTAATTAAAATGCCTTTTTGTATTTAATTTGTTGTTTGCCAGTTAACCCAGAGAGCGTGTTATGTTAGGCGATGCCGTATTTAATCGGGTAAAGCGATCGGATCATAAAGCGATTTCGGAAATAAGCGCCTTCTTGCGCAGTAACGATCTGAATATCGACACCACGGTTGAAATATTTATTACCGTTACCCAGCACGACAAATTGGTCGCCTGCGGCGGCATCGCCGACAATATTATCAAATGCGTCGCCATCAGCCCGCTGATGCGCGGCGAAGGGTTGGCGCTGGCGCTGGCGACCGAGCTGGTGAACCTGGCCTACGAGCGCCACCACACTCAGCTGTTTATCTACACCAAGGTGCAGAACGAGCCGCTGTTCCGCCAATGCGGTTTCTACCCGATCGCCACCGTGCCGGGCATCGTGGTGCTGATGGAAAACAGCCCGTGCCGCCTGCAGCGCTACGCCGCCCAGCTGGCGAGCCAGCGCCGGCCGGGCGACACCCTCGGCAGCATCGTGATGAACGCCAACCCCTTCACCCGCGGGCACCAGTATCTGGTGCGCCAGGCGGCCAAACGCTGCGACTGGCTGCACCTGTTTCTGGTGAAGGAAAACACCTCGCGCTTCAGCTATGACGATCGGCGCCGGCTGGTGCTGGCCGGCACCGCCGATATCCCCAATCTCACGGTACACGAAGGCTCGCAGTACGTGATCTCGCGCGCCACCTTCCCCTGTTACTTCATCAAGGATCAGGGTGTGGCCGACGACTGTTACACCGAAATCGATCTGAAGATCTTCCGCCAGTATTTGGCGCCCGCGCTGGGCATCACCCACCGCTTCGTCGGCAACGAGCCGTTCTGCGCGGTGACCGCGAAATACAACCGCGACATGCGCTACTGGCTGGAAACGCCGGCGCTGCCCAGCCCGCCGATCGCGCTGGTGGAAATCGAGCGTTTGCAATATCAGGGCACGGCGATCTCCGCCTCCTGGGTGCGCAAGCTGCTGGCGGCGGGGGACTTCCACGCCGCCGCGCCGCTGGTGCCGCCGGACACCCTGTACTACCTGCAGGATCTGCAAACGCAGCGCCGGGCCAAGGCGGCCCCGCATCCTTTTGAGTCCGCACAATCAGGTGAATGATGAAAATTATCCGAGAAGCAATGGCCGGCACGCTGGAATCCAGCGATGTCATGGTGCGCATCGCGCCCGCCGAGGGGCCGCAGCACGATCTGTTGATCGCCAGCAGCGTGGAAAAACAGTTCGGCGCGGCGATCCGCCACACCCTGCTGGAGGTGCTGCAGCGTTATGAGGTGGAGCCGGTGCAGGTGATCGTCGACGACAAGGGGGCGCTGGACTGCGTGCTGCGCGCCCGGTTGGAAACCGCGCTGATGCGCGCCTGCGAGGGCGGCCAACTGCCGTGGGAGGCGAAAGATGAAAACGCTGAATAAAACCCGGCTGCGCCGCAGCATGCTGTTCGTCCCCGGCGCCAACGCGGCGATGGTCAGCAACGCCTTTATCTATCAGGCCGATGCGCTGATGTTCGATCTGGAAGACTCGGTTGTCCTGCGTGAAAAAGACGCGGCGCGCCGGCTGGTATACCACGCGTTGCAGCATCCGCTGTACCAAGAGGTGGAAACCATCGTGCGCGTCAATGCGCTCGACTCCGCCTATGGCCTGGCGGACTTGCAGGCGGTGGTGCGCGGCGGCGCGGACATCGTGCGCTTGCCGAAGACCGACAGCGCGCAGGACGTTGTCGACATGGAGCGCGAGATTGCCGCCATCGAAGCGGCCTGCGGGCGGCCGGTCGGCAGCACCGGGCTGCTGGCGGCGATCGAATCGGCGCAGGGCATCACCAACGCGGTAGCGATCGCGCACGCTTCGCCGCGGCTTATCGGCATCGCTCTGGGGGCGGAAGACTACGTGCGCAACCTGCGCACCGAACGCTCGCCGGAGGGCATCGAGCTGCTGTTCGCCCGCTGTTCGCTGCTGCAGGCGGCGCGCGCCGCCGGCATTCAGGCGTTCGACACCGTCTATTCCGACGCCAATAACGAGGCCGGCTTCCTGCAGGAAGCGGCGCTGATCAAACAGCTCGGCTTCGACGGCAAATCGCTGATTAACCCGCGCCAGATTGAGCTGCTGCACAACCTGTACGCGCCGACCGCCAAAGAGGTGGCGCACGCGCAGCGGGTGGTGGACGCCGCCGAAGCGGCGGAGCGGGAAGGGCGCGGCGTGGTGTCGCTCAACGGAAAAATGGTCGACAGCCCGGTGATTGAACGCGCCCGGCTGGTGCTGGAGCGCGCCGCGCTGTCCGGCTTACGGGAAGAACCGGCGCAGCCCGGGGAGGAAGCATGATGAACCGCCAACAACGATTGATGACCTTCGCCAACCCGGCGGATCTGCCGGGCTATCAGGAGGTGTCCAAAGCCAACCTGCAGGCGCGCAAACCGCGCGATCTCAAGCTGTGCGACTCCTTGCAGGAAGCGGTGCGCCGCAGCGGGCTGCAGGACGGCATGACCATCTCCTTCCACCATGCGTTTCGCGGCGGCGATTTGACGCTCAACCAGGTGATGGAGACGCTGGCGGCGATGGGGTTCCGCAACCTGACGCTGGCCTCCAGCTCGCTCACCGACTGCCATGCGCCGCTGGTTGAGCATATCCGCCACGGCGTGGTGAGCCGCATTTATACCTCCGGGCTGCGCGGCCCGCTGGCGGACGCCGTTTCGCGCGGCCTGCTGGCGGAGCCGGTGCAAATTCACTCGCACGGCGGCCGGGTCAACCTGATCGAATCCGGCGAACTGAAGATAGACGTGGCCTTCCTCGGCGTGCCGGCCTGCGATGAGTTCGGCAACGCCAACGGCTACAGCGGTGAAGCCTGCTGCGGCTCGCTCGGCTATGCGCGGGTGGACGCCGAGGCGGCGGGCACCGTGGTGCTGTTGACCGAGCAGCTGGTGCCGTATCCGCATCATCCCGCCAGCCTGGCGCAGGATCGGGTGGATCTGATCGTACAGCTGGAGCGGGTGGGCGACGCCGACAAGATCGGCGCCGACGCCACGCGCATGACCTCGAACCCGCGCGAGCTGCTGATCGCCCGCCGCGCCGCCGAGGTGATCGCCGGTTCCGGCTACTTCACCGAAGGCTTTTCGCTGCAAACCGGCACCGGCGGCGCCTCGCTGGCGGTGACCCGGTTCCTGGAGGACAAGATGCGCGCCCGCGGCATTCGCGCCGCGTTCGCCCTCGGCGGCATCACCTCGACCATGGTGGATCTGCACGAGAAAGGGCTGATCGGCAAGCTGCTGGACGTGCAGAGCTTCGATCGGGCGGCGGCGACCTCGCTGGCGCGCAACCCGCGCCATATCGAAATCAGCGCCAACCAATACGCCAACTTCAGTTCCAAGGGCGCGTCGGTCGATCGGCTCGACGTGGTGGTGCTGAGCGCGCTGGAAATCGACACCGGCTTCAACGTTAACGTGCTGACCGGCTCCGACGGCGTGCTGCGCGGCGCGTCCGGCGGCCACTGCGACACCGCCGCCGCCGCGCGGCTGGCGATCATCGTTGCGCCGTTGGTGCGCGGGCGCATCCCGACGCTGGTGGAGCAGGTGACCACCTGCGTCACGCCGGGCTCCAGCATCGATATTCTGGTGACCGATCACGGCATCGCCGTCAACCCGGCGCGGCCGGAGCTGGCGCAGCGCCTGCGGGCGGCCGGCCTCGAGGTGGTGAGCATCGACTGGCTGCGCGCCCGCGCGCTGCAGCTGACCGGCGAACCGCAGCCGATCGCCTTTACCGACAAGGTGGTGGCGGTGGTGCGCTACCGCGACGGCTCGGTGATCGACGTGGTGCATCAGGTGGCGGAGTAAGCGATGGCCGCCGTCGATCCCCAACTGGCCGCCGAACGCGCGGTCAGCCTGCCGGCGCTGCTCACCAGCCGCGAATGCCGTCAGGCGCGCCAACAGGCGTGGCTGGCGCAGCACGAGTGCACGCTGCTGGTGCTGACGCTGGTGGTGCCCGGCCCGGTGAAGGACAGCGCGCTGACGCGCGGCATCTTTAACCTGGGGTGGGCGGCACTGCTGCGGCTGTGCGCCGAACAGGGTTGGCCCAGCCCGCAGGCCGAGGCGCTGGCGCTCTCCACCGGCTGCGAAGGGTTTGTGGCGCTGCGCGCCGACGCCCAGCGGGTGAAAGATTGCGCCATGCAGCTGGAGGTGAGCCGCCCGATCGGCCGGCTGTGGGATATCGATGTGCTGGATACGCAGGGGCGCATTTTGTCGCGCCGCGACATTGGCCTGCCGGAACGGCGCTGCCTGCTGTGCGGCCAACCGGCCAAGATCTGCGCCCGCCAGCGGCGGCACAGCAGCGAGCAGTTGCTGCATGAAATGGAAAGGATGTTCAACGATGCGATCTCTGCCGATTAACCTGCCTGCCCGCTGCACCGAGCCGGCCTGCGACTTCGCCCGCGCCGCTTTCCGCGCGCTGCTGGTAGAAGTCAACCTCACGCCCAAGCCGGGGCTGGTGGATCGCCATAACACCGGCGCCCACCGCGACATGGATCTCGGGCATTTCTACCGCAGCGCCCGCGCCATCGGCGTGTGGCTACCGCGCTTTATCCAACGCGGGCGCGAAGACGCCGCTTTGCCGGCAGAGCAGCAGCTGGCGCGGCTGCGGCCGCTCGGCCTGGCCTGCGAAAACCAGATGTTTCGCGCTACCGGCGGCATTAACACCCACAAGGGCAGCGTGTTCTCGCTCGGGTTGCTGTGCACCGCCTTCGGCCGCCTGCAGCAGCAGGGCCGCGCCATCGGCGCCGAAGCGCTGTGCGCCGAGGTGGCGGCGATGTGCCGGGGGCTGGTGGATCGCGAGCTGCGGCGCAACAACGCCGGGCAGACCGCCGGCCAGCGGCTGTTCGCCGCGCACGGGCTGAGCGGCGCGCGCGGCGAGGCGGAGGCCGGTTTCCGGCTGGTCATTGACGGCGCGCTGCCGCTGTATCGGCAACGGCTGGCCGGCGGCGGCGGCGAACAGCGGGCGCTGCTGGACAGCCTGCTGTGGCTGATGGCCCACAACGACGACACCAACGTCGCCTCGCGCGGCGGCCTGCACGGGCTGCGCTGGCTGCGGCGCCGGGCGGCATTGCTGCTGGCGCAGGGCGGCTCGGCCGGGGAGGCGGGCCTGGCGCGCCTGCGGCGCTTCGATGCCGACTGCATCGCCCGCAACCTCAGCCCCGGCGGCAGCGCCGACCTGTTGATAGTGACCTGGCTGCTGGCGCAGCTGGGTGCCCAAGAATAATAACCAAGCCTTCAGGAGAATCCCTATGTCCCAAACCCAGGAAAAGATCTGGAAAGCGATAGCGCCGCTGGCGGTGCTCGCGATCCTGTTATTGATACCGGTGCCCGACGGCATGCCGCCGCAGGCCTGGCACTACTTCGCCATCTTCGTGGCGATGATCGTCGGCATGATTCTGGAGCCGATCCCGGCCACCGCCATCAGCTTTATCGCGGTGACCGTCAGCGTACTGAGCGCCAACTGGGTGCTGTTCGGCGCGCAGGAGCTGGCGGAGCCGGGCTTCAAGGCCGGTAAAGAGGCGCTGAAATGGGGGCTGGCGGGCTTCTCCAGCACCACCGTCTGGCTGGTGTTCGGCGCCTTTATCTTCGCGCTGGGCTACGAGGCCACCGGGCTGGGGCGGCGCATCGCGCTGTTCCTGGTGAAGTTCATGGGCAAGCGCACGCTGACGCTGGGCTATGCGGTAGTGATCATCGATATCCTGCTGGCGCCGTTCACGCCGTCCAACACCGCGCGCACCGGTGGCACGGTGTTCCCGGTGGTGAAAAACCTGCCGCCGCTGTTCGATTCCTTCCCCAACGATCCCTCTTCACGCCGCATCGGCGGTTACCTGATGTGGATGATGGTGGTCGGCACCAGCATCAGCTCCTCGATGTTCGTCACCGGCGCCGCGCCGAACGTGCTGGGCATCGAGTTCGTCGGCAAGATCGCCGGGGTGCACATTAGCTGGATGCAGTGGTTCCTGGCGTTCCTGCCGGTCGGCCTGCTGCTGCTGATCATCGCGCCGCTGATCTCCTACTACCTGTACAAACCGGGCGTGACCCACAGCAGCGAAGTGGCCGCCTGGGCGGATAGCGCGCTGGGGGAAATGGGCAAGCTGACGCGCAAGGAATACACCCTGATCGGCCTGGTGCTGCTCAGCCTGTGCCTGTGGGTGTTCGGCGGCAAAATGCTGGACGCCACCGCGGTGTGTCTGCTGGCGGTGTCGCTGATGCTGGCGCTGCACGTGGTGTCGTGGAAAGAGATCACCAAATATTCCAGCGCCTGGAACACGCTGGTTAACCTGGCGACGCTGGTGGTGATGGCCAACGGCCTGACGCGTTCCGGCTTTATCGACTGGTTCGCCCAGACCATGAGCACCCACCTGGACGGCTTCTCGCCGAACATGACGGTGGTAGCGCTGGTGCTGGTGTTCTACTTCGCCCACTACCTGTTCGCCAGCCTGTCGGCGCACACCGCCACCATGCTGCCGGTGATCCTGGCGGTCGGCAAAGGGCTGCCGGGCGTGCCGATGGAGCAGCTGTCGATGCTGCTGGTGCTGTCGATCGGTATCATGGGCGTGCTGACGCCGTACGCCACCGGGCCGGGGGTGATCATCTACGGCTGTGGCTACGTGAAGTCGAAAGACTACTGGCGCCTGGGCGGCATTCTCGGCGTGGTGTACATCGCCGCGCTGCTGCTGATCGGCTGGCCGATCATGAGCCTGTGGTACTGAGTTGAAGCCACGCGGCCACCGCCCGGTGGCCGCGGTTACGATCCTTTCCCGTGAACCCTGTCACACACTTGTCACACTAACCCCGCCATCATACTCGGGCAAACGCTAACACCTTAAAAATAATCATTTTCCGGGAGCCTCTGCGGATGAGAAAAAAAACGCTATTGCTGTGCCTGCCTTTGTTATTCACCGGGAACGCGCTGGCGGAAGCCGGCGGTTATCAATTGGAACAGGTGCTGGTGATGAGCCGCCATAACCTGCGCGCGCCGCTGGCCAACAACGGCAGCGTGCTGGCGCAGTCTACGCCGAAGGCCTGGCCGGCCTGGGAAACGCCGGGTGGCCAGCTGACCACCAAGGGCGGGGTGCTGGAAGTGTATATGGGGCACTATTTCAACGCCTGGCTGAAGCAGACCGGCCTGTTGCCGCAAGAGGGCTGCCCGACCGCCGGCAGCGTGTACGTCTACGCCAACAGCCTGCAGCGCACGGTGGCCACCGCGCAGTTTTTCAGCAACGGCGCGTTCCCCGGCTGCGACGTCAGCGTGCACCATCAGGACAAGATGGGCGAGATGGATCCGACCTTCAACCCGAAAATCACCGACACCAGCGAGGCCTTCAACCAGCAGGCGCTGGCGGCGATGAACGCCGCGCTGGGCTCGCTGAAGCTGGACGCGGCTTACCAACAGCTGGCGAAGATCATCGACTACCAGGATTCCGCCGCCTGCAAGACCGACAAACACTGCGATCTGACCAAAGAAGCCAGCGTGATGAGCGCGGTGCCGGGCAAAGAGCCGGGCGTCTCCGGCCCGCTGCGGGTGGGCAACTCGCTGGTGGACGCCTTTATGTTGCAGTATTACGAAGGTTTCCCGATGAAAGAGGTGGCCTGGGGCAAAATTGCCACTCCGCACCAGTGGCAGCAGTTAGCGCAGCTGAAAGACGGCTATCAGGACTCGCTGTTCACCTCGCCGGTGGTGGCGCAGAACGTCGCCAAGCCGCTGCTGACCTACATCAACAACGCGCTGCTGGGCGAGCGCAAACCGGACGCGCCGAAGCTGACGGTGCTGGTCGGCCACGACTCCAATATTGCCTCGCTGCTGTCGGCCATGCAGTTCCAGCCGTATCAGCTGCCGCAGCAATACGAGAAAACGCCGATCGGCGGCAAACTGGTGTTCCAGCGCTGGCGCGACGCGCAGAACGGCCGTGAATTGCTGAAGATTGAGTACGTCTACCAGTCCACCGAGCAGCTGCGCAAGGCAACGCCGCTGACGCTGCAAACCCCGCCGCAGCGGGTGACGCTGGCGCTGAAAGGCTGCCCGATCGACAAAGACGGCTTCTGCGCCTGGCGCGATTTCGAGAAGACCATGAAAGGCATTCTATAATGCCCAGCCTCTCTCACGAGCGCGGGGGAGAGGCGTAGGCGCGGCTGCCGGGGGATTGTGCTTGAATCCCCTCAACCGATCACCTAGCATTTCGTTAGGTGCAACGGGGAGAGAAAACCATGCGACCATCCATTGTTCTTGCAGAACATCGCCAGGCGATCCGAAAAACGGTTGGGCTGTTCCCTGCGGCCAATCCGCGTATTTTCGGCTCGGTGCTACATGGCACCGATCGGGAGGGCAGTGATTTGGATCTGTTGGTCGATGCGTTGCCGGGGGCCACGTTGTTTGATCTGGGGGGGCTGCAGTCGGAACTGGAAGCGCTGCTGGGCATACAGGTGGATCTGCTGACGCCGCTCGATTTGCCACCGGCCTTTCGCCAGCAGGTGTTGGCGGAGGCCCAGCCGGTATGAAAGACTCGCGGTTGGTCGATTATTTGAGCCACATGCAACAGGCGGCGCAGGATGCCTGCGATTTCGTTGATGGCTTGGCACCGGCAGATTTTATCGAAGATAAACGCACCCAGCAGGCCGTCATTATGAGTCTGATTATCATCGGTGAAGCCGTGACGAAAATCATGGATGGCAGCGCCTGGTTTACACAGCGCCATCCTGAAATCCCCTGGCGCAACATGCGTGGCATGCGTAATCGCATTGCGCACGGTTATTTTGATATCAACCTTGAAGTGGTCTGGGCGACGGTGCAAACGGCGTTGCCGGAACTGCTGACACAGCTGGTGGCGGTACGCCAGGATGCCGAGAAGTTAAACGACGGTGATTAAGCTTTCTTTGGACAGTGACGCCGGTTCCTGCCGGTTACCCACTTTTATCCGCAATATCGAATTTTTCACGCCGGACGGCTATCCGGGCCAGGTGGCGCGCTGCCATTTTGCGCTGGCGGAGTATCGCGACGAGAGTTTTCCCGAGGCGGGCTTTGCGCTGCCGTATCATCTGGCGCGCGCGGTGCCGAAACGCCGCGCGGAGTATCTGGCCGGGCGTGTTCTGGCGCGGCAACTGTTGGCGCCGCTCGGTTTCGCCGACTTCACCCTGGCGCGCGGCGAAGATCGCGCGCCGCAGTGGCCGCCGGGCATTGCCGGTGCGCTGAGCCATAATTCGGATACCGCGCTGTGCGCCGTGCACCGCGAGAGCGGCCTGGGCGGCGTTGGGCTGGACGTGGAGACGCTGCTCTCCGACGTGCGGGCGGAGGAGCTGTGGGGCGCGATCGTTTCCCCGGCGGAGCGCGAGGCGTTGCTGCGCGAGACGTTGCCGTTCAACGAACTGCTGACGCTGACGTTTTCCGCCAAAGAGAGCCTGTTCAAGGCGCTTTATCCGCAGGTGCGCTGTTACTTCGATTTTCTCGATGCGCGCATGGTCGCCGTGGATACGCAGCGGCAGACGTTTGTATTAGCGTTGCTTAAGACGCTGACGCCAAATTGCCCCGCCGACCGGCGGTTTAGCGGGCGTTTTTGGCGTGAAGGTGACGATGTCACCACCTTTATTTCTTGCTAAAACACAATAATAACAGTGTGTTATTTCTTGCTGTGTCGTAACGCAGGTTTGCCACAGCGCGTGGAAAGATTCATTCGTCGGAGATTGACCCACGGTGGGGATCCGGTGTAATTTAGCTTTCTTTATGGCTAATGATAATTATTCGCATAAACATTATCATTGGCGAAGCGCAACAAAGGAGTGGTCTGTGGCGACACTGACGACAGAAAACCAAACCTTCCCCGGCTTTGTGTACGCCGAACACTCGACCTTCTTGTATCGGTCCGAGTACCGTTCACTCACCGCCGACGGCGTGTTCGAGCGTATCGAGACGCCGGCATTCGGCGGCGAGCAGGAAGACAGCGCGCTGGCGCAGCATATCCGCCAGGCGCTGGCGCGCGCCAAAGCCGCCGGCCAGGAGACGCCGGTGGTGGTGGGCGCCATTCCGTTCGATACGCGCCGGCCTTCCAGCCTGTATGTGCCCGAACGTTGCCAGTTTGTCGCCAACGACAGCTTTACCCGCGCCGCGCGCCCGATGCTGCAACAGCCGCATCGCCTGGCCGCCTGCACCAGCATTCCGGACGAGCCGCGCTTCAAGCACGCGGTGGCGGAAGCGGTCAGCCGCTTTAAGCAGGGCAAGCTGGATAAGGCGGTGCTGTCGCGTATCCTCGACATCGAGCTGGAGCAGCCGGTGGTGGGCCACCAGATCCTCAATAACCTGATGGTGCAGAACCCGACCGGTTACCACTTTTCCCTGCCGCTGGCCGACGGTGGCGTGCTGATCGGCGCCAGCCCGGAGCTGCTGATCCGCAAGCAGGGCGGCGAGATCCACACCAATCCACTGGCGGGCTCGGCGCGCCGTCAGGACGATCCGCAGCAGGATCGCCTCGGCAGCGAGCGCCTGATGCGCTCGACCAAAGACAAATATGAACACAAGCTGGTGATCGACGACATTCGCCGGCACCTGGCGCCACTGTGCGCCAGCCTGAGCGTGCCCAGCGGCCCGTCGCTGCTCAGCACCGGCACCATGTGGCACCTGTCCACCCGCATTCGCGGCGAGTTGCTGAACCCGAACCTCAACGTGATGCAGCTGGCCTGCCTGCTGCATCCGACGCCGGCGCTGTGCGGCTTCCCGACCGAGAGCGCCCGTCAACTGATCGCCGATCTGGAACCGCACGATCGCGGCCTGTTCAGCGGCATTGTCGGCTGGTGCGACGCCAATGGCGACGGCGAGTGGGCGATCGTCATCCGCAGCGGCCTGCTGCGCGGCAACCGGGTGCGGCTGTTCGCCGGCGCGGGCATCGTCGCCGCTTCGACGCCGCAGTCCGAGTGGATGGAAACCGCCGCCAAACTGGGCACCATGCTCAACGCTTTCGGCCTGAACAGCGGCGCGCTGTAGGGCCTCTTTGCGGCGCAGTGCGCGCCGCGTCATACGCTTTCGCAGGAGACAACGATGAACAACAACATGGCCCGGCAGCGTGCCCGGATGGCGGTGTGCGCATGAGCATTCAGATGGACTTCACCGGCAAACGCGTGTGGGTGACCGGCGCGGCGCGCGGCATCGGCGAGCAGATCGCCCGGCATTTTTTGACGCAGGGCGCCGAGGTGGTGGGATTTGACCGCGAATTCGCCAACCCGGATCTGCCTTACCCTTGCGTGACGCTGGACATCAGCCGGCCGGAGCAGGTGGAGGCGGTGTGCCGCCAACAGCTGGCGGAGAACCCGCGACTGGACGTGTTGATCAACGCCGCCGGCATTCTGCGCATGGGCAATACCGAAGACCTGAGCGTGGATGACTGGCATCAGTGCATCAACGTCAACGCCTCGGGGGCGTTTTATCTGTTCCGCGCCGTGCTGCCGCACTTCAAGGCGCAGCGCAGCGGGGCGATCGTCAGCATCGGCTCCAACGCCGCGCACGTACCGCGCGCGCAGATGGCGGCTTACTGCGCCTCCAAGGCGGCGCTGACCAGCCTGAACCACTGTGTGGGGCTGGAGATGGCACCGTTCGGCGTGCGTTGCAACCTGGTGTCGCCGGGCTCGACCGACACGCCGATGCAGCGCGGCATGTGGCAGACCGACGATGCGCAGCAACGCACCATCGCCGGTTTCCCCGAGATGTTCAAGCTGGGGATCCCGCTCGGCAAAATCGCCCGCCCGGATGAGATCGCCAACGCGGTGCTGTTCCTGGCCTCCGATTTGGCCAGCCATATCACCATGCAGGACATCGTGATCGACGGCGGCGCCACGCTGGCCGCCTGAGTCAGATCCGCTGGCGGCGCAGCAGGTGCTGTGCGCCTTCCGCCGCCAGCAGCAGCACCGCCAGCCAGATCGCCAGATAGGTCGGCCATTCGCTTTGGCCGATGCTCTCGCCGAGCAGCAGCGCGACGATCACCAGCAGCACCGGTTCCACATAGCTCAGCAGGCCGAACAGGCTGAACGGCAGCAGGCGGCTGGCGAGGATGTAACACACCAGCGCCACGGCGCTGATGACGCCGAGCAGCGGAATGCGCCAATACAGCTCGGCATTGATCTGCAGCGCCGCCGCGCCGCCGTCGCCGAAGGCGAACCAGGCCGCCGCCGGCAGCATCAGCGCCAGTTCGCACCACAGCCCGCCGAGATTGTCGGTGCCGAAACGCCGCCGCAAAATAAAGTAAAGCGGATAGCCCAGTGCCACCACCAGCGTCGGCCACGAGACGCCGCCCGCCTGATACAGCTCATTGCCCACCCCCACCATGGCGCACGCCACCGCCAGCTTTTGCAGCAGCGACAGCCGATCGCGGTAGATCAAACGGCCCGCCAGCACCATGGTCAGCGGCAGCAGAAAATAGCCGAGCGACACGTCGAGCGCCTTGCCGTGCAGCGGCGCCCACAGGAACAGCCACAGCTGCACCCCCAGCAGCGCCGAGGTGAGCAGCAGGCCCGGCAGGCGCTGCGGCCGTTGGCCGATCCAGGCCAGCGTGTCGCCCACTTTGCGCCAATCGCCGGACAGCGCCATAAACAGCGTCAGGAACGGCAGCGTCAGCAGCGTGCGCCAGCCGTAGACCTGCTCGCCGTTCAGCGGGGTGAGGGTAGAGGTGAAGTAATACATCGCGCCGAACAAGATGGAGGCGACGACCGAAAGAGTGATGCCCTTAATCACACGCATTCCTGGTGAGTGATTGATTTTATGGCGGCTACTGTAGAGAAATTTGCCGCCAACGACAATGGCGTTGCCGGGTGCTGGACAATCGGCGGCGGCGGGTTACAATGAATACTGTGTATTCATACAGGTTTTGGCGATGACAATCGATCTTTTTGAAGACGCGCTGCCGCCGCCGTGGCGCGAAGAGATCGCCCCCGGCGCGGTGGTGATGCACGGCTTCGTGCGCGATCACGGGCCGGAACTGCTGGCGGCGGTGCAGGGCGTGGTGGCCCAGGTGCCGTGGCAGCATTTGACTACCCCCGGCGGGCACGTGATGTCGGTGGCGATGAGTTGGTGCGGCAACGGCTGGACCAGCGACAGCCGCGGTTACCGCTATTCGGAACGCGACGCGCGCAGCGGCAAACGCTGGCCGGCCATTCCGCCCATCCTGATGGCGTTGGCGGACGAAGCCGCGCAGCAGGCGGGCTTCGGCCCCTTCGTGCCGGATTCCTGCCTGATGAACCGTTACGATCCGGGCAGCAAGCTGTCGCTGCATCAGGATAAAGACGAGCACGACTTCGGCGCGCCGATCGTCTCGGTCTCGCTCGGGCTGCCGGCGGTGTTTCAGTTCGGCGGCCTGCAACGCAGCGACCGGGCGCGGCGCATCCCATTGGCGCACGGCGACGTGGTGGTATGGGGCGGCCCGGCGCGGCTCTGTTTTCACGGCATCCTGCCGGTCAAGGAAGGCTACCACTCGCTGGTGGGGCCGCACCGCATCAACATCACGCTACGCAAGGCGCTTTAGCTGCGGCTCCTGCGCCAGGCAGGCGACGAGATAGTCGATAAACACCCGCAGTTTGGGCGGCAGATACTGGTTGGGCGCGTAAAGCAACCACAGGCCGCCGTGATAGCTGCTGAGGAAATCCCACTCCGGCAACACCTGCACGATCTCGCCGTCGTCGAGCGCCTGACGGGCGGTAAAATACGGCAGGCTGCCGATGCCGATATGCTGTTTCACCGCGTCCAGCCGCACGCCGGTGTGGTTGGCGGCGTAACGGCCGCGCACGTTGACCGTCACCGTTTTGCCGCTGCGGCGGAACTTCCATTGCGCGTCGCTCGGCGTTTCGCCCAGATAGATGCAGCTGTGCGTCGCCAGATCGTGCGGGTGCTGCGGCGTGCCGTGCTGCGCCAGGTAGTGCGGCGTGGCGCACAGCAGATGGTCTATCCTCATCAACTGGCGGCCGATCAAGCCGGGCGACGGGCGATCGGTGATGCGCAGCGCCAGATCGACCCGATCGTCGATCAGATCCATATAACGATCTTCCAGCCGCAGCCTCACGTCCACCTTCGGGTAGCGGCGCAGGAACGCCGGCATGTGCGGATGCAGCACGAAGCGGCCCACCGCCTTGGGCACGCTGACGCTGACCAGTCCTTCGGGCTCCACGGCGCCGCGCCCGCCGATCGCCATGACCGCGTCGGCCGCCGCCAGCAGGGTGCGACAGTGCGCAAACGCCTCTTCACCGCTTTCGCTCAGCCGCAGTTTGCGGGTGGTGCGGTGCAGCAGCTGCAGCGCCAGCGCCTGCTCGAGCTTCGCCACGCTACGGCTGACGGCGGAAGGCGAGGTGCCCAATTTACGGGCGGCGGCGGAAAAGCTGCCGCTCTCTACCACCTGAACGAAAACGGCCATTTCGGGCAACAGGGCGTAAGAAAGATTTGTGCTCATGACGCAAAGGTCCATTGTGATGGCGGCGGATTATCTGTGGATTATGACATGAATATAATGGCTCTTCGAACCGAGGAGAAAAATGATGACCGAACGACGTTATTACTACAGCGACGATGTACAGGGCCTGGCGCAGGTGTTGAGCTGCGCGCCGGCCGAGGCGGGCGCTTACGCCGTAGAGCTCGACGCCACGCTGTTCCACCCGCAGGGCGGCGGCCAGCCGTCCGACGTGGGGACGTTAGGCGGCGTCGCCGTGCTGCGGGTGCAGCAGCAGGGGGATACCGTGCTGCACTTTACCGCCGCGCCGCTGCCGCTCGGGCCGGTGATGATGCAAATCGATGAAGCGCAGCGCCGCCTGCACGCCCGCTGGCACTCCGGCGGGCATCTGATCGGCTGGCTGGGAGAAACCTGCGGTTGGCGGCCGATCAAGGCGCATCATTGGCCGGGGGAAGGGCGCATCACTTTCGCGCCGGGGCCAAACGCGCAGGCGGTAGAAGCGGACTTTTTGCAGGCGGAGCTGGCGCGCTTGATCGCCGCCGATTTACCGCGCCGCCAACAGGCGGTGGACGGTATGCGCCAGGTCGGCTTCGGCGAACTGCCCGCCTACGGCTGCGGCGGCACCCATGTCGCCACGCTGGGCGAGGTGGGTGCGATCGCTATCACCGGCCTAAAGATGAAGAAAGGGCAGCTGATCGTGCAGTATGGGCTGGGGTGAAGAAGGGGGAGCGGCTCAGCGCCCGGCCTGCCGCAGCTGGGTGCAGAACGCGCATTGGCATCCTGCGACCGGCACCGCCGCGCAGCTGCCGATGTTCACCGATTGGGCGTCCATGGCGTGAAAGCCATAAAACAGATTTTCGATGTTCTGTTCCGCCGCGCGCGCCTGTTCCGGGCGCGGTTCGGGCATCTTAGACTGAAACGCCGCGGCCTTACCGGCCAGCAGGCTGAGAAACAGCAGCGACAGCTGGATTTTCATCGTCGTCTTCCTTTGGCTGAATTCCTGCTACGTTATAACAAAAAACCCACCCATGCCAAGCGGCATCACCTCTGCCATTAACGCTATTTTTACGCGCTGTAACCGTTTTTCATTTGATTAACATTTTGACGCATCTCTTGCCGATATGCTGACGAATAATTCAAATTACAAAAATTGCCTGTCTAAACGAAAGCTTAGATACTCGCTGAGCGGCCTGGCCAGTGCTGACTCGTATTTAAATTCTGAGCATACAGAAAGATGCCTCTGTAGGTATCGTCATGCACTCTGGACAGGATATCGCCATTATGAGGATGAGGTCATTTTTCAAGCAGATCTATCGCTATTCCCACGCGCGCCCTTATCGGCATAACGAGAATCTTTGGCCTTATATGAAGATCGTCCGCGCTGCCAGCGGGGAGATCGTTGAATTATGGTATAAAAAGCATCAGGTGCCGCTTATTCCACTCAGTGAATTACGTGGCAGTTGTCAGGGAGCCGTTTTATTGACCGCGACCGGCCCGTCCATTAATGAGTTGCCTTTCGACGCACTGCCCGCGATGCCTGCTGTTGGTGTTAATGGCGCCTATTTCTTGTCCCAACAGGTGGCGTTCCGTTTTTATGTCATCGTCGATATGGGGTTTTTCGACCGACGCTCGGACATTGTGCGCGATATTATACAAACGGCGGGATTGACGTTATTTACGACGGCGCACGGCGTGGCCCGTATTATCGATCGGTTTACGCTTGCCGGTATCCGCTGCCGGCTGTCGGTGCTCGAAGATGCCGCCTTTAAAATCTATTGTCCCCGTATTGCGCCCGATGCGCTGTGGGCACATTATCGCCACGATGACGGTATGCGCTTTTGCGCCGCCGATCGTCGGGTGGCTTTCAGCCAGGACATTCGCCGCGGCGTTTTTGATGCCGGTACGGTGAGTTATTGGGCGTTGCAGATCATTGCTTTTCTCGGTTTTGACCAGCTTTTTATCGCCGGCCTGGATATGAACAACTTCCACTTACCGCGCTTTTATGAAACCAAAGACAACATGCAGCCGACTCATTTGCCGGAACACGTCGATTCCATCGTGATGCCCGCTTTCCGCTTCGCCAGCGAAATCATGCGCAACAACGCCATGTCGATAAAAAACCTGTCGCCCAATAGCGCCATTGGCGGCGAGATCTTCGAAAAGGTCGATTGCCAGGCTTATTTTATGCAGGGTTAAGCGTCGCCGTTCAACACCGCGAGCGCCCGATCGAATACCTGCTCAGCATCGATGATGCTGAGCGGCTGGGCGAGTTGGGCCGGAGTCAATGTCTGCGTCTCGGCCGAGAAAGCGATAATCTGATGCAATTCGCGGTTTTGGTATGGGCCGCTGTAGCGTGGGTTGGCGGTGACGAACAGGCTGATGGTCGGCGTTTTCAACGCGATGGCCAAATGCAGCGGCCCGGTATCGCCGGTGATCAGCAGCCGCATGTCGGCGATGACTGCCAGCAGTTGCAACAGGGTGGTATTGCCGACATGGCTCACCACGCGTTGCCGTTGTTCCTCGCTTAAGCCGGCCATAAATTCACGCTCAATCGCGCGCTCCGCCGCGCTGCCGATCAGTACGATCCGCAGCGTCGCCGACTGCGCCAGCAGCCGCTGCGCCAATTGGATAAAACGCGCCACTGGCCAGCAACGCAGCGTCTCGGAGGCCCCCATCTGAAAACCGACGATCGGCTGGCCCGGCGGTGTTTCCCGTGGCGGGAACGCGACGGGGATGAACATCTCCGGGTTATCGGTGCGGCAACCCAATTGGCCTACCATATCCAGCTTGCGCTGAATCAAATGGCCGCCGGTGCTGTGGCTGACGCCGGTCAGCCAGCGCTCCATGCCGCTCGGTTTGTTGCCATAAAGATCTTTGAACAGGTATTGGCAGCCGGCGGCGATGGCGGCGATGATGTCATAGGGCGCTTTCGAATGCAGGATGATCGCCAATTGCGGCCGGTTTTTTCGCAGCCGGCGGATGATGCTCAGTATGTCTTTGGCCTTGTGGTCCCAGTAAATCACGTCATGAAAACAGGGGCTGCCTTCAACCAATTGCCGGTTTTTGTGGCTGGAGACCAGCGTGATGTGCGCGCCGGGATAGCGTTCGCACAGTGCGCGGATGGCGGGCGTGTTTAACATCAGATCGCCGAGGGCGCTGGTGGAGAAAATGACAATGCGTTCAAAGGATTGCCGCGGATCGAAGCTTGCTGCGGGCCGGAAATTGCCCGCGATGCGGGTATAGAGACGCAAACCGGCGTTGGCCGCCGCTATTTTCCACTGTTTAGACATTGCAGTTCGCTTCCGCTTCAGATCGGCGGCCACCCTCTGGCGCCGCGTCGTATCATACAAGCGCCGTAACGGCAGGCCAATGGCCCGCAACAGATTGCGACAGATGCTAACGTTATGCTTGCAATCACCGCGCTCACTCCTCCCACACCTGCGTGCTGCGCGGGCTGTCCATCTGATAATCCGAGTAGGGGCGGGTGAAGAACTCGCGCCCCAGCGCGCGGGCGGCCTGCAGCGGATTGCGCGGATCGCGGGCGATCTCGCCGCGCTGATTGCCGGCGCCGTGCACCACGCCGACGAAGGCGGAATGGGTGTAGCGGCTGAATTCCTGGAGCTGATGCACGATGCCCAGCGCCGCGCCGGGGTAGGTTTCTTCCGACGCCACCGCCAGCCCGATACGCTTGCCGCTCATGCGCTGGTGCACCTGTTCCGCCTGAGGGTAGGTGTTGGAATAGAAGCTGAATGAGCGATCGAAAAAGGCCTTGGTTTGCGCCGACATGCCGTACCAGTAAATCGGCGTGCAGAATACCGCGCCGTCGGCCGGCAGAAAGTGCTCAAGGAACAGCTCGGCGTAGCGATCGGCCGGCGGCGGCGTGTGGCGTTCATCGCTCAGAAAACCGCTCAGGTAATCATCGAGAAAGTGCAGGCTGGCGGAGGTGCCGGCTTCGGCGGCGCCCGCCAGGATCGCCTGCGCCAGCGTGGCGCTGTTGCCGTCGCGGCGCGGGCTGCCGACCAGCACCACCAGACGTTTTGATTGATGAGTTGTATTCATGTCATGTTCCTCGGTATGAAGTGAATTCAGCCTTACTCTAGAAACAAGTGCTGGCAGGCGACAAATGACGGCTTTTCTGCCAGGATGATTTCAATTCATCTCAAGAGAGTTCGCCATGTTCGCCACGCTGCCCGTCAACGCATTACGCACCTTTGAATCCGCCGCTCGCCTGCGCAGCTTCAAGCTGGCGGCGGCCGAGCTGGCGGTGACGCCGACGGCGATTTCGCACCAGATCAAAGCGCTGGAGCAACAATTGGGGTTTGCGCTGTTCGAGCGGGTGCCGCGCGGCGTGCGGCTGACGCCGAAAGGCGAAACGCTGTTCGTCGGGGTGCACGGCGCGCTGCTGGACGTCGCCGCCACCCTTGAGGGCCTGCGGCCGCAGCCCAGCACAGGATCGCTGTGCGTTTCGGTTACGCACTCTTTCGCGGCGCTGTGGCTGGTGCCGCGCCTGGGGCGTTTCTACCAGGCGTACCCGCACTATCTGGTGCGCCTGGAGGCCTGCGCCGAGGTGATCGATTTGCAGCAGGATGCCAGCGTGGACGTGGCGGTGCGTTACAGCCGCGCGCAGTATCCCGCGCTGCATCAGACGGCGCGGCTGGAGGAGAGCTTTGGCGTCTACGCTGCGCCGGGGCTGGCCGCCACCGAGCCGGAAAATCCGGTGCTGATCACCGTCAAGTGGGGGGATTCGGCGCTGTACGACAGCGGCTGGCGCGACTGGTGCCGGGCCGCCGGCGTGGACTGGTGGCAGCGCCATGCGGCGATGCGCAGCTATCATGAGGAGCATTACGCCCTGCAGGCGGCGGTGGCCGGGCAGGGGCTGGTGCTCGCCAGTTCGGTGATGGTGTCCGATATGGTGGATAACGGTCTGTTGGTGGCGTACCGGCCGGAGGTGCGCGTACCGGGGGCCGCGTACAGCGTGCTGTGCGCGCCGGGGCGCGAGCGGCATCCGCCGGTCAGGGCGTTTCTCGCCTGGCTGCAGCAGGAACTGCCGCAGGGCAATGGCACGAAATAAAAGTTTTATCGTCTTAAGCTGTGGGAATATCAGCGAACTTTTGTTTTTACTTCACTGCGAGAACTTATCATGAGCCAGCCAAGAACGTCCGATTACCCGATTGATGCGCAATTTATCGAGCGCTGGTCGCCGCGCGCGATGGCCAACGACGCCATCGACGATCAAACGCTGCTGAGCTTTTTTGAAGCGGCGCGCTGGTCGCCTTCGGCCTACAACATTCAGCCGTGGCGCTTTGCCTACAGCAAGCACGGCTCCGACAGCTGGGAGAACTACCTGGAGTTCCTGATCGACTTCAACCGCGGCTGGGCGCAGCACGCCTCGGCGCTGGTGGTGATCGTCTCCAAAACCACCAGCCTGAACGGCGAACGGCTGGTGGACAACCCGACCCACGCGTTCGACACCGGCGCCGCCTGGGCCAGCCTGGCGCATCAGGCGCACCTGAAAGGTTGGTTGACCCACTGCATGAGCGGCATCCACCACGACAAGATTAAGGCTGCGCTGCAGCTGCCGGACGACTATGCGGTGCACGCCATGGTGGCGATCGGCAAACCGGGCGACAAAGCTCGCCTGCCGGATTTCCTGCAGGAAAAAGAGGCGCCGTCGGGCCGCCTGCCGCTGGGCAAGACCGTTAGCGAAGGGCTGAATTTCACGCTGTGATTGCCCGCTTTCCCTCAGGCCCGCTTGGCGGGCCTTTTTTATGCGGCGGGTAGAACTTTGGGAGTATGTTCTCGTTCGTCTATTCGCTGTATATTTTTTTATATAGCGATGGCGTAATGAGGAGGAAAGCGTGGGGGACCATTTTGGCAAAGGGCTGTTGGCGGGGTTAAAGGCGGAGAACCTGAAGCCGGAGGCGGAGCTGTCGCGCTTTTGCTCCGACTACAAGCGCGGCTTTGTGCTCGGCTATGCGCACCATTTGGCGCAGCGCTGCGGCGACGAAAACCGGGCGGCGTTCGAAGCCGGGCAGCTGAGCCGCGCCTATGGCCTCGGCAGTGAGCCGATGAGCGAGTTCTTTTCCGGCGGCGACAGCCGGCTGGCGGAGAAGTTTTTCCGCGCCGGCTATAACCGGCCGACGCAGGGCTAGCGCGGGCGGGGCGTCAGGCGGCGCTCAGTACCGCCACCATATACACGCACGGTTGGTCGCTCTGGTTTTCAAAGCGGCAGTCCGCCGGTGGGCCGAGCTCCAGGCAGTCTCCCTCGGCCATGTCATGGCGCGCGTCACCTTCCACAAAGACCAACTCGCCGGATAAAACCCAGATCAGCTGGCGCTTGAAGGCATACACCGAAGCCGGCATCGGGATCGTCGCGCCGGCCGGCAGTTCGATACGCACCAGATCGAGCGGCAGATCGGTGCGCGGCGAAACGTGGCGCCGCACGTAGCCGCTCTCCGGATCGACCCAGACCGGCTGATCTTCCCGGCGCAGCAGCCGGCCTTCCTGCGTTTCCGCTCGAGCAATCAGCTTGGACATGCTGAGGCCGAACGCTCCCGCCAGCCTGCCCAGCAGCATCGCCGTCGGGCTGCTCTCGCCGCGCTCGATCTTATGAACCATCGCCCGTGAGACGCCTGCCTGCTCGGCCAGATCGGACAGCGACCAGTGGCGCGCCTCGCGTTCAATGCGAATGCGTGCGCCGATCAGCTGATTTAGATTGTCTAATTTAATATTCATATCGTAGTATTATAGTGGACAATTGGCCGGGGTAAACCATGATTATACGAAATGCGACGCTCAACGATAGCGCGGCGATTGCCGCCATCTATAACGACGCGGTGTTGAACAGCACCGCCATCTGGAATGAACAAACCGTGGATGCGGCCAATCGCGCGGCGTGGATCGGCGAACGGCAGACGGCGGGCTACCCGGTGCTGGTGGCGGTGAACGGCGCGGACGAGGCGATCGGCTACGCGTCGTTCGGCGACTGGCGCGCCTGGGACGGCTATCGTCATACCGTAGAACACTCGGTTTATGTCCATCAGGCGCATCGCGGTGAAGGGATTGGCAAAGCGCTGTTGATCGCCCTGATCGCACGGGCGCGGGAGAGCGGCAAGCACGTGATGGTGGCCGGCATCGAATCCGGCAATCAGGCCTCCATTCAGCTGCATCTGGCGCTCGGGTTCCGCGAGGTGGGGCGCATGGAGCAGGTGGGCGCCAAATTTGGCCAATGGCTGGATCTGACTTTCCTGCAGCTGACGCTCGACGAGCGGGCGGCGCCGCCGGCGCGCTGATCCCAGGAGACAGGGCGATGAATATGCTATTGCTGCTGGTAGCGGCGGGAATGGGGCTGGTGGTGCAGAATCTGCTGATGGTGCGCATTACCGAAAGCGTCTCGACCATCCTTATCACGCTGGTGATCAACTCCAGCGTCGGTTTGCTGCTGCTGGTGGGGTTGCTGCTGGCCAAAAACGGCCTCGGCGCGGTGGCGGAAGTGACCGGCGCCGCCAGGTGGTGGATGCTGTTGCCGGGGCTGCTGGGATCGCTGTTCGTGTTCGCCGGTATCCTGGGCTACCAAAAACTGGGGGCGGCGGCCACCATCTCGATCCTGGTCGCCAGCCAACTGTGCATGGGGCTGCTGGTGGACGTCTACCGCGCCGGCCCGGCGGCGCTGCGCGAGAATCTGCCGGCGCTGTTCGGCGCCCTGCTGCTGGTGGCGGGTGCCTATCTGGTGGCGAAACGCAGCTTTTGAGGGCGGCAGAAAAGCCAAAAAACAGTTCGGAGCGCAGTGTGTCAGCAATGATTTTTTTCAAGAGATTATCGAGTTTACTCATTGAACCAAGCCCGATAACGCCAGTTTGCTTCGCGCATTGGGCTTGAGCTAGCAAATGTATGCTATTTGACCAGGTATTGACGGTATCAAAATGAACGATGTGGTCGTATTTCACTATGCAAAGTGCAATAAACACACCCTAAATGACAGCCCCGATAGTGGTTTATAGTCTATTGAGTACCGAATTATTGGTGATGTTTTGATGTCGTCAGGATCTTTTACCCGCCAAAAAACCATCTTCATCGCTTCCTTGGGGCTGAAGAAAGAGCGAGGAAATACGTGGATATGTATAAAATATAGTCGTGTAGCGAGTTTAAGGCTGAGAATGGAATGGGTTGCGCTGATTTAAAACAGGTAATCCGAGAGGCGAAAGCGAAGTTTGAACCGCGTGTTTCCATTGAAATAAAACTGTACCCGTTCGTACTCAGTCTCCATGATTGCAATAGCGCATCAGGTTGCCATCCTCCTGGCTGTTTTTTTTGATCGCCTCGCGATTTAAAATATAAATTTCTGCCTCTTTAACAAGGCAACGCTGCTGATAGCGTCTTACCTTTCTTCATTGAACTAGCCAGGAAGGCCATCCATATCCTTTCGAAGGAAAAAACTGTATGGCCAACGAGTAGGTCTACGCTAATTTAGATAATCTCACCCTTATCAGCAATGTGTATTGCATGGTTGATATTCTTGGCTTGTATTTTATGCTTGATGTTCTTCACATGAAACTTTATCGTGTTTACAGATATGTTAAGATTGTGTGATATTTCAGTGTACTCATCGCCTTGTGCTAGCATGCGCAACACTTGCCTTTCACGCAGAGACAACGTGTTGTTTTTCAGGTCTTTTTTCATATTACATTCCGTTGTTTGAAAACATGTCATGAATATGGTTAGGTTTGCGGTTTTCAAAAAAAGAAAAACGCAGGATACAACATTTCTTAATGTAAGGAAGTGTCATACATAATTAATGTTATATACGTCATGTTTCCAGGTCGTAAGGGAGTGCCTGTATTCCCTCACACCAATCATGTGGTTGTGCTCTGGAAGACGCCTGGTTTAGCGGCTTATATACAGACTGAATAGTTCAGTCTATGAGTTAATTACTCACTTATTATTAGCGTTTCATATTGTCTGCAACATGAAATGGAAAATGTGGTTACCCACGTGAACTCGTGTGGGGGTCTGGCAATGAACTGCACCGCTTAAAATGGAAAATCCCTTTAATATTAGAGAGATGGATTGCCGTATTAATGCTTATTCTAATTGGTGATTAAATGTGGGTAAATTATATTATTGTACGATAAAAAACTATCCTTGTGGGTAGGTATGCGATTGGAAAGGCTATGTTAAGTTTAGTTGTAACAAATCCCAGTAGTTATTATTCACTTGAAATATTTGAATTATAAATAAGGTAGTGAGTTATGGATAACACCTCTGGATATTCTCTGTGTACTGACAAGGTCATACGTAATCACTTTCCGTTAACACCTAGTCAACAAGGGTTCTTATTCCATTCGTTAAACGAAGAGGTGAAGCATAACTATCATGAGCAATTTACGTGCATTTTTTCCCAGTGTGTAGAAAGTGCCCACTTTCAGTGGGCGTTAGAAGCGTTATTTCGCAAGCATGAGTGTTTCCGCACGGAATATCATTGGGATATGGACGATCATCCCTGTCAGGTGGTGAACACGGATGTGTTGCCGGAAATATATGTGTTAAACGGTGAGGAGGGTGAATTACGTTGCCCACTCAATGAAGGCATCATCTCGATCCCACCGGATGAAGGTATTGATGCCATAATCCCCCAACTGTTACAGACTGATTTACGTTATCCTTTCGCCTTAAATTCTATACCGGTCCGCGCCTATCTTATTCAGTCAGCGAAAGAGAGTGCCTTTATCCTCTCTTACCACCACATAGTGATGGACGGCTGGAGCTTATCCCTTTTTATGACACAGTTGCTCCAACTCTATGGCGCTGCCGTGGCCAGTGGTGTGAGGGATGACAGTGTCATTTCCCCCTCATCCCTGAAACCCCTTGTAGACGCTTTGGCAGCCCGACGACACACCTTTCAACGGGACTATTGGGCGAAATATCTTCAAGGGGGAACGCCAACCCGCATCGCGCGACTGGCGCAACCTCATACCGACACTGAGGCCGAGAATAATCCTTATTTGAATCAAAAACATCAAGCAGAGATCACTCTCTCGGCGGATGTGTGTCAGAAAATACAGGCCCTGTGCAGCGAGCACCGTATCACCCCCGCACCGTTCTTCTATGTGGCGTGGGGCATTATGCTCCAACGCTGGTGTTATGCTGACGATGTGGTGTTCGGCGCGACGGTATCGGGGCGAAACGTGCCGATTGATGGCATAGAAGAAACGCTGGGGCTATTTATTAACACGTTGCCGCTACGCCTGCGCGATGATGGCGCAACGCTGTTGCAACATGTACAGCGTATGCATCAGACATTAATGACGCACTACGACTGTGAGCATGATGCCTTAGCCAACATACAGCGACTGGCGCAGGAAGAGAGCCAGGTCGGCGACCTCTTTAATACCTTGGTGGTACTGGAGAATTACCCGGTCGATGCGGCCTTGCTGTCAGGTACGTCGTCCGTGGCGATTCGCCATCTTGGCGTACAGGAACAAACGCACTATCCGCTGACCTTGACCGTTACCCAGCAGGAGGGATTCCGTTTCAGTCTCGCCTACGCCACCCGCTACCTGACCGACGGCATGGCGCGTGCGTTGCTGGCGCACCTGAGTTACCTGCTTGAGCAACTGGTGGAGGATCCGCTGCGGCCCATCGCCGCGTTGGTAAACCTGACCCCGCGCCAGCAGACGCAGGCACTTCAACCCTATGTGGACCGCATGGCGTGCCGGGATTGGGATAACCAATCTCATGTCATCGAACAATTTCATCGGGTTGTTGCGGATTCTCCAGAGCAGATCGCCGTGGTGGATGAGCAGTGCGCGTTGACCTATCGTGAGTTGGCAGCAAGGGCCGAACGGCTCGCGGCCTATTTGGTACAGCAGGGCATTACGGCTGGCGATGCGGTAGGTGTTATTAGCGAACGCCGGGTAAACACCGTGGTTGCCATCATCGCCATCATGACGATCGGCGCCGCTTATGTGCCCATGAGTCCCGACTACCCTGTGGGCCGGATGCAGGAAATTATTGACGACAGCGGTTTGACACTGCTGCTGGTGCATGGCAAATCACTGGACGCATTGCGGGTTGTACAGGGTGATCTGTATGCATTCCCCGCCGCGCCGCCAGTGGAATTCCCGGCTATCACGCCGGATTCTCGCGCTTATGTGATTTACTCATCGGGGTCGACGGGCAAACCCAAGGGCATTGCGGTGGCGCACCGCAGTTTGCTGCGCCTGATGCAAGGCGACAGCCCGCTGAAGGTGATGACCGGCGAGACAACGCTGCTGACCTGCCCGTTCGAGTTTGATGTTTCGGTGTTTGAGATGTGGTCTACCTTGCTCAACCACGGCAAGCTGGTATTGCTCAGCAAATTGGCGTTACTCGATGTTGATCGCATTCGCCGCACGATCGCTCATGAACAGGTGACGCGCGCCTGGTTTACCTCATCCTTGTTTAACACCTATGTGGCGGAAGGCGGCGATTTCTTCGGCCTGCTACAACGTATAACGGTGGGCGGCGAGGCAGTATCCGCGCGGCACATCAACGACGTGATGCAGAAATACCCGCATCTGGCGGTGACGAACGGCTACGGGCCGACGGAAAACACCATCTTTACCACTGCGTACCGCTTCAACGGACCGCAACCCGCCCGAGTGCCGATTGGCCATGCTGTGCCGGGCACCTCGCTCTACATTACCGATCTCCACGGGCATTTGTTGCCCATCGGTGCCCTCGGCGAACTGGTGGCGGGGGGAGAGGGGGTCGCTCTCGGCTATCAGAACAATCCGGCACTGAGCGCAGCGGTCTTTATCCCCGATCCTTTCATTCCCGGCGGCATGATGTACAAAACCGGCGATTATGCCCGGTTGCTGGATGATGGCTGTGTTGACTGTTTTGGCCGCAAAGATGGTCAAATCAAGATCAACGGACAACGAATCGAAACCGGAGAGATCGAGCAACGCTTGCTGGAGTGCGCCGACATTATCGAGGCGGTGGTGGTTCCTTACCGAGTGCGCGATACGCTGCATATTGCGGCGGTGGTCTGCGTCAATGATGGCTATGACGAGGCGGAAGTACGCGGACAATTGGCTGACACACTGCCGCCATTCGCCATCCCGGAATCATTGGTGGTGGTGACGGAGATTGCCAAAAGTCACAGCGGTAAGGCCAACCTGGCGCAGTTGCGGCATCTCTTGCCCGTCGCACAGCGCCATGCAGCGCCTGCCACGGCTTCAGTGGCACATGGCGAAGTGGGACGGGCGCTGCATGCCATCTGGCAACGCGTGCTCGATAGACAAGACATTGATGGCAACGCCTCCTTTTTCGCGCTCGGCGGCACCTCACTGGATACCATTAGGGTGAAAGGGGAGGTTAAGCGGCAACTTGGTCTAGAGATTGATATTACCGATTTCTTTAAATATCCCACTCTGGCGGCGCTCACGCGTTTTCTCAGTACTGCGGTGCCGCCGGAGGACGCGGCGCCAACGCACGTTGTTGCCTACAGCGATATGCCGGTGGCGATTGTCGGGATGGCGGGGCGCTTCCCCGGCGCGGCGAATATTGCGGCGTTGTGGTCGCTGGTCGCTGGCGGAGAATCAGGGTTAACCCTGTTCAGCGATGAGGAATTGCGTGCGCATGGCCTGGCGGCAGATAAGCTCAAGCAAGCGAATTACATAAAGGCCAAAGGGGTTATTGACGACCACGAATGGTTTGACGCGGATTTCTTTGGCTATACCCCCAACGACGCGGAGCGTATGGATCCGCAAATTCGGCTATTGCATCAGTGCTGCTGGCAAACGCTGGAACACGCCGGGTGCGATCCTGTGACTTTTGCCGGCGCGATTGGCCTTTATGCCGGGTTGCTGACATCGCCCCACTGGCTCAATGCGGTGATGCAAGACACCCCCGACGCCACCGCCCTGTATAAGGCCAGTATCCTGAATATCCACGCCGTCACGGCGTTGATTGCCCATGCGCTCAACCTCACGGGGCCCGCCGTGACGCTGGACACGGCCTGCTCCACCTCGGCGGTGGCAATCCATCAGGCCTGCAACGCGCTGCGTAACCGGGATTGCGATGCGGCGTTGGCGGGCGGTGTCTCCATCGAAATGCCGGCTTACCGGGGCTATGAATACCATGAAGGCATGATCAATGCGCGAGATGGCGTCTGTCGTCCCTTCGATAGCCAAGCGTCTGGCACCGTCACCGGCGATGGCGTGGGGATGCTGCTGCTGAAACGTCTGGATGACGCGCTGGCGGATCGGGACTGTATCTATGGGGTGATAAAAGGCTCGGCGGTCAACAATGATGGCAATAACAAGATCGGCTATACCGCGCCGAGCGTGACCGGGCAGACGGCGGTGATCCGCGCCAGCTTGCGCCGTGCCGATTTTGATAGCGACAGCATCGGATTGGTGGAAGCGCACGGCACCGGCACGATGCTGGGCGATCCTATCGAGTTGCGGGCGCTCAATGAGGTGTTTGGCCCCGCATCGGCCCCGGTTTGTGCGGTATCGGCGCTAAAAAGCAACATCGGTCACCTCAACTCGGCTGCGGGGGTGGCGGGCGTCATCAAAACGACGCTCGCCCTGCATCATCAGGTGCTGCCGCCAACGGCGCACTTTCGTCAACTCAATCCCGCTATCGATCTGTCGCGTTCCGCACTGTACGTTAACCCGCAAGCGCAACCGTGGCCACCGACGCGACCGCGCCGTGCATTGGTGAGCGCCTTCGGTATCGGCGGCACTAATGCCAACATCGCGCTGGAAGCGCATCAGCATGAGGGCGACCCTTCAGCGGCGCGGGTGCGCGACGACTACCTGTTGCTGTTTTCCGCTAAAACGCCCGCCGCGCTGGACGCGCGCGCGGTCTCAACGCTGGAATATGTCAAGCACGGGGTGGGCGTGCGTCTGCCGGATGTCGCTTATACATTGCAAACTGGACGCACGGCCTTTGACTATCGGCGGGCCTATTTGGTGAGTCGAGGATCAAAAATCGATCTCTCTTGCACTACGGTATTGCAGGCGGACACTTTCAGCGGCCGGCGCGCGGCGGCGGAGATCTGCTTCATGTTTCCCGGTCAAGGCAGCCAATATCGCGGCATGGCTAAAGGTCTCTATGCCCATCAGCCTTTGTTTCGCCGGCACATGGATCGCTGTTTTGCTGCTTTACAGCGCTATTCAATGGTCGATTTCAAGGCGCTGCTGTTTGACGATGCGGACACACGGGATATTGATCAGACGCAGTTCACGCAACCGGCGCTGTTCTGTGTTGAATACAGCTTGGCGAACACGTTGATTGACCTGGGGATTACGCCGGACAGCATGATCGGCCACAGTCTGGGCGAATATGTCGCCGCCTGCATCGCCGGTGTGTTTACCCTTGAGGATGCGCTACGCGTCATTGAGGTGCGCGGAAGCTTGATGCAGTCCATGCGTCCCGGCAGCATGTTGGCGGTCTACCTCAGTCGCGAGCAACTGACCCCGTGGCTGGAGACGGAATCGGGTATTGAGCTGGCGGCGAATAACAGCGCGCACTTTTGCGTGGTCGCGGGCGAGCAGGTAGCCATTTCCAGCTTGAGCACGCGCTTAGCCGAGGGTGAGATACAGCACACGCGCCTGAAAACTTCTCACGCATTCCACTCGGCCATGATGACGCCGATGTTGCACGATTTCGCTCAACTGCTGCGCCAAATCCCGCTGCACGCGCCGCACAAACGCTTTATCTCTAACGTAAGCGGCACCTGGATCACCGTAGAGCAGGCCACCTCGCCTGACTACTGGGTGCAGCAGGTGCGCAACGCCGTGTTGTTCAATGAAGGCGCGGCACAGCTACTGGTGGAACCCACGCTGTTTGTCGAATGTGGGCCGGGGAAATCGCTTTCTACCTTTATTCAAGGACACGGCCAATATCGCGATCAGCCGACCCTGCCAACGCTACGTAAAGCCAATGCGGCGATCGATGACGAACACGTTCTGCACCGTGCGCTGGCCGCGCTATGGGTCAAGGGCGTGAATATCGACTGGCGGCGCTTCAACCAGTCGGCGCTCGGCAAGCACATTCCGTTGCCGGATTACCCCTTCGAACAGGCGTATTACTATCGTTACGGCGCTGCGCTCTCCGGTTATCGTCAGCACCCCCATCCTCTGCGCCGACCAAAAGATGAGTGGCTCCAACGCGTGCTGTGGCGGATACACGACGCCCCCTCGCACGATGCGTTCTATGCGCCGGGCGCGTTGACGCTCATCATTAGCGCCGATGGTGGCAAGCTACAGCAGCAACTGGCGAACAATGGAATCGACAGCATCACCGTGCCGCTACCGACGTCGCCAGAGGATGAGGTGTGGGATAACGACCGTATTCTTGCGCATTTCCAGGGCGTCAGCGCGCTTTTGGCGAACAAGACTTACCATCAATTGCATTGCCTCTATGCACCCGGTGCGGCGGTGGATTCGTCACTGGCGCAGTCGCTCGCGGGGCTCTACCGCGTTGCTCGCTGGTGCGCGCACGGCTCCCCGCTGCTGGCGTCCCTGACGGTATTGACCCAGGGTGCGTTCCGCGTACTGGAACAGGATAACGCCGACCCTGCGCTGGCGGCATTGTCCGGTGCCGTAAACGTGCTGGCCCAAGAGTTGCGTCCAACCGAAGTGCGGTTGATCGACATTGATGCGCAGGGCAGTGACGAGAACCTAAGCTGGCTCAGTCGGCGTTTGGCCCCGCAAGAGACGGTAATGGCGCTCAGGCAGGGCATGCCCTACCTGCGGAGCTTTACTCCGACACGGCTGTTGGCGAATTTACCTCCTCAGGCAGGATGTCTGCCGGGCAGCGTGTTGTGGATCATCGGCGGTGAAAAGGGCATTGGTCGCGTGATCGGTGAAGCGTTTGCGCGGCGTGAGGGGAGTCGCGTGGTGCTGAGCAGTCGCGCCGGGTATTGCCACGAACTGGTACGGCAGGCCGAATTAGACGTCATCCACTGTGACGTAACGCAGGCGGAGGAGGTTAACGCTTGTCTGGCGACACTACTCGAACGTTATGGCCGTTTGGATGGCGTGATTTTTGCCGCCGACGCCACCACCGCATTGACACTGCATCAACTGAGCGAATCTGCGCTACGCGACACGCTGGCGGTGAAAGGACAAGGCACCGATAACGTGCTGCATGCGTTAGCGCAACGGAATTTGCTGGATGAGCGCCTGCTGTTGTTGTTTTGTAACTCGCTGGCTGCCGTGAATGCGGAGATTGGCCAGACAGGCTATGCCGCCGCCAGCGCCTATCTGGATGCGCTGGCACAGCAACTGCGTACCCGCTACGGAGTGAATGCGCTCAGCATCGGGTGGGATGCGTTGCGTGAACAGGGCATGTTGCTGGATGCCATAAACGGCAGTGAATACGACGTCCTGCGAGGCCTGCGCCCATTGACGACGGGAACGCTGCTACAGGCTTATAAACGACAAGGTGCTGGCGCCAGCTACTATACGCGCTTGTCCCCCGCATCCGATTGGCTGCTGGAAGAGCACCGGATATCCGGTGTTGCCACGCTGCCGGGGACCGGCTATCTGGCGCTGGCGTATGAAGCCCTGCGCCACTCCCTTGCGCAAGACCAAATCTGCATTGATGAACTGGTCTTTTTGGCCCCGTTGAGTGTGATGGACGACGGCTGCGCTGACGTGTTCGTTGACATTTTACCTGACGGGCAGGGGGTGAGCGTCGAGGTGAAGTCAATGACAGAGCGCTTTAGCGGTACGCTGACCACCCATGCCAAAGGCAGGGCGACGCGCCTGACTGCGGATGAGAACGGCGCGTACGATCTCACGAGTCTGATGCGCGAGATGCACGCCATCACGCCTCCGGCACAGGGATTATCGAGCACGCACTTCCACTACGGGCCGCGCTGGCACAGCGTGCAACAGCTGTACTGCAACACTGCACAGACTCACGTTTTCGCCACGTTGTCCCTGCCCACGGTTGCCGCCGATGATGCGCTCGCGCTGCACCCGGCATTGTTGGACATCGCCAGCAGCGTTGTCGAACAACTGCCCGATTTTCACACCGATTCGGTGCCCTTCCTCTATCAAGATTTACGCCTGTACCGCCCGTTGCCGACCACCTTACACGTGGCGCTGACCGTCAATCGGCACGATGAGGAGGGTGACAGCTACGCTTTCACGCTCTACGACACGGCAGGCAAGCTGATTGCCCGCTGTGCGGCGTTGGTGAAGCGCAAGATACAGATCCACATGCAAGATGCCGACGATGGCACGCGACTGCGCGTGCCCAGTGCCGACAATTATCAATTGCGGCTGGCCTCTGAGGAGTCGGGAGCAGGTACGCTGGCTCTGTATCCGACGCCGCGCCTGGCGCCGGGGGATTCACAGGTGGAGATTGAGGTACTGGCTACCGGGCTGAACTTTAAGGATGTGCTGTTCACCACGGGGCTGCTCCGGCAACAGCCGGGGGACGCGCCGCTGCAATTGGGACTGGAATGCGCCGGACGCATTACCCGAGTGGGTAAAGATGTCACCGAATTCGCCCCGGGTGAGGATGTCATGGCGGTGCTGAACGGCGGTTTTGTGCAATACGCGCGGGTAGAAAGCGATTGTGTGGTGAGAAAACCGGCCCATTGCCGCATCGAACAGGCGGCTGCGCTGCCCATCGCATACCTCACGGCCTATTACGCGCTGGTGGTGCGCGCTAACCTTCAACCCGGAGAACGGGTGTTGATCCACAGCGCGGCGGGGGGCGTTGGCTTGGCCGCGATCCATATTGCCAAACAGTGTGGCGCACAGATCTATGCCACGGCAGGCAGCTCGCAGAAACGCGATTACCTGCTTTCGTTGGGCGTGCATGCCGTGGCGGATTCGCACAGCGAACAGTTCGCCGCCAGTCTGCTGGCCGCATCGGACGGGCAGGGGATGGATGTGATCCTCAATTCCCTCACTGGCCATCTGCTCGACGCCAGCCTCGCTCTACTGGCGCCGCTGGGCCGTTTTCTTGAACTGGGCAGCAAGGACATCGTGGAAGACAGAGCGCTGCCGATGCGTTTCTTCGCCCAAGGCGGCACCTTTATTCCGATTAATTTCCACGCGGCGCAGGGCGCTTTTAGCCGCTACCTGCAACAGATTGTCGCCTGGATCGACGACAACACGTTGCCGCTCCTGCCGTGCAAATCCGTACCGCTGCCCGAGGTTGCACGCGCCTTCGCCACCCTGACTACGCCGCAACATATCGGCAAGGTAGTGGTAATGCACCGCACTGCGGCGGTCATGGACCGGCTGAACGCCATGATGGCGGAACGGCGTCTCGGTGGCTATGCGCTCAGCATGAGCAACGCCGAGGCGATGCGCCAGTTGTGGCCGTTGCTGCACACCCGTAGCCCGTGGGCGCAAGTGCTGCTTTCGCCACGGGCGATCGATCGCTTGGCGCGAGGTAACCGGGTGGACCGCGGCGTATCTTCCGCCACTGACGATGCGATCGCTCTGCAGACGGTGAAAAAGCGGCCCCGTCCAGAAATGGGCGTGGCATACAGCCCCGCGACGCGCGAGGTGGAACGCGTGCTCTGCCAGATCCTGGAAGAGTATCTGGGACTGGCCAGCGTGGGCCTCGACGACAACTACGCCGAATTAGGGGCAACGTCACTTGATATGGTGCAACTGAGTGGGCAGATGGCGCGTCACTATCCGCAAGTGAGCGTGATGTCGCTGTACAACCACGCCACCGTGCGCCAACTGGCGGCGTTTTGCCAGCCGCCGGAGGACGAGCCGGATGCGCCCCCGTCGCCGCCTGCGGCACAGACGACAGCGCGCGCGAATCAGGCGGCTAAACGCGCTTTGCAAATCGCGAAAAATACTGCGAGCAACCGCACGTCTTCGCATTAATCCGGGCGCGCCATCGCCCTGCAAAAAGGTAATGAGGCTTATGGAATACGCAAGCGACATGAACGGCATGGAGATCGCCATCATTGGCATGGCGGTTCGTTTTCCGCAGTCCCGGACGTTGCACGAATTCTGGCAAAACATCGTGCAGGGTAAAGAGTGCGTCACCTTCTTTAGTCAGGAGGAGCTGCTGGCCGAGGGCGTCGATCAGTCGACGCTGGACAACCCTGCCTATGTGCGAGCCAAACCCTATATTGAGGGCGTATGCGACTTCGATGCTGCATTTTTCGGATACAGTCACAAAGAGGCGCAGGCGCTGGATCCGAAATCCCGCGTGCTGCATGAAGTTGCCTACCATGCGCTCGAAGATGCGGGCTACGCCCAACGCACCGGCGAACAGCTGACCGGGGTTTTCCTTGGGGCGTCGGAGGATGTGGATTGGCTTCGGCGTTCGCTGTCGCAGATTGACGGCGATGCACTGAACCGCTTTGAGTCCGGCATCTATGGCCACAAAGATCTTATCGCCCATTTCATTGCCTACAGACTTAATCTCAACGGCCCGGTGTATAGCCTCTACACCAGCTGTTCCACTTCCCTGAGTGCAACGCACATCGCCTGCCGCAGCTTGCTGTTCGGCGAATGCGATCTGGCGCTGGCGGGAGGAATTACCATCGATTTACCGCAGAAATCAGGTTATTTCTGTCAGCAGGGCATGATCCATGCCACCGACGGCCACTGCCGTCCTTTTGACAGTCAGGCTTCCGGCACCTTGTTTGGCGACGGCGCGGGCGTGGTTGTGCTTCGGCGCCTGGAGGATGCGCTGGCGGCGGGCGATCGCATCTACGCCGTGATCCGAGGCAGCGCGGTCAACAACGACGGTAAACAAAAAATCGGCTTTGCCGCGCCCGGCCATGATGGGCAGAAGGCGGTCATTCGCGCGGCCTGTCATCTGGCAGAAGTGAGCCCGGAAAGCATCGGCTACGTTGAAACCCATGGTACCGGCACCCGTATTGGCGATCCTATCGAGTTCGCCGCGTTGACGGAGGCGTTCGACACCTCGCGCCGCCACTACTGCGCGCTGGGGGCGGTGAAAGCGAACATCGGCCACACCCACGCGGCGGCGGGCGTGGCTGGGCTAATAAAGACGGCGCTGGCGCTTTATCACCGGACTATCCCGCCGCTCGCCAACTACCGAACGCCTAACCCGAAGCTGGACCTGGCACATTCACCGTTTTATATCCCGACGCAGCCGCAGGACTGGCCCGTATCGGAGACGCCGCCCCGCGCGGGCGTCAGCTCTTTTGGCATTGGCGGCACCAATGTACATGTGATTTTGGAAGGGCTGAATCCCACGGTGCGTGATGACCAGGTGCGTGCGCGGGTGTTTGTTCCGCTCTCCGCGCCTTCTCACGAGCAGTTGGATGCGCTGATGCAACAGCTTACCCCGTTGCCGGCTACCCTCGATGCAGCAACGTTGGCCTACATGCAACAAGTGGCGAGACCTGCGTTTGACTGCCGCCGAGTGATACAAGTGGAAAGCGACGGCGCTCAGACGGTGCTGGAATCGCTGGATACCCTGATGCCCGACGCGCCCTGGGGTCTGCACTGCCCGGATCTGCGTACAACCTGCGATGGTGCCTATGCACATTTGCTGGCGCACTCGGCGCATTATCAACGCGAAGTGGCGGCCCTGACGGTGTTACTCAACGACATGAGCATTCCGCCCGCCTATCGCCACGCTGAAGCGTGGGCGGCGCAGGCGGATAGCCTGCTGATCAGAGGTTGCCAGACTATAGCCGCGCTGAAAACCTGGATGGCTCTGCTGCCGGCCTTGACGCTGTTGTCGGGTGCCGGAGCAGGCCTCTTGCCTGCCGCCGCAGCCAGCGGCGTGATGGCGATGCAAGAGGTGTTGCGTCTGCTGTGGGAAATGGAGCAAAAGGCGCTTCATCTCACGCTTCCTGAACGCCATGCGCCCACCCCCGGCTACAAGCTGGCCTGGCAGGGATATCCCATCAACGATGCACAGCGTGACGACAGAGGGTTTTGGAGCGAAGCGCTGTTGGCGGATACCCGAGAGCAGGGCGTGGGCTGTCGCGGTACCAACTGGGTCAGGCTGCCGCCGGAAACGGGCGAACGCGGGGGGGTACTGCGCTACGTGGCGCAGCTGTGGTGTGCGGGCATCGATGTTGATTGGGCCACGTGGTACGGCGCGTCGCTGCCGCAACGCGGCAGCGCATCAGCGTATCCCTTCGCACGCAACCACTACCCATTGCCCGCGCGGGCAACGGCCAGCGAGGAGACACAGCCCGTGGCGGGACCCGAAACGCGCCGCCCTTATCAGGCACGTCCCGCGTTAAGCGTGCCTTTCGTGGCTGCGCAGTCGCCGGCCATGCAACATATCATCGGGCTGATGGAGCAGTTGCTGGAAATTGCGCCGGTCGGGTTGGACGACGACTTTTTCGAACTGGGCGGGCATTCGCTGCTGGTGACGCAGCTGACCTCCCGCTTAGAACGCGATTTCAATGTACATATCGATCTTTTGGCCCTGATGGAAACCCCCAATCCGCGCAGCATCTACGCGCATATCGCGGCACAACTGGGGGGCGAAGACAACCTGGAAACAGCCTGTCAGTAAAGGAGCGAAATGATGAATGTGGCGGTAATAGGTGCAGGCGTAATGGGAACTGGCGTCGCCCATAATATGGCGCAATACGGCATATCAACCACCGTTGTGGATATTTCCCAGGCTCAACTGGATAAATGCCGACAGATGATTGAAGCAAATTTACGCTTATATCATTTTCATCCGCAGCATAAAAAAAGCACCCGCAGTACGGCGGAGATAATGGGGAATATCCGTTTTACCACCGAGTTGGACGACATTGCAGAATGTGACTTGGTGATTGAGAATATCACCGAGGATATCGAGAGAAAAAACGCGCTGTACGCCAGGATGAACACCATCTGCGGCGAATCGACAGTGTTCGGTGTTAATACTTCCGCCATCTCTATCACGGCGTTGTCAAAATTAATTCAGCATCCGGAGAGTGTGGTCGGCGTCCACTTTATGAATCCTGTTCCGCTGATGCATACCGTCGAATTAATCCGCGGCGTGCATACTTCTGAGCGCACGCTGGAAATATTTCACCATTTATTTTCTCAGATGGGGAAAACCGGCATTGTGGTCAATGATTCACCGGGTTTTGTCACTAATCGCGCCATGATGATTTTTGTTAACGAAGCCATATTTATGGTACAGGAGCAGGTCGCTCGCGCCGAGGATATCGACACGCTGTTTAAAACCTGCTTCGGGCACAAGATGGGACCGCTGCAAACCGCCGATTTGATTGGCCTGGACACGATTCTCCAATCGTTGCAGGTGCTGTATGAAAGTTTTAATGATGACAAATATCGCCCCTGTTTCTTGTTAAAGAAAATGGTTGATGCCGGGTGTCTCGGCGCGAAATCGGGGCAGGGGTTTTATCGTTACCAACAGGCGCACGACTAGCAGTTATTCCAAATTAATCTGATAAGGATATGAATATGGAAACGCAAGACATGAAGGCCGCCATTCGGCAATTTCTCTCCCGCTCATTGCGTGGGTATACGTTGAATGACGATGACGATATTTTTTCTCTTGGGCTCGTGCACTCGTTATTTACCGTGCAAATCATTCTTTTTATCGAAAAAACCTTTCAGGTTGAGCTGGAAGTGAGTGAGTTGAAAATAGAGCAGATTGCTACCATAAATAAAATGGTGGAACTCATCCAGCGGCAAACCTGCCTGGAGTAATCTATGACCACTGAAAATTATGAGATTGTCCGGCACGAGGCCGCACTGTTCGCAAAAAAACATCTCGCCACGGTTGCTCAGGATATTGAACGTCAGCAGTTTATTGTGCCCGACATTATTTCGCGCGTGGCGCAGGCCGGGTATTTAGGCGCCTCAATCTCCCAAAAATATGGCGGCCGAGATTACGATTCTTACCAACTGTGCGCCTTGCATGAAGTGATGGCTGGGGTACACGGTTCGTTAGAAAATCTCATTACCGTGACCGGCATGGTCAGCACGCCGCTGCAACGCGCGGGCAGCGCAGCGCAAAAGGCCTATTACTTGCCAAAGCTTGCAACGGGGGAACTGATCGGCGCCATTGCCCTCACTGAACCGAATATCGGCAGTGACCTGATGAACGTGGAGACGGAATTGCAGCAGGACGGCGATGGTTGGCGGCTGAGCGGCAAAAAGAAATGGATCACACTAGGGCAGATTGCGGATTTCTTTATCGTTTTGACCCGTTGCGGCAATCAGTTAGCGACGGTGCTTGTCGATCGCGACACCGACGGTTTCACCATCACACCGCTCAGCGATATGTTGGGGTTACGCGGCAATATGTTGGCGGAGCTGCATTTTAATGATTGTCGTCTGAAAGCCGACGCGTTGCTCGGCTCGTTCACCTCAGGGGTGCCGCTGGCGGTGAATTTTGCACTCAATGAAGGGCGATTCACTACCGCTTGCGGCAGCCTGGGATTATGTCAGGCCGCGGTGGACGTGGCGGCGCGCTACATCCGCCAACGTAAACAGTTCAAGCGGCGGTTGTTTTCCCACGGCATTGTCCAGCACCTGTTTACCTCCATGCTGACCCAGACACGCAGCGCGCAACTGATGTGTTTCAGTGCGGCGGAATACCGCGAAACGCTGCACACGGCCATGATGAACCAAACGCTGATGGCTAAGTATGTCGCCTCTAAAGCGGCGGTGGACGTGACCGGGAATGCGGTGCAACTGCTGGGCGCGAACGGCTGCCATGCCGACTATGCCGTCGAGCGTTACTACCGCGACGCCAAAATCATGGAGATTATCGAAGGGACATCGCAAATCCATGAAATCCAAATTGCGACGAATTACATGATGGGGAGTAAAGCATGACGCAGGATGTCGCGCTGCTGTTTCCCGGTTCCGGTTCGCAATATGTGGGCATGGCACGGCGGTTGTATGAGCGCTATCCGCAGGTGCGCACGTTGTTTGACGAAGCCAGCCAGATTGCGGAACGGGACATGGCGGCGCTGTGCCTTTCGGGTACCTTGGTGCAACTTGCCGAGCCGACGGCGATGGCGCTCGCTATCTATACCACCAGCGTGGCCCACTTCGTCGCGTGGCAGCAGTTTTTGGCGCAAACCGGTACCGATGTCAACCTTCGTTATATGTTGGGTCACAGTTTGGGCGAATATGCTGCGCTGACCTGTAGCGGCGCGCTGAGCTTTTCCCAGGCGCTGGCCCTGGTGGCAATGCGCAGCCGTTTAGCCGGTGAGATCGCCCGCGAGATGGACGCGGGTACCACCATCATCAAGCAGGGGAATCAGGCGTTGGTGGAGGCTGCGTGCGAGGCGGCGGAGCGCGAAACCGGACAGCAGGTAGGCATCGCCTGTTTCAATTCGGCGCAACAGTTTATGTTGTCTGGGCAAAACGCGGCCATTATCGCCGCCGAGCAATACCTGCTGGATCATGATCGCCAGGTCGAAGTGGTGCCGCTGATTGGCGGTGTTCCTTACCACAGCCCGCTATTGCAACCTTACGGGCAGCAGCTGCGCCAGGCGCTGGAACGCTGCGACTGGCGGCGTCCGTGCTGCCCAGTGATCGCCAATGTCAGTGCTCAACCCTATCCCGATACGGCCACGCCAACGCAATGGCTGGAACAACAACTGTCCCAACCCGTGCAGTGGCAGCGTTCTCTCACCTACCTGACAGGGCAATCGGTACCGATCGCGATAGAGATCGGTCCGCAAAGCGTGCTGAAAAATCTGCTGTTGGAGAATCGCTATCCAGCGCAGGTTTACGCGTTTGACGACCGTCAGGATCGCGCGCGGCTGGCACAGGAACTGGGGGACGGCACGGCAGCGCAGACCGATCCGCAAGCCGTGCGCCGCCAGCGCATCACGCTGCTCACCAACGCCTTGACGGCCACACGCCACCACCGCGCCGCCGATGCGGCCGCCAGCGCGCAATTGAAGGCGTTGCTCAGCCGTTTTTTTGAGCGCATCCAGCAGATTGAACAGCGCGGCACCTCCAGCGAGGAGGACATCGCTTTTCTGCATGAACTTCTTGAACAGGGATTTCAACTCAAAGGCAGCAGTCAGGCGGAAATCGACGCCTGCCAAGCGCGGTTGGCTGCCGACAACGGCGGACTGGCATAACCCGTCACGCCATCCTACGCACTTATCTCGCTTTGAAGGCCAGAGTTATGGAACAGCAAGGG
This sequence comes from Serratia nevei, assembly GCF_024160145.1. Lineage (GTDB taxonomy): Bacteria > Pseudomonadota > Gammaproteobacteria > Enterobacterales > Enterobacteriaceae > Serratia > Serratia nevei_A. Next base: position 119,321 of record NZ_JAMYWQ010000002.1, read on the forward strand.
ACAACGGGGCAGTCGACCACCGACGACCAAACGATAGTCGACTATCTGTATCGTATCGCCGGTGAATATGGGGAAAAGTCCGCCGTGTTGATGGACGACGCGGCGCTGACCTATCGCGAACTCAACGCACGCTCTAACCAACTGGCGCATTATTTGCGCGGGCAGGGGATCGGCGAAGACAGCGTGGTGGCGATCCACCTGCCGCGCGGCATGGCAATGCTGATCGCCATTTTCGCCATTGTAAAGGCCGGCGGCGCCTATTTGCCGCTGGCGCATAATGCGCCGCGTAGCCGCATTGAAAACATCCTGAGCAACAGCGCAGCCGCTTGTCTGATCGGTACGGACGATGGCGATCGCTGGCCGATTCCTCGCGTCGAGGTCGACAGCGCGGCGGTCAGTGCTATGCCGACGAGGGATCTGCGTTATCGGCCGCACGCGCGGCAACTGGCGTATATCATCTACACCTCCGGCTCCACCGGCGTCCCCAAAGGGGTGGCGACGGAACATGCCGCGCTGCTTAACCGCATTGTCTGGATGCAGAGCGTCTATCCCATCACGTCGCGGGACGTGCTGTTCCAGAAAACGGTGTACACCTTTGACGTCTCCGTCTGGGAAATGTTCTGGTGGGCGATGTATGGCGCATCTGTGGTGCTGTTACCGTCCGGATTGGAGAGCGATCCGCGTACTTTGGTGCGGCTGATTCAGCGTCACCGCGTGTCGGTTGTACACTTTGTCCCTTCGATGTTGAACCTGTTTGTCGAGTATCTGGAGATAAAACGGGATCCGCGCTTGATCGCCTCGTTGCGATCGGTGTTCGCCAGTGGTGAGAAACTCACTGTCCACAGCGTGGCGCGCTTTTATCAATCGGTGGCACAGGGCGACCTGATTAATCTCTATGGCCCGACTGAAGCGGCTATCGATGTCAGCCATCACCGCTGCCAGCGCGAGTACGACTACGAAGACATCCCTATCGGTCAGGCGATTGACGGTTGCCGACTCTACGTGCTGGATGAGCAAGGCAACCCGGTGGCGGACGGCGAAGAGGGAGAGCTTTATCTCGCCGGTATCGGGCTGGCGCGGGGTTATCTCAACAATGCAGCGCTGACCGATCGCTATTTTACCGTGCATCCGACCCTGTGCCATTTAGGGCAGCCGGAGCGGCTGTATAAAACCGGCGACCTGGTGTGGCGCGACGGACAAAGCCAACAGGTTTATTACATCGGGCGCAATGATTTTCAGATTAAAATAAGAGGGTTACGTGTTGAGTTGGGCGAAATCGAGGCCCATGCGATGCGTTTGCCGGAGGTGCGGCAGGCGGCAGTGGTGGCGGACCAGGACGATCCCGACAATCAGCTGATTTACGCCTTTGTCGTCAGTAGCGCGCGGCTCAATTTGGAGGCCTTGCTGGATGCATTGGCCAAAAACCTGCCGGCTTACATGCTGCCGAACCGTCTGTTGGCGTTGTCAGCGTTACCGCTCTCCGCCAATGGCAAGTGCTGTCGTAAAACGCTGCTCGGCTTGGCGCGCGCGCACTCAGCCAGTTGCGTCGATCTGTGTGAGACACCCGCAGTGCGCTACCTGCCGCTGTCATCGGCGCAAGCGTCTATGTGGTTTATGCAACAGTTGGCGCCGCACACCGCGCTGTACAATAACCCCGCCGCCTTGCTGCTTGAAGGGGAACTGGATCGCACGCGGATGGACGGCGCGATCCGTCAGCTGATGAGCCGGCATTCGCTGTTGCGCGCCATGGCGGAAACCCACAATGGGCAACCGGTATTGGCGGTGCCTCAGGCCGTTTCGTCGCCGGCGCTGCTGACGATAGTGCCGCTGCCTTCGGTGGACGATAATAACGCGTTACAGGCGTTGATTAACCAGCGCGCGGCACAACCCATGCTCTTGACGCCGGGCACACCGCTATGCCGGTTTGAACTGTTGACGATCGATAACGCGCGTAGCGTGCTGTTGATTCATTTGCACCACATCATCAGCGATGGCTGGTCGAAAGGCGTTCTACTACGCGAGTTGCAGGCAGCGTATAACGGCGAGTCCACGGCGCAAGAACCGCCGCTGGAGTATAGCGATTACCTGGCGCAACAAGAGGAATGGCGCCAGAGTGACGCGTATCAGGACGCGATGCGCTACTGGCAAGACACCCTGACGGGCACGCTGCCGATTCTCGATATCCCCACCGATCGGCCGCGTCAGACGGTGGCGCGCTACCGAGGGGCATTTGTCACCTTTGCATTGCCTGACAGCGCCTGCGAGCAGGTGGTGGTGGCAGCGCGTGCGCAGCGCGTGTCGTTGTATAACTATCTGTTGGCCGCCTTTGTGCTCCTGTTGCATCGTAATGCGCGTCAGCAGGAATATATCGTCGGTATGCCGATTGCCGCGCGGCTGGCGCAAGAACAGGAGCAGATGATCGCGCCGCTGGTCAACGTGCTGCCGCTGCGTTTGCCTCTTGACGAGGCGGCACCGTTTTCCGCGTGGGTGCAGACGGTCAGAGGTATTCTGTTCGCCGCTTTCAGGCACCAGCGCCTCGAATTCACCGACATCGCGCGTGCATTGAATGTGGAGCGTAGCGCCGGACATTTCCCGGTGTATCAATGCATGTTCCAACTCGACAATATGCCGCTGGCGATCCCGACGCTAAACGGCGTCAACGTCACTCCGCTACTGTTGGATACCGGTGCATCTCAGGTGGATATTTCGCTGAGTATGCAGCATATCGATGGGCGCATCACCGGTACCTTCGAATATGACGCCGGGTTGTACAGCGCGGAGCGTATTCGGCATTTGGTGGCGCAGTGGGGGGAACTGTTGGATGAAGCAAACCGCCAGCCCACGCTGTCAATCCGCGATCTGATCCGCGTCACCCCCCGGGAGCACGCTTGGCTGGCGCGGCACAACGCCACTGAAGTTGCGCTGCCGCCCGTGGATAATCTGCTGGCGCTGGTGCTGCCGCACTGCCGGCAGCGCCCCACTCACGTGGCGTTGCGCCACGGTGACAACGCCATGACCTATGGCGAACTGCAACAGGCCACGATGCAGATGCGTGCCTGGCTGAGCGCGCAGGGCATACAACGCGGAGAATCTGTCGCGCTGCTGCTGCCGTTTTGCTTCGAGTTGATAATCGCGCAATTGGCGATCCTCTCTCTTGGGGCGAGTTATGTGCCGCTGGATGGCGATGCGCCAGAGGCTCGCAACGCCCTGATTTTGGCTCAGGCAACGCCGCGCATGCTGCTGGTGGCGCAACCGCAGAAGGCCCCTCATGGGCTGACGATACCCTGGGCGGTGATGCCCGGTTGGCGCAGCCTGTTGGCAGAAATGCAGAGCTTGCCGGTTACCGTTGCGCCAGCGGCGTTGGAAAATGACGCGGTGGTGATCTTCACCTCAGGTACCACTGGGCAACCCAAAGGCGTCCGGCTCAGCCAACGTAATCTGGTCAACCTGGTGGCTTCCTTTATCTCCAGCTATCAGGTGATGCACCAGGATGTTCTGCTACCCATTACTTCCGTCGCGTCCGCCAGCTTTGTCGGGGAGGTGCTGCCGCTGCTCGCCGCCGGCGGTACCCTGATATTGGCGAAAAAAGCGCAGAGTCTGGACAGCGATGCGCTCATTGCGCTGCTGGCATCGCAGCGGGTGACGATCCTGAGTACCACCCCATCGCTCTCCGCCAGCCTCTCCGTCCTGGCTAAGGCGATGGGATCGCTGCGCCTGTTTCTGTGCGGCGGTGAGGCGCTGGAGTATGGGCAGATTGCGCCGTTGCTGCCGAGCATGACGGTGGTTAACGGTTATGGCCTGACCGAAAGCGGTATCTGCTCGACCTACTATCCCGTCGCACCGCGTACGGCGCAAGAAACGGGGCCACTGCCTATTGGCCGCCCGATCCAGAATACTCAAGCGTATGTGGTGGATGCGGATAACCGCCTGGTACCGCCGGGCGCCTGCGGCGAACTCTGTTTCTCCGGTCTGGGTATCTCCCCCGGCTACCTTAATGCACAACAGGATCCCGCGCGTTTTGTTGAGTTGCCGGAACATGCCGGCGTGCGGGTGTTGAAAACCGGCGATCGTGCCCGTTGGGCAACAGACGGGATGTTGTTCTATCTCGGCAGACAGGATCGCCAAGTGCAGATCCGTGGGCACCGGGTGGAGCTGGGCGACATCGAAAGCCTGCTGAAACAGCATCCGGATATTGCCGATGCGTGGGTCGATGTGCGCAGCAATGCGGCAGCGACGCAGCTGTTGGTGGCCTTCTATTGCAGCATCAACGGTGTGGCGCTGGATGCGCAGCAACTGCGCGTGTGGCTTAGCCTGCGGCTACCGTTGCATATGCTGCCGTTGCTCTACGTGCCGCTGAGCGCCATGCCGCTTGGCGTGAACGGCAAAATCGATCCCCACCGTTTGCCGCAGGTAGACCTGCGACAGGTGGCAGGGCCGGGCGAGTATGTCCCTCCGGCGACCGAACTGGAACAGCGTCTGGCGGCGATCTGGCAGCAATTGCTTGGCATCGAGCGTGTCGGCACCACCACCAATTTCTTCGATCTCGGCGGACACTCGCTTCTGCTGGTACAGATGCAGCAGCACATTGGGCAGCAGTGCGGCCAGCGCGTGGCGTTGGTCGATCTGTTGCGCTTCACCACCATCAAACGCTTGGCGGAATTTCTGCTGGCCCCGGACGCAGCGCAAGGGACCACGGGAGATCAGACGCAGCAACGTGCGGCACAACAGCGTTCGGCCTTTGGTCGGGCGCGCTGGGCTGCCACAACCGATAGTCATCACTGATCCCGCTGAATGGAACGCGTGACAAACCTGAATACAGGGGAAAGCAACATGGCAGAGAATGATTTTGGTGTGGCCATCATTGGGATGGCGGGGCGTTTCCCTCAAGCCGATACCGTACAGGCGTTTTGGGAAAATCTGCTGGCGAGCCGAGAGTGTATCTCCTTCTACAGCGATGAGGAGCTGCTGAAGATGGGGATCAGCCCCGAATTTGTTCAGCACCCTGACTACGTCAAGGCCAAGGGGGAGGTGGCGGACATCGATAAATTTGATGCCGCCTTCTTCGGTATCGCGCCCCGAGAGGCGGAGCTGATGGATCCTCAGCACCGCGTCCTGTTGGAAACCGCGTGGGCAGCCTTCGAGGATGCGGGCTATGTGGCCGCCGATTATCCGGGGGATGTGGGCATTTTCGCCGGCAAAAGTATGGATTCCTACTTGATGCTGAACTTGATGCCGCACTTCAAACGCGTTTTTTCTTCCGGCAGTTTGCAGGCGGCCATTGGCAACGACAAAGACAGTATTACCACCACCATCGCCTATCACCTCAATCTGCGAGGCCCGGCGATCACAGTACAGACCTCCTCGTCGACATCCCTGGTGGCGGTGTGTGTGGCCTGTCAAAGCCTGTTGACTTGGCAGTGCGACATGGCGATTGCCGGCGGTGTGACGCTGGGGCCGCCGGCAAAAACCGGCTACTTGTCGCAGGAGGGCGGGATCACCGCCGCCGATGGCCACTGTCGGGCGTTTTCCGATAACAGCAGCGGGTTCGTGCCCGGCACCGGCGCAGGGCTGGTGGTGTTGAAGCGCGTCGACGAAGCGTTGCGTGATGGCGATAACATCTATGCGGTCATCAAAGGGTTTGCCGTTAACAACGACGGCTCGGAGAAGATCAGCTATACCGCGCCGAGCGTGGACGCTCAGGCGCGCGCCATTGCTCAGGCACAGCGGTTGGCGGGGTTGGCGCCGCAGGATATCACTTACGTGGAAGCCCACGGTACCGGGACACGTCTGGGCGATCCGGTTGAGTTTTCCGCGCTGAGCCGTGCCTTTGCGGGCGCGCCGCAAAAGCAGTACTGTGCGTTGGGGTCGGTAAAAACCAATATCGGCCATCTGGATACGGCGGCGGGCGTCACGGGTTTGATAAAAACCGCGCTGGCGGTGCAGCAGGGCAAAATTCCCGCCACGTTGCACTTTGAGCGGCCCAATGCACAGATCGATCTGACCAATAGCCCGTTTTACATCAATACCACCTGTCAACCGTGGCAGCCGGAAAACGGCATGCGTCGCGCGGGCGTCACCTCGCTCGGCATGGGGGGCACCAATGCCCACGTTGTGCTGGAGCAAGCGCCCGCCGTTGACCTGCAAGCGCGAGCGCCTGTACCTGCCTACAGTATATTGCCGTTCTCCGCCAAAACCGACAGTGCCTTATCCTCGGGACTGGCGCGTTTTGCCGATTTTCTGCAACGTGAATCGCTGCCGGATCGGCGGGACATGGCCTGGACGCTCACCCAGGGACGCAAAACCTTCACACACCGCGCCGCGCTCGTAACGGACGATCTGCACGCTGCCGGGACGCTGTTGCAGCAGACCGCGACAGCACCGTTCGCCCGTGGCGTGGCACAGACGCAGTCTGGGCTGGGGATGCTGTTTTCCGGGCAGGGCAGCCAATATCAGCGCATGGGCCATCAGCTCTATCAGGCTTGGCCGGTCTACGCAGAGGCCTTCGACCGTTGCGCGGCGTTACTTGAGCGTGAATACCGACTGGATATCCGCCATGAACTGTTCAGCGCAGAAATCTCGTTAGCCCAGGGCGAACGCCTGGCGCAAACCCGCCTCACGCAACCGCTGCTGTTCAGCGTCGAGTATGCCTTGGCGCAATTGTGGCTCAGTTGGGGCATCACGCCGACGGTGATGATCGGCCATTCGCTGGGTGAATGGGTGGCGGCGACGTTGGCTGGCGTGTTCTCTTTGGAGGATGCGCTGCGCTTGGTGGCGCGTCGGGCTGAACTGATGCATCAAGCGCCAACCGGTGCCATGTTGATGGTGGCGCTCCCGGAAGCGCAGATGAGCGCCCTGATTTCTGCCCCGCTGGCGCTCGCCGCGGTTAACGCCCCTAACTATTCGGTTATCGCCGGGCCTGAGGCGGCGATCCTCGCTGTTAGCCAGCGTCTGACGCAGCAGAACATCATCAACAAACGGTTGCACACCTCCCACGCCTTCCATTCCAGCATGATGCAAGACGCGGCGCAGGCGCTACGTCAGGCATTTAAGAACGTGCGTCTGAACCCGCCGACGCTCGCCATCATCTCTACCGCAACCGGCGAACTCGTCAGCGCTGACACCCTCACTACGCCGGACTACTGGACGGAACAGATGTTGATGCCGGTGCAGTTTTCCGCGGCACTGCGGCTGGCCCAGGCGACGTTTGATGTCGACTTTCTGGAGATTGGGCCGGGGGCCACCCTGACCCGGCTGGCCAACGGTCATGAATTGGGCGATCGCCTCGCGGTCAGCGCGCTGCCGGCAGGCGCCCACAACGGCGAGGAGCACAAACATATCTTAGATACCGTGGCTTCGCTCTGGGTGCGAGGCCACAACATAGACTGGTCTGCGTTTGCAGGCGACCAACCGCGCCGTGTCTCGTTACCGACCTACGCCTTCGACAAAACCCGTTACTGGGTCGACAGCCCGGAAGAGCAGGGGCTCACCGTAACGCCGGTGGCGGACGCGGGGGATATCGCCTCTGCTGAACAGCCGGCGCACCGTCAGCCGCGTCCAGCGTTTGCGGTGCCTTACGCGGCGCCAGAGAGCGAGACGCAGCGCGGCTTGGTGGCGATCTGTGAAGCATTGCTGGGGATTGACGGCTTGGGCATTGACGACAACTTTTTCGAAGCCGGCGGGCACTCGCTGATGCTGGGCATGTTGCTGGCGCAGGTGCAGGAACGGTTCGCCGTCACGCTTTCCTTTATCGACCTGATGGAGGATGCCAGCGTGCGCGCTTTAGCGCAGTTGGTCGAGCGAGAGCAGCAGGACGATGGGGAGTCCACGCTTGCCGCGCTGGTTAACGACATGGTTAACGAGTGATGTCGGCAATGATGTTCAACGCAGCGATAAGGAAAGGACGGTCATGACGATACAGCATGCCGCGTTAGCGCGAACGCTCCCGGCGGATAAAAAGGAGAGGTTACTACGACAGTTGGCGCAATCCGGCGTGTCGCCTAGCCGTATTCCCATCATCAAGGCGGATCCGGCGCAGGCGATCCCGCTGTCGTTTAATCAGGAACGGTTATGGTTTTTGCAGCAATACGACAACGCCGCCATCAACTACAACCTGTATGTGGTGTATCGTTTGCACGGCGTGGTGGATATACCGAGGCTCACGCAGGCATTGCGCCGTGTGCAGGCGCGCCACGCCATCCTGCGCACCCGTATAGTGGTGCGCAACGATCGGCCTTGCCAGGTGATCGATGATGCGCCTGCGCTGATCTTCGATACGGTCACGTTAGCAGCGCAGGCTCCGGATTCAGCGCGAGACGCGGCGATCCAGCGGGTGACAAACACTCGGTTCGATCTGGCGCATGGCCCGCTGTGGGGGGTAACACAGATCGTTCAGCCCGGACAGGATAGTCATCTGGTGTTTTGCGTGCACCATATCGTCATCGACGGTATCTCGCTGCGGCTGTTGTTTGATGAGTTACAGCAGCAGTATGCACGATTGCTCGCCGGTGATGAGACGTCGTTGCCGCCGTTGCCGCTGCAATATGCCGATTATGCCTGCTGGCAGCGCGAATGGTTCCAGGACACCCTGCTGGCGACCGAACTTGCCCACTGGCGCGCGCGTTTGCAGGATGCGCCTCTCCTGTCGACCTTCCCGTCGCTGCATCCGCGCCCGGCGCAACCCTCTGCGCATGGCGCCCGGTTCAGCATCACCCTGGATGCAGCATTAAGCCGCGCGTTGAAACGGGTCGCCAGCGCGCAAGAAACGACGCCGTTCGTACTGATGCTGACCGCCTTCCAACTGGTGCTGATGCGTTACGCCCAGCAACAACGGCTGGTGATGGGCACGCCGGTATCGGGACGCATTCGCCCGGAGTTGCAGAACAGCATCGGCTACTATGCCAGCACCGCGGTTATCTGCACCGATTTTAGCGGGGTTGAGGTGGGGCGCGACGCGCTCCAGCGCGTGAAGGCCAGCGTGAAAGAAACGTTGGGACGCCAGCAACTGCCGTTTGAAAGCTTGGTGAATGCGCTGGATCTCCCGCGCAGTCTTTCCCATTCGCCGTTGTTCCAGATCCTGTATATCTATCATAACCACGTGACCCCACGCGCTTTTCCCTTGGCCGGCGCGCACTGGGAGCAGGTGACGTATCACAATCAGGCCGTCAAGTACGACATGACGGTCGAGGTGTTCCAAAACGATGCCACGTTCGACGTCGCCTTTGAGTTCAATCTGGGGCTTTACGATGCCGACGTGGTTCAGCAGATTGCCGAGGCGCTGCGCCAGCATTGTTTGGCGCTGACCTCCTCACTGGAGGTGCCGATCGCGGCGATCCCTCTGCAGGCACCGGAGGCCGCAACGCCCCAACGCGACCCGCTCAATGCCACTGACGTCCTGTGGCCCGCGCCGCAGGATGTGCTGCGCATCATCGAACAGCGCTGCGTGCAACACCCAACGCAACTGGCTATACAGCAGCACAATGGCACACTGACGTACGCCGCACTCTGGGCGCGCGTGCAGGCCATCGCGGCGCGTTTTCAGGCGCAGGGCATACAACCGGGCGATCGGGTCGGCGTACTGTTGCCGCGCCACAGCGATGTCATTGCCACCCTGTTGGCGACGTGGTACGTGGGGGCGTGCTACGTGCCGTTCGATCTCCGTCAGCCCCCGGCGCGTTTGCAACGCCTCATGCAACGCGCTCGTCTGGCCTGTCTGGTGGTGCGTCAACCGGGAGAATGGGGGGAAACGGCACAGCTGTCGTTGCCGGAATCGATGCAGGACACGCCGAACGTGGCCCTGCTTCCCGCACCTTGCGCTCTGTTGCCGGATACGCAGGCCTATCTGTTGTTTACCTCCGGTAGCACCGGCGAACCTAAAGGCGTGCGTGTTGTTCACCGCGGATTGCTGAACCTGCTGTTGGATATGCAACGTACCTTTGCTGTAGGCCCGAACGATCGGCTGCTCTCTGTGACGACGCCCACGTTTGATATTTCGTTCCTGGAGTATCTGTTGCCGCTGATCTCCGGCGCGAGCCTCTACCTGACGGAGGCTGAACGCGCGGCGGACAGCTTCCGTATGATTTCGTTGATTGCCGACTATCAACCAACGTTGATGCAGGCGACGCCCTCATTCTGGCACGGGCTGCTGACGGCGGGGTGGCGTGGCGACCCGCAACTGTGTGTACTGGCGGGCGGTGAAGCGCTGCCGACGAAGGTGGCGGAAGAACTGCTGCGCGGTTGTGGCGCGCTGTGGAACCTCTACGGTCCCACCGAAACCACCATTTGGTCGCTGAAAGCGCAGATCACCCAAGCCGAATACATCACCCTCGGCGTGCCCATCGCCAATACCCGTGTGTACATTCTGGACGAGGAGGGCCATCCGGTGCCGCGAGGCGTTGACGGCGAGCTTTATATCGCCGGGGATGGGGTGGCGCACGGCTATGATGGACAGCCTGAGCTGAGCGCACAGCGCTTCTTGTCAGAACCGGGGTATCACGGCGGCAGGATGTTCCGCACCGGCGATCTGGTCAGGTGCGATGTGCGGGGGCAGCTGTGTTTTGTGGGGCGCAAAGATAGTCAGATCAAACTGCGCGGTTATCGTATTGAGTTAGGCGAGATCGAACGGACGCTGGCGCGACACCCGCACGTGGACGGTGCGGTGGTGGCCTGCATTGAAAGCGCGCCGTTACACAAAGCACTGGCGGCGTTTATTGTCACCAGCGCGCCCCTCTCGCTGTTCGAACAACTGAAAAACGATCTCCGGCAGCAACTGCCAGATTACATGGTGCCGACGCTGTGGCAGAGGGTGACCGCTTTCCCGAACACCGCCAATGGAAAAATCGATCGTAAGCGGTTGGCGGCGGATTTCGTGGCCGAGGAGCCCCTCGCGCCGCCGCCAGCGCTGAGCGACGCGGAACAGGCGTTGTTGGCGCTGTGGAGGCGCTATTTACCGATAACAAACGCAGGACCTGAGTGCGATTTCTTCCGTTTAGGGGGGCACTCCTTGCTGGCGGTGGCGCTGGTGGCCGAGGTCAACCGTACCTTTCACTGTGCCTTGACCCTTAAGGACATTTTCCATTACTCCACGCTGCGGGCGTTGAGTGCGCGTATCGTACAGCAATCTACGACAGACGCAGCCGCGCCTCAGGATGGCTGGGTGATGGCGCACGATCCCGAGCATCGTCATCAACCTTTCCCGTTGACGGATGTTCAGCGCGCTTACTGGCTTGGACGACAGGCGGGTGCCACCTCGGTCGCGACCCACGTCTACCATGAGTTTGACGTCGAGCACTTTGACGTTGCGCGCTTTACCCAGGCGGTGAATGCGCTGATCGCCCGCCATGAAATGCTGCGTGCGCGGGTACTCCCCGACGGTACTCAGCAGATTCTGGCGCAGGTGCCGACGTATCAGCTCGAACAGCGCGATCTGCGTGCCTTGCCCCCCGGCGCGCATCATGATGCCTTGATGGCGATCCGCGATCGACTATCGCACCACGTGCATCCTGCGGAGCATTGGCCGCTGTTTGATTTCAGCTACTCGGCTTGCACGGCGCGGCAGGGCCGCTTGCATTTCAGTCTCGATCTGCTGATCGCCGATGCCCTGAGTATGCGTACGCTACAGCAGGAGTTGATGACGCTGTACCGCGATCCCCATGCGTCGCTGCCGCGGCTGCCGTTCTCTTTCCGTGATTACGTGCAGGCGCTGTTGGCAGAGCAGGCGGGTGAAGCCTATGCGCGCGATCGGGCCTATTGGCAACAGGCGCTGCCGCAGCTGTATGGCCCTCCAGCACTGCCCGTTCAGGGCGATCTGGCACAGTTGCCGGCGATCAGGTTCGTGCGTCGTCATCATCGGTTGTCGGCCCACGATTGGGGCGCGTTGAGCGCGCTGGCCCAGCGCGCGCGCATCACCAAGACGGCGCTGTTGCTGACGGTCTTTAGCCAGGTATTGGCGCGTTGGAGCCTTAGCCCGACATTTACGCTCAATCTGACGTTGTTCAATCGCCCACTGGGCTACCCCAACGCTGAGGCGGTCATTGGTGATTTTACCGCTGTCAGCCTACTGAATGTCTGTTACGACAGTCAGCAGGCTTATGCCCACAACGCCCAGCGTATTCAGGCGCAACTGTGGGAAGATCTCGAACACCGTCGTTTCAGTGGGATCCGCGCCAGCGAGGCGCTGATCCGCAGCGGCCGTTTCCCCGCGCCGATGCCGGTCGTGTTCACCAGTATGGTGGATACCCACGAGGAGACGCCTGCGCAGGCCGCGCAGGACACAACCCGCTTTACCCTGTGTCCGGATGCCAATATTACCCAAACGCCGCAGGTGTGGCTCGATCATCAGGTGATGGAGCAGGCCGGGGAGTTGCATTTCAACTGGGATGCGGTCGCACAACTGTTTGATGCCTCGCTGCTGGATCAGATGTTTGGCGCCTATTGCCATGCGCTACAGGCGCTGGTTACTGCGCCGCAAGGTTGGCGGGTGCCGAACAGTTCGCTGGCGCTGCCCGCCGTTTGTGCACCGGTCACGCAGGCCCCTGCGCCGACGGCGCTGTTACATCACGGGCTTTTGCGTCAGGCGGCACTGACGCCACAGGCGACCGCGCTCATCAGCCCTGCCCGCGAACTGACCTACTGCCAACTGTCGACGGCGGCGGATAATGTGGCCGGCGCCCTGTTCGCGCTGGGCGTACGGCACGGCGATCGCGTGGCGGTGGTGATGGAAAAAGGCTGGCAGCAGATCGCCGCCGTGCACGGCATCTTGCGACTGGGAGCCGTCTACCTGCCGGTGGACCCGGCGCTGCCGCCACAGCGTCGCCAGCTGTTGCTGACGGCGGGCGAGGTGCGGGTGCAGGTGACGCAGCCGGGCCTTGCCGCGCTGGCGCCGTCGCTGCCCGCGCTGGCCATCGACGACGGGATGCTGGACGCGCCCGCCACGCCGCTGCCGTCAGTGGCGGCGGAGGCCACGGATCTGGCCTATATCATTTTCACTTCCGGCTCCACCGGTACGCCGAAAGGGGTGATGCTCGACCACCGCGCCGCCATGAACACGCTGGAGGACATCAACGAACGCTTTGGCCTCAACGCGCAGGATCGGCTGTTCGGGCTGTCGTCGTTGAGTTTTGACCTGTCGGTGTACGACGCCTTCGCACCTTTTATGGTGGGCGCGGCGCTGGTGCTGCCGGAGGCGGGGCGAGAGAAAGATCCGCGTCATTGGCAGGCGGTGATGGCGCATGGCCGCGTGAGCGTCTGGAACGCGGTGCCTGCGCTGATGCAGATGCTGTGTGAATACCACGGCGGCGATCGGGCGTGCTATCCGACGTTGCGTTTGGCGCTGCTGAGCGGCGACTGGATCCCGCTGACGTTGCCGGGGCAGATGCGCGAGCGGCTCAATGAAAAGATGGCGATCATTAGTCTGGGCGGTGCGACCGAATGCGCCATCTGGTCGGTGTACTACCCGATAGCTGAGGTGGAGCCGGCGTGGAGCGGCATTCCCTACGGCCGTGGACTGCGCAACCAGCCAATGTACGTGTTGAATGCGCAGTTGGAGGAGTGTCCGGTCGGCGTGGAAGGGGAGATCTGCATCGGTGGTATGGGGCTGGCGCAAGGCTACCTGAACGACGCGGAGAAAACCGCGGCGAGCTTTGTGTGGCGGGAGGCGAGCGGCGAGCGAGTGTATCGCACCGGGGATCGCGGGCGCTATTTTGCCGATGGGCAAATTGCCTTTTTGGGGCGCAACGATACCCAAGTGAAGGTGAACGGTTTCCGCGTCGAACTGGGCGAAGTCAAAAGCCATCTTGAACGGCTTGACCGCGTGGGGAGCGCAGCCGTGGTGTGCCATCAAGGGCAACTGCACGCCTTTATCACCGCTGCAGAAAATGAAGATGTCGACGACCTGTTGGCGCACGTCCGCGCGCAGTTAGCCGCGCAACTGCCGTACTACCTGTTGCCCCAACATCTCTTTCTTCTCAACGTGCTGCCGATGACCGGCAACGGCAAAATTGACCAGGCGGCACTGGCCCACGAGGTTACCCAACGTATGTCGCAATCTACACCACAGGAGACGGCAACTCTCGCGCACGCCTCGCCCTGTGAACAGCAGGTGGCCGCACTCTGGTGCGAGGTACTGCAACGAGAGCGGATCGGACTGAACGACAACTTTTTTGAAGCGGGGGGCGGCTCGATTCAGATCGTGCTGTTGCACCGCCGCATCGAGGAAATTTTCAAGGTCACGGTACCCATTGCCGAGCTGTTTCGCTTAACCACCGTGAAAAAAATCGCCGGTTATTTGCAGGCTACGCTGGACGGTGCACAGATGGTGAATCAGACGCAGCAGCGTGACGTCTCCCAATCCCGCGCCCAACAGCGGCTTGTACGCCGTCACCAGCGTCAACGTTAAGGAAAAACTGATGACTTACAGTGAAAGCGATATCGCCATCGTCGGCATGAACTGCCGCTACCCCGGCGTACACAGCGTTGCTGAGTTCGAAACGGTGCTGCGTACCGGACGCAACATTTTGGCGCCGAAAGTGACCCCGTGTGACGGCTACAATCAGATCACGCTGAACAATGTGTATGAGCGTATGGCGGAGTTCGACGCCGGCTTTTTCGGCTACAGCCGCGCGGAAGCGGAAATCATGGATCCGCAGCAGCGTGTGTTTCTGACCTGCGCTTGGGAGATGTTTGAACAAAGCGGTTACCACCCGCAGGAGCATGACGTGCGCGTCGGCCTCTATGCGGGCGTGAGCACCAGCTTCTATTTGCTTACCCACCTGATGAGCAACCCGGACAAGCTCGCGCAACTCGGCGGTCTGCAGATCATGGTCGGCAATGACAAAGATCATTTGACGTCCCAACTGGCTTACCGCCTGAACACCACCGGTCCTTGCGTGACGGTTCAGGCCAGCTGCGCCACCTCGCTGGTGGCCGTTCATCTGGCCTGCGAGGGCCTGCTGAGCGGACAGTGCGATATGGCGCTGGCGGGGGGCGTCACGTTCCGCATGGAGGATCAGCGCGGCTATGACTCGCGTGGCGATGGACTGCAAGCGGAAGATGGCCTGATCCACACCTTCGACGCGCAGGCTAGCGGTACGGTGTACAGCAGCGGTTTGGGCATGGTGCTGCTCAAGCGGGCTACGGACGCGCAGGCGCAAGGGGATAACATCCTTGCCGTCATCAAGGGCAGTGCCATCAACAACGACGGCGGCGCGCGCGGCGGCTATACCGTGCCGGGCGTTGAGGGTCAGGAAGCGGTGATGATTGAGGCGCAAAGCCTGGCAGGGGTGACGCCGCAGCAAATTCAGTATCTGGAACTTCACGGCAGTGGCACCCCGTTAGGCGACGCTATCGAATTTGCGGCCATCAAACGCGCGTTTGGAGCGGCAGCGCCGAGCGCGACGCCGTGGCGTCTGGGGGCGGTGAAACCCAACGTGGGCCACGTGGAGATGGCATCCGGCGTCACCGGACTCATCAAAACGGTGCTGAGCCTCACTAACCGGGTGTTTTATCCCACGCTGAATTTTCAACGGGCCAACCCGCAACTGGAGCTGGAGCGCAGCCCGTTTGAGGTGGTTTCCCGTTTGACGCCTTGGCCGGAAAGCGCCACGCCACGCACAGCCGGCGTGAGCGCGTTCGGATTGGGCGGCACCAACGCGCATTTGGTGGTGCAAGCCCCATTGCCGATGCCGCAGACTTTGGCGCAGCAGGCGGGGCCTGTTGCCGTCTCGCTCTCGGCAAAATCCCCCGACGCGTTGGAACAGCTGCAGAACGCTTTGCTGGCGGAGCTGGCCGCGCATCCGGAGACGCGCTTACAAGACGTGGCTTACACCTTGCGTCACGGGCGCCTCTCCGCCCCGGTACGCAAGTGGGTCATCGCGGAGGATTGCGCCCAGTTAGCCCGACAGTTCCACGACGCACCGGCGGTGACGGCAACCTCCGGCAGCACGATTAGCTGGCGGTTGGGGCACCGTTTTTCTGTCGAACCCGATACGCTCAGTGACTGGCTGGCGTGTTCTGAGGCGTTGTCCCGGACCGTGGGACAACTGTTGGACCATTTTCCGCTCGAAGCGGCCCGCCTGCGCGATCTCACGCCCGCGCAACGGACGTTTATCAGTCAATATGCGCTGATCGCGCTGATTGAAGAACGGGAAACGTTGAATGCGGCGCCGCACGGCGTCGGCGACGGTTGCTATGCAGCTGCCGTACTGCGTGGTGACTGTACGCTGGCGCAGGCATGGCGCGGGTTGAATGCGGGCCAACCGCCTGACGATGGGCCGACGGTTCCCTCTGCGCAACCCGGCGTTTTGTCTCTGACGCTGGACGACGCGGCGGGGGATGCCAACCGCGCAGTGTTACAGGCGCTGGGGCAGCTATGGTTGGCGGGCGTTAGCCTGGATTGGCGCTGGGTGGATGCGGCGGAGCGTATGCGGGGCAGTCAACGAATCGTCCTGCCGGGGACGGTCTTTGCGCCGCAACGCTATTGGGTCGAGGCCGTGCGGCCTGCCACGTCTCTTCAGGTATCGTCGAACGCCGTATCCTGCACCTCAAAATCCGAGATTGTCGCTGCGGTGACGGCGATGTGGGAACGCACGCTCGGCGTCAGCATTGACGATCCCCATGCCAGCTTCTTCGAACTGGGTGGGCACTCGCTGTTAGCTTCAACCATTTTGTATGATATTCAGCAACATTACGGCACCACCTGCACGCTAAGCGCATTCTTTGCCGATCCCACCATCGAGGGATTAAGCCGTTATCTGCTCGAACAAGACGGCAGTGAGGTAGAGGTTTCCGCGTTGCCTGACCCGGTATTTGCTCCTGACCAGCAGCATCTGCCTTTTCCGCTGACGGACGTGCAGCAAGCCTATTGGGTTGGGCGGCGCAAATCCCTGGGGCTGGGCAATATTTCGACCCATATCTATGTCGAATATGAACTACAAGGGCTGGATGAAACGGCGTTCAACCGTGCGCTCAATGCCGTGATTGCGCGGCACGGCATGTTACGCGCCATTGTCAGCGATGACGGTATGCAGCAGGTCTTGCCAGACGTGCCGGAATACCACGTTGCCTTCCATACCACTCCGTGCGAGGACGCGTTTCAACAGCGTTGCTGCGCACTGCGTGACACCCTCTCGCATCAGATCATTGATTGCAGTTGCTGGCCCCTGTTTCAAATGGAAGTCGTGGTCGATCCGCAGCAAAAAGCCCGGCTGCATGTCTCTATCGATCTGCTGGTGGCCGATGCGTGGAGTCTGGAGCTGTTTATCCGGGAACTGGCGTATCACTATCGCCATCCGCAGGCGGCGTTGCCTGCGCTGACGTACAGTTTCCGCGACTATGTGCTGACCTTGAAATCCTACGAGAAAACGCCGCAGTTTGAACGGGCGCGTGACTACTGGCGCGCCCGCGTCGAGACCCTGCCGCCGGGGCCACGCTTACCGCTGCGCATCGATCCCGCGAAGCTGGATAACCCCACGTTCGTGCGCCGTAGCCATCGCCTGCCGCGAGCCATCTGGCAACGCTTGAAAACGCAGGCGGGCCAAATGGGTATCACGCCTACTACGTTGCTGCTCACGGGGTTTGCTCAAGTGCTGGCGCGCTTTAGCGCCTCGCCGCACTTTAGCCTTAACCTGACGCTGTTCAATCGTTTGCCGCTGCATGCGGATATCAATCACCTGATGGGTGACTTTACGGCACTGACGCAGCTGGAGATTGACCTGTCGCAGGGAGAAACCTTGCAGGCACGGGCCAACGCGATCCACGCCCAGCTGTGGCGCGATTTGGATAACCGTTTGTTTGGCGGTATCCAGGTCTCCCGCCTGCTGGTGCAAACCCATCGCGATCCGGCGAAATCGGTGATTCCTATCGTGTTCACCAGCCTGCTCAATCAGGACGAGGCGCGCTGGGAAACGGACGATACGCTGTTCAGCCAGTCGCAGGATGATCAGTACAGCGTCTCGCAGACGCCGCAGGTGTGGCTCGATCATCAGGTGATGGAGCGCAACGGAGAATTGCATTTCAACTGGGACGTCGTGGAGCAGTTGTTTGAACCGGCGCTGATGGATCAGATGTTCCAGTGTTATCGCCAACTGCTGCACACACTGGCGCAGCGACCACAATGCTGGCAAGAGACGCAAGACGTGCTGGCGCTGCCCGCCGTTTGCGCACCGGTCACGCAGGTTCCCGCGCCGACGGCGCTGTTGCATCACGGGCTTTTGCGTCAGGCGGCACTGACGCCACAGGCGACCGCGCTCATCAGCCCGGCCCGCGAACTGACCTACTGCCAACTGTCGACGGCGGCGGATAATGTGGCCGGCGCCCTGTTCGCGCTGGGCGTACGGCACGGCGATCGCGTGGCGGTGGTGATGGAAAAAGGCTGGCAGCAGATCGCCGCCGTGCACGGCATCTTGCGACTGGGTGCCGTCTACCTGCCGGTGGACCCGGCGCTGCCGCCACAGCGTCGCCAGCTGTTGCTGACGGCGGGCGAGGTGCGGGTGCAGGTGACGCAGCCGGGCCTTGCCGCGCTGGCGCCGTCGCTGCCCGCGCTGGCCATCGACGACGGGATGCTGGACGCGCCCGCCGCGCCGCTGCCGGCAGTGGCGGCGGAGGCCACGGATCTGGCCTATATCATTTTCACTTCCGGCTCCACCGGTACGCCGAAAGGGGTGATGCTCGACCACCGCGCCGCCATGAACACGCTGGAGGACATCAACGAACGCTTTGGCCTCAACGCGCAGGATCGGCTGTTCGGGCTGTCGTCGTTGAGTTTTGACCTGTCGGTGTACGACGCCTTCGCACCTTTTATGGTGGGCGCGGCGCTGGTGCTGCCGGAGGCGGGGCGAGAGAAAGATCCGCGTCATTGGCAGGCGGTGATGGCGCATGGCCGCGTGAGCGTCTGGAACGCGGTGCCTGCGCTGATGCAGATGCTGTGTGAATACCACGGCGGCGATCGGGCGTGCTATCCGACGTTGCGTTTGGCGCTGCTGAGCGGCGACTGGATCCCACTGACGTTGCCGGGGCAGATGCGCGAGCGGCTCAATGAAAAGATGGCGATCATCAGTCTGGGCGGTGCGACCGAATGCGCCATCTGGTCGGTGTACTACCCGATAGCTGAGGTGGAGCCGGCGTGGAGCGGCATTCCCTACGGCCGTGGACTGCGCAACCAGCCAATGTACGTGTTGAATGCGCAGCTGGAGGAGTGTCCGGTCGGCGTGGAAGGGGAGATCTGCATCGGTGGTATGGGGCTGGCGCAAGGCTACCTGAACGACGCGGAGAAAACCGCGGCGAGCTTTGTGTGGCGGGAGGCGAGCGGCGAGCGAGTGTATCGCACCGGGGATCGCGGGCGCTATTTTGCCGATGGGCAAATTGCCTTTTTGGGGCGCAACGATACCCAAGTGAAGGTGAACGGTTTCCGCGTCGAATTAGGTGAGATCGAGCGCTGCATTGCTCGCCATCCTGATGTAGAGCAGTCGGTGGTGGTGGCGGTGGGCAATGCGCAACATCGTCGGCTGGTCGCTTTTGCCAAACTGCACGATCGCCACAAAGCGCAGGCATTGCACGCCAGGGAGGCCGAGGCCGCAGCGCTGGAGCAGGGCATTATTGTGAATCCGGCGCAGCGCCTGGCGTTCAAGCTCAAGGAATCGCATATTCGCGTGCTGAATGGTCCGGGCATTGCGTTGACGGTACCTGCGGATAGCGCACGTTACATCAAACGCCGCAGTTATCGCCATTTCAGCGGACAAAAAACCACGCTGGCACAGTTGGGGCAACTGCTGTCGGGCTTGGGGCAGATGCGTTTGCCTGGTCTGCCTTTTGCCAAGTATGCCTATGCGTCCGCCGGGGGGTTATACCCGGTGCAAACCTACGTGTACCTGCATCCTGAAAAAATCGAAGAAGGGGTTTCCGGTATTTACTACTTCAACCCGCGTGAGGGCAGCCTGATGCCGGTGGCGCCAGAGGTGGTGTTGAACAGCGCTTTCCACGCCGGTCCCAATCAGTCTATTGCCGATCGGGCGGCATTCACGCTGTTTATGGTGGCCGATATGGCGGCGATCGCGCCGCTCTATGGACAAGAGGCCGGTTGGCACTTCTCAGTGATGGAAGCCGGCACCCTTTGCCATTTACTGGAGGACGATGCGCCGCGTTACGGATTGGGGCTGTGTCAACTGGGGATGGCGGACTTTTCCGCGGTGGCATCGCACTTCCAACTATCGCCGCACCATCGCTATGTCCATTGCACCGTGGGGGGCGCGCTAGGGCAAGATGCGGGCAGTGCCGCCGCCTTGATGCGCGATTTCTCCACCTATGAGAAACCGAGCGAAACTGCCGCGCCGGTGGACATGCAGGGCTACAAAGACGCCATGCTTCACAGCCTGCGTCAGCAACTGCCTGACTATATGCTGCCGAGCAACGTGGTGCTGGCGACCGATTTTCCCTTGACCGCCAACGGCAAGTTGGATCGGCAAAAGTTGCAGCTGCAGGGCGAACAAATCGCCCACCAGCGCGACGGCGTGGCCCCTATTCAGGCGGACGGCGCGCTGCAACAGCGGCTGGTGGCGCTCTGGCAGGAGGTGCTCGGGGTGAGCGACGTGTCGGTCGAGGACGATTTCTTCTCGCTGGGGGGCAGTTCTATCGAGTTAGTGCGTATTCAGCAGGCGCTGGAGGCTCTTATCGGGCAGGAGATCCCCATTGTCGACCTGTTCCGTCTGCCAACCATTGCGGATGTAGCGCGTTATCTCAATGACCAACGGCACAACCTGCCCGAAGCCAGCGATGTCGTGCTGGCACAGGCCGAGGCGTCGCAGGTCGGTGCCGCGCGCGAGAATCTGGCGCGGCGGCGTAAGCGCGCTCAACAGGGAGGAAAGGGCGATGAGTGAGCAGAGCTACCGTAGTGCAGGGACGCTGTTGGCGCAGTTGGCGTCCGGGGAAACAACCTCCGTGGCGTTGGTGAATCACTATTTTGCTCGCATGGCGCAATTTAACGAGCCGTTGAACGCGGTGGTGCAGCATCACCATGCGTTGGCGCTGGAGGCCGCCGCGCGCGCCGATCGCGAGCGGCTGGAGGGGCGCGCGACGGGCGTGCTGCACGGATTGCCCTGCACCGTTAAGGAATCGTTTGATGTACAGGGGTGGTTAACCACATCCGGCGCCCGCCATCTGAAAGATAACCGGGCGACGCAGGATGCTCCTTCTATCGCGCGCCTGCGCGCCGCCGGGGCGATCCTGATGGGCAAAACCAATGTGCCGATGATGACCGCAGATTGGCAAACCTATAACGATCTGTACGGCACCACCCATAACCTGTGGGATAGGCAACGTTCACCTGGCGGATCGTCCGGGGGGGCGGCGGTGGCGCTGGCGGCGGATTTCACCCCCGTGGAATTTGGCAGCGATCTGTTTGGCTCAATGCGCATTCCCGCACACTACACCGGCGTTTATGCCCATCGCTGTAGCCTGGGGTTGATGTCGGTCAGAGGACATGTGCCCGGCGGTGGCCCGCAAGCGACGAATGAGCCGGATCTCTCGACGGCGGGGCCCATGGCGCGCAGCGCGGCGGATCTGCGTCTGATGATGCGCGCGCTGAGCGCATTCTGGGTGGAACCGCCGCGTATTCCCGATTTTAGCCGTTATCAGGCCAAAGCAAACTACCGCGTGTGCACGTGGTTTGGTGCACCCCACCATGAGATAGACCAACAGGTCGCACAGCGTTTTCAATCATTTATCGACAGGTTACGCGCACAGCCAGGCGTGGAGGTTGATGACGCTATGCCCGCCGACATCGATCCCGACGCGCTGTTTGATATGGCTGTCAAACTCAGCGGCCGACTGGTAGGCACGGCGCTCAATGGACGCCAGCGCCTGACCGCCGGGCTGGCGGCGCTGGGCTTCAAGCTGGTGGGCAAGCTGGCGGATGTGCCTGAGGGGATGGCGAGCTATTACCAGGGCATGCTGAACGACAGCGACGAACAGCTGCACACAGACAAACTCCGCCGCGAATACAGCCGGGTGATAGAAACCCTTTTCGCCCGTTATGACGTGTTGTTGACACCCGTCAGCCCGGTGCTGGCCTTTGCGCACATGCAGCAGCCGGTGCGTAAGCGCAAGCTTATCGTCAACGGCGAACCGCAGGATTACAACGAACATCTGTTCTGGAACATGTTGGCAACGGTTTTTGGTTTGCCTGCCACCGTCTACCCATTGGCGAAAACGACGGATGAACTGCCGTGCGGCATACAAATCATCTCCGGGCATTTTCACGATGATGTGACGATTAACTTTGCGGAGTTCTGCGAAAGCATCAGTGGCGGATTCACGGCGCCGGATGGGTATTAAAGGCAGATATCGGTGACTGCGTCGCTAAAGGTGCGGCGCTTTTAATGAATAAGGAGCAGGTATGACGGTGAATAAGCTTGAGCCAGACAGCGGCACGCCGAACGATGAGCGGTTCGCGGTGGCGGGGATGTTTGACGGCTCGCTGTACAGATTACTCCTGCGCATGGCGTTGCCGATGTTTGTCGGTATGTTGACGCAGGTGACCTATGCCATTGCCGATATTTTTTGGCTGAGCCACATTGATGTCGCCAA
The DNA here is from genome assembly GCF_024160145.1 of Serratia nevei. Lineage (GTDB taxonomy): Bacteria > Pseudomonadota > Gammaproteobacteria > Enterobacterales > Enterobacteriaceae > Serratia > Serratia nevei_A. Next base: position 141,893 of record NZ_JAMYWQ010000002.1, read on the forward strand.
CAGCGGCATCATTGCTGGCGTGGGGCTGATTTTTCCCGTGGGGATGGGGTTATTTGCCATCGCCAACGGCATTCAAATCGGTATGGGATCGTTGCTGTCCCGCACCATCGGCATGCAGCGGTTGGATCGGGCGCAGCAGATTTTGTCGGTCGGTATCACCATCGCGCTATTTTTCGCGGTCGTGATCGCCGTGCTCGGCTATGTTTATGCGCAACCGCTACTGCGCGCGCTGGGGGCCACGGAGAGCATCATCGGCTACGCGGCGGACTTCTATTACTACTCGCTGCCGACCGTGTTCAGCATCATGTTGATTGGCGTCATGATGGGGTTGTTTCAGGGCGCGGGCAAGATCATGGTCATCATGAAGGCCTCGTTGCTGGGGGCGCTGGTGAATATCGTGCTCGATCCCATCATGATCTTTGTGTTCGATTTTGGCGTGAAAGGGGTGGCGTTGGCGTCGTTGCTGGCGCAACTGAGTGTGGTCGTCTATTTCCTCTACGCATTGATGGGGCTGCGCCTCGGGCTGAGCGTACGCATTGCATTACGGCCATTCTCCTGGCAAACCTACCGGGAGTTTCTCTCCGTCGGCTTGGCGCAGATGCTGATGCAACTGATCATTTCGATCGGCATCGTGATTTATAATTTTTTCATTGTCAGGTTGGACGTCAACGCGATGGCGGCATTTACGCTGACTGGTCGTATCGACTATTTCATCATGACGCCGATGCTGGCGATCGCCGCCGCGCTGCTGACCGTGGTGGGGCAGAACTGGGGGCGCGGCAATGTTACCCGCACGCTGGATGCCTATTGGGCCGCCGTCGCGCTGGCCTTCTCGATCGTACTGGTACTGGCCGTCGCGCATATTGTGCTGGCACCCTGGATCTATCCCCTGTTTACCCACGTTGGCGCCGTCAGTGACTACGCGGTGCTGCAAACTCGCATCATGGCGCTGGCGCTGCCCTTTATCGCTGTCAGCATGTTGGCCAGCGAGTATTATCAGGCTATCGCCAAGCCATGGTATTCGGTGTTGCTGACGCTGATGCGTCACGTGTTTATTTCTGTCCCCGCCGTATACCTGCTGGCGTTTGTGTTGGATATGCGTATTACCGGCGTCTATTTTGGGGCGATGAGCGGCACTTTCGTGGCTGCGTTGTTGGCATGGCGTCTGCTGCGGATTTCACCGCGCCTGCTGCGATGGAATCAGGAGACAGTACGCGCCCAGCACCCTGATATGGAGGTGGCGCCATGACGCTGGGCAACCCGTTGTTGTGGCCACAGCAACAGTGCCACATCATTGACCAACTGTATCCTCATAGCGGCGTAAACACCATTGGCGGTGTGGTCGCCATTGAGGGGATTGTCGATCTGCCCCGGCTGCACGCGGCCATCCAGTCCGCCATTCGGCAATTTGATGCGTTGCGCATGTGGTTTGTCATGGGTGAGGGCGGTGAGGTGGTCAGTCAGGTGCAGCCTTATCGCTGGCGTGATATCCGCCATTTGACCTTTGCCCCGGACAGTGCTGAGCAGCGCTCACGCTCGGCGGCGAGCGAGGCATTCGTCGATAAATGGCTCAGCCAGCCGTTTACGCCGCTGGACAACGATCTGTTTGAGTTCGTCACCTTTACGTGCGGCGAGCAGCACAGCGGCTATTTCTTTAAAGCCCACCATGGCATTGCCGATGGTTGGTCAATGGCGCTGTTGTCAAACCACGTCAAAAGAGCGTATGAACAGCCGGACACAGCGGATGATGCGCCGCCAGCCTATAGTGCATTTTTGGCGCAGCAGCAGTCTTATCAAAGGTCGTCGCGCTTCGCCGTCGATCGCGACTGGTGGCGTGGTTATATCGACGAATACCGCGACTGCTTTCCGGACAATTCCCCCATCGTCGCTACTGAGGGCATCATTTGTTCCACCTGGCTCGAACCGGCCATGATTAACCGCCTCTACGGGCTGTGCGATCGTTATCGGTGTACGCTTAACACACTGTTTATCGCGCTGTTCGCCCTCTATCGCGCCAGAGTATGGGGGGAAGAAAAAGGCGTGTTAGGCGTGCCGTTAGCCAACCGGCATTCTCGCGAGGCGCGACGTTGCTTTGGCATGTTTACCAATCATCTGTCGCTGGCTTATCGACTGACGCGTACGGTTCGCTTCAGTGAACTGGTCGCCTTTTTCCAACGCGAACTGGAACGCGGTTTTAAACACAGTAAATACCCCATTACCTTATTCAATCAGGATTTGGCGGAACGCGGTGGCGGACAGCTGCGGGCATTTGATTATTGCGTTAACTATTATAACTTTACCTATGAACGCCACATCGCGGGAGCCGCGCAGTACGTGGAGAGTTACTACAGCGGCGCGCAGTCCTACAAACTACAGATTGTTTTGCAAACTGTTAATAATCATAAAGAAAGCCTTAGGTTAAGTCTGGAGGCACTGCGCAGCGCCTTCGCACCGCGCCAACTGACCGCGATAAAAAATGGCCTGCTGGATTTGGTCACGGCACTGGATGCACAGCCCGACGCCCGTTTAGGCGAGCTCGACGTCTATCCTGCACCGCGCATCGCGTTGGTGGGCGGCGCAACCCGGCCCTTGTTTCCGTCCCTGTTTGCGGCACAGGTTGTGGAACACGGCGATCGCACGGCGTTGTTCGATAATGAACAGTCTTTGACCTACCGGCAACTGGACGAAGGCGTTGAGCAGGTGGCGCATTATCTACGCCAGCTCGGGATCGGGCGCGGTCAGGTGGTGGGGATTGCAGCCGAACACAGCGCACAAACGGTGATGGCCATTTACGGTGTCTTGCGCTGTGGCGCGGCGTTTCTGCCACTCAATCCCGGGTTGCCAACGGCGCGCCTGCACGCCATGTGCTGTAAAGCGCAGGTGGCGCATATCCTTTACGATCCGGCGATGCAGGAACTGGCGCAGGCACTGGCGTTTCCCGCGACCAGTTTGACCGTGGCCTCAATGACCCCGGTGCTTGCTAGCGAGCCTTGGTCCGTCATTGAGCCGCAGGATCTGGCCTATGTGCTGTTTACCTCCGGATCGACCGGCGAGCCTAAAGGAGTGCAGGTCTCTCATGGCAATCTGGCTAACTATCTCCATTTCGCCGCCGAACGTTACTTTACAGCGCAGGACCGGGCTGCGCTCTACTCTTCGTTGTCCTTCGATTTGACCATCACCACGCTGTTCGCCCCCTTGTGTGTGGGCGCGAGCATCAGCGTTTGTCGTCACGCTGAGAGTGAAGCACTGCTGCGTATGGCCGTGGCTGAACAGCCCAACTCGGCTATCAAACTTACACCTGCGCACCTGCAGCTGTTGTGTGTGGCTGGCATCGGCAGCGATCGGATTCGTACCCTAGTGGTAGGCGGGGAGGATTTCAAACGGGATCTGGCGCGTAAGGCGGCCGATCTCTTTCCTCAGGCCGCGATCTATAACGAATATGGGCCGACAGAAGCCACGGTCGGCTGCATGATCTATCGCTACACCGGGCAGGAAGCTGAGTCTTCGTTGCCCATCGGTGTGGCGATCGACGGCTGTCAGGTGGCGATTTGCTCCCCCTGGGGTTGCCCGGTGCCGGAAGGCGAGGCTGGCGAATTGGTGATTTACGGCGCGTCAGTGACGCAGGGATATATCGACGCGCCGCAACAAACGGCCGCAGCCTACCTTAATGATGCCAATGGGGTGACGATCGGTTACCGCAGCGGCGATATCGGCTACGCCATGGCCCCCGATATGCTGGCTTATCAGGGGCGCGATGACGATCAGATCAAAATCAACGGTTACCGCATTGAGCTGCGCGAAATCGAACAAGCGCTGTTGAGCGCGCCTCAGGTGGAAAGTGCGGCGGTGGCGGTGATTGATGATGCGCAGGGGCTGCACAGCGGGTTGCTGGCCTGCGTGACGCCGTCATCCGTTGATGTGGCGGCCGTGATGCAACACCTGCGGCAACAATTGCCTACCTACATGCAGCCCCGGCAGTGTTGCGCCATCGCCCAACTGCCGCTGTCGCTCAATGGCAAGGTGGACGTGCGCCAGATAGCCGCCGTGGCCCGAAGCGCCGCGCCTGCGCCGGGTGGCGAGCCGCAAGGGGACACGGCGATAAGGCGTGCGGTGCGGGCCTGCGTGGAGGGGGCGCTGGAACAAACCGCGTTCGAGGATGACGAAAACCTCTATGTCCTGGGATTGGACTCCATCAAGAGTATCCAGATTGCGGCGCAGCTCAGACGCCACGGCAGGACTATGCCGGCGGTACAGGTGATGGAGTGTGGCACGGTGAACGCCATCTGCGTCTTTCTCGCCAATCATGCAACGGCACCTCAATCCACGCAGCATGACCCCAACACCCGCATCGATCTGCCCGCGTTGCGTTGGTTTGAGCAGTTGGCGTTGCCTGTGCCTGATGTTTATAACCATGTCATTGTGCTGCAAGCGTTGCCAGGCTGCCCGATTGAACAGTTACACAACAGGCTGCATGCGTTAATCCAGCAGCAGCCCGCCTTGCGCAGTGCGCTCGACGCTGATGGACGGTTGCGGGTATGCGATCCTGATGCGTGCTATCCCAACGGGGCGCTAACGGAATACCCGCCGGGGCAGTGGACGTTGGCGGCGGTGATCGCTCAGTGCAATAGTGCGCTCGATGTGACAAGCGGCCGCGTCTTCACGGCTGCCCTGCTGCGGGCCCCGCAGCCGGCGTCCAGCCGATTGGTGCTGTGTGCCCATCACCTGTGCGTGGATATGCACTCTTGGTATCTGATCCTCAGCGCGCTGGATGCCGCCAACACCGTCAATGGCGTCAGCAACAGCGGCCTCCTGCACTGGAACGACTATCTGGCGAGCAAAACGGTAGACGTCGGCACGCACGACAACTGGCGCGCGGTATGCCAAACGCCGCCGCCGCATTTCCCGTCCGTGTCACCGGTGGATGACGCATTGCCTCGTACGCGCGCCTGGCGTGAAGACTTTCGTCACCCCTGCGTCGGCAGGCTGTTTGAATCCCGTGGAGATACCGCGTACAGCGCTGAAACCTATGTGCTGACGGCGCTGGCGCTGGCGCTGCGTCACTACAGCGATGAGGCGTGTTGCCGCATCGAGATGGAAGGGATGGGGCGCGGTTGCTGGCCCGATGAGCCTGATGTTGCGGACACGGTTGGGTGGTTCACCATGTTTTATCCTTGGGTGATCCCACTGCATGGCGATGTGGCGACACTGTTGCCTGCGATCGCTGCCGATTTGGCAACACGCACGCACGGCGGGGGAGATTATGGCCTGCTGCAAATGCGCCATGCGCCGGAGAGCCTTCATGCGCAAGGCGTCCGAGTGAACTACATCGGCGTACAGGCGCAACCTCCACTCCGCCATTTTCATATTGATCATTTGCATAGCGACATCTATACCGCGCCGGAGAACGCACTTGGCTGCGCGCTGGAGTGGAATATTGCGCGCTCGGCGGCGGATGGCCTCTCCTTCCACTGCCGTTACGATCCTGCGCGCATTGCGTTAAATGACGTGCAACTGCTGCTGACGCGTTACAAGAACAGCCTCACTGCGCTGGATGCCTGGTTACGCCAACACTGCGCCACGCCGACGGGCACACCGACGCTGTGGGCGCTATGAACACGATGCCAACCCTTAAGGAACAAACAATGGCAAAGGACGAATTTACCTGCGGCCCGTTGGACGTTGCCATTATTGGCATGAGCGGCCGTTTTTCCGGTGCGGAATCAGTGCCGGAGTGGTGGGACAAACTGTTGGCAGGCGAGGCGCTTACCCAGCCGACATACACTGCAGATGACAGCGGGAACCCTTGGATTAGGTTGCGCAATATGATTGCCGATCCCTATGACTTCGATGCGGCATTCTTCAATATTCCGCCCGGCGAAGCCCTGTTGATGGATCCGCAGCAACGGGTGTTTCTGGAGTGCTGTTACAACGCGCTCGAGCATGCGGGCTATATTCCCACGCAGCTTAAGCGGGTTGGCGTCTATGGAGCGGCCTATGCCAATAACTATTTTATCGACCGCGTCTATCCGTACCTGAAGAAGAGCGGAGATCGCCGCTATCTACAGGCGCAGATTGGCAACGAAAAGGATTACCTGTGCGCCCAGGTTGCCTACAAGCTGGGGTTTACCGGACCGGCGGTGAGCGTACAGACCGCTTGTTCCAGCTCGTTGGTGGCGGCGCATCTGGCGTGTGAAGGACTATTGGCTTTTCAAGCCGATGTCGCGTTGGCAGGTGGTGTCACCCTGGGCTTTTTACAGGCGGATGGCTACAGCCCGCAAGGCGATAAGCTGGTGTCGCAAGACGGACACTGCGCCCCTTTTAGCGCCGACGCGACCGGCACCGTATACAGCAGTGGTGCGGGCGTGGTGGTGCTGAAACGTCTCGAGGATGCGCTGCGCGATCGGGACAGGGTGTATGCGGTGATCAAGGGGGGCGCGGTGAATAACGACGGCGCGCGCCGATTGGGGTTTGTCGCCCCCAGCGTTGAGGGGCAGGTGGAGGTGATCAACACGGCGCTTGCCGCCGCCGAAGTCGCGCCGACCGATATCGCACTGATCGAAACGCACGGTACCGGCACCCCGTTGGGCGATGAGATTGAGTTGGAAGCGCTGTATCGGGTTTTCGCACCGGCATGTGCGCCGCACAGCATTCAACTGGGTGCGGTAAAAGCCAACCTGGGGCATTTGGGGGTCGCCTCCGGTATCGTCAGCTTAATGAAAACCGCACTGACGCTGCATACCGGCGTAGTTCCCTCGCAGATCAACCTGGTACATAAGCATAAAAGGCTGTTGCAGCCGAGCTCGCCATTTTATCTCAGTGATTTAGTGACATCTGTACCGCAAACGAAACGGATTCATGCTGCCGTCAGTTCATTCGGGCTGGGGGGAACCAACGCACAGTTGATTTTGCAAAACTGGTGTGAGACGCCTGCACAAGTGGCGCAATGTAATGAGCGCCGCCTGTTTTTCTTTAGCGCCAAAACGGCATCGGCACTTAGACAACAGCTGGATGTTCATCACCATGCGCTGGCGACCTATGCCGAGGAAGATAAGGATCGCGTCGCCTACACGCTCTCGCAGCGTCGGGCGCATTTTCCGTATCGCTGCGCGTTGGCAGCGCACAGCCTGGCGGCGTTGTGCGCAAGTCTGGCGGAGCGGCGGCATGCCGACATGCCTTTTACGCCCATCAGTGCGGAAAACACCGTGGTGTTCCTCTATCCGGACCGGGACGATGCGCTGGAGAGTACCATGGCATACCTGCTTGCACGTCAACCTGACTTGCGCCGACGGCACCAGCGCTTATCCCACGACGTTGCGCAAATCTACGTGCCGGCAGATTGGACACCCGCGTTGCGCCAGTTTATCCAGCAGGTGAGCCTTAGCGAATGGCTGATCGGACAGGGGATCTCGCCGGTGCAGCACATCGGCTACCAGACGGGCGCAGCGGCGGCGCAGTATGTTGCGCGCACCCTATCACTGGATAACGTCGTTCAGCAGGTGATCGCGGCTGAGACGACACCGGGACAGATGTTGGCCGACAACAGCGACCTGCGCGAAACATTGGCCAATCTGGCGCTGACAGCGGGAACGCTGATGCTGGAAATCGGTCGTGCGGGGACGTTTTCCGCGTTGTATCACCAGCATGCGCAGTGGGTGGGGCAAACGGTGTTTTTCCCCGTGCTGGATACGGATACGCCTGAGGATGTTTTGCCGTTGTTGGCGGCGCTGTGGCAGCGAGGTGCAACGGTTCGCTTACCGGAAATGCATACCGCGCAGACTATCGGTTTACCCGGTTATTCGTTTGATCGCATCCGGTACGAAATTCAGGCCAGCGAAGCGGAGGAAAGCGCTACGTTGCCGGTGAGTTATTTATCAGTCAGCGATTTTGTGGAAAAAACCTGGCGTTCGTTGTTATGCATCGATCGTTATGACGAACAAACGGTCATTTTCGAATACGGTGCAACCTCGATGCACATTATTTCTTTCGTCAATAGCTGCAACCACATTTATAAAATCGGACTGTCCGCCGCCGATATCTACGCCAGACCCGGTATCCGCGAGCACAGTGAATATATCTCCAAATGTGTTGATGATGTTTTATAGGGCGTTCACAGGATGACAACGATGGGACACATTAAACGTAAAGTGTTATATCGCCTCGGGTGCTGCGTGCTGCTGTTTATTTCTGCCATGGGCGCGCTGGCGCAAGAACATGATCCCGTCGGTGCGCAAGATGAGCGCCTGGCGGCATTAATTCACCAGCGGATGCTGGAGGCCAAGGTTCCGGCGCTTTCCGTGAGTGTGACCATTGCGGGGGCGCGTGAGCGATTTGTCTACGGTTTTGCCGACGTGGCCGGCAAAAAAGCGAATGCGCTCGACGAGGTGTATGAGCTGGGATCGATGAGTAAGGCGTTCACCGGGCTGGTTTTGCAATCGCTGATGCGGGAGGGCAAACTCCGGCAGGAGGATGACATCGCTACTTATCTTCCTGGTATGCGTTTGAATTATCAGGGAAAACCTATCACCCTGACCGTGGCTGATTTCCTTTATCATACGTCGGGCTTGCCCTTTTCGACACTGGCCAGGTTGGAAACGCCTATGCCGGGGATCGCTGTGGCGCAGCAACTGCGCGACGAGAATTTGCTGTTTGCGCCAGGTACGCAGTTTTACTATGCCTCTGCTAACTATGACGTGTTGGGGGCGGTCATTGAAAAAGTGACGGGAAAAACGTTTGCAGAGGCCATTGCAGAACGCATCACGCTGCCGCTGGGAATGTCCTCCACTGTGGCGGCGAGTGGCGACGTGACCATCGCCAACAAGGCGAACGGCTATAAACTGGGATTCGGCAAACCCGTTCTGTTCTCTGCCCCCCTTGCCCGTAATCATGTTCCTGCCGCCTATATTCATAGCACGCTACCGGATATGGAGATATGGATAGATGCATGGTTGCGGAGAAATGCCGTGCCAGCCACGTTGCGTGACGCGATGGATAACAGCTGGCGGGGTAATAGCGATGTCCCTTTCACCGCAGATAACCGGATATTATATGCCAGCGGCTGGTTTATCGACCAGAATCAAGGCCCTTACATCAGCCACGGAGGGCAGAATCCGAATTTTTCTTCCTGTATTGCATTGCGGCCGGAGCAGCAGATTGGCATTGTTGCGCTGGCAAATATGAATTCGAACCTGATATTGCAACTCTGTGCGGATATCGATAATTATCTGCGCATTAACAAGTACGCTGACGGCACCGGTGATGCGATTGCCGCCGGCGACACCCTCTTTACCTACCTCGCGTTGTTGCTGTGTTTCTTGGTGGCGGCGGCGGTGGTGCGCGTGGCTTACCGTCTTTATCGCGCAACTGCCCGCAGCGCTGGAAAACAGCGGCGCCTACGCTTACGCGTGCGCGACTACGCCATCACCTTGGCGGTGCCCGTGTTCGTGGCCGCCGTGCTCTGTGCCGCACCGGGCGTATTTTCTCCAGGACTCGACTGGCGTTTTATCCTGCTATGGGGGCCATTGAGCGTGTTGGCGCTGCCAATTGGGATTGTTCTGTTGGCTTTCGTCTTGACATTAAATCATCAAATTAAACGAATTTTATTACACAGCAAGGAGCGGGGTGATGAGTAATATCAGTTTGTATTGTTTGCCATATTCAGGCGGATCTGCCGCCATGTACTATAAATGGCGTAGCGTGCTGTCGGACAATATCACCTTGCGGCCTTTAGAGCCTGCGGGGCGGGGTACGAGAATACGCCAGCCGCTATGCTCTACGATGGCGGACGCTGTCGCTGACCTCTATCAGCAATTTGCGAAGCACGATACGGGTGTGGAGTACGCTATTTTCGGACATAGCCTGGGCAGTATTATGGCTTTCGAATTGGTGCATTATATTCTCGAACATGGGCATGATATGCCACGCGCGCTGTTTTTTTCCGGCTGCCGCCCGCCCGATAGGGTCTCTCACGAGACAATACTGCATACCTTGCCCGATCAGGCATTTATGGAAGAGATCGCCAAACTCGGAGGAACGCCGGTTGATGTCTTTCGCAATAAAGAGTTGATGGCGATTTTCACACCCATTATCAAAAATGATTATCGGCTCTATGAACAGTATGCCTTTCAGACCAAAGCACGTACGTTAACCTGCCCGATCGTGCTATTTCACGGCGATGGTGACAGCCTGATCATGCAGGATGAATTACCCGCGTGGAAAAAATTCACCACGCAAGAGACGCGGACTATTATATTTCCTGGTGCCGATCATTTTTTTGTCGATAAACAGTTTAAACAGGTAGTGGATTATGTTAATCAGACCTTGAATCACTAGAAATAGCTGTGTAACCGATTTTTAACTATATAGGGAGTATGGTATATGGCTGTGCCGGAATCAAAAGATGAGTTAATTAAAGCCATTAATAATAACTACTCGTTATTAAATAAGAAACTGGAGTCTATTGCGCCCAAGCTTGCCTTTGAATCTCTGTTGGAGGGGCACGTCAAGGGAACTACGATCAGCGTGGCGAATCTGGTTTCTTATCTGATTGGTTGGGGAGATCTGGTGCTGCACTGGCATGAGCAGGAGGCAAAGGGGGAAACCATCGTTTTTCCTGAAGAGGGGTATAAATGGAATGAGTTAGGGCGTTTGGCACAGAAATTCTACCGCGACTATGGGGACATCACGGAATATGGCGCCTTATTGTTACGGTTAAAGGAAAACAAACAGCAACTCGTGACTTTGATCGAGCAGTTCAGTAACGACGAACTTTACGGTAAGCCTTGGTATAATCAATGGACGCGAGGACGAATGATTCAATTTAATACTGCATCACCCTATAAAAATGCTACCGGAAGAATAAATAAGCTGAAAAAACAATTGGCTATATGATTAGGCTGGGGACTTTGATGGGCCCCGGCTATCTTCAACGGCCAAAAGATGCGTCATGCTTAGAGCGCACCTTATGTGATAGATGATCAAGCCTTATATTTGAATGGACCGAACCCGGCTATCGGGTTCGGTTTTTTCCGCATTAATCATTCCACCGCTGTTGATTCTGGCCGCCTTATGCTGCCGCGGAAAAATTTCGCGTTGGATAAAGAGGTAGGCTGGCCATTCCATTATCGAACTGAAATGACCTCAACTCACAACACCAGTTACGCCGGATGTGGATCGAAAGGCAGCAAAAAGCCCGCTCGGGTTTCCCTGAGCGGGCTTCTCTAAATATGGCTCCTCTGACTGGACTCGAACCAGTGACATACGGATTAACAGTCCGCCGTTCTACCGACTGAACTACAGAGGAATCGTTGGAACGGGGCGAATAATAGCGGGGCGGTTGCGGCTTGTAAAGCGTGAAAACGCCTGATGCGTTCGTTTGCTGCAAGATTGCCCAACCTGCTGCTTTTTCTCGCTTTTGTCGCTTATCCCGCGCGCAGTGCCCCCGGATGGCCCGTTGTTCGGGGCCGTTGCTTGCCTGTGGTGCAACGCCTGCCCTGCGTTGTGGCGCGCGCCGCCCGGCGAACGGCCGTTGACCACCTGATATCCCGTCTCCGTGGCCGTTTACCGACTCTGGCCCGGATCTTGCTGCGGTGCCTGACCGGATTTCGGCATTCTCAATTTAGCGGCTCGCTGGAGGCACTATGAATTTCAGACGTCTGAAGTACTTCGTGAAAATCGTTGATATCGGCAGCCTGACCCAGGCGGCGGAGGTATTGCACATCGCCCAGCCGGCGCTCAGCCAGCAGCTGGCGACGCTGGAAGGGGAGCTGAAACAACAGCTGCTGATCCGCACCAAGCGCGGGGTGCAGCCGACCGAGGCCGGCAATATTCTCTATGCCCACGCGCAGACCATTCTGCGCCAGTGCGAGCAGGCGCAGAGTGCGGTCAACAGCGCCGGGCAGGCGATGAGCGGCCAGGTATCTCTCGGTTTGGCGTCGGGCAGCACCGCGGCGCAGCTGGCGCTGCCGCTGCTGCAAAGCCTGCGCGATCAGCAACCGGGTATCCTGCTCAGCCTGCATGAAAACAGCGGCGCGGCGCTGGCCGGCCAGGTGGCCAATCAGATGCTGGACATGGCGATGGTCTACGGCGCCAAGATGCCCGCCGGGCTGCACGCCATCGCGTTGATGCGCGAAGATCTCTATCTGGTGGCGACGCGCGCGGTGCCGCATCCCGGCAACAGCGTCGAGTTGCTGGACGTGGCGCGGCTGAACCTGTTCCTGCCGCGCGAGGGCGATGCGGTGCGCAATCAGCTGGAAGAAGCGATGGCGCTGCGCAAGCTGGCGATCAACGTGGTGGGGGAGATCGAATCCTCGGGCGCGCTGAGCGCCGCGATCGCCGGCGGGCTGGGGGCGACCGTGCTGCCGGAATCGGTGGCGCGCGCGATGATCGGCCCGGCCAAGGCCTGGATGGCGCGCATCAATGCGCCGACGATGTCGGTGCCGCTGGCGCTGTGCATGTCGGGTCAACAGGCGCTGTCCGCCCCGGCGCTGCTGGTCAAAGACCTGCTGCTGTCGATCGCCGGCGGCCGCAGCCAGGAGAAACGCGCGCTGGCGCTGGTGCGTTGAGGAAAAAACGGCCCGCCGCAGCGGGCCTGAGAACCGTTATCGGAACGGCGGTTCGTTGAAGGTGCGCAGCTTGCGCGAGTGCAGACGATCGCCCTCGGCGCGCAGCAGATCGATGGCGCAGATGCCGATCTGCAGGTGCTCGGAGATCGCCCCTTCGTAGAAGCGGTTGGCCTGGCCCGGCAGTTTTATTTCGCCGTGCAGCGGTTTGTCGGAGACGCACAGCAGCGTGCCGTACGGCACCCGGAAGCGGTAGCCCTGGGCGGCGATGGTGGCGCTCTCCATGTCGACCGCCACCGCGCGGCTGAGGTTGAAGCGCCGCGCCGAAGCGGAATAGCGCAGCTCCCAGTTGCGATCGTCGGTGGTGACCACGGTGCCGGTGCGCAGGCGTTGTTTGACCTCTTCGCCGGGCATGCCGCTGACCATTTTGGTGGCATCGTACAGGGCGCGCTGCACTTCGGCGATGCTCGGGATCGGGATATCCGGCGGCAGCACCGCATCCAGCACGTGATCGTCGCGCAGATAGGCGTGGGCCAGCACATAATCGCCGATCGACTGGCTTTCGCGCAGGCCGCCGCAGTGGCCGATCATCAGCCAGGCGCTCGGGCGCAGCACCGCCAGGTGATCGCAGATGGTTTTGGCGTTGGACGGGCCGACGCCGATGTTGATCAACGTGATGCCCTGGCCGGTGCGCGAAATCAGGTGATAGGCCGGCATCTGGTGGTTTTTCCACGCCAGATCGGACACCGCCTGCTCCGGGGCGCTGGTTTCCGGCGTGATGTAGGTGCCGCCGGCGCTGGAGAGCGCGATGTACGGGCTGGCCGGATCGGCGATCTGGGCGCAGGCCCAGCGCACGAACTCATCCACATAGCGGGTGTAGTTGGTGAACAGCACGAACGGCTGGAAGTGTTCCACCGGGGTGCCGGTGTAGTGCCGCAGCCGCGCCAGCGAGAAATCCGCGCGCAGCGCATCAAAATGCGACAGCGGGAAATGGTTGTCGGTGGTGTGGTACAGGCCGTCGGCGGTTTCGTCACCGATCTGCGCCAGCTCGGTGGTGGGGAAATGCTGCGCGATGCCGGCGCTCATCGAGCGATCGAGCGCCAGGCTGGAGCCGTCGATCACGTAAGGGAACGGGATCTCCTGCTGCGACGGCGCCACTTCGATATGGGCGGCGTAATCGTGCTCCAGCATCGCCAGCTGTTCGGCCAGATAGTGGCGGAACAGCTGCGGCCGGGTCACGGTGGTGCTGTAGCTGCCGGGATGGGTGAAGCGGCCGTAGGCGCGGGTTTTGCTCGGGCCGGATTGCTGCCCGTCCCAGCTGACGCGCAGCTCGGGATACACGAACAGCCCGGCGGCGCGCGCCTGCGCATCCGGCAGCGTGCCGTGGCTGATAAAGTCGCCGACCGCCTGACGCAGCGCGTCTACCGCGGCGTCATACAGGGCTTCCAGTTGATCGAGTGCCTGATCGGCGCTGAGGCCGCTGCGAGGTGGGGCATAGCTCATACTTTCTCCTTGGATGTCCCGGCTCGGTGGCGGGGTTGCGGCGTTTTACCGTCACAGGTTAGCCGAAGAAGGGCGTAAAAGCTTGGTCGAAATGACGGGCGCGGCAAAGAAAATACCGCGCCCGTGGAGGCGTGGGGATCAGGAGGCGGGGTCGGCCGCCTCGACCTTCAGCGACACCAGGCCGATGCCCAGCATCTTCGGCGTGAAGCCGCCGCTGGCGCTCTCTTTCGGCTCGGTGGGGGCCGGCGGGGTAATGCTGATCTTCTGCGCGCCGCGCGGGTTGTCGAAGCGCAGGGTGACGGTGCTGTCCTGTTCGCCGAGCGACACGAAGCGCTCTTCGTCGCCGACGCGCACCGAAATCGGTTCGCCGACGTTATTGCCGTAGGCGCGGGCGCGCAGCACCAGATCGAAGCGCTTCGGCAGCGGATCGACGTAATCGATGTCGACCGCCGGCGCCAGGTTGGCGTCGGACCAGCGGCCCCACTCCTCGACGCCGGAAACGCCGGTGATGGCTTTCACCTGTTCCGGCATGCCGGGCAGCATGAACTCGATGCTGTCTGCCCGGTACTTCATCGCCGCGTCGTCCACCTGCAGGCGAGCGACGGCGTTTTGATAATCGGCGACGCTGTCCGCCGCCGGGGCGGTAAAGCTCACCTTGCCGCGCAAGCGTTCGCCGCTGGCCTGCACGATCTGCGGCGGCGAGGCCAGGGTGCCGGAGGCCACGCAGATGTCGGTGCTCAGCGCCAGCTGCGGCGCCCAGACCCGCCCGATCTCATAGCATTTATCGACCCAGACGAATTTTTCCCCCGCGCCCAGCCCGGCCAGCTGTTTGCGCAGCGGGGTGGAAAGGTAGACATTGAACATCGGTTCGATGCGGTTATCGCCCACCCGCAGAATGAACGGCACCTTGTAGGTGACGCCGGAGAAGCTGAAGCTGCGCCGGCGCGTATCCACGCTGTAGTCGCTGATGCGGTTCGGCAGGCCCCACTGGTTGATCACCGCCGGTTTCCAGCCGTTGATCTTCTCTTCGATGTTCAGGAACACCGTGGACAGCGACGGCGCCGACAGGCTGCTGCGGCCGAGGCCGATGTAGTTGTCGCCGCCCATCACGTCCAGCACCGTGGCGCCGTTGTCCAGCGTGCTGCGCTTCTCGTTGCGCGGTTCCGCCAGCGGCCGGGTGCCGTCGATGATAAAGAACAGGTTGCGGCGCTTCTGTTTGGTCAGGATATCGTAGGCGGTGTTGTTCATCGCCAGATGATCGGAGGACACCACGATCACGGTGTTGCTGAAATAGGGCGAGCGTTTGATCTTGTCGATCAGCGCGGCGATGTGTTGCTGGCTGCAGGCCACCGCGCTCAGCGAGCGGTTTTCTTTATTCTGCCAGGCGTAACTCTTTTTGCTGCAGCCGGCGGAGATAAAGCCGTCCGGGTGATGGGTGTCGACGGTCAGGGTAAACAGCGAGAAGGGTTGGCGCTGCTTGGACAGTTCGACGAACTTGCCGTACACCACGTCCAGCACGCTGTCGTCGTACCAGCCCCAGTCGTTTTTGTAGCTCGGATCGGCGACCTGTTCGCGCAGCTCTTTGAAGCCGTAAACGTGGTCGAAGCCGTGGGATTTCAGGAAGGTGTCTTTACCGGCGAACGCCAGCTCGGCGCCCTGATAGAAATAGTTGCTGTAGCCGGCGGCCTTCAGCACGTCGCCCAGACAGATATTCTCCGGGTAGAAGGTGGAGACCGCGCTGGAGGCGTTGCCGTCGAAGGGCGCGAACAGCGGAATGCCGCACTGCGAGGCGACCATGCCGGCGATGGTGTAACCGGTGCCCGGCAGCTGCTGGGTGTTGCTGAAATCGATGCTGTCGGCGCGCAGGGCGTTCAGCTCGTCGGCCAGGCCGGGAAACAGCTCGGTATCGAAGTAGGTGCGCTCCAGGCTCTCGGCATAGATATACACCAGGTTCGGTCGCTTGCCCTGTACGGTCTTTTTCGGCGCCTTGTAGTAGGTGGTGAAATCGGCGGTATCGCCGACGATCTGGCTCTTGACCAGCAGCGAGATGTCCTGAAACGCCGGGGTGGTGCCGACCGAAAACAGCGCCAGCAGCACGGCGACGACGCTGTAGGCCACGCTGCTGCCTTTGGCCTTGCGGCGCAGCAGGCTGCGGGCCAGCACCGCGAAGATAAGCCCCAACGCCGCCAGCAGGCCGATAAACGGCAGCACGTATTTGCTGATGCCCGCGCCTTTGAGGCTGCTGGTGACGGTGTAAATCACCGCGTCGGTGATGCCGTCGCCGGTGAAGTAGTTGCTGGCGATCAGGATGACGTTCAGCACCAGATAGCTGCCGAGCAGCGTCAGCAAAATGGAGAACCACCAGCGGTTGGCGGCGGCCCGGGTGCGATAAATCAAAATCGACGCTAAGAAAAGCACAAACGACACTACTGCAGAAACCATCCGTCGAACCTTGTCTGGAGGAGGAAAAACGTGACGTCATGAGGGCTTGCGCCGTCAGATAACGCGATATAGCGTGTTGAATGCGGCAGGGGCAATGCGACGGCGCCGCGATATGCGCCGGGAATACCTAGCTTTATGACGATACTGTGACAATGCCCCATTATAGAGGCTTCGCGGGGTAAAAAAAGCAAAAAGCCCGCCAGAGCGTGCTCTGCGGGCTGGCGGCCGTTTTACGAAGGCAAAGGCGGCGCGTGCGGTTCTATTAGACGCGGCGCGGGCCGTCGCCGATCAGGACGCTGAGCACTTCTGCGGCTTCGGCGTTTTTCGCGGCGGGTTTGGCCAACTGGGCCGTTGTCAGCGCCTGGATGCGGCAGGAGTAGGATTCTTTGTCTGTTAAGGTAATAAAGAGTACCCGTTCATATTCTTTATTGACTTCAATGGTTAACCCCATCGGGCAGGTTAACAGCACCAGCCCGGTCGGGCCGGCTTCGACAGAGAAAGTAATATTATATTGGTAAGTGGTTTTCGTGTCTTTTTTCTTCTCCCAGAAGATCCAGGCGCTGTCTTTGGTTTCGTTCAGCCCGACGTAGGCGCCTTCAATGGCTGATTGAAGCTGTTGGGCTGGGGCGGGAGCCAATACGATGCCCAGAACCGTTTTGATCGTCGACAGCACCATTTCGGTCATGACGGAGGTTTTTGCGTCAGACGTTTCTTTTTTAATGTCGGTATAATTAGTGACTGAAAGCTCAGGGTGTTGTTTGACCAGCTCGATGGCTTTCTGCACATCGAATCGTAGCGAGTCGTTTTCGGCGGGAACCAGCGCGCCCTGGAAAAGGGATGCCGTTTTCAATGCCAAAGTTAAAACGGCCGGGTCGGTAATTGAAATGATATTGTCGAAATTATTACCATCGGCAACCAATCGAATAAACAGATTTCTGGTTATTACCGGGCTGCTGATTGACGTTTTCTTTTTATCCAACATGTTAATTTCCTCTCGCATAGGGTTGATGGTTTCACGAAATATTTCGTGAAACAGATGCTGTCTATTTTCAAATTTCAACTTCATAGATTTATTGGCTTTTCAGCATGAGAGCGGGAGATTGCGTTATGAAATAATTATTTTCTCACATAAGCGAGAAAACCGTGCTGCGTATATCACTTCGGGTGTCGAAATAATGGCGTGAAATCTCCTTGCTCGGACAGTAAGTATTAATTGTTGGTGCGAGTTTATTCAACGTTAGCGGGTATTATATTTTGGTATATAAGAACGCGGTTTGTCTGTGGGATATTATTAGTAGATAAAACAATCGTGGTTTTTTAATCAAAATTAATTATTAGTGTGGATGGTTTTTTGCAGGTGATTATTTTAACGGATACCGTTTCGACGATTACGTTTAATCGTCGAATGCTGAGAGAATCATTTTTCGAGGCGGGTATTTTCAGGTGAGCGCATGTGACCGTGAAACGGCGTTTTACGGGCGCCTGGCCCCGTCGCTCGGTTTTAGCGGAGCGATGGGGTCACCGCCGGCGGGCACCGCGCGCCGGCGTGACAATCTCAACGCAATTCGACGGCGTATGCTTCGACCGGCGTGATTTTCTTGATCAGCTTGTTGTCGAACAGGAACTGTTCGTAAGCCTGGTAGCGTGCCCGATCCAGCTTGGCCGGATCGCGGGCGAACAGCGGCAGGCTGGCTTGCCACGCCTGTTTGTTCAGCTCGGTATTCAGCTCCGGGTGCGCCTTGGCGAACGCCAGCCAGGTCTCCTGCGGGTGCGCGTGCAGGTAGTCGCTGCCTTGCTTCAACGCGGCGAGGAACTTGCGGATTTTCGGCTCGTTCACCGCATCGCGGTGGGCGACGATGATCAGCTCGTCGTAGGCCGGCACGCCGTAATCTTCAACGTTGAACACCACCGGCGTCTTGCCCTGCAGCTTCAGCTCCAGCGCTTCGATGTTGCGGTAGCCGCCGATCACCGCATCCACCTGGCCCGCCAGCAGGGCGCTGGTCAGCTGGAAGTTGACGTTGATGAGCTTGATGTCCTGCGGCTTGAGGTGTTCGTGTTCGACCATGGTGGCCAGCGTTGCCTGCTCGATGCCGCTGACCGAGTAACCCACCGTTTTGCCCTTGAGATCCGCCGGTGAGGTGATGTTTTTATCCAGCGCGATCACCGTATTCAGCGGCGTGTCGATCAGCGTGCCGACGCGCATCAGCGGCAGGCCCTGATCGGCGAAGAAATGCAGCTGCGGCTGATAGGTGATGGCGAGGTCGGCCTGTTTGGCGGCCACCAGCCGCGGCGGCAGCGCCGGATCGGACGGCGGCACGATCTTGACGTCCAGCCCTGCGGCCTTGAAGGCGCCGATCTGCTCGGCCACCATAATCGGCGCGTGATCGGGGTTGATGTACCAGTCGAGCACCAGCGTCAGCTTTTCGGCCGCGCCGGCCGGGCCGGTGATGGCGGCGCCGAGCAGCAGCCCGCAAACGGTTTGTTTGATCATGGTCGTTCCTTTATCCCTGGTTATGGTTGCAATCATCAGTCGTTTTCCGGCGCCCAGGCGATCAGGCGCCGCAGCAGCGCATCCACCGCGGCCCACAGCAGCACGGTCATCAGCACCAGAATAAACAGCGCGGCGAAGCAGACCTCGGTCTGCATGCGCGCGTTGGCGTTCAGCATCACGTAGCCCAGCCCTTCGGCCGAGCCAACCCATTCGCCGATGATGGCGCCGATCGGCGCGACGGCGGCGGCCATGCGCAGGCCGGAGCCGAAGGCCGGCAGCGCCGCCATCAGCCGCACGTGCCGCAGCTGCGCCCAGCGCGAAGCGCGCATCGTGCGCGCCAGATCGAGATAGTCGTTGTTGACCCGGCGCAGCCCGTCGAAAAAGGCCGACACTACCGGGAAGAAGATCACCAGCACCGCCATCGCTACCTTGGCGCTCATGCCGAAGCCGAACCACAGCACCAGCAGCGGGGCCAGGGCGAACACCGGTATCGCCTGGCTGGTGAGCACCAGCGGCATCAGCCAGCGTTGCAGGCGCGGCGAGAAGATCATGCACAGCGCCAGCGCCGCGCCGAGCAGCACGCCCAGCGCCAGCCCGCTGACGATCTCCGAAGCGGTGACCAGCGTGTGCCAGGCGAGATAGCCGCGTCCGTCCCACAGCGCCTGCGCCACCGCGCTCGGCGTGGGCAGCAGAAAGGCCGGAATGCCGCTTTGCGCCGCCAGCCACCACAGCAGCAGCAGGCCGACGAACACCGTCAGCCCGCGCCGCAGGCGGGTGAGGCCAGGTTCCTGGTTGAGGTTCATTGTGCCGCCCTCACCAGCTGCTGCAGCAGTTCGGCCTGGCTTTTCAGCAGGTCGGCGTCATCCGGCGCGCGCGGCGGTTGCCCGCTGATGCGGTGGGTATCGTCGAGGCCCAGCGGCCAGGGCGACAGCACCAGCAGCCGGTGGCTCAGGCGGCAGGCCTCCATCGGATCGTGGGTGATCAGCAACACGGTGTTTTGCGCCAGCAGTTCGGCGGCCAGGCTCTGGATCTCGGCGCGGGTAATGGCGTCCAGCGCGGAAAAAGGTTCGTCCATCAGCACGATCGGTTGGCGTTCGTAGAGCGTGCGGGCGATGGCGGCGCGCTGGCGCATGCCGCCGGACAGCGCGGCGGGCAGGCTGCGGCCATGCGCGGCCAGGCCCACGCGCTCCAGCAGGTGCGCCGCCCACGCCCGGTCCGGCGTTTCGCCGCGCAGCCGCGAGCCGAGGGCGACGTTCTCTTCGACGGTCAGCCACGGATAGAGCAGGTCTTTTTGCCCCATGTAGGCGATGCGCCCGGCGATCGGCAGGCCGTCGCTGCCGGTCACCGTGCCCGAGCTGGCCCGTTCCAGGCCGGCGATGATCTTCAGCAGGCTGGTTTTGCCGGCGCCGCTGGCGCCGAGCAGGGCGACGAAGCTGCCGCCGGCGATGTCGAAGCTCAGCCGGTCGAAGACGATTTGCTGACCGAAACGCAGGCTGAGATCCCGCACCTGGATGCCGGGCGGGAGACGCGGGGAGGTCATGAGGCGTTCAGCCCCATCTGCCAAAATGCCGATTCCAGCTGGGTGGCGGTGGTGAAAATCTGCGCCAGCTCGGTGAAGCGGCCTGGTGCGCCGCGCTGGTGGCCGACGGTTTCCAGCAGCTCGATGGCGGCACGCACGCCGGCCAGATAGCCCTCGTCGCCGTAGTTGCGGATCCAGGAGGCATAAGGATTGCCCTCCATCTTGGTGGCGGGGTCGTGCAGCAGCCGCAGGCCGATTTCGGCATAGCCGGCCACGCAGGGCAGCAGGCTGGCCAGCAGATCGAGGGCGTCGCCGGCATGGCCGACATCCAACACGTAACGGGTGTAGTTCATGGTCTCCGCCGCTTCCGGCTGGGCGGCGATCTGCGCTTCGCTCAGCCCCCATTCGGCGCAGTAAGCCACGTGCAGCGGCAGTTCGGCGACGATGCCGTTGAGCGAGGCGGTGGCGGCACGCATCTCCGGCAGAGTGCGCAGCTTGCTGACCAGCAGCGCGTAGGCGCGGGCGAAGTGCAGCAGGAACAGGTAGTCCTGGGTCAGGTAGCGGCGAAAAGCGCGTTCGGGCAAGGTGCCGGCGGCCAGCTGCTGCAGAAACGGGTGATCAACGTAATCTTGCCAGTGGCTGCCGGCATGTTGGCGCAGCCGGCCGTAAAGACCGCTTTCGAACAGGGTGGTGATGGACATGGGACCTCCTTGAGTCAGTGGAGATCCGGGCACGCTGGGGTATGAACAGGCAACGGGTGAGAGCGTTGTTGCCTAACCGTCCCTTCGCTGGCATGACCCAGATCAGGTTCAAAGGGTTCGGCTTGCGCCATCTCAGCCCGTAACAGGACACCCCTCGGAGCTGCTTGTTATACGACATTTGTTTTTTGATTACAATCGCCGGGCGCTGCGGCGGCAATCGGTTCGTTTAGTGCGATCGGGGGCGATTTTGCTGGCGCAGAGCGCGCGATTTTTGTCACTGTAGGCCGATGATTTTGCCTTTGAGGACGATTCCCGATGAAAAAGATTGGTTTTCTCTCGTTTGGCCACTGGTCGCCTTCCGCCCAGTCCGGCACCCGTTCCGCGGCGGATGCACTGCTGCAGTCCATCGATCTGGCGGTCGCCGCCGAAGATCTGGGGGCGGACGGCGCCTATTTTCGCGTGCACCACTTCGCGCGCCAGCTGGGGTCGCCGTTCCCGCTGCTGGCCGCCATCGGCGCCAAAACCCAACGCATCGAAATCGGCACCGGCGTGATCGACATGCGTTATGAAAACCCGCTGTACATGGTGGAAGACGCCGGTGCGGCGGATCTGATCGCCGGCGGGCGGCTGCAGCTCGGCATCAGCCGCGGCTCGCCGGAGCAGGTGATCGACGGCTGGCGCTATTTCGGCCATGCCCCGGCCGACGGCGAGAGCGACGCGGACATGGCCCGCCGCCATACCGAAGTGTTCCTGGAAGCGCTGCGCGGAGAAGGGTTCGCCGAACCCAACCCGCAGCCGATGTTCCCGAATCCACCCGGGCTGCTGCGGCCGGAGCCGTTTTCCGCCGGGCTGCGCGATCGCATCTGGTGGGGCGCGGGTTCGAACGCCACCGCCGTCTGGGCGGCGAAGCTCGGCATGCACCTGCAAAGCTCGACGCTCAAGAACGACGAGACCGGAGAACCCTTCCACATCCAGCAGGCCAAGCAGATCCGCGCCTACCGCGCCGCCTGGCAAGAGGCCGGCCACACGCATGAGCCGCGGGTTTCCGTGAGCCGCAGCATCTTCGCGCTGGTGGATCAGCGGGATCGCAACTACTTCGGCGGCGGCGGCAAGGAGGGCGATCAGCTCGGATATATCGACGCGCAGACCCGGGCGATCTTCGGCCGCAGCTATGCCGCCGAGCCGGACGTGCTGATCGAGCAGCTGGCGCAGGACGAGGCCATCGCCGAAGCGGATACGCTGCTGCTGACCGTGCCTAACCAGCTGGGCGTGGATTACAACGCTCACGTCATCGAATCGATTTTAACCCATGTCGCGCCGGCGCTCGGCTGGCGCTAAACGGAGGAGTGGCATGTCACGCATTTTCATTACCGGCTCGGTTGACGGGCTGGGCCGCGCCGCCGCGCAAACGCTGTTGGACGAAGGGCATCAGGTGATTTTGCATGCGCGTGAGCCCGGCCGTTTGGACGCGGTGCGCGATCTGCTGGATCGCGGTGCGCAGGCGGCGATCGGCGATCTGTCCGATGTGCAGCAGATCCGGCAGCTTGCCGAGCAGGTCAACCACCTCGGCCGCCCGGACGCGGTGATCCACAACGCCGGTATGTTTACCGGGCCGCAGGTGATGCCGGTGAACGTGATTGCGCCCTACCTGCTGACGGCCCTGATCGAACGCCCCAAGCGCATCGTCTACCTGAGCAGCAGCATGCACTTTGACGGCGTGCCGCAACTGAACGGCGTAGACTGGCTCGGCGGCGCAGCGGGTTCCTATTCGGACAGCAAGCTGTTCGTTACCGCGCTGGCCGCCGCCGTGGCGCGCCTGTGGCCTGACGTGATCAGCAGCGCGGTCGATCCCGGCTGGGTGCCGACCAAAATGGGCGGCGCGGATGCGCCCGACGATCTGGCGCTGGGGCATGTGACGCAGGCGTGGTTGGTGACCAGCGATGAGCCGCAGGCCCTGGTGTCCGGCGGCTATTGGCACCATCAGCAGCGCCTCGAACCCCACGCGGCGGTACACGACGAGGCGTTTCAAACGGCGCTGCTGGTGCAGTTGGCGCGCGCCGGCGGGGTGAAGCTGCCGCAGGCTTGAGGGCAGTGCTTGGTTGGCCCGTCGGCGCTTGCCGGCGGGCTTTTTTATGCCCGCAGGGTGAACCGGCGAGGCTTTTCTTATACAGTGGCTGTCTGGCCTGTTTTGTTCGTTCTTCTTATTATCGCCATGCATACATTCCTGATTATCGTCCCTGAAGGGGGCATGCTGTTCGAAGCGGCGGGCATCGCCGATATCCTGATGCAGGCCAATCGCCTGAGCCCTGCCGAAGCGCCGCTGTATCAGATCGCGGTCGCCACCACGCAATCCCATCGGGTGGTACACGGCCTGTCCGGGCTGAGCCTGTTGGCCGATCATCGTCTGGCGGATCTCGATCCGGCCCTGCCGCGCGATACCGTGATTGTTGCCGGTAAAGGGGCGAGCGAAGAAGAGGGCGCCCTGGTGGCGGATTGGCTGCGCCGCGCGGCCCCGCAGGTGCGCCGTATCGCTTCGGTCTGCGGCGGGGCGCTGCTGCTGGCCGAAGCCGGATTGCTGGACGGGCGGCGAGCGACTACCCACTGGCGGCTGGCGGAAACGTTGCAGGCGCGCTTTCCGCGGGTGCAGGTCGAGAACGGCCCGATCTACGTGCAGGACGGGCCGATTTGGACCTCCGGCGGCGTCAGCTCCGGCTTCGACCTGACGTTGGCGCTGGTGGAGGATGACTACGGCTTCGTGCAGGCGCGCGAAGTGGCGCAGGATCTGGTGATGTTTCTGCGTCGCCCCGGTGGGCAGGCGCAGTTCAGCCGCTACCCGCTCAACCAGGCCAAATCGCCGGGCCCGATCCGCGACCTGCAGTCCTGGATCCTGGAAAACCTCGCCGACGATCTCAGCGTCGATCGGTTGGCCGAACGCGTGGCGATGAGCCCGCGCAACTTTACCCGGGTGTTCACCCGCGAGACGGGCATTTCTCCCGCCAAATTCGTCGAAGAAGGGCGGTTGCATACCGCCAGGCAGCGCCTCGAGCAGAGTGCGGAGGGCATCGAACAGATCGCGCTGGCCACCGGCTTCGGCAACGGCCTTAACCTGCGGCGGGTGTTTGAGCGCAAACTGCAGCTGACCCCGAGCGAATACCGCGAACGCTTCCACGCGCGCAATTTGGCGTAAATTGATCGTTAAACGTCATTTACGCCGCCGCGGGGCAGGGCTAGATTTGAGGCAAAGCCCAAAACGAGGAGAGCATCATGGTGAAAGTAGGCATTAACGGCTTCGGCAGGATCGGGCGCAACGTGCTGCGCGCGGCGCTGGGGCGCAGCGATTTTGAAGTGGTGGCGATCAACGATCTGACGGACAGCAAGACGCTGGCGCATCTGCTGAAATACGACACGCTTTCCGGCACGCTGGCGGCCAGGGTGGAAGCCGGCGACAACCAGCTGCTGCTGGACGGCCGGCCGATCCAGGTGTTTTCGCAGCGCGATCCCGCCGAGATCCCCTGGAGCAGCGTGGGCGTGGACGTGGTGATCGAAGCGACGGGCTTCTTTACCGACAAGACCAAGGCGGAAGTGCACATCACGCACGGCGGCGCCAAGCGGGTGATTATCTCGGCGCCGGCCAAGAACGACGACATCACCATCGTCATGGGCGTTAACGACCAGCTCTACGATCCGGCGCTGCATAAAGTGGTCAGCAACGGCAGCTGCACCACCAACGGGCTGGCGCCCGCCGCGCAGGTGCTGCATCAGGCCTTCGGCATCGAATACGGGCTGATGAACACCACCCACGCCTATACCAACAGCCAGGCGCTGCACGATCAGCCGGAAAAGGATCTGCGCGGCGCGCGGGCGGCGGCGGAGTCGATCGTGCCTTACTCCAGCGGCGCGGCCAAGGCGCTCGGCAAGGTGATCCCGGATCTGGACGGCCGCCTGACCGGTTACTCGCTGCGGGTGCCGGTGCCGGTCGTCTCGATCGTCGATCTGACGGTGACGCTGAAACGCCCGGCGACGGTGGAGGAAATCAACGCCGCTTTCCGCGCGGCGGCGGCCTCCGGCCCGCTGAAAGGAATTTTGGGCTACAGCGATGAACCGCTGGTGTCGAGCGACTACCGGGGCGATGCGCGCTCGTCGATTATCGATGGTTTGTCTACGCTGGTCATCGGCGGCAACCTGGTGAAAGTGCTCGCCTGGTATGACAACGAATGGGGCTTCTCCAATCGCTTGGTCGATTTGGCGCTGCTGATGGAAAAACGCGGGCTGTAAACGCCCGATAGCAAAAAGCCCGCTTAAGTTTCCTTAAGCGGGCTTCTCTAAATATGGCTCCTCTGACTGGACTCGAACCAGTGACATACGGATTAACAGTCCGCCGTTCTACCGACTGAACTACAGAGGAATCGTGTGAACGGGGCGCATGATATCCAGCGGCCCCGGGTGTGTCAACGCTAAATTGCCTTGAGTGGTGCGACTGCTCGGTATCTGAGCAATGCGCCCGTCAATCAGCCCATTGCGCGTCGTTTTCTGCCTGGCTGCGCAGCAGGCGCGCCAGCGGATCCTGGCGGTAGAAGCGGCAAAAGTGCTGATACAGCGCCGGGAAGCGCTCGGCCAGCAGCTCGGGGGCGCTGAAGAAATACTCCGACAGCACGGCGAAGCACTCGGCCGCATCGGTGGCGGCGTAAGCATCCATGCTGGCGGCCTCTTCGCCGACCATGTCGATCTCGTCCTGCAGGCTTTCCATCGCGGCGTGCAGATCGTGCTCCCAGGCAGCCACTTCGCGCAGCGGGATCGGCGGCACGCCGGTGGCGACGCCGCCGTTGCGCATATCCAGTTTGTGCACCGCTTCGTGGATCACCAGATTGAAACCGGAGAGATCGAAAGAGTCCTGCACGTCTTGCCAATTGAGCACGATCGGCCCCTGTTCCCAGCTTTGGCCGGACTGCACCACCGGCCCCGAGTGCACCAGGCCAATTTCGTCCTGCCATTCGTCTTCCACCACGAACGGGGTGGGGTAGAGCAGAATTTCATTGAAGCCGTCGAGGCACTCCGCGCCGAGCTCCAGCACCGGCAGGGCGAACAGCAGGGCGATGCGCGCCTGCATTTGTGAAGTGAGCTGCAGCCCCTGCAACGGCACGATGCGCTTTTGCTGCAAAATCTGCCCGGCAACGGCCACCAGCCGCTGCCGCTCCTGCTCATTCAGCGGCGAGAGCAGCGGGATCGCCAACGCGTCCTGCCACTGGGCCTGAGTGTCTGCCTGGGGTTGAGAGGGTTGAGTCGCTTTCCACGGCCATTTAATCATCAGGTTGCTCGTAAAGTCGTCACTTGAACGTTCAGCGGTATGCTAATGCTGTAAAAATGCCGCAAAAGCGGGCATGATAGCAAGCGTTGTCAGGAGAGATGCCGGAGCGGCTGAACGGACCAGTCTCGAAAACTGGAGTAGGGGCAACTCTACCGGGGGTTCAAATCCCCCTCTCTCCGCCATTATTCAATCACTTACGAATAAATCTTTCAACGATCCCCATCACAGTAAAACCACCGTTGTTATCGGCTGTTGTCCCTCATTTCCTTTTCCCGACCCTTTTCCGATGTTATCAAACCGTCTCTTCGTCTTACCGTTTGTCATGTTGCGAACGATAGGGCGGATTTGACGCCGCCCGTTGCTGACAGGATTGACTCACTCACTAAACCCGATGCCCACTTGATATTTCGCGTGCCTGATTACTTGTCCGGTAGCGCATAGGCAATAATGTAGTCGCCGCGCATCGTTGATTGGCGTGCGCCCCCTGCATTAATGACAATGTACTGTTTGCCGGTTTTCGGCGAGAGGTAAGTCATCGGGCCGGATTGGCTCCCTACCGGCAAGCGCGACTTCCAAATCTCTTTACCGTTGGCGGTATCAAAGGCGCGTAAATAGAAATCCTGCGTGCCGGCGAAAAACAGGAGGCCCGACTGCGTCGACAGCGGCGCGCCCAGCGTTGGCATGCCGATAGGGATCGGCATATGCATGCTGATGCCGAGCGGCCCGGTATCCTCGACGGTTCCGACAGGGACCTGCCACACCAATTTGCCGGTAGTCAGGTCAACGGCGGACATCGTGCCGAACGGCGGTTTCTGGCAGGGGATCCCCAGCGGGGAGAGGAACCGTTCTCGCATGGCCCCGAACGGGGTACCCTCCATCGGGACTATCCCCATTTCAATACCGCTGGCGTTGGTCGGAACCTTATCCCTCGGCACCAGATAATGCGCCAACCCCAGACGCATGTCGTTAACGAACATCAGGTTATTGTGCGGATCCACGGAGACGCTGCCCCAGTTCATCCCTCCCAGGGACCCCGGATATTGAAGGGCGCGGTCTTCACCCGGCGGGGTGAAAATGCCTTGATAGCGCATTTCTTTAAACTGAATGCGGCATAGCAGCAGGTCAATCGGCGTAGCGCCCCACATATCCGACTCTTTCAGTTGTTCATTGCCAATCATCGGCATTCCCACCGAGTACGGCTGGGTGGGGGAATAGCGTTCACCCTTGATAACCCCCTTCGGCACAGGGCGTTCCTCAACTTGTGCGACGGGCTCGCCGGTCACGCGGTTGAGCATGAAAATCATGCCTTGCTTGCTGGTTTGCACCAGAACCGGCGTAATACCGCCGTTGCCGTTGGGCAAATCGAACAAGAGTGGCTGTGAGGGCAGATCGAAGTCCCACAAATCGTGGTGGGTCGTCTGATAGTGCCAGCGAACTTTGCCGGTAGCGGCGTCCAGGGCGACAACGGCGGAGCTGTATTTGTCGTCCAGCGCGCTGCGAGCGCCACCGAAAAAATCTGGCGTCGCATTGCCTGTGGGTAAATAGATTAGGTTCAACTGCTTGTCATAGGACATGGCTGACCAGACATTCGGCGTGCTGCGAGTATAGGTTTGCCCCTCCGGCGGCAGGCCGCTCCGTTCAGGATTGCCCGGATCCCATGCCCACACGAGTTTGCCGGAGTGGACATCATAAGCTCGCACAACACCGGGAGGTTCGTCAGTGGAAAAGTTATCCGCTACGCGTCCCCCCACAACGACGACTTCTCCGGCCACCAGCGGCGTGGAGGTTTGTTGATAATAGCCCGGTTTGATTTCGCCCATGCCACTGCCGAGATCGACGGTACCGCGATCGCCAAAGGTATCGCACAATTTCCCCGTGTCGGCATCAAGGGCGATGAGCCGGGCGTCAATCGTGGGCAGGAACAAACGGCGCGAACAGCGCGCGGGTGGGCGACTCGGGGGGGATATCTCTGGTGTGGCGTGATTCTCATGGTAACCCAGGCCCCGGCAGCGCTGCCAATTCGGCGAGGCGGCTTGCGGATCGAAACGCCATTTTTCTTTTCCGCTATCCACATCTAAAGCCAGCACTTTACTGTATGGGGTGCAGACATAAAGCGTGTCGCCGACCTGCAAAGGCGTATTCTGATCTTCCGCACCCGAACCCTTGCTTACGGGAATATCGCCGGTATGGGCAGTCCAGGCCACCTGCAATCGGGCAACGTTCCGTTTGTTTATTTGGTCAAGTGCGGCGAAGCGATCGCCGTAAGGGGTATTTCCCCAGTGCTCCCAATTCTTTTGTTGCTCGCCGGCGGCTACCGGAAACACGGGGATGGCTTTCGTCGCGCTGACCAGCGGTTGGGGTCTGAACATCCACCCAAAGCTGACGCCCAGTCCGATCGCCAGGATTGCCGCTAAACCGCAAGCCGGGCCTGTGTTGGCCGAAGGACCGGGCATCAATGGCCAGGCGATAGCGCAAAGAAACGCTAAAACGCCGAGGGTGAAAAGGCGCGAGAACAGCGGCCAGTAATGCCAGCCGGCATCGGTGAGCGCCCAAAACAGGGAGGCGGCGAAGGCGATCGCGTACAGGATGAGGCCGCTGCGACGGCGGCGGGCAATCAGTATGGCGGCGATAGTCATCGCCAGACCCATCGTCACGAAATAAAACGTTCCGCCGACGAAGGCCAATCGGGCGCCGAGAAGGCAGATTGCCAAGCCGATAATGAACATCAATCCGGCAAGAAACCACAGGAGGTACTTTTTCCCGTCCCGGGTCCTATGCGCTTTTTGCATATGAGCTCCTTAGTGACTGTTCTCTGAGGTGGTTGAGTAAGGGGAATGAGGTGGCGTTTTTCGTCGGATGGTGGTGCGTCTTCCGGCTCAGGCGTCGTGCGCTTGCAGCCGGAAAGCCTCTGTTCCGGAGAAGGGAAGGGAGGACATGCCATCCCTGTCCAATCATCGCTTTTCAAACGGGGGCGTTCAGCGAATATCATTTGAACGCGCGTCAAGGCAGGTCGTATACCTATGCCCTGCCGTTTGTCGAACTTGATGACGTCCTTTGGCGACGATCATCGCCACCGTCAGCAACGCCGGCAGCGCCAGGACGGTGAAAATGGTGCTGAAGCTCCAGCCGAGCGCCAGCATTTCAGCCCCGGCCAGCGCGCTTAATATGGCGCCCAAACGACCGATGCCGTGCATCCAGCTGGAGCCGGTGGCCCGCGCCTCGGTGGGATAAAAACTGGCCGACAGCGCGTTCATGCCGGTGTTGGCTCCCCCGATGCAGAATCCAATAGCCATCGCGCAGCCTCCCATCAAAACGGGGTAGCCCATCGCCGGCCCCATAAGCAGAGTGAACAGCGCCCCCATCCCATAAATGGACGCCAAAGCGCGATGCGGTTCGGATCTGTCCATCAGCCAGCCGGAGAACAGCGAACCCAGCGTGCCGCCGGCCTGAAACAGTGCGGTGATGATCGCCGCTTGCGTGACGTTGAAGCCGCCGTCTTTAATGAGCAGCGGCAGCCAACTGCCCAACGTATAGAACAGAAACAGCGCGGCAAAATACGATCCCCACAGCATTAAACTGCCGAAGCGGTACTGCGTGCTCACTACTAATTTGATGGGAGGTGCGCAGGCCTGGTTTGGCGCGGGCAGTATGACTGTGCTGTATCGAAGATCGAGGTCGGGTGCCAGTTTCGCCAAAATTCGCTGAATTCCGCCGTTTGCTGCCCGTTTCGCCACCAGGAAGCAAACCGATTCGGGTAACGCCACGATCAGCAAGGGAACGAACAGAACCGGCAAAACGCCGCCGAGCAGCAGCACGGCGTGCCAACCAAAACGCGGCATCAGCCAAGAGGCTGCAAACCCGCCGAACGCCGCGCCGAAGGTGAATCCGCAGAAGACGACGGTGATTAAGAAAGCGCGGCGCCTGGCAGGCGCGAATTCCGCGACCAGCGTGCCGACATTCGGCATGGCGGCCCCCAACCCCAGCCCAGTGAGCAGGCGGAATATCATCATCTGCTCCATGTTTTGAGAAAATGCCGTCGCCAGTGTCCAGATGCCAAAAAAGAATACGCTGTTAATGATGACCACTTTGCGGCCGAATCGGTCTGAAAGCGGGCCGGAAAGCATCGCGCCCAACGACAGGCCAATCAATGCCGCGCTGATCACCAGGCCCAGCTCGCGGTTAGTAATCTGCCAGTCCGCTTTCAGCTCGGGAGCAATGAACCCCATGATGGCGATATCGAATCCATCCAGAGCAATGATGCAAAAGCCGAGCAACACGACCCTCTTTTGCCATTTTCCTAAGGGACGACCGTCGATCAGCGCCCGTACATTGATTGCTTTGTTTTCCGCCATGAGGATGCTCCGGTGCAAGAGTTGAGAGCCATCACTATAGGCAGCCGCTGGGGAGACGATAAATGGCGATTATCGAAATAATGTGCGTTTATCGGTCACTTTTGGGGCGGTGTGACGCCAAATGGATGTTAACATTTTGTTGTGAAAAGGGATTGGGATGGGAAATACGGCGTTGGAGGCAGATGAGGAGTGTGAGCAGGATCATTAACCTTTTCAGTCATATGACACAATAAGCGGGCCACAATGGCCCGCAGAGGCTAACGCATGGCGGTCAGTCGCACCGGCGCATTGGCGGCGCCGAAGCCGCGGTAGCCGCCCCGACGTTCCAGTAGCTCGAAGAAGAAGCGTCCTTTCTCATAGGCGACGGTATAGACGTGGAGTAACTCTC
This sequence comes from Serratia nevei, assembly GCF_024160145.1. Classification (GTDB taxonomy): domain Bacteria; phylum Pseudomonadota; class Gammaproteobacteria; order Enterobacterales; family Enterobacteriaceae; genus Serratia; species Serratia nevei_A. The sequence continues at coordinate 173,151 of NZ_JAMYWQ010000002.1, forward strand.
CACCTTGATCGTCGCGATCGTAGAGCACATTGAACGCTTGCAGCTGCGAAAGGAAAACGGGATCAAGATCGAAACGCGCTCTGAGATCTTGATAGTAGTTATCGGGGATGCGCAGCGTTTTTAATCCGCGCTGCTGCGCCGCTTTCACTACGCTGAACAAATCCGCGCAGCCAAAGGCGACATGCTGTAATCCCGCGCCCTGATAGGTGGTTAATGCATGGGCGATTTGGGTTTCCTTGCTCACCGACATATTCAGCGGCAGCCGGATGGCGTCGTTGGGGCTGCGCAACACGCGGCTGCGGACCAAACCCAGCGGATCGGGCAATTCCCATTCGTTGTCCTGCACAAAACCCGGCACGCTGCGCAGAAACATGATCCAGTTGCCGCAAGAGTCGTCCGACAGCGCTATCGCCAGGTGATCGATGCTCTGTAGCCCGGGTTGTGGCGCGCTGCGATGGGTCAGATGAAAGTCGTTATGATAAATATCGTGCCTGGGGTCTTCGTCCGCTTCCACCAGATAGATTAGGCTGCCGTCCGGCGCGCACAGGGCGGGAATCTGCCGCTCGTTGGGGCCGGTGTCTCCTTGCCAGAGGGCATAACCATAGTCTTGCGCCCGCCGCAGTAAACGTTCTACGCCGCGAACCCGCCATGCAACGGCGCAAAGGGAAATGCCGTGCAAATGATAATAGCCGCTGGCCTGACTTTCCGGCTGGGCATTCAGAATGACGTTCACTTTGCCGCTGCGATAGAGGGTGACGCTTTTGGTGCGGTGTTCTCCGGCGTGAACCAAGCCCAGCTGGGTCAGCCATTGGCCCATCGCCAGCCCGTCGTTGTGTGAGACGGCAAATTCGATAAACTCCAGCGCCAGCAAGGGGGGATGCGCCTCTGAATGAAATAATGAACGTTCTATGAGCGAAGCCATCGCGTTGGGCAGCAGAGGCTGTTTGGCCAGCCAGTCATAGGTTTGTTCCTCCAGCCACAACAACGACCGGAAACCGTCCTGTGCCGTGGGCAGCACCGGCGAGGCGCGGAAACCATCGTTAAATATCTCCAACGACCAGGCGCCGCGGTAGCCATGAGCGGAAAGCTGAGTCATAAACTGGGCCAGATTCAGTTCTCCTTGTCCGGGGAAACAGCGAAAATGGCGGCTCCAGGCGAGCACGTCCATCTTCAAGAGCGGCGCATCCGCCAGTTGGACAAACACAATTTTTTCGGGTGGCACTTCATCGAGGCCGTCAAGGTTATCGCCGCGCGACAAGATGTGAAAACTATCGAGAATGAGCCCCAACGCCGGATGGTCTACGGCCTTAACCCGCGCCCAGGCGTCCCGCCACATATTCACGTGACGTCCCCATGCCAGTGATTCATAACCGACAGTAATATCATACTCGGCGGCCAATTCCGCCAACGCGCGCAGATCGCTCACTTGAGTGGCCATGTCGTCGCTGCTGTCGGGTGAGACATTGCTGCAGAGCAACATGCGCGTGCAGCCCAATTGCTGCATGACTTCAAATTTGCGAGCCGCCCGGGAAAGGTTCTGCGCCAGCTTTTCGCGCGGGCCTCCTTCGAAGTCCCGAAACGGCTGAAACAGTAAAATTTCCAGACCCAGCTCGGCGCACAGATCACGAATTTGCGCCGGTGAACCAGGGTAATAGACCAGATCGTTATCGAAGATTTCGACGCCATCAAAGCCTGCGGCGGCAATGGCCCGCAGTTTTTCCGGCAGCGAGCCCGATACCGAGACCGTAGCGATAGAACGTTTCATTATTGCCTCCAGTTAAGCGGTCATGGGTTGACCTTAAAGCGACCATTCAGTGGTGAGGCGAACCACCGACGGGAATTGAAACCTGTTATGGACCAAATGAAATGTTTCGTCAATTCGCAACATTACATGATTTTTAGTTATATAAAGCGATCAATTTTATCACTTTACTTTTACATATTGCGCTTCCTACACTCTGTCGTCATGTACCCGAAAAAAATAAGGATACCAGGATGAAAAGTGAGTGGACGGCTCGTGAACTGGTGCATCGCGATTACAGCCATCATCCGCCGGCGCTGGCGCCGCTGTACAAAACCAGCGTGCTGCGATCGCCGCGCAATGCGTTAATCTCATTGCAAAACTCGCTGTCTGAACTGACTGCTCCCGTCTTCACGCCAGGGGATGTCAGCCCGATTGATAACGATCTGATCCTGAACTACGCCAAAGACGGCTTACCGATCGGCGAGCGGATCATCGTGCATGGATTTGTGAGAGATGCCTTCGGCGCGCCGGTGCGCAACGCGCTGGTCGAGGTCTGGCAGGCCAATGCGGGAGGGCGCTATCGTCACAAGAAAGATCAGTATCTGGCGCCCATCGATCCCAACTTTGGCGGCTGCGGCAGAATGTTGACGGACGAGAAAGGGTATTATTGCTTCCGTACGATCAAGCCGGGCCCGTATCCCTGGCGCAATCAGGTCAGCGACTGGCGTCCGGCGCATATTCACTTCTCGCTCTCCGGCGAGGCGTTTGCGCAGCGGTTGATCACGCAGATGTATTTCGAAGGCGATCCGTTGCTCGTTCGCTGCCCCATCTTGCAGTCGGTAGGCAGTAATGATGCGATGCGCACGCTGATTGCCGAGCTGGATATGCACGCCGCCGTGCCGTTGGACAGCCTGGCTTACCGCTTCGATCTGGTGCTGCGGGGCCATCGGGCCACGTGGTTTGAAAACCGTACACAGGGAGCGGAGTGATGAAAACATATTTGCCTGAAACGGCCTCGCAAACCGCCGGGCCTTATGTGCACATCGGTTTGGCGCCGCATGCCGCCGGCTTTGATATTTTCGAGCGTAATTTCACCCATGTGTTGACGCAACCGGAGACGCGCGGCGAACGCATCGTGGTGGAGGGGCATGTCTATGACGGCTCCGGCACGCCGGTTCGGGATGCGTTGGTTGAAGTCTGGCAGGCCAACGCCGCCGGTCGATACCAGCATCCCGCCGACGGCCAACGAGATAAACCCGACGATCCCGCTTTTCGCGGCTGGGGGCGAACCTGTTCGGATTTCACCAGTGGCCTGTGGCAATTTGAGACGATTAAACCGGGGCGAGTGATGGGGCGCGACGGTCGCCTGATGGCGCCTCATCTCAATTTATGGATCGTGGCCCGCGGTATCAATATCGGGTTGAATACGCGCCTTTACTTTGCCGACGAGCAGGCGGCGAACGCCGAAGATCCGGTGTTGAATCTGATTGAGTGGGAAAAACGGCGCGGCACGTTATTGGCGCAAAGGCGTCAGCGTGGTGACCAGACGGTATACCATTTCGATATCTGGTTACAGGGCGAGAACGAGACCGTTTTTTTTGATATTTGACCTCCGTTCGCCCTGAGAATGGGCTTGCTGCGGCGGCGGCAAGTTAATACTATAAATCATGAACATGACCTCTCGGTTTAGCCAACGCATACGTCTGCGTCACCTGCACGCCTTTGTCGCTACCGCGCAGCAGGGGACGTTGGTGCGCGCCGCACAGCAATTGGGCCTCACGCAGCCCGCACTCTCCAAAACGCTCAACGAACTGGAAAACTTAGCCGGCGAGCGCCTGTTTTCGCGCAACCGGCAGGGGGCGGAACTGACCGCCGCCGGGGCGCGTTTCCTGCAGGATGCGGAGCGCGTTTTGGATGCGCTGAACGTGTTGGGGCGTACGGTCGCATCGGACAGCGAGACGCTGCCGGCACCGTTGCATATCGGCGCACTTCCTACCACGGTGGTGAGTCTGGTCGCGCCGGTCGTGGTGGGTTTGCAACAGCAATCCCCAGGCTGGCGCATGCAGGTCTCGACGCTGGCCAACGATGCGTTGATCATGGCGGTGAGGTCCGGGCAATTAACCTTAGGGATAGGGCGCATGTCAGATCCCTCTCGCCTGGAAGGGCTCAATTTCGAGCTGTTGTACCATGAAACGCTGCGGCTGGTGGTTTCTCCCCACCATCCGCTGCTGCATGCGGATGTCACGCTGGCGGAGGCCTTGAGTTGGCCATTGGTGATCTCACCACGGGGGACCGTACCACGCCAGAATGCGGAGGCGCTCATTGTCAGCCAGGGTCTGACCGTGCCCGAAGGATGCGTCGAGACCTTGTCGATCACCCTGGCGCGCTGCCTGACGCAGCAGTATGGCTATGTTTGGCTGGTGCCTTACGGCGCGGTGCGTGACGATCTGTTCAGCAATTACCTGCGTGCGCTGCCGTTGCCTACTCAGGGAATGGCAGAGCCGTTAGGCATCATTACCCGACAAGAGGCGTTCACGCCCCCTGAGCAGCAGCGCCTGGTCGCAGCGCTGCGTCAGAGAGTACTGGATGTGCCGGTATAAACGACTGTTTTATTCGACCGGTGGCTGCCCGGCATCGTGTTCGGCAAAGACGGATTGCGCCAGATGAAAGGCGGCGTTCGAGGCGGGTAAGCCGCAGTAAAGCGCTGCATGCATCAGGACTTCTTTGAGCTCTTCGCGCGTAACACCGTTGTTGAAGGCGGCACGTATATGCATTTTCAGTTCAGCTTCGCGATTTAAGGCGATCAACATCGCGATGGTGAGCAAGCTGCGGGTATGGCGCGACAGGCCCTGACGCGTCCACATTTCTCCCCAGGCGTAGCGAGTGATGAAATGTTGAAACTCCTCGTTGAATGGCGTCAGCGCCGCGAGGGTATTATCGACATGCTCATCGCCCAATACGGCTCTGCGCATCGTCATGCCTTGCTGATAGCGCTGCCGCTGCGTGAGCTGTTCCTCCAAAAAGGCCCGGAAAGTGCGATTAAATGCCCGCCAGGCCTCGACGCTGGAAAGGTGGGAGGCGGGCAAGATGACGAATTGAGCGCCGGGAATGCCCGCCACTAACGCTTTTGCATCATCGACAGTGGTTACCGCGTCGTCATGTCCGGCGATAATCAGCGTCGGAACGAGAATACCTTCCAGCTCGGCGCGCAAATCGGCGTTTGCCAGCGCTTCGCAGCAAGCAGCATAACTGTCGGGATCGCACGCGGTGAGCTGTTTCAACAATGTTTGCACCCTGGCGTGGGCGGATTGGCAAAATGCCGGCGTGAACCAGCGTGATGCTGCGCCATCGCTGACGGCGGACATCCCGGACTGGCGCACCTGCGCGGCGCGTTGTCGCCAATTCGCCGCCGTCCCGATTTTTGCTGCGCTATTGGCGAGGGTCAACGTCAGCAAGCGCTCGGGATGAAAACGCGCCAGCCATAATCCCGTTAACCCACCCATAGAGATACCGCAAAAATGGACGCGCTCAATCGCCAGCGCGTCCAGCAATGACAGAACCTGGCTGCCCAGTTGCGCCAACGAGCCGGGTTGTTCACCGGGCGGTGATGCGCCGTGGCCGGCAACGTCGTATCGCAAGATACGATAGTGAGAGATGAGTGCGTCGCGCTGCGGTTGCCACATTGCCAATGTCGTCCCCAGCGAATTGCTAAACAGAACGACCGGGGCGTTTTCGGGCCCTTCCAGGACATAATTCAACATCATTGCTCCTTCTCGGCCATTGCCAGAACTTGTTGAATGAAACGCTGTGCGCTGCCTGTGGCATTGGCCGGATCGAGTAACGTCTCCAGAGCTTCCCGGCTGAGTCGGGAAGAGACTTCCGCATCGGCGCACAGTAGGGTTAACAGGGATTGCTGCGTTTCCTGAGCCTGGCGACAACATTCCGCTATATGCCGGTGCGCCTGTTGGCGGCCGAGAAGAGGGGCTAAGGCCAGGGAAACTGATTCGGCCATGTTCAGCCCCTGGGTCAGCGCCAGATTGCGCCGCATAGCCGCTTCATGCACCTCCAGGCCGTTGATGAGGTCAAGGCTTTGCGCCAATGTCGCTCCACTCAGCACCAGGAGTTGCGGCAGACTTTGCCACTCGGCCTGCCAGCCTCCCAGCGCGCGTTCGTGCTCTTGCACCAGGCCGGCATATAACCCCGACATCAGGGCAGGCAAGCGGTTAGCCGCGCTGAGAATGGCGGCGCAAAGTACCGGATTACGCTTATGCGGCATGGTAGAGGAACCGCCGCGACCCGGGGCGGACGGCTCGCTGATTTCAGCGACCTCGGTTTGCATCAACAGGGACATGTCGCGCGCCAGCTTGCCAAGCGTTCCCGTGAGTCCGGCATACCAACTTGCCAGTTCCAGCAAGCGGTCGCGTTGGGTATGCCACGGCGTGGCGCTGCGCGGCAGCGCCAGCGCTTCCGCCAGCGCCTGCTCGACGCGCTCTCCCTGCTTACCGAGTGAGGCGAGCGTGCCGGCGGCACCGCCGAATTGCAGCGTGAGCACGCGTGGCCGCATCTCGGCCAGACGCACCCGAAAGCGCAGCAGGGCATCCAGCGTGCCGGCCAACTTCAGTCCCAGCGTTGTGGGTAACGCGTGTTGCAGCCAGGTGCGGCCGACCATTAACGTTGCGCAATGCCGCCGGCATTGCGCCGTCAGCGCCGCAATCAACTGATTGAGCAGCGTTTCGGTTTGGCTGAGCGCGCTGCGCAGTTGCAGCACCAGCCCGCTGTCCATCGCATCCTGACTGGTTGCCCCCCAGTGAACGAAACGCGCTGCCTCCGGCGAGCTTTGAGCCACCAGCGCCGTCAACTGTTTAACGAGCGGAATCGCTAAATTGCCCGCCAATCCGGCGGCCTGCGCCAGCGCGGCGGCGTCGAGTTTCTCCGCCCGGCAGTGGCTGCGTATGATTCGAGCCGACTCGGCATCGATCAGTCTGGCCGAGGCCAGAGCCTGCGCCAGGCCGGCTTCGAAATCGAGCATGCCCTGTAGCAGGGCCGTATCGCTGAAGCAGGGCGTCAAGGGTGACGTCATAAACATTGCGCTATAGAGTGACATTGTTATACCCGTTCCAGAATCAAGGCGACGCCTTGCCCAACACCTACGCACATGGTGCACAGGGCAAAGCGCCCGCCGGTGCGACGCAGCTGATAAGCGGCGGTCATGGCCAGCCTGCCGCCGGATGCACCCAAGGGGTGGCCCAGCGCGATGGCGCCGCCGTTAGGGTTGACCTGTTCCGCGTCATCCGGTAACCCCAGGGTGCGCGTCACGGCCAGCGCCTGGGCGGCAAAGGCTTCATTCAATTCGATGACGTCCATTTGCGCCAGGCTCAAACCGGTTTGCGCCAGTACCTTGCGGACCGCGGGTACCGGCCCGTAACCCATGATGCGCGGTTCTACGCCGCAGGCTGACATGGCGACCACCCGCGCCAGCGGGGCGAGTCCATACTGCACCGAGGCCTGCTCGCTGGCAATGAGCAGGGCGCTGGCGCCGTCGTTGATGCCCGATGCGTTGCCGGCGGTGACGCTCCCCTCGGCGTGTACGACGCCCTTCAGAGCAGCCAGCGCAGCCAAAGAGGTGCTGCGGGGATGTTCGTCGCGCATGATGCAAAGCGGTTCGCCTTTGCGCTGGGGAATGCTGACGGGGATCAGTTCCTCATCAAACAGGCCCAGCGCCTGAGCGCGGGCGGTGCGCTGTTGGCTGCGCAACGCGAAGGCGTCTTGATCGGCGCGGCTGATGGTGAAATCGCGAGCCACATTTTCGGCGGTTTCAGGCATGGTGTCGACACCGAACTGAGCGCGCATTTGCGGGTTGATAAAGCGCCATCCCATGGTCGTATCTTCCATTTTCAACGACCGACTGAAAGCGCTGTCCGCTTTGCCTGTGACAAACGGCGCGCGTGACATGCTTTCCACGCCGCCCGCGATGATAATCTCCGCTTCGCCGCATTTAATGGCGCGTGCCGCGGCTCCTACCGCGTCCAATCCCGAGCCGCACAGGCGATTGAGGGTGGTGCCCGGCACGGAGTGGGGCAACCCTGCTAACAGCAGCGCCATTCGCGCCACGTTGCGGTTGTCTTCGCCGGCCTGGTTGGCGCAACCCAAGATAACGTCATCAATGGCCTGCGGTTCCAACTGTGGCAGTCTGGCAAGCAGCGCCTTCAGGGGCAGGGCGGCCAAATCGTCGGCGCGCAGAGCGGATAAGGCGCCACCGTAACGGCCAAAGGGCGTACGAACAGCATCGCAGATAAAAGCCTGTTGCATGGCGATTTCCTCAAGCGGGGGTCAATTCGGATTGCAGTAAACGTATCGGGGTTAACGCTTGCAGCGCGTTAAAGGTGAGCCCCGGACACAGCTCCAGCACCAGCGGGCCGTCCCGCGTAATCTCAACGATCGCCATATCCGTATAAATACGGCTGACGCAACCTAGCCCGGTCAACGGATAGCTGCACCGTTCCACCAGCTTGCATTCGCCGGCCTTGGTCAGGTAATCCATCATCACATAGACTTTGCGCGCGCCGATGGCCAGATCCATGGCGCCGCCCACCGCTGGGATCGCGTCTTCGGCGCCGGTGCTCCAGTTGGCCAGATCGCCGCTGGCTGACACCTGATAAGCCCCCATCACGCAGATATCGAGATGGCCGCCGCGCATCATGGTAAAAGAGTCGGCATGATGGAAATAACAGCCGCCGGGCAGCAGTGTCACCAGCTCTTTACCGGCGTTGATGAGTTCCGGGTCCTCTTCGCCCGGTGCGGGCGACGGCCCCATGCCGAGCAGGCCGTTTTCGCTGTGCAGGATCACTTCCTTGTCGGCGGGCAGGTAGTTGGCGATCCGCGTGGGCAGCCCGATCCCGAGGTTGACATAGGATCCTTCCGGAATATCGTGCGCTACCCGTTGGGCTAGCTGGTCACGGGTTAATTTTTGCATGTAGAACTCCTCAGGCTGAGATGGAAATGCTCGCGGGGTGTGCCACCGCCACCAGGCGCTGTACGAAGATGCCCGGTGTTATCACGTTTTCCGGATCCAGCGTGCCCAACGGAACCAATTCAGCGACCTGCGCTATCGTTGTGGCGGCGGCCATCGCCATTACCGGACCAAAATTACGTGCGGCTTTGCGGTAAACCAGATTGCCCCAGCGGTCGCCCCGATGGGCCTTTATCAAGGCGAAATCAGCCTTCAAGGGCGTTTCAAACACGTAATGGCGTCCGTCGATTTCACGCGTTTCTTTGCCCTGCGCCAGCGGCGTGCCAAAGGCCGTTGGGGTGAAAATGCCGCCTAATCCGCTGCCGGCGGCCTGCATGCGGGCGGCAAGGTTGCCCTGCGGCACCAGTTCCAGTTCGATCGCGCCGCGGCGATAAAGATCGTCGAAGACCCACGAATCGACCTGGCGCGGGAAGGAACAAATCATCTTTCGCACGCAGCCGGCCTTGAGCAGCGCCGCGAGGCCGCTGTCGCCGTTGCCGGCGTTATTGCTGATTACCGTTAGCTCGCGGGCACCGCGTTCAATCAAGGCACCGATCAGTTCCAGCGGCTGTCCCGCAGGGCCAAAGCCGCCAATCATGATGCTCGCGCCGTCCGGGATGACAGACACGGCGTCTTCCAGGGTGGACACACTTTTATCGATCATCGTTTGTTCCTTTCATTCAGCGCCCGCGGGGGACTGCTTATCGTTAATGGGAAAGTAGATCGTCCTTCTCAGGCAAACAATACCGATTATCGAAAAAGTGTGCGATTATCGGCTATTGTTCGAGGGGTATGCACAGGGTGTGATCGTCGGCACACCGATATTTCAGGCAAACAGTGAGGTAGCGAGAATGGAAAAAGAACAGGAAATTACGCGCAGCAGCACCGATCCCTGGAAGGGGGATCCCGACTTTATGGCCTCTTTGGCGCGTGGATTGGAAGTCTTGCAGGCTTTTACGCCGCAACGGCGGTTGATGTCGGTATCGCAGATTAGCCAGCGTACCGGCATTCCGCGCGCGGCGGTGCGCCGCTGTCTTTATACGCTGAGTAAGCTGGGCTTTGTGTTCGCGGAAGACGGTAAGAACTATGAGCTGCGCCCGCGCGTTTTATCGCTGGGTCATAACTGGCTGGCGGCTTCTCCATTGGCCAACGCCGCGCAGCCGGTGTTGAGACAACTCAGCCAAACGCTCAATGAATCCTGTTCCATGGCCATATTGGACGGTGATGATATTCTTTATATTGCCCGCGCATCGACTTCGCGGATCATGACCATCGATTTGCACGTCGGCAGCCGTTTACCTGCCAGCACGACGTCGATGGGGCGGGTGTTGCTAAGCGGGCTCGCCAATGAGCCATTAAATGACTATTTGGCGCGGTTGACGCAACTGCGCTACACCAGTCATACCCTGGTGAGCGTCAGTGCGCTGCGAGAAGAGCTTGCACGCGTACGTCAGCAAGGATACGCCATTAACGATCAGGAGCTGGAGATTGGCTTGCGTTCACTGGCGGTGCCGCTCACCACGCCGGACGGCCGCATCGCCGCAGCGTTGAACGTCGGTGTGCACGCCGGCCAGGTTTCCGCCGAGAGGTTGTATCAGCACCACTTGCCGTTGTTGCGCATGGCCGCTGCCGAGATATCGTTGCTGTTACACGACTAAGTGACGGTGGATGCCGTCTGATTGGGGTAATGGCCGGTTTTTTATCGCTTCAGGAGAGTAGTGCAGTGTTGTACTGTTGCCCGTGGGTAAGGTAATTTGCTGATGGCAATGATGACTGACGTGGGGGCCAACGGACATGAACGAAAAAATCGACTATCACATCGAGAAATACCATTTCGCGCCGTTGGATGAGGCCCCCAGGCTCGCGCACCAGTGGCGCGAGGTGCTGAACGAGTGCCGCGAGACGCAGGCCGGGGCGGAAGAACGCCTGCGCATTGCGCTGCTCAACGTGGATTACGTGACCAGTTTTGAATTGCCTTTCCGTTTATTGCTGGTGCGGGCACCGCAGCTGATCGCCGACCTACGCGACGAACTGCAGCTCAGCCAAAAAAATGTGGTGTTCAACGGCAAACGTTTCGGCTGCGTCTACAGCTTGAAAAGCGATTTGAGCGGCGTGCCGGAGGCCTTTCAGTACAGCCTGTCGACCCGCATTCACCGCCGGGCGCCGTCGGGCGCGGACGCGCTGCCATACCGGGAAATCGCCAAAACGCTGAAGGCGCCGCGTGAGCGTCTCAGGCTGGCGCTGGAGCAAGGGCTGCCGGTCACGGCGCTGGATGGATTGTTCTGGTTCGGCATCCAGCGCATCGCCGCAGAAGTGCGCAGGCTAAGAAAAGCCGGCATGGCGATCGTGACGGCGGAAACCGAGATCTTCGACACCCTGACCGGCACGACGCGCAAGGTTCCGGTATACCACCTGGCCGAGCGTTAATTGTCGTTTCAGCAGAGAGGAGGTTCACATAGGAACTTCCTTATCATGGTGCCGCTTAGCGATAGGCTTCATTGCGCGCGATCGCGTATCTGCCGCTGCCCAGCAGCAGGATGGCGAGCCCGCCCATAAAGAACACCAGTTCATTTTCAATGCCCCAGGCGCCGACGTCGGTGACGCTGAATACCTTGCCGGTGCCCACCATCAAAAACGCCACCACCAGCGTAAAGGCGTAAACCAGCGCGGCAGGGCGGGTGAACAGCCCCAAAATGATCAGTATCGGCGCCAGGATCTCCCCCACATACACGCCGTAGGCGATGAAGGCGGGTAGCCCGTGATCCTGCAACGCTCCGGCGATCCAGCCGACGCCGTGCTGAATTTTCGCCACGCCGTGAAACAGCATCAGCCCGCCAAAGGTCAGTCTGAGCGCCAACTTGCCGACGTCCGGGCGATCAAAAAGGCGCGTGAATGCCGCATTCAGTGACTTAACCATGGCCTTTTCTCCTGAATAGGAATGATTTTCAATCAATATATCAGCAAGGCGAATGCGAAATATGTCCTGGATCAGTAAAACGGCGGGCTTTACGCCGAATCACCGGGCGAGGCTTGCACGGCAACCCAGGTTGTCCCTGTGGCCAAAATCGCGGTAAAATGCAGCAGTTGACCTTATCGTACGCTATCAGGCCGCCGTACTCGCTATGAAAATGCGCAAACCGCGCCGCCCACCCGGGCGGTGGATCTATTACATCCTGCATGAAGACATGCTGTGGCCCTGCCCGGTCAAATGGGAGTGGGAGAGCGGCTATAACGCCTGGCTGCCGTTTTACTATTCCCCCACGCTGGAGTTCGTTGCCGGCAACCCTGCCCGCGCCACCAAGGTCAGCAACGGCCGGCGTTAAGCGTGCTGCTCACCTTGCCGCCCGGCATCCGCTCACCTAAGATCATCTCATTACCCACAGTTTTTCCGGGAGCTCCCATGGCTACTCTGTTTCGCACTTCTCTTTGCGGCGCGGTGGCGTTACTGCTGCTTGCGGGTTGTCAGCAGACGGCGCATAAGCCGGTGCCGCCAGTGCAGGCGCAGTTGGATCATATCGCGTCGATGCTGGCCGGCGGGCACTTCCTGCGCGTGGACTGCGGGCGCAGCGATGTGCCGGACGATGTGAAACTGCAACGTACCGCGATGCGGGCGGCACAGCACCGCGGCTGGGATACGCAGGCGGCAGGGTATCGGCAGCTGCCGGCGCTCACCCAGGCGCGTTATCTGACTCTGCAACAGGATAATCAACTGCTGACGGACAAATGCGCCACGCTCAGCCGTAGCACCGCGCGCTTTATCGCGGCGGCGCAGGCCGATCAGGAAGACTACATGAAGTAACGCTGCGGCTCGCCTTCCGGGCGCTCGCCATGGGCGCCCAAAAATTCTTTGCAGGATAACGATTTATCGCTCATCATTTGAAATGATGTTTCACTTTCATCCATCGAGCCCACCTTGAATCTGTATGCCGCCTTGCGCCGGCGCGTGGAAAATACGCGCTGGTACGCCAAACGGAAAAGCTACCGCGTGTTGCTCTGGCGCGAAATCACGCCGCTGGCGGTGCCTATTTTTTTGGAGAATGCCTGCGTTCTGCTGATGGGGGTGCTCAGCACCTTTCTGGTGAGTTGGCTGGGCAAAGAGGCGATGGCCGGAGTGGGGCTGGCGGACAGCTTCAATATGGTGCTCATCGCCTTTTTCGCGGCGGTGGATCTTGGCACCACCGTGGTGGTGGCCTTCAGCCTCGGCAAGCGGGAGCGCCGGCGGGCGCGCGCGGCGGCGCGCCAGTCGCTGGTGCTGATGACCGGCGTGGCGCTGCTGTTGGCGCTGGGCATCCATCTGGCGGGCGAACCGATCATCGATGTGATCGCCGGGGCGGCCTCGCCGGAGGTGAAGGCGCTGGCGCTTTCTTACCTGCAGACCACGGTGTGGAGCTACCCGGCGGCGGCGATTGCGCTGATTGGCAGCGGTGCGTTGCGCGGCGCGGGCAACACCAAAATCCCGCTGCTGATCAACGGCGGCATGAATATTCTTAATATCATCATCAGCAGCATCCTGATTTACGGCATGCCGGGCTGGCACGGGTTGGGTTTCGTCGGTGCCGGGCTGGGGCTGACGATTTCCCGCTATATCGGCGCCATTGCCATTCTCTATGTGCTGGCGATCGGTTTTAACCCGGCGCTGCACATCACGCTGAAAAGCTATTTCACGCCGCTGAAGATGAGCATCCTGTGGGAAGTGCTGGGGATCGGCATTCCCGCCAGCGTCGAATCGGTGCTGTTCAACGGCGGCAAGCTGTTGACGCAGATGTTCGTCGCCGGCATGGGCACCAACGTGATCGCCGGTAACTTCATCGCCTTCTCTATCGCTTCGCTGATCAACTTACCGGGCAACGCGCTGGGATCGGCCTCGACCATCATCGTCGGCCGGCGGCTCGGCAAAGGCGAGATAGGCCAGGCGGAAAGGCAGCTGCACCATATTTTCTGGCTGTCGACCCTCGGGCTGACCGTCATCGCCTGGGGCACGGCGCCGCTGGCCGGCGTCTTTGCCGCGTTTTATACCTCGCAGGATGATGTGAAAACGGTGGTGAAAACCCTGATTTGGCTCAACGCCGCCTTTATGCCGATCTGGGCCGCTTCCTGGGTGTTGCCCGCCGGGCTGAAAGGCGCGCGCGACGCCCGTTTCGCCATGTGGGTGACGATGCTTGGCATGTGGGGCTGCCGCGTGGTGGCCGGTTATGCGCTGGGCATTGAACTGGGCATGGGCGTGGTGGGCGTCTGGCTGGGGATGTTCCTCGATTGGGCGGTGCGCGGCGCTTTGTTTTACTGGCGCATGGTCAGCGGGCGCTGGCTGTGGAAATATCCGCGGGTCAGGCGCACGGACGCCGGATAGTCTCGCCCGCGCGAAGCCTGCCGGTAGCCTGAGGGACTCCGGCAGAAAAAGCGCGTTCAGAGGGAAGGGTACCAGCGCAACGACTTATTGACCGGCCCCGGCGTGACCAACACTTTGCCCCGGCCGGCCAGATTCAACAGCAGGTTGCGCGCCTGATAGATGGTGATGTCGTTAGACTCGGCCAGCTGGCGAGTGGTGGGCCACTCGCCGGGGGGCGGAGGGGCCGCGCCGTTGGCCACAGGGCAGAGACGGTGCAGCGTGGTTAATAAATGCTGCTGCAGGTTTTGTAATTCTTGTTGTTTTGGCGTGCGTTTTATCATGTCAGCCTCCCTTAAGCTTCAGCCGAGTTTTGATATAACGGTAAGCGTCTCTCGGAAAATAATGCCCTGTTCCGGCAATATCCATCTTGAACCGGTCGCGAACGCCTGACTGAACCCGATATTTCCGCTGCGATAAACCCGCGGCGTTCACGTATCGGGAGCGGTAACGGGGTGGCCAAATGCTCAGCCTGCTGTATGTAATGGCTGTAATTCATCTCTTTTCTCCATGGTTTACTGCCCGGCGCCGGTTTTTACCAGACCGAATTGATAAGCCTCCCTTTCCTTTTCCGAATCATTATAACGCAAATAGAAAAAAGGAGATCAATAATGTCGTGTGATATATATTTTACGAGATAATTGACTGACGTTGTTAATTTTACGATCTGTTGTCTCGCAAAAATATATTTGCTCTGGGGTTTTTGGGCTTATATTTCGTATTTATTGCTTTTGCCGGAAATGACTTTTCAAGTTGCCGCGGTTTTTGTAACAATATTTGGGCCAAGACAAGCGAATGAGTTAAATCTTAGTGTAATTTCCATGATGGGTAGTAAATTTTCACGGAAATTTACAGATTTGATTTTTTTCTTTCTCGCCAGCGTGATTTTCGCTGAGTACCTAAAATGGGTGATGATGAAATAAAATCCACGATTTAATTGTCGTGAGGGTTTGCTTTGGCTGCGGGTAATACCGTTTTAATTCTGGATTGTATAAATAACTGTTAAAGGAACGGGAGCGATCCTGCGCTTTTTACATAAATTAAAGGAATAAGTGAATTATGAAACTGAACAAAATCATGCTGGCAGCGGCTCTGGCGTTTGGCGTTTCTTCTCTGGCGCATGCCGCCGACCAGGGGCATGGCAAAGTGACGTTTACCGGTTCCATTATTGATGCGCCTTGCTCCATTTCTCCTGAGACCGTGGATCAGACTGTGGATATGGGGCAGGTTTCCAACGTTGCGTTGAAAAATGGCGGTAAATCAGCGCCACGCCAGTTCGATATCAAGCTGGAACAGTGTGACAACTCGACGCTGAAGACCGTCACGACCACCTTCGAAGGCAAAGCCTCTGCCGCCAACAAGGATCTGCTGGGCATCGTCGGCACCGCCAGCGGCGCCAGCATCGCCATCACCGACACCGCCAGCAACCCGATCAAACTGGGCACCGCCACGGCTCCGCATAACCTGGGCGCCGGCACCAACACGCTGCGCTTTGCGGCTTACCTGCAGGGCGACGGCGCTTCCGCCAGCGTGGTTCCGGGTGATTTCACCGCCGTGGCCGACTTCAAGCTGGCTTACCAGTAAGCCTGCGCCATTGGCGTGATTTTTTGCATGCGGGGGGCTCCCCGCATGCATTTTCCCAAGATGGAAGGGCCGTTGTCAGGAGGTTCAGTGCGCCGATTTATTCACCCTTTAGTGTCTCCTTGCATATTGATGGCCACGCTGATGAGTCCGGCCGTACCAGCGGTGCCCGGCTCTCAAGGATGGGGGCGCGTAAATATGCAAGGAGCCATTATTGATACCGCTTGCGCGATCGCCGCCGGCAGCCGCGAACAGACTATCGATATGGCCGTGATGCCGACGGGAAATATGATGCGTGATGGTTTGGGCAATACACATGCCTTCACCATTGAATTAATCAACTGCACGCTTGAACGCCCGAAACCGAATTTACCGGACTGGCGGCAGTTTCAGGTGGTTTTCGACGGTGATGCCGAGGGCGATTTATTCGGCGTACACGGCGAAGCGAAAGGCATTGCGCTGCAAATATCCGATGAGCTGGGAAATATTGCCGCGCCCGGCCGGCCGTTGCCGCTTGGCGATATAACGCCAGGCAGTATGTCGCTTAATTATTCCATAAAGCTGGTTGCCAATAATCAACCGATACGCGCAGGGGATTATTTTTCTGCCGTGCGTTTTAAGCTGGATTATTACTGAGCGCTGCGATTGCGGCGAGCCGCAACGCCAGAATTATACGATATAAGGTTAGGGATATGATGTTGTCGCCTGCTGGGAAGCTATTTCGTTTTCAGGTGCTGGGGTTATGTATCACGCTGGCGCTGGGAAGTTCATCAACGTGGGTATATGCCGAAGACGGTATTCAGTTTAATGCCGACATTTTGGACGTGAACGATCGCAAAAATATCGACCTAAGCCAATTTTCCCGCAGTGGATACATCATGCCAGGAAGTTACGGCATGGTGGTTCATCTCAATAAAAGCGAGTTACCCGAGCAGAAAATCCCTTTTTATCCGCCGGACAACGAACCTGACGGCAGCCGCGCCTGCGTCGGCAAAGCGCTGGTTGATCAGTTGGGGCTGAAATCGGCGGCGATGCAAACGCTCACCTGGTGGCATCAGGGGGAGTGCCTGGATGAGTCCAGCCTGAAAGGCATGGTGTCGCGCGGCGATCTGGCGACGGGCGCGCTGTATTTAAGCGTGCCGCAGGCCTACCTGGAATACAGCTCGGAGGACTGGGATCCGCCGTCGCGTTGGGATGAGGGCATTCCGGGCCTGCTGTTCGATTACAACGTCAACGCCCAGAGCCGGCAGCAGCAGCAGGGCGGCACGCGCGGGTACAGCGTCAGCGGCAACGGCACCGCCGGCGCCAACCTCGGCGCCTGGCGCCTGCGCGCCGATTGGCAGGGGCAGGTGAACCATCAGACCGGCAGCGGGCAATCGACCGACAAACGGTTGGACTGGAGCCGCTACTACGCCTATCGGGCCGTTTCCGCGCTGCGCTCACGCCTGACGTTGGGCGAGGATTATCTGGATTCGGGCATTTTCGACAGCTTCCGCTTCTCCGGCGTGAGCCTGGTGTCGGACGACAATATGCTGCCCCCAAACCTGCGCGGCTATGCGCCTGAGGTGGTCGGGGTCGCCAAGACCAACGCCAAGGTGACGATCAGCCAGCAGGGGCGGGTGATCTATGAAACTCAGGTGGCTGCGGGGCCGTTTCGCATTCAGGACATCAACGACGCCATCAGCGGCGAGCTGGACGTGCGGGTGGAGGAGCAGGATGGCAGCGTGCAGGCGTTCAAGGTCAACACCGCCAGTATTCCGTACCTGACGCGCCCCGGCTCGTGGCGCTTCAAGCTGGCCGCCGGCAAACCTTCGGACTGGCAGCACCATTCGCGCGGGCCGCTGTTCGGCACCGGCGAGTTCTCCTGGGGCGTCAGCAACGGGTGGTCGCTGTATGGCGGGGCGCTGCTGGGCGGCGACTATAACGCGCTGTCGCTGGGGATAGGCCGCGATCTGATGATGTTCGGCGCGCTGTCGTTCGACGCCACCCAGTCGCGGGCGCGGTTGCCGCAGCGGGATGAGACGCTGAGCGGCGGCTCTTATCGCGTGAGTTATTCGAAAACCTTCGACGAGCTGGACAGCCAGGTCACCTTCGCAGGCTATCGCTTCTCGGAGGAGGACTTCATGAGCATGGGCGAATACCTCGATGCGCGCTATTACGGCAGCCGGGTCGGCAACAACAAGGAGATGTACACCATCACCTTCAACAAGCAGTTCCGCGACTGGGGGCTGAGCAGCTATCTCAACTACAGCCACCAGACCTATTGGGATCGTCCGTCCAACGATCGTTACAACCTGACGCTGTCGCGCTATTTCGATCTCGGCGAGATAAAAAACCTGAATCTGTCGCTGTCGGCCTACCGCAACCGCTACAACGAAACCAACGACGACGGCGTGTACCTGTCGCTGTCGATGCCGTGGGGCAACGGCGCCACGCTCAGCTACAACAGCACGGTGAACCGCAACGATAACACGAACCGGGTGGGGTACTACCAGCGAGTCGATGAGCACAACAACTATCAGCTGAGTGCCGGCAGCTCGCGCCGCGGCGCCAACCTGAGCGGCTACTACAACCACGAGGGCGATGCGGCGCGCCTGAGCGCCAACGCCAGCTATCAGGAAGGACGCTACAGCGCCGTGGGGCTGTCCGCGCAGGGCGGCATGACGCTGACGCCGGAAGGCGGCGCGTTGCACCGCGTCGGCATGATTGGCGGCACGCGCCTGCTGCTGGACACCAACGGCGTGGCCGGGGTGCCGGTGCGCGGCTACGGCAGCACCGTCAGCACCAACCGCTTCGGCAAGGCGGTGGTGGCGGACGTCAACAGCTACTACCGCAACAAGGCCAGCATCGATCTGGACAAGCTGGGCGACAACGCCGAAGCCACCCGCTCGGTGGTGCAGGCCACCCTGACCGAAGGCGCGATCGGCTACCGTCAGTTTGACGTCATCGCCGGCGAGAAGGCAATGGCGATCGTCAAACTGGCGGACGGCAGCACGCCGCCGTTCGGCGCCACGGTGCTGAACGCCCGTAAACAAGAAACCGGCATCGTCAACGACGGCGGCAGCGTCTACCTGAGCGGCATCAACGCCGGCGAGATCATGACGCTTCACTGGAGCGGCGCGGCGCAGTGTCAGGTGCAGCTGCCTGCCACGCTGCCGGCCGACATGCTCACCCGTACGCTGCTGCTGCCTTGCCGGCCGATCGCCGCGGCGCCGGCGGAGCCGGTTGAATAAATTCATCATCCTGAATTTGGAGTTATCGACAACATGCAAACTTTTTCTCTGAAAACCGCGGCGGCGCTCGTGCTGCTGGGCGCCACGGTGTCGCAGCACGCGCAGGCGGCGATCGCGCTCGACCGCACCCGGGTGATCTTCGACGGCGGCCAGAACTCGGTCAGCCTCAATCTCAGCAACCAGAACAAACAGCTGCCGTACCTGGCGCAGGGCTGGCTGGAGGACGAGCAGGGCAACAAGATCCAGAGCCCGCTGGTGGTGTTGCCGCCGGTGCAGCGCATCGAGCCGGGCAAACCGAGCCAGATCAAGATCCAGGCGCTGCCGGCGGCCAAACAGCTGCCGCAGGACCGCGAGACGCTGTACTACTTCAACCTGCGCGAGATACCGCCGAAGAGCAACAAGCCCAATACGCTGCAGATCGCGCTGCAGACGCGCATCAAGCTGTTCTACCGCCCGGCGGCGATCGTGCCGAGCCGTACCGACATGGCGACGCCGTGGCAGGAGCAGCTGACGCTGACGAGGCAAGGAGAGCGTTACCAGGTCAATAACCCGACGCCGTACTACATCACCATCGTCGATGCGGGCAGCAAAAAGGGTGGCGAGGGCGTGAAGGGGTTTGAGCCCTTCATGATCGCGCCGAAAAGCCAGGCGCGCCTGACCGTCGGCGCAGCGGCGCTGGGCGGCAGCCCGGTGCTGACCTACATCAACGATTACGGCGGCCGGCCGCAGCTGAGCTTCAGCTGCAGCGGCACGAGCTGCAAGGTGGTGCCGGAGAAGCGGACGGCTTCATAACCCGCGCTGTGAGCCATTCAGGGGTAAAGGATGAAACGAGAACGGAAAAAAACCGGCGCAGGCGCGTTGCTGCTGGCACTCAGTCTGGGCGTGATAGCGATGCCGCCAGCGCAGGCCGACGAGGTGGACAACTGGCAGGTAGAGGGCGCCAATGGCGTGCTGCAGGTGTACGGCGCGCTGACGGAGAGCGCCTGCCGGCTGGAGATGACCAGCGCGCGGCAGGACATCTGGCTGGGTGAAACCGGCACCGCACGGTTGCGGCAGGTCGGCGATCGCGGGCAGCCGGTGGCGTTCGAGCTGCGCTTGCAGGATTGTCTGCGCACCCCGGGCGGCCAGCGTGATGCGCGCACCGGCGCGTTGACCTGGGCGCCGAATCAGCCGGCGGTGACGGTCAGCTTCGGCTCGACGGCGGACAGCGACAACCCGCAGCTGGTGAAAGCGCAGGGTACCTCCGGGCTGGGGCTGCGCCTGCTGGACGGCCGCGGCCGCGACGTTCGTCTGGGCAGCCGCGGGCAACCGCTGCTGTTGACGCCGGGGCAAGATGCATTGAGCTACAGCGTGACGCCGGAGCGAACCGCGGCGCCGCTGATGGCCGGCGCGTATCGGGCGACGGTGGATTTTAGGCTGAGTTATGACTGAGGCGAGGCGATGGCACAGAAGATAACGCGTTGCCGGGCAGCGTTCTGGCTGGCGGGGATGCTGGCGCTGGGCCAACTGCCGGCGCAGGCAACGACGGTGAACGTGCGGGTCACCGTGCTTTCGCCCCCCTGCATCATCAACGGCGGGCGCCCGATTGAGGTGGACTTTGGCGATGAGGTGATGACCACCCGCATCGACGGCGCCAATTATCGGCGGGCGGTGAATTACACGCTGACGTGCAGCGGGCAGAGCAGCAACGGGCTTAAGCTGCAGGTGCAGGGGGCGGCGAGCGGTTTCGACGGCCAGCTGCTGCGTACCAGCAAGGACGGACTTGGCATTGCGCTGCTGAACGGCGGCCGCCGCTGGCCGGTCAATCAATGGCTGAGCTTTACCTATCCGGCCGCGCCGACGCTTGAGGCGGTGCCGGTGAAATCGGCTTCCGCCAGGCTGACGGCGGGCGAGTTCACCGCCGGCGCAACCATGAAGGTGGATTACCAGTAACGCGGGAGCAAAGAGCATGAAACAACGTTTTACGGCGAGCGTGCTGCTGTGCGCCGCGATGGCGTGCCCTTTCGCCTGGGCGGAAAAAACGGTCGACATGCAGTTTCGCGGCACGCTGATCGCGCCGCCGCCCTGCACCCTTAACGACGACGGGATCATCGACGTGGACTTCGGCGATCGCGTCGGCATCAACAAGGTTGATGGCGTGAACTACCGACAAACCATCGGCTACCGCATTCGCTGCGAACCGGGGATCGGCAAATGGGACATGTTGCTGAGCCTGACCGGCACCGCCGCGACGTTCGACGAAGCGGCGGTGCAAACCAATCGGCGCTCTCTGGGGATCCGCATTTACCAGAACGCCCAACCGTTCAAAGTGGGCAGCGCACTGCCCGTCGATCCCGCCAAACCGCCGGTGCTGGAAGCGGTGCCGGTCGGCAAACAGGGCGAAGCTTTGACGGAAGGCGCATTCGAGGCCGCGGCGACGCTGCGGGCCGACTACCAATGAACAAGGAGGCGCGCGTGAAGACAATACAAGCCCGCCGCCGGCCAGGCGGCCACGGAGCCATCGGCCTGCTGTTGCTGACGCTGGGCGTGAACGGCGCGGCGCACGCGGTGGACAACCTGCGCATGCACGGAGCGCTGGTGGCGGAGCCTTGCGTCATCCAGCCGGGCGACGAGGACGTCGAGCTGGATTTCGGCACGCTGGTCGACAAATACCTGTACCTGAACCAGCGCACGCAGGGGCAACCGTTCGAGCTGCGGCTGACGGAGTGCGATCTCAGCCTGGGCAAGACGGTCTCGATCACCTTCAAAGGCACGGAGAATGCGCAGCTGCCGGGGCTTCTGGCGCTGGCGGCGAGCAGCCAGGCGCGCGGGATCGCCATCGGCATGGAGACGCCGCAGGGGCAGCCGTTACCGCTCAACAGCGCCGGCGGCAAGTACCCGTTGCAGAACGGCAGCAAGGTTATCGGCGTACAGGCTTATGTGCGCGGCGAACCGGAAGCGATCGCGAAGCGAGCCATCGGTCGCGGCGCTTTCAGCGCCATTGCGACTTTCAGTCTGGATTACCAATGAGCGCCGGGCTCCGGCACCACAGAATAAGGATATGACGCGATGCAGCGTGTTCACTTCAGAGGGATGTACTTACTGCTTGGTCTGCTGCCGGGGCTGTGCTCGGCGCAAATATACTCCTATGTAACCAAAAGCACCGGCTCCCCCAGCGACGCAGCCTATGAGTATGTGCTTGAGAGCTGGGATACGGACGATTCGTCGCCCAATCCCTGTTACCAGCAAAGTATGTGCGCTGTGGGGATCAACCATCGCCACACCAGCGCCAATACCGGCGGCAGCACAGCGGTCACGCCTTCAGCTTCTATCGTCGGGTCGGGGCGCTACCCACAGATCACCCAATTGAGAACGATGGGTGAACTCAGCCGCCTTTACCAGAGCATTCACCCGTTGCCGATCGTCGGTAAAACTTCGCACCAGGGCGATCCCATCACTCAGGAGTGTGTCGGGCTGTTTTATACCACCTCGTCCTCCTCCGCCGTTGAAGGCAACAGCGCCCGGCTGATGCCGAGCAGCGTTTGCGGCATCGCGCCACCGCCGGTCGGGGTGTGCGGCATCGATGAGCAACAGCTCGATCTGAACCACGGGGTGTTGCCGGATACCGAACTGGTGGGCAACACGGCGCGCGGCAGCCTGCGCGTGGTGTGTTCGCAGAAGATGAACATCGTCATGTATATCCGCGTCGGCAGCAATGGCCGCCTGGATCTGGGGAACTCCGGCGTTTACAGCACGCTGCGCATCAATGGCGCTCTGGGCAACCAAGGTTACCAGTTCACCGCGGATCCGCGCGGGGTCACGGTGCCAATTACTTCCACGCTCGGCGTGACCGGCACGGTCAAGGCCGGCGATTACTCGGGGCAATCGGTCGCCATTCTGGCGCTGCCGTAGCCGCATTACCCCCGCCGCGTGCCGGTGCGATGCCGCGTTATGTCGTTGAGCCGCCCGCCTTTGGGGGGATGGCTCACGCTCGGTGGCGGCCGGAAAGGATTATTTTAAAGGGAGTGTGCCGATGGAAAGCACCATCACTCTGGCGTTTATCGATAATGACCGTTTCTTTATCGAAGGATTGCAGCGGCTGCTGCTGGCGTATTTTTCGCGCCGCGGCATGCGGGTTCAACTGCTGGACGCCGCACAGGCGCACCGGGCGGATATGGTGTTCCAGTCCGTGGAGCGAGACTGGCAGGCGCGTTTCTGCCTGTGTTCAGTGAGCGGCAGCCGACCGATCAACTTTACGCTGCGTGAGCCGGGCGATATTCGCTGGCGCGATAAGCCGCGTTGCATCAGCGAAGCGGGGGTGATCTTCCGCAATGACTCGCCGGGCAGCGTAGTCGGACAGCTGGACCTGGCGCTGGCGGGGATGGCGGCGCGGGCGCACGGCGGTGAAGCGCGCCGGTGTCATTGGTGTGAACGGCTGCGCATTACCCGCCGTGAGCAGGACGTGATGCGCTATCTGGCCTGTGAATTGCCGCAGACCACCATTGCGCGCAACCTGCACCTGAGCGTGAAAACCGTCAGCAATCACAAACAGGCGGCGATGAGAAAACTGGGTTTCAAACGCAACGCGGATCTCTACCACTGGCTGCGAATGGGCGGGTTGAAAACCGTAGAGCGGCCGCGAGGGTGAGGGCGCGGCTCAGGCGCCAGACCTGCGCCTGAGCCGCTGCGGCGTCAATACAGCAGCGTCATCGCGCTGAAGAACAGCAGCGTCAAGACGATGATGACGACGTTTTGCACGGCTTTGCGCACCAGCCTGCCGGCGCTCAGGCGGCTGTCGATGGCGTAGAGCAGCGGCACCATCAGCAGCACGTAGGCGAACATCAGCATGGCGGTAAAGGGTTGCAGATTCATGCTGGCTTCTCCTGTGTGCCATCATGGCCGATCAGGTGTACCAGCACGGCCTCTGTTTGATGGGGAAGCCCGACAAAGGGCGAATTGACGGGGGGAACCGGCTCGAACGGCAGGCCGGCGCGCCGCGTCTTCACCGCCGCTTGCAGGATCTTCTTTTGGTGTCTTTGCGTGTGGTCGACCATGCGCCTCCGAAATAGGGCCGCCCGCAGGCGGCCGACTGCCGTTTTGTTCATTAAGCTGGAGAAGGATTGCGGGCCACTGCCGGGGCCACATACGCATAATATTGCGAATGATAATTATTATCAATAATGAAGATAAAAAAATTAAGGGTATTGCGGGGGCGCATCAGGCGGGGCGTAAAAAGAAAAAGCACGCCTTGCGGCGTGCTTTACAGGGTATTACCGGTGGCGGTTACTTCTGATCGGGCAGCGCGTAAGCGATCACATAGTCGCCCAGCTTGGTGCCGAAGGAACCGTGGCCGCCGGCGAAGATCAGCACGTACTGCTTGCCGTTGACCTCATAGGTCATCGGCGTCGCCTGGCCGCCGGCCGGCAGGCGCGCTTCCCACAGTTTCTCACCGTTGGTCACGCTGAAGGCGCGCAGGTAGTTGTCTGCGGTGGCGCCGATGAAGAACACGTTACCGGCGGTGGTCACCGGGCCGCCCAGCATCGGCATGCCCATTTTGAACGGCAGCGGCAGCGGTGAGCTGTCGCGCACGGTGCCGATGCGTTTTTTCCACACGATGTCGTTGGTTTTCAGATCCACGGCGGAAATGTAACCCCAGGCCGGCTGTTTGCACGGCAGGCCGAACGGTGACAGGAACGGGTTGAGGGTGACGCCGAACGGCACGCCATACTGCGGCTGGATACCGGTTTCGGTGCCGCTGCCGCCTTTGTCGCCTTCCGGCGGCTCAATCGGGTTGCCCGGGCCGCGTGGGATCAGTTTGGATACGAACGGCAGCGCAATCGGGTTGGCGATGGCGATTTCGCGATCGGTATCGACGGCCAGGCCGCCCCACTCGAACATGCCGAGGTTACCCGGGAATACCAGCGTGCCCTGCTCGGAAGGCGGGGTGAAAGTGCCTTCGTAACGCAGGCTGTGGAACATCACGCGGCAGACCAGCTGGTCATAGATGGTCGCGCCCCACATGTCTGCACCGGTCAGTTTCTTCTCGGGGCGGAAGGTCAGCTCGGAGAACGGCTGGGTCGGTGACAGGCGATCGCCTTTGGCCGGGCCCTGCGGTACCGGTTTCTCCGGCGCCGGCACCACCAGTTCGCCGTTGGTGCGGTTCAGCACGAAGATGTTGCCGGTTTTGGTCGGCACATAGATGACCGGCACTTTTTTACCGCTCTTGTCGGTAATGTCCGCCAGGGTCGGCTGCGCCGGCACGTCCATATCCCACAGGTCATGGTGTACCGTCTGATAGAACCAGACCAGCTTGCCGGTAGAGGCGTTCAGCGCCAACAGGCCGCTGGCGTAACGCTCCATTTCCGGGGTGCGATCGCCGCCCCAGATGTCCGGCGTGGCGACGCCCATCGGCAGATAGACGATATCCAGCTTGGCGTCATAGGCGGCCGGCGCCCAGGAGTTCGGCGAGTTAGGCGTGAAGTGATGTTCGTCCGTCGGGATGGCGTTCGGATCTTTCGCGCCCGGATCGAAGGCCCACAGCAGCTTGCCGTTGTTGACGTCGAAGCCGCGGATCACGCCGGAAGGTTCGCGGTTGGAGTAGTTGTCGGTCACCGCGCCGGCGACGACGATCACGTTATCGGTGATCACCGGCGGCGAAGTCGGCTCGTAATGGCCCGGCGTCGCATACGGCATATTGCTCTGCAGGTTCAGCTCGCCGTTGTTGGCGAAGTCCGGGCACGGTTTGCCGGTGTCGGCGTCCAGCGCGAACAGGCGTCCGTCGTTGACCGGCAGAATGATGCGGCGTGCGCACATCGCCGGTGCAGCATCGCCGGCAGCGCCCGCGGCAGCGGCGGTTTCGTGGTAAGACACGCCGCGGCAGGTGATGTGCTGGAAGGTCGGGTTGTACTTCAGCTGCGGATCGAATTTCCACTTCTCTTTACCGGTGGCGGCGTCCA
Source organism: Serratia nevei (assembly GCF_024160145.1). GTDB lineage: Bacteria > Pseudomonadota > Gammaproteobacteria > Enterobacterales > Enterobacteriaceae > Serratia > Serratia nevei_A. The sequence continues at coordinate 199,036 of NZ_JAMYWQ010000002.1, forward strand.
GCGCGAACAGCTTCTGGTGCGGCGTACACATGTAAAGGGTGTCGCGGATCTTGATCGGCGTGACTTCGTTGGTGATCTCACCAGGATCGTTGGCGGTCTTCAGATCGCCGGTCTGGAAACGCCAAACCTCTTGCAACTGGCCGACGTTTTTGTCGTTGATCTGGCTCAGCGGCGAGTAACGGGTGCCTTCCTGGGTGCGGCCATAGGCCGGCCAGTCGGCGCCGGTGGCGTCTTTTGGCTGTACCTGCGCGGCATCGAGGGTGCCGTTGATCTCTTGCGGATCGTTGAACACGGCATAGGCCAGCGCAATGACGGTGATGACCAGCGCCGCGCTCAGCGCGCCGTAGGCGAATTTGCCGTTGGCCACCAGCTTGCGGTAGATAAACGGCAGCACCAGCCACAGGCCGAAGAAGAAGGTGACGTCAAGACGCGGTGTCAGCGCCCAGAAGTCTGGCCCGACTTCCCACAGGGCCCAAAGGGTGGTGCCCAACAGGAACACGGCGTACAGCAGCAGCGCGGTGGCGCGGCGGCGGAACAGCAGCCAGGAGGTCGCCAGCAGCACCAGCCCGGCGATGACGTAATACAGCGAACCGCCCAACTTGGCCAGCCAGATGCCGCCGCCGAGCAGATACAGCCCGCTCAGGGCGGCAAACAGCGCCGTTATGACGATAAGCGGCGATAGTGACGCTTTATTTTGCATAGCAATACCCTTACCAAAAATGAAAGTCCCCGATTTAGAGATTAAGCCAAATCGGAAAAAACACGCGGTTTCTCCCTAATATTTCAGCGGGAAGCCGCTAGGGTGACGTAAAACCCATCCCGTCTTTTAACCTTAAGGTGCTTTGCCTTATTCAAAGCGGTAAGACAAGGTGGCACCGCCACCCCAGTTGCGACCCGGCGCCGGCTCGAAATAGCGGCCGTTGCCTTCGTTGACGATCACCGAACCGACGTAACGGCGATCGAACACATTGTCGACCCGGCTGAACACGTCCAGCGCCCAGCGGTTCCAGGTAAAGCGATAGCCGGCGTTTACGCCGGCCACGGTGTAAGAGGGGGCCTGCGCGCTGTTGGCGTCGTTGGCCTGAATGTCGCTCATGTAGCGCAGTTCCGCGCCGGCGTGCCAGCCTTCCGGCGGCGCCCAACCCAGCGAGGCGTAGCCCATGTTGCGCGCGATGCCCGGCAGGCGATTGCCGGCGGGGGTACAGCCGGATTTTCCGCACATATCGCTGCGGTAGGTGGCGTCCAGCAGCGTCCAGGCCATATGCAGGCGCCAGTCCAGCGCAAACTCTTGATCCAGCGCCAGCTCCATGCCGCGCCGCCGGGTTTTGCCGGCGTTGGCATAGCTGGTGCGTCCGCCGCTGCTTTCTGCCACCACCAGCTCGTTGTCGGTATCCGTCTGGAACAGGGCCGCGCTCACCAGGCCGTTGCCGAGGCGCAGTTTGCTGCCCAGTTCGACGGTGTCGCTGGTGGACGGCTGCAGGCCGATGTTGAGGCCTGACTGGCCGTCGGGACGGTAGGAGAGCTCGTTGATGGTGGGGGTTTCAAAGCCGCGGCCGGCGGAGAGATAAACATTCCATGCCGGGCTGATCTTATAGTTGAGCGAGCCCATCGGCAGCCACTGGTGGTAGCGTTTGCTGCCGCTGTCGTCGCCGTTGCGCGGCGTGATGTAATAGTCGGTCGAGTCGAAGCTGACCGTGCTGTAGCGCAGGCCGGCGTCCAGCGTCCAGTGCGGCGTCAGTTGCCAGGAGGTTTGCAGGTAAGGATCCAGGTTCCAGATGCGGTTCTTCTCGTTGCGCCGCTGGTCGCCTTTCTCGCCGTAGTCCACTGTGCCGTCTCGCAGAATAAAGTTTTCGAACCCCTGGCGGCGTTCGGTCATGGTTTCATAATCCAGACCGCCGATCAGTGTTACCGGTAACGATGCGAGAGTATCCTCATGCTTCCAGCGAGTGTCAATGCCCTGATATTTTCTTTCCAGCACGATCACCCCGCCGGCGTGGGTGGGATTGAGTTGCGGCCCCATCGGGATTGATTGGTATTGCGTGGTGTGGCGCTCGCCGTGGTAGGCGGTCAGGGTCAGTTCGTCGCGCTCGCTCATCTGGCGCTGATAGCGCAGGCCTGCCTGGGTCTGGTCGAGCGATTTACGGGTGTTGAATTGATCCGCGCGCGGCGCCTGGCGCGGGTTTTCCTTCCATTCCGCCTCGGTCAGGCCGCCCGGATCGCCGGCGTCGATGGAGACGCTGTTGAACATCAGCGTCAGGGTGCTGACGTCGTCCAACCGCACGCCGAGCTTGCTGTTGCCGAGGTTTTTCCGCGCGGCGCTATGATCGCGGTAGCCCTGGGTGGTAAAGCGGGTGCCGGAGATGGCGTAGTTGACGTCGCCGGCCTGGGTGCCGTCGCCGGTGGCGCCGGTCGCTTTCACCCCGTAGCGCCAGGTGTTGTCGCTGCCGAAATAGCCGCCGGCTTCCAGCGTCGGCGGCTGGGTGCCGGTAATGGTGTCGATGTTGATCACCCCGCCCGAGGCGTTGCCGTACAGTGCGGAATAGGGGCCGCGCAGCACCTCGATGCGCTCGACGGAATTGATGTCGATGTTGGAGGTTTGCCCCTGGCCGTCGGGCATGGTGGCGGGAATGCCGTCGACGTACAGGCGTACGCCGCGCACGCCGAACATCGAACGGCTGCCGAACCCGCGCACCGAAAGTTGCAGATCCTGCGCATAGTTTTGCCGGTTCTGGATCTGCAGGCCCGGCACGCTGCCGAGGTTTTCCGACAGGTTAATTTGCGGCGCGGCGTTACGCAGGTCTTCGCCGTCGATCACGCTGACGGAGACCGGCGACCCCAGCTCGGTCAATCCGGTGGGTTGCGCCATCACCACCAGGGTGTCGCTGTCTTTTTGATCCGCCGCCAGGGCCGAGCCGATACAGATCGGCTGCAGCAATAACAGGGTTGCCGGGGTCAAGACGGGACGTTTTTTATTCATCAGATAATTCTGCCAATAATGCTGAAAGCGTTGCCCGCAAGGGGGCGAAAATAGCCATTTTTGACTCCCTGTACTGGCATTCAATGGGAAGGAAACTGCATCCTGCAAAGAGTATAGGATATTCCGACATCGTGCGCTTTGGAATAGCGCAGCAGAGAGATACTTATTTTTAATTAAGAACATTCTCTGTTTAATTGCGATGATTTGGGTGTCTTTAAATTAGGTTTATCTATATTAGGCATAGTCATATTCATATTTTCTATTTGTTATTTCACTTGTCATTTTAATTTATTTATCCGGTGAATTCCATCACCCTTACTCATTGATTTTTCATTGATCAATATAATTCATGTGATTGTTTTTATTGGTTTTTTTATTTTTATTTTTGTGTCTTTATTTTTTATAAAAATGAAATAATATTCGCAATTACGTTTTTAGCTTTTCGGTTAACAACTCACTCGTATAACGACCGCGATATTTATGCCATGCATAAATGTCGGCTTATTTATTTTGGGAATGATATTAAAAGGGAATTGATTTATGAACGTGCTCATCGCTTCACCCTATACCCACACGTTTTGGAATGAGTACGTGCTCAATCCACACTCCTGCGAGTACAACCTGGTGTTGGATCAGACGATTGAGGGCGAGTTGGACGTCGACCGATTGCGCGCGGCGATCGACGGGGTTTGCCGGGATTATATTCTGTTTCACCACGTTTTGGATGACAGTTCCTCGCCACTGCGCTGGGTAAAGACGGCGAAAAAAATTGCGTTGGAAACGCTCGATGCCGATTGCGATGTCGGTAAGCTAATCAACACGCCGTTCGATCTGCGGGAAGGGCCGCTGTGCCGCTTCTACCTGATTGAGCTGGCCCCTCAACGCTATAACCTGATCATCGTCGTTCATCACATCCTGATCGACGGCCTGTCGGGGCATGAGTTCTACAGCGCCGTTTCCGACTATTACAATCGCGGCGCGGCGATGACGCCGCCGCAGGCGGATGAAGCGGACATCTGCACATTGTACCGGCGCTATGAGGCGGATATCGCGAGGTTGAAGCACGAGTTCGGTTCAGCGTCATTCTGGGGTGAACTGCTGGCTGAATGCGCTCCGCGCGTGGCGTTGCCTTATCTCCCCGGCGCAACCCCCGAAGCGTCCGGCGCCGGTGAAGTGCGCTTTAGGTTACCGTTCGCCGAGTGGCAAGCGCTGAAATCCGGCGTCAGGTATGCCAATCCTTTCCTGATATTCAAAACGCTGTGGGCGTTGCTGATCGCCCGCCAATCCGCGCAGGAAACGGTGCATATCGGGTATCCCGTCGCGCCGGAGGGCGGCAAGGCGCTGTTCTTCGGCGCACAGGTCAATACCGCCGTGTTCCCCTTGACCCTTGCCCCGGAGGCTACGTTCAATCAGCTGTACCGCGCGACGCTGGCCTACAGCAAAGCGCTCAGGGCGGCAGGCAAGCTGCGGCACAGCCAGTTACCGGTTTATGACATGCTGAGCCTCAGCCCGGTGCGCCAGCTGAACGTCAATTTTACCCAGGCTTACCTGAAAGATGCGCCGCTGGCGCTCGACGGTTGTCGCATCGGCGTCAATCATCGCTTCAACGTCGATCTGGCCGGTTCGGAGCTGCTGCTGGAGTATCAGCCTACCGAGCAGGCCTTTGAGTTTCGCCTGCGTTACCGCCCCGATTTGTTCGACGCGACCCAGATGACGGAGATGGCGGAGCAGTATCTCTGGCTGTTGCAGCGCACGTTAACCGAACCGGACGCGCCGATTGCCGCTTGGCCGCAGCTGACGGCGCAACAGGTTTTACGCTGCCGCGACGCCTGGGAGAGCGGGCCTGCAACGGCCGACGCGGAAGCGACGCTGCTCGAGGGCCTGGCCAGACAGGTGCGCCGCCACCCGGAGCGCATCGCCCTGACCGACGCCAAAGGTTCGCTCAGTTACCGCCAACTGGCGCAGCGCAGCGATCGCCTGGCGCTGTGGCTGCGGGCGGAATATCAACGGCTGCGCGGTGTGGATATGCCGCCGGAGACGTTGATCCCGCTGTATTTGCAGCGCAGCGCGGAGGCGGTGGTGGCGATGCTGGCCATCATGAAGGCCGGCGGTGCCTATGTGCCGCTGGATCCTGCCGCGCCGGCGCAGCGGCTGGATTATATCCTGCAAGAGGTGAACAGCCCGATCGTCTTGACCGAAAAGGCATTGCAGGCGGCGGCGCAGCGATTGGCGCCGGACGGTCTTTGCCTGTCGGCGGATGAACCGCTCGTCGACGCGGATGCCGCAGCCTTGCCGAGTGTGGATGCCCGGCAGTTGGCCTACGTGATTTACACTTCCGGCACTACCGGGCGGCCGAAAGGCACGTTGTGCGAACACCGGGGCGCCGCCAATATGGTGCGGGGCCATACGCAGCGTTTGTTGCGCAATGAGCCGGATGCGCTCAACTGCCTGCAGTTTGCGTCGTTGGCGTTTGACGCGCACGTCTTCGAAGTGTTCGTGGCCCTGGACAACGGTCACCGGTTGTTCATCGCGAGCGAAGCGCAGCGGCGGGATCCGGTGTTGTTGTGCGAACAGATGGCGGCCTGGGGCATCGAGGCCTGCTTCCTGCCGCCGGCGCTGCTTGGCACCTTGCCTGAACTTCCGGCTTCGGTGCGCTATCTCGCGACCGGCGGTGAGGCGACCGCGCAAGGGGCGCTCGACCATTACCTGGCCTGCGGCATGCAGGTCGCGAATATGTATGGCCCGACCGAGGCCTCGGTCAGCGCCAGCCTGAATATCTATCGCCGCAACGGCGCGCGCAATATCGGCCATGCCATCGTCAATATGCATTGTTATGTTGTTGACGAGAAAGATAATTTACTGCCATTGGGCGTGGAGGGCGAGCTGTGCCTGGCCGGCGTGGGGTTGGCGCGGGGATACCTGAACCTGCCGGCGCTGACGGCGTCCACGTTCGTTGCCAACCCTTTTGAACTGCGTGAACCGTACCGGCGTTTGTACCGCACCGGCGACAGGGTGCGGCGCCTGGCCGACGGCGGTCTGGAGTATCTCGGGCGGCACGATCAGCAAATCAAGATCAACGGCTATCGCATCGAATTGGGCGAAATAGAAATGCAGCTGCGCGCGCTGCCTGAGGTGGCCGAGGCGGTAGTGACTCTGCGTCCCGGCACGACGGATCAACTGGCGGCCTGGTATGTACCGCAAGCTGGCGCGGAGCCGGAGGCCGGCGACATCTTGCAACGCCTGGCGGCGCAGCTGCCGCACTACATGTTGCCGTCGGCGATGCGGGCGCTGGCGGCGCTGCCGCTGACGGTAAGCCGCAAGGTCGATTACCGGGCATTGCCGGAACCGCTGCCGGTCGAACCGCAAACGGCGTTTCGCCGGCCGGGCACGCCGCTGGAGACTCACCTGTCGGCGCTGTTCCATCGGCTGCTGGGTGGCAATGTCGGCGTGGACGACAACTTCTTCCGCCTCGGCGGCAACTCCATTATGGCCATCAGGCTGTGCCACGAAGTGAATAAACTGCCGGGGGCAAAGATCTCGGTGCTGACGTTGAATCAGCATCCGACGGTGGCCGCGTTGAGCGAGCACATCGCCGGCCAACGGCAGGCGCCGCCGGATGAGCTGCCCATCCTCCCCGGCGGGCTGCGGGAGGCGCCGCTATCGCTTCAGCAGTCGCGGTTGTGGTTTGTTCAGCAACTGTCGGTGAATGCCACGCATTATCTGTCGCCGGTGCTGCTGCGGCTGTCGCCGGAAATCGATGACGAACGCTTTGCGGCGTGTCTGCAGGCGATCGTCGAGCGCCACCAGATCTTGCGTAGTCTGATCCGCCAGAATGATCGGGGCGAAGCCAGTCAGTGGGTCAGCGACACCGTGCTGCCGGTACCTTTGCTGACGCTGAGCGCCGATGAATTTGACGCTGCGCTGACGCAAGCCTGCAGCCAGCCGATGGATTTGACGCGCGAGCTGCCGCTGTGCGCCACGCGCTACCGTTACCGCGATGCGGCGGATCGGGAAACGACCGTTTGCCTGTTGGTGTTCCATCACATCGTCTTTGACGGCTGGTCGCTTGAGGTGCTGTTGCAGGAACTGGACGCGCGCTATCGGGGAGAGTGGCGCGCGCCGACGGAGCCGGCGTTGCAATACCTCGACTATGCGTGCTGGCAACAAGCGCCGGAAAATGTGCAGCGCCGGGCGGACGAATTGGCCTTTTGGCGGCAAGCGCTGGCAGGTTGCCAACAACTCGATCTGCCGTTGGACTTTTTGCGGCCGGCGGTGTTCGACGAGCGCGGCGACAACAGCGAAGTGCCGTTGCCGGCGGCGCTGGTGAAGGCGCTGGATGCGCTGGCGCGCAGAGAGGGGGTGACGCTGCATGCGGTGATGCTGGCGGGGTTCATGCTGCTGCTGTCCCGCTACAGCGGGCAGAACGATGTCATGGTCGGCACGCCGCTGGCGAACCGTAATCGCCCTGAGCTGGAGGACTTGATTGGGTTCTTCGTCAATACGCTGCCTTTACGCCGGCAGCTCGATCCGCGTCATCGCGTCGCCGAGTTTGTGCGGCAGGTTGCGGCCACGACGCTGCAGGCGCAGCAGCATCAGACGCTGTCGCTGGAAGCGCTGGTGGACGACCTGGCGCTGCCGCGCGATTTTTCGCGCCACCCGCTGTTCCAGGTCATGTTCGCGCTGGAGAGCGAGGGGGGCGCACAGGCGCGCCCGGATTGGCTGTCGGTGATCGATCTGAGCGCTTATGAGCGCACCGCCAAGTTTGATCTCACGCTCACGCTGACGCCACAGGGGGAGCAGATGTGCGCGCGCTTCAACTTCGCTTCGGCGCTGTTCAGCAAAGCATCGATGGATCGGCTGGCCGGCTACTATCTCGCCGTATTGCAGCAGATGGCCTGCCACGACGACTGGCCGCTGGAAAATATCCGTCTGCAACCGCAAAGCCAGGCGCTGCCAACGGCGCCTGCTTTCGGCTATGCGTTTGAGCGCAGCCTGCAACAGGATTTCGTACAGCATGCGCGACGCAATCCGCAGGCCGTGGCGGTTGTCGACGAGCAGGGGGCGATGACTTACGGCGAGCTGCACGAGGCGGCGCTGACGCTGGCCACTCAGCTGCGCGTGCAAGGACGGATGACCGGCGACGCCATCGCCGTCATCGCCGACAAAGGGCGCCGGCAGCCGGTAGCCCTGCTGGCGGCGCTGATGTGCGGTAAGGCGTTCTTGCCGATGGAGGCGGCATGGCCACCGCAGCGGCGGCTGAAAGTGATGGCGCAGGCCGGCATCAATACGCTGCTCAGCGATGCACCCTGGGCCTGCGCCGAGATCAACCTGATCGAACTGAATGCCGCAGGGTTGGCGGCGCAGCTGCCGCTGCCGGAGCAGCGCCTGCCGGCGCTGGATGCCGGGCCTGACAGCCTGGCCTATATCATTTTCACCTCAGGATCGACCGGCACACCGAAAGGCGTGGCGATCGAACATCGCAGCGCGGTGAATATGCTGGAAGGTGTGCGGCGGTATTTCGGCCTCAACGAGCGGGATCGCAGCCTGGCGCTCAGCGCGTTGAGCTTCGATCTGGCGATCTTCGACATTTTCAGCCCGCTGAGCGCCGGCGGTGCGGTCGTGATGCCGGCCGAACGGGACAGGAACAATCCGCAGGCCTGGTATCAATTGATGATGGCTCATCGGGTGACGCAATGGCTGAGCGCACCGGCGCTGATGGAGCTGTTGCTGGATTATGTGAACGGCGCGGGGTTAACGGCAGGGCCCGCACCGGCGCTGCGTGCGGTGATGGTGGGAGGGGACTGGATCGCCACCTCGCTGCCGGAGCGTTGCCTGGCCTGGGCGCCGCACGGCCGTTTTTGCAGCGCCGGCGGCGCTACGGAGGCGGCGATCTTCACCATGCTGTACGAGGTCCCGCGCGGTCAGAACATTCGGTCGGTCAGCATTCCTTACGGCAAACCGTTGCCGCACCAGCGTTGCTATATCCTGGACGCCGGGGGACGGCCCGCCGCGCCGGGGGTGCGAGGGGAGATCTATCTGGCGGGTGAGGGGCTGGCGCGCGGGTATTACGGCGATCCGCAACGCACCGCCGAGAGTTTCTTCTGGCATGACGAGCTGCAGGAGCGGGTGTACCGCACCGGCGACGCGGGCCGATGGCTGGAGGATGGCAACGTGGAGTTCATGGGGCGCCTCGATCAGCAGATCAAGCTGAACGGCTATCGCATCGAACTGGGGGAGATAGAACATGCGGTGCTCGCCTATCCGGGCGTGACCGCCTGTTGCTGCGTGCTCGTCACGCAACCGCAGCCCTGCCTGGCCGCGTACTACGTTGCCGATGAGACGATCGCCCCCCAGGCGCTGGCTCAGCACTTGAGCAGCCAACTGCCTCCGTACATGGTGCCGCAGGCGCTGATGCAGCTGGCGCAGCTGCCGCTGACCGAAAACGGCAAGATAGCGCGGCAGGCCTTGCCGCAGCCGGAAAGGGCGGCGCGTGAGTTCGTCGCGGCGCAGGGCGAATGGGAGAACGCCTGTCTGGCGGTGTGGCGCGATTTGCTGCAGCGGCAGGATATCGGCGTGGAGGACAACTTCTTCTCGCTGGGGGGCAACTCTCTTCTGGCTATTCAGGCCTGTTATCAGATCGGCCGGCGGCTCGCGCGTGAGGTAACGCTGAGCGAGCTGGGGCGGTTCCCGACGATCCGTTCGCTGTGTCGTGCATTGCAGCAACAGGAGCAGGGCACCGCGCCGGTGTCGATCCCGCCGCTGCGGCAACGCGAGTATCCGCTCTCTTCTTCACAGCTGCAGCTGTGGTTTATCGAGAATCTGAACGGCGGTGGCAATCTTTACCATGTGCCGATGCTGTTCCGTCTCGGCGACGAGGTGTGTCTGGCGGCTTACGAGCGCAGTTTGCAGGCGGTCGTCGCCCGGCATCAGGTTTTACACAGCCTGATTGTTCAGATGCCCTCCCAAAGCGCCATCGCCCGCGCCTGTGAACTGACGCTTTCGCTGGAGCGCGTGACGCTGGAGGCGGCGCACTGGCCGGACAGGCTGCGGCAGGATATCGACCGGCCGTTCGCGCTGGGGGCGGAATTGCCGATCAGGGCGGCCGTTTATCGGGTTGCGCAGCCGGATGGCGGGTGGGTGAATTACAGCCTGATTCTGGTGCATCACCTGGCGTTTGACGGCTGGTCGCAGCCGGTGCTGTTGCAGGAGCTGGACGTGCTGTATCAGGCGCAGCGGCAGGGGCGAGAGGCCGGGCTGGCGGCGTTGCCGTTGCATTATGGCGACTATGCCGTCTGGCAGCGGCGCTGGCTGGATTCCGCTCAGGCGGATGAGGCGAAAGCGTATTGGCGTCATGCCCTGGCGGGGTGGCAGGCGCTGGAAATGCCGCTTGATTTCGTGCGGCCGGCTCGCTTCGACCATCGTGGCGCCAACCACGTCATCGCGCTGCCGGAGGCGCTGGTGGCGCAGGCGGCGCAGTTCGCCCGGCGGCAGGGCGTCACGCCGTTTGCGCTGTATCTTGCGGCCTTTAATTTGCTGCTCGGTTACTTCAGCGGCCAGCAAGATATTCTGGTCGGTACGCCGGTCGCCAACCGGCCGGTGGCAGAGACCCGCTCAGCGATCGGATTCTTCGTCAATACGCTGCCGCTACGCTCGCAAATAGACGATGCGGCGTCGTTGAACGATTATGTGCATCGCGTCTTTGACGGCGTGCTGCAGGCGCAGCGGCATCAGAATTTGCCGTTGGATCAGCTGATCGAGCTGCTGCAGGTGCCGCGCGATCTGTCGCGCCATCCGCTGTTCCAGGCGCTGTTCGCGCTGGAGGAGGTGGGGGCCGCGCCGGCCTGGCTGGCGCCGCAGGATCTGCTGGCGCACTACCAGGCGGCCAAATTCGATTTGACGCTGAGCATCCAGTCGGCGCCGCAGGGCGGGCGGGCGATCTTCAACTATGCCACCGCGATGTTTGCACCGGCTACGCTGGCGCTGCTGGGGGAGTATTATCTGACGATCCTCACGCAGATCGTCAATCACGGGGAGCAGCGCGTCAGCCAGTTGGCGCTGATCTCGGAGAGTGAAATGGCGCGGCAGCGCGCCTTTCATCAATCCTGTCCGCCGGCCTACGATTTCGAACGCGCCATCCATCATGACTTCATCCGTCAGGCTGAGCGCGATCCGCAGCGGGTGGCGATCGTCGATGAATGGGGCGAGCTGAGCTACGGTGAGCTGTATCGGCGGGCGCTGACGCTGTCGTTGCAGCTGCGTGAGCACGCGGACATGCGCGCCGAGACCATCGCGGTGATGGTGGACAAAGGGCGGGCGCAAATCATTGCGGTGCTGGCGATCCTGATGGCCGGCAAGGCCTATTTGCCGCTGGACGGCGCCTGGCCGGAACGCCGCCGCCTGGATATCGTCGCGCAGTCGCAGACCCGGGTGATTCTGAGCAGCCGGGAGTGGGGGGCCAGCGGCGAGGCCAGGCTGTTGACGATCGATCCGCAGGGGGCCGTCATGGCGTTACCGCCGGCTCCGCCGGGCGAGGCTGTTTTGCCGGCACCTTCCGCGCTGGCTTATGTGATCTTCACCTCCGGCTCTACCGGCGCGCCGAAGGGGGTGGCGATAGAACATCGCGGCGCGGTGAACAGCATCATCGATACGTTGCACCAGCTGGAACTCGGCGCGGACGATCGCGGGTTGGCGCTCAGCGCGTTGAGTTTCGACATTTCGGTGTTCGATATTTTCGGCCTGCTGTCGGTGGGGGGCGCCATCGTGATGCCGTCCGAAACCGAACGCTACCAGCCTGAGGCCTGGCATCGGCTGTTGATGACCCAGGGCGTAACCTTCTGGAACTCCGCACCTTCGGTGATGACGCTGCTGGTGGAGCAGTTGGAGTCCGCCGCGTTGCAGGCGCAGTGGCCGCAGCTGCGCAATGTGGTGCTGGTGGGCGAGGTGATCTCCCGCCAACTGCCGGCGCGCATTCGCCAATGGCGGCCAGGGTGCCGGATCGTCAGCGCCGGGGGCGCGACCGAGAGCTCCATTTGGTCGATCCTGTACGACATCCCGGAAACGCCGATTCAGGCCCCCAGCGTGCCTTACGGCCAGGCGATGGCGCATCAGCGCTTTTACGTGCTGGATCGCCATCAGCGCGTGCTGCCGCCCTGCTTGCCGGGAGAGCAATACATCGGTGGGGCCGGCGTGGCGCGCGGCTATTACCGCAATCCGTCGCTGACCGATGAGAAATTCATCTACCATCCGGCGCTGGGGGAGCGGCTTTATCGCACCGGCGATGCCGGCCGCTATTTGCCGGACGGCAATCTGGAGTTCCTCGGCCGTATGGATTTTCAGGTGAAAATCAATGGCTATCGCGTTGAGCTAGGGGAGGTCGAGCAGTGTGCGCTGGCGTTCGGCGCGATCAAATCCTGCTGCGCCGTCGTGCTGTCGGAGGCGCATCGGCAGCGGCTGGCGCTGTATTACGTCAGCGAAGCACCGTTGGATGAATCGGCGCTGCTGGCCTTTATGAGCGGGCAATTACCGTTGTACATGCTGCCTGCGGCGCTGATGCGGCTGGAAGCACTGCCGTACAACTCCAGCGGCAAACTGGATCGCAAGGCGTTGCCTGCGCCGGCGGCGAGCGAACCGCAGGCCTATGTCGCTCCCGCGAACGAGCTGGAACAGCGGCTGTGCGCGCTGTGGCAGGCGGCGCTGCAGTGCGGGCCGGTCGGCATGACGGACGATTTCTTCCTGCTGGGCGGCACCTCGATCAAAGCGATTTCCCTGTGTGTCGGCATGAGCGAACTGATGGCCGCGCCGGTGCCGGTGGTGCAGCTGTTGCAAAGCCGCACCCTGAAAAACCTGCTGGCCGCCAACGGACGCCGCCTGGTCTTGCCGCTTACCCCTTGGACAGAGGGGGCGCCCGTTGTATGGATGATCCACCCGGCGCTGGTGGGAGCGGAGGCGTTTCACGCTTTCGCTCAGCCGTTGCGGGGGCGATTCAACTGCTATGGCGTCGATAACCATAACCTTTACCATCAACCGGCGATCGACTCGCTCGGCGATCTGGCCGAACGGTATCTGAACGACATGATCGCCGCCGGCCTGCTGCAAGACGCCGGGCCGGTGCGCATGCTCGGTTGGTCGCTGGGGGGCATCATCGCGCTGGAGATTGCCGCCCGCCTGGAGGCGCGCGGCTGCCGTAACGTGCAGCTGTATCTGCTGGACAGTTTCTACCGGCAGGCCACGGCGGAGTTGCCTTTGGAGCAGCTGTTGCCGGCGCTCGGCATCGAGGGCGAGGCGGCAAGACGCGCCATGGCCGCAGGGCAGGCGGAACGACGGCTGTCTGAGGGGAAACTGAGCCGCAGGCTGCAAACCACGAAGGTGACGTTGTTCAAGGCGACGGAGGGTAACCCGCAGTTGCCGGAAGCGGTCACGGCGCCGCTGCTGGCGGTGGAAGATAATGGGCTTGGTGCCGCCTGCGATCGGCTGCAGGTCATCCCGCTGGCCTGTCACCACCATAACATCCTGCTGTGTGAGGAGGAGATCGGGCAAGCGCTCAACGATGACATTTGATTCATGAGCCTGGCTCATAAGCCCAAGCGTATTTTGCCCCATAGTCAGCGCGGCATTCGTCTTTTACAGTCATTGCACCAGACCGGCTCTGCATCAGGCGGGCCGGTATCAATCAGCGGGAGAATGACGATGCAAACACGCAAATTGGGCCGTGAAGGGTTAGAAGTGTCGGCGTTGGGGTTAGGCTGCATGGGGTTGAGTTTTGGCTATGGCCCGGCTACCGACAAGCGGCAGGCGATCGATCTGATCCGCGCTGCGGTGGATGCGGGCGTGACCTTTTTCGATACCGCCGAGATCTATGGCCCGTTCACGAACGAGGAACTGCTGGGGGAAGCGCTGGCGCCGGTGCGCGATCGGGTCGTTATCGCCACCAAGTTCGGTTTCGATCTGCCGCAGCCGGCGGGGCAGCAGGTGTTGAACAGCCGTCCGGAGCACATTCGCCGGGCGGTGGAAGGTTCGCTGCAGCGCCTGCGGGTAGAGACTATCGACCTGCTGTATCAACACCGCGTCGATCCCGAGGTGCCTATCGAGGAGGTGGCCGGCACGGTGCAGCAACTGATCCGTGAAGGCAAAGTGAAGTATTTCGGCCTGTCGGAAGCCGGTGCGCAAACCATTCGGCGAGCTCACGCGGTGCAGCCGGTCTCGGCGCTGCAAAGCGAATATTCGCTGTGGTGGCGCGAGCCGGAGCGTGAAATATTGCCGACGCTGGCAGAGCTGGGCATCGGCCTGGTGCCGTTCAGCCCGCTCGGCAAGGGCTTTCTCACCGGCGCCATTACCGAGAACACCGCCTTCGACAGCGGCGATTTTCGCAACGTGGTGCCACGCTTCAGCGCCGAGGCGCGCCGGGCCAATCAGGCGCTGGTGGATGTGCTGGGGCAGATAGCGCAGCGCAAGGGCGTGACGCCGGCGCAGATCGCTCTGGCCTGGCTGCTGGCGCAGCAGCCGTGGATCGTGCCGATCCCGGGAACCACCAAGCGCCACCGGCTGGAAGAAAATCTGGCGGCGGCGGCGGTGGTGCTGGCGGCGGACGAGCGGGGCGAAATCGAGCGTGCGCTCTCCGCCATCGAAGTCACCGGCGATCGCTATCCGGCGCATTTGCAGCAAAACGTCGGGCGTTAAGCCCGGCGGCGCAACGCGTCGATCAGTAGCGCAAAGGCGGCAGTGTGCTGCCTGCGGCTCGGATAATAGAGGTAATAGCCGGGAAACGGCGGGCACCAGTCGTCCAGCGCCATCTGCAGCCGCCCGTCGGCCAGCGGCTCGGCGACGGTGTCTTCCGGCACGAAGGCGATACCGAGGCCGAGCTGGGCGGCATCGATGCGCTGGCGCAGGCTGTTGAAGGTCAGCTGCCCCTCCACCCGTACTTTGAGCTCTCGGCCATCGCGAGCGAACTCCCAGGCATACAGCCCGCCGAGGGTGGGCAGACGCATGTTGATGCAACGATGATTTTGCAGCGCTTGCGGCGTGGCGGGGTGGCCGTAACGGGCGAAATAGGCGGGCGAAGCGACGGGCACCATGCGCATGTCCGGCCCGATGCGCACCGCGACCATGTCCTTCGCCACCTGTTCCCCCAGCCGGATGCCGGCGTCAAAACGCCCGGCGACGATGTCGGTCAGGCTGTTGTCGACGGTGATTTCCACGTTGATGTCCGGGTAATCGACGAGAAACGTGCGCAGCACCGGCCACAGTACCGCATCCACCGCGTGTTCCCCGGCGGTGATGCGGATGTTGCCGGCGGGGCGATCGCGCATTTCACCCAGCGCGTTCAGCTCGTTTTCTATCTCCGCAAAGTGCGGGCCAATGCTGTTGAGCAGCCGCTCGCCGGCTTCGGTGGGAGCGACGCTACGGGTGGTGCGCGTGAGCAAGCGCAGCGCCAGCCGCTCTTCCAGCCCGCGGATAGCATGGCTGAGCGCCGATTGGGAAACTCCAAGCTGCGCCGCGGCTTTGGTGAAGCTGCGCTCCCTGGCCACCATCAGGAAGGCGATCAGATCGTTAACGTTTTCTTTCAACATACCGGCACCGGAGAACAAAGTTAGGGCGCTGCCGCGCACAGATTAATGAATTGAGCTCATAGCTCCTTGCGTATTTTACCCGCTAGTCGGCGGAAAAACAGGGCGCTATCTTGGCATCACTGACTCACGACTATCAGCGCCGGCTGTGAGAGCCGGCGCGGAGGACACTACAGATGAAAATACAACGCAGCGGTTCGATCCCTTCACAGCGCGGTCCGGCGGATTACTTCACCGGGCAGGTGCGCATCGATGCGCCGTTCGCCGGTGACGCGCCGGCCAGGGTGGGCGGTGCGACCGTCACCTTCGAACCCGGCGCCCGCACCGCCTGGCATACCCATCCGCTCGGCCAGACGCTGATCGTCACCCAGGGGCGCGGCTGGATCCAGGTGTGGGGCGAGACCACGCAGGAAATGCACCCCGGCGATATCGTCTGGATCCCGGCAGGCGTCAAACACTGGCACGGCGCGACGCCGGACACCGCCATGAGCCATATCGCCATCGCCGAAGCCGTGGACGGTAGCCCGGTAACCTGGCTGGAGCCGGTCAGCGAGGCGGAGTATCGGCAATAAGGCTGCTCAGGCCTGGTGGCTCTGCTGGCATCAGGCGCCCAGGCCCCCGAGGCACAGGTACTTGATCTCGAGATAGTCCTCGATGCCGTATTTTGAGCCTTCGCGGCCCAACCCGGAGTGCTTCATGCCGCCGAACGGCGCCACCTCGGTGGAGATCAGCCCTTCGTTGATGCCGACGATGCCGTACTCCAACGCTTCGGCCACGCGCATTACCCGGCCGATGTCGCGGCTGTAGAAGTAAGCGGCCAGGCCGAACGGCGTGTCGTTGGCCAGTTCGATGGCTTCCGCTTCCTGGTTGAAGCGGATCAGGGGCGCCACCGGGCCGAACGTCTCCTCGCGGAAGATTTTCGCCGTGCGCGGCACATCGGTCAGGATAGTCGGGGTGAAGAAATTGCCGCCCAGCGCGTCAGGCTGGCCGCCCAGCAGCACCGATGCGCCGTGCTCGACGGCGTCGGCGATATGCTCGCGCACTTTTTCCACCGCGTCCGGGTTAATCAACGGGCCGATGGTGACGCCATCGTCCATGCCGTTGCCGACTTTCAGCCTGGCGACGGCGGCTTTCAGTTTGGCGGCGAAGGCGTCGTACACGCCGTCCTGCACCAGAAAACGGTTGGTGCAGACGCAGGTCTGGCCGGCGTTGCGGTATTTCGAGGCGACCGCGCCGGCCACGGCGGCGTCCAGATCGGCATCGTCGAATACGATAAACGGCGCGTTGCCGCCCAGCTCCATGCTGGTTTTCTTGATGGTGGGCGCACACTGGGCCAGCAGCTGCGCGCCGACTTCGGTGCTGCCGGTGAAGGAGAGTTTACGCACATCCGGATTGGCGGTGAGTTCGCCGCCGATGCCTTTGCTGGGGCCGGTGATCACGTTGCACACCCCGGCGGGCAGCCCGGCGCGCTCCGCCAGCACGGCGATCGCCAGCGCCGAGAACGGGGTCTGGCTGGCGGGGCGGATCACCCCGGTGCAGCCCGCCGCCCAGCCGGGGCCGGCTTTGCGGGTGATCATCGCCGCCGGGAAGTTCCACGGGGTGATGGCGGCGAACACGCCGATCGGCTCTTTCTGCACGATGATGCGGCGGCCCGCCTGGGGCTGCGGAATAGTGTCGCCGTAGACCCGCTTACCTTCCTCGGCGAACCATTCGATAAAGGAGGCGGCATAGGCGATTTCACCTCGGCTTTCGGCCAGCGGCTTGCCCTGTTCCGCCGTCATGATGCGTGCCAGATCCTCCTGATTTTCCATCATCAGCTCAAACAGCCGCCGCAGCTTGCCGGCGCGCTCTTTGGCGGTCAGCGCACGCCAGGCGGGCAGCGCCTTCTTGGCGGCGGCGATGGCGCGTGCGGTTTCCTCGGCGCCGAAGGCCGGCACATGGCCAACCAACTCGCCGTTGGCGGGGTTATGAATGGCGATCGTGTGGCCTGTTTTGGCCGGCAACCATTGCCCGTCGATGTAATTGGCCTCGCGGAACAGCGTGGGATCCTTGAGGGTAGCGCTGATGCTGGTGCTCATTGGTCTCTTCCTTTGCTGAGTTCAACAGAATGGTCTATCCCATACGGCTACCCTTTACCCTAGCAAACTTTGCCGCCGCCGTTTGCCACCGTGGCGACAAGATGAGCGTTTTCTCCATGCGCACCTTCTGTACAAAAAATATCCGTCATCGGGCCGATACTGAAAGAGCAGGCATATGACCCTTTTCGATGTGATTAAAAGAAAGGAGTGTGCGAATGATGAAATCAGTGGACAGACATCTCGCGGCCTACGGCAGCGAAATGGATTTTTTGGCGTCGAGCATCGCCCTGATGGAATGGCAAGGGCGGCAGATTGACGCCGGGCAGGTGGCCGGCAATATGTCGGAACAGCAAAGCCGCCTGTTCTTTGCGCGGTTGAGTTATTTTCGTCAGCTTTATCAGGCCGCAGCGGCGGCCGAACACAGCCTGTAATCTCCCGATTCAGCCCCGTCTCAGCGGGGCTTTTCATTTCAGCGGTGCCACACCCCGGTCGCCAGCGTCGCCGGCGAATATTCCAGATTACGCCCCCGCCACGGCAACGCCGCCGCAAAGCGCCAGGCGCGGCGAACGTCAAACCGCCAATAGCGTTCCGCCCCTTCAACACCGGGATGCCCTTGCGCCTGCCACAGGATCTGCGTTTGTCCTTGCAGATGCAGCACGTCACCGCGATCGAAATCGATGAACAGCAGCGCCGCCCGCGGTTCGGCCAGCAGGTTGCCCAGCGTATTCATATAGCGGTTGCCGCGAAAGTCCGGCATCCACAGCGTGTCACCTTCCAGATGGATAAAGCCGGGGCGCCCGCCGCGATGAGAAATATCGACGCCGCCCTGCGCCAGTGCCAGGTGCGCGCTGCTGGCGACGAAGCTGGTGTCCGCGGTGCGGATCAGCGCCTGCGCCGCCGCATCGAGCGATGCTAAATGCTCAACCGGCTGTGGCCGGCTCTCCACCGGGTAGAGTTCGCGGCGCTGAATGTACTGCGGGCAGTTGCCGAAGCTTTGGTGAACGACGATCTCCACCCGGTTTTTGTCGGTGCGGCCGACGGTGCCGTTGGCGCGGTTGCGCCGCCGGTTGCTGAAGTCGAGCCCGAGCGCGCCGACCGGTTTGCCGGGCAGCAACAGCGCCTGGGCGGGATCGTCGCTGCGGCGCGGCGCGCTGATGCGCAGGTGCGTGTCATCCGGCGTGCGTAAAAATCCGGGCAGGCCGCTGAACAGAGTGGCGATAGGCCAGCCCTGGTCGTCCAGCGTGGCGACGAACAGGTAGGGCAGCGCGGCGAAAAACGCGCGGTGCTGATCCGGCATCGCGGGGTAGATGCCGCCGCCCACGCGATCGAAACCGGCCAGCGTCTGCGCGCGCAGCTCATCGGGGTGGAACCGTTGCGTGTTCACGGCGTCAGCTCGCCGCCGGTTCCGGCAGGGCCGGCATGGCGAAGAAGCCGGGAAGCGCCGCGATGTTCGCCACCCAGCGCCGTATGGCGGGGTAAGGCGCCAGCGAAATGCCGCCTTCGGCCGCGACCGCCACATAGCTGTAGCAGGCCAGATCGGCGATGGTCGCCTGTTCGCCGGCCAGATAGCCGCGCTCGCTCAGGTGTTGCTCCATCTGCGGCAGAAAACGATCGCTGATTGCCCGCGCCGTCTGATAATCCTCCGGCACGGCGAACTGGGTGATTAATCGGCAGGCCGCCGGGCCGTAGCGGACTTCGCCGGCGGCTTTGGAAAGCCAGGCCTGCACCCGCGCCGCCGCCGCCGGCTGTTCCGGCAGCCAGTGGCTGTCCGGCGCATAGCGTTTCGCCAGATAGACCAGAATGGCGTTGCTGTCGGCCAGCGTCAGATCGCCGTCCTGCAAGACCGGGATCTGGCCGAACGGGTTGAGCCGGCGAAAGGCCGCGCTCTGCCGCACGTCCGCCGAGGCTTCTACCCATTCATAGGGCAGCGCCAGCATGCGCAGCAGCAACGCCACGCGGTGAACGTGGCCGGAAAGCGGGGTGCCGTAGAGGGTAATGGTGGACATGGCGTTTCTCCTCAGTGCTTTTTTTTCAGCATACTCTTGCGGTGAATGAGCGGAATCCGGCAATGTGGAAATTGATAATTTCACTTATCGGAAGAGTCTATGGATCGGTTAGACGAGTTGGCCATCTTTGTGGCGGTGGTGCAGCAGGGCAGCCTGGCGGCCGCCGGGCGCAAACTGCGGCGTTCGGCGCCGGCGATCACCCGGGCGATCGCCGCGCTGGAACAGCGGTTCGGCACCCGGCTGGTGGAACGCACCACCCGGCGGCTGGCACCTACCGAGGCGGGCGTGCGGCTGCTGGAGCGCGCGCAACAGCTGCTGCAGGATTATCAGGCGGTGGTGCAGGATACCGCTGAAGCGCAGCTGAGCGGCTTGCTGCGCGTCACCTCGCCGGTGCAGTTCGGCCGCCGATACGTGGCGCCGGTGGTGATGGCGTTTCTCGATGACTATCCGCAGATGCAGATCGAAATGGTGTTGAACGATCGCAATCTCGATCTGATCGACGAAGGGCTGGATATCGCGGTACGCATCGGTCATCTGCAGGACTCTTCGCGCGTGGCGCGGCGGCTGGGGCAGGTCAGCCGGGTGACGGTCGCCAGCCCGGCTTACCTGGCGCGCTGCGGCGAGCCGCGCTCACCGGCGCAGCTGGCGGAGCATGCCACCATCGTCGGCACCCAGCGGCCGTCGCTGCGCGAATGGCGCTTCGGCCCGCTGGAAAACGGCGAGCGGGTGCGCTTGGCCCCCCGGCTGTTGCTCAACGACGTGGAAGCGCAGCTGCTGGCGGTGCGCGCCGGCAAGGGCATCGCCCGGCTGCTCTCGTATCAGGTGGCGGACGATCTGGCCGCCGGCACGCTGGTGCGGCTGCTGGCGGATCATGAGCCGTTGCCGATGCCGGTACAGCTGGTGGCGCAGCAGGCGCAGCGCATGCCGCTGAAGGTGCGCGCCTTTTGGGATTATGCGTTTGAAAGGCTCAGCGCATTGCCACAAATTCAGCCGGACGGGCGGGGAAAATAAGCGCAAAAAGTTTCATGGGTTAAACTTTTTCGCTGCCGGCGTTGTTTTATTTTACCGGGCGCGCATTGCTGATAGACCCGTCTTGACAATAATGTTGTCGGTGCTAATAGTTAATTCATATCTTAAATAATAAACGAAGTTTAATATATGAAACAACTTGCGGGGAGCTATGACAACGGCGCTGCGGTGGATAATGAAGACGTTATTTTGGCTTCATTCCAGACCCGTAGCGCGGCTATTTATCATCAGGCAAAACATGAAAAGAATATTGCGTATGGCGAAAGCGAACGCGAGACGATTGATTGGCTCTATTCTGCAAAGCAGCACCAGGGGACGTTAATTTTTATTCACGGCGGCTATTGGCAATTCTGCGATAAGGCGGATTTCGCCTTTATCGCCGCCGGGCCGTTGGCGTTGGGTTTTGACGTGGTGCTGGTGGAATATGCGCTGGCGCCGGCGGTTAATCTTGACGCTATTTGTCGCCAGGTGGGGGCGGCGCTTGATGCAATTCAGCGCCGTCTGCCGCCGCACTATGCCCATCCGGTGCATCTGTGCGGCCATTCCGCCGGCGGGCATCTGGCGGCGTTTTGGCAGCAGCATGCGTTGGTGGAGGCGGTCTTTCCCATCAGCGGCCTGTTCGAACTGGCGCCGCTGCAAGAGAGCTATGTCAATCGGGCGCTGCAGCTGACCGCGCGGCAGATTGAAACGCTCAGCCCGGCGCGCCACCTGCCGGCGCGCAGTAAGCCGCTCACGCTGTATTATGGCGCGGCGGAGCTGCCGGAGCTGATCGGTCAGTCACAGCATTATCATGCGGCGCTGCGCCAGCGCGGGTTGCCGGCCGAACTGGTCGCGGTGCCCGGCGCCAATCATTTCACCATCCTGGATGCGTTGTTCGCCGCCGACGGCGCGCTGCTTCGCCAACTTGATCACCACGGGAACCACTGATATGCGCGAGATCGTAGAGACCGGGCTGCCGGATATCGGCCAGCCTTTTTCCTGGGCTACCCGGGGCGGCGGCATGCTGTTTACCGCCCATGGCCCGGTGCGGGCGGACGGCAGCATCGAGACCGGCGCGCCGGAGCAACAGATTACGTTAACCTTCGATAACCTGGCGCAGACGCTGAAGGCGGCGGGCAGCCACAGCGATAAGGTGTTGCAGGTGATCGTTTATCTCACCGACGTCAACGACGTTAAATTGCTCGATGATATTTACCGGAAATACTTTAATTATCCTTATCCCAATCGCTCCACGGTTATTGTTGAAAAACTGGTGGTGCCGGGAATGAAAATAGAAATTACCGTCAGCGCCATCGCCTGATTTAATTTCTCATTAAGTCCGTCTTCATATTAATTCAATAACGAATTAAGGATGCGTCATGTTTAAACAGATTGCACCTTCAGCAGCCGATCCTATTATGTCGCTGATGGAAGCCTATTTGCAGGATCCCAATCCGCAAAAGGTGAATTTAGGCATTGGGCTCTATTACGACCGGCAGGGGAATATTCCGCTGATGCAGGCGGTGGAGGCCGCCGAGCAGCGGTTGCTGGCGCTGCGCCGCCCGCACGGTTATCCGCCGATCGAAGGTTCGCCGCAGTTCGCTCGCCAGGTGCAGGCGCTGCTGTTCGGCGAGCAACAGACGGCCGAGATCGCCACGGTGCAGACCGTCGGCGGCTCCGGTGCGCTAAAGTTGGCGGCGGATTTTTTGCGCCACTTTCTGGCGCGCACTGACATTTGGGTGTCCGATCCCACCTGGGCCAATCACTGGGCGATATTTGAAGGCGCCGGGCTGCGGGTGAATACCTATCCCTACTTTGACGAAGCGGCGGGCGGCCTGCGTTTCGCCGCCATGCTCGACGCGCTGGACAGTCTGCCGCCCGGCAGCGTAGTCCTGTTGCATCCTTGCTGCCATAACCCGACCGGCACCGATCTGACGGCGGAGCAGTGGCGCGCCACGCTCGCCGTGCTGCAGCGACGTAAGCTGCTGCCGCTGTTCGATATCGCCTATCAGGGCTTCGGCGACGGGCTGGAGGAGGACTGCTTGGCGTTGCGCGCAGCGCTGAAAACCGATCTGCCGTTTTTGGTCTGCAACTCGTTTTCCAAAAACGTGGCGCTGTACGGCCAGCGGCTGGGCGCGCTGTCGGTGCGCTGCGCCGATGCGGAAAATGCCGCCGACGTCAAAGGCGCGTTAAAAACGCTGATCCGCCGCAGCTACTCCTGCCCGCCGACGCACGGCAGCCAGATCGTGGAAACCCTGCTCGGCGACGCCGAACTCGGTGAGCTTTGGCGCAATGAGCTGGCGGAAATGCGCGTGCGCATCAAGCAGATGCGTGAGCAGCTGGCCGCCGGCCTGGCGCGGGGCGGCTCTTCGCTGGATCACCGGCGCATACGCGATCAGCGCGGCATGTTCAGCTATACCGGCCTGAACGAAGCGCAGCTGCAGACCCTGCGGCAGCGCTACGCCATCTATCTGGTTTCGCCCGGCCGCATGTGCCTGCCGGGGCTCAACCCCGGCAATATCGACTACGTGACTGCCGCCATTCTCGACGTCACCCGTACCGCCTAACTCCGTTCGGGAGCCCAGCCATGCCACAGATGAATGATTTTGAGCAGATCGCCCGCCGTCAGGGCGGGTTGAACAAGCATCTTACCGCCGGGCAGATGTCGATGCTGGCGATCGGCGGCGCCATCGGCACCGGGCTGTTTCTCGGCAGCGCCTACGCCATTCAGATGGCAGGGCCGTCGGTATTGCTGAGCTACCTGATCGGCGGCGTTATTGCGCTGCTGTTGATGGGCAGCCTGGCAGAAATGACCTCCGAACACCCGACGCCCGGCTCGTTCGGCGACTACGCCGAATTCTATCTCGGCCCGCTGTTCGGCTTTCTGGTGCGTTATTCCTACTGGTCTTGCGTGGTGCTGGCGGTGGGCACCGAAGTTACCGCCATCGGCATGTACATGCAGTTCTGGTTCCCGGCTACGCCGACCTGGCCGTGGGTGCTGCTGTTTTCGGCGGCGGTGATCGTCGTCAACGTGATCGGCGTAAAGTCGTTCGGCCAGGTGGAATACGCGCTGTCCACCGTCAAAGTGACGGCGATCGTGGCGTTCATTCTGATCGGCATCGGCATTCTGGCGTTTTCGGGCAACCCGGCCTACGGCCTGCGCAACCTGACCGCCGGCGGCTTTATGCCGTTTGGCGTCAAGGGCATGTGGTTTGCGGTGATCGTTTCCATTTTCAGCTACCTGAGCATTGAAATGATCGCGGTGGCCGCCGGCGAGGCGAAAAATCCGGTGATAGCGGTGAAGGCAGCGTTCAAGGGCACCATCGTGCGGCTGTTCATCTTCTACATGCTGTCGATCGCGCTGATGCTGGCCATTGTGCCCTGGCGCCAGTCCGGCACCGGCGAAAGCCCGTTCCTGATGGCGATGAACGTGATCCATCTGCCGGCCGCCGCCGGTATTTTCAACTTTATCGTGCTGGTGGCGGCGCTGTCGGCGATGAACAGCCAGCTGTATATCACCACCCGCATGATGTTCTCGCTGTCGCGTGCCGGGCAGGCGCCGGCAGCATTGGGGCGCGTCAGTCGGCGCGGCATTCCGGTCAATGCGCTGGCGATGTCGTGCATCGGCATCGTGGTGTCTATCGTGCTGAGTCTGGTGGCGCCGGAAACCTCGTTCGCCGCCATGATGTCTATTTCGGTGTATGGCGCCTGCTTTACCTGGCTGATGATTTTTGTCACCCACCTGTTCTTCCGCCGCCGGCACCGGCAGACCCACCTGAAGTTCCGTATGTGGGGGTTCCCCTATACCACCTTGCTGGGTGCCGGGCTGATGGCGGCGCTGATGATCTCGACGGCGTTTACCGAATTCTTCCGCATGACGCTGTGGTTCGGTATTCCGTTTACCTTGCTGCTGGTGGTGGCCTACCGCTTCCAGAGCCGCCGCGCGCCTGCACCCGTGCCGCTCAAGGCGCCGGAAGTGGAGTAATGCGGGGAGGGGCTGAGGCGTTTCTCAGCCCCGGGGATTACAGCTGGCTTTTCGGGATCAGCTGGTCACCGAAGCTCAGGCGCTGGCGGCCCGGTTCGATTTCGGTCAGCGGCGCCACTTCGTGCAGCGAAGATTTACAGCGCTGTACCAGATCCTGGTACTCGCGGGTGCCGGCGACCTTCCAGGCCAGTTCCTGTTCGGTCAGATCGCGCAGCACGCGCGCCGGGCTGCCGACCACCAGCTTGTTGGCTTCGATCACCGCTGCGGCTTTGACGAACGCCATCGCGCCGACGATGGTGTTCTCGCCGATCTCCGCGCCGTCCATCACCACCGCATTCATGCCCACCATTGCATTGCGGCGAATGCGGCAGCCGTGCAGGATGGCGCCGTGCCCGATATGGCCGTCTTCTTCCACCACCGTGTCTTGCTGCGGGAAGCCGTGCATCACGCAGTTGTCCTGAATGTTGGCGCCGTCGCAAATCACCAGGCGGCCAAAATCGCCTCGCAGGCTGGCGTTCGGGCCGATGTACACGTGCTTGCCGACGATAACGTCGCCGATCAGTACCGCCGTCGGGTGCACGTAACTGCTGGGGGCAACGACCGGCGTCAGGCCGTCAATCTGATACACAGGCATAGCGTGAGTTCCTTAACATGTAGGGTCGCGCGGCAGGCCGCCGAAGCGCCGATAGTAGCCGGCGGCCGGCGCGGGCAGGGCGCCGATGGTGGTCTCCGCCAGCGCGCTGACGTACTCCGTCGCGGCGCGATCGACCTGCTGATAAAGATTGATGCACAGGTTGCGGGCGATCTGGCCCTCCCACTGCGCGGGCAGCAGCGCGTCCGGCAGCAGCGGATCTTTCAACACCACGCGACGGAAGAAGTGAATCAATAATAGCTTAATCTGGAAACAGCGCAGCGGCGTCAGCGCCGCCGGGTCGACTTCGCGCAGCAGCGCCATCAGCGGCCGGAAGGAGACGATAAACTCGTGATAGCCCGCCGCCACCTCGCTTAGCGACCAGCAGTCGGCCACCAGGTTCTGCAGGGTTTGCTCGGAGCGGTTATAGGGATAATCGGCGCGGAAGTAAATCACCTGCTCGCTGGCGTTTAGCTCGCCGAGCAGCGCCGTCACATCGGTCTGTGCATGGGTGGGGGCGGCCATCAGGTTGCTGGCGATTTGCCCGAATCCGAGCCAGCCCAGCTCTTTTTTCAGCCGCGCGCGCTCGTTTTTTTCGGCGCTTTCCAGCAGCAACAGCTCCCACTTGCCGTCCCAGGCGGGCTGCTCGCGCAGATAGATTTTCGATTCGGCGTGGCGAAACTGGCGCATTCCCTGCTCGGTCACGCGGTAGAAGCTGCGGCGGCCTATTTTCTCCACCGCCAGCCAACCCTCTTTCTGCAGGCGGAACACCGAGGTGCGCACGAAGCGATCGCCGAAGCCGAAGGCCTCCAACAGCGCGCTCAGGCTACCGAGCCACACTTCGCCGCCGCGGTGGCTGAGCGCGTCGCCGTACAGCGAAATGATCAGCGAGGTGCCGCTGATCGGCTGCGCGTCGACGGCATGGCGAATGAACTCATCCAGTTTATGTTCCATATTTTTCCATGGGTTAGCCTTCGATGAGCCATAACATTACCATAATTTTAGGTGGCGTCATCCGTGACGCCGTGCGGCTCAGCGCGGCCGCAGATCGACCACGCGCTGCGCCTTGCCTTCCGAGCGCGGAATATCGCCGCAGTTGGCGATGCTGACGTCGGTGCTGACGCCCACGATCGATTTGATGTGGTGGCGCAGCTGGTGGCAGATGTCGCAACGCTGCTGGTGGCTGAGGCTGAGCGCGGATTCTTTCAGTTCGACGCGCACCGCCAGCGTGTCCAGGTGCCCACTGCGGCTGACCTGCAGCTGGTAGTGCGGCGACAGCTGCTCGAACTGCATGATCTGCTCCTCCACCTGCGACGGGAAGACGTTGACGCCGCGGATGATCAGCATGTCGTCGGAGCGGCCGGTGATCTTGCCCATGCGGCGCATCTGGCGCGCGTCGCCCGGCAGCAGACGAGTGAGATCGCGGGTGCGGTAGCGGATCACCGGCAGCGCTTCTTTGGTCAGGGTGGTGAATACCAGTTCGCCGTGCTCACCGTCCGGCAGGGCGATGCCGGTTTCCGGGCAGATGATCTCCGGCAGGAAATGGTCTTCCCAAATGGTAGGCCCGCCGCCGCTCTCCAGACACTCCATCGCCACGCCCGGCCCCATCACTTCCGACAGGCCGTAAATATCCAGCGCCTTGATGCCCATGCGGGTTTCGATTTCGTGGCGCAGGGCTTCGGTCCAGGGTTCGGCGCCGAACACGCCGAGCCGCAGCGAGCAGCCGCGCGCGTCGCCGCCCATCTTGCGTTCCAGCTCGTCGATCAGCGTCAGGCAATAGGATGGCGTCACCATGATGATGTCGGGTTTGAAATCGAGGATCAGCTGCGCCTGGCGTTCCGTCTGGCCGCCGGACATCGGGATCACCGTCGCGCCGAGCCGCTCCGCGCCGTAGTGCGCGCCGAGGCCGCCGGTGAACAGGCCGTAACCGTAGGCGACGTGCACCTTGTCTTTGGCGGTGGCGCCGCCGGCGCGCAGGCAGCGGGCGACGATATCGGCCCAGTTATCGATGTCGCGCTGGGTGTAGCCCACCACCGTCGGGCGGCCGGTGGTGCCCGAGGAGGCGTGGATGCGCACCACCTGTTCCATCGGCACCGCGAAGGTGTCGAACGGGTAGTTATCGCGCAGATCCTGCTTGGTGGTGTAGGGGAAGCGCGCCAGATCGCTCAGCTGTTTGAGATCGTCGGGGTGCACGCCGGCCTGGTCGAATTTGCGTTGGTACATCGGCACATTGTCGTAGGCGTGGTGCAGCGTCCACTTCAGACGCGCCAACTGCAACGCTTCAATCTCATCGCGCGAGGCGAATTCGATCGTTTCGAGGGGCTGTGGATTTATTGTCATGGTTAGCCTCAGGGGTCAGACACGCTCAATGATCATGGCGATGCCCTGGCCGACGCCGATGCACATGGTGCACAGCGCGTAGCGGCCGGCTCGCCGTTCCAGTTCAAACAGGGCGGCCAGCGCCAGGCGCGCGCCGCTCATGCCCAGCGGATGCCCCAGGGCGATCGCGCCGCCGTTGGGGTTGACCTGCGGGGCATCGTCCGGCAGGCCAAGCTGGCGCATCACCGCCAACGCCTGGGCGGCGAACGCTTCGTTCAGTTCGATGACGTCCATCTGCGCCAGGCTCAGCCCGGCGATTTCCAGCACCTTGCGGGTGGCCGGCAGCGGGCCGATGCCCATCAGCCGCGGCTCCACGCCGCAGGTGGCGGTGGCAACGATGCGTGCGCGCGGCGTCAGCCCCTGGCGCGCCGCCATCGCTTCGGAGGCGACGAGCAGGGCCGCCGCACCGTCATTCAGGCCCGAGGCGTTGCCGGCGGTGACGCTGCCGGGCTGACGGAACGGAGTTTTCAGCGCCTGCAACTGCTCGAAGGTGGTGTCGGGGCGCGGGTGTTCATCCTGGCTGAACAGCGTCACCGCGCCTTTTTTACCGCTGAGGCTGACCGGGGCTATCTCCTGCGCCAGGTGGCCCAGCGCCTGCGCCCGGGCGGCGCGCTGCTGGCTGCGCAGCGCAAAGGCGTCCTGATCGGCGCGGCTGATGTTGAACTGCGCCGCGACGTTTTCGGCGGTCTCCGGCATCGAATCGGTGCCGAACTCGGCCTGCATCCGCGGATTGACGAAGCGCCAGCCGAGGGTGGTGTCGTACAGCTGCGCCTGGCGGCTGAAGGCGCTGTCGGCCTTGCCCATCACCAGCGGCGCGCGGGTCATCGATTCCGCGCCGCCCGCCAGCATCAGTTCGGCATCGCCGGCTTTGATACTGCGCGCTGCCATCGCCAGCGCATCCAGGCCCGAACCGCACAGGCGGTTCACCGTGGTGCCGGACACGTCGACCGGCACGCCGGCCAGCAGCAGCGCCATGCGCGCCAGGTTGCGGTTGTCTTCCCCGGCCTGGTTGGCGCAGCCGAGGATCACGTCGTCCAGCTGCGCCCAATCCACCTGCGGATGGCGTTCCAGCAGCACACGCAGCGGCAGGGCGGCGAGGTCGTCGGCGCGCATCTGGGCCAGCGCGCCGCCATAGCGGCCGATCGGGGTGCGCACACCGTCGCAGATAAATGCCTGATTCATGCCTGATCTCCTAAAATGCGGTGGCCGAGGCGGTGCGCGCGGCCGCGGAACCAGGCGACGGTTTTGCCCCGTTGGTTAACGATTTCGACGTCATACAGCCCGGTGGCTTTGCCCTGATGGCGTACCGCCGCGCTGGCGGTGAGGCGATCGCCGGCCAGCGCCGGGCGGACGAAGTCGATGCTGCAGCCGGAGGCCACCGCCGCCAACCCCTGGCTGTTGCAGGCGTAGGCGAAGGCGGTGTCCGCCAGGCTGAACAGCTGGCCGCCGTGGCAGGTCTGGTGGCCGTTGAGCATCTGCGGGCCGACGGTCATGCTGACCTGCGCGTACCCGGCGTCGACGGCGTCGATGTGCATCCCCATCGCCTGAGCGCAGGTATCTTGCTGGAACATCTGTTCGGCGCAGCGCTGAGCCAGCGCGCGCGGCGTATTGGCGTTCATCGTTCGGCTCCTGGGAAAGCGGCGGGGGAAGCATAGCGGCGCAGCAGCGGCATCGGGCGATAGCGCGCTTCGCCGTAATAACGTTGCAGGTTTTCCAGCGTCGCCAGAATGTGGCGCCAGCCGAGCGCGGCGCCCCAGGCCAGCGGCCCGCGCGGATAGTTGACGCCGCGCAGCATCGCCAGATCGGTATCTTCGGCGCCGGCGACGCCTTTGTTCACCACGTCGAGCGCTTCGTTGGCCAGCATGGCCAGGGTGCGCATCGTCAGCAGGCCGGGGTAATCCGGCAGCGGAATGACCTGCTTGCCGAGGGACTGCAGCAGGCGAATCGCTTTGGCATTGTGTTGCGCCTCGTTTTGCGCCGCGCAGCTAATGGCGATGGCGGAGGCGTGCGCATAGTCGGCACAGAGATCGAACAACACCACGGGTGTTCCACGTTCGTCGGCCAGTTGGCCGGCGGTTTTACCATTGGTTAACATCATTGTAACGTCGTCGATCGTGACGTGTGGGCTGGTCTGGCCAGGTTGTTTGATCGCCCCCGCATTTTCGCTTAACAACTGCGCCAAATCGGCCAGCGAAGACCAGTCGCCGTGCAGCGTAACGCGTTGCGGCAGCGCGACCTGCGCCGGGGGCGCAAAGGCGATCTCGGCGGCGGATCGCTGGGCGTCGTAGCGGTAGAAGCCGCGGCCGGATTTGCGGCCGAGGTGCCCGGCGGCCACCAGTTCCTGCTGCACCAGTGAGGGGGTGAAGCGCGGATCCTGATAGAAGGCCTGATATACCGAGTCGGTCACGGCGTAATTGACGTCCTGGCCGATCAGATCGGTCAACTGCAACGGGCCCATGGCGAAACCGCCGGCGTCGCGCAAGACCGCGTCCAGCGTGGCGGCGTCGGCCACCCGCTCCTCCAGGGCTCGCAGGGTTTCGGCATAGAACGGCCGCGCCACGCGGTTGACGATAAATCCCGGCGTCGAGCGGCACACGACGCTCTGCTTACCCCAGCGCTGCGCCAGGGCCTGCAGCGCGGCGAGGGTCTCGGTGGCGGTCTCCAGACCGCTGACGATCTCCACCAGTTTCATCAGCGGCGCCGGGTTGAAGAAATGCAGCCCGGCCATGCGTGCCGGGTGTTGCAGTGCCCCGGCGATGGCGGTGATCGACAGCGAGGAGGTATTGCTGGCGAACAGCGTCGTGGGTGAGCAGAGCGCCTCCAAATCGCGGAACAGGCCCTGTTTGATCGCCAGATTTTCCGCCACCGCTTCAATCACCAGCGCGCAGTCGGCCAGCTGCTCGAGCGAGTCGGCGCGTTCGAGGCGCGCCAGCAGCGCTTCGGTGGTTGCGGCGTCGGCCTTGCCGCCGTCTACCCGCTGCCGCAGGCGGCGAGCGAGATCGTCGATCGCACGCTGGGCGGCGGCGGGCGCGATATCGAACAGCCGCACCGGGTGGCCGGCGGCGGCGGCCACCTGGGCGATGCCGATGCCCATGGTGCCGGCGCCGATCACCGCCACCTGGCCGTTAAGAAGGGGCGCATTCATGGCTATTTCCCGCTGAAGTTTGGCGTGCGTTTGGCGAAGAACGCGCTGACGCCTTCGCGATAGTCGTCGCTGCGGCCGCCCAGGCGTTGCAGATCGCGCTCCAGATCGAGCTGCTGATCGAGGCTGTTGGTGGCCGAGCTGTAGATGGCTTTCTTGATCAGCCCCAGGCCGTAGGTCGGCTGGGTGGCCAGATGGCGCGCCAGCGTTTGCGTGCGATCGGCCAACTCCGCCGCCGGCACTACCTGCCAAATCATGCCCCACGCCAGCGCCTGTTGGGCGCTGATTTTGTCACCCAGCATGGCCATACCCATCGCGCGGGCATGGCCGGCCAGCCGCGGCAGGAACCAGCTGCCGCCGGAGTCAGGCACCAGTCCCAGACGGCAGAACGACTGAATGAAGCTGGCATTGTCGGCGGCGATGACGATATCGCACGCCAGGGCCAGCGCGGCGCCGGCGCCGGCCGCCACGCCGTTGACCGCGCACACCACCGGCTTCGGCAGGGCGGTCAGGCGGCGGATCAGGGGGTTGTAGAAACGTTCGACCGACAGGCCGAGATCCGGCGCCTGTTGATCGGCACTGACGTTGCGATCGTTGAGATCCTGCCCGGCGCAGAAACCGCGCCCGGCGCCGGCGATCAGCAGGCAGCGCACGCTGTCGTCCCGCTCGGCCTGTGTCAGCGCTTCGCTCAGCTGGCGATGCATCTCGTCGTTAAAGCTGTTGAGCCGGTCCGGCCGGTTGAGGGTCAGCGTCAACACGCCGGCGTCGAGATGGCTGAGAATCATTGCGTTATCCATAAATCAGCGCCCCTGATAGTTTGGCGTACGTTTTTCGAAAAAGGCGGCGATGCCTTCGCGGCGATCGTCGGTGGCGGCCAGGGTGACAAACTGTTGACGCTCCATCGCTAACCCCTGGCTAAGGCCGGTTTCCTCGGCCTGTTTCAGCGCCTGTTTGGCGGCGCGCAGCGCCAGCGGCGCCTGACGGCTGATGCGTTCGGCAATCTGCTGCGTGCGTTCCAGCGTCAGGGCATCGACGCACACTTCGCTGATAAGGCCGGCCTGCAGCGCGGTGCGGGCGTCGATGGCCTCGCCGGTCAGCACCATCTGGCTGGCGCGCGATTTGCCGACGCAGCGCATCAGACGCTGGGTGCCGCCGGCGCCCGGCATCAGGCCGAGGGTGATCTCCGGCAGGCCGAAGCGGGCGCTTTCGCCACCGATAACGATGTCGCAGGCCAGCGCCAGCTCGCAGCCGGCGCCCAGGGCATAACCGTTCACCGCCGCCAGCAGCGGCTTGCTGAACTGTGCCAGACGCTGCCACAGCTGCGGACGGCGATCCGCCAGCGCGGCCGGCAGATCCTGCTGTTGCAGTTCGCGCAGATCGGCACCGGCGGCGAAGCAGCGCGCCGCACCGGCGATCACCACGGCGCCCACGCCGCTGTCGGCGTCGGCCTGCTCCAGCCGGGCAACCAGCTGTTCCAGGCACGGCGTGCTCAGGGCATTACGCGCCTCCGGGCGGTGCAGCGTCAGCGTGACCACGCGGTGCTGCTGCTGATGCAAAATAAAGGGGGTGTCCATCGCGGCTCCTAGACGTCGAAGTCCAATACCACGCCGTCGCCTTTCGGCCACGACTGGCAGCTCAATACGTAGCCTGCCGCCAGCTGATCCGGCTCCAGGCTGTAGTTGACGCCCATCTCCACCTGGCCGGCCTTCAGACGGCATTTGCAGGTGGCGCATACGCCGCCTTTGCAGGCGTAGGGCAGGTCGGCGCCCTGGCGCAGCGCGGCGTCGAGAATGCTGTCGTCCTGTTCGCCGATCTCGATATCCAACCGGCGGCCGTCGAGCAGGATCGCCACCCGGGTGGCGTTGCGATCGCCGCTGCTTCGCGGGCGGGAGACCAGGCCGCTGGTGTTGAAGCGTTCGCTGTGGATGTGGTTGGCCGGGACGCCGGCCTGTTCCAGCACGGTTTGCGCGTCGTCCATCATCGATTCCGGCCCGCAGATGAAGGCGTGGTCATAGTCGCGGAAATCCAACAGCGCGCCGCCGATCGCCGTCAGGCGTTCGCGGTCGATGCGGCCGCTGAGCAGCGGGCTGTCCAGGTTCTCCTGGCTGAACAGGTACAGTTGCTGAAAACGCTGCGGGTAGCGGTTTTTCAGATCCGACAGCGCCTCTTTGAACATCATCGAACGGCTGTTGCGGTTGCCGTAGATCAGGGTGAAGCTGCTGCCCGGTTCGAGCTGCAGCGTCGCCTTGATGATCGACAGCATCGGCGTGATGCCGGAGCCGGCGGCGATCGCCAGGTAGTTGCCGTGGCGCCCTGCCTGCGGCTGATAGCCGAAACGCCCCTGCGGCACCATCACCTCCAGCGCGTCGCCGACCTTCAGCATGCGGTTGACGAAGCCGGAGAAGCGCCCCTGGTCAATCGCCTTCACGCCGATCTGCAGCAGGCCTTCCTGCGGCGAACTGCAGATGGAGTAGCAACGCCGCAGTTCTTCGCCGTTGACCAACGCCTTGAGCGTCAGGTGCTGGCCAGGGGTATAGCGGTATTGGTTTTGCAGCTCTTCGGGCACCCGCAGGGTGATGGCTACGGCGTCCGGCGTTTCGCGCTCGATGGCGGCAACGTTCAGGCGATGAAAGACCGTCATGGTGTCAGCGCTCCTATATGCATTTGAAATAATCGAACGGTTCCCGGCAGTCGCAGCAGCGGTACAGCGCTTTACAGGCGGTGGAGCCGAACTCGCTGATCTTCTCGCTGTGGGTGCTGCCGCAGCGCGGGCAGGCAACCGGGCCGTGGGCGTGCGGCCGATCGCAGGTGTGGCCCTGCGGGGGCGCTACGCCGTATTGCCGCAGCCGCTCGCGGGCGTCGGCGTTCATCCAGTCGGTGGTCCAGGCCGGGCTGAGGCGAATGTCCACCTGCACCGGGCTGAAGCCGGCGGCCGCCAGCCGCTGTTCGATGGCGTTGAGCAGAAATTCGGTGGCCGGGCAGCCGGAATAGGTCGGGGTGAAGGTCACGCGCCAGCCCGCGCCGTCGCGCGCCACGTCGCGCACCATGCCCAAATCGGTGATCGACAGCACCGGCAGTTCGGGATCGCTGATCTGCTGCAGGCAGTGCCAAATCTGCGGGATTTCGGCGGGTTGCAAACGGGTGACGTTCATCGCGGCCTCCTACCATTGACCGTTTGGATAGGCGCGCTGCAGGAACTGCATTTCCGCCAGCAGCGGGCCGAGGTGTTCGCTGTGCCGGCCTTGCTTGCCGCCGTGCCGGAACGCCTGCTCGGCAGGCAGCGCCAGCGTCGCCTGACGCAGCGTCTCTTCCACCTGCGCTTGCCAGGGGGCCTGCAGTTCGCGTGGATCGACGGCGATGCCTTGTTCCGCCAGTTCCCGCTCCAGCGCGTCGGCGTGGAACAGCTCGGCGGTGAAGCGCCACAGGTTATCCAGCGATTGCTGGATCTTGCGGTGGCTGACGTCGTTGCCGTCGCCCAGGCGGATCATCCAGCCGTGGCTGAAGCGCAGGTGATAATCGGCCTCCTTCAAAGACTTGGCGGCGATGGCGGCGATCTGCGCATCGCGGCTGCGGCTCAGCGCCTGGTGCAGCTGTACGTGGTAGGCATCGAGCAGGAATTGGCGCACCAGCGTGTCGTTGAAACCGCCGTTCGGCTGCTCTGCCAACAGCAGGTTATGAAACTGGCGCTCGTCGCGGCCGAAGGCCAGGCTGTCTTCGCTGCAGGGCGGGCCGGCCAGTTCGGCGGCGTAGCCCAGAAAGTTGCGCGCCTGGCCGAGCAGATCGAGCCCGATGTTGGCCAACGCCAGGTCGATTTCCAGCTCGGGCGCGTGGCCGCACCAGGCGCACAGGCGCTGGGCTAGGATCAGAGGCGTGTCGCCCTGGCGGAGTAAATAGCTGATGCGCGGATCGTTAACCGTCATGGTCGCCTCTACATGTTCTTGATGCCGTCGGGAATGGTGTAAAACGTCGGATGACGGTAGATCTTGTCTTCGGACGGATCGAAGAACGCGCCGCGATCTTCCGGCTGCGAGGCGATCAGATGGCGCGACTGCACCACCCAGATCGAGCAGCCTTCGTTGCGGCGCGTATAGGCGTCGCGGGCGTTTTCCAGCGCCATTTGGTCGTCGGCGGCGTGCAGGCTGCCGACGTGGCGATGCGCCAGCCCTTGTTTGCTGCGGATAAACACTTCATACAGCGGCCATTCAACGTGGCTCATGATCTCGGTTCCTTATGTTGGCTATGCGGCGGAGGCGGCGTTTTTCGCGGCGTGCGCCATGGCGCCGTCGCGCACCCAGGCGCCGTCTTCCCAGGCGCGGCGTTTGGCCTGCAGGCGTTCGTGGTTGCATTGGCCGCGCCCTTTGATCACCTCATGCAATTCGCTCCAGTCGATCTCGCCGAAGCGATAGTGGCCGGCGGCGGCGTCCCAGTGCAGACTCGGATCCGGCGCCGTCATGCCCAGCGCCTCAAGCTGTGGCACGGTGTTGTCGACGAACTTCTGCCGCAGTTCATCGTTGCTGTGGCGCTTGATTTTCCACGCCATGCTCTGGGCGCTGTGGGGGGAGTCGGCGTCGCTTGGGCCGAACATCATCAACACCGGCCACCAGAAGCGATCGATAGCGTCCTGCAACATGGCGCGCTGCGTGTCGCTGCCGTTGGCCATCGCCATCACCGCCTCGTAGCCCTGACGCTGGTGGAAGCTTTCCTCTTTGCAGATTTTCACCATCGCCCGCGCATAGGGGCCGTAGGACGCTCGGCACAGCGCCACCTGATTGACGATGGCGGCGCCGTCGACCAGCCAGCCGATCACGCCGATATCCGCCCAGTTGAGCGTGGGATAATTGAAGATGGAGGAGTACTTCATCTTGCCGTCGAGCATCTTTTGGTAGATGTCCTGGCGCGAACAGCCGAGGGTTTCGGCGGCGCTGTAGAGGTACAGACCGTGGCCGGCTTCGTCCTGCACTTTGGCCAGCAGCACCGCCTTGCGGCGCAGCGTGGGGGCGCGCGTCAGCCAGTTGGCTTCCGGCAGCATGCCGATGACTTCGGAGTGGGCGTGTTGGCCAATCTGCCGAATCAGGTTCTGACGATAGGCGTCCGGCATCCAGTCTTTGGCCTCAATGGCGATATCCGCCGCGATCTTGTCGTCGAAATGCTGCTGATACTGTGCGTCAGTTGTCATGCTTGCCTCTTGATGATTCGTGTTTTTCACATTAAACACAAAAATGTGAATCACTTTAACTAACCATAAGGCTACAAACTGATAACAAAAAGATCAAACGCAATTCATGTGGTTTTGCGAGGTGACTCACAAGGTGTTTTGTTATGGTCTTGATTTTGATTGATAAATAAAGCGATTAATTCCTTGTTTATGGCAGGTGAAACGGCCTGAAAGCGCCTTTTGTTCTATTTTTGTTAAAATTTGGTTTGGCATGGGCTGGCGTTTATGTGATACGTAATTAAGCTATAAGGTGAAAATTTATGAATTCCGGAGGGCACATGCAGCAGTTACACAGTTATCTTTCTGGCGCCTGGGTGTACGGGCAGGGAGAGGGGCGCGAGATCCGCCACGCCGTGACCGGCGAGGGGCTGTACCAGGTCTGCTCCGACGGCCTGCCGTTGGCGGCGAGCCTGAGCTATGCGCGCAGCCGCGGCGGTCCGGCGCTGGCGCACATGACGTTCCAGCAGCGCGCCCAGATGCTGAAAGCGGTGGCCAAACACCTGCTGGCGCATAAAGAGGCGCTGTATCAGATTTCCTACCAAACCGGGGCGACGCGCAGCGACGGCTGGGTCGATATCGAGGGCGGCATCGCCACGCTGTTCGCCTATGCCGGCATGGCCGGCCGCGATCTGCCGGACGATACGCTGTGGCCGGAAGACGAACTGATCCCATTGTCGAAACAGGCGCAGTTCGCCGCCCGCCACGTGCTGACCTCGCGCCCCGGCGTGGCGCTGCACATCAACGCCTTCAACTTCCCGTGCTGGGGCATGCTGGAAAAACTGGCGCCGACCTGGCTGGCGGGCATGCCGGCCATCATCAAGCCGGCCACTGCCACCGCGCAGCTGACGCAGGCGATGGTCAGGCTGATCGTCGACAGCGGGCTGGTGCCGGAAGGGGCGCTGCAGCTGGTGTGCGGCGGCGTCGGCGACATGTTCTCGCACCTGGATTACCAGGATGCGGTGACCTTTACCGGCTCGGCGCAGACCGGGCAGCGGCTGCGCGCGCACCCGCGCCTGCTGGAAAAATCGATCGCGTTCACCATGGAGGCGGATTCGCTCAACTGCTGCGTGCTGGCGGAGGACGTGACGCCGGAGATGCCGGAGTTTGCGCTGTTCATCAAAGAGGTGTGCCGTGAAATGACCGCCAAGGCGGGGCAGAAATGCACCGCGATCCGCCGCATCATCGTGCCGGCGGCGCAGGTGGCGGCGGTGCGTCAGGCCTTGTTGCAGCACCTGGCGGGGGTAAAAGTGGGCGACCCGCAGCTCGAGCAGGTGCGCATGGGGGCGCTGGTCAGCCACGAGCAGCGCGATGATGTGCAAAGCAAGGTGGATTTCCTGCTGCGCAACGGCTGCGAGCCGCTCTGCGGCGCGGCGCCGGATAAGTTGGACGTCCTGGGCGACGGTGCGCGCGGCGGGGCGTTTTATCCACCGACCCTGTTGTATTGCGCCGATCCGTTCACCCATCAGGCGGTGCACGGCACCGAGGCCTTCGGCCCGGTGGCAACGCTGATGCCGTATGCGGATACCGAGCAGGCGATCGCGTTGGCGTTGCTGGGGCAGGGCAGCCTGGCGGGATCGCTGGTGACCGCCGACCCGGCCTTGGCCAAGCGCTTCATACGCGCGGCGGCCTGCGCCCACGGGCGCATGTTGATTTTGGATGAGCAGGCAGCGGCGGAGTCCACCGGCCACGGTTCGCCGTTGCCGATGCTGGTGCACGGCGGCCCGGGGCGCGCCGGCGGCGGTGAAGAGCTGGGCGGGCTGCGTGCGGTGAAGCACTATATGCAGCGCACGGCGATCCAAGGCAGCCCGGCGATGCTGGCGGCCATCGGTGGCGAATGGGTGCGCGGCGCGCCGGTCGCCGAGCATCCGGTACATCCGTTCCGTAAATACTTCGAGCAGCTGCAGCTGGGCGACAGCCTGTTGACCGCGCGTCGCACCGTGACCGAAGCGGACATCGTCAACTTCGCCTGCCTGAGCGGCGACCATTTTTACGCGCACATGGACAAGATCGGCGCCGCCGAATCGCTGTTCGGCGAGCGGGTGGCGCACGGTTACTTTGTGGTATCCGCTGCGGCCGGGCTGTTTGTCGACGCCGCCGTCGGGCCGGTGATCGCCAACTACGGCATGGAGAATCTGCGCTTTATCGAACCGGTGAAGATCGGCGACACCATTCAGGTGCGGTTGACCTGCAAAAAGAAAATTCGCAAGCCGCAGAAAACCGCCGAAGATCGCCCGCACGGCGTGGTGGTGTGGGATGTGCAGGTGTTGAATCAGGAGCAGCAGCCGGTGGCGCTGTACAGCATTCTGACGCTGGTGGCGCGTCAACAGGGGGATTTCGAGGCGTGATGCCCGTTTGCCGCCGCCGGTAGCCCCGGCGGCGGCAAATCATTCAGATCAGCGTTTGGCCGCGCAGCTGTTCCAGCACTTTCAGCGGTGAACGCTGCGGATCCTGCATCTTGTTCACCGGCAACAGGAAGGTTTGTTCCAACATAAATTGGCCCCCCATCGCGGCGTGCGGCGTTTGATCCGAAAAGCAAATCCAGCTACTGCCCGGCGGGAACGCCAGCGCCAACTGCGGCCCCTGCTGTTGATAATCCCCATCGGCCTTCATGGCGTCATGCAATTGCAGCATCAGGTGGTCATAATGGCTGCGGCGGGTTTTGGTAATGCGCACCTGGTGCTGCAGCCAGCTGCTTAACGCCGAATAGCGGGCCAGACGCGGCATAAAGCGTTCTGCCAGCTCCGGGAAAGGCTCGCCGACCCGCCATTGGCGGTTTTCGCCGTGCGGATTGATGTTGGTGAAAATGCGCAGAATGCGTTCGCCGTAGTTCGGGCGCGACGGGAAAGCGTCAACGTGCAACCGGCTGTCGTCTTTGCGCCAGGAGCTATTGGCGCGCCAGGCGGAGACCGGATGCAAACGCAGGCTGCCGGTTGGGTGGTGCAGCGCCTCCTGATACTCGGGCAACAGCCCGGCGATTAATTGACGGCAGGATTGATAATAGCGCTCCAGCAGTTGCTGAACCTGTTGCCGGCGTTCCGCGACGGCGACGCCGGTCAGCTTGCCGGACAGCGGCTGGTAGCTGATGTTCTTGCGCTTCGGATCGACCAGCGTCGGATCCAGCAGCGGCTTTTCCTGCTCAGACAGGGTGAAGGCCAGTTCGGGCAGAAACAGCACTTTGCCCTGTTCCAGTTCGCTAACCGCGCTGGACGTTTCCGCCGCCGCCCATTGCCGCAACGGCAGCGTCAGTACGGCCTGTTCACGCATAATTTCGCCAGTAGGCATGAGATCTCCTCGCAAATCTATATCGCTTTATTCCCGCCTTTCAGGTTGCCGCGTGGTTGGCTGCACTGGCTTGCGCAGTGGCTGGCTGGAGCGGCACCAAAAGTTTTTGCGCCGGTCGCCCAATTGCAACGTGAAATTTGCGGGTTCTATTATGGATGTATCAGCAGGGCGCAGTGCGCCGAAGCGTGCGATGGCTTCCTGATATATAGAATAGTCCCGATAAGGGTATCACCGGCAACGCCAATAAAAAGTAAACAGGAGTTAAACGAGGCCCGGCGTGGGCACGAATAATCAAAAATGGCACGAATGGGTTGTTGAATGGCGTATTTTTTATCTTATTGAATTGTAATGAAAATAGGTATTTTGATTATTTTTTGTCGCTATTGCATTAAAAGCGAGGAAATACCGGCGAGAAAATGTTTTCGAGGGAAATTATTTCATTTTTTCCGTATGAATAACGCGGGCCGCCCGAATGCGACGGCCCGATTAACGATTAAGCGACGTAAATGCAGTTTTTGCCTTTTTTCTTGGCCTCATACAGTGCGCTGTCCGCCTCATTGATAAAGCTGATCGGCGTATCATTGTACATATGCGGCACTTTGGCGCAGATACCGATGCTGATGGTGACGATGCCGTGCGGATTGCCCTGATGCGGGATCTTCAGACAGCGCACTGCATCGATGACGCGCTCGGCGAAAATCAGCGCGCCCTGCACGTCGGTATCCGGCAGGATAATGCCCATCTCTTCGCCGCCGTAGCGCGCCAGAATGTCGTTGCTGCGGCAGGCCAACCCTTTCAGCGTTTGGCCGATCTGCTGCAGGCACTGATCGCCCGCGACGTGGCCATAGCTGTCGTTGTACTGTTTGAAGTAGTCGATATCCAGCATCAGCAGCGCCACGCTGCGGTAGTTGCGCGAGGCGCGCGCCAGCTCGTTCTTCAGCGCGATGTCAAACTGGCGGCGATTGGCCAGACCGGTCAGGCCGTCCAGCAGCGCCAGCTCTTCGAGCATCTGATTGATGCTGGTCAACTGATCGCGGGTGCGCACCAGCTCGGCTTCGGTTTGCATGCTGTGCTTGATTTGCCGCAGCAGCACCATGCCCATCGCCAGCAGGATCACCAACAGGGAGAGGCCGCCCGCGGCGAACAGACTGGCGTCGCTGCGCCAGTCCGCCAGCGCGTCGCGTTTCGACAGCCCGGCGGCGATCACCAGCGGATAGCGGTTGACCCGTGAGTAACCGTAGATGCGTTCCACTTTGTCGAACAGCGACGTGATGGTGGCGTTGCCGAACTCAGAATGCGGCAAGATCTCGCTGAACAGCACGCCTTTGGCGATGTTTTTACCGATAGAGGCCGCCGAATAGGGGCGGCGATAAAGGATGGTGCCGTCGGCCAGCAGCAGGTTCAACGAGGCGTCGGTGTTGAGGGCGAAGCTGTCGTAAAACTGGCGGAAATAATCGACGTACAGCGTTGCCAGCACCACGCCGCCAAAGCTGCCGTCCGGGTTGTTGAAACGCCGCGACACGGGAATGATCAGATCGCCGGTGGTGCGGCTGCGGATCACCTTGCCGATGTATAAGCCGGCGCCGTCCCGGTTTTGATGATATTTGAAGTAATCGCGATCGGCGTTGTTGGCGTTTTTGATGAATTTGCCCGAGGAGGTTGCCAGCCAGCGGCCGTGCGCATCGTAGATAAACATCCCGTGCAACTGCGGCAGATTGCCGACCTGGGTCTGCATCACTCGCTGCAGCCGCGCCAGCTGCGACGGGCCCAGCCCGTCAGTCTGGATCCGTTCGGTCAGATCGAACAAGTTGCCGTCCACCTGCATGAAGGTATCGTCGGCGTGCTGCGCCAGCGAACGGGCGAGGTTGGCGGATTCATGTTCGGCGCTGCGCAGGTCGCGCTGGTGCGCGTTCCAGATTTGCCAGCTGTTAAAAAGAATCAGCGTGGCGGCAACGATGATGACAAACACGCCGGCCTGAAATAATAATGGGGAGTTGGTAGCGCTGCGCGGCGGCACGGCATCCTGTTTGGCTTGCTGCTGAGTCATGTCACCCTTGCTATTCGATTTTTATTCAATTTGAGTTAAGAGCAATCTTATATTTTATGCATAAATGCGCCAGACCTCTAGCCCTTAACGCGGCGATACCGGGAAAGTCTGGCCGCAACCTGCGGCCACAGCGGTGCGGCCAGCAAACGGAGTGGGGAAGCCAATGTCGGATTACATCATTATCGCTTTACTGACGCTGGTGGTGTATTACCCCCTCACCCTGGGAGCGCTGGCAGCGACGATGTTCTTCGCCTGGCGACGGCACCGCTCGCCGTATTGGCGCCTGGGCCTGGCGCTGCTGGCGCTGCTGTTCGTGCTGTTCGCCAAGGCGGCGTATGACTGGCACCGCTACAGTTAGCGGCGCCATAGCGAAATTATTCGACGTTGATCATCCAGTTGACGCCGAATTTGTCGGTCAGCATGCCGAAGCCTTTGGCCCAGAAGGTGGCCTGGTAAGGTATCGTCACCTGGCCGTCCTGCGCCAGATTATCGAACAGTTTGCGTCCTTGCTCCGTATCGCTGGGGTTCAGCGACAGCGAGAAGCCTTTATGGGAAGCGCCGCCGCTGTCGTCCTGCGGACAGCCGTCGGAGGCCATCAGCACGCCGTCGCCGATCAGCAGGCGCGCATGCATGATCGCCTCCGGATTGACGTCCTGCGGCCCGCCTTGCCGGGCCTCTTCGGGCATGTCCTTGTAGCGCATGACCATCTCAATTTTGGCATTCAACTGCTGCACGTAGAAGTTAATCGCTTGCTCACAGTTACCGCTGAAAAACAGATAAGGCTGTACCAGCATGGCAGTGACCTCGGTTGTGGCCCGACAGGCAACGACCGGCCCTCGGGCGGGAATGAAGGGGGGGAGCTGGCGGCAACGATTGCCGTCGGTGATTTATTAGTGTAGTTCCCTGGGCGCGGAATGCTTGTGCGAGGCGAGCGCGTCCGCCAAATTGTTATAAGCCGAATGAGAGAATATGAGACTTTTACTGAGGGCGGGGGTATTCATCGCTATTTCAATCGGCTGCTGCCGCTGAAAAATAAAGACACAATTGCGCGCAGCGCAATTGTGACAACGCCTATGTAACCTTAGAAAAACAGTAACGCAGCGGAACCGTCCCAAACGGCGGCCAGCGCGTAGAGCAGCGCGAGAATCAGGACAAACGGTGCATTGAACATCGGCCTCTCCTCCTGGCAGATTTGATTGAAGTGTAGCCTGTCGAGATGACAGTTGGATGAAATGAGATCGTTTTTTGCGCGGTGAAATTCAGACTGACGGAAATGGGTAAACCGCTGATTTTTTACTATAGTCATAGTGTGAAGTTGTGCGTTTGTCGTCGTACTCCCTGCATTGAGCGGCAGCGGGCAGATTGCCCGGAGCAAGATTGCGGAGCGGGCGGCGCCTGACGTGGAACATGTGACGAAATTCTCAGAGGGTTGGTCTGTAAGGATTTGACATGTCATATGAAAATGACGAGATAAACGGTGTTGAGCAACCGAGCGATTACGTTAAAACCACCGCCTGCGAAGTGCACAGCGGCGTAAAAGCAGTGCTCGAGCAATCATGTGCCTGCATCAAGGATAATCCTTGGGCGGGGATAGGCGCCGGCGCCGTCGTGGGCCTGGTAATAGGATTTCTGTTAGGCAAAAGGTAATAGGGAGAGTAAAGATGGGCATCATTTCCTGGATCATTTTTGGTTTAATCGCCGGTATCCTGGCCAAATGGATTATGCCGGGTAAAGACGGCGGCGGCTTTATTATGACCGTGGTACTGGGTGTCGTGGGTGCCGTGGTCGGCGGCTATATCAGTACCTTCTTCGGTATGGGTCGCGTTGACGGTTTTAACCTGGGCAGCTTTGTGGTGGCGGTAATCGGTGCCCTGGTGGTGCTTTTTGTCTACAGGAAGATCAAAGGCTAAGCAGCCGTTGCTCAACAGGGTCGCTGCGGCGACCCTTTTTCGTGAAATCAATCCGGCGGTGCGGCACGGGCCGTACCGGCTGAAAGGGGAAAATCATGGGTCTGTTCGATAGCGTAGTGGGTAACATTCTGGGCGGCGGCGCCAACGGCAAAGGTATCGATTACATCGCCGTCATGCAGTGGGTCGAGCAACAAGGCGGCCTGCAGGCCATTTTGGACAAATTCCGTCAGGGGCAGTTCGGTGATATCGTCGGTTCCTGGCTCGGTAACGGCGAAAACCAGCCAATTACCGGCGATCATGTGCAGCAGGCGTTGGGGAGCGACGCGATCAATCAACTGGCTGAAAAGTTGGGTATCGATCCGGCCCAGGCCTCCAACACGATTGCACAGTTCTTGCCAACGGTAGCGGATGCCGCCTCGCCAAATGGCGAGGTGCAGCAAGACAGCAATGAACTGGGCGACATGGTTGGCAAACTGTTCAAATAATGCTTATGCTCCCGGCGCCCGGTCGGGAGCCTTCCCCCCGCGAATCCCCTCGATCGCCGTCAAGGCCTGTTGCAGATGCGCCACCCAGGCGCGCACTTTCTCCGGAATAAATCGTAATGCGGGATAGATCGCGTGCAGCGCCATGGGGGGATAGCGATATTCCGGCAGTACGGGCACCAGCGCCCCCGTCGCCAGTTGCTCGCCGATCAAGGGGCGCTGGGCGCCGCCGATACCGAGCCCGGCTTCGATAGCCGTCAGCAGCGATAGCGTATTGTTGGCACGGAACGTGGGCCGCAGCGCAACTATCTCGGGGCCGTGCGGGCCGATCAGGGTGAGCGTATCGCCGTCGTTCAAACCGCTGTAGCGAATGTGCGCATGTTTTGCCAGCTCCGCCGGCGAGCGTGGTGCGCCATGCTTTGCCAGATAGGCCGGTGACGCCACCAGCAGGCGTTGCAGTTCGCCCAAACGTTTCGCCACCATGCCGGGCGCGTGCAGTTCGCCGAAGCGCAGCGCCACGTCGATACCTTCGCCGATCACGTCGGCGCGGCGATCGTCCAGCAGCAGCTCGATGACGAGATCCGGATGGCGCTGCTGGAAAGCGATGGCCAGCGGCGTGACGTGCCGTTGTCCGAACCCGGTCGGCGCGTGAATGCGCAGGTTGCCCTGCAGCCGGTGGCGCTGGCCGTGCAGCGCTTCTTCCGCTTCGCCGACCGCCGCCAGAATCGGTTTTAGACGCTGATAATAACCGCTGCCGGCATCGGTCAGGGTGACCGCCCGGGTGCTGCGAAACAGCAGCTGTGCCCCCAGTTGCTGCTCCAGGCCGGCGATTTGCTGACTGACCGCCGGCTGCGTCAAGCGCAGATCGCGAGCGGCGGCCGACAGGCTGCCCAGCTCCGCCACCCGCATAAAGGTTTTCATTGCGTTCAGCTTATCCATGTCGATTTTACCTATAGGTTTTTCTTATTAGTGTTAGTGACAATTCGCTTCTACCGCAAGTATCACTAATCAATAACACTCAGGGCATCGACAACCCGAGGAGTGGCAAGATGAAAACAAAGCGACAGGCATTAGTGATCGGCGCCAATGGCGTGATTGGGCGCAGACTGATTGAGGAACTGACCGCCCAGGGCTGGCCCGTGGTGGGCGTTTCGCGCCGGGGTGGACAACCG
This sequence comes from Serratia nevei, assembly GCF_024160145.1. Lineage (GTDB taxonomy): Bacteria > Pseudomonadota > Gammaproteobacteria > Enterobacterales > Enterobacteriaceae > Serratia > Serratia nevei_A. Next base: position 243,913 of record NZ_JAMYWQ010000002.1, read on the forward strand.
GCGCCGGGTGTCCGCCACCTTCAGGTGGATCTGCTGGATGCGGCGGCAACGCGCGGCGCGCTGCGGCCGCTGAGCGCAATTAGCCACGTTTTCTATGCCGCTTATCAGGATGGGCCGGATTGGGCGGGCCTGGTAGCGCCTAATCTGCAGATGTTACAACACGTCGTCGAGGGGCTGGAGCCGATCGCGCCGGCGCTGGAACACATCAGCCTGATGCAGGGTTACAAGGTTTATGGTGCCCATTTGGGGCCGTTTAAAACGCCGGCGCGTGAAAGCGACGCCGGGCATATGCCGCCGGAGTTTAACGTGGCGCAGCAGCAGTATCTGGCGCAGCGTCAGGCGGGCAAGCGTTGGCACTGGAGCGCCATTCGTCCGAGCGTGGTGGGGGGCTTCTCTCTCGGCAACCCGATGAACCTGGCGTTAAGCATTGCGGTTTACGCGTCGATCGGTAAAGCGCTCGGGCTGCCGTTGCGTTTCCCGGGCAAAACGGGTGCTTATCACAGCCTGCTGGAAATGACCGATGCCGGGCTGTTGGCGCGTGCCACGCTCTGGGCGGCGACCGAACCGGCGGCGGCCAATCAGGCGTTTAATATCAACAATGGCGATCTGTTTCGCTGGAGCGAGATGTGGCCGAAAATCGCCGCTTACTTCGAACTGGAATGCGCGCCGCCGTTGCCGATGCCGTTGGAGAGCATGATGGCGGACAAGGCGATGCTGTGGCGAGAGCTGGTGCAACGACACCAATTGACCGAACCGGACTATCGCGCGGTGGCCGGCTGGCGTTTCGCCGATTTCGTCTTTTCCTGGGACTATGACATGTTCGCAGACGGCAGCAAGGCGCGCCGCTTCGGTTTCCACCAGTTTGTCGAAACCGAAGCCATGTTTTTCTCGCTGTTTGATGAGTTCCGCCGCCGCGGCATCATTCCCTGAGTGCAGCATCGGTTTCCCCGCAGCACAGCCCGCGGGGAATGGCCTTAGAACGTCAGCATGATCTTGCCGATGTGCTCGCTGGACTCCATCAGCGCATGCGCGGCGGCGGCCTGCTCGAGCGGGAAGGTTTTAAAAATTTGCGGTTTCAACACGCCGCGCTCCAGCAGCGGCCAAACCTTCTCGTGCAGATCGGCGGCAATCTGCGCTTTGTCCGCGACGCTGCGCGAGCGTAGCGTCGATCCGGTATGGGTCAGGCGTTTCAACAGCAGCGGCATCAGGTTGAGCTCTTTCACCACGCCATTTTGCGTGCCGATTTGCACGATACGGCCTTCCATCGCCGCCGCCTGATAGTTCTTGGCCACATAGTCGCCGGCGATAAGATCGACGATCACGTCGGCGCCTTTGCCGTCGGTGACGTCTTTGGTGCGTGCGACAAAATCTTCGCTGCGGTAGTTAATCGCCACGTCGGCGCCCAGCGCCAGGCTGGCCTGGCGCTTCTCTTCGGAGCCGACGGTGGTGATCACCTGCGCGCAGAAGGCCTTCGCCAGCATGGTGGCGACCGTGCCGATGCCGGAGGTGCCGCCGTGGATCAACACGGTTTCGCCGGCTTTGAGGTGGCCACGCTGGAACACGTTGACCCAGACGGTAAAGAAGGTTTCCGGCAGTGCGGCGGCCTCGGTCAGGTTCAGGCCCGCCGGCACCGGCAACGCATTGCTTTCATGCACGGTGCAGTATTCGGCATAGCCGCCGCCGGCGATGAGGGCGCAAACCCGATCGCCGAGCGCGAAGCGGGTCACGCCTTCACCGATGGCCACCACTTCGCCGGCGATTTCCAGGCCGGGGATATCCGAAGCGCCGGGCGGTGGCGCATAGTTCCCCTGGCGCTGCAACACATCGGGGCGGTTAACGCCGGCGGCGGCGATTTTCACCAGGAGCTCGCCCGCTTGCGGAACGGGCACCGGGCGTTCGGTAACGACCAGAACCTCGGGGGCGCCCGGTTGGCTGATCTCAATCGCTTTCATCGTGCCGGGCTGCGCTGCATTTGTTGACATGGTCACTCTCCTCATCGTGGCGGACGTGGTTATCAGGCGGAAAGCCCGCAATAAAGTCTGCTGTCAGCTTAGCGAAATCGAATGAGGTGCGCGTGGTCGAATAGAGCGGTTTTGTGAGGAAGGGAGGACGCCGCCGCGAGGGGCGGCATGGCATCAATCGTTGGGTGGGATGCGGAACCCTTTCAACGAGACGATAAAGTGTTCTTTCCCTTTGGAGATCTTGGCGCCTTTATCGCACCACAGGCTGGCAAGCTGGAAGAAGTCATCACTGCCGATGTCGTATGCCAGTTCGATTTTCTTGGCTGTGCCGGCGCGGATCAATCTCTCTGCTTCCTGGTGGTTTGCAGCTTTAATTATGGTCATGGGCGAAATCCTTGGTGTTAAGCCAGAGCGGATAATCGCGAATCATCATATGGCCATATTGTGACAATTTTGTGATGAAAAGATGACGAGGGACGAAAGCGCGGCGTGTGGCGAGCCGCACCTTCACGATGAATATGCGTTGTCGGTTACCGATCGCGTGGGCGAACGAATGCGCCTTTTTGCTTAGATTTAAAGTGCTTATAGAACGCGAAACCCGCAATGCCGGCCAAAATGGCCAGGAGGGTAAGGGATCCTGTGGCCATGAACATCACCTCCGAATCAGAATGGTTAGGAAGGCGTATTTGTGACACTCATCACGTTGAGGAGCAATGAGACCAATCTGTAATCGAAACGGCGGGCAAAAAAAAAGCGCCTATAGGGAGGCGCATAAAGATTTGCAACACAGCTTGTGATGTTCAACACCAGGAGGCGTGGTGAACTGACGCCATTCTAGGCAGCGGCGGCGGCGGCTGATATAGGTATTACTCCGAAAGCGCCATTACCCTTTATCGCGCCTGATGATGGCGTCAGAGGCGAATTTCTTCATCGGGCCTGGGCGCGCGCGCCTTGCCGCACCGGGGCAACCGCTGCTGACTCCGCGGCCAGACAGGGTACAAATCCTGTACGTTCAGCCAAGGTAAACGGCGCTGCGAGGCGAAAAGAGTTGCTATTGCCGCCCGCTCGTGAGTTAATGTTTCCGGCCTGTGGTACAGACCTATTTATGCACGACATTTTGAGTAAAGTAGTTCAAATTTAAAGCGTTATCCCGGATAGCCCTTCTCTGACGAATTTCCTTTCCAGTGCCTCCATAAGTAACTGATGACCGGCTATATCGCCCATGGCGGCTTACATTTATTATTGAAGGAAAATAGACATGTCTAACCTGATCAAAGGTCAAGTGAAGTGGTTCAACGAAGCTAAAGGTTTTGGTTTCATCACCCCAGCAGACGGCAGCAAAGACGTATTCGTACACTTCTCTGCTATCCAGGATCAAGGCTTCAAGACCCTGGCTGAAGGCCAGAACGTACAGTTCTCTATCGAGAACGGTGCGAAAGGTCCATCTGCGGCTAACGTTACCGCTATCTAATCGGCGCTTCTCATTGCCGAGTAAAAAACCCGCTGCGGCGGGTTTTTTTATGCCTGCAATTTGGCCGTGCGCAAAAAAAAGCCCGCAAGTCTGCGGGCAAAAGTTCCTTGTTACTTCTTCATTTGCGAGCGTTTCTCTGGGGGGGAAACGCCTGAAGACAGGCTACGTGAGGGCGGCTTAAGATTCTGCGGACAAAATGTTAAGAAAGTGAAAATCTTGACGTCAGCTACGCTGATAGCAAAGGCGCGCTTGCGCAGAGCGGTGTCTTTGTTTCTGTGTTTTGTAATACACTGAGGCCAATCGCAAATTAATGGGGAAGGGTATGCAGGTTAACGATCGAGTGACGGTAAAAACAGACGGTGGTCCACGGCGCGAAGGCGTGATACTGGCCGTAGAGGTGTTCAACGAAGGCACCATGTATCTGGTTTCTCTTGAGGACTACCCGGCGGGCGTATGGTTTTTTAATGAAATCGACAGCCGTGACGGCACCTTTGTGGAGCCCTGCCGCAAACATGGGCAGTAAGGTCAGTTAATCTCATTAATTTGCTGATGAAATTGTCCATTTTGATATTATTTCATTACGACGGCATTTCTTTTGTCGCAGATAAAAATACCCTTTGCACTAGCAGGGGATAACGCAGCAGGTATTCTTTGAGGGGCCAGCGCCCGATATCGGGATGACATTATCACCGGCTATTTTTATGGCCGGTAACACAGAGCGAGGGCGTTCTCTGTTGTTCAACGGCTATTGACAAATATTCCACTGGTCAGCGTATCGGTCAAACGAACAACGTGATAAATGATTTGTTTGTTGTGCGTTTTTATTTTCCGTTTGATGTTTCCCTTGTGGGAAGAGACCGTTTTGGCCTTTATTTGCATCTGGTCTGATATCTGGATGGTGCCTTGACCGGACATCCACATGCGCAACATGTTTGATTCGGTCTGGCTCAGCGTTACCGGCGTTTGATCCAGAGAGGATTTTTCCGCCCGAGGGGAGTTTCTCTCGAGGTAGTGGCTAAGTAGCTGATTCATAGTCTCTGGCTTGATGGATTTAGACGATATGATGACGTTTTTGCGAACATATAAATAATCGTCGAAATGTACATTGGTAATCGCCATAAAGATAAAGAATAACGTATCCGGGTGCAGTGAAATCACCCGTTTTATTCGCTCGGTGGCATTTGCTTCGTGGATGAAGCAATCCTCGTTAATAAACACCAGACTAGGATTCAACTTACTGCACTTTTCATGCAGGCTGTCAATATCATCGATGGCATTAATATAGCGTTTCTTCACGCCGTGCGAAGTCAGATAGTCGGTTAAACCCAATCTGGTATAGCTGCATGAATCCATGATAATCGTTGGCATATCGCACCCCCACTTAAATCCGTTTTACTGCGGTAATATGAGAAAAAGCCTAAAAAGCCGAAAGGCAAAATGGAGCAATAATTCAGTGTAGCGATTGTTCTATCAATAAACACGATGGCACTCAATGATATTTTCATACTAAACTTATTAATCACATGAATCTATAAGTTTAGCTTAAGTCAGAGTGTTCTGCTGGTCGTTCAGTATCAACATGATAGGCCTGATTCGCGCTTGGCGCCCGCGCCTGTCAGCATCTCTTGCCGAAATTCCGTTCATCATGTCACGAAAAAAAATTTTAGTTTGCTAGGAAAAATCTTAAAAAAAATTCATGTGTTATTTTTCTTAAGTCTTTCTGCGCGATCTTTAATCGTGCAAAAATTGCGCATCCCGCCGGATTTTTATTTTTTTTAATAAAAATCATGTAATTGCATTTTCATGCCCTTCCGATGACAATGATAAGCATTACTGTTTTTATCATAATAACAAACAGAAGTTAACATTATAGCTGAAATATGTAGCTTAATTGTTGCATAAATTCACCATTTTACAATAAGTTATAGCGAGATTTATTTCACCACAAATCATTTTTGTGAATGTTTAACGGGAATTGAGTGATTTCTCTAAACTATTGCCCGGTAAGCAGCCAACCCGGTGGCGGTAGCAGGTCGGAGTTGTCTCTGGTTCGGGTTGGTTTTAATTTGCATCTCTACCTTTCAAAAACAGGACGTCGCGGTGAGACGGAATCCTTACGGGCAGCCGATAGGCGAGGCCCTTTCTCATTGGCAGCCGGCAGGCATGCCAGGACACCAGCTATTGCCGGGGCGGTTTTGCCGCCTGGAGCCGCTAAACATCGAGCGCTGGGGCGATGAACTTTATCAGGCTTATCAAACCGCCGAGGACGACCGCGACTGGACCTATCTGTTTTGGGAACGGCCCCAGACGCGTGAGGATTTCCAGCGTTATCTCCAGGCGCAGGCCTCCAGTCCCGACAGGAACACGATGGGGGTGATCGATCAGGCGAGCGGTCGTGCGGTGGGAACCTGCGCTTTTTTGCGCCTCGATCCCGCCAACGGCGTCGCCGAGCTGGGCACCATCAACTGGTCGCCGTTGATGAAGCGTACTGCGCTCGGCAGCGAGGCTATTTTCCTGATGCTGCGGCATCTGTTCGACGATCTTGGCTACCGGCGCTGTGAATGGAAATGCGATAGCCTCAATCTGCCTTCGCGTCAGGCCGCCGAGCGCTTGGGTTTCCGCTACGAAGGCACTTTCCGCCAGGCGGTCGTCGTCAAAGGACGCACGCGCGACACCGATTGGCTGTCGATCATCGACGGCGAGTGGCCGGCGCTGCGCGCGGCGTTTTCCGCCTGGCTGTCGCCGGACAACATCGGCGACGACGGGCGGCAAGGGCGGCGTTTGCAGGCTTTCTTGATCGCGTGATGTGCCGCGCGCGTCAGGCCCTCTCCGCCAGGCAATGGCGCAGCGAGGCCAGCGTCAGCTGAATGTCCTGTGCCTCCGTCATCCAGTTGACCAGCGCGGCGCGGATCCCCGGCCGGCCGTTATAACGCGTCGGGGTGCAGCGCACCACGCCATGCCGGTTAAGGCGTTCGAGAAAGCGATCGCGTGCCGCTTCGCTGTCGCCCTGCGGATGGCTGAGCGCGAAACACACCACGTTCAAATTCACCGGCGCCAGCAGATGGAAGCCGTCGTCGGCCGCCAGCGCCGCCCCCAGATCCTGCGCCAATCGGACGTTGCGCTCGACGATATCCCGTATGCCGCTGCGGCCATAGGCTTTCAGCGTCAGCCAGAGCGGCAGGGCGCGAAAGCGGCGCGAATTTTCCGGCGTCAGATGCAGATAGTTGTCCGGTCGCGGCGTTGGCGCTTCCAGGTAGGCCGAATGGTTCTGAAATACCTGCATCTGCAGATCCAGATGGCGGGTAAATTGGATCGCGCTGTCATAAGGTACGTTCAGCCATTTGTGCGCATCGACGGTGATGGAGTCTGCATGCTGCCAGCCCGCGAGTCGCGGCGCGTACAACGGCGAACAGGCCGCCACGCCTCCAAAGGCCGCATCGACATGCAGCCAAAACGGATAACGCTCCCGCAGCGCCAGCAGACGCGGCAGATCGTCGAAGGCGACGGTATTGACCGTGCCGGCGCTGGCCAACACCAACGTTGGCCGGCCTTCGCCGGCGGCGAGTTGCCGCTCCAGCGCCGCCATATCCATGGCTTCAGATTCCGGCAGGCTGGCGACGATCGTCAACGCCTCGCGGCCGATGCCGAGCATGCTGAGCGCTTTTACGCTGCTGGCGTGCGGATTGGCCGACAGTACCCGGATGGGGCCCAGCGCCGCCAGACCCTGCTGGGCAATATCTACCCCATGCCGTTGGCCCAGCCATTGTCGGCCAATGGCCAGCCCGGCGAAATTGGCCATGGTGGCGCCGCTGACCAGGCTGCCGCTAAACGCTTCCGGCAGGCCCAGCAGGGATTTCACCAGCGTCACGGCCGCCAGTTCGATGGTGGCTGCGATGGTGTCATCACTGAGCAGACTATTTTGGTCTGTTACGCTAACCAGCCAGTCCGCTGCCACCGCCGCCGGGGTTCCGCCGCCGGTGACGAAACCGAAATAGCGCGGGCCGGCGCTGGCGGAAATGCCCGCCTGATAGCGTTGCCAAAAGTCATCCAGCGCCGCCAGGGCGCCTTCGCCGTTTTCCGCCAGCCGATCGTCACCCGGCTGCAGCTGCTGTTGCGCGAGCGGCGGGCAGACCGAACGTTGCCGCAGCCCGGCCAGAAAATCTTCCGCCAACCGGCGAGTGTGGTCGAGGATCTGCGGAAACTGGGCAAGATCCTGTTGTAAACGTGGGTGCATGGCGGCTCCGAAAGCATCAGGAATGATGGGGTAAACATAGAACATTTGCCTGCCGGTCAAAATCGATGAAAAATGACCTTTTTGGATAGCATGGTTAACCAGTGATGAGTGAACGCCTTCCCCTGCATGTCTTGCCGACCTTCGCCATTGCCGCCAGGTTGGAAAATTTGCGCGCTGCGGCGCAGCAGGTGCATTTGACGCACGGCGCGGTCAGCCAGCAAATTCAGCTGCTGGAGCAGGCGATCGGCTATCCGCTGTTTGAACGGCGTGGGCGCGGCGTGCGCCTGAATGCGGCCGGGAAAGAGATGCTGGCGGCGGTAGAGCCGGCGCTGCAGGCGCTGCAGCAGGGCGTTGCCCGCGCCCGGCGTGCGGCGGCAAGCCAGACGCTGCGCATCAGCGTGCTGCCGTCTTTTGCCCATTACTGGCTGTTACCGCGTCTGCCGGCATTCCATGAAGCCTGCGCCGATATTGCACTGGATATCGATGCGTCGCTGGCGCTGCAGGATCTGTCGCTGCGCGGGTTCGATGCGGCGATCCGCATCGGCAGCGGCCAGTGGACGGGGCTGCAGGCGCAGCGCATCGCGTCGGGTGACGTGCTGCCGGTCGCCTCGCCGGAGATGGCCCGGCAGTGGGCGGCGGCGTTCGAAAACGGCGGCGATATTCCGTTGCTCGAGCACGACGTCAGCCCCTGGCGCGATTGGTTCAACGTGCAGGGGCGTTCGCCGTGCGGGCGGCAGCAGGCGTTGTTCAACGATGCCGGATTATTGATTCGTGCGGCGGAGCAGGGCTTCGGCATCGCGCTGGCGAAAAAGCTGCTGGTGCAGGATGCGATCGACGCGGGGAGGCTGGTGGCGCTGGCCGCATCCTGTCACCTGAGCGATGACGATATTTATCTGGTATGGCCGCAGACCGCCGGGTTGACGCCGGCGGCCATACGCTTGCTGCAGTGGCTACAGCAGCAGCTGGCGGCGGTTTAACGGCGCAGCCACTCCGGCTGCGAGGTGCCCAGCGTGGTCGCCGGCAGCGCCCATTGCAGTGCTGTGCCCTGCAGGCTTAGCGGTGCACGCAGACGTTGCGCGGCTCCCCAATAAGTCAGTTCCGTTTCCGGGTGCTCGTCGGCGGGCCCGGCCGGCGCCGGCGGTTCCGGACGATAATGCGTCGGATAGGGATGCGCCAGCAGCAGTTGCGCCGTGCGCGCCAGCGACAGCCGCGCATGGTAACCGGTGCCGCGGCTCAGGCGCTGCGCCATACCGGTCAGCACCGCCGTCGCCATCAAATAGCCGGTGGCGTGATCCAGGGCCTGTACCGGCAGCGGCACCGGCAAACTGGCGCTGCGCCAAACCATGCCCGCCTCCGCCAGCCCGCAGCTCATCTGCACCAGGCTGTCGAAACCGCGTCGGGTGCGCCACGGCCCGCTCCAGCCGTAGGCATTCAGGCAGACGTCGATCAGGCCCGGCGCCAGCGCGCGCCTTTCCTCCGCGCCATAGCCCAACTTTTCCAGCGCACCGGCACGGTAGCCGTGCACGATCACGTCGGTGTTTCTCAGCAGATGTTCAAACGTATGGCGATCGTGCGCATTGGTCAGGTTAAGGCGTGCGCTGCGCTTGCCCAGCATCACCTCGTGCTCGACGCCGGGTTCATCCCAACCGTAGGGATCGATGCGCAGCACGTCAGCGCCCAAGCCGGCGAGAAAACGGGTGGCGATCGGCCCGGCGAGAATGCGCGTCAGATCCAGCACCCGCACGCCGTGCAGCGGCCGGGCTATGGGCAGCGCCCAGCCCGGCGGCGGCGCTTCCGGCTGCAGCGAGGCGTGGATCAGCGGTTCGAGCGCCACGCTCTTGCCCTGAATATGTTGTCGCCAGGCGGCCGCCGAGCGCATTTCGGCCGCGCAGCCGCCGGCCTCGATCACCGCCTGTTCCAGCTCGCTTTTTTTCCAGCCCAGCACGCGCGCCGCCAGCGTGCCTTTATCCGCTGCCGGGCCCAGCACCTGTTCCACCGCCCGCCGATGATGCGGCGCATTGGTATGCAGGCGTATCCAGCCGTCCGCTGTCGCGTAGTCGCCGGCCAGCGCGTCCCAGGCCGCAGGCAGCGTCCAACCCAGCGGCCGCAGCGTCCAGCCGAACCACAGCGAGGCCAGGCGTTGATCGACCCAGACCTGCGGTGCAGCGGCAGCCTCGCGTCGCAGCAGTTCGGCGCAGGCCAGACCGGCGGCGCCCCAGGCGGCGGTGGCTACTTCGGTCACGGGAAAAGCCGAAGGCAATGCGCCGACACCGTTCACGGTGAGCCGGTCGGCGGGGGCGGGGCATTGCCCCAGGCTTTGCCAAATCTCGTCGAGCAGAGTGTGGATCAGAGGCGTCATCGGCCGCTCCTTGCGGATCGTCGGGAATATAGCCTAGCGTAGCCCACCGCCGGCGACCTTGCTAAGGCGCAACGTCGAGCGTGCGGCCGTTGGCCAATTTGGCGTGTAGGCTGGGGGCCGCTACGCCGGCGAAAGGCCGCATGCTGATGTTGGCGTTCAGCGTCGAACCGTCGCTGAACGTCGTCTGTTGCACCCAGCCGTCCGATCGCGCCAGCGGAAGTCGGTCAGCGCTTTGTTGCAGATAGGCGCGGTAGCGGCGTGTCGCCGACGTGCAGCAACACCTCGAAAGCCTGTTGTTGATTGAAGTGGTTGAACTGATACCCGGCGCCCAACGTCGCCGCTTCCTGTTTGTGACATCGAAATATCGTCGCGGTATTCCAGTTTATTTTTCGTTTAATAAATTAGCCTTTACTTCATTATCCGACGTCACTATACTCAGCCAAAATTTCAGTGGAGACACCCAATTGGACAGTTGTAGTAGTAATAAAATAAATAAGGCAAGCTGACCAATTCTCTTCTGATTTGTTGCTTGCCGTTATCGGCGGGCAGCACCCCTCTCCAGTTATTTCTGAGTTGTGCATACCCGAATAAGAACACGTCTCCTGAAACCTGGCGGTTTCAGGTGAATTGAGTTGGACGTTATTATGGTATTCTGCAGCCACAGCCTTTTCCCTCCAGGCACAGCACGCTGATTCGCTGATTTATTTTCAGCGCGGTTTCGCGTGTGCTAAACAGCACATGATTTTATCTCCTGCGGTTAATTAAGGGGACAGTCATGGCTATGACTCCTTTCGTTTTAAATTTATTGCTGGCGATGTGCCTGGGCGCGGTGATTGGCGCCGAGCGCCAGTGGCGCCAACGCATGGCCGGCCTGCGCACCAATGCGCTGGTGGCGACCGGCGCGGCGGTCTTTATTCTCAGCTCCATGTCCACCGATCCGGCCAGCGCCGGCCGCGTGGCCGCGCAGATCGTATCCGGTATCGGCTTCCTCGGCGCCGGCGTGATCATGCGGGAAGGGCTGAACATTCGCGGTCTCAACACCGCCGCCACGCTGTGGTGTTCGGCGGGGATCGGCGTCCTGTGCGGCCTGGGCCAGCATTGGGATGCGGTGATCGCCACGCTGGTGATCCTGTGTGCCAATATCCTGCTGCGCGAGGCTGCGCAGCGCATCAACCTGCAGCCGCATCAGCAGGCGACCGATCTGGAACTGTGCTATCGCATTCAGGTGACCTGCGGCGAGCAGGATGAAATTCTGGTGCGCACCCTGATTTTGCAGGCGCTGAACGGCGTCGCCTTACGGCTGCAATCCTTGCGCAGCGCCGATATTTCCAGCCCGGGGCAATTGGAAGTATGCGCGGAAATTACCGCCACGCCGGCTGCGCAAAAAGAAATTGAGGGTATTGTCTGCCGCGTCAGCCTGGAAAAAAGCGTGAGCGCCGTTCGCTGGCGCGTCGCGTCTGAATTACCGGTCTGAGTAATGATATAAATATTTATTAACTTGATTATATGTTCAGGTTTATTCAGGCACGCCTGAATAACGCGGAGCATTAAGGAGGCGTTATGGACGATGACCCCGGAAGGGAAATGATTACTGCGTGGCTGACAGGGTAATCACGCTATTCAGTCACGCTAATTAAAAAATTCCACTCTGCGCAGAGTCACCTGTTTATCGGGCGGGATATTCCTGTGCGCAGAACGAAAATAAGAGAATAGCGTTATGACTCAGATTAATGAAAGAACGCGTCGCCGTGACAAAGACGCGGTGACCTACGCCATTGCGCAAGAGGCGACCAACAGCATCGCCCAAACGCTGGCGAACCTGAAGTGCAACCGCAACGGTTTGACCCAGGATGACGCCGATGAGCGGCTGGAGCAGTTCGGCGCCAACCAGGTCGCCCACGACAAGGCCCCGCATGCCTTGATCCAACTGATCAAGGCCTTCAACAACCCGTTTATCTTCGTGCTGATGGTGCTGGCTGCGATCAGTTTCTTTACCGATTATTGGCTGCCGCTCCAGAGCGGTGAAGAAACTGAACTCACCGGCGTCATTATCATTCTGACCATGGTCACGCTGAGCGGGCTGCTGCGCTTCTGGCAGGAATACCGCACCAACAAAGCGGCGGAAGCGCTGAAATCCATGGTGCGCACCACCGCCACGGTGCTGCGCCGCAGCAGCTACAGCGCGCATCCACTGACGCTGGAAGTGCCGATCCGCGAACTGGTGCCGGGGGATATCATTCAGCTCTCCGCCGGTGACATGGTGCCGGCCGATGTGCGCCTTATCGCCTCGCGCGATCTGTTCATCAGCCAGGCGATTTTGACCGGCGAAGCGATCCCGATCGAGAAATACGATGCCATGGGCAACGTGGCGCAGAAGTCGAGCGAGGGGGAGGCCTCCAGCGAGAACGCGCTGCTTGAGCTGTCCAACATCTGCCTGATGGGTACCAACGTCGCCAGCGGCACCGCTACGGCGGTGGTGGTGGCGACCGGCGGGCGCACCTACTTCGGCTCGCTGGCCAAGTCGATCGTCGGTTCGCGGGCGCAAACCGCGTTCGATCGCGGGGTGAACAGCGTCAGCTGGCTGCTGATTCGCTTCATGCTGGTGATGGTGCCGGTGGTGTTGCTGATCAATGGGTTCACCAAGGGCGACTGGAGCGAGGCGGCGCTGTTCGCCCTGGCGGTGGCGGTCGGCCTGACGCCGGAAATGCTGCCGATGATCGTCAGCTCCAACCTGGCGAAAGGGGCGATCGCCATGTCGCGCCGCAAGGTGGTAGTGAAGCGCCTGAACGCCATTCAGAACTTCGGCGCCATGGACGTGCTCTGCACCGATAAGACCGGCACCCTGACCCAGGACCGCATCATTCTCGAGCATCACATCGACGTCAATGGCGTCAGGGATAACGAGGTGCTGCACCTGGCCTGGCTGAACAGTTTCCATCAGAGCGGCATGAAGAACCTGATGGATCAGGCGGTGATCCGCTTCGGGCGCGGTAAACCGGGGATCGAAGCCCTGGGCCGTTTCAGCAAGGTGGACGAGCTGCCGTTCGATTTCGTGCGCCGCCGTCTGTCGATCGTGGTGGCGGATGAGAATGGCAGGCAGCAGCTGATCTGTAAGGGCGCGGTGGAGGAGATGCTGGAGATCGCTACCCACGTGCGTGAAGGCGACAAGACGCTGGAACTGGACGACGCGCGCCGTGCGGCGCTGCAGGCGCTGGCCCGCGAGTATAACGAAGACGGTTTCCGCGTGCTGGTGCTGGCGACGCGCGAGCTGGACGCGCAACGCCCGGCCGAGCCGCTGAGCGTGGCCGACGAGCGCGATATGGTAGTGCAAGGGCTGCTGACCTTCCTCGATCCGCCGAAGGAAAGCGCGCAGCAGGCGATCGCCGCGCTGCAGGAAAACGGCGTGACGGTGAAGGTGCTGACCGGCGACAACCCGGTGATCACCTGCAAGATCTGCCGCGACGTCGGGCTGGAGCCGGGGGAGCCGCTTTCCGGGCTGCGAATTGAACAGATGAATGACGAAGAGCTGGCGCGCGAAGTGGAGCAGCGTACGGTCTTCACCAAGCTGACGCCGCTGCAAAAATCGCGGGTGCTGAAAATGCTGCAGGCCAACGGCCATACCGTCGGCTTCCTCGGCGACGGCATCAACGATGCGCCGGCGCTGCGCGACGCCGACGTCGGCATTTCGGTCGATACCGGCACCGACATCGCCAAGGAGTCGGCGGACATCATCCTGTTGGAAAAGAACCTGATGGTGCTGGAAGAGGGGGTGATCAAAGGGCGCGAGACCTTCGGCAATATCATCAAGTACCTGAACATGACCGCCAGCTCCAACTTCGGCAACGTGTTCTCGGTGCTGGTGGCCAGCGCCTTCATCCCGTTCCTGCCGATGCTGGCGATCCACCTGTTGATTCAAAACCTGATGTACGACATTTCCCAGCTGTCGCTGCCGTGGGACAAGATGGACAAAGAGTTCCTGCGCAAGCCGCGCAAGTGGGATTCCAAAAACATCGGGCGCTTTATGCTGTGGATTGGGCCGACCTCGTCGATCTTCGATATCACGACGTATGCGCTGATGTGGTACGTGTTCGCCGCCAACAGCGTGGAACACCAGGCGCTGTTCCAGTCCGGCTGGTTCATTGAAGGGCTGCTGTCGCAAACGCTGGTGGTGCATATGCTGCGCACCCAGAAGATCCCGTTCATTCAGAGCACCGCGGCGTTGCCGGTGTTGCTGACCACCGGCCTGGTGATGGCGCTCGGCATCTACATTCCGTTCTCACCGCTCGGCGCCCTGGTTGGCCTGCAGCCGCTGCCGTGGGAATACTTCCCGTGGTTGGCCGCTACGCTGATCAGTTACTGCGTGGTTGCGCAGATGATGAAGCGTTTCTATATCCGCCGCTTCGGCGAGTGGCTGTAAACCGCCTCGGTGTTCACTTCGGGGGCGAAATTCTTCGCCCCCGCACTACTACAGCAGTTTGTTGACCAGCAGGCCAAGCATGATGGTCAGCGTGAAGGAAAACAGCGTGCCGAGCAGCACATACTCGGTACGCATTTTATCGTCGCTCTGACGCAGGTCGCCGAAACGGAAGATCGACTTGGCCGCCAGCAAAAAACCGATCGCCGGGATTTGCCCCAGCAGCACAAAGGTCAGGATCAGCGTTCTCTCCAGATAACCAATCTGTTTACCGGCGCGCAGCAGCGAGTCGTTGTCGGCCTTGGCCGAAGGCGGCATTTGCGGCGTCCAGCGTGCCAGCAGCTGCCCGATCAGCAAGCTCATCGGCAGATAAATCAGGCTGTAGGCCACCAGCACCAGGCCGGTTTGCCAACGCCCCAGTTGCCGCCCCAGCGCGGCGATCAGTTCACCGGCATTCGGCGTCAGCCCCAGCCACAGCAAGGCGATCACCGCCAGATGCAACCCCTGATCGAGCAGAAAACTGCGGGCCGGGCTCAGGCGGCTCATCGCGGTGACTTTCAGCAAATCGATCAGGTAGTGGCTGACGGCGATGACCAGCAGGCTGGCCAGCACCTGAAGTGAAGAAAGCCCGCCGTGCAGCAGGCCGAAGCCGGCCACCACCCAGGCGGCCAACACCCCGTGCAGCAGGGCGTGCAACAGCAGAAAACGCGAACGCGCGCGACGTTGGATTTTATCTTCCACCCAACTCAGCGGCTGCAGGGGAAAATCCGCCAGCAGATGGACGAGCAACAGCCAGGCCAGCAAAGGTGCATAGGTCAGATCCATAATCAGACGATCCTGTTAATGGCGTGAATAAACCGCATGATTTCCTCGTAGGCCGCGCGTTTCAACGCGGCGGAGACCGTGGAGGCGGCTTTTTGCAGCTGGTCTGCCACGGCTGCGCCGCTGTCGGCGAACATTCTCGCCTGAACGATGCGCGCTTCGGCTTGTGAAAGGCGGCCAATCACATGATCTAACATCGGCAGCAGATCGCTGACAATGGCGTTTGTCCGATCGTGGTCGGTTTTCAGAGCCAGCCGGCAATTTTTCGCCATGGCGTCCAGCGCGCTGCCTGAGTTGATAAAGGCGCTGCCGTAACCGGCAGTGGCCCGTTGGCTGCCCAGCCCGACGGCGACGCGGGCATCCCAGTGCGCGGCGTCCAGTGCCCGCAGCGCGAGGCGAATATACACCGCCAGCAACAGCCCATCCTCCGCGGCGGCCTGTGCCTGGAAGGCGTCACCGCGAAAGATTTCCACCTGGCGCAGCCGCCCGTCGCGCTGCAGCCGATCGAGCAGGGCGCGCAGCCCGTTGAGATAGTTAACGGTGTCTGACCGGCGAGAAGCCACCAGATCGCCGCTGATTACGCTGATTGGCGTCGACATGAGGGAACCGTTGTTGACAGAAAGGATGGTTATAAATTCGCATCTGAATGCGAATATGTCAATAATTCGTCTATGGAAGCGAATTTGTTGGGTTTTCGCCTGTGGAGACGAAACTCGGTGGTGTGCAGAGAGGGAGTGGATGGCCGGGAATACGCGGGCCCGTCAGGCTCGCCACCGGCGGCGTAGGTGAAAAAGCGGCCGGCGTACCGGCCGTTCAGAAGCTTTTGATCAGCACTTCGCGCGGCATTTCGCTGCCGTGCTTCAACAGATGCTCAAACGATCTTTCGCTGCTTTTCAACTGCTGCAAAAACTCCTGCGGCGACAGATCGTGCTTTTTGCCGCTCATGTAAGCCAGCGCCAGTTCTTTTGCCTGATAGCGGGAGAAGTTGTACATGGTGTCCTCGTTACGGTGAATGTCAGTGCTCACGATTGTAGCGAAAGAGCACATAATGAACAGCGGCTTTGGCGTATGGAATCGATAGCTGAAACTTAATTTGTCGGCGGCGATTCACCGCGAGTGCCCGGTTTTGGTGGCGGGAGCGGGCGAATTGGGATGGGGGAAGCGCTCCCCCATCGGGCAAAATAAGTCAGGCGCGGGGAGGCGCTTAATGCAGTTCGGCGCCGCTGCGATCGGCCAGCGCTTCCAGCAGCGGGGCGGAAGGCACGAAGAACAGGGTGCCGGTCACCGCGTGGCTGAAATCGAGCAGCCGATCGTAGTTGCCGGCCGGGCGGCCGATGAACATGTTTTCCAGCATCTGCTCGATCGGCTGCGTGGAGCGCGCATAGCCGATAAAGTAGGTGCCGAATTCGCGCAGGCCGGGGCGGCCGAACGGCATGTTGTCGCGCAGAATTTTCACCTCGTTGCCTTGCTCGTCGGTGATGGTGGTCAGCGAACTGTGTGATGACGACGGTTTGACCGCTTCATCCAGCTCGATGTTGGACTGTTTATGGCGGCCGATGATCTTCTCCTGCGTTTCCACGCTGAGCGAGTTCCAGCCCTGCATATCATGCAGGTATTTTTGCACCAGCACATAGCTGCCGCCGCTGAACGCCGCATCTTCGTCACCGATCACCGTGTAGTCGAAGGCTTCGTGCCCCTCCGGGTTCTCCGTGCCGTCGACGAAGCCGATCATGGCGCGCTGATCGAAGTAACGGAAGCCGTGCACCTCTTCAATGACCGTCACGGCGTCGCCGAGCTTGCCGACCAGCTGCGAGGCCAGTTCGAAACACAGATCCATTTCATCGGCGCGGATATGCAGCAGGATGTCACCGGGCGTGGCGACGGCGACGCGTTCCCCGCTGCCGATCGGGCTGAACGGATGCAGCTGGCGTGGGCGTGGCGCGCCAAACAGCGTATCCCAGGCTTCGGAGCCGAAGCCGCAGACGCAGGTGAGGTTGCCCGCCGGCGCGCGTTTGCCGACCGAACGCACCACGGCGGCGATGTCGCCGCACCAGGCGCGCACCGCCGCCAGATGGGCGGGAACGGGCGACAGGGTGGCGACGATGAAGATGGCATGGCGCGTCACCGGCGTGAATACGGCTTGCGGCGGATTGTTATTTGCATTCATTGCATTCGGCTCCAGTGTGTTCGGGTGAAATAGGTCAAATCAAATTAAAGTGCTCGTCGGGTTTCATCGGCGGCGGCAGCGGGCTTTGGTCGTTCATTTCCAGCAGGTTGCGCTCGATGGTGTTGCAAATGGCGTTTAACGGCAGATGGTTGGCCGACACGCCGAACGGATCCTCCAGCTCTTCGGCCAGCGAGTCCCAGGATAAGAAGGTATAGGAAATGAACACCGAAACAAACGGTGTCATGTAATGCAGATCGGTCACCAGGGCAAAAGGCAGCAGGCTGCAGAACAGGTAAACGGTGCGCTGCAGGATCAGGGTATAGGCGAACGGCACCGGCGTGCTGGCGAGCCGTTCGCAGCCGCCGAGGGCGTGGGACAGTTCGCTCAGCTTGTTGTCGAGCAGCTCGAAGGTGATGTCGCTCAGCAGCCCCTGGCGGCGCAGTTTGCCGATCTCCTGGCCCAGCATCAGCAGGATGCGGTTGGTCGGCATCGGGCTGGCGATCACCTCGGCCAGCTCTTTGCTGCTGAGATTGTGGTACAGATCGGCGGTTGGATCGGTGGCGCGCAGCTGATGCTTCAGGCTCCAGCTGAAGGCGATCAGCAGCTTGGCGACCTTCTGCTGCACCGCCGGTTCGTTCGGCAGCAGGCTTTTGATCTGGCGCAGCAGGGAGCGCTCGGTAATCAGCAGCGAACCCCACAGGTTGCGCGCTTCGACAAAGCGGCTGTAGCCGGCGTTATTGCGAAAGCCGAGAAAAATGGCGATGGCGATGCCCAGCAGGCTGAACGGCGCGATGGTTAAATGCACGCCGAGCTGTTCGTACCATTGATAGCTGATCACCGCCACTATCGACATCAGCACGTTCAGCGACAGGCGAAAGGTGATCTTTGACAGCACGGAACCGTGCCAGGCGAACAGGCGAAAAAACCAGTTCTGGTTCGGGCGAATTATCATGACGTGGGTGCTTCCTGGTGTCCTGCTATTGAGAATAGTCGATTCTTATCCGGCGGCGTTAGGCCGCCGTCGTCGATGGCCAGAGCCGCTGCGGGTGCGTATAGACGGTAGCGCGCCCCGGCTTGCTGAAGCCCACCAGCGTCAGGTTGCTGCGCTCGGCCACCTCCACCGCCAGGCGGGTGGCGGCCGAAACGGCGAACAGGATCTCGACGCCGCACATGGCGGATTTTTGCACCATTTCATAGCTGGCGCGGCTCGACACCAGCGCCGCGCCCTGCAGCCACGCCTGTTGGCTGCGGTAGCCCAGCAGCTTGTCGAGCGCCACGTGGCGGCCGACGTCTTCACACCCGCCGCTGAGCGCGCCGTCCGGCTGGATCCAGGCCGCCGCGTGGGTGCAGCCAGTCAGTTTCCCCACCGTTTGCACCTCCTGCAACTGCGTCAACGCCCGGTCGAGCAGGGCCAAATCAAAGCGTTGCGTGAAGGGCAGCGGCGCGAGGGGCTGGGCGATCTCCTGCAGCTGCTCTACCCCGCAGACGCCGCAGCCGGTGCGGCCGGCCAGGCTGCGGCGCTTCTCTTTCAGCTGCATAAAGCGGCGGCTCGAGAGCTCCACATGCACTTCAATGCCGTTGCAGGCCGGCTGTTGGCGGATGTCGTAGATATCGCCGGGGGAGGCGATGATGCCTTCGGACAGCGAAAAGCCGATGGCGAAGGCCGCCAGATCTTTCGGCGTCGCCATCATCACCACGTGGGAAATGCCGTTGTACATCAGGGCGACCGGCACTTCTTCCGCCAGCCAATCCTGTTGCGCCTGAGCCAGATCGTTGCGCTGCCAGACCGCGTGGCGCGACAGGCAGGCGGAATCGGCATCGCCGGGTTCGTCGAGAATCAAATGCTTGTTCATGATGGTTTCGCGGCGCCGGCGGATAGCGCGCCGGCGTCAGATAGAGTCCGATGAGTGGTAGTGGATTTTATCATAGATGGCGCACTTGAACAGGGCGAAACGGGGTGCCGTTGCTACCGCCTCACGGCGCGGCGCGCCACTGGCCAAGATAGGCGATGACCGCCCGCGTCGCTTCGCGGCACATGGCCACAGAGACGGTGCCTTCCCGCGCATAGCCGTATTTCATGCAGGCAAACGCCAATTCTATGGCGATCAGCACGACGTCGGGCTCTGACGGCAGCGCCGTGAGTTCGGGCAAGTCGCGTACCTTTGCCCGGAACATCTCGCCGATCGTCAGGTTCTTGGCGGCATGAGCCTGCTGGTCAGGCTCGGCGAATGCGCCGCGCAGCAGCAAAATGCTCGCCGCCGGATGTGCGTTGTAGTAGCGAGCCGTGGCACTCACGGCGGCATCGACCCAATCGTGCAGGCTGTCGGCGCTCTCGAGCCCCGACGCGCGCAGCGCCTGCGCCAGTTGCGCCATATGGGCCTGAGCCAGATGCGAAAACAGCGCGTACTTGTCCGGGAAAAAGGGATAGATCGCGGCGCGCGGCACTTCGGCCGCTTCCGCCAGGGCGGGAATGGAGGTTTTTTCCGGCCCGAGGGTGGCGAGCATCTGTTCGGCGGCGCTCAGCACTTTGGCCATGCGCGCGGCTGCGCGTTCCTGAACCGGCACGCGCGCATTTTTTTTTGCTTGCGGCATCGCTTTTTCCGACATAAGTTGTATTTTATTAATCCGACATTTGTTGGATTATACGAATTTTCACCCCGGCAACCAAGTATCCCGAGAGGTTTCGTATGGGTAATTACGCCAATCAATCTCACTGGCAGGACATTCAGCGATTCCTGCCGGAAAGCTTCCGGCTGCAGCCGGGAGAGGAACCGACGGAGGCGTGGTGGCCCTGGCGGCAGTATCGCATCCACCTGGATTGCTACCGCCGCCCCGAGGCGCCGGTGAAAGTGATCCTGTTTCATGGGGTTGGCACCAATGGCCGGCAGATGTCGACCATCCTGGGGGCGCCGCTGGCGCGCCGGGGGATAGAGACGATCGCCGTAGACATGCCGGGATATGGCATGACGCAGACGGGCGGCCAGCGGCGGCGTGTGCGCTACGATGACTGGGTGCAGATCGGCAGCGATCTGATCGACGCGGAACGGGCGAAGGATGCGCGCCCCATCGTGCTGTACGGCCTGAGCGCCGGCGGGATGGAGACCTATCACGTGGCGGCGCTGAACCGGCAGGTGAAAGGGATTGTCGGCATGACGTTTCTCGATCAGCGTGAACAACAGGTGCGTGACGAGACGGCATTGAATCGGGTGATGAGCCGCCTGGGCATTCCGTTGGCGCGGCTGACGGCCGCTACGCCGCTGGCGGGCATGTCGATGCCGATGGCGTTGGCGAGCAAGATGCATGCGCTGGTCAATGACGAGGCGGCGCTTAAGGCGTGCCTGGCGGACAACACCTCGGCGGGAGCCTGGGTGACGATGCGCTTTTTGGCTTCGTACGCGGCGTATGCGCCTGCCATTGAACCGGAAGATTTCGACGTTTGCCCGATCCTGTTGACGCAGCCGGCGCAGGATCGCTGGACGCCGTTACACCTGAGCGAACTGTTCCTCCGGCGTATCCGGCGGGTGCCGGTGACCACCGTGATGCTCGAGAACGCCGGACATTATCCCCTCGAACAACCGGGCCTCGATCGGATGGTGGACGCGGTATACCGTTTTTGCACCGCGGCGGCGGCGCAGTAGGGCGACAGCGCGTTATCCGAAGACACCGCCGTGGCCCCACCAGGTTATCCACAGTTTTGGTGGATAACGTGTGTGCAAGGGGCGGTGAAACGCTTAGCAGGCGTAAAAAAAAATCGCTCAGAAAATTATTATATTACGCGGGAAAGCGCGATCCGCAGGGGGATAGGGGGTTGCACGCGTTCGCGTTTTGTTTATGCTTTACTGTATAAATATACAGTTTGGTTATGGTTATGCTGAGCAATTCAAGGTTGTATGCTTTTTCACCAGGTGAACCCCTGACGTTACCGCTGTTTGCCGAGCGCGTGGCCTGCGGCTTTCCTTCCCCGGCGCAGGACTATGTCGAAGGCCGGCTGGATATCGGCAAGCTGCTGGTACGGCACCCCAATGCCACCTATTTCGTGCGCGCCAGCGGCGAATCGATGATCGACGGCAATATCCAGGATGGCGATCTGCTGATTGTCGACAGCGCTTTGACGCCGGAGCACGGCAATATCGTGATCGCTGCGGTGGACGGCGAATTTACCGTCAAAAAACTGCAATGCCATCCCGACGTGCGGCTGCTGCCGATGAATCCCGCCTATGCGCCGATCGTGTTCGACGACGAGGCGCAGCTGGAGATCTTCGGCGTGGTGACGTTTATCGTCTACGCGGCGCGGTAACCATGTTCGCCCTGGTGGACGTCAACAGCTTCTACGCCTCCTGCGAGACCATTTTTCGGCCCGATCTGTGCGGGCGGCCGGTGATCGTGCTGTCCAACAACGACGGCTGCGTGATCGCGCGCAGCGCCGAGGCGAAGGCGCTGGGCGTGCCGATGGGCGCGCCTTATTTCAAAATCAAAGAGGAGATGCGCCGCCGCAACGTCGCGGTGTTCTCCTCCAACTACGCGCTGTATGCCGATATGTCCCGCCGGGTGATGGACACGCTGGAGGAGATGGCGCCGGCGGTGGAGATCTACTCGCTGGACGAAGCCTTTCTGCGGCTGGACGGCGTGGCGCACTGCGAAGCGCTGGAGCCGTTCGGCCAGCGGGTGCGCGATCGCATCCGGCGCGAGCTGCATTTAACGGTCGGGGTCGGCATTGCGCCGAGTAAAACGCTGGCCAAACTGGCCAACTTCGCGGCCAAGAAATGGCGCGGCACTGGCGGCGTGGTGGATTTATCCGATCCGGCGCGCCAGCGCAAGCTGCTGGCGTTGATCCCGGTGGCAGAGGTGTGGGGCGTAGGCCGCCGCCTGACTCGCCAACTGCAGGCGATGGGCATTCACACCGCGCTGCAGCTGGCGGACTGCGATACCCGGCTGGCGCGTAAAACCTTCAGCGTGGTGCTGGAGCGCACGATACGCGAACTGCGCGGCGAATCGTGCCTGCGGTGGGAAGATGAGGCGGCCGCCAAAGAACAGATCATCTGCTCCCGCTCGTTCGGCCAGCGGCTGACGCACTACCCGCACATGCGTGAGGCGATCTGCAGCTACGCCGAACGCGCCGCCGAAAAGCTGCGGCAGGAAAAGCGCTATTGCCGCAATGTGTCGGTGTTTATCAAAACCAGCCCGCATTCGGCGGGCGAAGGATATTACAGCAATATGGGCACCGCCCGGCTGCAAACGCCGAGCAACGACAGCCGCGACATTATCGCCATGGCGGTGCGTGCGCTGGAGAGCATCTGGCAGGAGGGGCGGCGTTACCTGAAGGGCGGCGTGGTGCTGGGGGATTTCAGCGCCGCCGCCATGGCGCAGATCGATCTGTTCGACGACTGCCCGCCGCGCCGCAACAGCGAGCGGCTGATGGCGACCCTCGATCGCCTGAATCAGGAGGGGCGCGGGCGCGTCTGGTTCGCCGGGCAGGGGATCGTCAAGCCGTGGCAAATGAAGCGCGAAATGCTGTCGCCGGCTTACACCACCCGGCTGGCGGACATTCCGGTGGTGCGGCTGGGAGAACGGGCGCCGCGCGCCGCCGAGCCGAAGGAGGAAAAACGCCGCGGGTGACAACCGGCGGCGTGGGTAGACTGCGCGTTACTTCACCGCCGCCGGATCCGGCTTGTCGGGGGCGATGCCATACAGCACCATGGCGCGATTGACCTCGCTACGGGCGATATGGCCTTCATCAGCCAGCAGCTTCAGGGCGGCGAGCGCGATGAAATGGCGATTGACCTCAAAGAACTCACGCAGCGCCTCACGGGTGTCCGAGCGGCCAAAGCCGTCGGTGCCCAAGGCGATAAAGGTACGGTCGGGCAAGAACGGTTTGATCTGATCGCCGACGATCTTCATATAGTCCGTCGCCACTACCACCGGGCCGGGGTGTGGTGCCAGCAGGCTCTGGATATAAGGGATTTTCGGCGGATCTTCCGGATGCAGCAGGTTCCAGCGTTCGGCCGCCATGCCGTTGCGGCGCAGTTCGCTCAGGCTGGTGGCGCTCCAGATATCGCTGGCGACGTCAAAGTCCGCGGCCAGCAGCTCCGCCGCCGCCAACGCCTCGCGCATGATGGCGCCGCTGGCGACCAGCTGAGCACGCGGGCGCTCTTTGTTTGCCGTGTCGCTCTGCTTGAGCAAATATGCGCCCCGGATAATGCCGTCCTCCACGCCTGCCGGCATCGGCGGCTGCGAGTAGCCCTCGTTGAGCAAGGTGATGTAGTAGTAAATATCCTCTTGCTCAACGAACATCCTGCGCATGCCGCTCTGGACGATCACTGCGAGTTCATAGGCATAGGTCGGATCGTAGGAAACGCAGCTGGGGATCACCGAAGACAGCACATGGCTGTGGCCGTCGTCATGCTGCAAGCCCTCGCCCATCAGGGTGGTTCTGCCGGAGGTGGCGCCGAGCAGGAAACCCTTGGTGCGCGCGTCGGCCGCCGCCCAAGCGAGATCGCCCACCCGCTGCAGCCCGAACATGGAGTAGAAGATATAGAACGGGATCGTCGCGACATCGTGGTTGCTGTAGGCGGTGCCGGCGGCGATCCAGGTCGATATCGCGCCGGATTCGTTGATGCCTTCCTGCAAAATCTGGCCGTCTTTGGCCTCTTTGTAGTAGCTGAGCTGCCCGGCGTCCTGCGGGGTATACAGCTGGCCGAGCCAGGAGTGAATGCCAATCTGGCGGAACAGGCCTTCCATGCCGAACGTGCGCGACTCGTCCGGCACGATGGGCACGATCAGTTTGCCGATGTTGGCGTCTTTGAGCAGCGTGCCGAGGATATTGACGAAGGCCATGGTGGTCGACATGTTGCGCTCGCCGCTGCCCTTCAGAAGGCTGTCGAAGCGCGATAACGTCGGTATCGCCAGCGGGGTGGATTGGCCGAAGCGGGCGGGGATATAGCCGCCCAGCGCACTGCGCGTCGCGGTGATGTACTTCGCCGCCGCGCTGCCTGGCTCGGGCTTCAGATAAGGGATCGCTTCGAGCTGGGCGTCGGAGATCGTCAGCCCTAAGCGATCGCGGAAGGCCTTCACCGCATCCTGACTCATTTTTTTCAGCTGGTGGTTGATGTTCTGTCCTTCACCGGCTTCCCCCATGCCGAACCCTTTGACGGTCTTGGCCAGCACCACCGTCGGCCTGCCCGTGGTTTGCATCGCCTGATGGTAGGCGGCATACACCTTTTGCGGATCGTGGCCGCCGCGGTGCAGCGCCCAGATCTCATCGTCGCTCATGTCGGTGACCAGCTCGAGCAATTCTGGGTACTTGCCGAAGAAATGCTCCCGCACATAGGCACCGCTTTGCGACTTGAAGGTCTGGTAGTCGCCGTCAACACATTCCATCATGCGCTGCATCAGCAGCCCGGAACGATCTTTTTGCAGCAGCGTGTCCCAGCCGCTGCCCCAGATCACTTTGATCACCTGCCAGCCGGCGGCTTTGAAGGTGCCTTCCAGCTCCTGAATGATCTTGCCGTTGCCGCGCACGGGGCCATCCAGCCGCTGCAGGTTGCAGTTCACGACGAAGATCAGGTTATCGAGTTTTTCTCGTCCGCCCAGCGCAATCGCCGCCAGCGATTCCGGCTGATCCATCTCGCCGTCGCCGAGAAACGCCCACACCTTTCTTCCCTGGTGCGGTTTCAGCTCGCGGTATTCCAGATAGCGCATATAACGCGCCTGATAGGCGGCGGTCAGCGGCCCCAGCCCCATCGATACGGTAGGATACTGCCAGAATTCCGGCATCAGCCGCGGGTGCGGGTAGGAGGAGAGGCCGCGGCGCGCGGATTCGCGGCGAAAGTTGTCGAGCAGATCCTCGTCGATGCGGCCTTCCAGGTAGGCGCGGCCATAGATGCCGGGGGCGGAGTGGCCCTGGATATACACCATGTCGCCGGCGAAGTCGTCGGTGCGCCCGCGGAAGAAGTGCGTGAATCCCACGTCATACAGTACGGCGGCGGATTGATAGGTGGCGATATGCCCGCCGACGTTGGAATGTTTTCCGGCGCGCAGCACCATCGCCATGGCATTCCAGCGCACAAACGCGTTGATGCTCGCTTCCGTCGCCAGATCGCCGGGGTACGCCGGTTGTTTCTCGGCGGGGATCGTATTCACGTAGGGCGTGGTGACCAGACTGAAGAAATCGCCATGCTTGCGCTGATCGGCTTCGGCCATTTTTTCCAGCAAGAAATGCGCGCGCTCACGGCCATCGACATCGGTGACGCCTTCAAATGCAGCAAGCCATTCAGCCGTCTCTTGTGGATCAAGGTCTGCTTTAACCGCGGGTTGGTTCATAAAAGCTCCAAATAGACTTACCTGGTAAGGCGGTGAGTGAGAGGAGAATCTCATGCATTGCAAATGCAAAAGTTGCAATTGCAACAATGGCGCATGCAACTCTATCCCTTTATAATTGCAATTGCAACTCACTCCCTTTCGACGAGACAGATGACATGACAGATAAACAACCCGACCTGTGGTTCTCCTTCGTGCGCGCGCATCGGGCGATTATCAGAAAGATAGAGGCGAAGTTGTCGGAAGCCGGCCTGCCGGTTTACGCCTGGTATGACGTGCTGTGGGGGCTGGAAAGCGGGGAAAACGGCACGCGCCGCATGCATGAGCTGGCGGACGTATTGGTGATTGAGCGTTACAACCTGACCCGCCTGATGGATCGCCTGGAAAAAGAGCGGCTGGTCACGCGCTTTCGCTCCGATGACGATCGCCGGGCCTCTTTCGCCACCATCACCGAGGAAGGCAAGGCCCTGCGGAAAAAGATGTGGGAGATCTACCGCACGGTGGTCAAAACCCACTTTCTCAGCCAGTTCAGCGAAGAAGAGATCGCACGCTTCTCCGACGCGTTGGACAACGCCATGCAGTTGGCCAGAGAGTGATCAGGCATCGGGCGTGATGTGCAGCGCACGCAGCGCATCGGCGATCAGCGCCGAGGGGATTTTCTGCTCATCGGCCAGCAGCTTGAGGGCGCATAACGCAATCCATTCCGCCTGCGGGTAGTGGACTTCGCCGCGCACCCGTGAATCTGAGCCCACCGCGGCAAAGCGCGCGGGAATGAATCGCCTGAGCTGGTTGGCAATCAGGTGCGAGTAGTCGGTAACGGCGACGACGGGGGCATTCCCGGCGCCCAGGCACGTTTTCAGATGGCATTCGCCGCCGTTGTCCTGGCGCTGCATGGCGGCGAGTTCGGCGTCCTGCGCCAATCGCGTGTAGCTGGGGCAGCTCCAGATCTCAGACGCAATCCCCCAGTTTTTCAATACCTCGGCCGCCTGCTGAACGCGGGCGAGCGCTCGGCCAGCGCCGCACAGACGAGCCTGCAACGGCGAGTCTGCCGCCGCACAGACGCGATACATGCCCCTGAACGCCTGTTCTGCGGCAAACGGTTCCTCTGAGGCGAGGGCCTCTGTGTCTGCGTTGGTTGCGAGGTAAACCATCTTTCTCGCTCCCTCCAGATAGAGCGCGCGCAGGGCGTGATGGAGTATCGCGCCGGTTTCCCCGGCATTGGCCGGATCGAAAGGCAACCAGTCCGGCATGGCCGTGAGCTGAAGCGGGAACCAGGCCTGCACGCCTTTCGGCAAATCGGCACTGCCGGTATCCGCATCGCTGATGAAAATCCCCTTGCGATTGGTTTCCGGCTCAAGCCCGCGCAGCATGTCAACCGAAGGCGTGTTGACGAAGTAAAACAGCGGCTTCTCATAACGCCCGGATTGATGGCCAAACCAGAGTGGCCAGGCCGTGGCGTAGCAGGAGCTCGGCGGTTCGGCGTGCCTTCTGCCGTCGATTAACCAGATGTCGCCGCTGGCGTTAAGCTCGCCCAGGGTTTGCGCCGTCCAGGCGGTGGAAGAGGGGCACGAGACGCCAATTTGCTGATAGGCGGTGGCCATCTTGCGGATGCAGGTCTCGGCCAGCGTTAGGGTGTCGGCAGCGGCGGCGGGTATTTTTATCGGTTGAGACGACATGCACATCTCTCTTTTGAATTGCAGGTGCAACGATTGTAATTGCAATTCAATGCAGGTGCCAGTGGATTTCTTTGGGTAAGGTGCGCCGTAAGTGTGAGGCGGCGAAATATAAGGGGGAAAGCATCCCCCTGCTTTTTTACACCACCGGCGCCACCGTCAGCAGCAGGTTGGCGAAGCGGCGCTGTTCGCCGGAGGCGATCACCAGCAGCGTCCGATCCGATTTGACCGCGGCGTAAAACGCCTCGCGCGGCAGGTGTTCTACCGGGCACTGTGCCGGCAGCAGCTGCCGGTATTCGGCTTCGATGGTGTTGGTGAAGTCCGGCGGGCAGGCCATCAGCGTGGCGCTTTCCACGTTGATGCAGGCCAGCAGCTTTTCCAGGATCGGCGGGGCGGCGAGCGTGCCGGGCGCCAGGTTCAGATAGACCACGGTGGCGTCTTTCGGCGCGTGCGTCATGCAGGCGTAGTTGCCGTCGGCGATCAGCACCTGGGTTTTGTGCCCGCATTGCGCCAGCGCGGCGAGCAGCGGCGGGTGGGTGATGGCGAATTTAATCATAAGGCGATACCTGAATGAGGGGGCGGCAGCCGCGCCGCCCGCAGCTGAATTACATGCGGTAGATGCCGCCGTTGATGTCGAGGGTGGCGCCGGAGATAAAGCCGTCGTATTCCGCCGCCAGGAAGGCGATGGCGCGCGCCACGTCGTCCGGCGTGCCTGCACGGCCGAGCGGGATGGCGCGAACGGTTTCTTCCGCCGATGCCTGGGTGGTGTGGCGATTGTGGAAGCGGGTGCCGAGGATCAGGCCGGGCGCCACCGCGTTCACCCGGATGCCGTATTCACCCAGCTCCGCTGCCAGCGAGCGCGTCCAGGTGAGCACCGCACCCTTGGTGGCGGAATAAACCAGGGAGCCGGAGTGCCCGCCGGCGCGGCCGGCCTGCGAGGCCAGGTTGACGATGCTGGCGCCGTTTGCCGCCTTCAGGAACGGCAGCGCGCTCTGGGTCACGTTCAGCATGGTGGTCATGTTCACGTCGATCACGGTTTGCCAGAAGGTGCGGTCGATCTCGCCCAGCCATTTGCGCCCGACGATGCCGCCGACGTTATTGACCAGAATGTCGATGCCGCCGAGAAACTCGGCGCCGGCCGAGACGCAGCGCTGCGTTTCGTCGGTATCGATGAGATCGGCGTAGCCGTAAGCGGCCTTTTGCCCCAATGAATGGGCCAGTGCCACCAGCGCTTTGGGGCCGCTTTCGTCGCTGTGATAGTGAAAATAGATGTCGCAACCGGCCTTGATCAGCCGCTCTGCGGTGGCGCGGCCGATGCCCTGTTCCGCCCCGGTGATAAAGACCTTTTTGCCCGCAAGATCGCCCATGATTGACTCCTTATTGGTTCGTTAAGAATGGATGACGCCTTCACGCTGTTTCGCGCAGTAGAAAATGCAGATCAACCCGGTGGCCAGCAGGCACGAGGCCAGGAAAAACAGCCCCGGCGCGCTGCTGCCGGTCAGATCGTTCAATACGCCCACCGCATAAGGCGCGACGAAGCCGCCGATATTGCCGATGCAGCTGACCACCGCCAGCCCGGCGGCCGCGGCCGCGCCGGTGGAAATGTTGGCGGGCATGGATAAAAACGGCGGTACGGCGGTGTAGATGCCGATGGCGGCGAGGCACAGAAACGCCAGCGCGACGAGCGGATCGTATTTAAAAAATGTCACCGCCCCCATCAGGCCGATAGCGGCGACCACCATGCTGAGGCCGGCGAACACGCCAAGCTTTTTGGTTTTGCTGGCCCACAGGCTCCACGGGTACACCAGCAGCGCGGCCAGGCCGTAGGGAATGAGCGCCAGCAGGCTAACGCGGAAGATATCGCTGCCGGAAAGGGCGGTAATGATCGACGGCAGCCAGGTGCCGAAGCCATAAATGCCGCACACCATGCCGAAGTTGAGCAGCGCGTAGAGCAGGTATTTCTTGTTTTTAATCCCTTTCAGGAAGTCGCCCAGCGTGATTTTAGAGCCGGATTTGGAGCGGCCGGTGTTGCTCATCAGCCAGGCCTTTTCCTCCACGTTCAGATAGCCGACGTCCTTGGGCGAGTTCTTGATCAGGAACGGGATCAGCAGGCCGATGACGATCGGCGGCAGCCCTTCGAGGATAAACAGCAGCTGCCAGGGAGCGAACCCGAACCAATCATGCTGAATATTGAGTATAAAGCCGGAAATCGGCGAGCCGACGGCGTTGGACAGCGGCTGGACGATGATGAACATGCCGAGAATTTTGGTGCGGTATTTTTCCGGGAAGAACACCGTGAAGTAATACACCACCGAGGGAAAGAATCCGGCTTCGCACACGCCCAGCATAAAACGGCAGAGATACAGCTCCAGCGGCGTGCGCACAAAGCCAAGCAGGGTCGCGAAGATACCCCAGGAAATTAATATTCTGGCGAACCAGAGGCGCGGGCCGAATTTAATGGTGCCGGCGTTGCTGGGTATTTCAAACAGAAAATACCCGATAAAGAAAATCCCGGAGGCGAAGCCGAAGGCTGAGGCGGTCAGGCCCAGGTTATCTTCCAGCGCTTTGGCGGCGTAGGCCATGTTATTGCGATCGAGAAAGGCCAGGAAATACAATAAGATCATGAGTGGGACAATATGCAGCGTCAATTTCCTGATAGCGCTGCGTTCAATATCCTGCGGCGTGCTTATTTTCATTTTGATATTTCCAATGGGGTTAATCGGCATAATAGATGCCCGGCTCATTACCCTGAGCTGAACGTTAAATAACGGCATGACACAGATTCCTTGGGGCTTAAGCGCGGCGGCCTTTTCCTTGGTTTTTGGCTGACACCGATCCGGACGATGCCGCTTGCGCATCGCCTGGGGAAGACGTGGTTATTACATTTAGCCGGCGGTTTTGACCGAGCGCCGGCTGATCACCGTTGGCGGGAAGAGAAACTCGCCGGGCGGTTGCGAATCATTGTTGATGCGGCCGATCAGGCGCTCGACCATCAGCTGTGCCATCTCCGCCAGCGGCGGCCTGATGGATGTCAGCCCCGGTTCGGCCAGGCCGGCAAGCGCGATATTGTCGATGCCGATCACCGAGATGTCTGCGGGCACCTGGACGCCGGCGGCGCGCAGGCCCACCATCAGCCCGATGCCCAGCGCATCATTAATCGCCACGATGCCGTCCGGGCGCGGCGTCAGCGCGAGCACGCGCGGCGCCAGCGTCAGCCCCAGTTCGAACATTTCCGTGTCGCCGTAGGCGCTGTTGGCTTTGCCTTCGATCACCCGTTGGCGTTCGCTCAGGCTGTGCCCCAGCGCACTCAGAAAACCGTCGATTTTGTGACTGCGCCCGACGGTCAGCGTCGCTTCGGTGGCGAACACGATGTGTCGGCAGCCGCGTTCGAGCAGGTGCTGCGCGGCCAGGCGCCCGGCGGCGACATTGTCCATCGATACGCTGTCGAACAGCGGGGTATCGATGGCCGCCCGTTCGGGAAACGGATTGTCGTAGCTGACGATCTTCATGCCCCGCTCGGCGGCCCGGACAAAATGGGTGTGGCGAATGTCGCTCGCCGCCACGATGATGCCGCGTACGCCATGCAGGAACATATCGTCGATAAACGCGGCCTCTTCCTGTTCCTGGCGGTAGGCGTTGCCGAGCAAGACGCGGTAGCGATAAGCCCGCGCTGCGCCGTCGACCGCATGCGCCAGCGCTGAAAAGCTCGGGTTGACGATCGACGGCAGCAGCAGGCCGAGGATCTTGGCCTGCGGCGCGGGCGCCGCCGCCGCTCGGGCCGGCCGGTATCCCAGGGTCGCCATCGCTTGTTCGATGCGCTCACGGGTCTGCGCGCTCATTTGGTGGCTGCGGTTATTCAGCAGGTTCGACACGCTGCTGATGGATACGCCGGCCAACCGGGCGACATCACGAATATTTGCCATTTGCCGATACCTTGCTGCCTGCCGTTAGCCTGCAATCTATAAGGGAAGCCGGCGGCAGGCAAGCCGCAACCGGGGCGCCGCGCGCATGGGATCGCGCATTTGTGAGGATCGTCAGGCGGCGGCCGCGTTGTTTACTAAACAGTAAGGCGGGGCGGGAGGTTACGTCGAGATCGGGCAAACGTCCGGCGGCGCCTCGGCGGCCTGCTGGCGGAATTTTCCCGGCGTCAGGCCGAAGTGGCGGGTGAAGGCTTTGTGCAGCGCCACCTCCGACGAGTAGCCGGCCTGTTCGGCGATACGGCTCAGCGGCAACGCCTGGCGTGCCAGCAGCCGGGCCGCCAGCTGCATGCGGATGGCGGTGAGGGCCTGCAGCGGCGTTTGCTGCGTGACCTGGCGGAAGACGCGGGCGAAGTTGGCGCGCGACATATGGGCCCGTTCGCTCAGTTCCACCAGCGTCCAGGGGTGTTGCGGGCGATGCAGCATCTGTTCAACCACGTTGCCCAGCTGTGGGTGCAGCAACGCGGCGACCAGATTACCGCTCTGATTCGGCTGGGCCAGCCGCCCCTGTTGGCGGCTGTTGAACAGCAAACATTCCGGCAGGCTCGCCAGCAGCGGCGATGCGCTGTGCGGCAAGATTTGCACGCCGCACAGCAGGTGCGTGGCGCTGTCGGCCCCCTCCGGCAGCAGGCGGTGGGCGGAGTTGTGCGGCAAGAACAGCAGGCTGCCTTGCTCCAGCGGCAGCGGGCGGCCGCCGGGGATCTCCAGCCGACAGCTGCCCGCCAGCACCATGTGCCAGCGGATCTGGCTCCACTCCCCGGCGGCATGCGGCGAGCGCCATTCGCCGCTGAAATGGCAATCGCGCGCCACGTAACCGCGCATGTCGTTAAGCATCAACAGTTGGCTGAGCGGGTCCATGTTGAGACTCCTGGCTAAGAAGCTGATTGTTTCGGCAATGGGCCGGCGTAATGCCAAGCACTAAGATCGGTTCGATAGTGCAGCGATGCGGAGGGCGTCGCTGCGATGCATGAGTTATCAATGACATGGAGCCGGTAATGAAAATACTATTCTTTCTGAGCAAGGGCGACAAGCTGGGATTAACGCTGATTCGCCTCAGCATCGCCATCGTCTTCTTATGGATTGGCCTGCTCAAATTCATCCCTTACGAAGCGGACAGCATCACGCCGTTCGTTGCCAACAGCCCGCTGATGTCGTTTTTCTATGACATGCCGCAGGACTATCAGGCGCACCTGACGCACGAAGGCGAACTGAACCTCGACGCCCGCGCCTGGCAGCAGGCCAACAATACCTATGGTTTTTCCAACGGCCTGGGCGTGGTGGAGGTGGCGATCGCGCTGCTGGTGCTGGCCAACCGGTTTTCCAAATGGCTGGGGCTGTTGGGCGGCATGTTCTCCTTTTGCACGCCGCTGGTGACGCTGACCTTTTTGGTCACTACTCCGGAGGCCTGGGTGCCCGCGCTGGGTGATGCGCATCACGGTTTCCCCTATCTCTCCGGCGCCGGCCGTCTGGTGCTGAAGGACACGCTGATGCTGGCGGGCGCGGTGATGATCATGGCGGATTCGGCGCGCAGTTTGCTGGAGCAACAGTGGCGGGGAAAAGCAGCATGAGCGCAATCATCCGGGCCGTGGCCGGCAGCCTGATGATGCTGGTTGGTTCTGCCGTGGCGGAGGGGACGATGGGGCCAGAAACCCGAACGGTAGAGAGCGCCTACGCTTATCAGGAGACGCGTCAGCGCATTATCAGCATGGCCGAACAGAAGGGCGTGACGCTGTTTGCCGAGTTCGATCACGCGAGAGCGGCGCGTGAGCATCATTTGACGATGCCGCCCACCACGGTGCTGGTGCTGGGCAACCCGCTGGCGGGCACGCCGCTGATGCTGGCGCGGCCGGCGTTGGCGCTGGATCTGCCGTTCAGGGTGCTGATTGCGCAAGACGAACGGGGCAAAACGCAGGTCAGCTACCACCCGGCGGAAAGTCTGAAACGGAGCGCCGGGGCCGACGAACGACAGATCGCGGCCCTGAGGCCGCTGGCGCGGTTGGTTGAGGCCGCAATACGCTGATTGACAGGCGATGAACATCACGAGACGAGGCGACACAATGTACGATTATCAGGCGATTATCATCGGTTTTGGCAAGGCCGGCAAAACGCTGGCGGCCTTTCTGGCCGGGCAGGGATGGCGCGTGGCGATGGTGGAGGCATCGGCGCAGATGTATGGCGGCACCTGCATCAACATCGGCTGCATCCCGACCAAAACGCTGGTGCACGATGCCGAGCTTCACGGGCCGGGCGAACAGGCGTTCAGCCAGGCGATGGCGCGCAAGCGGCAGGTGACCGGCCTGCTGCGGGAGAAAAACTACCAAAACCTGGCGGGGCTTGAACAGGTCTCGGTGATCGACGGACGGGCAGCGTTTATCGATCCGCACCGCATCAGCGTGCAGGGTGCGGCGGGAACGCAGGTGCTGAGCGGCGAGCACATCTTCATCAACACCGGGGCCGTCAGCCGCCGGCCGGCGATCGACGGGTTGGATCGTTCGCAGCGCAGTTACGACAGCACCGGTCTGCTGCAGTTGACGCAGCGGCCCGCGCGGTTGGGTATTATCGGCGGCGGTTATATCGGGCTGGAGTTCGCTTCGATGTTCGCGCAGTTCGGCAGCGCCGTGACGGTATTCGAAGAGGCGGGCGCGTTGCTCGGCCGGGAAGACCGCGATATGGCGCAGGCGATACAGCAAATCCTGAGCGACGCCGGGGTCAGCTTCACGTTTAACGCCGGCGTGCAGCAGGTGCGCGATGTGGAAGGGGGCGTTGAGGTGGTGCATCAGGGCGGCGTGCAGCCGTTCGATGCGCTGCTGGTGGCGGCCGGGCGCGTGCCGAACACCGCCGGCTTGCAGCTGGCGCGCGCCGGGGTTGAGACGGATGAGCGCGGCGCCGTGCGGGTGGACGAACAGCTGCGCAGCAGCGTGCCACATATCTGGGCGCTGGGGGACGTCAACGGCGGGCCGCAGTTTACCTATATCTCGCTGGATGATTTCCGCATTGTGCGCGACAGCCTGTTCGGCGCGGGTAAACGCAGCACGGCCGATCGCGGCGCGGTGCCTTACTCGGTGTTCATCACCCCGAGCTTCTCGCGCATCGGCCTCAGCGAAGATCAGGCCCGGCAGCAGGGGCGCGACATTAAGGTCGCCACGCTGCCGGCGGCGGCGATCCCGCGCGCCCGCGTGCTGGGCGACACGCGCGGCCTGCTGAAGGCGGTGGTCGATGCGCAGACCGGCCAGATCCTCGGCGTGGCGCTGCTGTGCCGCGATGCCCACGAGATGATCAACATCGTCAAAACGGCGATGGACGCCGGGCTGCCCTATACCCGGCTGCGCGATCAGCTGTTCACCCATCCGACCATGAGCGAGTCGCTCAACGATCTGTTTGGGCTGATAGGATAAAGCGGGGCGAGAGGGGCGGCGCAGATGAGTGAGATCTGCGAAGCACCTCTCGTTTATCGCCCTTCGGGGCGGCGGGTTCTGTACTATTGTTTTCTCTTTGCGGCACGTTCCAGGCCGATGGGGCGCTGGGCGCAACGGAGATCACAGATGAACAAACGGGAATTAGAAAGCGCGATTGTCACCGATTTTTCCAAACGCATGAGCTATGGCGACTACCTGTGCCTGGACTCGCTGCTGGACTGCCAGCACCCGCTCTCCAACCCGCCGCATCATGACGAAATGCTGTTCGTGATACAGCACCAAACCTCCGAACTGTGGATGAAGCTGATGCTGCACGAGCTGCAGGCGGCGCTGCGGCTGGTGCAGCAGGACAAACTCAGCCACTGCTTCAAAATCCTTGCGCGCGTCAAACAGATCCAGCGGCTGCTGTTCGAACAGTGGGCGGTACTGGAAACGCTGACGCCGTCGGAATACGTCGAGTTTCGCGACGTGCTGGGCAGCTCGTCGGGCTTCCAGTCGCATCAATACCGCTCGATCGAGTTCCTGCTCGGCAACAAGAATGCGGCGATGCTGGCGGTGTTCAGCAGCGATGCGGAAAAACATGCCGCGCTGAAGGCGATCCTCGAAGCGCCGAGTCTGTACGACGAATACTTGCTGTACCTGGCGCGCCACGGCCTGCCGATCCCGCAGGAGTGCCTCGAGCGCGACTGGACGCAGCCCTACCAGCGCAACCCGGATCTGCTGCCGGCGTTCAAAGTGATCTACGACAACCCGCAAACCTACTGGGAAGCCTATGAAATGGCGGAGAAGCTGGTGGATATCGAAGAGAGCTTCCACCTGTGGCGCTTCCGCCATATGAAAACGGTGGAGCGGATCATCGGCTTTAAGTCGGGCACCGGCGGTTCCAGCGGCGTCAGCTTCCTGAAAAAGGCGTTGGATCTGACCTTTTTCCCCGAGTTGCTGGACGTGCGCACCGAAATCGGCGCCTGAGATCACGAGAGAGGGTAAGGGCGATGAGCGTGAGGATTATCGATAAAGCGGCGGAGAAAGTGGTG
Source organism: Serratia nevei (assembly GCF_024160145.1). Taxonomy (GTDB): domain Bacteria; phylum Pseudomonadota; class Gammaproteobacteria; order Enterobacterales; family Enterobacteriaceae; genus Serratia; species Serratia nevei_A. Next base: position 279,757 of record NZ_JAMYWQ010000002.1, read on the forward strand.
GGGGTCAGAGTCGTGGGGCCGTATCCGCAGACGATCCCACAGGGCTCGCAGCAACTGCTGGCATGGCGGCAGCGCCACGGCGTGCCGCTGGGCAAATGGCTGGTGCTGTATTGGGACGATCCGGCGGAAGTGGCGCTGGCAAAGCTGCGCGCCGACGTGGTGATGAGCGTCGCGGACGATTTCGCGCTGCCGGCGGGCAGCGAGGGCGTTACCGTGCAGACGCTGCCCGCCGGGCAGTATGCGGTTTACCACGTGCGCATCAGCGATGGCGACTTCGAGCGGGTGTGGGGCGAGTTCTATCAGAAGCTGCTGCCGGCCAGCGGCTACCAGCCGGTTGAGGGGGTGAGCTACGAACACTATCTCAACGACTGCGAAGCCGACGGCTATTTCGACCTCGATATTTACCAGACGGTGAAGACGTGGTGAGGCTGGATAACCTGCCGGTCTTTCGCGATCGGACCATCGGCCTTAGGCGGAGTTAACGCGGCAAGGGAGCAAAGGCCAGTTGGCCGATGAGTTCGCATAGCCAGATCAACGCCGGGTCGCGTGTTGCCTGTCGGCCGGCGATCAGCTCGATGGGAAAAGGGGCGATAGCCAATTCGTCAGGCAGCGGTAGAAAACGCACCCGATGCGGATCGGAAAACCGCCGGGCCACGCTGGCGGCCAGGGTGGCGATCAGATCGCTGTCGGCGACCACGGCCGGCAGGGCGACAATATGCGAAAAGGTGACGGCGACGCGCCGTTGGCCGCCGATTTCCGCCAGACGCCGGTCAACCAATCCCCTGGCGGAACCGTCGTCAGCCGGCGCATACAGCCCATGCGGCAGGCTAAGGTAGCGCGCCAGATCCCAGCGTCCATCCGCCAGCAGCGGGTGTGAACGGCTGGCGATACACACCAGATGCTCCTCAAACAACGTGCGCACATAGTGGCTTTCCGCACCGGAAAGATGCCCTCCCAGCGCGATGTCCACCTCGCCGCGATCCAGCTGCCGGTAAATATTGTGGCGATCCAGACGCGAAACGCGAATATCGATGCCGGGTGCCGCCTGGCGCAGCCGACTGATGATGGCGGGCAGCAGCAAGATATCGGCATAGTCGCCGGCCGCCAGCGTAAAGCGCCGTTGTCCGGCAGTGGCCGGATCGAAACGGGCAGGGGGCGCCAACGCCAGATGGATCTGTTCAAGCACCTGCCGTATCTGCGGCATAAGCTGATGGGCGCGCGGCGTGGGCGCCATGCCACCGCCGCTACGAACAAACAGCGGATCGTTCAGCAGAATGCGCAGCCGCGCCAACGCATTGCTGACGGAAGGTTGGGCGCGGTTAAGGCGCCGGCCTGCGGCGGTGACGTTGCGTGTCTGATACAACGCCTCAAATACCACCAGCAAGTTGAGATCGACGCTGGATAAATTCATTTTATGAATACTCTATATACAGATAATCCATTTCCAGAATCATACTGCGTTCTCTAGGCTGGTAGCACACGAATTTAGCCTTTAATCAGGGGAAATGATGAACAAAGTATTGATCACCGGCATTGAGCCGTTCGATGGCGATGCGGTAAATCCTTCCTGGCAGGTCGCGCAGGCGTTGGCCGGTGAGCAGATCGGCGGGGCGGAGATCGTGGTGCTTGAGCTGCCCTGCGTATTGGGCGTGGCCAATCAACAGCTGATCGCAGCGATTGAGGCGGTGCGGCCGCGGGCGGTGATTTGCCTGGGGCTGGCCGGCGGCCGGGCCGAGATATCGCTGGAACGGGTGGCCATCAATTTGATCGACGCTCGCATTCCCGATAATGCCGGCAAGCAACCGATCGATGTGCCGGTGGTCGCCGGCGGGCCGGTGGGCTATTTCAGTACGCTGCCGGTCAAAGCCGCGGTGCAAGAGCTGCGCCGACGGGGGATCCCGGCGGCGGTGTCTTACACCGCGGGCACCTATAACTGCAACCATCTTTTTTACGGATTGCGACACTATCTGGAGACGCACCCTTCGGCGATCAGGGGCGGGTTCGTGCATATCCCATACAGCCATGAGCTGGCGGCGGCGCACCCGGGCAAGCCGAGCATGGCGTTGGCGACGATGATTGACGCGGTGCGCGCTATTGTGCAGGTAACGCTGACGATAGAAGAAGATGTGCGATTCGGCGACGGCGCCGTACATTAAAGGCAGGGCGTGGTGAACCACGCCCTGTTAGCGGTTATTCGTCGGTGACGCGGATCACCAGCTTGCCGAAGTTTTTGCCCTGCAGCAGACCGATAAATGCCTGCGGCGCCTGCTCCAGCCCGTCGACGATATCTTCGCGGAACTTGATTTTCCCCTGCTCGACCCAGCGGCTCATCTGCTGCTGGAACTCGTCAAAGCGCGAACCGTAGTCTTCGAAGATGATAAAGCCCTGCATACGGATGCGCTTACGCAGGATCAGACCTTCCAGCAGCGGTAGCCGGTCTGGCCCGGCGGGTAATCCGGTGGCATTGTAATGAGCGATGATGCCGCAGACCGGAATGCGCGCCTTGACGTTCAACAGCGGCAAGACGGCGTCGAACACTGCACCGCCGACGTTCTCATAATAGATGTCGATGCCCTGCGGGCAGGCGGTAGCCAACCGTTCGGCAAAGTCGGGGGCGCGGTGATCGATACAGGCGTCGAAACCCAACTCTTCCACCGCATAGCGGCATTTTTCCGCGCCGCCGGCGATGCCGATGACGCGACAACCCTTCAGTTTACCGATTTGGCCGACCACCGAACCGACCGCGCCGCTGGCGGCGGCCACCACCAGCGTTTCACCCGCTTGCGGTTGGCCGATATCCAGCAGCCCCATGTATGCGGTAAATCCCGGCATGCCCAGCACGCCCAGCAGGCGGGAAGGGTGCGGCAGGTGCGGGCCGAGGTTGCGCAGGCCGCTGCCGTCGGACAAGGCATAGTCCTGCCAGCCGTCATACCCCAATACCCAATCGCCGACGTGGAAATCGGGATGCTGTGAAGCCGCCACGCGCGATACCGTACCGCCCACCATCACCTGGCCGATCGCCACCGGCGGCGCATAGGACGGGGCATCGCTCATGCGGCCGCGCATATAGGGATCCAGCGACAGATAAACGGTGCGCAGCAACAGCTGCCCGGCGCCGGGCTGCGGCACGGAGGCGGTTTCAAGACGAAAGTTCGCCGCCGTCGGTTCGCCGTGCGGGCGTGAGGCCAGCAGGACGCGACGGTTCTGTTGAGAAGGGGACATCGAAAGCTCCTTTGCATTGCAACAAACAAGGTTCGTTAAGCCTAGTTCAGGGGCGCCAGGGCAACGTTACCGAATGTGCTGAGCCTCAGAGCGGAACGATCAGTACGTCAATATGGCTGATGTTGATGAAGCGGGCGGCGGAACAGGAGACCTTGTTCATCATGCCGTCTCGGTGATTGCCGCACAGCAGCAGGTCGAACGGCCGGTGGCGGCTGGCGTATTCCAGGCTGTCGCCCAGCTCGCCGTGCACGATCAGCGTATCGGCGATCGGATAACCGGCTCGCTGCCGCAGCGCTTCCATAAACAGCCGGGTTTCCTCCTCCATCAGCGCACGCAAATCGCCCAGCATTGGCCCGGCGAAATTATTGTACATTTCCGGATTGGCGAGGGTGCTTAACAGCGTGATGTTGCCGCCGTAGGGGCGGACGATGGAGACGGCCTTTTCCACCAGACGATGGCTGTCAGGCGCGACGGCGACGGTGACCAGCACGTTTTGATACCCCATATCCTACTCCTTGTCGTATCCGTCTTCAGGCTACCGCGTCGGCGGCGAACGGTGAAAAGCTTCGGATAAAGGGTAGAACCTGGCGGGCGGAATAAATGTGTTTCGTATCACGTGCGGCAATAAAAGCGGGATTTATCCGGTTATATAGCAATAAAAGATAAAACCGTTGCCGCACGTAATTTCGCTGAATTAATTAAAGCACCTGTGCCCACAGCGTTTTCGGCACCTTGCCCAGATCGAACAATTTACCGGCAACCAGCTCGGCGCGACGGTGGTCGGCAGCGCGGTACATATTGCTCATTTCTATATCATTTTCAATGGAATAGTTCAGTTTGTCGTACACCTTCTCCAGGCTGTCCAAAGTGGAGCATTTACGGAATGTCAGCAGATATTCGAGCGTATCGGTCATGATTAAAATATAGCCTGTTAATAGTTGAAGCCGGGTGAATAACACATCAATGGCTCACGGCGAGCAGCGATGTACGACCTGACAAAAATCATTTCAAGTAGATAAATTTCACGGGGTAATAATGAGACACCGCCCTGCGGCGGCGCTTTAGTGAATCATAATATGCAAGCGCGCCGTCAGCAATCTCATCCTGCTGATAAATGAAGAAATAGGGAAAGTCTCAGGGCGACGCTTGACGGTGGCGTCGCTGAAGCGCCGCTGTTCCTGGGGTGTGCAAGCGTGCCGCTTCACATACGGTTCCCTGGCGGGGATGATTTTTACCGCCTTCAGCGTGGTCGGCGCGGCGTTTGGCGTTTTTTATCGCTGCGGTGCTGGGCCGCACGATTAGGAGGATAAAACAAAACTGTGTTTTATTTATTGCAATGGGCAGCGGCGGCGCGGGTAATTTTAATAACCTACAGCGCCGGGTGGTAATTAAGGTCGCGGCAAAAAAGAAATAAAAAAGCATTAAAGTTTCATGGTGCATTGCCGATATGTCGTTTTGAGGTGATTTAACGCAAAAAAATCATTCTTGCGCCATGCTAATACGGAAACATATCGTTACGACTGTTGGCTTGTTCACTACGTCAGCGAATCATTGATAAGCCATTGTCACCTGATGTTGAAAATTAGAACAGCCTCAGACAAGGGGATTAAGTCAAATCCGAAAGCTAATAACCTTATAGTTTACGTTGGTTATTTTTCAACTTGGATATTTTTTGGCATCGCAAATGGTTATTTATACTAACTTTGTCGCCTATATGCAGATTTTTGTTCTGTTATTTTGGTTTGGTGATGCTTTTGTTCGAATTGATCTAAAAAAGATAATTTTTTGGCTCATAAACATTGTTTTTAAGACGTTTTTTTACCTGTGGCGATTTGTTGAGCAAAAATGCGGTTGATAAACGTGCGCATTTAGGCATATTTGGCTTAAATATTTTTTATTTTTGTGATCTGTGTCACATTGTATTTAAAATTGCCTCTCACTTACATTGTGTGTGCTAATGGTTCGGGGGTAGAGTTGCGCTGGTTTAGGAATAATCTTATTAAATTTGTAAAAATAGTTTCATGGTGACTAAACACTATCGAAGCAAAATGCTGTACATCCATACACGTTGGTTTACGCTCGTAGCAAATACTGAACAGTGGTCGAATTTAGCGATTGGCGAAAGTTATAGCAGTCGTTTTTGAGAGATTAATTTGCCAACTTTGGGAAACAACCCAAGTCACGGGCGATAAAATTTATCACCCAGCGTATGTTTTTAAACATAGTCTGTCGGGATGGGGAATATGGGTACGTCTGAATTACTTAAGCATATTTATGACATCAATTTGTCATATTTACTTTTAGCACAGCGTTTGATCAACGATGAAAAAGCGTCCGCGATGTTCCGCCTTGGTATCGATGAAGCCATGGCCGACGCCCTGGCGCAGCTGACTTTGCCGCAAATGGTCAAGCTGGCTGAAACCAACCAGCTGGTTTGCCATTTCCGCTTTAACGAAAGCCAGACGATCGAACGCCTGACCAAAGAGTCGCGCGTCGACGATCTGCAACAAATCCATACCGGCATTTTGCTATCAAGCCATTTACTGCAAGAGCTATCGAGTAAAGACGCTAGCCCGACGAAGAAAAGAGCCTGATGATGGTTGAGAAAAGTATTGTTCAAGAAGCCAAGGACATTCAGCTCGCCATGGAGCTGATTTCACTGGGGGCCCGTTTGCAGATGCTGGAGAGTGAAACCCAGCTCAGCCGCGGGCGCTTGATTAAGCTTTATAAGGAGTTGCGCGGTAGCCCGCCGCCGAAAGGGATGTTGCCGTTCTCAACCGACTGGTTTATGACATGGGAACAAAATATTCATTCTTCGATGTTTTACAACGCCTACCTGTTCCTGATGAAAAGCGGGCAGTGCAGCGGGGTGGAAGCGGTGATTAAAGCCTATCGCCTCTACCTGGAACAATGCCCCCAGCAGGCCGGCGATGCGCCGTTGTTGGCGTTGACCCGCGCCTGGACGCTGGTGCGTTTTGTCGACAGCGGCATGCTGCAGCTCTCCGCCTGCAGCTGCTGCGGCGGCGCGTTTATCACCCATGCGCACCAGCCGCTGAACGGTTTCATCTGCAGTTTATGCCAACCCCCATCCCGCGCCGTAAAAAGACGTAAACTTTCGCCGCAACTGGCCGATATTATTCCTCAACTGCTGGACGAGCAGGTCAAACGCGCCATTTGAGCCGCCGCATTGCCGGCTCTCGGCAATGAATACCGACGTGTGATACGCAGGGGCGGCATGCCGCCCCCAGACACGCAGCCTGGTCTGTCGCGCCAGGGCGCGTTTGCCCCACCTTCCATCCACATTGTTAATTTAAGGAATGCGTGTGCTAGTTATTTTGGGTTATCTCGTGGTATTGGGTGCGGTGTTTGGCGGCTACCTGATCGTGGGCGGTCATCTCGGTGCGTTATATCAGCCGGCCGAATTTCTGATCATCGGCGGAGCCGGGGTTGGCGCTTTCATCGTCGGCAACAACGGCAAGGCGATCAAAGCCACGCTGCGCGCGCTGCCACGGCTGATGCGCCGTTCCAAATACAACAAAGATCTGTACATGGATCTGATGGCGTTGCTGTTCCGCCTGCTGGCCAAATCGCGTCAGCAGGGCATGCTGTCGCTCGAGTTCGATATCGATAATCCGCAAGAAAGTGAAATTTTCTCTAATTATCCGCGCATCCTTGCCGATAACACACTGGTGGAGTTCATTACCGACTATTTACGGCTGATGGTGAGCGGCAATATGAATGCGTTCGAGATCGAAGCGCTGATGGACGAAGAGATCGAAACTTACGAACAGGAAAGTGAAGTGCCAGCCGGCAGTCTGGCGATGGTGGGCGACTCCTTGCCGGCGTTCGGCATCGTCGCGGCGGTGATGGGGGTGGTACACGCCCTGGCCTCGGCCGACCGGCCGGCCGCTGAACTCGGGGCGTTGATCGCCAACGCCATGGTCGGTACTTTCCTCGGTATTCTGCTGGCCTACGGTTTCATCTCGCCGCTGGCCACGTTGCTTCGTCAGAAGAGCGCCGAAAACGTCAAAATGATGCAGTGCATCAAGGTCACGCTGCTGTCGAGCCTGAACGGTTATGCGCCGCAGATCGCGGTCGAGTTCGGCCGTAAAACGCTGTATACCACCGAACGTCCTTCTTTCGTTGAGCTGGAAGAACACGTGCGCCGCGTGAAAGCGCCGGCACAGCAGGCGACGGAAGAAGAAGAAGCATGAAACAGAATCACCCGGTCGTTCTGGTCAGAAAGCGCAAGTCGCATCATGCCGCCCATCACGGCGGCTCCTGGAAGATCGCCTATGCCGACTTTATGACGGCGATGATGGCGTTCTTCCTGGTGATGTGGCTGCTGGCGATCGCCAGCCCGCAGGAGCTGACGCAAATCGCCGAATATTTCCGCACGCCGCTCAAGGTCGCCCTGACCAGCGGCGACAAGAGCAGTTCCGAAAGCAGCCCGATCCCGGGCGGTGGCGACGATCCCACGCAACAGCACGGCCTGGTGAAAAAGCAGGTTGATTCGCCGGACAAACGCGCCGAAGAGCTGCGCCTGAACAAGCTGCGCGAAAAGCTGGACGAGTTGATTGAGTCCGATCCGCGCCTGAAGGCGCTGCGTCCGCATCTGTTGATCAACATGATGGACGAAGGGCTGCGCATCCAGATTATCGATAGCCAGAACCGGCCGATGTTCAAAACCGGCAGTGCGCAGGTCGAGAGCTACATGCGCGACATTCTGCGGGCGATCGCGCCGATCCTCAATGATTTGCCGAACAAGATCAGCCTGTCCGGGCACACCGACGATATTCCTTACGCTACCGGCGAGCGCGGCTACAGCAACTGGGAACTGTCGGCCGATCGTGCCAACGCCTCCCGACGTGAGCTGATCGCCGGCGGTCTGGCGGAGGGCAAGGTACTGCGGGTGGTGGGCATGGCGGCCACCATGAGCCTGAAACAGCACGGCGCCGATGACGCGATTAACCGTCGTATCACCGTGCTGGTGCTGAATAAGCAAACGCAAGAAGGCATCGAACACGAAAATGCCGAAAGCAACGCGATGGATATCGCCCAGCCGGACAGCCTGAAACAGCTGGCGCCGTCGGCGACCATGCCGGCCAGCCAAACGCCGGAACCCCAGGCGACAACGCCGGCGGAGCAAACGCCGCCGCAGGTGGCCGCGCCAGGCGGGCAACCGCAGGCATCCCCGACGACAGCCCCGGCCGGCCAGGCGCCGGAACAACCGGCGCCCGCACCGACTAACCGCGACTCACAGCCAGAGGTGACCCCGTGAGCATGGACATTAGCGATTTTTATCAGACCTTCTTTGATGAGGCGGACGAGTTGCTGGCCGACATGGAGCAACACCTGCTGGAGCTGGATCCGCTGGCCCCCGATATCGAGCCGTTGAACGCCATCTTTCGCGCGGCGCACTCGATCAAGGGCGGCGCGGCGACCTTTGGTTTTTCGGTGCTGCAGGAAACTACCCACCTGCTGGAGAACCTGCTGGACGGTGCAAGACGCCAGGAAATGAGCCTGAGCACCGAGATTATCAACCTGTTTCTGGAAACCAAAGACATTATGCAGGAGCAACTGGACGCCTATAAAACCTCGCAACAGCCTGACGCCGAAAGCTTTGAATACATTTGCCAGGCGCTGCGTCAGCTGGCGCTGGAAGCGCAACAGCAGCAGGAGGCGCCCGTGGCTCAGCCGGCCGTTCAGCAGCCCGATGTACGGCCACCGGCCGCGCAGGCGGCGATCGAAGGCGGCATGCGCATCAGCCTGAACGGGCTGAAAGCCAGTGAAATCCCCTTGATGTTGGAAGAGCTGGGCAACCTCGGCGAGGTCAAAGATCCACATCAGACGGAACACAGCCTGGACGTGACGCTGCTCACCTCCGCCAGCGAAGACGACATCAGCGCCGTGCTGTGTTTCGTGCTGGAACCGGAGCAAATCAGCTTCTCGACGCCGATGCAAAGCGCGCCGGCAGCGGCCGAAGCCAGCCAGCCTGAAGCGGTCGCCGTGCCGGAGCCTGCATCTGCGCCTGAGCCGGTCGCCAGCGCCGCGCCGCCTGCCGCCAAACCGGCCGCTGCACCGGCGGAAGCGCCGAAAGCGCGCGCCAAGGCGAGCGAATCCACCAGTATCCGCGTGGCGGTGGAAAAGGTGGATCAGCTGATCAACCTGGTCGGCGAACTGGTGATCACCCAGTCGATGCTGGCGCAACGCTCCGGCACGCTCGATCCGGTGAATCACGGCGATCTGCTGAACAGCATGAGCCAGCTGGAGCGTAACGCGCGCGATCTGCAGGAGTCGGTGATGTCCATCCGTATGATGCCGATGGAGTACGTCTTCAGCCGTTACCCGCGCCTGGTGCGCGATCTGGCCGGCAAACTCAACAAACAGGTGGAGCTGACGCTGCAGGGCAGTTCGACCGAACTGGACAAGAGCCTGATCGAACGCATTATCGATCCGCTGACGCACCTGGTGCGCAACAGCCTCGACCACGGTATCGAAGAGCCGGCTACCCGCATCGCCGCCGGCAAGTCGGCGGTGGGCAATCTGGTGCTGTCGGCCGAACACCAGGGCGGCAACATCTGCATTGAAGTCATCGACGACGGTGCCGGTTTGAACCGTGAAAAAATTCTCGCCAAGGCCGCATCGCAAGGGCTGGCGGTCAGCGACAGCATGAGCGACGAAGAGGTCGGCATGCTGATCTTTGCACCGGGCTTCTCCACCGCCGAGCAGGTGACCGACGTTTCCGGCCGTGGCGTCGGGATGGACGTGGTGAAACGGAATATTCAGGAGATGGGCGGCCACGTCGAGATCCGTTCGCAGGCCGGTAAAGGCACCACCATCCGCATCCTGTTGCCGCTGACGCTGGCGATCCTCGACGGCATGTCGGTCAAGGTGAACGACGAAGTCTTTATCCTGCCGCTGAACGCGGTGATGGAATCGCTGCAGCCGCAGGCGGAGGATTTGCACCCGCTGGCCGGTGGCGAACGCGTGCTGCAGGTGCGCGGCGAATACCTGCCGCTGGTGGAGCTGTATCGGGTCTTCGAAGTGGAAGGCGCCAAAACCGACGCCACGCAGGGCATCGTCGTTATCCTGCAAAGCGCCGGTCGCCGCTATGCGCTGCTGGTGGATCAGCTGATCGGCCAGCACCAGGTGGTGGTGAAGAATCTGGAAAGCAACTACCGCAAAGTGCCGGGCATCTCCGCCGCCACCATTTTGGGTGACGGTAGCGTGGCATTGATCGTCGATGTCTCGGCGTTGCAAACCTTGAACCGTGAAAAGCGTCTGACGGACGCCGCCGCATAATAATGAGTTTATTGATTTAAAAGGTGAATGATATGGCAGGATTGGCAGCCGTCAGCAAATTGGCTGGCGAAACGGTAGGGCAAGAGTTTCTGATTTTTACCCTGGGCAACGAAGAGTACGGCATCGATATCCTCAAGGTGCAGGAAATTCGCGGCTACGATCAGGTGACCCGCATCGCCAACACCCCGGCGTTCATCAAGGGCGTCACCAACCTGCGCGGCGTGATCGTGCCGATCATCGATCTGCGGGTGAAATTCTCGCAGCAGAGCGTGTCCTACGATGAGAACACCGTGGTGATCGTGCTGAACTTTGGCCAGCGCGTGGTAGGCATCGTGGTTGATGGCGTTTCCGACGTGCTGTCGCTGACCGCCGAGCAGATCCGCCCGGCGCCGGAGTTCGCGGTGACGCTGGCAACGGAATACCTCACCGGTCTCGGTTCGCTGGGCGAGCGCATGCTGATCCTGGTGGATATCGAAAAGCTGCTGAGCAGCGAAGAGATGTCGCTGGTCGACAGCGTGGCGAAAAGCGTCTGATTCATGACCCGAGGGGGCAGGGCGCTGCCCCCTTCATCCATTACTATTCCTGACCTGTCGCGACGCCGCAGACCGAGCCCGGAACCCCCACTAAAAATAGTTACTTTCCCGCATAAAGTTTTGCCGCGCTGCGCCGATAACTCTCTCATTCAACGTCATCAGAGCCTGTCTGCGCGGGCTTTCAACAAGGGAAATCATGTTAAATCGTATGAAGGTGGTCACCAGCCTATTGCTGGTGTTGGTGCTGTTTGGCGCCTTGCAGTTGATTTCGGGCGGACTCTTTTTCTCCTCGCTGAAAAGCGATAAGGAAAACTTTACCGTTCTGCAAACTATCCGCCAGCAGCAGCTGCAGCTGAGTGAAAGCCGCGTGGACCTGCTGCAGGCGCGCAACTCATTGAACCGTGCCGGTATTCGTTACATGATGGATACCAATAAGATCGGCAGCGGCGCGACCATTGATGAACTGCTGGCCAAAGCGAAAGAAGAGCTGGGCGAAGCGGAAAGACACTACGCCGCGTACGAAAAAATTCCTCAGGATCCGCGTCAGGATCCCCAGTCTGCGGAACGCCTCAAGCAGCAATACGACATTCTGTACGGCGCGCTTTCCGAACTGATCCAATTGCTGGGCGAAGGCAAGATCAACGCGTTCTTCGATCAACCTACGCAGAGCTACCAGGACAATTTTGAGCAAAGCTACAAAGTTTACCTGGAGCAAAACGGCCAGCTTTACCAAATCGCGGTCGACGGCAGCAACAGCTCCTACAGCTCGGCCATTTGGACGCTGATCGTGGTTCTGGTGGTGGTGCTGGCGGTGATCGTACTGGCCTGGACCGGTATTCATCACATCCTGGTGCGTCCGCTGAACCGCATGATTGACCACATCAAACAGATCGCCGCCGGTGACCTGACTCAGCAGATCGTCGTCACCAGCCGCAACGAAATGGGCGTACTGGCGGCCAGCCTGAAACACATGCAAAGCGAACTGATCGAAACCGTCAGCGGCGTGCGTCAGGGCGCGGACGCTATCTACAGCGGCGCGTCTGAAATCGCCGCGGGCAACAACGATCTCTCCTCCCGCACCGAGCAGCAGGCCGCTTCGCTGGAAGAGACCGCCGCCAGCATGGAACAGCTGACCGCGACGGTGAAACAGAACGCCGAAAACGCCCGTCAGGCTTCACAACTGGCCTTGAGCGCCTCCGAAACCGCGCAGAAAGGCGGCAAGGTTGTGGCCAACGTGGTGCAGACCATGCACGACATCGCCGGCAGCTCGCAGAAAATCGCCGATATCACCGGCGTGATCGACGGCATCGCCTTCCAGACCAACATCCTGGCGCTGAACGCCGCTGTGGAAGCGGCGCGCGCCGGCGAACAAGGCCGCGGCTTCGCGGTGGTGGCCGGTGAAGTGCGCAACCTGGCGCAGCGCAGTGCCCAGGCGGCGAAAGAGATCAAAGGCCTGATCGAGGATTCGGTCAGCCGCGTCGATATGGGTTCCGTGCTGGTGGAAAGCGCCGGCGAAACCATGGGCGACATCGTCAACGCCGTCACCCGCGTGACCGATATCATGGGCGAAATCGCCTCGGCCTCGGATGAACAGAGCCGTGGCATCGATCAGGTTGGTCAGGCGGTGGCGGAAATGGACCGCGTCACCCAGCAGAACGCCTCGTTGGTGGAAGAATCCGCCTCGGCGGCGGCGGCGCTGGAAGAGCAGGCCAGCATGCTGACCCAGTCCGTGGCGGTATTCCGCCTGAGGTCGGAAGGCCAGGAAGAGTTTAAAGCGCCTGTCACCAGCAAGGCGGCGGCAACACCGGTAATCAATCATAAGAAAATGAACGCCAGCGATCTGCAGGATAACTGGGAAACGTTCTGACCGGTATCGGGCCTCTCTCGCAGGGGCCCTTTTCCCTACGTAGGCCGGTCGCCGGCCGGCTGCAAGGAGGTTCACAGTGTTTAACCGAATCCGTATCTCTACCAGCTTGTTCCTGTTGTTGATGACCTTCTGCGTTCTGCAGCTGGCCAGCAGCGGCCTGTCGTATTCCGCGTTTCGCTCCGATAATCACAACCTCGACATCATCACTCTCGGCAGCCAGCAGCGCGATTCGCTTAGCCTGAGCTGGGTGTCGCTGTTGCAGGCGCGCAATACGCTGAACCGCGCCGGCACCCGCGCGGCACTGAAACTGCCGCAGGAGCAGGTGAACGAATTGATGAGCAACGCCCGCAGTTCGCTACAGAAGGCCGATCTCTATTTCAATCAGTTCATGGCGGTTGAGCGCAGCAGTGAGCAACAGAGCCAGCAGACGGCAACCACCAAGGCCAGCTACGAGCGGCTGCGCGGCGCGCTGCGCGAGCTGATCGGCTTCCTGGAGAAAGGGGAGCTGCAGGCGTTTATGGATCAGCCGACGCAGAAAACCCAGGACCTGTTCGAAGCCGACTTCGTGCAGTACCTGCAGCTGATCAACGGTGATATCAACGAAGCCAGAGACGCCAACCAGTTCTCCTTTACCTTGGCGGGCATGATGCTGGCGGGGGCGGTATTGATGCTGATCGTAGTGACCGGCAGCGCCATGTGGTGGTTGCGCACCATGCTGGTACAGCCACTGAACCAAATCCGCAGCCACTTTGAACGCATTGCCGCCGGCGATTTGGCGACGCCGATTCAGGTGTACGGCCGCAATGAAATCAGCATGCTGTTCGCCGGCCTGCAGCGCATGCAGCAGTCGCTGATCGGCACCGTCGGCGCCGTGCGCGACGGGGCAGAATCGATTCTGATCGGCCTGCAGGAGATCGCCGAAGGCAACAACGATCTCTCCTCCCGTACCGAGCAGCAGGCCGCTTCGCTGGAAGAGACCGCCGCCAGCATGGAACAGCTGACCGCCACGGTGAAACAGAACGCCGACAACGCGCGCCAGGCCTCTCAACTGGCGCGCGACGCCTCGGCCACTGCGGCCAAGGGCGGCGCACTGGCCGGCGACGTGGTGACCACCATGCACGATATCGCCAACAGTTCGCAGAAGATCGGCGCCATCACCAGCGTGATCGACGGCATCGCATTCCAGACCAACATTCTGGCGCTCAATGCGGCGGTGGAAGCGGCGCGCGCCGGCGAACAGGGGCGTGGTTTCGCCGTGGTCGCCGGCGAAGTACGTAACCTGGCGAGCCGCAGCGCGCAGGCGGCGAAAGAGATCAAGGGCCTGATCGACGAATCGGTCAGCCGCGTCAAACACGGCTCGGTGCTGGTGGAGAACTCCGGTGCCACCATGCAGGACATCGTGCGTTCGGTGACCCGCGTGACCGACATCATGGGCGAGATCGCTTCGGCTTCGGATGAGCAGAGCCGCGGCATCGAGCAGGTGACGCAGGCGGTGACGCAGATGGATCAGGTGACCCAGCAGAACGCCTCGCTGGTGGAAGAGTCCGCCTCCGCCGCCGCCACGCTGGAAGAGCAGGCCATTACCCTGGCCGACGCGGTCGCGGTATTCCGTCTGGCGGACGATAACTTCGTCGCGCCAGGTAACAGCAACAACGCAGTTTCACCCGTGGTAAAGGAAGCCCAAGATTGTTAAACCGCAAAAGCAGCACGTTTTTCCCCGGTGAGGCGGTATGAAACAGGCGCCGTCAACTTCTAACCGGGATACTGCGTCGATGTTGACGCAAATGGTGCAGCGCCTGCCGCTGTCGGACGTGCATTTTCGCCGTATCAGCCAGTTGATTTATCAACGCGCCGGCATCGTGCTGGCGGAGCACAAACGCGAGATGGTTTACAACCGCCTGGTGCGCCGGCTGCGGCTGCTGGGATTGCACGATTTCGGCGACTACCTGGCGCTGCTGGAAAGCGACCCGAACAGCGCGGAATGGCAGGCGTTTATCAACGCGCTGACCACCAACCTGACGGCCTTTTTCCGTGAGGCGCATCACTTCCCGATCCTGGCGGAACATGCGCGCTCGCGGCCGAACGGCTACAGCGTCTGGAGCACCGCGGCCTCGACCGGCGAAGAGCCGTATTCGATCGCCATCACGCTGAGCGATGCCCTGGGACAACGCGCCGGCAGTTGCCAGGTCTGGGCCAGCGACATCGATACGCAGGTGCTGGAAAAGGCGGAGGCGGGCGTTTACCGCCAGGAAGATCTGCGTACCCTGACGCCGACCCAAATGCAGCGCTATTTTCTGCGCGGCACCGGGCCGCATCAGGGGCTGGTGCGCGTGCGGCCGGAGCTGGCGGCGCGGGTGAACTTTCAGCCGCTGAACCTGCTGGCGCCGGAGTGGGCGCTACCGGGGCAATTCGACGCCATTTTTTGTCGCAACGTCATGATCTATTTCGATAAGGCGACGCAGGAACGCATCCTGCGCCGCTTCGTTCCCTTGCTTAAGCCGGGGGGGCTGATGTTTGCCGGCCACTCCGAGAACTTCAGCCAGATCAGCCGGGATTTCTACTTGCGTGGGCAGACCGTGTATGGGCTGACCAAGGAGAGGTAATGAGTAAAATCAGAGTGTTATGCGTAGACGATTCGGCACTGATGCGCCAGCTGATGACGGAAATTGTGAACGGCCATGCCGACATGGAGATGGTGGCCACCGCGCCGGACCCGTTGGTGGCGCGCGATCTGATCAAAAAATTTAATCCTCAGGTGCTGACGCTGGACGTCGAGATGCCGCGCATGGACGGGCTGGATTTCCTCGAGAAGTTGATGCGCCTGCGGCCGATGCCGGTGGTGATGGTTTCATCGCTGACCGGCAAAGGCTCGGAGATTACGCTGCGTGCGCTGGAGCTGGGGGCGGTGGACTTCGTCACCAAACCGCAGCTCGGCATTCGCGAAGGCATGCTGGCTTACAGCGAGCTGATTGCCGAGAAGATCCGCACCGCCGCCAGAGCGCGCCTGCCGCAGCGTTCCAACAGCCCGGCGCCGGCGATCCTCAGCCATGCGCCGCTGCTGAGCAGCGAAAAACTGATCGCCATCGGTGCTTCCACCGGCGGTACCGAAGCGATCCGTCAGGTGCTGCAGCCGCTGCCGGCCACCAGCCCGGCGCTGCTGATCACTCAGCACATGCCGCCGGGCTTTACCCGTTCGTTCGCCGAGCGGCTGAACAAGCTGTGCCAGATCACGGTGAAGGAAGCCGAGGACGGCGAGCGCGTGCTGCCGGGCCACGCCTACATCGCACCGGGGGACCGCCACCTGGAGCTGGCGCGCAGCGGCGCCAACTATCAGGTGAAGCTGCATGACGGCCCGGCGGTCAACCGCCATCGCCCGTCGGTCGACGTGCTGTTCCGTTCGGTGGCGCAGTATGCCGGCCGCAATGCGGTGGGGGTGATCCTCACCGGCATGGGCAACGACGGGGCGGCGGGGATGCTGGAGATGCACCGCGCCGGGGCCTATACCCTGGCGCAGAACGAGGCGAGCTGCGTGGTGTTCGGCATGCCGCGCGAGGCGATCGCCAGCGGTGGCGTCAGCGAAGTGGTCGAGCTGGACAGGATGAGCCAGCGCATGCTGGCGCAGATTGCCGGTGGCCAGGCTCTGCGCATTTGATTTCAGTCCGCGGGGGCTGCCCTGCGGCGATATGACCCACGGCCGCCGTGCGGCGGCCTGCGGGTTTTGCATTATTAAACGGTTAACTATTTTCAGGAGTAACAATGGCAGACAAGAACCTCAGATTTCTGGTTGTGGACGACTTTTCCACCATGCGTCGCATCGTCAGAAATTTGCTTAAGGAGCTGGGCTTCAACAACGTCGAAGAAGCGGAAGATGGCGCGGATGCGCTGAACAAGCTGCGCACGGGCGGTTTCGACTTCGTGGTGTCCGACTGGAACATGCCAAACATGGACGGGCTGGAGCTGTTGCAAACCATCCGCGCCGACAGCGCGCTGGCCGCGATGCCGGTACTGATGGTGACGGCGGAAGCCAAGAAAGAAAATATCATCGCGGCGGCGCAGGCCGGCGCCAGCGGTTATGTAGTGAAACCTTTTACGGCGGCGACGCTGGAAGAAAAGCTCAACAAGATTTTTGAAAAATTGGGCATGTAAGGAGAGGGCGATGAGAGACATTCCAATGCCTGCCAGCGATGCAGCGACCGCGGGAGAGATCATCTCCCGTATCGGCCAACTGACCCGAATGCTGCGCGACAGCATGCGCGAACTGGGGCTCGATCAGGCGATCGCCCAGGCGGCAGAGGCGATCCCGGATGCGCGCGACCGTCTTGACTATGTCGTAACCATGACGGCGCAGGCGGCGGAACGGGCGTTGAACTGCGTCGAGGCGGCGCAGCCGCGCCAGGCGGAGCTGGAATCCGGCGCGAACGCGTTGAAAGGGCGCTGGGACGAGTGGTTTGCCAATCCCATCGAGCTGGACGACGCGCGTTCTCTGGTCAACGACACGCGTCAGTATCTGGACCAGGTGCCGGGCCATACGGCCTTCACCAATGCCCAGCTGCTGGAGATCATGATGGCGCAGGACTTCCAGGATCTGACCGGCCAGGTGATCAAGCGCATGATGGACGTAGTGCAGGAGATCGAAAAGCAGCTGCTGATGGTGTTGATGGAAAACATGCCGGAGCAGCCGGTGAAGGAAAAACGGCCGAACGACAGCCTGCTGAACGGCCCGCAGCTCGACCAGAACGGCGTCGGCGTAATCGCCAACCAGGCACAGGTCGACGATCTGCTCGACAGCCTCGGTTTCTAAGGCTTTTCGGGGCGCGCGACGGCGCGCCCCGAAAGTTGCGCGGTGTCCCGTAAAGATTAATGTATATAGCATTGCTATATACATTGTTGTGGTTGTAATTTGTACTCCAGTTAAAGGAGGTCGCCATGACGTTAGGTTCTGTCTTTACCAATAATCGGACACAGGCTGTACGCTTGCCTGCAGAGGTGCGTTTCCCTGATACCGTTTCTAAAGTGACCGTCCGCGTAGTGGGCAAAGAGCGCATTCTTGCCCCCCTGGAGAATACCTGGGACAGCTTCTTCTGTGCGGAAAATGAGGTGAGCGATGATTTCCTCAATGAACGTGCCGGGCAGCACCAGCGCGAGCGGGAAGATTTTTGATGTTCAGTCATATGCTGGACACCAACATTGTTATCTATGTCATTAAGCGCCGGCCGCTGGAAGTGCTGGAGGCATTCAATCGTTATGCAGGTAAAATGGTCATTTCGTCAATCACCTATGGCGAATTGGTTCACGGGGTGGAGAAAAGCGCTCGCCCAGCGGTGAACGCCAGAGTCGTTGAGGATTTTGTCTCCCGATTGGACATTCTCGATTACAGCGCCAAAGCGGCATCGTACTACGGCAACATCCGGGCTGCGCTGGAACGCCAGGGAACGCTTATTGGCGTAAACGATCTACATATCGCCGGGCATGCGCGCAGCGAAGGATTGATCCTGGTGACCAATAATCGATGCGAATTTGAGCGCGTTGAGGGTTTGCGGCTGGAAAATTGGTTGTAACGTCTCCCTGATGGTCTCATCCCCTAAATAACCCGCCTTTTTCCCCGTTGTTCCGCCAATGACATCGCCAATTTTTTGGCATGCTGACCGCCATTCTTTACCCTCCCGATACAGGAACGGCGTTTCGTGGCTGAAGACAGCGATCTGGAAAAAAGCGAGGCCCCCACGCCCCACAGGCTGGAGAAGGCGCGTGAAGACGGCCAGATCCCGCGTTCCCGCGAACTGACCTCGGTACTGATGCTGCTCGCGGGCCTGGCGATTATCCTGATGTCGGGCAGCAACATGACGCAACAGCTGGCGGCGATGCTCACGCAAGGCCTGAACTTCGATCACGGCATGGTCAGCAACGATAAACAGATGGTGCGCCAGCTGGGCATGTTGCTGCGCCAGGCGGTGCTGGCATTGTTGCCGATCATGGCGGGGCTGGTGCTGGTGGCGCTCGCCGCGCCGATGCTGTTGGGGGGTATTTTGTTCAGCGGCAAGTCGATCAAGTTCGATTTGAAGCGGCTGAATCCGCTTTCCGGACTGAAGCGGATCTTTTCCACCCAGGTGCTGGCCGAGCTGCTGAAAGGGATCCTGAAAGCGACGCTGGTCGGCTGGGTGACCGGCCTTTATCTGTGGCACAACTGGGCGGCGATGCTGCATTTGATGACTCAGCAGCCGCTCGACGCGCTGGGCAATGCGCTGCAGATGATCCTGTTCTGCGGTTTTCTGGTGGTGCTGGGATTGACGCCGATGGTGGCGTTCGACGTGTTCTACCAGCTGTGGAGCCACTTCAAAAAACTGAAGATGACCAAGCAGGATATCCGCGACGAATTCAAAGACCAGGAAGGGGATCCGCACGTCAAGGGGCGCATCCGCCAGCAGCAGCGGGCGATCGCCCGACGCCGCATGATGGCCGACGTGCCCAAGGCGGATGTGATCGTCACCAACCCGACGCACTACGCCGTCGCGTTGCAGTACAACGACAAAAAAATGAGTGCGCCGAAGGTGCTGGCCAAAGGGGCCGGCGAAATCGCGTTGCGCATTCGCGAGCTCGGTGCGGAGCACCGCATCCCGATGCTGGAAGCGCCGCCGCTGGCGCGTGCGCTGTATCGACACAGCGAGATTGGACAACATATTCCGGCCACCCTGTATGCCGCGGTCGCCGAAGTGCTGGCCTGGGTGTACCAGCTGCGCCGCTGGCGGCGCGAGGGCGGCCTGATCCCGAAAAAACCTGAACGTTTACCGGTGCCGGAAGCACTGGATTTTGCGAGAGAGAGTGACTCTAATGGCTAATTTGGCCTCCCTGCTTCGTTTGCCGGGCAATTTTAAAGATACGCAGTGGCAGGTGCTGGCCGGCCCGGTGCTGATCCTGCTGATCCTGTCGATGATGGTGTTGCCGTTGCCGGCGTTTATCCTCGACCTGCTGTGCTGTTTACCTTCAACATCGCGCTGTCGATCATGGTGCTGCTGGTGGCGATGTTCACCCAGCGTACGCTTGAGTTTGCCGCCTTCCCGACCATTCTGCTGTTCTCCACGCTGCTGCGTTTGTCGCTCAACGTCGCGTCCACGCGCATCATCTTGCTGGAAGGGCACACCGGTTCCGCCGCCGCCGGCCGCGTGGTGGAGGCCTTCGGGCACTTCCTGGTGGGGGGCAACTTCGCCATCGGTATCGTGGTGTTCATCATCCTGGTGTTGATCAACTTCATGGTGATCACCAAGGGGGCGGGGCGCATCGCCGAAGTGGGCGCGCGCTTCGTACTGGACGGCATGCCGGGTAAACAGATGGCGATCGACGCCGACCTGAACGCCGGGTTGATCGGCGAAGACGAAGCGAAGAAACGCCGCGCTGAAGTCACCCAGGAGGCCGATTTCTACGGCTCGATGGACGGCGCCAGTAAATTCGTGCGCGGCGACGCCATCGCCGGCCTGATGATCATGGTGCTGAACGTGGTCGGCGGCCTGTTGGTCGGCGTGGTGCAACACGGCATGGAACTGGGGGCGGCGGCGGAAAGCTATACGTTGCTGACCATCGGTGACGGCCTGGTGGCACAGATCCCGGCGCTGGTGATCTCCACCGCCGCCGGCGTTATCGTCACTCGCGTAGCGACCGATCAGGACGTCGGCGAGCAGATGGTAGGCCAGCTGTTCAACAATCCGCGTGTGATGCTGCTGAGCGCCGGGGTGCTGGGCCTGCTGGGCCTGGTGCCGGGCATGCCGAACCTGGTGTTCCTGCTGTTCACCGCCGCTCTGCTGGGCCTGGCCTGGTGGCTGCGTGGCCGAGAGCAACAGGCACCGAAAACGGTAGAGGCGCCGGTGATGCCGGAGAATCCGCAGGCCGCCGAAGCCAGCTGGGCCGATGTGCAATTGGAAGATCCGCTGGGGATGGAGGTGGGTTATCGGTTGATTCCGATGGTCGATTTCCAACAGAACGGCGAACTGCTGGGGCGTATCCGCGGGATCCGCAAGAAATTCGCGCAGGACATGGGCTATCTGCCGCCGGTGGTGCACATTCGCGATAACCTGGAACTGCCGCCGGCCAGTTACCGCATCCTGATGAAAGGCGTCGAGATTGGCAGCGGCGAAGCGCAGCCGGGCCGCTGGCTGGCGATCAACCCCGGCAATGCCGTGGGCGAGCTGGCGGGAGATAAAACCGTCGATCCGGCCTTTGGGCTCGAGGCGGTGTGGATCGACAGCGCCTTGCGCGAACAGGCGCAAATCCAGGGCTTTACCGTGGTGGAAGCCAGCACCGTGGTGGCGACGCACCTCAATCACCTGATCGGCCAGTTCGCCAGCGAGCTGTTTGGCCGCCAGGAAACCCAGCAGCTGCTGGATCGCGTGTCGCAGGAAATGCCGAAACTGACCGAAGACTTCGTGCCGGGCGTGGTGTCACTGACCACGCTGCACAAGGTGCTGCAAAACCTGCTGGCCGAGCGCGTTTCTATCCGCGATATGCGCACCATCGTCGAAACGCTGGCGGAGCATGCCCCGGCGCAGAGCGATCCTTATGAGCTGACTACCGTGGTACGGGTGGCGCTGGGCCGGGCGATCACGCAGCAGTGGTTCCCGGGCAACGGCGAGATCCAGGTCATCGGTCTGGATACCCAACTGGAGCGCCTGTTGTTGCAGGCGTTGCAGGGCGGCGGTGGTCTGGAGCCGGGGTTGGCCGATCGCCTGTTGGAACAGGCACGCCAGGCGCTGCAGCGGCAAGAGATGCTCAGCGCGCCGCCGGTGCTGCTGGTCAACCATGCGCTGCGGGCCTTGCTGGCGCGCTTCCTGCGCCGCAGCCTGCCGCAGATCGTGGTGTTGTCCAACCTCGAAATCAACGACGATCGCCAGATTCGCATGACCTCGACCATTGGAGCCGCCTGATGAAACGCTGTCTGTTCGTGCTGTGTTTGCTGGCGCCGTTAACCGCCGGCGCGGTGTCCGGCTCCTGGGTGGCCGAAGGGTCGGGCGTGACGCTGGAACAGGGCGGCATGCGCGATGAGTCCGCCGGTTTGCGGCCGCCGAACGCGTTGCCGGATGCCAATGCGCGCATCACCAGCGTCAGCTGGCGCTATCGGTTGCTGGGGCCGGAGCCGGTCGGGCTGCAGGCCCAGCTGTGTACGGTGAACCGCTGCATTCCGCTGGGCGGCGGCAGCGGCAGCAGCAACGGTCTGCAGGGCGAACCGGCCAATGCGGAATTGCGCTTTGTCTATTACGTGCAGTCGCAAGGCGGGCTGAACCCGCCGCTGCGGGTGATTGGCAATCAGGTCATCGTTAATTACCAGTAGGATCAGGCCAGAATTTGCAGGCCGTTGCGTTCCACCAGTGACAGCAACTTCATTGCGGCGGAGTTCGGTTGCGCTTCGCCGCGCTCCCATTTTTGTACCGCCTTTTTACTGACGTTGAGATACAGCGCAAACACCGGCTGACTGACGTTTTCCCGTTCGCGCAGCGCGCGGATCTCGGCCGGCCCGAACTGTTTCACCGGCCGCAGACACAGCATGTCGAAGGTGCGCATGGTCACGTCGTCGACGAAACCGGCGCGGTGCAGGCCCTGAACTTCCTGGTGGATCGATTTCAGCATCTTGCTCATAGTTGTAACCTTATTAATTCCCCGCAGTTGACCAGCTGATACAGTCTGAATGGTGAATAATCCAGATACAGCGCCGCCAAATGCCGCCAGGAAATTAACTCATCCTGATTGATGTTGTCTCTTTCGTTTTTGGCAAAGCCATACATGAAAAAGATCCTGCCTTCATCTGCCGTTGCGATTAATACCCGATACCCGCGCCGTTTTCCACTCCCCATCCGGGCGATGCGTTTTTTGTAAACGCAACCACCGAGATTGGCGTCGTACAACTGATTTTGCATCTCTCGCGCCGCTTTCACTATCGTGGCGTCACTGATGCGTTCGTCGCCGGCAAATGTCTGGAAGGCTTTTGTGAGATAAATGTCGGTCATTCACTCTCCGTGTAAAATATACCCTTAGTGGGTATAGATCAAGATGTTTAACGACCGAGCTAAGATGACGAAATAGGGCGTGATGGGGAACAGGCAAATATCCGTTCTGCGCAGCCTGGCGCATAACGTTAAGGGAATTCAGAAAGCGATAAGAAGAAACTGCGAGAGGGCGCGCATAGCCGGGTAAACCCGCGCCCGGCGGTGCGCACACCGGGCGAAAGCAGGTGACTAAACGCCGATTTTTCTGCCGAGCAGGCTGCCGGCGTGCGACTGGCCGTCCGGGCCATACAGCGATTTGTTGTTCTTGCTGAGGATCGCCAGCGCCTGAGCGTTATGGTCGATCTGCTGATTGAGCAGCAGGCCATTGTGCTGATTCTTCTCGCGCAGCGTTTGGCTGAGCAGTTGAACGCGTTGCCAGCGATCGGCCAGGGGAGCGTGGCTGGTGTAGGGGGCGCGTTGCCCACAGGCTTTTTCCTGCCCCAGGCGCTGTTGCTCAAGGTAGGCGACCGTCGCCAGCAGTTGGCTTTTGGCATCGGTTACGCGCTGCAATGCCACGCCGGGCAGCTGGCCGGAGCACAGCAAGTCGTGCTCTTCCTCCAGCACGCCATTGAGCGCCTGCAGCGTTTCCAACAGTTTATCCAGCAGTTGTGCCAGGTTTTCCATAGTGATGACTTATCCTTTACCGCTACCCGCCGCGCCGTCAGTCGCGCCCGGCGATCCATTGAATGTCGCTCTGCGCGTCTTGCAGCAGCGCGTCGGCGATTTTGCCGGCGTCCATCTTCAGCTCGCCGTTGCGGATCGCCTGCTTGATGGCCTCGACCCGACCCATATCGATATCCTGGGTGCCCGGCTGCATCAGGCGTGCCTGTGCCTCGCTCAGTTTGACCTGCGTGCCGCTGACGGCGGTTTCGGCCACGGCGGCCTTACGCGGCTGGAGCGGGTTGTCGGCCGGGGTTTCACGCGGTTGCACAGTGGATACCGGCTGTAACCGCTGGGTGCGATCGATACTCATGGTCCATCTCCGTTTACGCCGTGACCGCTCTCGGGCGACGACGCTGCAATGAAAGTTTTGCGGCCCTGGTGGCCAATACAATGCTGCTTGATTTGTCTTATCGGCAGGGTTGGCGGAACCTTTACTTTTTTATAACGTAATGCGAATCGCACCGTCGTCCCCGACCACGCCGCTGACGATCTGCCCGGACGCCATGCGCACGCGCACGCTGTCTTCGGCGGCGGCGTTGTTCATCGCCTTGCCCGCACCGCTGATGTTGAACCCTTCGCCCTGAGCGGTGACCTGCACCGGTTGCCCGGCCTTGACAACCCAGGCGCGGCGCAGCATGGCGAGGGTCAGCGGCTGGCCGGGGCCGATATTGCGCAGGCTGACGGCGCCCAACGCTTTGCCCGCTTCGGTCAACGCGCGCGGCGGCAGGGTATCGAGCCGGCCCTCTTTCAACGTCAGGTCCGCCGCCGTCAACCGGCTGCCGGCGCTGATGCCGCGTGCCGAAACGAGATAGCGGCCGAACACCTGCACCTGCGTCTGGATAAAACGCCGTTCCTGGCCACAGCGTGCCGAAATGCTGACGTTGCCGCCGATCCGTGCGTTGGGCGGCAGCGACAGCTGCGGCAGTTGGCAGGCGGGCCATTGGGTTGGCGGCGTGCGCACCCGCACTTTCACCTGCACCGGCTCGCCGTCGAATTTACCTTTGATGAAGCTTTCGATTTGCGTCGCCAAATCGTCGGCGCGCGCGTTCAGACTGCACAGCAGGCCGATAAGCAGCAGCATTTTACCTTTCATCGTCATCTTCTCAAGCCTCATCGGGATACGCGTAAGTGTACCCGCAGCGCGCGCAGGCTAAGCAGATAAATAGCGCCCCATTTTGCGTCTATTCCCGCGATAGGGTGGCGCAGGGGGCGTTTATGCTGTCGGCTCCAAATTCTAACCTCGCGGAGGGAGCATGCTCGACAAACTGGACGCGGCTCTGCGCTTTGGCCAAGAGGCGCTGAACTTGCGCGCCCAGCGGCAGGAAATACTGGCCGCCAACATCGCCAACGCAGACACGCCGGGTTATCAGGCGCGGGATATCGATTTCGCCAGCCAATTGAACAAGGTGCTGGAACAGGGGCGCGTCAACGGCAACGGCATGTCGCTGAACCTGACGGCGGCGCGCCACATTCCGGCGCAGACCCTGCAGCCGCCGCAGCTCGATCTGCTGTACCGAGTGCCGGATCAGCCGTCGATGGATGGCAACACGGTGGACATGGATCGCGAACGCACCAACTTTGCCGATAACAGCCTGAAATATCAGACCGACCTGACGCTGCTCAACGGGCAGATCAAAGGGATGATGTCCGTGCTGCAACAAGGATAAGGCGCATGTCTTTACTGAACATTTTTGATATCTCCGGCTCGGCGTTGTCGGCGCAATCCCAGCGCATGAACGTCAGCGCCAGCAACATGGCCAACGCCGACAGCGTGACCGGCCCGGACGGCGAACCTTACCGCGCCAAACAGGTGGTGTTCCAGGTCGCGGCAGCACCGGGCCAGCCGACCGGCGGCGTGCGCGTCGCTCAGGTGGTGGACGATCCGGCGCCCGAGCGTCTGGTGTATCAACCGGGCAACCCGCTGGCGGATGCCAAGGGCTACGTGCGTATGCCGAACGTCGATGTGGTGGGCGAAATGGTCAACACCATCTCCGCTTCCCGCAGTTACCAGGCCAACGTCGAGGTGCTCAACACCACCAAGTCGATGATGATGAAAACCCTGACGCTGGGTCAGTAACCGGAGGTTCCCATGGCTATTGCCGCAACCACTAACGAGTCGTTGGACAACACCGTCATCGGCAACAACAGCAAAAACACCAACAGCCAGGATCTGCACAACAGCTTCCTGACGCTGCTGGTGGCGCAGTTGAAAAACCAGGATCCGACCAACCCGATGCAGAACAACGAACTGACCTCGCAGCTGGCGCAGATCAACACCGTTCAGGGCATCGAAAAACTCAACACCACGCTGGGTTCGATCTCCGGCCAGATCAACAGCAACCAGTCGCTGCAAGCCACTGCGCTGATCGGCCACGGCGTGATGGTGCCGGGCAACAACATTCTGGTCGGCAGCAAGGACGGCCAGGTCAGCACCACGCCGTTCGGCGTGGAGTTGGAGCGCGCCGCCGATCAGGTGACCGCGACCATCACCAACGCCAGCGGGCAGGTGGTGCGCACCATCGAAATCGGTGGCCTGACCGCCGGCGTACACGCCTTTACCTGGGACGGTTCGCTGGATGACGGCTCCACCGCGCCCGACGGCGCCTACAAAGTGGCCGTCAACGCCAAAGGCAACGGCGAGCAGCTGGTGGCGCGCAGCCTGCACTTCGGCCTGGTCAACGGCGTGATCCGCGACGGCAACGGCGCCAAGCTGGATCTCGGCCTGGCGGGCAACGCCACCCTGGAAGACGTGCGACAGATCTTATAACCCTAAGCATCAGGCTCAATCGGACGATAGCCTGACCACTATTCGGAGAATAATATGGCCTTTTCTCAGGCAGTCAGCGGCTTGAACGCGGCAGCAACCAACCTGGACGTGATCGGTAACAACATCGCCAACTCCGCGACTGCGGGCTTCAAATCCGGCAGCGTGTCCTTTGCCGACATGTTCGCCGGTTCGCAGGTGGGGCTGGGCGTCAAGGTGTCCGGCATCACCCAAAACTTCAAGGGCGGCACCACCACCGGCACCAGCCGCGCGCTGGATATCGCCATCAACGGCAACGGCTTCTTCCGCATGCAGGATAAAGATGGCGGCATCTTCTATACCCGCAACGGCCAGTTCAAGCTGGACGAGAACCGCAACCTGACCAACATGCAGGGCCTGCAGCTGACCGGTTACCCGGCGGCCGGTTCTCCGCCGACCATCCAGCAGGGGGCCAACCCGGTGCCGCTGAGCATTCCTGAAGGCATGATGAACGCCAAGGCGTCCACCTCCGGTGAGATGGTAACCAACCTGAAGTCCACCCATAAAGTGCCGGATAACAAGACCTTCGATCCGACCAAGCAGGACAGCTACAACTACGTCAATACCATTACCGCCTACGACTCGCTGGGCAACGCGCACAACATCAACGCCTACTTCGTCAAGACCGACGACAACAAATGGCAGGTCTACACCCAGGACGGCAGCGCAGCCCCGGTCGATGCCGGCACCATGGAGTTCAGCACCAGCGGCAGCCTGGTCAAAACCACCAGCACCAACGGCACGCCGGGCGAGTTCAGCATGGTGATCCCGATGACCGCCAAAGACGGTGCCCCGGCGCAAAACTTTACCCTGAGCTTCGCCGGCAGCATGCAGCAGAACGTGGGCAGCGACTCGGTGAGCAAAGTGGCGCAGGACGGCTATGCCGCCGGTGAATACACCAACTTCCAGATCAAGGACGACGGCACCGTCGTGGGCATCTACTCCAACCAGCAGACCCAGGTGCTGGGCCAGATCGTCATGGCCAACTTCTCCAACCCGGAAGGGCTGGCGTCGCAAGGCGATAACGTTTGGCAAGAAACCGGTGCGTCCGGTCAGCCGCGTGTCGGTCTGTCGGGCGGCGGCGGCTTCGGTAAGCTGACCAGCGGCGCGCTGGAGTCTTCCAACGTCGATCTGAGCCAGGAGCTGGTGAACATGATCGTCGCGCAACGCAACTACCAGTCCAACGCCCAGACCATCAAGACGCAGGACTCCATCCTGCAGACGTTGGTTAGCCTGCGCTAATAGGGCCGAGTTATGGATCACGCGATTTATACCGCGATGGGCGCGGCGCGCCAGACGCTGGAGCAGCAGTCCATCACCGCCAACAACCTGGCCAACGCCTCGACGCCGGGCTTTCGCGCTCAGCTCGCCGCGTTGCGCGCGGTGCCGGTCGACGGGCCAAGCCTGGCGACGCGCACGTTGGTGACCGCGTCGACGCCGGGCGCCGACATGAGCCAGGGGGCGTTGAACTACACGGCGCGCCCGCTGGACGTGGCACTGCAGCAGGACGGTTTCCTGGCGGTGAGCCTGCCGGGCGGCGGTGAAGCCTATACCCGTAACGGCAACATTCAGATCTCCTCCAGCGGGCAGTTGACGGTGCAGGGGATGCCGTTGATGGGCGACGGCGGCCCGATCGAGGTGCCGCCGTCGGCGGAGATCACCATCGCGGCCGACGGCACCATTTCGGCGCTGAACGCCGGCGATCCGCCGAACACCATCGCGCAGATCGGCCGGCTGAAGCTGGTGAAGGCCGATGCGCGCGAAGTGATGCGCGGTGACGACGGGCTGTTCCGCCTGACGCCGGAAACCCAACAGCAGCGCGGCAATCAGTTGCAAAACGATCCGCAGGTGCGGGTGATGCCGGGCGTGCTGGAAGGCAGCAACGTCAAGCCGATGGAGACCATGGTCGACATGATCGCCAACGCCCGCCGCTTTGAAATGCAAATGAAGGTCATCCACAGCGTGGATGAAAACGAACAGCGTGCCAACTCACTGCTCTCAATGAGTTAAGCAGCAAGGAAATAACCGATGATTCCATCCTTATGGATTGCCAAAACCGGTCTGGACGCGCAGCAGACCAACATGGACGTGATCGCCAACAACCTGGCGAACGTCAGCACCAACGGCTTCAAACGCCAGCGTGCGGTGTTTGAAGATCTGCTGTACCAGACCATGCGTCAGCCGGGGGCGCAGTCCTCCGAGCAGACCACGCTGCCTTCCGGCCTGCAGATCGGTACCGGCGTACGTCCGGTGGCGACCGAACGCCTGCACAGCCAGGGCAACCTGTCGCAGACCAACAACAGCAAAGACGTCGCCATCAAGGGGCAGGGTTTCTTCCAGGTGCTGCTGCCGGACGGCACCCAGGCCTATACCCGCGACGGTTCGTTCCAGATAGACCAAAACGGCCAGCTGGTGACCTCCAGCGGTTTCCAGGTGCAGCCGGCGATCACCATTCCGGCTAACGCGCTGTCCATCACCGTCGGCCGCGACGGCATCGTCAGCGTCACCCAGCAAGGGCAAACCGCCGCCCAGCAGGTAGGCCAACTGACGCTGACCACCTTCGTCAACGACAGCGGTCTGGAGAGCGTGGGCGAGAACCTGTATCAGGAAACCGAAAGCTCGGGCCCGCCGAACGAGAGCACTCCGGGGCTGAGTGGTGCCGGTTTGCTGTATCAGGGTTACGTGGAAACCTCCAACGTCAACGTGGCGGAAGAGTTGGTCAACATGATCCAGACTCAGCGCGCGTACGAGATCAACAGCAAAGCGGTATCGACTTCCGATCAGATGCTGCAAAAGCTGACGCAACTGTAATCTGTCATTGACGGGCCCGGCTTGCCGCGCCCGTCATTCTCTTTCGTGAAACAAAGGCGATACCCGTGGTAACCACATATTCGATGGCAATCCTGCCGCGGCAGGGACAACGCTGGCTGGCGGGAATGGTGATGCTGACGCTGAGCGGCTGCGCCTATATCCCGCACAAACCGCTGGTGGACGGCGCGACCACGGCGCAGCCCGCGCCGGCCAGCGCGCCGATGCCGAACGGCTCGATCTTCCAGACGGTGCAGCCGATGAACTACGGCTATCAGCCGCTGTTCGAAGACCGCCGTCCGCGCAACGTCGGCGACACCCTGACCATCGTGCTGCAGGAAAACGTCAGCGCCAGCAAAAGCTCCTCCGCCAACGCCAGCCGCAACGGCGCCAGCAAGTTCGGCGTCGCCACCTCGCCGCGTTACCTCGACGGCCTGTTGGGCAATGCGCGCGCCGATATGGACATTTCCGGCGACAGCACCTTCGGCGGCAAGGGCGGCGCCAACGCCAACAACACCTTCAACGGCACCATTACGGTGACGGTCAACCAGGTGCTGGCCAACGGCAACCTGCACGTGGTGGGGGAAAAACAGATCGCCATCAATCAGGGCACTGAATTCATTCGCTTCTCCGGCGTCGTCAATCCGCGCACCATCAGCGGCAACAACTCGGTCACCTCGACGCAGGTGGCGGACGCGCGCATCGAATACGTCGGCAATGGCTATATCAACGAAGCGCAGACCATGGGTTGGCTGCAGCGCTTCTTCTTAAATGTTTCACCGTTCTAAGGATTGACTGATGCTGAAAAAATGGTTTATCGCGCTGTGCGTCGGGCTGGTGTGCTTGCCGGCGGCGGCGGAGCGCATCCGCGATCTGGTGACGGTGCAGGGCGTGCGAGACAACGCCCTGATCGGCTACGGCCTGGTGGTGGGGCTGGACGGCTCCGGCGACCAGACCATGCAGACGCCGTTCACCACCCAAAGCCTGAGCAACATGCTGTCGCAGCTGGGCATCACCGTACCGCCGGGCACCAACATGCAGCTGAAAAACGTGGCGGCGGTGATGGTGACCGCCAAACTGCCGCCGTTCTCACGCGCCGGGCAGAACATCGACGTGGTGGTTTCCTCGATGGGCAACGCCAAGAGCCTGCGTGGCGGCACCCTGCTGATGACGCCGCTGAAAGGCGTGGATAACCAGGTTTATGCGCTGGCGCAGGGCAACGTGCTGGTGGGCGGCGCAGGCGCGGCGGCCGGCGGCAGCAGCGTGCAGGTCAACCAGCTGGCGGGCGGGCGCATCAGCAACGGCGCCACCATCGAACGCGAGCTGCCGACCACCTTCGGCAGCGGCGGCGTGCTCAACCTGCAGCTGAACGACGAAGATTTCACGCTGGCACAGCAGATCAGCGACGCCATCAACCGCCAACGCGGCGGCGGCACCGCGACGCCGCTCGACGCCCGTACCATCCAGGTGCTGGTGCCGCAGGGCAACAGTTCTCAGGTGCGCTTCCTGGCGGAAATTCAAAACATTACCGTCAACGTCGGGGCGATGGACGCCAAAGTGATCATCAACTCGCGCACCGGTTCGGTGGTGATGAACCGCGACGTGATCCTCGATTCCTGCGCCGTCGCCCAGGGCAACCTGTCGGTGGTGGTCGATCGGCAAAATACCGTCAGCCAGCCGACGACGCCGTTCGGCGGCGGCCAGACGGTAGTGACGCCAAACACCCAGATCTCGATGCAGCAGCAGGGTGGGTCGTTGCAGAAGGTGAACGCCAGCGCCAACCTGAACAACGTGATCCGCGCGCTGAACGCGCTGGGCGCCACGCCGATCGATTTGATGTCGATCCTGCAGGCGATGCAGAGCGCCGGCTGCCTGCGCGCCAAGCTGGAAATCATCTGATGGCCGGCGATCTGATGGCGATGTCGGGCGCGGCCTACGACGCCCAGGCGCTGAACGGCCTGAAGCGCGACGCGGCGGCCGACCCGCAGGGCAACCTCAAGCAGGTGGCGCAGCAGGTGGAAGGCATGTTCGTGCAGATGATGCTGAAAAGCATGCGTTCTGCCTTGCCGCAGGACGGGGTGTTGAGCAGCGATCAAACGCGGCTCTATACCTCGATGTACGACCAGCAAATCGCCCAGCAGATGTCGCAAAAAGGGCTGGGGCTGGCCGACATGATGGTCAAGCAGATGAGCAACGCCAATACGGTGCCGAGCGAAACGGCGGGTCTGTCGCCGATGGCGCTGGACAACGAGGTGCTGCAAACGCTGCCGAACCAGGCGCTGGAGCAGATGGTGCGCCGCGCGATGCCGAAGGCGCCGCCGGCCACGGCGCCGCTGTCGCTCAATAACGGCAACTTCGTCGCCCGCCTGTCGATCCCGGCGAAGGTCGCCAGCCAGCAGAGCGGCATTCCGCATCAGCTGATCGTCGCGCAGGCGGCGCTGGAGTCCGGCTGGGGGCAGCGCGAGATCCCGACCTCGGATGGCACGCCGAGCTACAACCTGTTCGGCATCAAGGCCGGCGGCAGCTGGAGCGGGCCGGTGACGGAAATCACCACCACCGAGTTCGAACAGGGTGCGGCGAAGAAGGTAAAGGCGAAGTTCCGCGTCTACGGTTCGTATGTCGAAGCGATCGCCGATTACGTCAAGCTGCTGACCAACAACCCGCGCTACGCCGACGTGGCCGCTGCGCGCAGCCCGGAGCAGGCGGCGCATGCGTTGCAACGCGCCGGCTACGCCACCGACCCGCAGTACGCCAGCAAACTGGTCAGCGTGATTCAGCAAATGAAGAACGCAGGGGAACAGGCGGTCAAGGCCTACACCCACGATCTGAAAGATTTGTTTTAACCCTCGGGCGCAGCGTATTGCGCCCATTTTTTTCCTCAAGTTCTTCTCATTTTTGCCGATAACCGAGACAGGCTGAGCGAACAGGCTCAGCAGCTCAATTAGAACCCTGTGGGCCACCGGCGCCGCAGCATAAGGAATTCCGATGTCCAATAGCTTAATCAATACCGCGATGAGCGGGCTGAATGCGGCTCAGGTGGCGCTCAGTACCGTCAGCAACAACATCTCCAACTACAACGTGGCGGGCTACAACCGCCAGACCGCGATCCTGGCGCAGAACGGCGGCATGGCCACCATGAATGGCTTCATCGGCAACGGCGTGACCGTCACCAGCGTCAACCGCGAGTACAACCAGTTCATCACCAACCAGCTGCGCGGCGCACAAAGCGCGTTTGGCGCGCAAAATGCCTATTACGAGAAGATTTCTCAGATAGACAACCTGTTGGCGAGCAAAACCAACCCGCTGTCGACCAACATGCAGGATTTCTTCACCAACCTGCAGAACCTGGTGAGCAACGCCGGTGACGATGCCGCGCGCCAGACGGTGCTGGGCAAGGCCAACGGCCTGGTGAACCAGTTCAACAATACCGACAAATTCCTGCGCGACATGGATAACGGCGTCAACCAGCAAATCAGCGATACGGCGCAGCAGATCAACAGCTACAGCCAACAGATCGCCAAGCTGAACGACGAGATCACCCGTCTGCGCGGCAGCGCCGGCGGCGAACCGAATGCGTTGCTGGATCAGCGCGATCAGCTGGTCACCGAGCTGAACCAGCTGGTGGGCGTACAGGTCACGCAGCAGGACGGCGACGCCTACACCGTCTCCTTCGCCAACGGTTTGACCCTGGTGCAGGGCAGCAACACCTATCAGGTGGAAGCGATGCCTTCCAGCAGCGATCCTTCCCGTCTGACCATCGGTTATAACCGCGGCAACGGCGCCAGCGAAGTACCGGAAGGCCAGATCACCAGCGGCAGCCTGAGCGGCGTGCTGAAATTCCGCAGCGAAACGCTGGACGGCGTGCGCAATCAGCTGGGCCAGTTGGCGCTGGCGATGGCGGACAGCTTCAACCAGCAACATCGCGCCGGTTTCGACCTGAACGGCGACGCGGGTGGTGACTTCTTCAGCTTCAGCGGCGGCCGGGTGGTGGATAACACCCGCAACACCGGCGACGCTTCGTTGTCGGTTGCTTACACCGATACCGGCAAGGTGAAGGCCAACGATTATCGCGTTGAGTTCGATGGCAGCAACTGGCAGGTCAGCCGCCTGCCGGACAACGTGAAAGTCAACGCCACGCCGGGCACCAGCGCGGACGGCAAACCGACGCTGAACTTCGACGGGTTGGAAGTGAGCATCGACGGCAATGCGCAGGCCAAAGACAGCTTCACCGTGAAGCCGGTCAGCGACGTGGCGGGCAACCTGAAAGTGGCCATCACCGATTCGTCCAAGATCGCTGCCGCCGGTAAAGACGACAGCGGCCGCGGCGATAACGAAAACGCCAAGAAGCTGCTGGATCTGCAGACCAAAAACCTGGTGGACGGCAAGGCGACCCTGAGCGGCGCTTACGCCGGCATCGTCAGCGGCGTCGGTAACCAGACCGCTGCCGCCAAGGCCATTGCCACCTCGCAAGCCAAGATCGTGACGCAGCTGGGCGAGCAACAGCAGTCGATGTCCGGCGTCAACCTCGACGAAGAGT
Organism: Serratia nevei; assembly: GCF_024160145.1. Classification (GTDB taxonomy): domain Bacteria; phylum Pseudomonadota; class Gammaproteobacteria; order Enterobacterales; family Enterobacteriaceae; genus Serratia; species Serratia nevei_A. The sequence continues at coordinate 313,523 of NZ_JAMYWQ010000002.1, forward strand.
ACGGTGAGCTGCTGCGTTTCCAGCAGTACTACATGGCCAACGCGCAGGTGATTCAGACCGCCAGCTCGCTGTTCGACGCGCTGCTGAATATTCGTTGATTTCATTGTTAACCGGCGCCGACAGCGGTGCCGGTCGCTCAGAGTAAGGAACCCACAGCATGCGTATGAGCACCAGCATGATGTACCAACAGAACATGAACGGCATCACGGGCAACCAGTCGCTGTTCATGAAGGCCGCCGAGCAGCTTGCGACCGGCAAGCGGGTGATCAACCCGTCCGACGATCCGCTGGCGGCGTCGCGCGCGGTGATGTTGTCGCAGTCGCAGGCGGAAAACAACCAGTACACGCTGGCGCGTACCTTTGCCCGCCAAAATGTGTCGATGGAAGAGACGGTTCTCGCCGGCGCGACCACCACCATTTCGGACATGAAGGCGCTGATCGTCAGTGCCGGCAGCACCGAAAGCGACAACGACCGCCAGTCGCTGGCGACTCAGTTGCAGGGGCTGAAAGATCAGCTGTTGAACCAGGCCAACAGCACCGATGGCAACGGCCGCTATATGTTCGGCGGGTATGTGAACGACAAGGCGCCGTTCGTCGATAACGGCGGCACCGTCAGCTACCAGGGCGGCGACAAAGCGGTACAGCAGAAGGTGGACGCCAACCGCACCATGACCATCGGCCATACCGGCAATGCGGTGTTCATGTCGTTGACCAGCAATCCGAAGCCCGAGCCGGACGGCAGTGCGCCGGTCAGCAACGTGTTCGAGAGCATCGATATCGCGCTGAACGCGCTGAAAACGCCGTTGCAGGGTGCCGACGAGGCCACCAAGCAGCAGGTGAACGACGCGCTGGCGAAAGCCAACCGCGGTCTGGACAACTCCTACAACAACGTGCTGAGCGTGCGTGCCGAGCTGGGCAGCCAGCTGCAAGAGATGGATCAGCTGGACAGCATCGGTAAAGAGCGCGACATGACCAACCAGATCCAGATGAGCGCGTTGACGGATGCCGACCTGGCCGAGTCTATCTCGTCTTACTTTATGCAGCAGACGGCGCTGCAGGCGTCGTATAAAACCTTCAGCGATATGCAGGGCATGTCGTTGTTCCAGATGAATCGTTAAGAGCAAGATCCCGTTGCCCGATCGCGACGGGTTTCCCTTTGGTGCGCTTAGAAAACGTCCCCTCCGCTCGCGGGGGGGAAGGCTTCTTGAAACCGGGCGCACTCGTTTGGCGCGTCACTCGTTCTCCCACTACTGACCGAGCGGCGCGCCTTTTTTTCATCAAGAAAGAAATAATAAGATTGTCACCCGTATTTAATGCGCAACGGCATAATTGAATTACCGGTGGGAAAATCGTGAGGGGATATTATTTCCCTGATGATAAATGGCGATGTTATTTCTTTTTCTTCACCACTTTCCATTTTCCCCCATCGCTGGTCTCGGTGAAGGAAACTCTAAACTTGTTGCTTTTCCAGTGGGTCAAACCGAATAATCGGCGTGCCTTGCGGTTGCTTTTCGCTTTAATCATGATCTCGCTCCTGTGGTTAGCAAAGGTCGATGCTGCGCCCTGCAGCCGGCAGGCTGCCGGACGCATTTATTCAGGGTGTAAGTTATCTGTCGCGCATTTAACTCTGCGCGACTGCGTTATTTTTTATTTTCGCTGAGGAGTAAGCGTTTTTATCGCCGCCGATGGCTAATGGGGAGGCGATGTTTTCTTGTTACCGTGTCTATTCTAGGTCGGGGTTTTATTTATTCAAGCCGCCGGAGACATTTGAACCTTAATCCGGATAAAAGGCGTTTCTCAGGCTTTTGTCCCAATAAAACGGTTTTATTGCCATTTTGTCTCAGGCAAAAGGGGGAGAAGGAAGGAGGAGGCGGATTCAGAAGGTCATGCCGCCGATCACCGCCGCCAGACGATCGAATATCTCACCGAACAGATGCTCGCAGAATGGCGCCAGCATCGGCATCATCATGCCCAGCGTCATGATGCCGAAGGTCATGGTGACCGGGAAGCCGATCACGAACACCGACAGCTGCGGCGTCATGCGGTTGAGCAAGCCGAGCGCCATGTTCAGCGTCAATAGCAGGCAGATCAGCGGCAGCGCCAGCATCATGCCGTTGATGAAGATCAGCGAGCCGACCTGGGTCAATACCAGGAAACCGTTGCCGTTCAGCGGCTGCGTTTGGATAGGCAGGGTGTGGAAACTGTCCGCCAGCAGCGAAATCAGCCACAGATGGCCGTTGAAGCTAAGGAACAGCAGCATCGCCAGCAGGTTGAGCAGGCGCGCCAGCACCGGCATGTTCGGGCCGCCGCTGGGATCGAAGAAGGTAGCGAACGACAGGCCCATCTGCATGCCGATCACTTCGCCCGCCAGGCGCACCGCCGCGAAGGCGAACTGCATGGTCAGGCCCAGGGCCACGCCGATCAGAATCTGTTGAATCGCCAGCCACAGGCCGGCGGCGGAGAAGATCGGGATATTGCTGGCGGGCAGCGTCGGTGCGATCAGGATAACGATCAGCCCGCCAAGGCCGACTTTGACCTTCTTGCTGATTTGCTTTTCGCTGAATATCGGTGCGGTGCTGATCAGCGCCAGAATGCGCAGCAGCGGCCAAAAATAGTGGCTGAGCCAGACGGTGAGCTGGGCGCTGTCAAAGGTGAGCACGGTCAGCCGATCAGGGTAGGCAGGTTGCTGAACAGGGTGCGCATGTAGTCCAGCAACAGGTTCAGCATCCAGGGACCGGCGATGATGATGGTGGCCACCACCGCCAGAATTTTTGGAATGAACGACAGCGTCATTTCGTTGATCTGGGTGGCGGCCTGCAACAGGCTGACCACCAGGCCGCTGATCAGCGCCGCCAGCAGCAGCGGGGCGGCCAGCGCCAGCGCCACTTTCATCGCTTCGGTGCCTAACGCCATAACCGATTCGGGTGTCATCTCGCTTTCTTCTCCGGGCAGGGGTTACGAATAGAAGCTCTGTGCCAGCGAGCCGAGCAACAGCTGCCAGCCATCGACCAGCACGAACAGCATCAGCTTGAACGGCAGCGAGATGGTGGCCGGCGGCACCATCATCATCCCCAGCGCCATCAGCACGCTGGCGACCACCAGATCGATAATCAGGAACGGAATGAACACCGTAAAGCCGATCTGGAAGGCGGTTTTCAGTTCGCTGGTGACGTAGGCGGGCAGCAGGATGCGCATCGGTACCGCCTCCGGGCCGGCCAGCGGCGGCTGATTGGCCAGCCTGGCGTACAGCGCCAGATCGGTTTCACGCGTTTGGCGCAGCATAAATTCGCGCAGCGGCTGAGAACCTTTATCCAGGGCGACCTCCAGCCCGATCTTGTCCTGGCTGAACGGCAGGTAGGCGTCCTGATAGACCTTGTCGAACACCGGCGACATGATGAAGAAGGTCAGGAACAGCGTCAGCCCCAGCATCACCTGGTTCGGCGGCGCGGACGGCGTGCCCAGCGCGTTGCGCAGCAGCCCGAGCACGATGATGATGCGGGTGAAGCTGGTCATCATCAGCAGCATGGCGGGCAGGAAGGTGAGTGAGGTCAACAGCACCAGCGTCTGCACCGGCAGCGACCAGCTTTGGCCGCCGTTGGCCAGCGGCTGGCTGATCAGCCCCGGCAGTTGCGCCAAAGCCGCCGGGCTGACGAACAGCAGGGCGGCAGGGAGCCAAACCGCCGGACGGCGGACGAGGGTATGAAGAGTCGAGGTCATGCCGATTTTTCCGGGCGTTTCAGAACTTTTTGCATCAGTTGGCGGAAGTCCGCCGGCGTCGCCGCGTCGGCCGCCGCGGCGTCTTTCGGCGGCGCGGGCAGGGTATGCAGCGGGGTGATCTGCTGGGCGGTGACGCCCAATACCAGCAAGGTATCGTCGACTTCCACCACCACCACGCGCTCGCGCTGCCCGACCTGGCAACTGGCGCGCAGGTTGAGCAGCTTGTTGTTGCGCGCCTGCGGGGCGAAGCCCAGCCGGCGGAACAGCCAACCGGCCAGCAGGATCAGCAGCAGAATGCCGCCGAGTGCGCTGCTGACCTGCATCAACACCGAACCGGCCGGCAAGGCCGGCGCGGTAGGGGGTTGGGTGCTTTGGACGGTAACGGGCGCAGGGGCGGTCATCAGCGGCTCAGGCGACGCATGCGTTCGGACGGGGTGATGATGTCGGTGATGCGCACGCCGAACTTGTCGGCCACCACCACCACTTCACCTTGTGCGATCAGGTAACCGTTGATCAGGATATCCAGCGGCTCGCCGGCCAGGCCGTCCAGTGCGACCACCGAGCCTTGCGACAGGCGCAGCAGCTCTTTGATGGTCATCTTGGTGCGCCCCAGTTCCACGGTCAGCTTGACCGGAATATCCAGGATCAGGTCGATATCCTGCAGGCTGCCGAGCGCATCCTGAGCTTCCAGCGACTTGAACACCCCTTCGGTGCTCGCGCCGGATTTCTCTGAAGACTGCTGCTCGTTAAACGCATCAGCCCACAGATCGTCTACGGATTCCTTTCCTTCGCCAGACGGTTGCTTAGGATCACTCATTGGGCTGTTCCTCACTCAGAGCATTCAAAATAGGGTTAATCAAATGTTCAACACGCAGGGCATATTGCCCGTTCAACGTGCCGTATTGGCTGGTCAGAACCGGTACGCCGTCCACGTGGGCGATCAGGCGTTCCGGCTTGTCTATCGGTAATACATCGCCCGGCTGCAGCTTCAGGACTTTCGACAGCCGCATCGGGATATCGACGAAGTTGGCGATCAGCTCCAGCTCGGAGTGCTGCACCTGTTTCACCAGCGTTTCGCGCCAGTGGCTGTCTTCCTGCCGCGAGTTTTCCAGCGGCGGGTTGGTCAGCAGTTCACGCAGCGGTTCGATCATCGCGAACGGAATGCAGATGTTGAACTCGCCGGTCAGCGCGCCGATCTCCACCTGGAACGGCGTGGTGACCACGATGTCGTTCGGCGAGGTGGTGATGTTGGTGAATTTCACCTGCATTTCGGCGCGCACGTACTCTACGTCGATCTTGTAGATGGCGCTCCAGGCGTCGCCGTAGGCGTCCAGCGCCAGGCGCAGCATGCGCTTGATCACCCGCTGTTCGGTCGGGGTGAACTCGCGGCCTTCGACCTTGGTCGGGAAGCGGCCGTCGCCGCCAAACAGGTTGTCGACGGCGATGAACACCAGGCTCGGCGCGAACACGAACAGGGCGGTGCCACGCAGCGGGTTCAAATGCACCAGGTTCAGGTTGGTCGGCACCGGCAGGTTGCGGGCGAACTCGTGATACGGCTGGATTTTGATCGGGCCGACGGTAATGTCCGGGCTGCGGCGCAGCAGGTTGAACAGCCCCATGCGGAACTGCCGGGCAAAACGTTCGTTGATGATTTCCAGCGCGTGCAGACGCTCGCGCACCACGCGGCGCTGGGTGTTTGGATCGTAAGGCTTGACCTCGCTCTCTTTGCCGACTATCGCTTCGGGTTCATCACCCGCGCTGTCGCCGTTGAGCAAGGCGTCGATCTCTGCCTGTGAAAGAATGCTGTCGCCCATAGTGATTACCGCAGTATGAAGGCGGTGAACAGCACGTCGCTGACCACCTGCTTCGGTTGTCCCTTAACCAGCGGCGGGCTGAGCACGTCCTTAATCTGCGCCACCAACTGTTGCTTCCCTTGTTCATTGGCCAGCTGGCTCGCTTCCTGACGGGAAAGCAGCATCAGCAGACGGCTGCGCACTTCCGGCAGAAAATCGTTCAGCTGACGACGGGTACTTTCGTCCGGCAGACGCAGCGTGAGGCCGATGTACAGCACGCGATCCGGGTTGTTGTCCGGCGTCACCAGGTTGACGGTAAAGGTGTCGAGCGGCATGAACACCGGCGCGGCCGGCGGTTTCTCTTTGGCGGCGGCCGGTTCGGCGCCGTTTTTATGCTGTTGCAGCAGCCACCAGCTGTAGCCCGCGGCGCCACAGGCGACGACGCTGATCAACACCAGCAGGATGACCAGAAGGGGGCGTTTCGGTGCTGCCGGAAGGGAGTTCTGAGACATAGCCAAATCTAATTCCTGTTGTTCCACCCGCGGCCGGCGAGGCGGCGGGCATGGCGCGCGGCAAGGCCGCACGCATGACATGTAAAGGTATTATCGCGTCTATTGCGGCGTGCAATAGCCTGAATAGACGCGCAAATGGGTGCCAGCTTGGGCGTTTGCAGCGGCTCAGGCGAAAATATCGACGCCGTTGGCCGCATTGGCCATGCGCTGCAGCGCTACCGGTGCACTGATGCCGTCGTCGGCCGCGCCGTCACCGCCATGATGTTCAGCATAGCTGGAACGGCCCTGGCCGTTGGCGGCCTGCTGTTGCGCCTGCTGCTGCCATTGCGGGGTGGACTCGCCGCCCACGCTGCTCTGCCCCAGGTTGATACCGCTCTCTGCCAGCGCGTGGCGCAGCTGCGGCATTGCCGCTTCCACCGCCGCGCGCACCTGGCCGTGAGCGGAGGCGATGTGCAGCTGCGCCTGCTGATCGTCCAGTTTCAGCGTGATCTGCAAGGCACCCAGCTCCTGCGGATGCAGGCGCAGTTCGGCGCTCTGTTGGCCGTTGCGGTGGAACATCAGCACCTGTTGGTTCAACGCCTGCTGCCACTCCGGGCTGCCCAGCTGCGCGTTGAGCTGCGGCGCAGGCGGTGCGCTCACCAGTGCGCTGGCCGGTGCGGCCGTTTGCGTCGGGCTGGCGGCGGCCAGAGCAACGGCGTGATTGAGCGTCGGCTGCGTCTGCGTCTGAGTCTGAGCCTGCGCCTCACTCGCCGGCAGCGGCTGCGCCGCGCTTGCGCGTTCGCCGGTGGTCGGCTGCGGGAGCGCCGCTGTTGCCTTGTCACCGTCGGTGGCCGGTGCTTTCGCGCTGGCTACCGACGGGGCTGATGGGGCAGACGGAGCCGCGGCGGTGATATCACCGGCCGCCGCGATGTTCAGCAGGCGGTTGCCGGGCTGCAGCGTCGCCGCATCATCAGCGGTTGCCACCGGCAGCGGTTGTTTCCCGTCGGCCGGTTGAGCCTGGGCGACGATCGCGGCCGGGAGCATGGCGTACAGCGCCTGCAGCGTTGCGGCATCCAGCTCTTTGGCGGCGACGATCGGCGGTTGCACCGGCTTATCGTCGGCGGCGGGCGCATCGCCCTCGATGCCTTCAGGTGAAAGCGTATCGGCGGAGGCTGTCTGGCCCGGCAGCAGGCCGCCGCGCTCGCCGAAGGTGGCCAGCAGTTGATTGAGCTGGTTGCGGCTCAGGGCCGGGGCGCGTTCCTCGTCCGCGCTCAGCGCGACCGGCGGCTGTTTGCCGTCGGCGGCGGGCGCGAAACGGGCGCCGAGCAGCTGGGCGAAAGCGGACGACAGCTGGCTCTCATCCAGCGCCGACGTCAGTTCGGCCAGGCCGCCGGCGTCGCCGGGTAAGACCAGGCCGGGCAGGGCGTTCAGATTCATGGGTTGATATTCCTTTGTGCACTGCGTTGAGCGAACTCATCCATCAGTTTTTGATCCCGTTTGTTCTCCTGCTGCTGCTCCGCCGTCATGGCGCGGGTATGCAGGGTCTCGAAAGCGTTCAGCCGCTGTTGTTTGTCTTGCCATTGCTTCACCGCATGATCCACTTTCTGCCCCCACTGCAGCAGCTGCTGGCGGTGCTGGTCGATGGCCTGCTCCAGCGTGCCGATAAACTGCTGGTAGTTTTGCCAGCGTGAGCTATCCATGCCGTCGCAGAGCGTATGATTCAGCTTCTGGCGGTATTCGTCCTGATAGTTGAGCAGCATCGACAGCTGTTGCTCTGCCGCCTGCTGCGCCTGTCGTACCTGGCCCAGCTGTTGCGCGGCCTGTTCCACCGCATCCTGCGCCAGATCGCGCAGGGTAATCAGGGGTGACTGTGATTTCATCGCTCTGCGCCTCTGTGACGTTAAACAATCAACTGCTGCAGCTGTTGACAGGCTTCATCATAGCCGCTGCGTTCAAAGATGCCCTGTTGCAGGTACGCTTCCATCTGCGGATACAGCGTCATCGCTTTGTCCAGCAGCGGATCGCTGCCCGCCGCGTAGGCGCCGACGCTGATCAGATCGCGGTTGCGCTGATAGCTGGCCAACATCTGTTTGAAGGTGCGCACCCGGCGATAATGCTCTTCGTCGATCAGCGACGTCATGGCGCGGCTGATTGACGCTTCGATGTCGATCGCCGGGTAGTGGCCGGCCTCCGCCAGGCGCCGCGACAGCACCACGTGGCCGTCGAGGATCGCGCGCGCCGAGTCGGCGATCGGATCTTGCTGATCGTCCCCTTCGGTCAACACGGTGTAGAAGGCGGTGATGGAGCCGCCGCCGCTGATGCCGTTGCCCGCGCGTTCCACCAGCGCAGGCAGCTTGGCGAAGACCGACGGCGGATAGCCTTTGGTCGCCGGCGGTTCGCCGATGGCCAGGGCGATCTCACGCTGCGCCATGGCGTAGCGGGTGAGAGAATCCATGATCAGCAACACGTGCTGCCCGCGATCGCGGAAATCTTCGGCGATGCGGGTGGCGTAGGCCGCCCCCTGCATGCGCAGCAGCGGCGACACGTCCGCCGGCGCGGCGATCACTACCGAACGCGCCCGGCCTTCGGCGCCGAGAATGTTCTCGATAAAGTCTTTGACCTCGCGGCCGCGCTCGCCGATCAGGCCAACGACGATCACGTCCGCCTGGGTATAACGGGCCATCATGCCGAGCAGCACGCTCTTGCCGACGCCGGAGCCGGCGAACAGGCCCATACGCTGGCCGCGACCGACGGTCAGCAGGCCGTTGATGGTGCGTACCCCCACGTCCAGCACCTGCTCGATCGGCGTGCGCTGCAAGGGGTTGAACGGCGCGGTGATCAGCGGCGCGCGGTAACCGGTTTCCGGTGAAGGCAGACCGTCGAGCGGTTTGGCGCTGCCGTCCAGCACGCGCCCCAACAGGGCCGGGCCGAGCGGCAGCTGTTTGCCGGCGCTTTGGCCTTCGGGCGCGATGCGGGCGTAAACCCGCGCGCCCGGCACGATGCCTTCCACTTCTTCCAGCGGCATCAGGAACAGACGCTGGCCGTTGAAGCCGACCACTTCGCTTTCCACTTCCTGCACCTCACCGGCGTCGTGCCGTTCGATGAGGCAGGTGGCACCGAGCGGCAGCTGCAGGCCGGTGGCCTCCAGCACCAGCCCGGTAGCGCGGGTCAGGCGACCGTAGCGGCGCACCGTCGGCGCGCGCGCGATGCGCTTTTCCAGCGTATCCAGAGAGCTCAGCCAGCGGCCGAGACGCGCGGTCATCAGACTTCTCCCGGTGCCGCCAGGCGGCACAGTTCATGCCAGCGCGTCGCCAGGCTAGCGTCGAGATCGCCTTCCTCGGCGCTGACCTTGCAACCGCCCGGATGCAGTTCGCCGTCCGCCAGCAGGCGCCAGCCGTGCAGGCTGAGGGTGACCCCCAACTGCTGCTCGACGCGCGGGTAGTCGTCCGGGTGTACCCGCAGCTGCGGTTTGCCGTTGAACATCGGTTCCTGCTGGATCAGCTGTTGGATCTGCGCGAGCAGGGCGGTGCCGTCGCACACCGGCGGTTGGCCCAGCACCTGTTTGGCGGCGGTCAGCGCCAGCTGCATCAGCCGCGAAGCGATCACGCTGTCGAGCGCGTCCAGCGTGTGCTGGAATTCGGCGACCAGCTGCTGCCAGTGGGCGGTCAGCGGCTGCTGCTGCTGCTGCGCTTCCAGCAGCCCCTGCTGACGGCCTTCCTCCAGCCCGGACTGAAAACCGGCCTCATAGCCTTTTTGCTGGCCGTCGGCATAGCCCAATTGCTGGCCCTGTTGCTCCGCCTGCAGGCGCAGCGCCGCCAACTGCTGCTGCAACTCGGCCTGCGCGTCAGGCGACGGATCGTCGAGACTGAGATCCGGCAGCGGCGGCAGTTCAATCGCCGGTGTCTGTTCCCCCAAATCGTTGAGCGACCAGGGTTGCCAGGGCAGGGCGTTAATGCGATCAGACATAGGTGTCCTCGCCGCCGCCGATGATCATTTCGCCGCTTTCCGCCAGGCGTCTTACCACCAGCAGGATGGCTTTCTGTTCGTTCTCCACCTGCGACATGCGCACCGGCCCACGGTTGGCCAGATCGTCGCGCAGAATGTCGGCGGCGCGTTGAGACATGTTCTTGAGGAACTTCTCGCGCAGCGGCTGTTCGGCGCCTTTCAACGCGATCAGCAGCGACTCGCCTTCCACGTCCTGCAGCAGGCGTTGGATACTGCGGTCGTCGACTTCCACCAGGTTTTCGAACAGGAACATCTCGTCGATGATCTTCTGCGCCAGCTCGCCGTCGTATTCGCGCATCGCGTCGATGACCGCTTCTTCCTGCTGGGTTTTCATCAGGTTGATGATCTCGGCGGCGGTGCGCACCCCGCCCATTTTGCTGCGCTTGAGGTTCTGGCCGTCGAGCAGGTTGTTCAGCACTTCGGTCAGCTCCGCCAGCGCCGCCGGCTGCACGCCGCCGAAGGTGGCGATACGCAGCATCACGTCGTTGCGCAGGCGTTCGTCGAACAGGGCCAGGATATCCGCCGCCTGGCCGCGTTTGAGGTGCACCAGAATGGTGGCGATGATCTGCGGGTGTTCGTCGCGGATCAGATCGGCAGCGCTCTGCGGCTCCATAAAGTTGAGCGTTTCCATGCCGGTGGTGGTCTCGCGGGATTCGAGAATGTCTTCCAGCAGGCTGGCGGCGCGTTCTTCACCCAGCGCCTTGACCAACACCGAACGCAGGTAGTCGCTGGCGTTGACGCTCAGCGCCGCGTATTGCTCGGCATCGTCTTCAAACTCGGTCAGTATTTCGCCGAGCTGTTTGTGCGACACCTGGCTCATGCCGGCCATGGTGCCGCTCAGCAGCTGTACTTCGCGCGAGGAGAGGTGTTTGAACACCTCCGCCGCGCGATCTTCACCCAGCGTCATCAGCAGGATGGCGCTTTTGTCGGTTCCGGTCAGGCTCATATCTCGTTACTCATCCATTGGCGGATTACCAGAGCGACCACGCGCGGGTCTTTGTCAGCCAGATCGCGGATCCGCTGGCTCTGGACTTCTGCGCTGACGCGCTGCTGCGATTTACGACGTTGCGCCAGCTCCTCGTTGCTCGGTTTGCTGCTGTCGACCGCTTTAGCCGCAGGGGCGTTGGCGCTGGCGATAGCGGCCTGTTGCGCCGCCTGGCGCTGTTGCAGCTGCGGCCGCACTAGTTTGCGCCACAGCAGCCAGGCAACCAGCAGCACCAGCAGATAGCGGCCCGCGTCGATCAGACGATCGATAAACGACTGGCTTTGCCAGAACGGCAGTTCGCCACCGGTCACCTGGCTGTCGGTAAACGGCGTGTTGACCACGTTCAGAGTGTCGCCACGGCTGCTGGAATAGCCCATCGCCTCACGCACCAGCGCTTCGATCTGCGCCAGCTGCTCTTTGCTCATCGGCTGCGGTTTGCCGTCTTTATCCACGCCGAGGTAGTTGACCACCACGGCGACCGACAGACGTTGCACGGTGCCAGCCTTTTGCTGGGTGTGGCGAATAGTGCGGTCGAGCTCGTAGTTGGTGGTCGCGTCGCGACGGGTGTTCTGCGGAACGCCGGCGGCCGCCGCGCTGCGGGTGGTCGCGGTGTTTTGCGTGGCCGCGTTGGCGTTGGCATTATTGCCTGCCGCAGCGGCCGGCTTGGCGGTCTCTATCGGCGCGGTGGCCGGCGCGCTCGGCTGATTGGACAGCGCGCCCGGCACGCCGCCGACCTGCGGCCCACCGATCTGCTCGCTCAGGCTGGTTTGCTGAGAGCGGATAGCGGCTTTGTCCGGCTGCTGGTTTGGTTGGTACTGTTCGTCGGTCTGCTCGCGGGTGGCGAAGTCGATCTGCGCCGTGACCTGCGCACGCACGTTGGCGCTGCCGACTACCGGGGCGAGGATCGCTTCGATGCGGCGCTGGAAACCGTTTTCCACTTCGTTGGCGTATTTCAGCTGCGAAGCGTTGAGATCGCGCCCGGTGCCGTCGGACTGCGTCAGCAGGCGGCCGGCCTGATCGACCACGGTCACGTTGCCCGGCGGCAGGCCGGCGACGCTGCTCGACACCATATAAACGATGGCGTTGATCTGGCCATCGTCCAGCGCACGGCCGGGTTGCAGGGTCAGCGTTACCGACGCGGAAGGGGATTTTTGTTCGCGTACGAACAGCGAAGGTTTGGGCAGCGCCAGGTGGACGCGGGCGTTTTGCACCGGCCCCAGCGACTCGATAGTGCGCGACAGCTCGCCTTCGAGGGCGCGCTGATAGTTGATCTGCTCGCTGAACTGGCTGATGCCGAATTTTTCCTGGTCCAGCAGTTCGAAGCCGACGGCACCGCCTTTCGGCAGCCCTTGCTGCGCCAGGCGCAGACGGGTTTCATGCACCTTTTCTGCCGGGATCAGCAGCGCTGCGCCATTCTCGGCAAAGCGGTAAGGGATATTCATCTGCGTCAGCTGGGTGACGATGGCACCACCGTCGCGATCGTTCAGGTTGCTGTACAGCACGCGGTAGTCGGGACTTTTCACCCACAACAGCAGTGCGACGACGATGGCGATCGCGGCGGAAGCGGCAACCAGCAACGGAATTTTCGGGTTGGCGCGCAGACGATTCCAGATGGCCTGCAGGCCGTTGTCGCGGCTTTCGCCGGCGGTTATCGAAGCACTCATTTTAGGTCGCGTCCTTCAATGGCGCTCACGATCCCGTACGGGCCGCTGAGCAGCTCCCTGCCAGGCTGATGAACGGTATGGTTAGCGTTGTGTGACAAAACAGACTCCCTGATACACATATCTTCTAAATAGCGGCGCTCCCATTTCTGGGCAGGCCATTATTCGCCTGTTCAGACAATTCTGATTGACCGATAAGCCGGGTTTTTTGCAGTTAATTAGCCGCTTTAGTCTGAAAAACGCTGTGTTAGGGTGTGCATCATTGGAGAAATGCAGGGCGAAACTTCGTCCAGCGAGACGAGACGATTGAGGACCAGATGGCGATTCAGGGCATTGAAGGGGTGCTGCAGCAGATGCAGACCATGGCGGTTCAGGCCGGCAAAATGGGGCAAAATTCGGCGCCGCAGGGCGTCAGCTTCGCCAGCGAACTGACCGCGGCGCTCGGCAAGATCAGCGAGACCCAGCAAACGGCGCGCAAACAGGCGCAGGACTTCGAGCTGGGTGTGCCGGGCATCAGCCTGAACGATGTGATGGTCGATCTGCAGAAATCGTCGGTGTCGTTGCAGTTGGGCGTACAGGTGCGCAACAAACTGGTGGCGGCCTACCAGGACATCATGAATATGCCGGTGTGATGCTCGGCCTGTGTCGCCTGTCAGAGCCGGGTCCGTCGCCAAAAGCGACGGATCTCGACGGCCAGCAGGAGGGCAAAAGGGCCGATGACCAGCAGTATCAGCAGCATCGAACAGGCCTCAACCCGCCAATTCCGCGATGCGCGCGTGGGCGTTCGCCAGCCCCTGAGCGAGGCCGTGCGGTTTCATATCCAGCCCTTCGGCATAGATAAATTGCACGTCGCCGATCCCCATCAGCCCCAGCACCGAGCGCAGGTAGGGCGTCACGGCGTCGGTTGGCTGGCCGGCGTGTACGCCGCCACGTGAACTGAACACCAGCGCATTGACGCCTTTCACCAGCCCGACCGGGTAGCTGGCGGTATAGTTGAACGTCACCCGGGCGCGCGCCACCAGATCGAACCAGTTTTTCAACGGGGTCGGCACGTTAAGGTTGTACATCGGCGCCCCGATCAGCAGCAGATCGCTCTCTTTCAGCTCGGCAACCAGTCGATCCGAAAGCGCCACCGCCGCCATGACGCGTTGGCTGGTGTTTTCCGCACCGCGCAGCGCAGCGAACAGCTCGCCGTCCAATACCGGCAGATCCAACGCCGTCAGATCGTGTTCGACGATCCGGTCTTCGTATCCTTTGGCCCGCCGTTCCGCCAGATAGCGGTCAATCAGGTTATTGGTCTGCGAGTCGTTTCCCATAATGCTGGATTTGAGCACCAGTATTTTTTTCATGCGGTTGTCCTCTGACGGTCATCTGTGGCTTTCACCGGGGATCCCGGAATGACGGCAGGTTATCATTGCTTAATGCTCATCAGTGGTGATAGGTTTTCACTTTATTGATTCCATTATGGAAACATTAAGATGAAAAGCGATCTCAGCGCGCTGCCGGCTTTTGTTGCCGTGGCGGAAGGGGGCAGCTTTGCCGCCGCGGCCGAAAAACTGCATCTGACCCGCTCTGCGGTCAGCAAAATCGTGTCGCGCCTGGAGGCGCGGCTCGGCGTGATGCTGTTTATGCGCACCACGCGCAGCCTGAGCCTGACGGATGAAGGGGCGCTGTACTACGAACACTGTCGGCAGGCGTTGGCGGGCATCCAGACGGCGGAACACCAGCTGGACAGCGGCAAGATGCGGGTCAGTGGGCGGCTCAGGGTCTCGGTGCCGGTGTTGTTCGGCCATCTGTGCATTGCGCCCTTGCTGACGGCGCTGGCGCATGAGCACCCGTTGCTGACGCTGGAAATCTCGTTCAGCGACCGCAGGATCGATCTGATCGACGAGGGATTCGATCTGGCGATACGTATCGGCGAACTGACAGACAGCGGCAGCCTGGTGGCCCGACGCCTGGGCGAACATGGCATGCTCCTGTGCGCCTCACCCGACTACCTGCAGCGCTGCGGCGAACCACGCTCGGTGGACGCGTTAAGCCGACATCAGGCGGTGGGCTATCTGCGCGCCGGCGTCGTGCTGGCCTGGCAACTTCGCGACGAAAACGGCGAGCTGCGGTCGTTCAGGCCTCCGGCCAAGATGATGATGGATGATATGCAGGGGATCGTCGACGCCGTTGCCGCCGGCGCCGGCATTGCCTGGCTGCCGGAGTGGTTGGTACGCGATCGGCTGATGGCGGGGACGCTGAAAGAGGTGATGCGCGGTAAGTCCAATCTCCGTTTTCCGGTGAACGCCGTGTGGCCCTCTATGCCTTACCAGCCGCTCAAGCTGCGGCTGGCGGTGGACAAACTGCTGGCGGAGCTGCCGGGAAAATTGGCGTTCATCGCAGAGTCGGCGCGCAAATAGGGAAAGGGTGGCTTAATCAGCCGAACAGAGCGAGAAAAGTCGCGTTGTCATACATATTGAGTGGGCGTAACCCGATTATTATGGCCTGATTAGTAAGGTTATTATTAGGGGCGTGCCAATGAGCAGGAAAAGTGAGTCCAGATGGCGCCTGGTCAGTATTTTTATGCTGGCTTTTTTAGCCGTATTAATTGGCGTTGTGGTTAAATTGGGCTGAAGTCTGACCAGGTGATAAAAAACCTGGCCGTTTTATTGTGCGGCCAGTAAACGCATCATGTCTTCTTCATACAGCAATGCTAACAGCCACAGTCCCAACAACATTATTGCCAGAGAAAATAATCGCTTTTCATTACGCATCGCTTAATTCGCTTTTCGGCGGATGGACGTTGCGTAGCCTATCTCAGCGTTGTTACAACTGTTAGGTATTTGTGCCAAATAAAGCCATTTTGTTGCGCGTTTATTTATGTTCCTCCGGCGGCCAGCGTTTCGATGCCCTGGAGGCCGGGTTCCATAATCCTTTGGTGGCCGCGAATGGCGGTTGGTGCGAAGCCGAAGCGTTTACGAAAACGTTCGGCGAAACGCGAGGCGCTTTCATAACCGACATGTTGCGCAATGGCGGAGATTGGCCAGTCGGTCGATTGCAGCAGGGCCAGCGCGCTGCTCATGCGCACGTCGATCATCAGGTTGCGCAACGCGGTGTTTTCCATCGACAGTTTGCGGCGCAGCATCACTTCACTCATCGACAGGCTTTCCGCGACTTTGGCCGCCGTCCAGATGCTGTGCGGATCGGTCGCCAGGCAGCGGCGCACGCGCTGCGTCAGATCCTTGGCTTCGTTGTGGATGAAACGAATGCCGAACTGGGCCAGCCACAGCAGAATTTCCAGCATTTTGTGACGCACGATGATGGTGGGAAAACGCTGCCGGAGCGCCAGCGCCAGACTGGTGGTCTCAAAACTGTGCTTCAGGGCGCAGGGCAGGTTGCGCAGCGCCAGAACGGCATCGAACGGCATCGGCGCCGGCGTTTCCTCGGCCGGAGGCTGGATATTCAGCAACAGTGGGTCACAGGTCAGCAACTGGCAGCTGAACACACCTTCTTTGGATGGGCCGTTAATAATGTCCACCGTCTGTCCCCCGTCGATAATCAACAGTTCGCCGGGATGAGCCACCACTTCATGTTGTTGCCAGCGTACGCGCTTATGGCCTTGTTGTATCAGATACAGATGTGGTTGCTCAAAATAGACTGAAGGGAATAATAATTCAGTATGCTGAATGATGTGCGCTGAGGCGCCAATTCCTGGACAGAGATTAATTGTACGTTCCATCGATATTCATTTCGCAGCCATTATCTGAGAATATCTTTACGCTTTGATCAGCGTTGGAGCAACATTTTTCCATGGGCTGTGAAACACAGCGGCGTGTTTTATCTATCAAAAATCAATTTCCTGCTGAACAGAAAACGTCCGTGTCGGGATGATGTTTATCCATTAAGGTGAGAGCCAAGCTCGAAGCGCGCATTTTACTAATTACCCATAAACTGAATAATTCAAATGCCATAGATTAATATCCTAACGTAACCCGAGAGTAATAGCGCATAGTGCTATTTAATCCATTTTCGTCAGTATTGTCGATCTTATCGGACCTGTGGTTCCCCCAACAGCAACGCGCGGTCATGAAATTGGCCGTAGGTATTGTTGACCACGTTTTGACGCGTGGACTGTTCGATCAGCGTTTTCAGCTCATCCATGCGCTGTTGTAACAGGCGTTTTAGCTCGGTTTCGTTGTCGAGGATCTGTTGCAGCTTGTTGCGCAACATCTCCTGCAATGCCATCGACGGGCCGGCCTGGCCGGTAAAGGCGGCGGTTTTCTCCACCGCCGTCACGTAGGCGAATTCCAGCTCGACGAGCTCTTCCCAGCGCCCGGTTTGCGCCAGTGCGATCATCTGGCTGCTCAGACTGTAAATTTGTTGATAGGCGGCTAACAGCTGCTGTTGACGTTCCATTACACGGCGTCCTGCGAAGGTTGGTAGTTGGGGCCGATCTGGCGCCAGGCGTCGGCGATGTTTTCCAGCAGCTTGACCACTTCGGCGATCGCCGCTTCGTCGTTGTGCAGGTTGGCCTGCATCAGTCGACGCTTCATATAGTCATACAATGCCGCCAGATTTTCGGCGATCTCGCCACCTTGTTGAGGGTCGAGGCCGCTTTTCAGACCGTTGTCGATGATGTTGATGGCTTTGGACAGCGCCATGCCCTTGCCGGCGATATCGCCCTGGTTCATCAGGATGCGTGCGCGAAGCAGGGCGCTGAGCGCCCCGTCGAACAGCATCACGATTAACTGGTGCGGGCTGGCGCTCATCGCGCCGCTTTCCAGACTGACCTGTGCATAGGCCTGAGTGCCGCTTCGGTTATACATGCTGTTTCTTTACCTGTTAAGGAGTTACTTGAACTGTTGGGTCAAATAGTTACTGGTGCCGTTCATTTTCGACATCATGGTATCCAACTGAACGAACTGCTGCTTGTAACGGTCGATGGTGTTTTGAATGCTGGCCGTGACCGTAGTGATCTGGCTGTTCAGGCGATCGAGGTTGGTATTGATGCTCTTGGTCGAGTTCTCGATGATGCCGCCGGATTTGATGTAATTTTGGATCTCGTTGTGGATCTCGGTGGCCATGCCGGTGTCTTTGCCGTTGCCGACGAAGAAATTGCTGACCTGATCCGGTTTTTCATCCAGCGCTTTTTTCAGCTTGGTGCTGTCGATTTCCAGCTTGCCGGTTTTGGTGTTGGTGGAAATACCCAGGTTGCCCAGGCCTTTCAACTCCGGGTTGTCCTGGGCGGCGCTCAGGGCGCTTTTGATCGAAGACTGAATACCGCGCAGGGTGTTGTCGCCCAGCAGCGGACCGTTGCTGGGGTTTGGCGCTTCGCCGCTTTTAACCGGGGTGAATTTGGTCAGCGAATTGAAGGTGTCCAACAACGAGTTATAGCCGTCGACCCACTCTTTTATTTTGTCGGTGGTGCCGGCGGTGTTGGTGCTGATTACCAGGTTTTGTTTTTCATCAGGTTTGGTTTTGGTTTTCAGATCGATGGTGACGCCCTGCAAGGCATCGCTGATCGAGTTGGTGCTGCGTTTAATTTCCGTGCCGTTCACCACCAGTTCCGCATCTTGTGGCTCTACCGTTTGCTTCATGGCGGTGGCGGTGCCGCGGGTGGCTTTGTAGTTCAGGATATCGCCCAGTTTGTCGTCATTGTCGACCTGGAGGGAAATCTTGTTGTTCTCGCCGGTGGAGGAGGAGCTGACCGCCAGCTGATAATCGTTGTCGCCGACGCGCATGATGCTGGCGGTGACGCCGGCCTTGGCACCGTTGATGGCGTCGCGCAGTTCCACCAAGGAGGTTTGATCGTCGCTGAGCGGGATCTTGGTCTCTTTCGGCGGATTGCCGGCGGTGATGGTCAGGGAACGGTCAGTCGCGCCGTCGGTGCCTAACTTGGCGGTCTGCTCGCTGATGGGCGCCTGGGTGGTCAGCGTTTGCGCCTGCGCCAGATTCTTCACTTCCACCACGTAGTTGCCCGGTACCGCCTTGGCGTTGGTGGTGATCTTGAAGGCATCGTGTTCGGTGGCGGTGGTGGCCTTGAAGAAGTCCTCTTTCGCCATCTCTTTGCTGAGATTGTCGAATTTTTCCAGTGCGCCTTTCAGCGTGCCGTAACCGGTCAACTGGGCGTTATAGCTGGATTGTTTGGTGGTGTAAGGGGTCAGGCGCTGTTGTTCCGCTTTGGTCAGCTTGTCCAGCAAACCGTTGAGGTCGAGTCCTGAGCCGAGACCTAATGAACTGATCGTTGCCATTGGTAATTCTCCTTGATAATGACTTTATACGCTTTACGCGTTATCGGCCCAATGGTGAAAAAGTTTACCGAAAAAAACAAAAAAGCGATGGCGCAATAGAGGAGGGAAAAAACGCGTTATTTCCGCCATTGCCGCAAGCGCAAAAAATTTTAAAAAATTGCTAAAGGTTGTTAGGGGAGGGCCGATACCTGAGGGGACGGTGGTTGACGCCGTGGGCAAACAAGCCCGAACCTTTTAACTGTGTTGCGAAGAACGCAACTGACTCGTAAGGAAAGCAAACAATGGCACAAGTAATCAACACTAACAGCCTGTCTCTGATGGCGCAGAACAACCTGAACAAATCTCAGTCTTCTCTGGGTACTGCGATTGAGCGTCTGTCTTCCGGTCTGCGTATCAACAGCGCGAAAGATGACGCTGCGGGTCAGGCGATCTCTAACCGTTTCACCGCTAACATCAAAGGTCTGACTCAGGCTTCTCGCAACGCCAACGACGGTATCTCTCTGGCGCAGACCACTGAAGGCGCACTGAACGAAGTTAACGACAACCTGCAGAACATCCGTCGTCTGACCGTACAGGCTCAGAACGGTTCTAACTCCAGCAGCGACCTGAAATCCATCCAGGACGAAATCACTCAGCGTCTGTCTGAAATCAACCGCATCTCCGAGCAGACTGACTTCAACGGCGTGAAAGTGCTGAGCAGCGATCAGAAACTGACCATCCAGGTTGGCGCTAACGACGGTGAAACCATCGATATCGACCTGAAAAAAATCGACGCTAAGCAACTGGGTCTGGATACCTTCAACGTGACCGACAAAGGTCCATCTGTTGGTGCAGCCGTGACTAACGGTACCGTTGTTAAAGCTGACAGCGGCGCGGATGTTACTTATGATCCAACCAAATCCACCCTGGCAGCAGGTAAAGAGCTGGTTGCTGGTAAAGATAAAGACGGTAAAGCGGTTAACTACGTGCAGACCACCGCAACTGACGGCACCAAAACCTACAAAGAAGCAAAAATCAGTGATGCAGGCGTTGTAACCGAAGGCGCTGACGTTACCATCAAAAACCCACTGGATACCCTGGACAAAGCGCTGGCACAGGTTGACGGCCTGCGTTCTTCCCTGGGTGCGGTACAGAACCGTTTCGATTCTGTTATCAACAACCTGAACAGCACCGTTAACAACCTGGCTGCTTCTCAGTCTCGTATCCAGGATGCTGACTACGCGACCGAAGTGTCCAACATGAGCCGTGCCAACATCCTGCAACAGGCTGGCACCTCTGTTCTGGCACAGGCTAACCAGTCTACTCAGAACGTCCTGTCCCTGCTGCGTTAATCGTCTCTCCCGATTAACTGTCGCAAAGAAACCCCGCCTCGGCGGGGTTTTTTTATGCTCGCGCACCGCGCGGTGATTACATGGCATAAATAAAGCCCGTTTTGTGCGACTGTTCAGCCGATTGGCATTCCTCCCCCTACGCATAATAGCGCTGACTCTCTTATCCGCAGGTTTAAGACATAGTGAGCGATCTGTATACCGCCGAAGGCGTGATGGACAAAAATTCTCTCTGGCTGCGCTACGTCCCGTTAGTGCGCCACGAGGCGTTGCGCCTGCAGGTCAGGCTGCCCGCCAGCGTGGAGCTTGACGATTTGCTGCAGGCGGGGGGAATCGGGCTGTTGAACGCCGTTGAGCGTTATGACGCCCTACAGGGAACCGCCTTTACCACCTATGCGGTGCAGCGCATCCGCGGCGCGATGCTCGACGAGCTGCGCAGCCGCGACTGGGTGCCGCGCAGCGTGCGGCGCCATGCGCGCGAGGTTGCACAGGTGATGCGGCAATTGGAACAGCGTCACGGCCGCCCGGCGAGCGAGACGGAAGTGGCGCAGACGCTGAATATCTCACTGGATGAGTACCGTCAAATTCTGTTGGACACCAATAACAGCCAGCTTTTCTCCTACGACGAATGGCGCGAGGAGCATGGCGAGAACGCGGAACCGATGCTGGAAGGGCATGAAGAGGCCAACCCGCTGCATCACCTGTTGGAAGGCAGCCTGCGCCAGCGAGTGATCGACGCCATCGAGGCGTTGCCGGAGCGCGAAAAAATGGTGCTGACGCTGTATTACCAGGAAGAGTTGAATCTCAAAGAGATCGGCGCCGTGCTGGACGTCGGGGAATCCCGGGTCAGTCAACTGCACAGCCAGGCGATCAAACGGCTGCGCGCGCGGCTGGCGAACGATACCTGACGGCGGCTGCCGCCCCCCAACTCGATGACACATGCGACAATCGGACTGCCCTTTATGCCAGGAATACTGTTGAAGAAACGGCCGCTTAGCCGTTACCTGAAAGATTACAAGCACAGCCAGACCCATTGCTCCCAGTGCGGCAAACTGTTGGACCGTATGGCGCTGGTGTTTCGAGGCAAGATCATCAATAAAGAAGCCATCGCGCGTATGGATCAGCCGATCGACGATGCGGTCTGGCAAAACGTGCAGCACGAGCTGACCGCGCTGTGCCGCTTTTGCAGCGAGATCTCCTGCAACAGCCACCCGAGCTATTTCGATATCATGGCGTTCAAACAGTATCTGTTCGAACAGACCGAGATGAGCCACAGCACCATCCGCGAGTACGTGGTGCGGCTGCGTCGGCTGGACGAAATGCTGGTGGCGCGCAACTACCCGGCGGACAAGTTCGCCAACAGTGCCAGCCACCAGCGCATCATCGACGACCTGCCTACTGCTGCGCACAACAACTACCGCATTGCGCTGCGCAAATACGATCAGTATCTCGCCTGGCAGCGCAGCTACTGAGACTTTCCCCGGCCGTGGGGCCGGGGTCTGCCGTTCCCCCGTGATAAAGGATGATTATTCGGTTCACATCTGATAAATCTATCGCTTATCCGATGTCGATACTCGATTCCCTGGGGGGAAGTAGTGAACCTGCAACAACAACTGGCGCAATTTCCGCGTCTGGACCTGGTTGGCGCTGCCACACCGCTGGAAAAGCTGTCCCGTCTCTCCGATTACCTCGGCCGCGAAATCTACCTTAAACGTGATGATGTCACGCCTATGGCAATGGGCGGCAACAAGCTGAGAAAGCTGGAGTTTCTGGCCGCCGATGCGCTGCGACAAGGCGCCGATACGCTGGTCACCGCCGGCGCCATTCAATCCAACCACGTGCGCCAGACGGCGGCGGTGGCGGCGAAACTGGGCCTGCACTGCGTCGCGCTGCTGGAAAACCCGATCGATACCCGTGCGGAAAACTACCTGACCAACGGCAACCGCCTGTTGCTTGGGCTGTTCAACGCCGAGGTGGTGATGTGCGAAGCGCTGCACGATCCGCAGCAGCAGCTGGCGGAACTGGCGACGCGCCTCGAGGCGCAGGGCTTCCGCCCTTACGTGGTGCCGGTAGGCGGCTCCAATGCGCTGGGCGCCTTGGGATACGTGCAGTGCGCATTGGAAATCGCCGAACAGAGCCAACGCAGCAACGTGGCGTTCAGTTCGGTGGTGGTGGCGTCCGGTAGCGCCGGCACCCACGCCGGGCTGGCGGTGGGGCTGCAGCAGCTGCTGCCGGAAACCGAACTGATCGGCGTGACCGTCTCGCGCACCGTGATCGATCAGCTGCCGAAGGTGGAGCAGATCCAGAAAGCCCTGGCCTGTTCGCTGAATATCGACGAGCTGGCGTCGATCGCGCTGTGGGACGATTACTTCGCGCCGCAGTACGGCATGCCGAACGAAGAGGGCATGGCGGCGGTGCAGCTGCTGGCGCAGCTAGAGGGCGTGTTGCTGGATCCGGTGTACACCGGCAAAGCGATGGCCGGTTTGATCGACGGCATCGCCCAGCGGCGTTTCCGCGATGAAGGCCCCATTCTGTTCGTTCACACCGGCGGTGCGCCGGCGCTGTTCGCCTACCATCCGCAGGTGTAAATACCGCTTGTTATTCCATTTTGAACTATATTTATAAGGTTATATTCCTTTATGCGGACGGTCGCACTGTTAAAGTGCTGATATCAAAAAAGATAACTAACACACAGGGGTGTTTATGATGTTTGCGAAAGTTCGTCGTCAATGGCTGTTGGGCGTGGCAGGTGTCGCATTGGCCGCCGGTTTGGCGACCCAAACCTACGCTGCCGACAATCTGCTGCAGCAGGTGAAACAGCGCGGCACGCTGATCGTCGGGTTGGAAGGCACCTATCCGCCGTTCAGCTTCCAGGGGGAAGACGGCAAGCTGACCGGTTTCGAAGTGGATTTCGCCAACGCGCTGGCGGAACATCTGGGCGTGAAAGCCAAGCTGAATCCGACCAAGTGGGACGGCATGCTGGCATCGCTGGATTCGAAACGCATCGACGTGGTCATCAACCAGGTGACGCTCTCCGATGAGCGCAAGAAAAAATATGACTTCTCCACCCCTTACACCGTTTCCGGTATTCAGGCGCTGGTGAAAAAAGGCAATGAAGGCACCATCACCAAACCGGAAGACCTGAAAGGCAAGAAGGTCGGCGTGGGTCTGGGCACCAACTATGAGCAATGGCTGCGTGAGCATGTGCAGGGCGTAGATGTGCGCACCTATGACGACGACCCGACCAAGTATCAGGATCTGCGCGTCGGCCGCATCAACGCCATTCTGGTGGATCGCCTGGCGGCCCTGGATCTGGTGAAGAAAACCGGCGATACGCTGGCGGTAGCCGGCCCGGCGTTCTCTCGTCAGGAATCCGGCGTGGCGCTGCGCAAGAACAACCCAGAGCTGCTGGCCGCGATTGACCAGGCGATTGCCGAGATGCAAAAAGACGGCACGCTGGCGAAGATCTCCGAGAAATGGTTTGGCGCGGACGTAACGAAATAATGCACGAAAGTATTCAACTGGCGCTGGATTCAGCGCCATTTTTATTGAAGGGTGCAATACTGACGCTTCAGCTCAGCCTGGGCGGCATGGCGTTTGGCTTGCTGCTCGGTTTTCTGCTGGCGCTGATGCGCCTTTCGCCGCTGTGGCCGCTGTCGTGGCTGTCGCGCATTTACGTGTCGCTGTTCCGCGGCACGCCGTTGATCGCCCAGCTGTTTATGATCTACTACGGTCTGCCGCAGTTCGGCATCGAGTTCGATCCTTTCCCGGCGGCGCTGATTGGGCTGTCGCTCAATACCGCCGCCTACACCTCGGAAACGCTGCGTGCGGCGATTTCGTCGATCGACAAAGGGCAGTGGGAAGCCGCCGCCAGCATCGGTATGACCCGTTGGCAAACCCTGCGCCGGGTGATCCTGCCGCAGGCAGCGCGCACCGCCTTGCCGCCGCTGGGCAACAGCTTCATCGGCCTGGTGAAAGACACCTCGCTGGCCGCCACCATTCAGGTGCCGGAACTGTTCCGTCAGGCGCAGCTCATCACCTCGCGCACGCTGGAGGTGTTCACCATGTACCTGGCGGCATCGCTGATTTACTGGGTCATGGCGACCCTGCTTTCCGCGCTGCAAAACCGCCTGGAAGCCCACGTGAATCGCCAGGATCAGGAGTAGCGCATGAGTGCCATTGAAGTTAAGCAATTGACCAAGCAGTTCAAGGGACAAACGGTGCTGCACGGGATCGATCTGGCGGTGGACGCGGGCGAAGTGGTGGCGATCATCGGCCCGAGCGGTTCGGGGAAAACCACCTTGCTGCGCTGCATCAACCTGCTGGAGGAGCCGGATTCCGGCACCATTCGCGTCGGCGATATTCTGATCGACGGCAGCAAGCCGCTGAGCAAACAGAAGAGTCAGGTGCGGGCGCTGCGTCAGCAGGTCGGTTTCGTGTTCCAGAACTTCAACCTGTTCCCGCACCGTTCGGTATTGGAGAACATTATCGAAGGGCCGGTGGTCGTCAAGGGTGAGGCGAAAGCCAGCGCGGAACAGCGCGCTCGCGCCTTGCTGACCAAGGTGGGCCTGAGCGGCAAAGAGCAGGCTTATCCACGGCGGCTGTCCGGCGGCCAACAGCAGCGGGTGGCTATTGCGCGCGCGCTGGCGATGCAGCCGGAGGTGATCTTGTTCGATGAGCCGACGTCGGCGCTCGATCCCGAGCTGGTGGGGGAAGTGCTCAATACCATGCGCTCATTGGCGGAAGAGAAACGCACCATGGTGATCGTCACCCATGAGATGAGCTTTGCCCGCGACGTGGCCGACCGGGTTATCTTTATGGATCACGGCCGCATCGTCGAACAGGGCCCGGCTAAAGCGCTGTTCGCCAATCCTCAGCACCAGCGCACCCGGCAATTCCTCGACAAGTTCCTGAATCAATAAGACGGCGGGGGAGCTCCCCCGTCCGTGTTCACTCCGCTTTCAACAATTCGTTTCGCGCGGCGGCGAGAAACCCGCTGCGACTACCGTATCCCGGATGTTGCCGAACCCGAGAGTCAATGCGACTCGTAGCGTTCTGCCGCGGTTTGCAAGCAGACTAATCCGTTCTGAGCTCACCCTGCTGTTATCGCCCATGAGGCACCACATCTTCATGCAAGGATCAAGACGCTAACGGCTGACCGAGCTGTGGGCAATAAAAAACCCTGCACAAGTGCAGGGTTTGCGTAGCGGTGAGCCAATCAGGCGGCAATGCATGGCCGCCTTGACGATGCGTTAACCGATGGTCATCAGGCTGGCGTTACCGCCGGCGGCGGCGGTGTTGACGCTCAGCGAACGCTCGATCAGCAGGCGCTCCAACAGGATGTTGGTTTCACCGTGAGCGAAGCCCTGCACCGAGACGATGGCGCCGCCGCGCTGGGCAATCTGCTCGCACAGGGTGCGCAGCTGATCGGCATCGCCGTGATAGATGGCGGCGTCGAACTCGACCTTGTCCTGCTGCCAGTCTTTGCTAAAGGCGATGCGCGCCTGCACATCGTTCGGCAAGCGGCGGAACAGGTTGCGCTGCAGCTCCGCTTCCGGCCACAGCGCGCAGCTGCCGACCGCCAGCACGGCGGCCAGCTGGATCAGCGCGTCGGCTTCGTTATCCGCCAGGCACAGCACGCGTTCACGCGGCAGCAGGGCATAGGTATTGCGCTCGCCGGTTGGGCCCGGCAGCGGACGTACGGTGCCGCCCTGGCCCAGTTCCGCATAGCGCTGCGCCAATGCCGCCAGGTCGCCGTGTTGGCTGGTGACCGCCCATTTTTCCAGCGATTGCAG
Organism: Serratia nevei; assembly: GCF_024160145.1. Classification (GTDB taxonomy): domain Bacteria; phylum Pseudomonadota; class Gammaproteobacteria; order Enterobacterales; family Enterobacteriaceae; genus Serratia; species Serratia nevei_A. The sequence goes on from NZ_JAMYWQ010000002.1 coordinate 339,533, forward strand.
CGCGCCCAACAGCTGCGGCCGCGCGGTGACTTCCATCGGACGCTCTTCGTCCTGACGGTGCAGCGTGCGTTGCAGCGCGTCGTCCGGCCGGTTGGCCAGCAGACGGTACAGGTACAGCGGGCCGCCGGCTTTCGGACCGGTGCCCGACAGGCCTTCACCGCCGAACGGCTGTACGCCGACTACCGCGCCGACCATGTTACGGTTGACGTACAGATTGCCGACCTTGGCGCGTTCGGTCACCCGAGCGATGGTTTCATCGATACGGGTGTGAATGCCCAGCGTCAGGCCATAACCGGCGGCGTTGATCTGATCGACCAGCGCGTCCAGATTGTTGCGCTGGAAGCGCACCACGTGCAGCACCGGGCCGAAGATCTCTTTTTGCAGCTCGTCGAAGCTGTCGAGCTCGATCAGCGTCGGCTTGATGAAGGTGCCGCGCGCCCACTCTTTCTCATCCTGCGCGCTGCCTTTGGCGGCCTGGTACACCTTGCGGCCTTTGGCGCGCATCGCCTGGATGTGGCGTTCGATGCCGGTTTTGGCTTCGGCATCGATCACCGGGCCCACGTCGGTAGACAGACGCTCCGGATTGCCCATGCGGCATTCGGCCATCGCGCCGCGCAGCATTTGCAGCGTGTGCTCGGCCACGTCTTCCTGAATGCACAGGATACGCAGCGCGGAGCAGCGTTGGCCGGCGCTGTCGAAGGCGGAGGCCACCACGTCGGTCACCACCTGTTCGGTCAGGGCGGAAGAGTCGACGATCATGGCGTTCAGGCCGCCGGTTTCGGCGATCAGCGGCGTCGGCCGGCCTTGCGGATCCAGACGACCGGCGATGCTGCGCTGCAAAATGCCGGCGACGTCGGTGGAACCGGTAAACATCACGCCGCGGACGCGGGCATCGTTGACCAGCGTTGAGCCGACGGTTTCACCCTGGCCCGGCAGCAGCTGCAGCACGCCTTGCGGAATGCCGGCTTCCAGCAGGATGCGCACCGCCTGCGCGGCGACCAGCGGCGTTTGCTCGGCCGGTTTGGCCAGCACGCTGTTGCCCGCCGCCAGCGCGGCGGCGATTTGGCCGGTGAAGATCGCCAGCGGGAAGTTCCACGGGCTGATGCAGACCACCGGGCCCAGCGGGCGGTGGCTGTCGTTGGCGAAATCGTCGCGCACCTGGCCGGCGTAGTAGTGCAGGAAATCGACCGCTTCGCGCACTTCGGCGATGGCGTTGTTGAAGGTTTTACCCGCTTCGCGCACCAGAATGCCGAGCAGGCTTTGCAGCTGGCTTTCCATCAGCTCGGCGGCGCGCTCGAGGATCGCGGCGCGCTCCGTCGGCGGCGTAGCGAACCAGATTGGGCCGGCGGCCGCAGCGGCGTCGAGCGCACGGCTGACTTCGCCTTCGGTGGCTTCACGCACGTAGCCGACCACATCGCCCGGCTCGGCTGGGTTGATCACCGGTTGTTCCACGCCCTGATCCAATTCGGCGTCGATGATCGGTTCCGCACGCCACGGATGGCTGGCGCTGGTGAGCAGGGCGCTGGAGAGCGAGGCCAAACGCTGTTCGTTGGACAGATCCAGGCCGCTGGAGTTGGTGCGCTTCTCGCCGTACAGCTCGCGCGGCAGCGGAATGCGCGGATGCGGCAGGCCAATCTGGCCTTCGCCGGCCGCCAGCGCTTCCACGGCGCTGACCGGATCGGCCACCAGTTCGTCGAGCGGCAGGGTAGCGTCGGCGATGCGGTTGACGAACGAGGTGTTGGCGCCGTTTTCCAGCAGGCGGCGCACCAGGTAAGCCAGCAGCGTTTCATGGGTGCCGACCGGCGCATAGATGCGGCAAGGGCGGTTCAGCTTGCCGTCGGCCACTTTGCCCACCACCTGCTCGTACAGCGGCTCACCCATGCCGTGCAGGCACTGGAACTCGTACTGGCCAGGGTAGTAGTTGTTGCCGGCCAGGTGATAGATGGCGCTCAGGGTATGGGCGTTGTGGGTCGCGAACTGCGGATAGATCAGGTTCGGCACCGACAGCAGCTTGCGCGCGCAGGCCAGGTAGGAAACGTCGGTATAGACCTTGCGGGTGTAGACCGGATAGCCTTCCAGGCCGTCCATCTGGGCGCGTTTGATTTCGCTGTCCCAGTAGGCGCCCTTCACCAGACGGATCATCAGGCGACGGCGGCTGCGTTGCGCCATGTCGATCACCGCGTCGATGGCAAACGGGCAGCGTTTCTGGTAGGCCTGAATCACGAAGCCGATGCCGTTCCAGCCGGCCAGCTGCGGTTCGAAGCACAGCTTCTCCAGCAGATCGAGCGAGATCTCCAGGCGGTCGGCCTCTTCGGCGTCGATGTTGATGCCGATATCGTACTGGCGCGCCTGCAGGGTCAGCGACAGCAGGCGCGGGTAGAGCTCTTCCATGACGCGTTCGTACTGCGCGCGGCTGTAACGCGGGTGCAGGGCGGAGAGCTTGATGGAGATGCCGGGGCCTTCATAGATGCCGCGGCCGTTGGAGGCTTTGCCGATGGCGTGGATCGCCTGCTGGTAGGAAACCAGGTAAGCCTGGGCGTCGGCTTCGGTCAGGGCGGCTTCGCCCAGCATATCGTAGGAGTAGCGGAAGCCTTTTTCTTCCAGCTTGCGCGCGTTGGCCAGCGCTTCGGCGATGGTTTCGCCGGTCACGAACTGTTCGCCCATCAGGCGCATCGCCATGTCCACGCCTTTGCGGATCAGCGGTTCGCCGCTCTTGCTGATAATGCGGTTCAGTGAACGGGACAGATTGGCTTCGTTATGCGTGGACACCAGCTTGCCGGTGAACAGCAGGCCCCAGGTGGCGGCGTTGACGAACAGCGACGGGCTGCGCCCCAGGTGCGAGTGCCAGTTGCCGTTGCTGATCTTGTCGCGGATCAGGGCATCGCGGGTCGGTTTGTCCGGAATGCGCAGCAGCGCTTCCGCCAGGCACATCAGCGCCACGCCTTCCTGCGAGGAGAGGGAGAACTCTTGCAGCAGGCCTTGCACCATGCCGGCGCGGCCGTTTGCACTTTTTTGGTTACGCAATTTCTCGGCGATGCCATAGGCCATTTTGTGAGTGGCCTGTGCAAGATCGGCGGGTAATCGCGCCTGTTCGAGCAACATCGGCACCGCTTCGGTCTCCGGGCGGCGATAGGCGGCAGTGATGGCGGCGCGGGTGACCGACTGCGGCAGAATTTGTTCGGCGAAATCGAGGAATGGCTGGTGTGACTCTTCCTGCGCTTGCGGCATAATGTCGTCCGCTTCCGGCTGAGCCGCCGTGGCCAGCGCTGGGATCTCAGGAATATCGGTGCCGCTCTCGAGACGCTCGAGGTAATTAAAGATGGCCTGCTTGATGAGCCAGTGCGGCGTGCGATCGATGCGCTGCGCGGCGCTCTTGATCCGGTCGCGTGTTGCCTCGTCGAGTTTCACGCCCATTGTGGTAGTGCCCATGCCAATCCAACTCCTGTGTTTAGAACCTATCCCATCAGGCTAGACAAACAGCAGGCCGGAAAGCCTGTTGGGATAGGTTCGTGAGATGTGTGGTGTTACGAATGCAGACAATATCCTGCATGTTGCAACTTTGTGCAACCTTGTTAAATCAGGCCGATGAACGAAGTGTGAGTTTCATCGATTTTTTAACATCGCCTGTTGGCATGAATGTTGCCTTATTGAGCAAACGCGGCGGGATTTATTACGCCGCGGGCGCTTTACCCTGCGCTATATAAGGGTAATGACTGGGTGCAACTCATTTTGCTTGTCGTGAGTGCAACCTTTGGGCGCAGTAAATGTGACGCAGGGTAAACTTTGTGTAACTTTGTTGTTAAATATCTTGTTGGTTGATGAAAGGCTCATCTAGGATAACCGACGGTCAACAATTACGGGCAGAAACTATTTTACCTGCACTTGCTCGAGGGATGCGCCACGTTCCGGCGCAGCGGCCAGTGCAATGCATTGCGCGTCCGTTCCCGGCCATCACCCAGGCCGAAGCGGAACGCGAATAATAATGAAAGTGGAGAATTAAATGACAATGAGCACCCCTATGCTGGTGACCTTCCTGGTGTACATTTTCGGGATGGTGCTGATCGGCCTGCTTGCCTACCGGGCAACCAACAACTTTGATGACTACATTCTCGGCGGCCGCAGTTTGGGCAGCGTGGTGACCGCGCTGTCCGCCGGCGCTTCCGACATGAGCGGCTGGCTGCTGATGGGCCTGCCGGGCGCCATCTTTCTCTCCGGTATCTCCGAAAGCTGGATCGCCATCGGTCTGACCATCGGCGCTTACCTGAACTGGAAGCTGGTGGCAGGAAGGCTGCGCGTGCATACCGAAGCCAACAACAACGCCCTGACGCTGCCGGACTATTTCACCAGCCGTTTTGAAGACAACAGCAAGCTGCTGCGGGTGATCTCGGCCATCGTCATCCTGGTGTTCTTCACCATTTACTGCGCCTCCGGCATCGTGGCCGGTGCGCGTCTGTTCGAAAGCACCTTCGGCATGAGCTACGAAACCGCCCTGTGGGCCGGCGCCGCGGCGACCATCCTCTATACCTTTATCGGCGGTTTCCTGGCGGTAAGCTGGACCGACACCGTGCAGGCCAGCCTGATGATTTTCGCGCTGATCCTGACGCCGGTGATCGTGATCTTCGCCGTCGGCGGCATCGATACCTCGATGCTGGTGATCCAGGCGCAGAACCCGGCCAACCTCGACATGCTGAAGGGGCTGAACTTCGTCGCCATCCTGTCGCTGCTGGGTTGGGGCCTGGGCTACTTCGGCCAGCCGCACATCCTGGCGCGTTTCATGGCGGCGGATTCTCACCGCACCATCCGCAGCGCGCGTCGCATCAGCATGACCTGGATGATCCTGTGCCTGGCCGGCACCATCGCCGTCGGTTTCTTCGGCATCGCTTACTTCGCCAACAACCCGGATCAGGCCGGTAATGTGTCGCAGAACGGCGAGCGCGTGTTCATCGAACTGGCGATGCTGCTGTTCAACCCATGGGTGGCGGGCGTGCTGCTGTCGGCGATTCTGGCGGCGGTCATGAGCACCCTGAGTTGCCAGCTGCTGGTGTGTTCCAGCGCGATCACCGAAGACCTGTACAAGGCGTTCCTGCGCAAAGGCGCCAGCCAGCGTGAGCTGGTGTGGGTCGGCCGCGTGATGGTGCTGGTGGTAGCGCTGATCGCCATCGCGCTGGCGGCCAACCCGGAGAACCGCGTACTGGGCCTGGTGAGCTACGCCTGGGCCGGCTTCGGCGCCGCCTTCGGCCCGGTGGTGTTGATCTCGGTGATGTGGTCGCGCATGACCCGCAACGGTGCGCTGGCCGGCATGCTGGTCGGCGCGGTGACGGTGATCGTCTGGAAACAGTATGAATGGCTGGGCCTGTACGAAATCATCCCGGGCTTCATTCTGGGTTGTGTCGCCATCGTGGTGGTGAGCCTGATGGGCCGCCAACCGTCTGCCACCATGACCGAGCGTTTCGATCAGGCGGAAGCCGAGTATAAAACGGTGTAACGCCGTTCGATATCAGTGAGCAAGGGGCGCATCGAGCGCCCCTTCTTTTTGCCTGGTTGTCACCGTCATCCGGCTGTAACACCTGGCGACATTTGATTAGAAAAAATCACCGTCGCGCCTCTTGTATTTCTTGTTGGCAGAATGATAATCACTCTCGTTGAGTTTACTTTTCTTTACATTGGCACGGCGGTTCGCTTCATGCCTGTGCACATTGCCGTCATGGCCTTTTCTAAGGTGATTATTTATGTTCGTTCCCTTCCTTATCATGTTCCGCGAGGGCCTGGAAGCTGCGCTGATCGTCAGCCTGATCGCCGGCTACCTGAAGCGCACGCAGCGCAGCCAATGGTTGGGCGCGGTGTGGATCGGCGTGATCGTCGCCGCCGCGCTGTGTCTGGCGCTCGGTATCTTCATCAATGAAACCACCGGCGAGTTCCCGCAGAAGCAGCAGGAACTGTTCGAAGGCATCGTGGCGGTGGTGGCGGTGGTGATCCTCACCTACATGGTGTTCTGGATGCGCAAGGTCTCGAGGTCGGTCAAGGTGCATCTGGAAGGGGCGATTGATCAGGCGCTCAGCGCCGGTAAAGGACAGGGGTGGGCGCTGGTGGCGATGGTGTTCTTTGCCGTGGCGCGCGAGGGGCTGGAATCGGTGTTCTTCCTGCTGGCAGCGTTCCAGCAAGACGTGGGCGTCGCGGCGCCGATCGGCGCGGTGCTCGGCCTGGTGGCCGCCATCGTGCTGGGCATGATGATTTACTGGGGCGGGGTGAAGCTGCACCTCGCCAAATTCTTCAAATGGACCAGCCTGTTCATTCTGTTCGTCGCCGCCGGGCTGGCCGCCGGCGCGATCCGCGCCTTCCATGAGGCCGGCTTGTGGAATCACTTCCAGGATATCGCCTTCGATTTCAGCAGCACCCTGTCGACCCATTCGCTGTTCGGCACCCTGCTGGAGGGCATTCTCGGTTATCAGGAAGCGCCGACGGTCAGCGAAGTGGCGGTTTACTTCCTGTATCTGATCCCGGCGCTGATTTTCTTTTTCCTGCCGCAGCGCGCGGAGCCGGCAACGGCCCCGGCGCAACGTAAAATCAATCATTAATGTTTAATAGGGAATCTCGTATGTCTACTCCGTTATTTCGCCGCAAGGCGTTGCACGCAGCATTACTGGCTATCCCGGCGTTTGCGCTGAGCCTCGACGCGTTGGCGGCGGACGTGCCGCAGGTCAACGTCACGGTCAACGACAAGCAGTGCGAGCCGATGCAGCTGACGGTGCCGGCCGGCAAGACGCAGTTTGTGGTGCACAACACCAGCCAGAAAAACGTCGAATGGGAAATCCTGAAAGGGGTGATGGTGGTGGAAGAGCGCGAGAACATCGCGCCGGGCTTCACCCAGAAAATGACCGCCACGCTGGAAGCGGGCGAATATGATATGACCTGTGGGCTGCTGAGCAACCCGAAAGGCAAACTGACCGTCACCGCGGCGGCCAATGCGGCCACCGACGGTAAACCGAACGCGCTGGATCTGGTCGGCCCGATCGCCGAATACAAGGTTTACGTCACCAAAGAAGTCGACGGGTTGGTGAAGCAGACCAAGCTGTTTACCGACGCGGTAAAGGCCGGCAACGTGGCGCTGGCGCGCAAGCTGTATGCGCCGACCCGTCAGCACTATGAGCGCATCGAGCCGATCGCCGAGCTGTTCTCCGATCTGGATAGCAGCATCGACGCGCGTGAAGACGACTACGAGAAAAAAGCGGCGGATCCGAAATTCACCGGTTTCCACCGCCTGGAGAAAGCGCTGTTTGCCGATAATTCCACCAAGGACATGGGGCAATACGCCGATCGCTTGTATCAGGATACCGTGGAGCTGCAAAAGCGCGTGAGCGAACTGACCTTCCCGCCGAGCAAGGTGGTGGGCGGCGCAGCCGGGCTGATCGAAGAAGTGGCGGCCAGCAAGATCAGCGGTGAAGAAGACCGTTACAGCCGTACCGATCTGTGGGACTTCAAGGCCAACGTCGATGGCGCGCAGAAGATAGTCAACCTGCTGCGCCCGCTGCTGGTCAAGGCCAACAAACCGCTGTTGGACAAAATCGACGCCAACTTCAAAACCGTGGACGCCATTTTGGCGAAGTACCAAACCAAAGACGGCTATGAGTCTTATGAAAAGCTGACCGATGCCGATCGCACGGCATTGAAAGGGCCGATCACCACCCTGGCGGAAGATCTGTCCCAGCTGCGCGGCGTGTTGGGTCTGGACTGAGGCATCCTGTTATGAGCAACAAGGCTGGCCCGCATAACGGGCCGCAAACGCAGGGAGCGGCGTCGCCTTCCCGTCGCCGTTTGCTGCAGGGGTTGGGGCTGGGCGCGCTGGCGCTGGGCGGCAGTCGTCTGGCGCAGGCGGCTGCGGATAAAGCGGCGGAACCCTTGGCCGCGCCACAGGACGAACGCTGGCAGAAGCAGCCGTTTTATGGCCGCCATCAGGCCGGGGTGCTGACCCAGCAGCAGGCGGCGATGATGCTGGTGGCGTTCGACGTGCTGGCGACCAACAAAGTGGATCTGGAGCGCCTGTTTCGGCTGCTGACCGATCGCATCGCGTTCCTGACCCATGGCGGCGAGGCGCCGAAGGTAGATCCCAAACTGCCGCCGCTCGATTCCGGCATCATGGGGCCGGAGATTTACCCGGACAACCTGACCATCACCGTGTCGGTCGGCGCATCGCTGTTCGACGATCGCTTTGGCCTGCAGGCGCACAAACCGCTGCGGCTGGAGAGAATGACCCGTTTCCCCAACGATGCATTGGACGCGGCGCTTTGCCACGGCGACCTGCTGCTGCAGATTTGCGCCAATACCAATGAAACCGCTCTCCACGCGCTGCGCGATATCATCAAGCATTCGCCGGATCTGCTGAGCGTGCGCTGGAAGCGGGAAGGGTTCATCTCCGCGCATGCGGCGCGCAGCAAAGGTAAAGAGACGCCGATCAACCTGTTGGGCTTTAGAGACGGTACCGCCAATCCGAAAACCGACGACAAACCGCTGATGGACAAAGTGGTGTGGGTCGGGGACAACGGCGGCGAGCCGGCGTGGACGGTGGGCGGCAGTTACCAGGCGGCGCGCATTATTCGCTTTCGCGTCGAGTTCTGGGATCGCACCCCACTGCAGGAGCAACAGACGATTTTTGGCCGTGAGAAGCACAGCGGCGCGCCGCTTGGCATGAAGCATGAGCATGACGAGCCGAACTATGCCAACGATCCGGACGGCAAGGTGATCCCGATGGATGCGCATATCCGCTTGGCCAACCCGCGAACGCCGGAAAGCCAGAGCAGCCTGATGCTGCGCCGCGGTTACAGCTATTCCCTCGGTGTATCCAACGCCGGCCAGTTGGAGATGGGGTTGCTGTTCGTGTGCTATCAGGCCGATCTGGAAAAAGGTTTCCTGACGGTGCAAAAAAGGCTGAACGGCGAAGCGCTGGAGGAGTATATCAAGCCGATCGGCGGCGGATATTTCTTCGTGCTGCCGGGCGTGAAAGAGGGGGGCGATTATCTGGCCAGCGGCCTGCTCAAAGCCTGAACGCCGAATGACGGGGCGGGATCTTCCGCCTCGTTTTACTTTAGCTTGCCTATTGAGCGGGGCATTAAGCGACGGAGTTCAATTCAATCTTTCGCCTGCGGATTAAAAAATCTGAACGGCCCGCCGACTTTGGGTTGTGTAAATTTTAATCAGGAAACCAAAGTGTCATTCTCGATTTTTAAATGTAATTTATTGATATTTATATGGATAAAATTTCTCTGGAATGACGTGCCGAGCGTGATATAGTGTTTTTGCGCTAACTGAAAACAAAAGATATTAAATTTTTTTTACATTTTAGTAACGTTGCGGGTTTGAATGTCATTATACTGTAATCATCTGGCGGTAGTTTTCACACGGTGTACAGCCTGAAGCTGTAAATATCACTGCGGGGATCGCTAATGGTAAAGTCCTTGGTTGGGCTGGAAAGGAAAAATAACACATCTCCCCTGATTTCTCGTTGTTACGAGGGTTCTCTCTCCGACTCTCTTTTACCGGCAACTCCGCACTCTTATCGCTACCGAATCTCATCGCTTTTTACGCCACGTTTACTGATGCAGTCCACGTTATCCCGTGAAGACACGGCGCCGAAGCGTTGCCGTCGATTCATCTCGTCCCTTGGCTCTTATTGGCTCGGAGGAGGCCAAAACCTAATACGTGTGTGAAACATAATCGCGCGGCCTGGCCGTTGCGGTAGGTGAAACAAACTGTAAGGTGCCACTATGGGTAGACAGAAAGCAGTGATCAAAGCACGTCGTGAAGCGAAACGCGTTATTCGTCGTGACGCTCGTAGTCATCGCCAGCTGGAAGAAGAGTCTGTGACCTCGCTGGTGCAAATGGGAGGAGTCGAGTCTATCGGCATGGCGCGAGACAAGCGCGATAGCTCACCCATCGAGGCTAGAACCGAAGCTCAGGGTCATTACTTATCAGCCATAGAGAATAAGCAGCTGATCTTCGCCACCGGCGAAGCCGGCTGCGGCAAAACGTTCATCAGCGCCGCCAAGGCGGCGGAGGCGCTGATTCATAAAGAGGTGGATCGGATTATCGTTACCCGTCCTGTTTTGCAGGCGGATGAGGACCTCGGTTTCTTGCCGGGGGATATCTCCGAGAAATTCGCGCCTTATTTCCGCCCGGTGTATGACATTCTGGTGCGCCGTTTGGGCTCTTCCTTTATGCAGTACTGCCTGCGCCCGGAAATCGGCAAGGTAGAGATTGCGCCGTTTGCATATATGCGCGGACGCACCTTCGAAAATGCGGTCGTTATCCTGGATGAAGCCCAGAACGTGACCGCCAGCCAGATGAAAATGTTCCTGACCCGCCTGGGAGAAAACGTGACAGTGATTGTTAACGGCGACGTGACCCAGTGCGACTTGCCACGCGGCGTGAAATCCGGCCTCAGCGACGCCTTGGAGCGCTTCGAAGAGGACGAAATGATCGGCGTCATCCGCTTTGAGAAACAGGACTGCGTACGCTCCGCATTGTGCCAGCGCACGCTCAATGCTTACAGTTAACCTATCCGCTAATGGAAAGGCCGCTTCGGCGGCCTTTTTTATCGCCCCCATTTATCATCTCGTTTAGCCTTTGTGTAAATTATTGTGGCTTTTTGTATAGATTTTCGTTGAGTTCCCGTTAATGATTAATGGGTTCCAGATTGGCGCGCAACTTGCGTGCGTCGCCAGAAGGACACTATCTGGGGTGTGCGCCGCGCGGCGCATTGAGTGTGGGTTCCTTGATGCGATTCAAACATGAAATATATCATTCTGATTTTGCTTATTTTATGCGTCGTCTATGTGCATTACCGCGGGCGGGTGCGTTACAACGTGTGGCGGCAGCTGTCTGACCATTCCACCTTTACCGCTCCGCTGAACGTCTTCATGTATCTGTTTTCTCGCGTGCCGACCACGCCTTACCTGAAGCCGGAGCAGTTCCCTGAGCTGGCGGTGCTGCGGGACAACTGGGAAACCATCCGCGACGAAGGGCAGAAGCTGATGGAGATCCAGCAGATCAAAGCGTCCGATCAGTTCAACGATGCCGGTTTCAACTCATTCTTCAAGACCGGCTGGAAACGCTTTTATCTGAAATGGTATGAAGACAGCCATCCTTCCGCCATGACCCTGTGCCCGCAGACCACCGAACTGCTGCGCAGCCTGCCTTCGGTCAAGGCGGCGATGTTCGCCGAACTGCCGGATGGCAGCCGTTTGCCGCGCCACCGCGATCCTTACGCCGGTTCGCTGCGTTATCACCTGGGGCTGATGACCCCCAACGATGACCGCTGCTTCATCGAGGTGGACGGCGAGCGCTACAGCTGGCGCGACGGTGAAGGCGTGATGTTCGATGAAACTTACCTGCACTACGCGGAAAATCAGAGCGGGCAGAATCGCCTGATCCTGTTCTGCGACATCGAACGGCCGATGCGTTACCGCTGGGCGCAGGCGGTGAACCACTGGCTGGGGCGCAATCTGATGAGCGCCGCCACTGCGCCGAACGAAGAGGGCGATCGCACCGGCGGCGTCAACAAGATGTTCAAATACATCTATGCGATACGCCGGGTGGGGAAACGCCTGAAGGCTTGGAACCGCACCGGCTATTACATCATCAAGTGGATTTTGTTCGGGGGGATCGCCGCGGCGATATTCTTCTCGGTATAACAAAGACAGGGGCGCAGGGTGCGTAATGCTGGTCACTTAAGGGTGACCAGCAACTTTTTTATCTGGATATTTCCTGCTTCTGGCCCGGAGTTCTCTAGGATAACTTCGCTCTCTGCGCCCTGGTAGTACCAGCCATTTCGCCTGTTCATA
>NZ_JAMYWQ010000020.1 GCF_024160145.1 Serratia nevei
GGTGTGGTGAAATTGATAATGCCAAGAGCCTGGGAAAGTTCCATTTTAAGGGTCCATGACGATGCCATGGACCCTTTGTACAGCAACCACAGGATCGGTCAATTGATCCTTAAACGATCGGCATTAGTCATCGTGACCGGCTTTTTTTATGCCATCACCCGATGAATCTGCAAATACTGCAGCAGCATGATGGTCTTGCCGTCTTTAATGCGGCCGTCGGCGATCATCGCCACCGCTTCGCTGAACGGCAGTTCGATCACTTCGATATCTTCATCTTCAATACCGCCGCCGGCCGCATGGCGCTCATCGTCATGGTATTCGGCAATAAAGAAGTGCACGATCTCGGTCACGCCGCCCGGCGACATGTAGGCCTCGAAGATTTTCTTGATCTCGCCCACCTGAAAACCGGTCTCCTCCACCGCTTCGCGGCGCGCGCACTGCTCCGGCGAATCAGCGTCCAGCAGGCCGGCGCAGGCCTCCAGCAGCATACCGCTCTCATTGCCGTTGACGTAGGTTGGCATGCGGAACTGATTGGTCAGCACCACCGTGCCCTTGGCACGGTTGTACAGCAAAATGGTGGCACCGTTGCCGCGATCGTAGACCTCACGCATCTGCTGCACCGAACCGCCGTTTTGGCGTTTCAGATCGAACGTGTACTTATTCAGCACATACCAGTTGTCCGACAGCAGCTCTTTCTTCACATTCTCAATTTTCGACGACATGACCCTTTTCCCATGAGTTGTAACCTGAAAATCATACCGCGATTGCGCCGCGCCGCGCAGACGATTTGCAACAAAAATCACACCGCACCCCGCCGGACAAGCCGGAACTTAACATTGCTTAAAATAATGGAAAATAAGTCGCGCTCAGGCGCATGACATTGCATAAAACCCAGTGCGATTCGCCCCCCAAAGACAAATCGCCGGAGGAAACCAGCCCGTCGCTGAACATCGGCGGGCATTTTGCTATTCGTTTGATTACACAACGACAATTGTTCCCGTTTTGTTGACAACTTGATACAAATCGCGGTGCATTTTAGTTGCAAAAGTTATAGTTTTGCTTTCGAATGAAAATGGCGAGGCGCATCGCCTAAGAGAAAAGGATCCGTGATTGCTTGTTAAACGTTCCGTAACCGGCAGCCTGGCCCGAGCGCTGTTCGGCATCGTGATACTGTCGGTGCTCGCTACCGGGTTGGCATTGACCACCGTTGCCGGCAGTCAGAGCGACGCCGAAGCGATCAACATCGCCGGCTCACTGCGCATGCAAAGCTACCGATTAGCCTTCGATCTCGACCAGCAGAGCGCAGAGCTGGAGTTGCACCTGCAGCAGTATCGGCAATCGTTGCAGGCACCGGCGCTGCAAAAGCTGGCGCGCTTTTACGTACCGGCCGAGGTACGCGACCACTATCTGACGCTGCAACAAACGTGGCAAACGATGGAGCGGCAGATCCGTGACGGCCAAGCGGCCGCCTACCGGGCGGAGGTTGCCGGTTACGTCAACCGCGTCGATCATTTCGTTTCCGCCCTGCAGCGCTACTCCGAGCTGAAATTGACCCTGGTGGCCGCTGTCAGCGTGCTGGGCTACGCCGCCATCATCGGCCTGGTGCTGTTCTGCATCCGCTTTATGCGCCGCCAGGTGGTGACGCCGCTGCAGCATTTGGTCGACGCCAGCCAGCGCGTGCAACAGCGCGACTTTCGCCCCGCGCCGCTGGATGTAACATTGCCTAACGAGCTCGGCGTGCTGTCGCAAACTTTCAGCGCCATGTCGGACGAACTGGCCCGGCTCTATCAATCGCTGGAGCGGAAAGTGCGGGAAAAGACCCAGCGCCTGCAGCAGGCCAACGACACGCTGGAAGTGCTGTATCGCTGCTCGCAGGCGCTGAGCGTGCGCCAGATCGATCAGCAGGCGTTCGAAAACGTGCTGCGTATCGTACGCCAAAGCGAACGGCTGCGCTGCATCCGGCTGAACGTGGCGGACGACCATGGCCAGTGGCAACTCGCTGAAGGAGAGCCTGCGCCGATGCAAGGCTGGAGCGCGCTGCCGATCGGCCAGGGCGATAAACCACTGGGCGAGTTGCGCTGGCAGCCCGAGGCGCACCCACCGCATCCGCATCTGATGCAAAGCCTGGCCAACATGCTGGGCCGCGGCGTCTACTTCAACCGGGCGCAAAAGCAGCACCAATACCTGCTGTTGATGGAAGAGCGTGCGACCATTGCCCGCGAACTGCACGATTCGCTGGCGCAGGCGCTGTCGTTCATGCGCATTCAGCTTACGCTGCTCAGGCGCACCGGCGACGATCCGGCGGCGCAGACGATTATCGATGATTTCGACCGCACGCTGGCCGACGCCTATCGCCAGCTGAGAGAGTTGCTGGCCACCTTCCGCCTCAATATTCAGGAGGCGGATCTGGGCGCCGCGCTGGAGCAGCTGTTGCAGCCATTAAAGGCGCTAACCGCCGCGCGGATTCAGTTACACTGTCGGCTTGCCTCGCAGGCGCTCAACGCCCAACAGCAGGTGCATGCGCTGCAGATCGTGCGCGAGGCGGTACTCAATGCCGTCAAGCACGCCGGGGCGAGCGAGATCGCGGTCTGTTGCGAGGTTAACGCCGCAGGCGACAACGTATTCAACATTACCGACGACGGTTGCGGCATCGCCTCTCTGGAGGAACCGGAAGGGCATTACGGCTTAACCATCATGAGCGAACGCGCGGCGCGATTGGGAGGAACGCTGCACATCCGGCGCAGAAGCGGCGGCGGTACGGCGGTCTGCCTGACATTCCCGCCCTGATCTCGCGGCTGTTCACCCTGCGTTACGGTTAGCGCCGGGCGAAAGGCCGCCCTGGTAGGCTTACAAGGCAGATTACCGCTATTTTTGAAGAGACAGTCCCACTGTGAAGCACGCCCTCGCTGGGCGCGTTTGAGTGGCTTTACTTGCTACAGGGAGCATATTTCATGGTGATGAAGCAATACCGAGTCATGATCGTTGACGATCATCCGTTGATGCGGCGCGGCATCAAACAACTGCTGGGACTGGATGCGCGATTTGACGTGGTGGCGGAAGCCGGCAACGGCGGCGAGGCGGTTGCGCTGGCGCTGCAGCACACCCCGGACGTGATTTTATTGGACCTGAACATGAAGGGCATGTCCGGGCTGGATACGCTGCTTGCCCTGCGCGACGAAGGCGTGGATGCACGCATCATCGTGCTGACCGTCTCCGACGCGCGCAGCGATCTGTATGCGCTGATCGACGCCGGCGCCGACGGCTATCTGCTCAAGGACAGCGAACCTGAGCAGCTGCTGGAACACATCAGCGCCGCCGCCGAAGGGCAGAACGTGATCAGCGACGCGATGGCCGACTACCTGTTGGCGCGCAGCGAACAGCGCGATCCCTTCGCCGCCTTGACCGAACGCGAACTGGACGTCTTGCAAGAGGTGGCGCGCGGCCTGTCCAACAAACAGGTGGCGGCGCAGCTGCATATCTCGGAAGAAACCGTGAAGGTGCACATCCGCAACATACTGCGCAAGCTGGACGTGCGTTCCCGCGTGGCGGCGACGGTAATGTACCTGGAGCACAAAAGCCAATAATCGCCAAGCCCCGGCCGGTGCGCCGGGGCAGATTACTCGATGGCGCTGAGCAGCACCTGATGATGCTGGTGCACCCAGCTCTTGTTGAACGGCCCCCAGCTTTCCAACTGATAGAAACCGTCGTTGTTGCGCACGCCCTGTTGTACGAACTGCAGTTCGACGCCCATGCCGGGCAACGCTTTCAGCACATCCTGCAACGTGCGGCGCGGCCAGCCGGTCAACGCCATCAACCGCGGCACATTGGGCCGTTCGCTGTGGCTGATCAGCCAACACAAATAAAGCCGACGGGCAAATACCGGGTTAATTCCCATGCCAAGCTCCTGCTGTAAGAGTCCAGTTTACTTTCCGGTTCCCCGCGGCGAAGAGACACGCAAGGCCTTTGATAGTAATAAACATGTTTTAATAACGCGCGCTTGCCGATACGGGCGGCCAGCGCCCTGCTGCGCTACCGTTATTTACACTATCTCCTTTTTTTCTCCACGCTTTCATCGACTATCCCGAGTAAAGTGCAGTAGCGCCGGGATCCTTCCCTGCCGCTGAAATGCATAATTCTGATGCGTTTTAAAGATAGAACAAGTCATAACGAGGTTCGCGCTGCATGGCCAATTTTTTTATTGATCGCCCGATTTTCGCCTGGGTGCTGGCAATCATTCTTTGCCTGACCGGGACGTTGGCGATTTTTTCGCTACCGGTAGAACAATACCCGAATTTGGCGCCGCCGAACGTGCGCATCAGCGCAACTTACCCGGGCGCTTCGGCGCAGACGCTGGAAAATACCGTCACCCAAATCATTGAGCAAAACATGACCGGCCTCGACAACATGATGTATATGTCGTCGCAGAGCACCAATACCGGCCAGGCGACGGTGACGCTGACGTTCGAAGCCGGCACCGATCCCAACGAAGCGATGCAGCAGGTGCAAAACCAGCTGCAGGCGGCGATCAAACGCCTGCCGCAGGCGGTGCAGAATCAGGGGGTCACGGTGTCGAAATCCGGCGACACCACGCTGATGATGGTGGCGTTCGTCTCCACCGACAACAGCATGGACAAGCAGGACATCGCCGACTACATCGTCTCCAACCTGCAGGATCCGCTCAGCCGCATCAACGGCGTCGGCAGCATGGACGTGTACGGTTCGCAATACGCCATGCGCATCTGGCTCGATCCCAACAAGCTCAACAGCTATCAGCTCACGACCCAGGACGTGGTCAAGGCCATTCAGTCGCAGAACGCCCAGGTGGCAGTCGGCCAGTTGGGCGGCACGCCGTCGGTCGATAAGCAGGCGTTGAACGCCACCATCAACGCCCAATCGCAGCTCCAGACGCCGGAACAGTTCCGCCAGATCACCCTGCGGGTCAATCAGGACGGCTCACTGGTGACGCTGGGCAACGTCGCCACCGTCGAACTGGGCGGCGAGAACTACAACTACCTCAGCCGCTACAACGGCATGCAGGCCGCGGGCATGAACATCAAGCTGGCCTCCGGCGCCAACGAACTGCAGACCGACCAGTTGGTAAAGGACAAGATCGCCGAGCTTTCGCAATATTTCCCGCACGGGCTGGAGGCCAAAGTAGCCTATGAAACCACCCCGTTCGTCAAAGCCTCGATCAAGGACGTGGTGAAAACGCTGCTGGAAGCCATCCTGCTGGTGTTCCTGGTGATGTACCTGTTCCTGCAAAACTTCCGCGCCACGCTGATCCCCACCATCGCTGTGCCGGTGGTGCTGATGGGCACCTTCGCCATTCTTTCCGCCTGCGGCTTCAGCATCAACACCCTCACCATGTTCGCCATGGTGCTGGCGATCGGCCTGCTGGTGGACGACGCCATCGTGGTGGTGGAAAACGTCGAACGCGTGATGAGCGAGGAAGGCTTGCCCCCCAGGGAAGCCACGCGCAAATCCATGGGGCAGATCCAGAGCGCGCTGGTCGGCATCGCTCTGGTGCTGTCGGCGGTGTTCGTGCCGATGGCGTTCTTCGGCGGCACCACCGGTGCCATCTATCGCCAATTCTCCATCACCATCGTCTCCGCCATGGTGCTGTCGGTGCTGGTGGCGATGATCCTGACCCCGGCCCTGTGCGCCACGCTGCTCAAACCGATCGCCAAGGGGCACCATCACGGCAAGCGCGGCTTCTTCGGCTGGTTCAACCGCATGTTCAACCGCAATGCCGAACGCTATCAGCGCGGCGTGGGGCGCATCCTGCACGCCAGCGGCCGCTATATGGCGATTTACCTGCTGTTGCTCGGCGGCATGGCGCTGCTGTTTATCAAGCTGCCGACCTCGTTCCTGCCGCAGGAAGACCGCGGCATCTTCACCGTGCAGGTGCAACTGCCGGCGGGCTCGACCCTGCAACAAACCTCTAAGGTGGTGGAGAAGGTCGAGCAATATTTCATGACTGAGGAAAAACAGGACGTGGTCTCGGTGTTCGCCATCATCGGCTCCGGCCCGGGCGGCAACGGCCAAAACGTGGCGCGCCTGTTCGTGCGATTGAAAGACTGGGATCTGCGCACCACGGGCGCCAACAGCTCGTTCGACATCATCGATCGCGCCACCCTGGCGTTCAACAAGATTAACGAAGCGCAGGTGATCGCCAGCAGCCCACCGGCAATCACCGGCCTCGGCAACTCGTCCGGCTTCGATATGGAACTGGAAGACCACGCCGGGCTCGGCCACGCCAAGCTGATGGCGGCGCGCGACCAGCTGCTGCAGCTGGCCGGGCAAAACCCGCTGCTGTCGCGCGTGCGCCACAACGGCCTGGACGACAGCCCGCAGCTGCAAATCGATATCGATCAGCGCAAGGCCCAGGCGCTGGGCGTGTCGATCGACGACATCAACAATACCCTCTCCACCGCCTGGGGCTCGACCTACGTCAACGACTTCGTCGACCGCGGCCGGGTGAAAAAAGTCTACGTGCAGGCTGCGGCGCCGTTCCGCATGTTGCCGGATGACATCAACAAATGGTACGTGCGCAACAGCGCGGGCGGCATGGTGCCATTCTCGGCCTTCGCCAGCTCGCACTGGGAGTACGGCTCGCCGCGGCTGGAACGCTATAACGGCAGCGCGGCGCTGGAGATCGTCGGCGAGGCGGCCAACGGCGTCAGCACCGGCACCGCCATGGCGGAAATGGAGAAACTGGTCAGCCAACTGCCGACCGGCTTTGGCCTGGAATGGACGGCGATGTCCTATCAGGAACGGCTGTCCGGCTCGCAGGCGCCGGCGCTGTACGCCATCTCGTTGCTGGTGGTGTTCCTGTGCCTGGCGGCGCTGTACGAAAGCTGGTCGATTCCGTTCTCGGTGATGCTGGTGGTGCCGCTGGGGGTGATCGGCGCGGTCGCCGCTACCTGGCTGCGCGGCCTGGAGAACGACGTCTATTTCCAGGTCGGCCTGTTGACCATCATTGGGCTGTCGGCGAAAAACGCCATTCTGATCGTCGAGTTCGCCAATGAGCTGAACCATAAAGGGCAGGATCTGATGTCCGCCACGCTCGATGCGTCACGCATGCGTCTGCGGCCGATCCTGATGACCTCGCTGGCGTTCATCTTCGGCGTGCTGCCGATGGCCACCAGCAGCGGTGCCGGTTCCGGCAGCCAACATGCGGTCGGCACCGGGGTCATGGGCGGCATGATCTCCGCCACCCTGCTGGCCATTTTCTTCGTGCCGCTGTTCTTCGTGCTGGTACGCCGCCGTTTCCCGGGTAAAGCGCATCCGGCAGGCAAGACGAAGGCCGCCGGGGAGTGATTGGCGGGCTATAAAAAAAGCAGCGTCGGGTGAACCGATGCTGCTTTTTTCGAACGATACTCTCGTTCCCAAGGTGTTTCAGTGACGTTCCAATGACTCAGCCTTGCCATCTGCTTCAACGCTGTGTCAGTTGCCCAACATCTCATCAATGAAGTCTTTCCAGTTTCCTAATTCACGATCAACCATAATACTTTACAACCTCAATTATTTGACGAAGCGGATTCTACGCCTGTTTTTTGACCATGTGAAGGGAAACGGGAACGATGCCAGGCCCGGAAACCGGGGTTAGCGCACATTTTCGTATT
The DNA here is from genome assembly GCF_024160145.1 of Serratia nevei. Lineage (GTDB taxonomy): Bacteria > Pseudomonadota > Gammaproteobacteria > Enterobacterales > Enterobacteriaceae > Serratia > Serratia nevei_A. The sequence goes on from NZ_JAMYWQ010000020.1 coordinate 7,626, forward strand.
TATCCGATCAATATTCAGTGCAGCTATTCCCTTGTGATATCAATTTCTCCACGATAGCGTGTAAAAGGTATAAAAATACGCCAAGAGTGCCTAATGCGCGCCTTCTTGACTCGCCACAATGGAAACTGCAACCGCTATCAGCGCACCATTCGGCACGGTGCCGCCGATCTCAGTCTTATCGGTTAGAGGAAAACGATGGACATCATCACCGACTGGAACCGCCGCGCCATCGACTGGCAGCGGCTGTGCGAATTGCTGGAGGCGGCCGGACTGGGCAAGCGCGATCCGCACACCCTGCGGCGCGTTTACCAACACAGCCAGTTTTGCTATTGGGGATTTATCGGCGACGAGCTGATCGCCACCGCGCACGCCATCAGCGATCTGACCTCGGTCGCCTACCTGGCCGACGTGGCGATCGATCCGCGCTTTCAGGGACAGGGATTGGGGCGCCGGTTGATGGATCGGGTGATGCAAGACCTGGCGCCGCTCGGCAAGATTTTCATCTATTCCGTCCCGGAAAAGCAGGCCTTTTATAAAAAGTACGGCTTTCACGATTTGACCACCGGCATGGTGTATGCGGACGGCGCCTCCCTGCAGCGCCTGCAACAGGGAGGCTATGTGCGTTAAACGCGCTTCACAGGGTTTTGCTCATAAAGATGCGGCTAGTCCCCGGCGGCAAGCAAGGCACTTCACCCATGCGTTGCCAGCCATGCCGTTGATAAAAGTCCGGCGCCTGAAAGCTGATGGTGTACAACACGGCGGAAAGGCAACCGCGCCGGCGGCCTTCCTGTTCGAAACGGCGCAACAGTTCGCTGCCGAGACCCGCGCCGCGCAGCGCTTCCGGCAGATAAAAGAGATCGAGGAACAGCAGCCCCAGCGACGAGCGCCCGGTAATGCCCCCAACCACTTCCCCGCTGTCGGGATCTTTTACCACCACCGCCAGCGGCTGACGATCGCCGTAGCCGATATGTTCATCATTAAAACGGTCCAACCCATCGGCAATACAGGACGTTATTTCCGGTGTTACCCTATCGTAAATTTCGATATGGCATGCTTTCACGCTGGCACTCCACCTTAATCAACCACATTTATGTTATCGCCACAGTTTAAAACATCGTATTTTCTTTTTTTAGATTATTTTACGCTAATCTCAGCGCGAATCCACGCCCAGTTTATTAGTCTGACAAAAATAAATCTGCCAACCTTAAGAAAAACCAAGAAATATCTTAATCGTTAACCCATCAGGCTGCTATTCGCCAATAAATTATCAAAAAAACGATCAAAATTATTTTTTTGATAGCCCGCTCTTATGAAAATTCCTTTTAATAACCGACTTATTAATAGAGGATTTCTATTCTATTAATCTTTTCCCGCTTAAAATTTCGGCTTAAAAAAATTTTAACCCTTATAAATCATAGAATTATTAGATTAATTTAAAATTTCGCCCCACGACAACGCGCATTGGCCCGCGCCAAAGAACACGTTCAACGCGAAATCATTTTGATTGTTTCTTTTTTTATGCTTTAAGATATCCACCTTCACCGGGAAATAGAAGTTAAAGGACTACTATAAAATGGAAATTGATATTTTCAGCGAGTGCGCTTATACCGCCGCCGGCATTCGACACCTCATTAACCAGATCTGGGCGAAAAACCACGCACCGGCCGGTTTTAGCCGCAAAAGGATCTGCTTTATCGATGTCACCATCGTTAATTTTGAAGCGCGTTACCGCGATGAATATGCTAACCCCAATACCTACAAAATAATCATCATCACCGACTGCCTGCATGAAATGGTGATTATCGACAGTAAGACCATTATATTATCAAACCTTATCTCATTAAGCCGCTTCAGCCACTTGATCGGCGACTTATATCAGCGTTACAGCCACTATGCCGAGCCGCCGCAACTCTCCCGGCGCGAGTCACTTTTCCTCTCGGAGTGGTCAACGGGAAAATCCCTGTCCGATATCAGCAGCGCCATGAACATCAGGAGCAAGACCGCCACTCATTACAAGTCGCGGATAATGAAAAAACTTGGCGCCAGCCGAATAAAACCGCTATTGCACATTACCCGCGTACGGTGTTTAGCCGATCGTTTAAACATAAGAATAAATAAAGAGTAGTCCTCTCACTCTCAGATCCGCATGTGCGGGTTGGGCACTTGCGCCGACGCCTTTTCTCTCGCGCCGTCGGCGAAGGCAGCCGGTCAACCATGTGGTCAACCTCTCCCCCTGACGCCCAATCGCCCCTCGCACGCATCGTTGTCTGGATCTCGCCGCCGCTTTACTGGCATTATCTCTGCTATCGCCGGGCGGCGAGAGGGCCAAACATTGCGCCCGCCGCTCAGTATCGACTCGACGAGACAGGTAGCTTTACGCCATGGCAAACAAACCGCAACAGACAACGCTGACGATGTACGGCATCAAAAACTGCGACACCATCAAAAAAGCCCGCCGCTGGCTGGAAGATCAGGGCGTGGCCTACCATTTTCACGACTACCGCGCCGACGGTCTGAACGAGCAGCAGTTGCGCGGTTTCGTCGCGCAACTGGGTTGGGAGCCGCTGCTCAATACCCGCGGCACCACCTGGCGCAAGCTGGACGAAGCGCAACGCAACGCCTGCGATAACGCCGACGCCGCCATCGCGCTGATGCTGGCGCAGCCGGCGATCATCAAACGCCCGCTGCTGGACGACGGCAACGGCCACGCCCTGCTCGGTTTCAACGCCGACGCTTACCAGCGATTTATCGCCGAGGTCGCCGTATGACTTGCCCGGTTATCGAACTGGCCCAGCAGCTGATTAAACGCCCTTCCCTCAGCCCAAATGACGAAGGCTGCCAGCAGCTGATGATCGATCGCCTGCAGGCGATCGGTTTCACCGTCGAGGCGATGGACTTCGAAGACACCCAAAACTTCTGGGCCTGGCGCGGCGAAGGGCAAACCCTGGCGTTTGCCGGGCATACCGACGTGGTGCCGACCGGCGATGAAAAGCGTTGGGATAACCCGCCGTTTGAACCGGCGATCCGCGACGGCATGCTGTATGGCCGAGGGGCGGCGGACATGAAAGGCTCGCTGGCCGCGATGGTGGTGGCGGCGGAACGCTTTGTCGCCGCCAACCCGAATCACCGGGGCCGCCTGGCTTTTCTGATCACCTCCGATGAAGAGGCCAGCGCCACCCACGGCACGGTGAAGGTGGTCGAAACGCTGATGGCACGCAACGAGCGGCTGGATTACTGCCTGGTCGGCGAACCCTCCAGCACCGAACGCGTCGGTGACGTGGTGAAAAATGGCCGCCGCGGCTCGATCACCGCCAACCTGCACATCCACGGCGTACAGGGGCACGTCGCCTATCCGCATCTGGCCGACAACCCGGTGCATCGCGCCATGCCGGCGCTGAATGAACTGGTGGCGATCGAATGGGATCGCGGCAACGAGTTCTTCCCGCCGACCAGCATGCAGATCGCTAACGTGCAGGCCGGCACCGGCAGCAACAACGTGATCCCGGGCGATCTTTATGTGCAGTTCAACTTCCGTTTCAGCACCGAGCTGACCGATGCGCTGATCAAACAGCGCGTGGAAGAGCTGCTGGAACGCCACCAGCTGAATTACAGCATCGAGTGGCGCCTGTCCGGCCAGCCGTTCCTCACTTCGCGCGGCGCGCTGGTGGATGCGGTGGTTAACGCCGTCGAACACTATTCTGAAGTGACGCCGCAGTTGCTGACCACCGGCGGCACCTCCGACGGCCGCTTCATCGCGCAGATGGGCGCGCAGGTGGTGGAACTGGGGCCGGTCAACGCCACCATCCACAAGGTCAACGAATGTGTCAGCGCTGCGGATCTGCAGCTGCTGAGCCGCATGTATCAACGCATCATGGAGCAATTGGTCGCATGATCACCGCAGAAATGCTCACCGGCCGCTCAACCGCACACCTGGCGCCGCTGAGTGGCAATCATCGGCTGCAACCGCAGGCGGTCAACGCTTTCCTGGCGATGCAGCAGGCAGCGCAAGAGGCGGGATTCGATCTCCAGCCCGCCAGCACCTTCCGCGATTTTGACCGGCAACTGGCGATCTGGAATGGCAAATTCTGCGGTCAGCGGCCAGTATTAGATAAGGACAGTCAGCCGATCGACGTTGCAGCGCTGTCTGCCGCCGAGCGCTGCGAAGCGATTCTGCGCTGGTCGGCCCTGCCGGGCGCCAGCCGCCACCACTGGGGCAGCGATCTGGACGTATACGATCCCTCGCTGCTGCCGGAAGGGCAAAAGCTGCAGCTGGAGCCGTGGGAATATGAGGAAGGTGGTTACTTTGCGCCGCTCAATCGGTGGCTAACGGCGCATATGGCCGAGTTCGGCTTCTATCGCCCCTTTACCGAGGACTGTGGCGGCGTGGCGGTAGAACCGTGGCATCTGAGCTATCGCCCGCTGGCGCAAGAGGCCGAACATTTGCTGACCCCGGCGCTGTTGCTGGCGGCCTGGCAAGACAGGGAGATCGCCGGTGCCGAATGGCTCGAACGCCATCTGCCATCGATTTTTTCGCGGTTTATACGCAGTGAAGGAAAGGAGTAGCTATGCAATGGTTAGCTGATTACTGGTGGATTATTCTGCTGGTGCTGGTGGGGATGGTTGTCAGCGGCATCAAGGAACTGCGCCGCGTCGACGTGAAAAGCTACCTGGCCAACAAGCCGGAGATCCCGCCGCACCGCGATAACAACGCCCAGTGGGATGACGAAGACGACTGGCCGAAAAAGAAATGATATCAGGGCGCTCATCGGCGCCCTGAATTTTTAGCGAAAGGCGATCAGCTCGCCGCGCTTGCCGGACAACGCCTCGTCCCAGTAGCGCTGCGGCACATAATAATGCAGCCTTTCCAGCGCGGCGTTCATCATGCCCTGGTTGATCGCATGCCCGACGTTTTCCTCCACGTCCAGCGTGAAATCGGCGCCGCCGGCCCGTAACGCTTCCGCCGCCGCGTGAGCGTGCTGCACCGCGATCACCGCGTCCTCTTCACCGTGGATCAAATGCACCACGCTGTCGCCGAAAGCCTGCTCAGGCAGCTCGGCGAAACGTCCGCTGAACGCGACCACGCGCCCGGCCAGCCGGGTTTCCGCTTTTAGCGCCTCAAGCGCCATGATCGCCCCCTGCGAGAACCCCACCAGCGCCGTGCCGGCATAGCCCACGCCGCTCAGTTGCTGCCAATGGCGCACCACCGCCACAAACTGCGGCATTACGTCTGCAATGCGGGCCGCGCGGTTCTCTTCGGTCACGTCCTGCACCGAAAACCACTGGCGCCCGGCGCCGTTGCCAAAAGCTTCGGGGCCACCGATGCTCACCACCTGCGCCTGAGGAAAGTCTTTGGCAAAGTAGCTGCCGATCTCCCCCATCGCCACCGGGTTGTCGCCGACACCGTGAAACAGCAAGATCAGCTGCGCCGCCGGGGTCGCCGGGCTTTGGACAACGAAATGCTCATGTTTCATCGATGACTCCTTGATAGTAATCAAACCTGGTGCGGCGACAGTCGCCGCCACACCGCTGACCGTGACTATACGCCGTTGAGAAATCGGGAAAATCGGGTTTTATTGAGCGAGTTATTCAATTTATTGCAACGACTGCGACCAGTCGCGCCAGTAGCGGCAGTGTGGCGCATTCAGCTGTTCCAGCGCCTGCGCGGTTTCGTGCCGCCAGTGGCGCAACAAGGCTTTTTGGCCGCTGACGCCCGCCTGCTGCGCGCAGGCCGCCGGGGATTGCCGCCGTTGCAGATGGCCGCGCAGCGCGGGCAGCGGCAGATTGCTGGCTAACAGCAACCGCTGCAATGCCCCCAGGCTGGCCTCCAGCGGCCGATGGGCGAAAGCGAACCCGGCCAGCTCGCGCCAGTCCTCTTCACCCAGCGGCGTGTCACCGTCGTCGCCCGGCATCGCCAGCGCGAGATCGATACGCTGCCGCAGCCAGGGCCAGTCGCGCGCCAGATGCTTGTGCGCCGCGTGCCGCAGCGCCTCTCCTTGCTCGCTCAGGGGCAAGATAGCCATCGCGGTATAGCAGCCGCTGCTGGCCTCCGGCTTGCTGCCGATACGCACCAGCTCGAAGCCGCAGGATTGCCAAAAGCGCCACAGCGGCTCGGTATAGCCGAAACTGACCGACAGAAAATCCAGCCCCTGCGCCTGGTGGCGTTGCCGCTCGACCAGTTGGCGCGCGATGCCCTGCCGCCGCAACGCCGGCAGCGTCGCGATGCGGGTAATGCGCCGCGAGCGCAACGTCGGCGCCCACCACTGGCCACCATGCGCCGCCAGCGACTGCGCCACCAGATTACCGCGCGGCCGGCGGCGACCGGCCCATACCTCGTGCGCCAACTCAGCGCTCAAGCCGCCTTCGTCCACCAACCACACCGCACCGACCACCTCCTGCCCGGCCTGCGCCAGCCCGAAATGCATGCCGGGCGCATCCATCAGCCTGCGCAAATCCAGCGGCGAGGTGCGGTAATGCGCGCTGCTCAGCAGGGCATAAAAACGCGCCAGCCGCTGCGGTTCAGCGCACAGCTCGCGCTGTTCCGCCTGGCCGTAATCGATCGCCTGGCCGTCCGCCGGCCAGGCGGGCAGCTCGTTGAACAGCAACGCATTGTCCGTTACCCGTTCCAACGCATCGCCCTGCGCCCAACGCACCGGCTGTTGCAGGCTCAACGCCTGATAGGACGGCAGCCCGGCGCAAAACTTCAGCAGAAAACCGCGGCCGGTGCCTTCGTATCCCTGCACCGTGGTGGTCAGCAGCACGCGCGGGAAATAGCCGATCAGCTGCTGCAACAGCGGCGCGGGGATCGCCGCCGCTTCATCCACCAGCAGCCAGCCCACGGCGCTGACGTCGCCCTCCCGGCACTGCGCCAGCAAGGCGTCGGGTGCCCAAAACGGCGCGCGCCCCTGCGCCCACTCCCCGGCCACCGCCGTGGCGGCGCGGCTCGGCCCGGTGATCCAGCAGGTCAGCGACGACTGCGCCACCAGCATGCCGGCCAGCGTCGATTTGCCGCGGCCGCGGGCGGCGGTCAGCACCCACACGCCGGATTCGGCCTGCAGCAGTGCCGTCAGGATCGCCTGTTGTTCTTCGGTCGGCCGGCCATCCGGCGGTTGCCAGCCCTGGCGCGCCGGCAGCGCGGCCAGTCTCAGGGGCGCATCCTGCCGCCAGATCGTCACTTCGCTATCGGCGGCCAGATGATGCTGCAAATGATGGATGAAATGCGGGGTGGTGATCGGCTGCGGGCAATCGCTCCAGCGCAGGCTGTCGCCGTCCGGCTGCTGAGGCCATTGCCGCCAGGGCGGCGTCAGCAGCAGCAGCCAACTGCCGGCGCGCAGTGCGCCGCACAGCGCCGCCAACGCCTCCACGTCCAGCGACTGACCGGCGTCGAACACCGCGTGCAGCCGCTCCTGCCCCAGCAATTGGCGCACCGCGCCGCTCGCCAACGCCGCCTGGCCGGGCGGCGGGTTTTCTCCCACCCACGGCCAGTCGCCCGGCAGCGTTGCCACCAGCCGCTGCGCCTGTTCGCGGCACCAGTCGGGCTCGCCGCTGAGCACCAGCAGGCGCCGGATGCCCTGCCGCCGCATGAGTTGTTGCGCTGCCTGTAACATAAGGCTGTATCTCAATCCGAAAAAATGCCGGAGTCAGACTCCGGCACTTGAGGCGTTAACGGGATGCGAAAGTGTTGCAGGTATTGGGATCGCCACTGTCGAAGCCCTGTTTAAACCAGGTGTAACGCTGCTGCGAGGTGCCGTGCGTGAAGCTGTCCGGCACGACGCGGCCCTGGCTCTGCTGCTGCAACCGATCGTCGCCAATCGCCTGCGCGGCGTTCAGCGCCGCCTGCAGGTCACCTTCTTCCAGCATCTGCTGTTTCTCGGCGTATTTACCCCACACGCCGGCAAAGCAGTCCGCCTGCAGCTCCATTTTCACCGACAGGCGATTCACTTCCGCCTGGCTGGCACCCTGCTGCATCTGGCGCACTTTCTGCTCGATGCCCAGCAGATTCTGCACGTGGTGGCCGACTTCGTGCGCCACCACATAGGCCTGAGCGAAATCGCCGCCGGCGCCCAGCTTGGTTTTCATGTCCTGATAGAAAGACAGATCGATATACACCGTTCTGTCTCCCGGGCAGTAGAACGGCCCCATCGCCGCCTGACCGGTGCCACAGCTGGTGCGCGTCACGCCGCGATACATCACCAGCTTCGGCGGTTGATAGGTTTTGCCCATGCGCTGGAAAATCTCTTTCCAGTTATCCTCGGTCGAGGCCAGCACCACCGAGGTGAACTTGGCCAGCTCATCGTCTTTCGGACTGATGCTGGCGCTCTGCTGTTGGCCCTGCGGTGCGACGTTGCCGCCGTTCAGCAGCGGCGACAGATCGATGCCGTAATAGCCGGCCACCAGCACCACCACCAGGATGACGATGCCGCCCTTGCCGCCCACCGGCACGCGGAAACCGCCGCCGCCGCCCAAACCTGAAGACTGCCCGCGACGATCCTCAACATTGTCACTTTCCCGACGCCCTTGCCAACGCATAAATATACTCCAGATATTTCCCCTGCTCGTTGAAGTTGCGCCGCGATCGTAAGCGCAAAGGCAGCTTCAAGCCTGAGTGGGATAGGTTTTAGTCATCTCGCACCCATCATTATAAATGGTCTGCCGCAGAGGAAATGTAGAAATTTTCTGGAAAAACGCAGAATAGCGGGACGATCCGGCCGGATCGCCCCGAATGGCGGTGCCAATGCTTAGTCGAGCTTCACGCCGATGCGGCGCGCCACTTCTTCATAGGCTTCGATCAGGCCGCCCAGGCTTTGACGGAAACGGTCTTTGTCCATCTTGTCCAGGGTATTCTTGTCCCACAGGCGGCTGCCGTCCGGCGAGAACTCATCGCCCAGCACCACTTCGCCGTTGAACAGGCCGAATTCCAGCTTGAAGTCGACCAGGATCAGGCCGGCATCGTCGAACAGCTGGGTCAGCACGTCGTTGGCACGGTAGCTCAGCTCGCGCATGCGCGCCAGATGTTCCTTGCTCACCCAGCCGAAGGTTTCGCAGTAGGATTCGTTGACCATCGGATCGTGCATGGCGTCGTTTTTGAGGAACAAATCGAACAGCGGCGGGTTCAGCACCAGACCTTCTTCGATGCCCAGACGCTTCACCAGCGAACCGGCGGCGCGGTTGCGGATCACGCACTCCACCGGCACCATGTCCAGTTTCTTCACCAGCACTTCGTTGTCGGACAGCAGACGCTCCATCTGGGTCGGGATGCCGGCTTCTTCCAGCTTGCTCATGATGAAATGGTTGAACTTGTTGTTCACCATGCCTTTGCGATCGAACTGCTCAATGCGCTGACCATCCAGTGCTGACGTATCGTTGCGGAATTCCAACACCAACAGATCGGGATTCTCGGTGGTGTAAACGGTTTTTGCCTTCCCGCGATACAGCTCAGCTAGCTTTTGCATCTTACTTACTCCAGTGATGTATCCCCGTTGTCTCCCGAGCGCAGCCCGAAATTAGGGGGTATAGAATTGACCTAATGAATTCTTTGGCGTGCCGGGCTCTATTGTGCCAAACCTGCGACGCAAACGATACCGTATCGACAAAACAAAAAGGGGCCGAGGCCCCTTTTTGATTATTTAACGCTGGTTTTACTGAAGGCAGACTGGAATGCCGCCACCAGTGCGTCGTTTTTCGACTGGGTCAGCGGTTTGCCTTTCGGATCGATAAATTGCAGGCTGGTACGGTTGTTGAGATCGCCGACCTGCAGTTTGTAATCGCCTTCCGCCAGTTCAGGATCCTTGACGCCCAACGCATCCCAATCGCTGCTGCTCAGGGACTTGTAGGTCACGGCGACGGTGCCCTGCGGACGGCTGCGGTCACCCACTTTCATCCCCAGTTTTTCGAGCGCCGCCGGCAGACGATCCCACACCACGGTGTACGGGCCGCGTACCACCAGCATCGGCAGGCCGGTATCATCGGCACCGCTCTGCACATCCAGCGCGCCAAAGCGGCTGGCCGTCTGGCTGCTTGCCAGGTTGTCCTGCTTGTCCAGGCCTTCGATCAGGGTGTTGATCATCATGCCATTGTAGCGCTGGATCTCAGACTGGTCGGTCACCTGCTCGGTCTTGCCTTGCTGCTGCAGGCCAACGCTTTTCACCACCAGCGCCTGCTGGTAGCCCTGTTGCTGCACGCTGATCTGATAACGGCCTTCGTACTGGTTGTCTTCGTCCAGACGGTTCCACTTCACCCAGTCGGTGGTCAGGGTCTGACCGGCGTCCTGGCGGGAAGCAATCGCGATGTTCTTCGCCTGCAGCAGGCTGACCACGCGCGACCACAGGTTCTGGTTCTGCGGGCTGTTTTCCAGCAGCAGCGTGCCGCTGTCGCCGGCGTATTGCGCGCGTGAGCCGCTCAGCAACGCCAACGGCTGCACCGGCGGACGAATGTCCAGTTGCTTGCCGACGTTGCCTTGCAGCGTCGTGGCGGGCACGTCATAGTTGCCGCTCTGCACCGGCAGGATCATGCCGGACGGCGCGTTCAGCGCCTTGAGCGGAGCCGCGTCGAGGTAGGCCTCGTCGCCGCTGACCTGGCGCTTGTAGCGCTGATCGCTGCTGCAGGCCGCCAGCATCATCACCAAGGAGATGCCCACTACTTTTGCTACCGTCGACTTTTGCAATGAATAAGCCATCAAATTTCCCTTAGAGTTACAGCAAACCGACGCTTTTCAGCGCGCGCTCCACCACCGGGCGGGCGGTTTCGCTCAGCGGCGTCATCGGCAGACGCAGCGTATCGGTCGCCATCAATCCCAACGCCTTACAGGCCCACTTCACCGGAATTGGGTTTGCTTCTACAAATAGATCCTGATGCAACGGCATCAAGCGCTGATTTAAGCGGCGCGCTTCGGCAAATTTGCCCTGCGCCGCCAGCGCGCAAAGTTCCGCCATCTCGCGCGCAGCCACGTTGGCCGTCACGGAAATCACTCCTTTGCCGCCCAGTTGCATGAAGTCCAGCCCGCTGGCGTCGTCGCCGCTCAGCAAAATGAAGTCTTCATCGTCAACCAGCACTTGGATCTGACTAACGCGACTTAAGTTCCCCGTCGCTTCTTTTACAGCAACAATATTCTTGATTTTCGCCAGCCGCGCGATGGTCGGCGGCAGCATGTCGCAGCCGGTGCGCGAAGGCACGTTGTACAGGATCTGCGGCAGTTCGGTACTCTCGGCGATCGCCTTGAAGTGCTGGTACAGCCCTTCCTGCGTCGGCTTATTGTAGTACGGCGTCACCGTCAGGCAGCCCACCACGCCGGTATTGGCGAAGCGGGTAGTGAGCGCGATGGCTTCGGCGGTGGCGTTGGCGCCGGTGCCGGCGATCACCGGGATGCGGCCGTCGGCCAGCTCCAGCGTCTGCAGCACCACGTCAACGTGCTCGTCATGGGCAAGCGTTGCGGACTCGCCGGTGGTCCCTACGGAAACGATCGCCGCGGTGCCACTGGCCACATGATAATCGATCAATTTTTTTAGGCTCGCGCGATCGACAGCACCTTTGTCGTCCATCGGCGTCACCAGTGCAACAATACTTCCCGTAAACATTGGCCGTCCCCTCCACAAACAAGTCACTCATGGTACTTTTGCTGCCTATCCAAAAGCAAGCGCACAACCGCGTTGTAAGCGCTTGGCAGGCGGTTTTTTTTATGTTTACCATGGTAACCCCATTGAGCACGACAGGAAGCGCCATTTTGCCTCAGTCAGACGAACACTATCTCGTGATTACCGCGCTCGGCGCCGACCGCCCCGGAATCGTCAATACCATCACCCGCCACGTCAGCAGTTGCGGATGCAATATCGAAGATAGCCGTCTGGCCATGCTGGGGGAGGAGTTCACGTTCATCATGCTGCTGTCCGGCAGCTGGAACGCCATCACCCTGATCGAATCCACCCTGCCGCAAAAAGGCGCGGAGCTGGAGCTGCTGATCGTGATGAAGCGCACAAACTCGCATGAAAGGCCGCCGATGCCGGCCACCGTGTGGGTGCAGGTGGACGTGAAGGACTCACCGCACATCATCGAACGTTTTACCGATCTGTTCGACACCAGCCAGATGAATATCGCCGAACTGGTCTCGCGCACGCAGCCGGCGGACGGCGACCTGCCACCGCAGCTGTATATCCAAATCACCGCCCACAGCTCCGGCGATCGTGGCGCCTCAAATATTGAGCAAGCCTTCCATCGCCTATGTACAGAATTGAACGCGCAAGGCAGTATTAGCGTGGTGAACTATCCACAGCATGACGAGAAAGATGGAGAGTAGTGATGAGCCCATTGAAAGCCGGTGACACAGCGCCGAAATTTAGTTTGCCTGACCAGGACGGTGAGGAAATTAATTTGGCCGACTTCCAGGGACAGCGAGTATTGGTTTATTTTTATCCGAAGGCGATGACGCCGGGCTGCACCGTGCAGGCCTGCGGCCTGCGGGACAACATGGACGAATTGAAAAAGGTCGGCGTCGAAGTGCTGGGCATCAGCACCGACAAACCGGAAAAGCTGTCGCGCTTCGCCGAAAAGGAGCTGCTCAACTTCACGCTGTTGTCTGATGAAGATCATCAGGTGTCGCAACAGTTTGGCGTGTGGGGCGAGAAAACCTTCATGGGCAAGACCTATGACGGCATTCACCGCATCAGCTTCCTGATCGACGCCAAAGGCAAGATTGAAAAAGTGTTTGATGATTTCAAAACCACCAATCACCACGATATCGTTCTGAGCTACCTGCAGCAGTAATTCTCACGAAGCGCAGCGGCCCGCTGCGCTTCGTTTCTTCCCGATCAGCCAGCCTGGTCTTCCACCTCTACCCGCAGTTCATCCGGCCAGGCGTGGATCACCGCTTTCACCAACGTCGCCAGCGGTATGGCGAAAAACACGCCCCAAAAGCCCCACATGCCGCCGAACACGATCACCGACAGGATAATCACCAGCGGGTGCAGATTGACCGCCTCGGAAAACAAAATGGGCACCAGCAGGTTGCCGTCCAGCCCCTGCACCACCAGATAGGCGACGATCAGCGTCCAGAAATCGGCGCCGACGCCCCACTGGAACAGCGCCACCACCACCACCGGTATGGTGACCAACACCGCGCCGATGTAGGGGATCAACACCGAGAAGCCCACCAGCACCGCCAGCAGCAGCGAGTAGCGCATGTCCAGCACGGCGAACACCAGGTAGGTCGCCACGCCGACAATCACCATCTCCAGCACCTTGCCGCGGATGTAGTTGGTGATCTGCTGATTCATCTCGTTCCAGACCTGCCCCGCCAGGCCGCGATTGCGCGGCAGCACGCGGCGCACCGCGTTCAGCAGCTGCTCTTTGTCCTTCAACAGGAAGAACATCATCATCGGCACCAGGATCAGGTAGATAGCCAGCGTCAGCAGCCCAACCAGCGACGCCAGCGAGAATTTCACCACCGACTCGCCCATGCCGGACAGCCGGCTGCGCAGGTTTTCCGCCATCATGTCGATAATGCCGGCGTCCACCAGCGCCGGATAACGCTTCGGCAACGTCGCGGCAAAGTTATAGAACTGGTTGAGCATGCCCGGCAGATCGCTCATCAGATTGATGCCCTGCTGCCAGGCGGTCGGCGCGACGACGAACACCAGCAGCATGGCAATGCCCGCGAACACCAGCAGCATGAGGCTCGCCGCCCAGGTGCGCGAACAGCCGATGCGCTGCAAGCGCGCGGTCGGCCACTCCAGCAGATACGCCAGCACGATGGCGACCAGCAGCGGGGTCAAAATGCCGTGCAAGAAATAGAGAATGAGGAAGCCGGCGACCAGGATCACCAGCAGCGCGACAGCCTGCGGATCGGTGAAACGGCGGCGGTACCACTGTAATAACATCTCCAGCATCAGAGCGGGCTCCTCGAGATTTGACGGGCGGGCATGGCGATTCCTGTGATGGGCCAGACTAAAGCATAGATAGAACGGGCGCACGCGGGGTGCACAGCACTCAGAGTACCCAAAGTTCGCCATACATCAACAGCGATTTGGCTGATTTTATCGCGCCGGGGGGCGATCGGCGCAAAAATCCGCAGGCGCCGTTGCCGGCTCGGCGATCGGCCCCGTTCAGGGCCGTAGAAGATTACAGCGAGGTGCAGATGGAGAATGGCGAGCAGATCGCCAGTGCGAACAGCAATACACAGCCGATCGCGATCGCCGCTGCCAGATCATTTTTCATCGTTCTGTCCCTTGATGCTTAACGTGATTATCGCCACGAACTCTGCCGGTTCTTTCGTTGACGGCCTTTTCCGATGCACACCATGAAAAACCCCCGCCTAAGCGGGGGAGAAAACATTCTGGTGCATCAAGTATTACAAGGAGGCCATGAGGGATTGCTAACCCTAAATGACTATTTCAAGCTAGGATTATTCCCATAGCATGGCAAGCGATCGTGACGAGGTTATCCGCACTTTGAGATAAACCTCATAAAAAAATCCCGCACGGCAGCGGGATGAAGGGATGATAACGTCATGAATTTTTTATGCTGACAATGAGGCGGTATTGTCGTCATTTGGCGACAATACCGCGCCGTCACGGCGGCCACAAGGGAAATCTGAGCGTCGTTAGGAAATCAGAATTTCCCCAATGCGCGCGATCGTGCGCCAGTGAGCATCAACGAAAAGAAATGGGATTTTCGTCAGACAGCGGCCGGACAAAAACCGGTAGCATGGTCGCCATAATCCCAAATGCCGTAGGGGGAAAAGATGAACAACAAGCCGTTTGAATTTGATGAAGCGATCTGCCTGGCGATTGGGCGCGGCGTCTGCGAAGTCGTCAAGATAGGGGACGAAATCAACGTCCTTTCTCTGCTGGAAGCGATCGAGGGCTTCATCGAGCGGCAGGCGCTCAGCGAGAACGAAGTGGCGGCGGCGGACGACGCGCTGGATCTGATTACCGGTTTGGTTCGCCGCCAGTGCTGAAGCCCGTTACGGCGTACAACCGATAAGCCGTTTCTCCGCCCTCACGCCGGGCATCATTTGCCGTAAACCGTCGATCAGTTCATCGCCCGCCGCGTGCAGCGCCGCCAACGGCATTGCCGGCAGGCTCTCCAGAATGAACCACATCCGTTCGGCCTCGGCGCTCAGCCGGGTTCTGACGCCCTGACGCCAGTTCCAGCGGCGGCAGGTCACGCCGCGATCGTCGCGCCACACCACTTCTCCCGCCTCCGGCGATTCATGGATCACCGCCCCGTCCTTGACGGTATCAAACAGTTCGCTGCCATCGGCGACAATCAGCCGCGGTTCGCCAGCATATGCCGCGATATTCTCGCCCCCCACCGGCACCGCATAACGAATGCTGACGGCGTTGTAGAGATCGACCACCGGATCGATGCCGGGCATCGCACCATCGCGCAACGCGCGCTTGCGTAAAGCCTCTGCGGAACAGGGCGTCCGCTTGGGTTTGGCGCTAAATTGCATAAAGACATCGCGCCAGGCCGAGAGATGCGCCTCTGCCCAGGGCACGTCTTCCTCGCCGAGGGCACGACAGGCTTGTGCCAATGCCAACTCCCCCCCCCCCCGGATTCGTTATGGGAGCCGCGGCCACGCTAATGCTTAACGCCCGGAAACCGGGCGCCAACGCAGCGACGGCCGGCTCGGCCCGCTTACTGGCGGGCGCCCGTGGCCAGAACATGATAGAACTGTGGCGGTGGGAAATGGCGCCGGGGGAAACTTATGTCTCGGCCGGCCATCCGGCGGGCACTTTTGAGCTGCTGCACGTTGAACGAGGCGTCCTGAGCATTACCGTCGAACAGACCGAACTCAAGATCACGCCGGGCTGTTCAGCCGTCGCCAGAACGGACGCCCCGCATCGTTACGCCAACGAGGATGAAGACACGCTGATTTTCACCATGACGGTCGCCGAACTGCACGCCTGAACGGCGGCCCAGACCTTAACGCTTGCACAGGAGAAGAGCCTTCATGACAATCCCTGCCCCACTGGAGTGGCGGCGTGCTGACTATCTCGTCAGCACCGAGCCCGCCCTGCTGGATCTTGACGCCATTCATGCGTTTCTGACCCGTTCGTCATGGGCGGAAGGCATTGATAAAGAGACCGTTCGCCAGTCCCTCGCCCACAGTCTGTGCTTTGGTTTGTATCACGGCACCAGACAAATCGGTTTCGCCCGGCTGGTCACCGATTACGCCACCTTCGGCTATCTGTGCGACGTTTACGTGCTGGAGGCGCATCAAAAAGGCGGGTTGGGCCTGTGGCTGGCGGAATGTTGCCAGGCCCATCCGCTGATGGCGACGCTGCGGCGAATCATGCTGGTTACCAGCACCGCCCCCTGGCTCTACGAAAAAGTGGGCTATACCGCCATCAATCATCCCGATTTTGTCTGGCAGATCGCCCGGCCGGACATCTACCGACGTTAATTTTTCAGCAAGGCCGCCCCAGTTCACACTCTTCCCCCGCGATATTGGCAATCGCGGCGGTTAGGGCCCATGCTGGCGACAAATTTTACCGTTTGCCCCTTTCAAGGAGAATCTATGCCCGTTTCAGCCCGTAACCAATTAGCCGGTACCGTATCCGCCGTCGCCAAAGGCGCCGTCAATGACGAAGTGGAGATCACCCTGCAGGGCGGTGAAAAACTGGTGGCCATCGTCACGGTACAGAGCCAGCAGTCGCTGGGGTTAACCGTCGGCAAAGAGGCCGTCGCGCTGATTAAAGCGCCGTGGGTGATCCTGGCGACGGAGGATTGCGGTTTGCGTTTTTCCGCCCGCAACCAGTTTGCCGGGGAAGTGATTGCGGTTGAGCACGGCGCGGTCAACAGCACCGTACACCTCAAAGCGGATGCCGGTTTTGTGCTGACGTCGGTGATCACCAATGAAAGCCTGCAGGAGATGGCGCTGAAGAATGGTTCGCGCGCCCTCGCCCTGATCAAGGCCTCATCGGTGCTGCTCGCCGTCAAAGCCTGATCCCGCCAGGCCCGCACAAGCGGGCCTTTCAAGGCGCTATTTCAGCGCCTGTTCGGCCAGCAGCCCGAGGGCGATGACGATCATCGCCGCGCCGGAGATGCGCCCCACCACCTTCGCAGCCTGCGGGCGCGTGCGCAGCACCGACTGCGAACCGAATCCCACCAGCAGATACACCAGGCCGCAGCTGATCAAATGCACAACGCCCAACGCCAGCATCTGCATCGGCACCGACCATGCCGCCCGGGCGTCGGTAAACTGCGGCAGCAACGCCAGAAACAGCAGAAACACCTTGGGATTCAAGCCGCTGACGCACACGCCCTTGCCGGCCCAGCGCAGCCAGGAATCGGAACGCTGGCCCTCGCCGGCGCCGGGCACCGGCGGGTGCAGCAGCATGTTGACACCGATCCACAATAGGTAAGCCGCCCCCAGCAAGGTGAGCGCCGTCAGCGCCAGCGGGTTGCCGACCAGCAGCGCGCCGACGCCCGCCACCACAATCGCAATCATCAGCAGGTGGCCAAGCAGCAAACCGGCGACGGCGGGCACCACCACCCGGCCGCGAATGCCCGCCGAGATCACATAGGCCCAATCCATACCCGGCGTGATCACCAACAAAATCGACACCACCCAAAAAGCGGCGAACAGAGCCAGCGTCATGCCGAAGCCCCTTCAGACGCAGCGCGCCACACCGAACAGAGAACCATTGCGTTTTCCTCGTGAAAGAAGAACGGCCCCCGCCTGCGTGGCGGCCGCCAAAACCATTCAACAGATGGCCAGAATATCCTCAAGGCGTTAAAATGTGCTTTCAATTACTTGCCTGAAACCGGCATAAGCGGGGAAATTTTTCCAAATGGATAAGATTGATCGCAAGATTCTTGCTGAACTGCAGGCCGACGGGCGTTTGTCGGTGACCGAGCTGGCCGAGCGGATCGGGTTGAGCGTCTCCCCCTGCCACCGCCGGGTACGCGCATTAGAAGAGTCCGGCGTGATCCGGGGTTACCGCGCCCAGCTCGATCCCGGCAGCCTGGGCTATAACTTTTCCGCCCTGGTGTTCGTCACCATGCGCGAAGGCGATCGCCGCGCCGTTGAAACCTTCGAAAACGCCATGACGGACATTCCACAGGTGGTGCAGGCGCAGCGGCTGTTCGGCGATCCCGACTACCTGTTGCACGTGATCGCCCGCGATCTGCCCGCTTTCCAACAGCTTTACGACGAGAAACTCTCCGCCCTGCCGGGCGTGCAGCGCCTGAGCTCCACCCTGGTGATGAAAACCGTGGTGCCGGAGCGCTCGTTCCTGCCGCTGGGCCAATGACGACGGGAGCGTTGCCGCTCCCGCTTGTACTTTTAAGGCACGATCACATAATCCGGATTGGCGACGGCGAACAGCGCCTCGCGATCCGCCGCCGGTGGGTAAATCCACTGCGTGTTGATCTCCTGCTTAATCTTTTTGCCTTCCTGACGGGTAAAGCGCACCTGGCGCTGCCAGCCTTCGGTATACAGCGCACCCCACGGCCCCAGATCCAGGCAGGTCACATACTTCGGCTGGCTGTACGGGTGCGTCGGCAACCCCGCCAGCTCCGCCGCCGCATTGTGGCCGGCGACGCGGCCAAGGCTCATCGCATGCTGGCAGGTCATCAGGTTGTGGTTGCCGAGATCGTCGGTCGCCGCCTTCACCGTATCACCGGTCACGAAAATCCCCGCCGCCGCCGGCGCGCGCAGGAAGGCGTCGCCGATCACCCGGCCGCTGCCGTCGCGCTCGCCGGGGATCTGCTCGGTCAGCGGATGCGCCCGCACACCCGCTGCCAGGATCACCGTGTTGGCGGC
This sequence comes from Serratia nevei, assembly GCF_024160145.1. Lineage (GTDB taxonomy): Bacteria > Pseudomonadota > Gammaproteobacteria > Enterobacterales > Enterobacteriaceae > Serratia > Serratia nevei_A. The sequence goes on from NZ_JAMYWQ010000020.1 coordinate 26,386, forward strand.
GATGCGCTCACCGCTCGACAGCATCACCCCTTCGGCGTCGATGGCCGAGACGCGCAGGCCGGCCCGCGCTTCCACGCCGCACTCCGCCAGCGCCTGGCGTATCACCGCCCCCGGTTCCTCTCCCATCCCAGCGCCCACTTCCGCCGCGGTATCGACGATCACCACGCGCACATTCTCGTCTTCGCCCAGCGCATCCCGCAGCCGCTGCGGCATCTCCGCCGCGCTCTCCAGGCCGGTCAGCCCTGCCCCCACCACCACGGCGGTGTTGCGCGCTGGCGTTGAGGGTTTGGCCGCCAGCGCCTTGATATGCGCATCCAAACGCTGCGCGCTTGCCAGCGTATCGACGTTGAAGCCGTATTCGGCAAAGCCCGGCACCGCAGGCACGGAAAGCCGGCTGCCGGTGGCCCACACCAGGCGATCGTAGGCCAACTCACGAGGTTCCCCCTCCGCCGGCACCACCGTGAGCGTCTTGCCGACGGCATTGATGCGCTCGACCGTCCCGGCCAGGTGCCGCACGCCGACGGCGGCGAGCTGCGCGGAAATGTCCGGGTTCATGTTTTCCAACACCGCTTCATACAGGCGCGGCCGGATGGTAACCGTTGGCGTCGGCGAAACCATGAGCACCTCGATATCGTCATGCTTGCCGGCGAGGGTAATGGCACGCATGGCGGACACGGCGGCCCAAAAACCGGCAAAACCGGAACCGGCAATCACTATTTTCTGCGTCATGGGATAACTCCTTCATACAGGGTTAATCGGGCGATAAGGCTGCCCGCAGTTTTTCGGATGAACGGTGCCGTTCCGCTCCCGTAACAGGGTGCAGAAGGCCCGCCCGCCCCTTCCGAAGAGGCGGGAGAAAGTGTGTTTGGCGTTAAGGAAAAGTGGGGCTTAGGTCTTGGCGCGCGCCGTTTTGCCGCTGCGTGCGGTGCGTTCCGTCATGCGCTCGTCGAGCCAGAGGTTGACCTCGCCGAAGAAGCCCTGCGGCGCTTTGCGGCCAAAGCGGGCCGCGACGGCGCCGAGGGTCTGCGCCGCCAGCGCGTCGCGCATCGCCTTCTCCGCCTGCAGCATCACCGCATGGATAGCGCATTTGCCGGAGACCGCCCAATCCGGCGGGGAGTCATCGAACACCGCGCAGCGCCCGCGCACCTCCTGGCAATCGAACAGCGGCTTGTGCCCTTCGATGGCGTCGATGATCGCCAAAAAGCTGATTTCGTCCGCCGGGCGCGCCAACCGGTAGCCGCCGCGTACCCCCTCGCTGGCGGCGACGATGCCCGCTTTTTCCAGCTTGGGGAAAATCTTGGCCAGGAAGCTGGGGGAGATGCCCTGCAGCTCGGCGAGTTCGCGGCTGCTGAGCGCGCGCTGGTTATCGCCGACCAGCCACAGCAGGCAGTGGATGCCATATTCAACGCTGGTTGTGATGTACGCCATATGTCTGTTTCCGACCGTCAATGAACCTTCAATAACGCAGACTATATGAGTCTGCGTTTATCTTGTCAACAAAACACGGATCAACTTTGTCCGTGTTTTGTTGGAAATGTGCACCGCAACCGATGCAGAAAGCGCCCTTCAAAATGAAAAATAAAACTTTTTTGCCCGATTCGCGCCCGGCTAACGTTTCCTTGTCGCCTGCGGCTGACTATGATGTGATGGGTGCCGCCGCCGCGGTTTGTGAGCCGCCGCACTTTCACGCGGATTGCGCCTTGGGAATAAAGAACTCTTGTCTGCTGCTGACGTCTTAGAAATGATTATTTAAGGGAAACGCCTGACTATGACCAACCGGTTAACCAAAACCGCGTTAGCGGTGCTGCTGCTCGGCACGCTGAACGCCACCGCCCTGGCGCCAGCACAGGCGGAAAGCCAGGACCAGTTGCCGGACATGGGCACCTCCGCCGGCGGCACCCTGAGCATCGGACAAGAGCTGGCGATGGGCGATTTCTACGTGCGCCAACTGCGCGCCAGCGCCCCGCTAATCAACGATCCGCTGCTGAGCCAGTACATCAACCAGCTGGGCAACCGGCTGGTGGCCAGCGCCTATTCGGTGCGCACGCCGTTCCATTTCTATCTGGTGCGCAACGACGAGATCAACGCCTTCGCCTTCTTCGGCGGCAATGTGGTACTGCACTCCGCGCTGCTGCGCGTCAGCGACAACGAAAGCCAGCTGGCTTCGGTGCTGGCGCACGAAATCTCGCACGTCACCCAGCGCCACCTGGCACGCGCAATGGAGGACCAACAGCGCAACGCCCCGCTGACCTGGGTGGGCGCGCTCGGCTCCATCCTGCTGGCGATGGCCAACCCGACCATGGGCATGGCGGCGCTGAGCGGCACCCTGGCCGGCACCCAGCAGGGCATGATCAGTTTTACCCAGTCGAACGAACAGGAAGCCGACCGTATCGGCATTCAGGTGCTGCAACGCGCCGGTTTCGATCCCGAAGCGATGCCCGACTTCCTGCAAAAACTGGCGGATCAATCGCGCTACGCTTCCAAACCGCCGGAAATGCTGCTGACGCACCCGTTGCCGGACAGCCGCCTCTCCGACGCGCGCAACCGCGCCAATCAGATGCCGAAGCACATCGTGCAGTCTTCGCAGGATTACCTGATGGCCAAGGTGCGCGCACTGGGCATGTACAGTTCGGAAGGCTATGGCCTGAACGAAGAGCTGCTCGGCTCGCTCAGCAAGGGCAACGTGCGCGAACAGGCGGCCGCCAAATACGGCCGCGCCATCTTGTTCTATGAAGCGAAAAAATACGACGACGCGCGCAACATCATTCAGCCGATGCTGGCGCAGGATACGAAAAACGTCTGGCTGATCGACCTGATGACCGATATCGATCTCGGCCAGAAACGCGCGCCGCAGGCCATCGCCCGTCTGCAGGCGGCCAACGCCGCCCAGAACAACAACCCGGTGCTGCAGCTCAACCTGGCCAACGCCTATGTCGAAGGCAACCAGCCGGCGCAGGCGTCGAAAATATTAAACCGCTACACCTTTGCCCATCCGGACGATCCGAACGGCTGGGATCTGCTGGCGCAGGCCAGCGCCGCCCAGGGGCTGCGCGATGAAGAGCTGTCGGCCCGCGCCGAGAGCCTGGCGCTGACCGGCCGGCTCGATCAGGCCATCGGCCTGCTCAGCAATGCCAGCTCGCTGCAAAAACTCGGCAGCCTGAAACAGGCGCGCTACGATGCGCGCATCGACCAGCTGCGCCAACTGCAACAGCGCTTCCGCCAATACCAGCGCAGCTGATTCAACAAGGAATGAACGCCATGAAAAACGTCACGATTTATCACAACCCGCGCTGCTCCAAAAGCCGTGAAACCCTGGCGCTGCTGGAGCAGCACGGGGTCGATCCCAGGGTGGTGCTGTACCTTGATACGCCCCCTTCGGTTGATGAGCTGAAAAAACTGTTGAAAGAATTAGGCTTCACCTCGGCGCGCGATCTGATGCGCAAAAAAGAAGATCTGTACAAGGAATTGAAGCTGGCGGACGACAGCCTGAGCGAAGAACAGCTGCTGGCGGCGATGTCGACCAACCCGAAACTGATCGAACGCCCGATCGTGGTGAAAGGCAGCAAGGCGCGTATCGGCCGGCCGCCGGAGCAGGTGCTGGAGATTTTGTAAATTCGAACCCGGGCGCGGACTGTCGCGCCCTTTCTTTTGCGGTAGCCGCTACAGCCCCAGGATCTCTTTGACGAACGGAATGGTCAGCTTGCGCTGGGCGGTGATTGAGGCGCGATCGAGCTGATCGAGGGTCATAAACAGCGTGCGCATCTCGCGATCCAGCCGTTTCAACAGGAAACGGCCTACGTCTTCCGGCAGCTCGAAGCCGCGCAGTTTGCCGCGCAGCTGCAGCGCCAGCAATTTCTCTTCGTCCGACAGCGGCTGCAGCTTGTAGATCTGCCCCCAGTCCAGGCGCGAAGCCAAATCCGGTAAACGCAGGTTCAGCTGACGCGGCGGACGATCCCCGGTGATGAACAAGCGGGTGCGGCCGGTTTCCAGGATGCGGTTGTAGAGGTTGAAGATCGCCATCTCCCACTCTTCGTCGCCGGCGATGCATTCAATATTGTCGATGCACACCAGCGCCAGCTGCTCCATGCCGTCCAGCACTTCAGGCACGAAGTAAGCGCGTTTGTCGAGCGGCACATAACCCACCGCTTCCCCCTTCTGCGAAAGCTCGGCGCAGGCCGCATGCAGCAAATGACTGCGCCCGCCGCCTTCGCGCGACCAAAAATAGATATAGCTGCCATGTTCCTGGCGGACGGCGGATTGGATCGCGGCTAATAGGGATGGGTTCTCGCCCGGATAAAAACTGGCGAAAGTTTCATCATCGGGAAGATAAAGTGGCAGTGAAAGCTGTGCCGGCGTATTCAGAGAAGCACCTCAACCAAAACTGGCAGAAAAACGCGGGCAGTTTAACACAGAAAACGGGCGCTGTTGAACCGGCAGGATCTTATGCGGCAATAGTGAGCAATGGCTAAGCGCCGTTTAATCGATTGCGGTTCCCCTCACACACAAGAATTATCCGATATATTGCCCTAACCTCCTGCCTGAGCAGGCGAAATTTGTCATTTAAGCCAAATCTGACCTAGTATAGGTAGGCTAAATGCAATCACCATCAACAAGGTTTCTGCAAGGATATAGACGATGAAAGTATGGAATAAAGTACTGTTGGCCTCCTTTATCGGGTTGTTGGTTGCCGGCTGTGATGACTCGTCCAAAGTTGACGCCAAGCTGGATAAAGCCAAAGACAGCGCCGAGCAGATGAAAGACGCCGCGCAGCAAAAAGCGGACGCTCTGACGGACAAAGCGAAAGCGACGGCGGATGAAATCAAAAAAGAGGCCGCCACGCAGGCAGACCAGCTGAAGGACAAGGCCTCGGCAATTAAAGATGAAGCTGCCAAACAGGCGGATGCCATCACCAACGACGCCAAGGCCCAGGCTGCCGCAATCAAAGATGACGCCGGCAAGCAGAGCCAGCAACTGGTGGATCAGGCCAAGGCCATCAAAAACGACGCCATCAACGGTGCCAACGATCTGACCGAGCAGGCCAAGGCGAAAACCGAAGCCCTCAAGAACAGCGCCGAGAACAAAGCGCAAGAGTTGAAACAAGAGACCGATGCGGCGGTGAACGGCAATACTCAGCCGGCCACCCAGCAGTAAGCCCTACCCAGCCACCAAGAGAGGAGCAGTAAATGGGAATTATTTCCTGGATTATCTTCGGCCTGATCGCCGGTATTTTGGCTAAGTGGATCATGCCCGGCAAAGACGGCGGCGGCTTTATCATGACCGTTGTGCTGGGGATCGTCGGCGCCGTGGTCGGCGGCTATATCAGCACCTTCTTCGGCTACGGCAAGGTTGACGGCTTCAACTTCGGCAGCTTCGTGGTGGCCGTTATCGGCGCCATCGTGGTGCTGTTCGTGTACCGCAAAATTCGCAGCTGAGGCGAATACCCTCAGTCAAAAGGGCAGCCCCTGGGCTGCCCTTTTCGTTACTTCTGCTCCGCCGATTCGTCCGGCGCATCAAGCACCTCTTCTTCCTTGCGGAACAGGCTGATGACCTTGAACAGCAGGCTCAGGCCAATACCGACGATGGTGGCCAGCGCCATGCCTTTCAGCTCCGCCGCGCCGATATGCACCTTGGCGCCGCTCACGCCGATGATCAGGATCACCGAGGTCAAAATCAGGTTTTGCGCCTTGTTGTAATCCACTTTGGATTCGATCAGCACGCGAATGCCCGAGGCACCGATCACACCGTACAGCAGCAGCGAAACGCCGCCCATCACCGGCACCGGCACCGCCTGGATCGCCGCCGCCAGCTTGCCGATGCAGGACAGCAAGATAGCCAGCACCGCCGCACCGCCGATCACCCAGGTACTGTAGACCTTGGTGATGGCCATCACGCCGATGTTCTCGCCGTAGGTGGTGTTCGGCGTAGAGCCGAAGAAGCCGGAGAACACCGTCGAGATGCCGTTGGCGAACATCGAGCGGTGCAGCCCCGGATCGCGGATCAGGTCTTTTTTCACAATGTTGGCAGTGACCACCAGGTGGCCGACGTGCTCGGCGATCACCACCAGCGCCGCCGGCAGAATGGTAAAGATGGCGAACCACTCAAAGCGCGGGGTGTAGAAGGTCGGCAGCGCGAACCAGTGTGCCTCGCGGATCGGGGTCAAATCCACCACGCCCATGAAGAACGACAGCGCGTAGCCCACCAGCACGCCGATCAGGATCGGGATAATTGCCAGGAAACCGCGGAACAGCACCGAACCGAGCACCGTGACCGCCAGCGTCACCAGCGAAATGGTGATGGTGGTGGAGTCAGCGCTGGTGCCCTCCGCCGGCAGCAGCCCCGCCATGTTGGCCGCCACGCCCGCCAACTCCAGGCCGATGACGGCGACGATCGCCCCCATCGCCGCCGGCGGGAACATCACGTCCAGCCAGCCGGTGCCGGCCTTTTTCACGATCAGCGCCACCAGGCAGAACAGCACGCCGCACATGATAAAACCGCCCAACGCCACTTCGTAACCGAGCGGTAACAGCAGCAGCACCGGCGAGATAAACGCGAAGCTGGAACCGAGGTAGGCCGGGATCTTGCCTTTACAGATGAACAGATACAGCAGCGTGCCGATGCCGTTGAACAGCAGCACGGTCGCCGGGTTGATCTTGAACAGGATAGGCACCAGCACGGTGGCGCCGAACATGGCGAACAGGTGCTGGAAGCTGAGCGGAATGGTCTGGAGCAGCGGCGGGCGCTCGCTGACGCCGATGGCGCGACGGGTCATGTGTGCTTTTCCTCGGTTTATTGGTTTTATAGGTTTTAGTCAAAAAAAAGCCGACTCGTTAAGTCGGCTCAAATGTTTACTTGGTACCAAATATCTTGTCGCCCGCATCACCCAGGCCAGGCACGATGTAGCCCTTGTCGTTCAGACACTGATCGATGGAGGCGGTGTACAGCTCAACGTCCGGGTGCGCTTTCTCCAGCGCGGCGATGCCTTCCGGCGCCGCCACCAGCACCAGCACCTTGATGCTGTGGCAGCCGGCTTTCTTCAGCAGATCGATAGTGGCGATCATCGAACCGCCGGTGGCCAGCATCGGGTCGACGACCAGCGCCATGCGCTCTTCGATGTTGGAAACCAGCTTCTGGAAGTACGGCACCGGCTCCAGGGTTTCTTCGTCGCGGTATACCCCCACCACGCTGATGCGCGCGCTCGGCACGTGCTCCAGCACCCCTTCCATCATGCCCAGGCCTGCGCGCAGGATAGGCACCACGGTAATCTTTTTCCCTTTGATCTGTTCCACTTCAACTGGCCCGCACCAGCCTTCGATGGTGACTTTTTCCGTCTCCAGATCGGCGGTCGCTTCATAGGTCAGTAAACTACCCACTTCTGAGGCCAGCTCACGGAAGCGTTTGGTGCTGATGTCATTTTCGCGCATCAGGCCAAGCTTGTGTTTTACCAGCGGGTGTTTCACCTCAACGATCTTCATCATTTTTCTCCTATTAAGGTGGTTGCGGCCAAAAAAATCGCGGGATTATACCTCCTTTTTTTCGTCGCGCCACCCACAATAGCCCGATCGGGATCAACAAAAGTTTGAATATCAGTATAGATGACGAAAAAGCGGAGCCGGTTCACAAGCCGCTCGCAAACGTTTGCCTGCGCTGTTAGAATTGCCGCGCCTTATTCCGGAATCAACATCGGAAGCACAGTTTTCAAACCGCAAACCGTCGTGGGGAATCGCGCAGTGACCGACAAAACCTCTCTCAGCTATAAAGACGCAGGTGTCGATATCGATGCAGGCAACGCATTGGTAGACCGCATCAAAGGTGTAGTTAAACAGACCCGTCGCCCGGAAGTGATGGGCGGTCTGGGCGGGTTTGGCGCCCTGTGTGCGTTGCCGCAGAAATACCGCGAGCCGGTGCTGGTTTCCGGTACCGACGGCGTGGGCACCAAGCTGCGTCTGGCGATGGATCTGAAACGCCACGACACCATCGGTATCGATCTGGTGGCGATGTGCGTTAACGATCTGGTGGTTCAGGGCGCCGAGCCGCTGTTCTTCCTCGACTACTACGCCACCGGCAAGCTGGACGTAGACACTGCGGCCAGCGTGATCACCGGCATCGCCGAAGGCTGCAAACAGTCCGGCTGTGCGCTGGTGGGCGGCGAAACCGCTGAAATGCCAGGCATGTACCACGGCGAAGACTACGACGTGGCCGGCTTCTGCGTCGGCGTGGTCGAAAAATCCGAGATCATCGACGGCAGCAAAGTGCAGCCCGGCGACGCGCTGATCGCCCTGGGCGCTTCCGGCCCGCACTCCAACGGCTACTCGCTGGTGCGCAAGATCCTGGAAGTGAGCAACACCGATCCGACCGCCACCCAGCTGGAAGGCAAGCCGCTGGCCGACCATCTGTTGGCGCCGACCAAAATTTACGTGAAGTCCGTGCTGGCGCTGATCGAGAAGGCGGACGTACACGCCATCGCTCACCTCACCGGCGGCGGCTTCTGGGAAAACATTCCGCGCGTGCTGCCGGAAGGCATGCAGGCAGTGATCGACGAAGCCAGCTGGCAGTGGCCGGCGGTGTTCACCTGGCTGCAGCAGGCCGGTAACGTCAGCCGTCATGAAATGTACCGCACCTTCAACTGCGGCGTAGGCATGGTCATCGCCCTGCCTGAAGCCGAAGTGGAAGCGGCCATCGCGCTGCTGAGCGCGGCAGGTGAAAAAGCGTGGAAAATCGGTAAACTGACCGCCTCTTCCGACGAACAACAAGTGGTCATCAACTGATGAAAAAGATCGTGGTGTTGGTCTCCGGCCAGGGGAGCAATCTCCAGGCGCTGATTGACGCCTGCCAGCAGGGCCGCATCGCCGCCGAGATCGTGGCGGTGTTCAGCAACAAGGCGCAGGCTTACGGCCTGCAGCGTGCAGAGGCGGCGGGCATCGCCGCCCAGGCGCTGGATGCCAAGGCTTACGCCGATCGCGCGGCGTTCGACGCCGCGTTGGCAGACGCCATCGACCAGTACCAGCCCGATCTGGTGGTGCTGGCCGGCTACATGCGCATCCTCAGCCCGCAGTTCGTACAGCGCTATGCCGGCCGCCTGCTGAACATCCACCCTTCCCTGCTGCCGAAATACCCGGGGCTGCATACCCACCGTCAGGCCATCGACAACGGCGACAGCGAACACGGCACCTCGGTGCATTTCGTGACCGAACAGCTCGACGGCGGCCCGGTGATTTTGCAGGCCAAGGTGCCGATTTTCCCCGGCGACGAAGAGGATGACGTGGTTGAACGGGTGCAAGCCCAGGAACACACCCTTTATCCGCTGGTGGTGAGCTGGTTCGTCGACGGCCGCCTGGCGATGCGCGATGGCGCCGCCTGGCTGGACGGCGAACGCCTGCCGGCACAGGGTCACGCCGCCGACTGAACCTTGCCTAAACGGCGCCCACGCGGCGCCGTTTTTTTTCGCCGCCCGCGGCGATGGTTCCAAAGGGCTCGCAGCGCCGTGGCCAAACTATCCGCTGTCAGGACCAATGCCGTCATGAGCGTGCTCCGCCATTTCGCATCAATACCCCCGCCAGAAACCGAACGCATCACGGACGCCAAGCCAAGAATGCCCCCTCGCAATAATATCCAACAGAAAGTAAAACCACCATAATGATTTCTCAAATTAACAATATTCGGTGAAATTTTTCAAAAATAATATATTTATCTCTTATACATAGTTTTGAATTCAATATATTAACGACAACCCCATGATTATTGTGACCTGCATTGCAATAATAGAAAATACCTCGCAAATTGTAATGATGTGTTGCCGTTCTATTAAAAACATGTAAGAGTATGTCTAACACGATGATTTAATGTTACACACATAGGATTCATTTCATATTTCGCAAGCACCGGTCATACATTGGCGCCTTCAATTTAAAATAATTCAATATGAAAGAATTGAATATCGACGCTTCTTGCCTCGATATAATTAGCGCGATATGAAAATTATTTTTCAGATAAATGTTTAGTGGGGAGCCCCCATTAATATGAATTCGTTTGAATCTATTTCAACGATATGCAGCAGCAGCTCGAATCATGTTATAGCTAACTCATCAACAACTGATTAATAAGGATATTTATGCTTAATCATACCTCTCTGACTCGCCAACCCCACCGTTTCGATATTGTTCTCGACTCGCCTTCCATGCCCTCTGACGGCATTGATTTATTAGTCGAAGAACTGCCTGAAACGCTGCACTTTGCCAGCGATTGCGCCTCTACCGGCAGCAGCGTCAGCACCGCCTCTACGGCGGGCTGCGGCTGCATTGCAACGGCGAGCTGCATCGGCACAATGGGCAGCGTTACCAGTAGCGGCAGCTAAATCATCACCCACAACCGGTACAAGATCCTGTGCCAGTTAGTTATCTGAAACTCTACTCACTGGCTTTAAACAATGAGCACGTACACTGACGCCACTTTAGAATTCGACAGCAGTCATAAGCCAACCCTGGATATGTCCTGGGATCGCCAACGGCCGCTATTAGACGTCGAGTCACTGAATAAATTTTATGGTGACACGCAAGTTCTTCATGATATCTCGCTGCAAATCAAGCCGGGAGAAATCATTGGATTGGTCGGGCCTAACGGTGCCGGCAAAACGACGCTCATGGAAACCTTGTACGGAGGACAGCCCTTTGAGAGCGGCTTGGTGCGGTTATTTGGCGAAGACGTTCGACAAGGGCTTAATCACGTCATCAAGCAACAGTTAGGCGTCGTTCCGCAATCCTTTAGTTTGCCTTCGCTGCTGCGCGTTGAAGAGATCATTTCGCTCTATCAGGTACTTTATACGGATGCGCTGTCGGTTAAGCAGTTATTGGACATTGTTGCGCTAAAAGCGCAGCGTAAAATGCGTTTCTCACGGCTTTCAGGGGGCCAAAAAAGACGTTTGGCGTTGGCGCTGGCCTTAGCCGGCAAACCCAAGCTTCTTTTGCTGGATGAACCCACCAGCGATCTTGACCCACAAAGCCGACGCTATATTTGGCGGCACATCATTGCGAATTCTCGTCAATCCGGAACAGGCGTATTGATTGCCACTCACCAAATGGATGAGGCGGAAAATTTATGCGACCGGGTGATGATCATTAACCACGGCCGATTGCTGGAGAATGCCAGCCCACAACAGCTTATTGAACGTTATTGTCCTGGGCATCATATCCGGTTCTCGGTGCCGTTGACGGCGGTTGACGAGTTCCTTGCGCTCTTCCCCGAGGCGACGCAGGAAAGCGATGAACACGATCAAACCTTCCGTCGCCTACATATTCCCACCCAAGAATTGGCGCAGGTGTTACCGCAAGTGATTGCGTTATCACAACGATTGGGTTGTGAACCGGAGCAAATGCAGGTAAGCAAAAACACCCTCGAGGATGTGTTCATTCATCTGACAGGCGAAGCATTAAGGGATTAACATGAGCCATAGCTGATGCGCCGCGCGATAAATGCGGCGTGAATAGCGCGATAAATGATGGCAGTTTGATTTTCAACATACAAAACAGAATTACAAAAAAGGGGCGTTATCGCCCCTTTCGCATACCTCTCTGATGGGTTACTTCAACGGCATGAAAATGTCGGACATGACTTCGACGTGATCGCCGGGAACCGGATACTCGACTTTCATCGCATCGTCCGTGTTATAGACGACAACAACAAACGGCGAGCTGTATGTGACCGTGACGCTAACCCATTCCCCTCCATTATCATCATTGCGTTTATACAGCCCGACCCAGCCAGCCGGTGGTGATGAAATGCTGTCCCAATTACTGCTCATGCTTCCCCCTTACGTGTTAGGTGCGTGTGTCTCTAAAATCGGATAATTGACCTTGGCGCTTGAGTTCCCTTGCCAACGCTGCCCAATGTATGTGCCAATATCGACAGTGCCGCCCTCAATGCGCGGCGCACCGCCAGTGACGCGCAGCGACATGAATGTCCTATTCTCAGTCTCAGCATCACCGCGCAAAATGACGGGGTTGTTGATGCCCAGAGTTGGGTGCTGGTTTACAACAACTGCCCCCAGGGCTGGCTTAGCTCCTGGGGTGACTTCAACACCGACCGCGATAATATTGTCCTGATGAATTTCCTTGATGGTGGCATCTGCACTGATGAGCAGTGCAGTACGCGTGTGTGTCGCATCGCCAGCAGAGGAGATATAGATTCCATCGATATAACACCGGCTCAGGATGCGCGCGACATAAAGCCCAGCGACATATGTGCTGTTGAAATTACCGATAGTGACTTTCCCGATGCGAATGCCAGGCATAGCGACATAGATTTCATCGTTTTTATTCACGTTCTCGAATGCTGATACATTGCCGATAGAGCAGTTTTTCTGCGTGCCGGATGCGACCAGCGTAAACTGGCCGTAGGGGCTTTTCTTCTGCAGCGTGACGTTGCCGATGTGGCAACCTTCGGATTTATCGTGCATCTGGACGCCATTGTGGTAATAGTCCGCTTTTACCTCGCCAATACGGTTGTTTTTGCCTGACATATAAACCACCCACGCGCCGCCTGCGGGTAAATGCGTACGGCTTTCATCAACGAATGAACCACTATCAACGCTGTGAACATAATTGTTCTCGCCGTTCATAATGATGCCGCCGCTGCCGTGCTTTTTGCAGCGAATATTACCGAATATGTTGCCGACAGCATTATCGCCATCTTGTGCGAACGCCAGCGGCGACCCCCCCGGAGTATTATCGCCATCTGGGTGCCCCAGCGGTAATACGCCAGACTCCTCGAATGATATATCGCCAAAAACCCCCTCGTAGGATTTACACAGCACTGAGTCACCGCCCGTAACGCCACCGACAATGGCTCCGCCACGGTTATTCTTTCCAAAAATCACCAGAGCATTATCACGACAGTCCGTCGTGTAATTATCGAAATACGTGCTATCTCCCAGCATCACGACAGAATCACAAAACCCCGTAAAATGGCAGCCGATGACGCTGCCATTGAACGTTCGAGCGAATGATGAACGCATCACATCACCGTATTTACTCATCCGGGTCGCCGCATTCCACGCGGTGATATTTTTAAACTCAGTGTTATAAATACCTAGTGGGTTATACAGTGACGGGTTTTCCGTATTACTCGCATCAGTCAAAAACGCATGGTCATTGTGGTCAAAATAAATCTTGCAGCCGTTCCCCTCGACGGTGACTTTCGCATCTGAATATTTACGGACAACGGATGAGGTCACGCGATATTTTTTCTGTGGGTGGCAGATGACGTGAACATTCATCGCCAGCGCGTTGCGCCAGGCGACGGTATCATCAGTAACGCCGTCGCCTTTTGCACCGTGGGCCTCCGGCGTTGTATGCATGACGAGTTGGGTTAGATGGTCGAGGTATGCGCCGACCGTGGTCTCATGAAAACCAGACAGATAAGCCCCGTTAGGGCCGCTTAGCGTCGTGAAAACCTCGTCTTTAATACGCACACCCATTTCATCGACATATTTCTTGCTGGCGATAACGATAGAATCATCAACAACCAGTTCGAGAATGGCCGCATTATCAATATCCAGAATAGCCTGGATAATGATTTGTTTGCCTGTTCCTGACGTCAGCAGCGATTTATAGGTGTCATCAATACTGCCTACGGCAATCAGCACGTTATTGCTGTTAAACACCCCCCATTCGCGAATATACCAGCCACCGACATTGGTCGGCACAATGCCCTCAATAACCACCTGTGCCGCGTTATGTTCATTGAGGAATATGTCGTTAATTGTTCCTCGCCATTGTTCACCGACTAATGCAGTCTGGTCTTCTGTCGGTTCATATTGCTGACCGCCACCGTCACCGACAGCCAACGTAAACTCTATTCCCACAACCGGCGTCCCAGTCGCAATTGCCTGGGCAAAATATTCCGCACCCGCTGTAGTTAAGATTGAGTGATGTTGAGTTTCCATAGCAATTATTCTCTGTTGCGCGGCTTAGGATAGGCAGTAATAAATTCACCGCTTATCGACCCGGTGTTATAAATCATATCTGTCTGCGTGCTGACTTCAGCTTCAATCTGAGCGATATTCGCCACCCGCCCAAATCGACCCAGGGCATCATCTGCAGAGCGAGACGAATCCAGCATCAGTGCGGCGTTTGTTTCCAATCCAGCCAGAGAGGTGCTGGTGTTTATCAGCGCCATTGCTGAAATAGGTTCGAACTCGAGTTTATAGAGCTCGAGCAACACCGGCACACCGTTCTCTGCCAGGTTTATGCCCTCATAACGTAATGCCAGCTGCTCTGGTTTTCTCGTATACAGCGCGGTGTTTGTATTTCCCGCGTAGGTATAAAAAACGGTAACGACGGGAATTCTAGGCGTTGTTAAAAAATCAATTGCACCGAAAACTTTATCAACGACATAGTCAACGCCGTCTTTCAGACCCTCAATCGTCATACGGCGAATGTTCGGATGTCGAACAGAATAACGCCCTCCTGCGACGACATTCGTTAATTGTTCCGTCTCTCGCCCCGACTCTGCTGAAATGATATTTCCCAGCAGTATGACGGCTAAATTTTCCGGGCTATGCTCATGCCAAATGGCGGAGACAGAGCCAGATTGTTCGATTATGTGGTACTGCGAAATTGCAAGTTGGCCACCGCAGGACTGCTTCCTGAATTTTCTGTCAACGACCAGCGAAACAGTGAGGCTGGAGACATCACCAACCCAACGCCAATTCAGCGATGAGCCATCATTGATGCGGCGTGCGAGATAAACTTTGCCCTGGCCATAATAGTACGTTTCATTCATTTGGCGGTACTCCGCTCGCCCGTTTTAGACGATATTTTGCCCTCGTTCAAAACGACGGGTTCGATAATCGGCGGGACGTAATATCCGCGAGGTAATGTCGCCTGGTAGCTGTAGAGCGATTCTATGCCGTCACGTTTACTGTGGAGTGTCAGAATATGCACAGCGCCACGGATAATAATGCCGCCATTGACATACGGTAACTCAATATCGGGCTGTGTCGTTTCATTCGCCCACACGATCTCTCCGGTCTCCTGATTGGTCAGTGTTACCACATACAGAACGCCAGGCTCAGGGCCGATACTGCTTTCAGTGCAATCAACCAGGCGGTCAGCCTGCAGAACGCGGTCGCGATGAGAGAACGTGAGAGTATAGCTCGATGATTTGCTGACATGCCCCGGATACGGTTCGCCATTGATGCGAATATTCCCCGGCAAATAGGGCCGAGCCTGACGCTGTTGCAGCGTGATGGATTCAATCGGCGCCTGGTCTGGGGGCAGCGTCTCGCTACTGGTTCGCGTAAGCAGTTTGACCTGCGCTGTTTCGCCGCCGAGATATTCGACGCCATCAGACTCCAGTGCATCGCGGTAAAACCAAATGCGGGCACCGGCCGCGTGCTCAATAGGTAAAGTATCGGCACAACCGCGACCAACGACAATCTGGCCAGTGGCTGAATCGACCTGGTCAACACGCACTATTTCGTCACCGATGAGAACGCCATCACCCGGAACCGGCATTAATAACGCTGAAATTGACAGATTAACGTCCAGTGCATCGACGCTGGCCAGTAAATTGCCAGCCGGAGTCCAGTCTCCCTGGCCGCGCGAGGTAAAATCTGCACCCGCAGCGCGACTCTGAATTTGATAGTTGATAGAGAGAGACGTTGGTGCGGTGGCCATAATGCCCACATAGCCCGATTCGGGCTTGATGTATGCCAGTACCGATTCTGACAACGTGTTGGCCAGTACCGCGTAGGGCAACTCAATCAGCTGCGTATCAGTGACCGGTTGTGCGCTCATATCAGGCGGTACCCATCCGCCAGGCTGCTCCCCGGAGCTGTACAATGTGGATGCCAGGCCGAACACATCCTGCACCACGGTGATTTTCAGAGTACCATCGTCGCCTTCGCTGATCTGGCCAACACGCAGCACCATATTCGCGATATTGCGGTCGGGCAGGCTCACACGGAATACGCCGCCTGGCTTCAAAATGCCGCCACGCCGGTCAAAATTGATTACCAGACGCGTTAAGCCCGACGTGCCCATTTCCAGGTTGCGCTGCGCCACGCGAGCACCCAGCTCATGGGTCGGAATTGCGCGGTACTCGACCGTGCTGCTGATAAGCCCCACGGCCTGAATCGACCCCAGATTTTGCGCCTTGACCTCGCCATCGCTGTTGGTAACCGGATCGTGATAGGTCACGACTACTTCATTCGGTGCCGTGTCTGCGCTGCTGCTGTCATCGTCCTGTACGCTGATGATGCCGTTGTCATACGTGAACAGCGGCAGGTCGTCGACCACATAATCGTCGCGCAACAGCTTCAGCGCCATCTTGCCGGTCTCGAGGTCGCCATATTGCACAGCACCGATGTGATCGAGCACCTGCTGTACAAACGTGTCCAGGCTGTCCTGGCGGTTATAACGGAAACAGAGGCCAAACTTCTCGTCGTAGAGACGGTCAGCAGCAATACGGTAACTGTCGAGGTCCAGATCATCGGCCAGCGACAAACCGCGTCCCCAATCCCGATTCGTTGCGCATTCGACCAAAATATGCGCCGGGTTCATCGCGTGAATACGGCGCAGATTCGCGATCTGCTCCGGGGAGAGCGTCGACTCGTCATCGAGCTGGCCAACTGTGTTCTCCAGCAGGATCAGCATTTTCTCCGGATACCAGGCAGCGTTGTTATCCCAACCAGCGGTCGTGCGCCGCACGCGAAACGACCACGGTTTCGGGCTGGCGCTGTAGCAACTGACCAACCCAGAAAAAAATGTCGTCACCACGCCGCGAAAGCCCGGCACCAACCCTGTCAACAGATTCAGCAGTGACGGGGGCGGTACCTGGTCCGGGCCGCCCATGAGCACATCGAGCGTGCCCTGGATGCCACCTTCGCCCCCCGTATCCTCCCCGCCAAACAGGTTAGGCTGGTCGATATAGATGGAGGTATTTCCCGAAAGTTGCCCCTCAGTGCCTGCGAAAACGGTCTTTTTATCGGCGCTGATTGCGACGATCTCGTTAACCGGGCCACGTCCCAACCCGGAGTGAATATCCCATGAGTATCGGTAGCCGACAGTGACTTTTTTTGACCCTTTACCGCCGCCACCCATTTATTGATCCTCCTCGTTTTTTTCCGCCAGGCGGACGATGTTGATTGCCAGCGCATCCCCGGTTGCCAGGAATTTTTCAGAGTCGATGCCACCTTCGCGGAGAAACGCCTCTAGATCCAGCTGGTAGCGAGCGAAGAAGGTCCTCAGGCCCCATGCGCAGCCGCCACCGGCGCGGATATGTTCCATCGTGATTTTCATAATGCGCTCCTATTTTTTGATGGCGTCATAGCGGTAGTTGCCGTAACCGAGCACGAACCAATCATCGGTCCAGCAGTCGCCGAAAAATACACACTGTGGCGTGCCTTCGGTCGGTTGCGGCAACTGCCAACTTTCTTCCGTCGCCGCTTCCGGCGTGTTGTTTTTCGGCCGAGGGGCCAGTGCCTGGTTAACCAGGTATGACGCGACGATGACCGCGACATATTTGGCGATGGCGAACCACACGATGACCTCCTAGAACAATTTGATGATTTGATACGGGGATTTACCCGGCATGTGCGGCATGCCCCCGTAGTTCAGGTGATTGCCGAATTTGCTGTCGCACTGGGCAATCGTGCGGTTGCAGCCCGGATACAGCGTCACCACCTGGCCAACGGCAAAACCGGCTGAGCCGCCGAACAGGTTCATCTGCTTGCCGTTTTGCGCCCGCAGGCCGCGCAGCTCAGTGACGCCATCCACGGCCCACTCGACATAGCCGCCGGAGAACCAATCGGACGCCGTGCCTTCGGGCAGATTGACCGTGATACTGACGCCATCCATCGCAATCACGACCAGCCCGCCGACACCGAACGCCAGCGGATCAACTTTGCAGTTGTGGTCATACAGCGCGTATGGGCAGGCGCGGCCGTAAGTCAGGCGTAGGCCGACGCGGGAAAACGTGCTGGCCAAGCTGGAGGTCATCAGTTTGGTGCGTTCGATAGCCTCACGCTTGGCCTCGGTCACCGTACCCACCCAGACCGTGCGAAACTCAGCTGCAGCATCTTCCGCATGTAGCCGATAAACGCGGATGCGTACCGGGCTGGAGGGCGGAACACCACGGAACAGCATGGCGACGGCGTTATTGGCAGGCACGGTGATATCCATGCCGTCGCCGTTCCCGGCGCTGAGTCCGCTGTCGCTGATGGCCACGGCCTGCCAGTCGACATTTGCGAAATGAATGTCGCGATCGGCGTTGGTGTAGCGGTAATGCACCGCACCGCCGCGAATAAACTCGTACAGGGTCAGCGGCTGGCCATTGGCAACCGAATATTCGTACTCACTCCAGCTCATCACGAACTCCTATAAATGAGGTGGCCACGCTGGCGAAACCGTCAGCGTCAGTGGTGTGCTGCCAGGCCACTGAATCGTTGTTTTGCCTGGCGAACGTCATAAACGACACGCTGGCGATTTGGCGCTGCGGGACGGTGACCGACTCGCCATCCAGTGCCAGCAGTTCTGCCTGGCCGCTGATGGCCACGCCAGTCAGTCGCCGGTACAGCGTGCGGCCATCGGCCAGCAAGATGCGCAGATCACGCCGCCCAGGTACGACGCCCATCTCGCTGAGCCCGCAGCGGATCACCGGCAGTGTGTTTCCGGCCAGCGCGCCCGCCGGGGTCAGATCGTCATTCTGGCTCGGCACCCACAACGCGCGCTGTCGGCCGCGCAGGTAGTACATCAGCTGGCGCAGCGCGAATTGCTCGCTGCGGCCCATCAGCGACCATGTGTGGCGCTGCAGATAGAATGGGCGGCGCGCAGTGTCCAACCTGGCCGGGATACCGCTGCCGTTATCCAGCTCGATCATCAGGCGCTGATATGCGCCGGTCAGGTTTTCGGACCAGTCTGCCTCCGGTTCCAGCACCGGATGGCCACGGTAAAGCGCAAGACGGGTTGCTGCCGAGAATGGGTTATGTTCGGCGATGCGAAAACGCACCTGGGCGCTGGCCAGGCCACCGGTGATGCGGGTGAACGCAGGAGGGGCAGTCAGCACTGCAGGGCGCACGGGGTACACCGCTGTACCTGCCTGCCAGCCCGCTGCCAGCGGCTGGGACAGGGTCAGCGAATCAGCACCGATCGCGCTGACGGTTACCAGCGCGGCAGGTGACGCGATAGCCTCGGCATTTTTCAGCAACACCGTTCCACCCACTGAAAAATCGCGGCCGCGCGTATCGACTAGCAGCTCAGAGGCTCCGGCGGTGACCGAAGCCTGCAACTCGGCCACATCCGGGAAGACCGGCATTGCCCAGGCACTGCCGCCAGCCTGCCACACTGCGTTCTCCAGCCACTGGCGGTCGACGTCACCCGCCAGGATGCCGAACTCAAACATACGGCGCGGCGACAACCGGCGAGAAATACGCTGCTCGGCACCGCTCGGCGACTGCAATACGTCGGTTTTCCACTCGAGCGTCTCGGTGATACCGCCGGTCCAGTCGGGCTCCATCAGCCAGGGAAATAATGCCGCCATTATTTCACCCCCAGCATTTGCTTGAGAGTTGGAACGTTGGCGCGCAGCACAGTCATGACGCTACGTTCACCCTCTACCGTCCCGATCCCCTTGGTGAAGGCATCGACGGCATCGAGTACCAGCGTCTGCTGCAGTGGTTGCAGCATGGCCGGTCCGGCAGATGGGCTCGCTAACGAGGTATCCGGTACCGAACTCGGTGCACTGGCGACGGGGGCGGGTAACCCGGCCAATCCGCCGGTCGCATGCCGGGCGCGTGGCAAATACCCCTCCAGCGCCGCCATGCCGTGGCGGTTAAAGAGATGCAGAAAATCCAGCGCACCGGGTTGTTGTACGACTGCAGCGCGGGTGACGAACTCGTAATCGGACAGCATCGCGGGGATTGAGTCGCTGGTTGTGGTACCAGGGCCGCGAATGTGGCCACCGTCTGCAGCAAACAAACTGCCCAGCACGCCGCCCATCCCGCCAGACGAACCGACCAGGCTTGAAGTGGCCATCTGCGCCAGCTGCTGCGCGGCGATTTGCGCCATGCTGTTGATGATTGTCAGCGCCAGGTTCTTCACTGCATCGCTCAGGCTCATGGTGCCTTTGGCCAACCCCATCAGCGAGCTCTCGATACCGCTCTGCAGGCCGTCACGAAATGCGATCGTCAGCTCATTACCTGCCTGGTTGAGCTTATCCAGCTGCAGTTCGAGCTGGCGGATCATGTCGCGGACTTTCTCACCGGCTTCGCCTGGCGCGTTAGCCATCTCTTTCAGTTGCGGCAGATAGCCCTTGACCTTGTCGCCGACCTCCTGATGCAGTTCGACCAGGCGCTGGCGCCCCTGGATTTCATTCAGCAGGCCGCCCTGGACTTGCGCCTGGATACTGGTTTCCTGCTGGGCCTGGTAGGCGAACAGATCATCCAGTTGCTTCTTCAGATCATCGACGCGGATTTTGGTCTCGGCCACCGGCAACAGCTGGTCCAGCAGGCTGAGTCCCTTCGTGTTGCCGCTGGCTTCAAACTCGCGGCGCATATCGGCGAATCGGGATTGGGTCTCCAGCAAGCTGGCCCCGGCCGTATCGCCGGTGTCGCGCATGTACTGCAGCTGAAGCTGCAGGTTCTGGTTTTTGAATTCCTGGGCGGTGATGGCCGCGTTCGCTGCCTCGGCCTGTTTGCGCTGTTCGGCAGTCAGATTGCGTGTCGCGATTTCCTGGGCGCGCGTAGCGGCAGCTCCCTCGACACGCTTGGAAGCCTGCTTCTCCAGCTGTTCGACAAAGCGCTGGTTTTCGTTAAAGGATTTTTTCGCTTCTGCAGCATCTGACTTGGCTGACTTATTGGCAGCCGCCTGAGCATCAATTTGCTTGGCGAGAGCGCGAGCCTTATCTTGCTCGGCCTTGCTGGCATCTTTCAGCGAACCATTGCTGATGTCGGCCTCAACGCGCGCCAGCTGGGTGAGCGCCTTTTTCTGGTTCAGCGTCTGCTGCAGCTGCTTGTTGTACTGCTCAGCTTTCTTACCGGACTGATCAAGAGCTTTAACGTCGGTATCCCACTGGCCACCGGAAAAATTTTTGCCATCGGTTGAGGTAACACCCAGGTCTTGCAATTTGTCTCGACCACCTACTGCCGCCCACATATGCGTATAGCGTTTTTTCAGCAAGTCCAGTGCATCAGCTTCTTTCTCTACAGCTGTGCGGTTGTTCGCCCAGGTCTTTTCAAGCTCTTTAGACGCGGCATTACTCTTGTCTTCAATTTGTTGACGCTTAGTCGCTTCTGCCGCAATTTTTTGTTGTGCTGCTGCTTCCGCCTCTAAAGCCGCGAGTCGGGCCTTTTTATCTCGCGCCCATTCGGAATACCCGCTTCCACGTAAAGCAATATCAATATCGTCACCAGAATTTGCCAGCTCAGCTTTGATAGCTTTAATTTCTTTGGCTCTAGCTACTGCTGGATCGTCAAGGTTGAGCGCTGTACTAGTGCCACTTTTGAGTTCTTGCCAGGCACTAGCTGCCGCATTTTTTACATCATCCCACCCACGAGCAACCCAATTCAGTTGCGTTTTAATCTCACCCAGGCGCTCAATCGCCGCTTTTTTGTATGCTTGAGATGCCAGCTCAATGGCGTCCTCTTTGCGCCCCTGGTCTTCCAGGGAGCGGATGCGCTGGTAGGTTTCGGAGTCCAACCAGTGATACTGCTCGCTGCTGTTGACCGCCCAGTCTGAGACGCTGTCGGTCATCTTGACGAACTGCGCAACCACCTGTTCGGCAGAGTCGCCGGTCAACTGCGCCATCGCCGAGGCGGCCCGCGAAACGGTGTCCAACGTCTCGCCGGTAAATTTGCCGCTGCTGACCAGGCCATTCAGGATGTCACGCACCTGGCTGTAGTTGCTACCGAGCTGGCCACCGGCCTGCGTCATCATCTCCAACTGACCTGCGGTCACCCCTGCGTAGTTACCGGTCAGCTGAATGCTGTGATTGAATTCGTCCTGGTCGCGTAGCACGCTGGCTACCACCACACCAGCCCCGGCCACAGCGGCGATTGTGCCGCCGATCGCCAACGTGGTCGCACTGAACAGCGGCGGCAACATGCCGGTGCGGTTCCCCAGAGACAGGAGATTATTACTGGCATCGCGCCAGTTCCCATTCACCAACTGATGAGCGAGAACTCGAAGCTCTCGGCCAGCTGCCCTGGAATTTAACGAGAGTTTTTCAGTGCCGTCGGAGATGAGATCTATCGCTTCACGCTGTGAGCCCAGCTTGCCCAGGTAATCGTTGAACGTACCGTCGTCAATGAGCCCGGCCTTGCGGGACTTGCGCAGTTGCGCTTCCTGGGCGTCGAGTTTGCCCAATGCTTTTGCCGTCGGATCAATGCTGCCGAGCAGGCTGTCGAGGTCTTTCTTCAACTTCTCGACTTCTTTACCATGCGCTTCCGCCGCCTTGGCTGCTGCTTCCTGAGCCTGAGCGGCTTTCTGCTCCTGCTGATACAGCGCATGGCCGCGCGCGCTTTGCGCGTTCTGCGCGGCGGTCACTTCCTCGGCGCTGCGGGCAGCACGTTGAGCCATGAGGACCGAGTTCTGCAGCTCGGTGTTGAGTGATTGCTGGGCTGAGGCATTGTTGCGGGTGGCGTCCGCCGCTGCGCCCTGGGCATCGGTAGTGGCCTGCCATTGTTGATTGCTCGCCTGTGCTGTCGTACCGGCCGTTTTAATGTCGCCGGTCAATGACTCCACTGCCTGCTTGGCTTCGTTGAGGTCAGCGGTGATGCGCAGGGCGAGGTTGAGAGATGAGTTTCCGGCAGCCATAACAGCACCCTATATAAAGAAGGAAATTGCCCCGATCACTTCAGGGCATTGATACGTGATGTCGCGCTCTGCCCGCCGACGAAACCGGCGTTGGCGTCCAGTATTCGGGCGATGCTGTCCTGCGCCTGCAAGGCCAGCGCCTCCCGGTAGTAGAGCGTCAGCTGGCGGGCGGTGTAGTATCCGAGCCTGTCTGGGTTATGGCCTGCCCGGATGAGCGTGGCGAAGATGCGGCCGAAAGTGACGGTTTCTCCCTGACTGCGCGCAGCGTGATTTGACGGACGGCAGCGCTCATAAAAAAACGCCGATTCACCGTCCACCACCAGTCCATCAGCGCAGTGCCGTCACTGCCCGGCAACGTAGCGACCCATTCGACCGGCTGGTCGATACAGCAGGCGATCAACTTCGGCAACGCGTCGGCATGCGTGGCCAGCACATCCTGCACCGCCTCGAATGAGGGCCATTCGCTTTGCATGACGTCCGCCAGGCTGGCCACCACCGGCTTCAACTCCTCATTCATCGTCAGCGAATCCACCAGGGTGAACTCGCGAACGGTGAGGCGTTGACCCGCGATAGTGATATCGCGGGTGGACAGCAACACGGACAGGTCATCATCCTGTGGGGTTGCGGCCTGTTGCGGTTCGCGGCTCATTCCACCGGCTCCGCAACATCAATAACACGACCAAATTTACCGATGGTCGGGTCGTTCGGTTGCACATTGTCGAACAACACGTTGGCGGTGGTTTCCAGCCCGGCCAGCGAGGTGTCGCCCTGGATCAGTGCCAGCGTTGAGACCGGGTCGAACGACAGCTTGTACAGCTCCAGAATTTTTGCCGCGCCGCCCTCGGCCAGGTTGATGCCCTCGAAACGCAGCGCATAGTTTTCGGGGTGCGAAGTGAACAGCGTGGTGTTCACGCCCCCGGCATATTTGTAGTTAATGGACGGTGCCGCAGTCTGGTCCTTCAGGAATGTCACTGCGCCGTAGGTGTAGTCCAGCTCGTAATCAGTACCCTCGACGAGCTCATCAATTACCGCATCACTGATGCGTTGATGAGCCAGAGCAAAACGCTCACCGGCTTTGATACCGGAAGGCAGCGGTTCCGCCGTGACACTGCCACCAGGGATAACCACGCGGTCGCCGTACAGCACCAGGGCGAGATTTTCCGCCGACAGCTCATGCCAGGTGCTGGTCACTGTGCCATCTTTGCTGGTTGGGAAACTGCGGGCCGTGGTGCGTTGGCCGGAGTAGGACTCCTTGTGCGACAACTTCTCCACGGTCAGCGCGAGCGCCAGCGCGGAGACGTCGCCAATCCAGCGATATGCGCCTGGACGACCATTCGGTAAACGGCGAGCGAGGAATACCTTGCCCTGACCGTAGTAATAGGTTTCAAGTTGTCCCATTATCTGCCTCCACTTTGCTATTGCGACGGCCGTTCTGGTTGTCGCTGTTCACGACGGGCAGAACAGCCTCGATGATTTTTTGTGCCTTCAGCCATCTGGCTTCGGACTCGGTCACGGTGATGGTTTCACCGGCTGCAACAGCCTTACCCGCGTGGGTATGCTGCTGCAGGAGTTTTACTTCTGGCATCGTCTGCCCCCGATCACATGTTGAACCTGGAACGTGTCCATCCAGAGCAGCGTTCCGCCATCAAAATCCAGAACATCGCCGCGTAGCCACTGCAGTCCCGTGGTACTGGCGAGCGTTGGACGCCAGCCGATCAACTGGTCGCGCACCTGCCCAATGAGGGGATTGACCTCATGGGTCAACCCCTCGGCTCCCAGACCGTAGTTGCGTACCGCGATCGCAATCCCGATCACCGCTTCGGCCACCTGAGCGCGGCCGCCGTTGCCGGGAACGCCGCGCTCAGGCCCCATCAGTACATAGGCACCGGGCATCGCAAAACCCGACAGGTCGGTGACTTTGCTGTACTCCACAATGGTGCCAATTTGACTGAAGGGCTGCGGGTCGAGCGCCTGCAGCCGCGCGACAACCAGGTTGATATCGAACGGTGCGCTGCTCATTTGCCGTAGTCCCGCAGCGAGTCCATGCTGAAGGTGCGGCCCGGCCCGGTAATTTGAGGTGGGCCACCGGCAGCGGGCAGTGAATCACCCAGCCCCAGGCTGAACTTACCGGCCGCGACTTGCTCCAACAGCTTCAGCGCATCGCGGTAGTCGCGCACAATCGGATCGGTTCTCTCGTCGGAAACGCGATGCGAATGCAGTTTGTACCGGGTGATAGCGCGCGCCCAGCCGGTCAGGATCGACGGCACGTTGGCCAGCGGCAGTTTGTAACCGCGCTTGCGCAGGTAACCGTCGATCAACCCCTGCGTTTCCTCCACGGCATCACCGATTTTTTCTACTGCTGCCAGGGCAACCTCGACCTCGGCCGGTGGCCAGGATGAGGTTTCCTCACCGCGCAGCAGCGCATCCAGAATTTCCGGGCGCGCCAGCGGCTTGCCCATCGATGCTGTTGACTGAGACAGTTCAACAGCACCGGGGCGCTCAGCCAGCTCGGACAGTGGGACATACCAGGTCACGGCCATAACTCGTTTCCTCACCCCGCGACAGCGTTCTGGAAGAAGTAGCCGCAATCCGGGGCGACGATCAGCTCGCGAACACGTTCGCCTACACGCACACGTTGCCCGCCGGTCAACCCCATATCCGGATCGGGAATGGAGCCCGACACACGGCTGCCGAATTGAGCTGTCATGCCGAAGGTCACGCCACCCTGGGTGTCGGCAAGCTTGTTGCGGTAGATAAATGACGCGTGGTTTGCCCAGGCACGCACCAGAACAGGCCTCTGACCTGGGCGAGAGATATTGACGAAAGCGCTGCCGACCAGGATGTCTTCCAGCTCCAACAAATCACGCAGGAACTGTAGCGGCACCAGGCCGTCTTCACCCATCGTGCCGTTGTACGCCTTTACTACAGACGGGTTCTGACGCAACGCGGTGGCGGTAACCCGGCCCAGTACGGCGACGTTCGGGCGCATGATCATCTTGTCGAGCGCGGTGGTGATTTTCTTGATCGGTTTGCTCTTGTCGTTGCTCCACTGGTCGTCACCGCTCAGGGTTTCTTTGTTGCCGCTGGCATAGTTCGCTGCACTGAATACCTCGCGGCTGGTGCGTACTTCACGATCGAGCAGGATCAGGTCCGAGGTACGCTCAGCAGCACGCCCCAACGGATCGTAATTCGCCGGCGCATTATCGATATCGGACTGTGGTACCGGTGCGTCCAGGCCATAATCATTGGTCGATGAGGTTTTTTCTTCAGCGTTAAACTCAACCTGATTGGGTTGAGAGGTACGGCCCACATTGGTGTTCGGCACGGTGAAACCCTGGCCGAGGTCATACTCCCACCATTTAAATTCAGCCTTGCCGACCGGCACACGCGGCAGAACTTCGTCGGCGATCATGCTGGTGTTGCGATACGCGATGGCGATGGCCGTCAGGTGCGGGTCAATCGGAAACGGTGCTTTTGACATACTGTCACTCTCCAAAAAAGGGATAGAGCCGGTGTGACCCGGCGAAAAATCTTCGGGCTAAGCCGGGTTAACCGCCCGCAGCGGCCGCCGCCAGTTGACCTGGCGCAATCCACACCGAGCCGAGGTCGTCCTCTGCACCGGCGTATTCGGCAAAGCCGATATAAAACTCGCCTGCAGCTGCAGGAACGGCACGGCCTTCGTCATCTGCTGTCAGCGGTTGTCCGGCAGTAATGTCAGCGCCATATTTGACCGGAGCCAGACCGTAGCGGATCACGTCAGCGGCTTCACCGATGGTGCTGCCGATAATGGTGGTGACCCCGATGATGAGTTTGCTGCCGTCGGCAGCAGGCACGATTTCATCGTCAACGGTGCCGTGCGTGACGAGCTGGCGAGGCAATACAACCGCTTCCACTTTGTGCGCCGTCGTCAGGACTGGGATATTCATTGCTTCGCTCCTTTCTTAACGTGATTGACTGCATCGGTGATGGAAACGGTGCGCCCCAGCTTGGCCTGCTCGGCAACGTAGACGTTGGCGGCGTCCGCCACGGCACTGGCGTCGGCAAAGTCCAGAACGTCGCCTTCTTCGTTGGATTTTTCGCTGAAGTCGAGCACCTTTGGCTTTTCGTTCAGCACATCGCGCAGCAACTCTTCCGGCGTTTTGTTCACCGTAGTGTCACCATCTGCAAACGACAGCGGCGTGCTGTCCAGGCTAAGCAGAACCTCAACCACGCCCGTTTTTTGGCGCGGCAGAATGGAACCGGCTTTCACCAGACCATCGGCATAGCTGACGATCGCTTCTCGACGTGCCTTCGCCTCGCGCTCCTTCGCAGCGGCTTCTTCTTTCCGTAATTTGGCTTCACGCTCTGCCAGTTCTGTCTCGCGCTTGGCGAACGCCTCCGCCGTAACGGTGTTTTTCTTGTTCGGGTCCACATCGAGCTCCTCGGCATATGCCAGTGGTGAAATGGTTGAGTTGTTTTCAGCATCGGCAGCATTGGCTGCCAGTTCTTCCAGAGAACGAATACGCCACTGCGGCATCAGCAGGTCGGCACGTTCGGCACCGTCTTTTTCAACGATGTAGTCACGCACGCCGCGCAGCAGATCAACCAGCAGTTCGGTTTCCCAGGGAATGGCGAATTCCAGCGGCGCATCGTCGGCACCTTCAGCGAACTCAGTGAACTCGGCATCCGGCAAACCTTTTACGCCCGGTGGAACGGCACCCAGGAAACCCACGTGGCGCGGATAGAAATGGCCAGGTTTCGGGTTGCCGGGTGAGTTGGGTTGGTAGAACGACAAGGAGCGCTTTTTATAGCTGCCCGCGTTGAAGGCCTCGGCAAAGGCCGGGTTGACCTGGTGAGGTTCGGCATACAAAAAACCATCACGAAACTCAAACCGTTTGGCCCACCCGTAGGAGGGGGCAGTCAGTTTCGGATGGCCGATCACAAAGGGGGATTCCGACAGACTTGGATCATAGCTATTGGCCATATCGATACAGTCTTCGGTTGTGAACGTCATCGTGCGCCCATCCATCGCGGTATGGGTACCTGGTGCAAAAACGGCAATGGTGGCGGTCGAGGTTTTGGTAGTCATCGTTATCATCCGTAGACGGGAAAGAACGTTACGGAGTGATTTTGGGGGAATGGCGCGCGGGGGTAATCTGCCCTCGGACAGATAATTATGAGTTGGAAATGACTATTGGGGGTTAGCGCGGGGGAGGAACTGCGCCGATAGCCGTATTAGAACGTATTATAATACGGCTCGGCAACCGAATTGGGACCATCATGCCGGATAACAGCGCAGAGGCCGTTACAGCGCGTTTGCGGCGGTCATGGTTTTAGTGACCGCTGCAGGTAATCCCGGGCCAGTTCGACCAGGCGTTCGCCTTGTTCGGCAGACACCCCCAGCCAGGGGCGCGCCGGTATCGTCACCTGGTGGGCCGGAATGGTATGCCACTGCGCGAAGTTGGATGTCGACCTGCGGACAAAGCGGTTGTCGATCTCGCCGTTTTTCTTCTGCCGGTAATAGGCCTGTTGGCTTCGGGCTGCTATCTCGATCGTCGCACCGAACTGGTGAACGGCCCCATAGATGCGGTCGGTACCGAACAGCAATTCATTGGCGTTTATCTGCCAACGCAGCGTATTACGCAAATGCCCATCCAGCGTCAGCACCTTGTCTTGATTGCGGCGCTTGCGCTTTTGATAGCGGGCAGACAGGGACTGCCACGGAGTGCCGTCGGGCGACTCCTGCGCGCGGAAGCGCTGCTGGTGAAACTCCAGCAGCTTCTCGCCCATATCCGCCAGCAAAGGTGCAGGGGCTGCCAGCGCCGCCTGGGTGCGCAGCAGCGTATTGAGCGCATCCTGATAGTCGAAAGTCAGCGTTGCTCCGGCCATCATTCATCTCCTCGCGAGTACAGGCGCACGCCCTGGCGAAAGGCCTGCAGGGCTTCTGCCGTCAATTCGGTGCTGGCGGCCCAGCCGTCTGTACCGGTTTCGAATACCGCCGCCACCGGTTCAGCCTTGCCAGTTAGGGTAAAGCGTGCCAGATAGCGACGGCGTACAACCGCGCGCTGCAGTGCCTGTAACCAAACCACCTGCGCCCATATCTCATCAGGTGCCAGGATAGCCTGCGCGAGCAGCTGCAGACGCTCTGCAGGTTCAGCCATCTGACCCTCGCCATCGCGAGCGGCGAACATCTCAGGCCCGATCGCAATGCGTTGACCTGCTGCATCACGAAACGCCGCTGGTGTATTGGATCTCGCGCCAAACGCCTGCAGGAAGCTGTCAATGGCATTCCCACGCCAGGGCTCTGCTGGCGCGGGTTGAGGCGCTGGCAACGGTATCTCAGCGCTGGCCGTTGCAGCATCCGGCGGCTCCGGTGCCGCCGGTTCTCCGCCTCGCGGGGACGGCACCTGGCTGAAAAATTTACTGCGGCCGGGGGTATGCTCAAAGCCGGGGTCAATGCCCTCGGGCACAAAGACCGTGCGGGGACCGCCAGGGCTGCGCTGTCCGATAGTCCGCTCGACGAATCGCACCGGCGGCGCAGTGTCCGGCCCGTCTTTGCCCATTCGCGTCAGGTCATCTTCCGTGCGGGCAATCACGCCGCACTGACACCCCCAGGCGTTGATCGGGAAATGGGCCACCCACCACGGGTCATCCCAGCGCAACACCATCCCGTCCCAGGCCAGGTGCTCCTCGCGCGGTTCCTCGACGGCGTCGCTGTGGACATACTCCCAGTAGGGGTGGGAATCCCGCATGGCCATCAGCTGCTGGTAGCGACCGGCCATATACGATGACCGGAGATTGGTTTCGTAAATGACGCGGGAGCGCCATTCAAAACCACCGTTATAGCTCCAGCCGTAACGCGCGACGATGCTGGCAAAGCCTTTACGGAAGTCGGCAAGCGTACGCCCCTCGGCGATGGCGCGTTCAACCGCCTGGCGAAAGTCCGCCAGCAGATCGTCGCGGTTGGCACCGGCCACCATAAACTCGTTGTCATGCTCGGCACCGTAAACATCCGTCCAGGCATCAGTCTTGGTGTTGAGCTTACGTCGGAAAAAGGCAAGCTGCTCGCGGAACGGCAGCGAGCCGTAGGCAACATTACCGGCCATTCATTTCCTCCAGCAGTTCATAGCGTCCCGCCAGCGCGGCGGCAGACATCGCCTGCGCCATCACCTCGGCGTACTGTTCCAGGTCCATGTCCGGCAACAGTTTATCCAGGCCGTCGCGCAGTGCCTCGAGCGACTCGGCATCATCAACCAACTGCTGCAGCTGCGCCATCCAGGTGTCGGTCACCGGGGTTAACTCACGATTAAGCCGTTCGGCCATTGCGGCCGGAGCATCCGGGCTATGCGTATGTTCGGCAAACTCGGCACTGGATGGCCGGGCCGCCGGTACCGCCGGGGCAACGGCCGGTTTCGGCTCCCACTCGCCGCCATAGGTTTCCTGGGTGCTGGCCAGCGTTGGGCGGAATCCGGTGGTTTCGCTGATGGATTTGTCACGCTCTGCGCGCGATGCCAGGTCTTCTGGATCATCGAACACGCGGGAGACCATAGGTACGGCAGCGCCGGGGAAATTGAACTCGGTCAGCCATTTGCCCGGACCACGGTTCCACGATTCGCAGATCACATCCGCATCGGATTTGGCGATCGACGTGAGGATTTTGTCCTGCAGAGACTCGTCGCCGCCGATGCCCTTTGACGCACCGCCAGAGCTGGAAATCTGCCCGACCACTACTCGCCGGATGGCCTCATTCATGGCGTTATACATCGCCTGGTAATCGGCAGCGCCTGAGCGCGATGCGCCCAGCATTTCTATCGCCATACCCTCAGGCATGATGACGCCACTGTCTGTGGAGATGGCGCGCGTCAGCGCCAACAGGTTGCGTTTCTGCTCCGGTGTTGCGCCCTCCGGATGCTTGCCCGCGACGGTCGGCATACCGAATTTGTCCAGGAAGATCAGCCAGAACTTGATATCGTTGCGTTTGAAAAAGGTTGGCCAGTACAACCAATGCGCGAGCCCCATGCCGTAGGGCTCGTCGTCATGGTCAGCGCCGGTCGAGAATGACCAGAAGTATGGGGCCGGGCACGGTTCGCCGATCGCCATATTCTGCGGTGTCAGCAACCGCAGCTCGCCTTTCGGGTTAAATCGGAACCGTCTGCGGTCGCGCACCTTGACTTCGTCGACCCATAGCAGGTTGTCGCGCACGCCATAAATCAGTTCGGCGACGGCGTAGCCATAGAAAACGCCGTAGTGCATGAGGCGAGTAATGCGGTCAAACCCCAGCGAATCGATCTGCTGGCGCATGGCGTCGGCGGCTTCGATATCAACCGGCCGTTCGCCACCGGCTTCGACCTTGATCTCGCGGGAGATCAACGCATCCTGGCGCTGGGTGAACGCCGATTTCACCTCCTCATCGCTCAGTACCTCGCGGTAAATCTTGAGGTCCGGTGCTCCGCGACTCTGCAGGACACTGTCGTCGGCCAATGCCAGCGACCCTACCCAGGGGCGAGTAATATCGCGGCCATCACCAGTAGCCGCAATTTCCTGGCCTAAATTCGGCTTGGTCTGTTTACTGCCCAGTGTGCCCTTGATCTTCCCCCAAATGCTCATATAAACCCTCCAAAGTCATTCATGCCGCGCACCGTGCCGAATCCGGTTTCTGTCAGTTCACCGCCACCACTGGAGCCATAGCCCGACAGCACCTGATAAACCGGCCGCGCGCCGGCGGATTCAAAGGCGATCTCCGCCGCCAGGTTGAGCGCAGCATAGTTGCCCAGGCAACCGGCAATGGCCGAATCGCCGTGGCGCACCAGTTCCGGGTCTTTCAGGTCTTTTTTCTCCAGGCGTGCCACCATCGGCACACCGTCGATGTTCTCCACGGTTCGCAGATCCTGCGCGACGTTTTCATCACGAGGCAGGGTTATCATGCTGTCCTCGAACAGGCTGGTGAATTTTGGCATCCAGATGCCGTACCACTGACGGCTCAGGGTGATTTCGGCAATACGCGGGCGGCCGTAACGGTCAGCAGTATATTCAGCCAGCACCATACCCGGCCCGGTGGCATCAATCGCACCGCCGGATTGCCGTGGCAGATGGTCGATGAACCAGAACAATATCTGCTGCTGGAGTGCGGACGGGACGTTGTTCAGCTCCAGGAGGAACGGGACATCGCGACGCAGGTTCTGTGTGATGGCCACTGGCATGATGGAGGAAAAGTGCCTGTGACGGGCAAAGTCCATGCCGAATACATGCCGCCATTCGGGATTCAGGGTCGCTACCATCACAGGGCGCAACTCACGGTCAATCCATTCATTGCCCCATGCGGTTCGGTCAGTCTCGGTCATATTGATAAATTCATCATCCAGCGCGAGACGTATCACCGGACGCTCCTCCGGCATGGCCCGCTCAATCCAGACGCCGGGAATACACACGCCGTTGCCGTCGCGCGGGATAGCATCCAGCTCCTCGCGCATTGCTGCTTTACGCGGGCCATAGGCGTTGCGGATGCGGTTATACCAGGCCTCTTTCCCTTCAATAGTGGCTACTTCACCTTTCATGGCGCACGAGCGCTCGTAGAGTCCGTTGGCCACGGCATCATCGAACGTGACGGTAAACACCGCCGCATCATTGCCATAGCGTCCGGCTTCAATGTCAGTACATAACTGATTGAACGCGTTATTTTTGCCGTTATGCGAACTGATGATGACGATACGCCCGCCCCAGATCAGCAGTGCGGTCGCTGCATCCAACACGCCCTGAACGTCTTGGTGGAATGCCGCCTCGTCGATAATGACCACGCCCTGCAGGCCGCGAATATTGGCCGGACGAGAGGACAGCGCCGCCACTTGAAACCCGCTGGCGAATCGCACGCGGTAGGCGGTGATTTGACGCGTATTCCCCTTATCGTCCTGGTCGTCGAACAGAAATTCCTCGATGGAGGACACCGCATCGGCCTGTTGCGCTGCGATAACGCGAGCAAACTTGGCGACATAGCCAATAAACTCCAGCCCCTTTTCTTTTGTATCCCCGATGTAATAGACGTTGTCGCCGCCAGCCGCTTTCTGCGCACCGGCAATCAGGGTGGAGTTGAGCCCCCAGGCAAAAGTGATGCCTGTCCGACGGCCCTTGGGGATGGCTAGAATGGAGACATCGTGCTTGAGGCACTCCACCTGGTGAGCCATCAGCACCCCGTCAGCAAACGGGTTGAAGTTGAACGGGATTTCCCTGGCGCGGGCAGGCAACTCGTCCCACTCAACATTGCGAACTGTAGATGCCAGCGGTTTCATCACTTGATCCCCAGGAATTTTTCACGCCAGAATTGCACCTGGTCCTCGCTCAGACCCTGTGCGGTAGCGACTTTCTCCAGATTCGCCTCCTGCTCCTGCAGCAGACGTTCGCGGGCGGCACGCTCAATCTGCTGGCGCTCCTGCAGTGACTCCTTACGCGCCTGCAGGACGTCTTTCGCTGCTCGCGCCAGGTGGCGCACGGTATCGATATCCGTTTCCGGCTGCTCCAGCGCGGCAAAGGTGGCATGAGAGGTGAGCGTCGTTACGGCCTGAACCATCAGCGCACCGGCGCGTTCGTCCGGGTTCTCACCCAGCTCACTCACCAGCAGGCGAGCCATCTGGTCCTGCTCACGCATGCGGCCGACCATCTCGCCGAACGATTGTTTATAGCGGCCCAGCGCGCTGCGGCTCGGGGTTTCATCCGTATCAGGGAAGTGCTGGCGAATATCCTCCAGCAGCTCATCCAGCGTCAGCTGGTCCTCGCGCAGACGGCGTTCGATATGCGCCCGGACGTCGGTCGGCAGTTTGTGGATGGTAGATTTACGGCCCATCTCAGCCTCCCGCGCCAGGGCGTTTGACGCCGTGGACAATGGCGCGCCCGGCAGCGACGTCGGCACCGCGCTCGGTGAGGCGTGCGACCAGCACGGTCTCGATATCGTCGATACGCACCAGCCCCTGTTCCTCCAGCCAACGCAGCTCTGTCTTGACCTGGTCACGGCTCGGAGCATGGCCATAGCGCGTCAACGCCTGGTAAATCACCGAACTGTTGGAGCTGTAGCTCGGCATCTCGGCAAGAAAGCGCAATATGACCAGGCGCTGGTCTTCACGCAGGAAGTCGGCAAAACTCATGGTGTCCTCCGTTATTTCTTCTGCAGCAGATAGGCTTCGATGTTCTCGGTTCGCCGATAGGTCGCGGCCATCTGCTCTTGCATCCCATGCATCTGTGCCTCAGCGCGGCTCAGCTTGCTGATGAGTTCGGTGATCTGCGACTGGGTCGGTACCTGTTTCACCTGCGCTTCCAGCGTGGTGATGCGGGTGCGCAACTCCAGCAGCTCTTTTTGGCTGGCCGATTGACGGCCAATCAGCCAGGTATAAACGCCGACGACGGCCATCACTGCCCATTGCAGAAATGCCCAGTCAAAACGCAGTTCATCAATTGCCACAACTACCCCCTTGAATACATTGAATGATGTTTGCCAGACGACCGGCACACAGGCCGTACTGGTCGTAAACCGTTTTCAGCGCGACGGCGGCGGCGTCGGCGCTGTTATCGCCCGGCAGCGCCGGTGGTGGGCACCGTACCGCCAATTCGGCTGGCAATACCGTTTGTTGCGGCGGCAGCAGCACGCTGCTGGGCGGCGGCGAGTTGCTGCATGACGTCAGCGTCAAACTCGCAATTAACGCGACGAGCGGCGGTTTTTTTGAGGGCATCGCGGATCTCCCGAGTGGATTGGTCATCAGCTGCAGCACGGTCGGCGATTTGCTGCGCCAGCTGCTGGCTGGCGGCGTTGGCTTGCGCCGTCAGCTCTTTGGCACCGGCAATAAACTGGTTGAGGACGTCAGCAGCTTGGCGGGTCTGGCTTCGGGAACATTCCAGGCGCGCATCCGCCATCCCTTGCTTGCGGCCAGCCTCGAATCCCCCCCAAACGATCACGCCCCAGATGGCATAGCGAGCAATGAACTTCAGCCAGTCACTCATGGCAGACCCCCGAGCCCCAGCCAGCCCGCTCATAGAGCGGTTGCCACGCGTAAATGATGCGAGTTGGGTAGCCCCGGTTCTCACGGAAATTGGCGGCGGAGCGCCCGGCGTTCACGCTCTCGACCACGTTCCAGTAGCGTCCGGCGTCCAGGCCACGCGAGGCCGCCAGCTTACGGTCGCGTTGCACCCAGCCCAACCCGCCGTTGTAGGCCGAGAGCACATAAGCCCAGCGGTCGCACTCGGTCGCTGCAGTGATGCGGTCATAGTGCCAGCGGTCATAGGTCACCAGCGCCCGCATCGCCCAAGACGGGTTCAACGGCTGGTTATCACCGAGGGTTTTGGGGTAGATGCCCGCAATCCAGCCAGCCGTCGCAGGCATAAACTGCGCCAACCCGAGCGCACCAACAGGCGATTTTGCCGTGGCGCGCCAGGTCGACTCCTGATGGATTTGACCGGCGAACGTCGCCACCGGCGCATCTAGCCCCCAGACCACGCGAGCATTGCGGGTCAGTTCGCGCTGATATTGCCGCGCATCCTCAGGGATAGCAGCGGCCACCGGGTGGCAGGCGCTGAGCAGCAGAAACAGGCCAGATAACAGGCATCGCATGCTTATAGCCCCATCGTGACGCCGATACAAATGGCGGAAACAATCAGCGCCCGGCGCAGCAGCACAGCAGCAAACACCAGTTCGTAGCCGGTCGCGACAGGGAACTCCGGTTCGTTGCGTCCAGAGGGGATCGGCGGCTTACCCAGGGTATCTTTCCAGTCGTCGATCAGGTAGCTGCCGGGGCTGGCATACGGGAATAGTGCGCGGTCGAGGTGATAGCCGAGAATAGCTGCGATGGACACCAGCGATAATTTGTACAGCGTGACGCCGAGCTGCATCGGCGAAACGATAGCGATGGCGAGCAGCAGAACAATGGCAAGGATGATCCAGTTGCGCAGACGCTGGTGACGCAGGTTTTGCAGTAACGACATGGTGATGTTCCCTGTTGATATGTGAATAGACAGGGAACATTGTGCAATGCAGAGGGTTGGCGAGTAATTTGCCCTGGGGCAGAAGATACAGGTCTTGTTGGTTCAACAAAGTCTTAGTTGAGCAAGCTTTATGACAATACCTTAACTATGTTAAATAGGCGTTTACCTGTTTGAAAAAGACACAATATCGACATAATAACTAACGCAATGAGTCCCGCCACGAGAATCTCTTGCTGCTTTACTGTCAACATCAGACCGATTAAACAGCACAAAACCAATACCAGCAAAACTAAACACGTATCGAAAGCATCAGTCATTAGACGTTTATAATGCCCTGTTTTTTGCATGTTTCTTAGCAACGGCTTATCCAGCAATGATGCCAAAAGAGTGATGGCCGTAATAATGAAACCCAGTAAGGTGGCAAAAACACTGGAAATCGTTGTCATCAAATTTGAAACTGCAGGCGCAGGCATGTGGGGTAATTTAAACCAGTAAATCACCGCTATGACAACGCCTACAATCAACTTAATCAATAGGCCCGGAACCCTCAGCTCCAATATACGCATTGATACTCTCCCAATTTTCAGCATATGCCGTATCAATCAACCGATACATAGTGCCAGCTGGAGGAAAGCTGGTGTCAGTAACTACCGACTGGGTGGATACTATACGATCAGCGATCAAATCAACAGGATGGAGTACGCCATCTGCGTCAAAGACTTCGATGACTGCTTTTTTTGCTCCGAACTCCACCAATTCTTGCATAGCGAACTTAACGCTTTGGCGAAGTTTACCATCGCTATCACCGCGCCGAGTATTAATCCCCATGACAATTTGCATCGTATCTGCGCCAGCATCACCTAGTAACTCTAGTGTTTTCTGACTGAAATCAGTATCTGGGTAGAGGTCTGGGTTACGTGGTCGGGGGATTGTTAGCTGAATCTTTTTCATTCTGATATCCCCCCTCATCAACCTGGCAACAGCTTCTTTTTCTAATAGGGGAGCAGCTTTAACTCGGCAGTCAAAGATTGTTGCTAAAAACAGAGAAAACCTGTTAATGCCACAAGCCATAAAATTTCTATGCCATCCAACGATATTGTACTGTGGGTAAAACACAAAAAAATTACGCTCAATGATGCCCTCATCTTCCTCTAAGGGGATTGGAGAGGAGTGTCTTCCTGGGGCGCCCTTATCAGGGATATTAGAGTTACGAAACTTCCTTAACTCACCAACAAATGTCCCGTCTTCTCGTTTTTTAAGCCCCCATATCTCCCTTGTATAGCCTTCTCGATCAGAAGAACTTGGTGATGTTCCATCGACAACAGATTGGAAAGCAGCAGATAAAGACGCCAGCCTGGCAGATGGTTTAAATGATAATTGATAAAACTCAATACGATAATTTTTCACATCACTCATATAGTTCTTCCTTTCAATACTCTTAATATATTGCCCGAAGGTGTGATCACTTCCGCATCATTTTTTGAGAACAATTTCTGCCATCCCAGGCAGACAAAAACGTTAAATCATCAGCAATGCCTTTCTGTGCCCAAGGACAGATGACCCCCAACATACATCAGATTTAGTGTTGCAAATAGAAAGAGCGGCCTGTTGGGTGCTGGAACACCCAACAGGCCATCAACACCACAGCTACTACCTGTGAGTCGACCCAGGGCTCAGTCCGTCTCGCGAGACAGATTAAGCCTACTGCATTTTCATCATATGAAAAAGGCTTACAGTTTATGAAATCGACACCGATCATACCTTGGGTGGGCGGTAAGCGCCGCTTGGCTAAAAAAATCCTTCCTCAGTTCCCCGATCATACCTGTTACGTTGAGCCGTTCTGCGGCGCAGCAGCACTGTATTTTATGAAGCCGCCCAGCAAGGCCGAGGTGATCAACGACATCAACGGCGAACTGGTGAATCTGTATAGGGTGATCCAGCACCACCTTGAGGCGTTTATTCAGCAGTTCAAGTGGGCGCTGGTGAGCAGACAGATGTTCGAATGGTTGCAGATCACGCCAGAGGTAACGCTCACTGATATTCAGCGCGCGGCGCGGTTCTACTACCTACAGAAGCAGGCGTTCGGCGGTAAAATCGAGGGGCAAACCTTCGGCACGGCAACAACGTCACCGCCGCGCTTCAACCTGCTGCGAATTGAAGAGGATTTGTCACAAGCCCATATGCGGCTGGCACGTACCTGCATTGAGCATATGGACTGGGCCAAATGTATCCAGCGCTATGACCGGCCGCATACGCTGTTCTATTGCGACCCGCCGTACTGGCAGACTGAAGGGTATGGCGTGGACTTTGGGTTTGAAAACTACGTGTTGATGGCTGAGCTGGCCAGGTCGATGTCGGGCAACATGCTGATCTCAGTGAACGATATCCCTGAAATGCGGACTGCTTTTGCGGGGCTTCATATGGAGAGCGTCAGCATTCATTATACTCTGCAAGGTGCTGGCAGACCTGCTTCGCGACAGAAAGAACTTGTTATTAGAAATTGGTAGCACAGCAGACGGCGTTAAGCACGCCGTCTTCGGTTTATCAATGCAAACTTGGCGGATAGAATCTTGTCACATTATTGGTATCCGTATTGATTATGCATGTAGCCGAAGAGCCAACTAATGCACCATACTGATTTTGCAGTCTTAGCGTGAGAGGCGACCAAACGTAAGTGACCTCACTGCCATTAACAATACCGTTAATATCCTCAATCTCAGCATTTTCAGGATTTGCTGAGTCCATTTTTATCATGGTTTTGCACTTTTCATATGCGCTAACTTCGTATTCGGTTCTTGAACCAAGAAGCGGGGCAAGAAGCAAGGCCATGAAAACTCCTGCAACACCGATCAGGGCAACCAATACTATCGCTTTGAAATTTCCTATTTCTTTTTTTAGACGAAATCCACAGTTTGGGCATGCCTTTACTGTATCAGATACGTCCTTCCCACATTCCTTGCACGAAATTAGAGCCATATTTACTCCATTAAAATAGAAAAACTTACACTTTTAGTTCCCAATGGGAACAAATTAGCTCGCATTTTTTTTCTTCTGAAGTTCGGAAGAAAGCTCGTTTACTTTTTTTTCAAGCTCGATCATTCGCTGTTTTTCCTCAGCGCTTCGCATTAAATCTTTCCTTACTTCTGGATCTAACTGGTTCATTAGCTCCAACAATGTCAGGTCAGAACGGGAAAAGATCACATCTGCATTCGCCGGAGCTTGCGAATCAATCATAGCCTGTCCGCGTCCTGTGAGTAGCCAATCTAGCGAATATCCCCGTTCTTCAGACAGGTTTACGCAAATTGAATAAGGTATCGAATCGCGCTTTCTCCAGCTCGCAAGGGTTTGCCGATTTACATCTAACATTCTTGCCAGCTCACTATCGTTTCCGGCCCCGAGTAGTTCCATTAAGCGCGCCAAGACTGCGTCCACACTGTTTTTATTCATATTGCATAAAATCCACTTGATTTATTTGTTCTGAATAAGTACGCTTATTCGTAATGTTTACACAATAACCCAATAGGAACAACCAAGCTATGAACAAACGACAGATTCAGGCTCGTCTGATTGAGCGTGGTAGTAACTTTCGCCAGTTCGCGCTTGGTGCGGGTTACGAGCCGCGCACTGTCACTCAGGCGGTGAGCCGTTGGGCCGGTAAAAAAGAGCTACCGCGAGGCAGGCTGACGTACAAGATTTTGCGAGACCTGTCTGTCGCAATTGGCGGGGAAGTCACCCCTGGCATTCTCGGTAATGTGGAGTAAAGCATGAGCAAGAAACCTGGCACCTCATCATCGGCAACGCGCACGTTGCGCGTGCTGATAGCCCTCAAAGGTCACACGATGACAGGTCTGTCAAACGGTGAGCTGGCCAAGGCGTTGAACGTCTCACCAGCCAACATCAGCCGCGACTTAGCCACCCTGGTGGACGTCGGCCTCGCAATTCAACTCGACAACGGCCGCTACGCGCATAGCGTCAAAATGCTGCAAATCGCTACTGCGCATGCTGATCACATAGCACGTATGCAGTCTCGTATGAATGAAATCACCCAACGTATAACTGCTGGATCTCGATAAGGAATTAACAATGGCTCGTCAAAAATTACCGTCCACCGATCTGGTACCAGACTTGCAGTTGAGCCCTGATTTGGAAGCAACTCAGAACCTAATGGCAGCCGTTAGCGATCAGATGCATGAAGAGCGCGACCTGCTGAACCAACTCCTGGGGCAGGCGCAGATGGCTGATGCTTTCGAACAATTTTCGCGAACGGTTCGCACTTCTAAATTAGCTTTTGTTAAGGAAAACAAGCTGTACCGTGCTTTAAAGGGAATGAAAAC
Organism: Serratia nevei; assembly: GCF_024160145.1. Taxonomy (GTDB): domain Bacteria; phylum Pseudomonadota; class Gammaproteobacteria; order Enterobacterales; family Enterobacteriaceae; genus Serratia; species Serratia nevei_A. The sequence continues at coordinate 66,464 of NZ_JAMYWQ010000020.1, forward strand.
TGCGAACGGTTCGCAGTTTTCTGGAACATGGGACGATTTTTGTCAGTTACTGGGTATGTCTAGGGACAAAGTTGAATTAGATATCGCCAACCTCAACACCTTCGGCGAAGAGGCCCTCGAGTCCATGTCTCGCATGGGCATCGGCTACCGCGAACTGCGCCAGTTCCGCCGCCTGCCGGAAGACCAAAAAAGCGCCCTTATTGAAGTAGCCAAGGAAGGCGACAAAACGGCGCTGCTCGAACTGGCCGAGGAAATGATCGCCAAGCACAGCAAGGAGAAAGAAGACCTCAAGACCGACTTGGAGATCAGCCGCCAGACGCTGGCCGAGAAAAAAGAACAAGTTAGCAAATTGCAGGACAAGAATGCCGAGCTGGACGAAAAGCTGCGCTATCGCGTCAAGCGCGAGACGCCGGAGGCTGAAGGCGCGCAAATCATCCAGGACGTCAACGTGCTGCAGCACGCCGTGTTGGCCGACCTCGTCAACCTGGAGAACGGCTTCACCGTGCTGGCTGAACACACCGAGCGTACCGGTATTGTTCATGTCGGCAGCATGGCCGGTCTTCTCAACGATATAGAGACCCGCCTGACAGCGCTGCGCCAGCAATTCAACCTGCCGGAGCACCAGCCTTTTGACCCGCGCCCGGACTGGGTGAGGAACGGTCTGGATAACGAGGAGAATGAAAATGCCTAATATCCCTGTCGTCGATAGCGTCGAGTCTCTGAATCACGCCCTAAAACACCAGGTGCCTGACATGTTGTGCGGCTTCACCATCAAAACCTACTTTGGTGAAATCACCGTTCATGACACGGATGCAGTACCGTTTTTTGAGGAAATGAAACGCCTCCTGGAAGAAAAAGTTCAGCAAATTCAGCAGCAGGAACAGTGATATGAGCGCAGCCCTGACCGAACGACTGGTTGCGATAGCGCAGGCTGCCCGCAATGCCGGGCACGGTGAGCGCGGCGCTATCTATGAAAAGGCCTGCGTTGAGCTGGGTATGTCCCGCGCAACGCTGTTACGAAAAATCAAGGAGGTCGCGATGACAGACACACGCAAACGCCGCACGGATGCGGGCACCAGTGCGCTGACGCGTGAGGATGCCATGATGATCTCCGCACTGTTGACAGAATCCACCCGCAAGAACGGCAAGCGCCTGTATGCAGTCGCTGATGCGGCTGCTGAACTGCGGGCCAACGGCATGATTACGGCCGAAGTGGTTGATGAAAGCACGGGCGAGGTCCGCCCATTGTCCGAGAGCGCTATTGTCCGCGCCATGCGTTCATACGGCGTACATCCCGACCAGTTGATGGCACCGGAACCGAGCACCCGATTGGCCAGCCTGCACCCCAATCATGTTTGGCTGGTCGACGCGTCTCTCTGCACCCTCTACTACCTGCAGAACGGAAAGAAAACCACCGGCCTGCAGGTGATGGACAGCGCTGAGTTCTACAAGAACAAGCCGAAGAATCTGGCGCGTATCGCTCATGATCGCGTCTGGAGCTATGAAATCACCGATCACACCAGCGGCTGGATTTACGTCGAATACGTCCTCGGTGCCGAGTCCGGCGAGAACCTGTGCTCGGTGCTGATTAACGCCATGCAGGAGCGCGGCGGCGCAGATGTGCTGCACGGTGTGCCGAAAATTCTGTTCATGGACCCCGGCTCTGCCAACACCGCCGCCATGACAAAAAACCTGTGCCGGGCGCTGAGCATCGAGATGATAGCCCACAAGGCGGGGAACGCCCGCGCGACCGGCCAGGTCGAGAAAGCCCGCGACATCATCGAACGCAAGTTCGAGCCGGGCCTGAAATTCGTCACGGTGAACAGCCTGGATGAGCTGAACGCGATGGCGAAGAAGTGGCGCAGCCATTTTAACGCCACGGCTATCCATAGCCGCCACGGCTTCTGCCGCAACGATATCTGGTTGCGCATCACCGCCGAGCAGCTGATTAAAGCCCCCTCAGTGGAGGTCTGCCGCGAACTGGCCGTCGCCGCACCGGTACGCCGTAAAGTGCAGTCCACACTGGAAATTCCATTCCAGAGCCGCAAGTACGATGTGTCTGGCGTCCCAGGCGTGATGATTGGCGAGTATGTGATGGTGACCCGTAACCCCTGGCGCACCGATGTCGCTCAGATTGTGCTGACCGGCGAGGATGGTCACGAGGTGTTTCACCTGGTTGATGAGGTGCCGGAGAACGAGTTTGGGTTTGCGACCAACGCCGCGATTATCGGCGAGGGTTACCGCAAACCGGCGGATACCGTCACCCAGCAGGTCAATCAGGAGATTGAGCAGATTGTCACCGGCACCAACTCTGCCGATGCCGCAGCGGCGGCGCGCAAAGCCAAGGCGCTGCCGTTCGGGGGGCAGTTTGACCCATATCGCACGATTGACGACACCGAGCTACCGTCCTATCTGCCGAAGCGCGGCCAGGAGTCGGATGTGCGGGGCCCGCGTATTGAACAACGGCCATTAACGCACGTTGAGGCAGCAAAAGCGTTGCGGGAGGTATTCACGGCGCAGGGCCGGGAGTGGCAGGCACAGCACTATAACCAACTTGTTCAGCGTTTCCCGGACGGCGTACCTGCGGACGATATCGACACGATCGCCGGTGACCTGACAGGCAAGCACACCGTGACGCTGAGCGTCGTTAACGGCCAATAGGAGGCAGCATGTTGGTACTGAAGGCGATGATGCAAGAGCACGGTATTGACCAGCAGATGGTCGCTGACGCGGCCCAGGTCTCTCAACCGACCATTTCGCAGATAGTGAACCACGGCATCTGGCCAAAACGCCGCACCGCAGAGGTGCGGGAAAGCATCAGCCAATTTTTAGCAGCGCGCGGGCTGGACACAGCTGGCGCATTTGAAGAGGTGCAGGCGGCGGACACCGCCCGCACCAGTGTCTCGCAACAGGCAAATAAGGAAGGAGACGACAATATGTTACTCGCAAAGCAGGTATTACATCCAGCAACGAAAAAGCACTTCGGTTTATTCCGCGACCCGTTCGCCGACGACGCCCTGCAAGGCTCTGAAGATGTGTTCACGACCCCGGATATTCGTTACGTCCGCGAGGCGTTGTTCCAGACTGCGCGTCACGGCGGGTTCCTGGCGGTGGTCGGTGAGTCCGGCGCGGGCAAGTCCACGCTGCGCCGCGACCTGATTGAACGCATCAACCGCGAAAACGCGCCGGTGATTGTGATTGAGCCCTACATCATCGCGATGGAAGACAACGACAACAAGGGCAAGACCCTGAAAGCGGCGTCGATCGCCGAGGCGATCATCAACACCCTCGCACCGCTGGAAGGCGTCAAACGCAGCCAGGAGGCCCGGTTCCGCCAACTCCACCGCGTGTTGAAAGACAGCAGCAACGCCGGTTACAGCCACGTCCTGGTGATTGAGGAGGCCCACTCGCTGCCGCTGCCGACGTTGAAGCACCTCAAGCGGTTCTTTGAGCTGGAGAACGGCTTTAAAAAACTGCTCTCCATTGTGCTGGTCGGCCAGCCGGAGCTGGCGATGAAGCTGTCAGAACGCAATCAGGAGGTCCGCGAGGTGGTACAGCGCTGTGAAGTTGTTGAGCTGCTGCCGCTGGATACCCAGCTGGAGGCGTTTTTGACGTTTAAGTTTGACCGCGCCGGTAAGCCGATAAAAGAGGTGCTGGACGCCAGCGCAACCGACGCTATTCGCGCCAGGCTCAGCAATAACATCGGCGGCCGTAAAGGTGTTGTTAGCTTGTTATACCCGCTGGCTGTCAGCAATTTAACCATTGCGGCAATGAACCTAGCCGCACAAATCGGTGTGCCGATGGTTAATGCCGACGTAATTAAAGGTATTTAACTATTAATTAATGCGGTCGGAGGGATTATGCGCACTACTCATAAATTATCGTTGGTGGTGGAAAGCGAGGGAATTCAAATAGCCATTATCACCACAAGCAAAGCGGTAACCACATTATCTGCCCAGGGAATTACGGTTAAACGTATCGACATCGAAGAAGGCCGCCGACCGACGGTGGTCATTCACCCAAACGCCACCACGCGCAGAATGGTGGCCCAGGGTAAAGCGGTTCGATATTCAACGGGCACCGATGAACAGGGCCGCTATCAAAAATTCCAGTACCAGCTGGACAGGTGCCGGGTCGTTTGGGAGGAGCGCGGTAATGGGTGAGAAAATAAAAGTCAGTATTACCGCCGATATGCATATTCACCTGGATAAAACGGTAGAGATGGACAAGACCGACTTTGACGAATACCAGCGTATCTGCTCTGAAGGTGTCGACCTGGATTCACGCATAGGAGAAATAGCCAGCAAATACGATTTGAATATCAACGACAGCAGTTTCGAGAATGACCCGGAAAATATCACGTTCGAAATAGTTAAATAACCAACCACACGAAAGGTATTTAAAAATGGCAAAAGGTAAAAAGCGGCTTAAAGCTGCGGCGGTTCCGTACGCCGCGCAAACGAAAGCTGAGGTAATTGACGGTATTAAATCCCTCGGAGATTTACAGCGTCAATTAACCCGTATCGAAACGGAAATGAATGACCAGATTGCAGCGGTAGCGCAATTCCATTCGCCGGAGATTGAACGACTGAAGGCCGAGATAAGCGGTCTGCAGCAAGGCATCCAGACCTGGTGCGAGGCCAATCGCACCGAACTGACCCAGGACGGAAAAACAAAGACCGTCAATTTAACCACCGGCGAGGTGATTTGGCGCAACAGGCCACCGAGCTGCACGATACGCGGTGCCGAGGCTGTTATTGCTGCTCTGAAAAGACTCAAGCTGACTCGGTTTATTCGTTCCAAGGAGGAAATTAATAAGGACGCGATATTAAACGAACAGGCGGCAGTAAAAGATATTCCGGGCATCACCATTAATCGCAACCTGGAAGATTTCGCCATAGTGCCATTTGAACAGGAGATCGCCCAATGAGCCTGCAATGCAAAACCTGTAGCGAAGACGTAGATGAGCTCGATTCCGAGCAGGCAACCATTACGCAGGGGCATGACGGCACCTGGTGTGTGGACCTTATCCTGGCCTGCCCGCATTGCGGGCAAACCTACAACGCGTTTGTGCCCACCAGCGAGCTCCAGCCATTACCTCACGATGATTACTCGGAGGGGATATGTCTATAGCGACTAACCGTTCGACGTTGTACCGCATGGCCATGAAACGCTTTGGCCCAGACTCTCAACTCCTGAAGCTGGCCGAGGAGGCCAGCGAACTGAGCACTGAGGTTTCACGCAACCTGAACGGCTTGAGCGACGAAATGAAGCTGGCCAGCGAGATGGCCGACGTGGAGATCATGATCGAGCAATTTCGACTAAATGGTCTTGATACGGCCATCGATTTCCACAAACAGCAAAAGCTCATGCGGCTGGCAGAACGCCTGGGAGTTAACTATGACCCACAATAATGAAAAGTATCTGGCGAAGATCAAGAAGCTGCTTAACCTGGCCAGACGCAGTACCAACAGCAATGAAGCCGCGAATGCGCTGAGCCAGGCTCAGGCATTAATGCGCAAGCATAGTCTCACTGAGACGGATATTGACCTGATGGAGATTGGTCGCGCCAGCAGTAAAGGCGCACCATCGCAGGCGCAGAAAATACCGGCCTATATGAGCGCCCTGGGCAGAATGGTTTGCCGTGCATTTGGTGTGGCGTGCTATTACGAATATGCAAGTGCGTTCTATTCGAATAGCAGTGGTCGCCGGACGGTTATTTTTTATGGTCCCAATGAAAGGCCTGAAATTGCAGCATATGCATTTGACGTCTTGTCGCGCCAATTAGTAAAAGCACGTCGTGAATTTACCGCGAAGATGCGGCGCAATATAAAGCCCAGCACCAAAGTTTCCCGCGCCGATCAGTTCTGTGAGGGGTGGGTAAACGGTGCATACTGTGTTATCGATTTATACCGCGTTTCCGAGCCTGAAAAAACGCTAATGACGGCCTATTACAACCGCATGGACGACGAAATGGAGTTCGAGAAGCTTGCCCCTCGGGCTGCAAAAAAATGCCGTGGCGCTGATGATGCGGCTGATGCTGGTTACTGGGCGGGTAAGCAGGCGCAACTGCATCAAGCTGTGCATGGCCAGGGAGTTTCTTTGACTGGTATAGGAGTTAAATCATGACCATTTCGCGAGGGGCAACGTGGTTATTAATGGCGTTATTCTGCGCCGTATTCTGGTCAGTGAGTATTTGGGGCAGTTATTTATTAATTGAATGGGTGGTGTCGCTAATAAAACACGCACGGGGGTAATGTGATGAACCGTATTAACCTGGTAAAATTAATTCATGTCGCCAAACGTGACCGTCGCCTGGATGACGATACCTACCGCCAACTGCTCGATAGCTATACGGGTTTAAGCTCAACGAAAGAAATGACCATCAAGCAATTAGAGTCTGTGATGGACGCGTTTTATGGTCTGGGGTTCAGGCCGGTATTTAAAAAGCCTGGAAGGATTACGGCGACAGACGAGCAATCGAAGAAAATCCGGTCCTTGTGGCTGGAGATGTTTGAGGCGGGGTTTGTCCGTGATAGTTCAGAGCGTGCGATCAATGCGTATGCTCACCGTATAACAGGTGTAGGTCGGCTGGAATGGCTGGGAACGGATCAGGCCAGTCGTGTTATCGAGACGTTGAAGAAGTGGCAGAAACGCGAGCTGAAGGCTCAAGCTGCATTGCAATAACTGGGGGCAGATCATGATTACGCCAATGGAAGAAAAGCGCCATAAGCTGTTATCTGAGGTTGCTGACCATGTCGCCGAGACAGCATCTGACTATGGGTGTTCAACTGAGCAGGCCGAGCATCTGGGGCTGGCGGTGGCAAATTTCCTGGCAGAGCATTTCGGTGGGCAGAATTTCACGTTCCCTCGTGATTACGTTTATAAGCTGGCCGTTCGTGATCTGCAGATTTACAACGAGTTCAAAGGCAACAATTGGGCCGACCTGAGTTCCCGATATGGCATTACCGAACGAGGGCTGCGCAAGCTGATTCACCGAGTACATAAACGAGTGATGAAGCACAAGCAGCCGATGCTGGATTTGTTCGGTGGCGGGGAGTAAAATTTTGGGCAGACGACTGAAGTTTTCTGCCCTGTTTTATCTTTCACATACTGGAAATGATTTACAGACCTTGTCCCACTATATCCTCTAACGAATCACTATATCCCCTAATTATCTCGCAGACTCAGCTCCATTTATCTCACTTCTAATCACATAGCTGGCAGATTTATCGGCGCTTCTTTGGTGCCAACACCAAAGAATATTTACGCGATCCGCTATCAACCTTATTTTCTCTTGTATTGCCGCTATTTTTCATCTTTACCTTTGGCATAACGGCAAAGATTATTAACGGCAATCATCAACCGTTCTCCATGCAGGTGAGCGTTGTCGGAGACACGCCGGAAACAGAAGCTCTCTGGCTTAAATTGAATAATTATCCTGGCCTGGCCGTCCAGCGCCAGCTTCGAAGCGATCCGGAATCGCTGGTGCGCGCAAATGAAGTGAACGCGGCGGTGAGCTGGGATGCAGCACAACAGCGCCCTGCGATCACGACGACGGAATCCATGAGCTCCGTCGCTCAACTGGTTTCCGCCGCACTCAATCAACAGCCGGCCGACGCTCAGCAGCCGATACGCTTCATTACGCTGAAAACTGAGCGTTTCAACTATTTTAGTTTTATCTTCCCGTCCTTGCTGACGCTGGCCCTGTTGCAAGTCGCCCTATTTGGCACGGCGACGCCGCTGATCGCCGCGCGTGAAAAAGGCACTTACCGTTATTACGGCGTCATTCCGTTGCCGCGATGGATCCTGCTCGCATCACAAGTCAGCGTCCGCCTGGTGATATCACTGGTTCAGATCGCCCTGTTAATGCTCATTAGCAGTCTGGTCTTTGGCTTCACCCTTCAGCATCCCCTGCTGTTTATCGTGCTGCTCGTCGCCGGCGCGCTGTTGCTGGTGAGCTTTGGGTATGCGCTGGCCGGATTATTCCGCACGAATTCCGTCGCGACAATCGCTCTGACCTTACTCAACTTTTGGTGCATGTGTTTCGGGCAATTGTTCCTCGATCTGAGCGCATTCCCGCCACTCAAATGGTTAATTTTGACGACGCCGGTCGGTTTTGTCTCGGATGCTCTGCGATACGCCATGAATGGCAGCGAAGGCGTATTCCCCTTCTTCATTAACTGTATCGGCATGGCGATATGGGGCGTGATCACGCTGTTTGTCGGCGTTAAGTGGTTCCTTTTCCAGCCAAAACAATCTTAAAAAAACAGGTACGCAAAGATGAAAAACAGATCGGCATCTTGGCATTTTTACAAGCTGTATATCGGTAGCCATCATGATGGAATGGACTTTCTGATCACCCAGGGATTGACCCAAGCACTGGCGTACGCTCCGGATTCTCCTTGGTTCTTCTTACGTTATATCGATGAAAAGGGATTACATTTACGCGTTCGTTTTCTACTGCAGGAAAAGGACAGCCAGCGCCTGGAAACCGCCATTTATGCTGCGCTGCATGATGCGTTGAATAGCCTGCCGCTGCGCCCGGCCAGCCTGTGGACGCCATTGGTCAGCTTCCGCGGCAACACACCGTTTCCCGCGCATGAACTCCCCGTTCATTGCGAACGTGCGGAATATGAGCCGGAAACGGACGTCTACGGGGGCGAAACGGGCATAGGCATCGCCGAAGCGCTGTTTCACCAATCCAGTGACATTGCCCGCGCCATATTGCTGGCTGAGGCAAGCGGCGGCATGACGCGCAAAGAGTTTGCGTTGCCCCTGATGCTGGCCATGTTGGAAACGTTTATTCCTGTCTCCCGGCGTTCCGCCTTCCTTGAAAGCTTCTCGACTTTCTGGCTGGCGGGCTCTGCGGATATCGGGATGATCAAAAACAGCTTTACCGATCGTGCATGGGAACTGATTGATGAAAACTCGGTTCTCCTGTCGCCGCAGATACGGCAAGACGCGCAAAGCGCCGAACTGGTGGATCGCTGGCAGTCTGCGCTGGATCAAACCCGGCGCAGCTATGAACGCCATTGCGAACGATACAGTGATGGCCTCGCGAAAAATCTGGCATTCCAATTCATGCATCTAATGAATAATCGCCTTGGCTTAAGCACGCTGGATGAGGCCTGGTTGGCCGTGTTGCTGAGCAAAAGCCTGGAGAGCGGAGTTATTCATGCATCATCATAACTTTGCCGTTTCCGCGTCAATGCGCCAGAAATATCCGTTCATGTCGCTGCTCTCGCCGCTGACGGGCGTTGTCGGCAGCGTCTACCCGCTGGAGCCGCAGGAGATGCATATTCCCCGTTTTTCGTCGGTCCTGGCCAGCCTGGGCAATCTGTCAATGCCATATCCCCATATCATTGACAATAAAGGCAACGATCTGCAAAAAATCGCGCTTGCCGGCTGCGGCGCCGATGAACACGTCGATATGGCGATCGTCCGCGCTGTCGCCGAAGCGGCAGAGCGATACGCCACCTGCGTCTACCATCCTCGCGATGTTTCGGTGGCCAGCTTCCGCGAACTCGGGGCTGACGGTTTGGCGGCCGACAGCCTGCCACGTTGCAGCGAGGAGGAGCTCGCCGATCCGCTCTGCCCGGTCAAACCCATTGATGACACCCAGCCGTTGCGCTGGGTGGAAGGCTACTCGTTGACGGACTCCCGCCCGCGCAAGATCCCGTTGATCATGTCGCATCTGTATGTGCGGCCCTGGGAAAGCGAGCGTTTCTGGTTGCCGATATCGACAGGCGTCGCGGCGCACACCGACCTCACCACTGCCACGGTAACCGCGATCAATGAAGTCATCGAACGCGATGCGATTGCCCTTACCTGGCTATTGCAAATGCCTTTAGCGCGCATCCGCTTCGATCAACCGGTCCCGGATAAATTACAAGACAAGTTTTCACGCCTGGCGGCGAGTGGGCTGGAACAGCTGTTCTTTGATGCCACTACCGACATCGGCTGCCCGACAATCTACGGGTTGCAGCTACGCGCCGGACATCCGACCTCGGCCCAGTTCGTCAACTGTTCTACGGGGTTCGATCCCTGGGGCAGCTGCGGCAAGATTATCCGGGAAAGCGCCATGGGGCGTTCGGTACTCGAACACCAACTGCCGGTGCCGGACGATATACGCGATTTTATCGCGCTCGAACATGGCGCCATCTTCATGGGGCGGGCCGAACAGCGCTCCGCGTTCGATTTTCTCACCACCAGCGAGCACCAGATGCCGATTAGCCGCCTTCAGGCCGGGCAACCGCAAACGCCGGCAGCACAGCTGAAAAAATTGGTGGCGCGTTTTCGTCAACTCAAGATGGACGTCGTGATAGCGGACATGACCACGGATGAACTGCGCGATGCCGGTTTACACGTGGTGCGCGCCGTCATCCCCGCCCTTTTACCCATGACGGCATGCTATCGCGCCCGCTATCTCGGGCATCCGCGCCTACGGGAACAGCAGCAACGGTTGAGTGAACAATTAGGCAAAGCCGTCACGATAAATCCGTGGCCGCAACCTTTTGCCTGAAGGAGAGTGGTAATGATTATCGTCAGTGACACCGCGTTCGGCAATGACGTGGCCGATTATATGCTCTGCCAAGAAGGGATCTCTCAACTGACATTGGCAACCGCACTGAACTATTCCTGGGCCGACAGTAAGGCTTCATTCGTCGGGATCGCGCTATCCGGCGGCGCGCCGCTTAAGCTCGAACAGCTTACCACGCAGCTGTTTCGCGCCGGGATCCCTCACGCTTGCACCGTGCTGAACGACCATATGCTTTTTTGCGGCCCCCTGGTCATCCCTGGCCCAACCGCCTGTTATTCCTGTGCGGCGAAGCGCCTGCTCAGCCTCGCCGAAACGCCGCGTACGGCAATGATGGATTTGAACCTGCAGCGATATCATGAACAACAGCCGCAGAACGCCTTGCGCGGATATACGCCGGCGCTGGTGTTGATGGCTGGATTACGGTTAACGCAGTATGCGCAGCTCCCCGAAGACCAATTCGGCAAACTGACCGCCGTGAGCTTTGGCAGCAATCGCACCGCGAGCAGTTCCGTGGTGGCGTTACACGGTTGCAGCTGCCGCGAAAACCAGCATATTTCGCAGGCTCAGGGCACGGCCTTGCTGGCCGAACATTTGGAAGGAGCCTTGCGCTAATGAAAGCCACTCACATGTCGACCGTGTTGTCGGGCGCACAGTTTAGCCACCATAACGATCTTTACGCTTTGCTGCCCAAGCGCCCAAAATTAATTCCGGAACTGATCTTCATTCCTGAAAGCGATACCCGCGTAGCCGTGTATGGTGCCTATCAACCGCGCATCCTGACCTGCGTTCAGGGGATAAACACGCTTGCGGCCTTCCTCGAGCGCCTCGATGGCGTCAACGCGCTGGAAAGCGTACTGGCCGACGACGCGACCCTGAGCCGCGAGAATGCTCTGGGCATGTTGTCCTTACTGTTTCGCTATGGCTTCCTTGAAGAAGGTGAAGGCCTGGATGACGGCGCCCCAAGCCATTTGGCAAGCTATTGCGGCCGCTTTGTCGACAATACCCGCCTGCACGCCAACCGTACTGCGGCGTTGAAGTCCGCCCGCCGCCGCAGGGTCGCCCTGGTTTGCCCGGAAGATGTGTCATCGCTGCTGCAACACGCGTTGGCACCTATAACCGCCGGCATTGACGTTCTGACCGAGCGCCCAACGTCTTGTGCCCTCCATTGGGATGATGCACTGATCATTTTTGACGGCAGCGAGTCGGACGCTTTCCGCCAGGCATGCGCCGATGGGTTGCACCAGGCCGGCGTGCGTTATCTGAGCTGCGTTATTGGCGCGGATCGCACGCTGGTGGGCCCCTATACCCTCCCGAACATCAGCGCCAGTTATCAATGCGCTCGCACGCAATGTGAGCTGCCATCGCCCGCCAACGATCGGCAAGAGGTGGCCTTCCGCGCTGTCTATGCCGCCCATGAGCTGGGGCAAATTCTGCTCGGGCTGTCCTCCGAAAGCTACCTCAACAAGGTCGTTTCTCATAGCCATCGGGGCGAGGGGGAGTACACCTTAGCCTATAAGGTCGCCCGCATTCCCGGTACCGTACTAAGCGGTTTAGGCCATGCCGCCTATCTGCCGCCGGGGGAAGAGGCGTTTACTGCCTGGCAGCACCATATCGGCACACGCTTGCCGCCGCAGGGCTTGTTACCACCGCGTTCGCATCAGATGCACTTCACGCTGGATAACCTCAATCGCCACGCCTCAAGGCCGGTCAGGCTGCATGGGCAACAGCATCTCAATCTGCCCGACAGCACATTGGCGGAGCTCTGCCCGCCGCCCTGGCGCATGTCTGCGACGCCGCCACAGCCGTTGACGCCGGCCAATCTGGGCTGGTTGCTGCGCCACGCCACGGGTTATCAAAACAGCGCAGACGGCACATTGCGCCGCATCGCGCCCAGCGGAGGGCAACTGCTCTCGTGCGATATGTTTGTGGTCGTCCGCCGGCCGCTGCCGGAGATGCCTTGTGGGGTCTGGTTCTATCTCGGTGAAAAACACCAACTCGTCAGGATTGACGGTATTGACTGCCAGCAATTGGAGCGCTTGCTCCAGCATCCCGAAGAGCCGATTTCACTCATTACCAGCGGCAACCTGAACCGCGTGCGCGGCAAATATAACGACTTCAGTTATAACATCGTTAACCTTGACGCCGGCGTGGTTAATCAATATTGCGCACTTTCCGCACGCGCAGCGGGCTGGAAGCTGAGAGAAGATCATGGCGTCGACCTGCAATGGTTAGCGTCATTGCTCTTCTTCACTGAACAGGATAACCCCCATATCCTCTGCCAGGTCTTGCATGTGCAAGCGCCCTCGTCGCAGGGTGAGCCGCTCCCTGCTCCACTTTATGAGACGGCGAGCAGCCTGGTCGCCGTTAGCCACCGCCCGCGGCCGGCCGCCGCGCCAGCGTCGCCTGCGCATGCCTCGCTCTCATCACTGGCGGCTGGCCGCCACGATGAGCCGCTCTCCGCGTTGCTGGAACGCCGCAGAGCGGCGTATGACTATGCCGATCGTCCGTTGCCGGAAACCTGGTTGCATACCCTGATCGCCGTCTCGCATGCCGGTCTTGAACAAAGCCGCCTGCGCGGGATGCCGGCGTTACCCATGGAACCCTGGATATTGCTGCCGGAAGCCAGCGGCGAACTTGCCGCGGGCATTTATCAGTGCGGCCAGGCCGATCGCCGTTACTGGCGGAAACGGGATAACGGGTTTGGTCGCGCACATTTGGCGGATTGCATCAATCAATTGGCGTTCCATAAAGCCGGTGCGTTGCTGATGTGGGTTGCCGATCTTGAAAAGACCCTGCATGACCATGGCGCGGCGGGATACCGCATGCAGCTGCAAAACGCTGCGGCAAGCGCGATGCAGTGCTGGCTGGCGGCGCTGGACTGCGGCTTGACGGGAACGCTGGCGGGAGGCGTGATCGAAGAAGGGCTCATTCGTCATGCGGGTGCCGACGGATATCGTGAGGCGCCGCTGTTTTGTCTGGTGCTGGCGTCCCCTCCACCGGCAGAGGGTGTTTAACATGCAGCCTGCATCCATCCTGTTGCGTTTAAACGATGATGTGAAATTGGTCTCTCCGCAAGCGAATGTGACGCTGCTGCTGCAAGAAAACAGTAATGCGCCGTTAAAGCTGAGCGGGTTTTCTGCCCGGCTTGCTCAACAATTGCAAGGGGGCAGCTCCATGGCGGCCCTATTGGCGGCGCTGGCAGAACACCACCCGAACGCGACGCCCGAACAATGCCAACAGGCGCTGTCCGCGTTTCTGCTGCGGCTGAAACAGGCGAATATGATCGTTGATGGCGCGCAAAAGCCGCCTGCGGCGGCGAAAGTGGCCGGGCGATATCGGCTGCCTAACCCCGATCGCGCCGCACATAAAATCGCCACTGTTCTGCGGATGATCCCGTGCTGGTTAGGTTACAGCCTGCTCAGCCTCGCGATTGCCGCTGCCTTGTGGCGTTTCATCGCGTGTTTGCCGGGGCTGAACGCCTGGCTGCTGCAAGGCAAATTGGCCAGCGTTCAGCTGCTGGTCGTGTTTGTCGGCATACCGTTCTGGCTGTTTTTGCATGAAATGGCGCATGCCGTCGTTTGCCGTCTTTACGGCTGCCCGGTTTTGGGCGCGGGTCTGCAATTTCGCGGCTGGTGGCTGCCTTCCGTGTTTGTCAACACCAGCACCATCGCGCTCTTCCCACAGCGCAGCATGAAAGCCTGGGTGGCGATGGCAGGACCATTGATGGACCTTTTATGTCTGGGAGCGCTCGCGGCGCTGAGTGAAAGTGCCGCTGCCACCGCGATACAGCCGTTACTGCTGTTGATACTGTTCGGCCTGCTTTTCAATCTCACCCCTTTTCGGCTTTCAGATGCTACGCGGGCATTTCGCGCCTTTGCCCAACCCGGGGCCAGTAAGAAAACCCGAGTGTGGTCTGCCCGAGGTCGCCGCCTATTCCGCAGTTATTGCCTGCTTTACAGCCTCTGCATGGCGGCGGCGATGGGTTGGCTAAGCATCGTGAGTTGGCAGAAGGTGAACAACTGGTTGGCATCTGGAGTATTATCATGACGTTATCCGCGCAGCCTTTGTTGCTCGTCGCCCCTTTTATCATGCTGCGCACCGCAGGCTTGCCGGCGCAATATGTCAGCCAACTTCCGGATGATTTATCCGCGATTATCCGGCAACACCACTTGCAGGAGCCGGCCTGGCGGCAACTCGGGCAGGCGCTTATCGCCAGGCTGCATGCGAATATCGCATTACCCTCGGCGGACAGTGTCCGCCAGGAAATGATTCGCTGTCGCCGCCATATCTTCAACGATCGTCATTTCAACCTGTCTGCCGAAGTGCGCGCCTGGTTGGTGCATTACGATCCAACCACGCTGGAGCAGTTGACCAACTGGTTGGCGATAGCGGACGAGCGCCGGCAGTTGACGGCGACCTTCAACCAGCGCTGGCAGCAAGTCAACGAACAAACACAGGCCTGGTTGCTTAAAGCCGCCAACGAACCGGCTCTGCGCCGGGCGCTCTGCCTTGCCTCCCCGCAGCTGCTTTGCGATCTGGAACAAAATTGGCAGAGTTGGCCGGCCAAACGGCGCCGGCGCGTAGAGCGTTCCTTGTTTGCCTACATGATTCGAGCGGCGGGCAAGGTCAGCCCATTCAGCACTTTTTCCTCTTTTAGCCTGATCCCGTTTGAAAGCTCGGCCGGCGAAGCCACTCTGCAAATCGGCAAAAGCAAGGTAACCTCGACCGTACACCTCAACCGTTCCATCGCATTAGCCTTGCGCGACGCGCTGTATACGCAGCACTGGTTGGCGAAACATGACCTGCCGCTATGCCGCAACCCCTCCTTGCAACGCATTTCCGCCAGCCAGATGCGCGGCCATTTCTATCGCTATGAGAAACGCCACGGCTTGTTATGGAATGAAGAGCAGCAATTTGTCCTGGGCCTGGAGGCGGCGGAAATTGACGCCGTTCTGAGCGCCAGCCACCAGCAAAGCTGGAGCGCGTGGCGAGCGCATTTCGAGCAGGCCGGGATAGCTCCGCAAGAGGCGGAAAGACTGCTGCGAAAGCTGTTGCGCAAGGACGTATTGCGCCCGACATTGCAGTGGGGAACGCATCATCCGGCCCCTCTGGCCGATGTTGTGGCGCTGATGCCGGCAGAGCTCTCCAGCGATGCACTGCGCAGCCTGCCCGAACTGCCCGAACGGTTTAGCGCGGCGGAAAACGCGGAGCGGGTCACGCTGCTTGAGCAGGCTCAGCAGACGATTCAACAGAGCTGGGAGCGGCTGACCCACCATCAGATGCCCGAAATTCGCAATATTTTATATGAAGACGCCTGGCGAGAAGGGATCAGAATGACATTGCCTGACGCTTTCATTCCCAATGTGCTTGCCCGCGTAGCGAAAGCGGTGGCCAAACGCGCCACGTTGTCGCAGGAGTACCTCTGGCTGCTGCAGAACTTTATCGACAAATACGGCGCGGGCGGCCACTGCACCGATGTCTCATTGTTTTTGCAGCAAAGCTGGCAGGGATTTATTCAATTCACCCAACAACGCATCTCGCAGCCCGCCGCCGCAACGGCCCGCTGGCGGCAGCACAATATCAACCCCGCCGCCCTGAAGCTGCCGGTAACGCTCTTCCTGCAATTGGATGCCCGTCATGTGGGGCAGCTGGCGCATTCCCGGGGCAAAGTGGTGATTAACAATGCGTATTCACGCATCGGCTGGCAGTTGGCGCGCACCACGTTGACCAACGACAGCCAGGCCGACGACAGGCGCCATCAGCTGCAAAACTGGCTACGCCAGTTTGCCGCGCCGGCTTTGCCATTAACCTTCAGCGTCAGCGGCGAGTCCAGCAATCTGCAGGCCCAGGCCCGCCTGGCCGATCATCACCTGTGTCTGGATGAGCCGCCGCAGGTTGCCGGCGACCTGACGCTCGATCGGCTCCAACTGCATCATGATACGCAGAGCGGCCTGCTGAAGGTGACGGACAATCAGGGGCAAGCGTTCCAATTATGTTACCTCGGCGCGGCGACGCCGATGGTGGCGTGGGGAACCAAATACCTGCTTACCGTACTGGCCGAACCGGTTCAGATTGGCCGCCCCGCCTACAAGCGATTAATGGCCGATGAGCTGGATCATGACTTCCGGCATGCCCCGCGCATGGAGGAAGAAGACTGTGTCCTGATCCGTGAAACCTGGTGGGTGCGCTCTTCTCGCATTTTCCATGAACTGTCCGGGCATCCGGCGACAGAACATCCGGCGCGCCTGTTGGCATTGTTACTGAAGAACGGCATTCCAACGGACAGTTATGTGAACGGACAATTCAACGATCATCTTAGCTGGCAGTCATTTAACAACGACAAGATTCGCAAGCCTATGTGGTGCAGGCTGGGCAATTCACATTGCCTTGATCAATTGCTGCTGCTGGCGCGAAAAGTTGACTGGTTAGTCTTCAGAGAGGCTCTCCCGTCACCGGAAAACAGTTGGATGGAAGTGAAGAACGAAACCTATCTCACTGAAATACACACTGAGATGGTCATCCCTGGCGATTATCTCGATGCCTCTCTTATGTTCCCTCTGAAGGAGAAACCCCATGCATAAAGTATCAGGCTTGCTGCTTTTTATCGGCCTCGTCATGTTCGCTGTCGCCCTGGCTCTCAATATCTACAGCAGCTACACGGCGAGCAACGCCAACGGCGCGTCATTGTTCTCCACCAACTGGTGGGCGCGCTGGTTCCCGCTATACGCTGCGGGAGCCGCCCTGCTCTTCATTGGTGTGATCTTGCGTCTGACAGTCGGGGAGCGTTAAGCACCTATGCGTTCCCCATCTTCAGAGGCACCGCGCAACACCGCCCGCCAGCAGGCGCTGCACCTCCTGAACTCGCCTCATACTCCGCCGCGTGGGCGGCCATGGAGCAAAGCGGCGCTCGTCGGGGCGATTGCGCTGGCGTTAGCCTTGGGTCTCGTTGCCGGCAGAGCATGGTTTAGCCAGCCGGCAGCGGCCGAGCACGCCAGCGCTGCCGAGCCTCAGGCCGATACCGCAGCGCCCGTTGCACCAGCGGCCCCCGCGGCACCTGCGCCTGCAGTCACGGCCGCAGGATTCATCAAGGCCTCCCGCCTCTCTACCGTATCGGCAGAGATTACGGGAACGGTGGAAGAGATTTATGTGCAACGCGGGGACAAGGTAAAAAAAGGAGAACGATTGGCATCACTCGATGGGCGTTCGCTAAGAGCACAGCTTGCGTCGCTGCAGGCCAGCCAGCAAATCGCGGCGGGCAAACTCGCGCAGACGGAGTCCCGCCTGCCGCGCGCGCGCAATCAGCTGCAGCGATTGAACCGTTTGTTACCGCTCGACTATGTGAGCCAGGATGATGTCGACAGTGCCAAAGCGGAGCTGGATTCCTTCGAGGCGCAGCGCCGCCAATATCAGGCAGAATTGCAACAAGTGGGCTGGCAGATAAAAGCCAGTGAAATCGACCTGCTGCGCACGGTTATCCGCGCGCCCTTCGACGGCCAGGTGGTTTCGTTAGATGCCTCCCCGGGGGAAACGGTTTCGCCTATTTCCGCCGGCGGCGGTTTCACCCGCACGGGGATCGCCACCATTGTCGGTTTGGATGACTTTGATGCCGAAGTTTGGCTGCCTGAAAGCCAGCTGGCGAACGTCGCGCCCCAACAACGAGTGACAATCAAGCCGGATGGCCTCCCCGATCGACAGCTCTCAGGCACCGTCAACCTTATCTCTTCGGTGGTGGATGAGCAACGCGCGGCGGTTTTAGTCATTATCAAGCTCACTCAGCAACAGCCCTGGCTGAAACATAATATGTCAATTCAGGTAGATTTTTATGAATAAAACGGCAACCGCACCGAGCGATCCGGTCGTACAACTGCAACAGGCCGGCAAAGACTATAAAAAAGGGCGCGAGCACATCACGGTATTGCACGATCTTGATTTTAGCCTGCGCGGTGGCGAGATGGTCAGCATCATGGGGCCATCCGGCTCAGGGAAGTCGACGCTGCTAAATCTGATCTCCGGCGTCAATGTCTGCGATCGGGGCGAGGTATTTTTGCAAGGGTATCCGCTGCATCGGCTACGGCCGGAAGAACGCACCTCGCTGCGAGCTCGCCATATTGGCTTCGTCTTTCAGTTTTATAACCTGTTGCCCGTTCTCAGCGCCGAGGAGAATGTCGCCCTTCCCCTGCACCTTTGGCATATGGACGCCAAACAGCGCCGGCAACGCGTCGACGCCGCGCTGGCGCTGGTTCAGATGGAACACCGGCGCCGCCACTTGCCGGATGAGCTCTCCGGAGGAGAGCGCCAGCGCGTGGCAATTGCGCGTGCGATAGCCACTAACCCGGACCTGCTGCTGTGCGATGAGCCTACCGGCGATCTCAGCCAGGAGGCGGGGGAGGAAATTATGGATATTATGACGCTACTGAGCCAGGAGCAGGGCAAAGCGATCATCGTCGTGACGCATGATATTCAGGTCGCCGCGCGGGCGCAGCGCCAATTCCAACTCAGGGACGGCAAGCTGATCCATAGGGATATGCCATGAGAGCCGTGTTTTACCTCTGGTTGTGGCGCTCCGCCACTGAGCAGTCGAGAAGATTTATCATGATCTTGCTGTTCATCGCCAGCGGCGTCATGTTGCTGCAGCTCATGCTGACCTTTGATCGCGCCTTCAGTTTAAAGGCCAACGATCCGCCCGGCGGAGACAACCGGTTGCTGGTGCTGAATGCCCTCAGTTCCCAGATGCTGCTGCCGCAGTTTTACCATCAGAAAATGGGGCAACTGCCGGCGTTGGATCGGCTGAGCTGGGGAGTTTGGGTCGGTGCGTACTATCGCCATCCCGGATGGTTCGTGCCCGCTATCGCGGTAGAAGACCAACACTACTTTGCCATGATCCCTTCTTTAAAAATAGCACCGGGCTTACTGGAGCGTTGGCAGAATGACCGGCAAGGCGTTCTGGTCGACAGCCGTTTTGCAGCGCAATATCGTTTAAAAGCGGGTGATCGGCTGCCGCTTTCATCCGCGATTTGGAAGCTCGCGCCTAACCCCATTCTCGATCTTTACATTACCGGGATCGTTGAAGAAACCCAAACGGACACCCCTCCCGCAGTCTGGATGCATTATGACTACCTCGACAGCGTCAGACAAAATGGCAAGCGGCTGGTGAGTTTTTTCATGGTGACCCCTAAACCCGGCATGTCTGCGGAGACCCTCTCCCGGCAGATTGATGCCCTGTTTGGCGCGGAGCGGTTGCGCGGCACCACGCAGACAGCCCCCGTACGCATGCATATAAAATTGTTTATGAGTAAATTGTTCGATTTCCATCGCGTGATTTTTTGGGTCAATCTGGCGCTGTGCCTGTTATTGGCGCTGTTGCTCAGCACCAACTTCTATGTCATGACTCATAAAGCCTTGAGCGACTACCGTACCCTTAATTATCTGGGGTTTCGCAAATCACGGTTGATTAAAGCGGTTGCCGTGCAACTCAGCGCCATCACCCTGGCGGGCGCCATCGTGGGCATGGCGTTGTCAGTTATTTTTAGTCTGTTATTGCCGACGCTGTACCCCGCCGTATTAAACGGCGTTGAGCCGCATTTCCGGGATTATGCCATCGGTCTCCTGCTGGTCTTTATTTTGTCCCTGGTCTGCGCATTGCCCTCCCTCTTTCAAATCGTTCGCCTGCAGGAGGAGAGAAAATGAACCCGCGTCCATCCTCGAAAATCCACCAGCTCGGGATCTTGCTGGGCATTGGATTACGCAACTTATGGCGGCGGCCACTTTATCTCACTGCGATTCTCTCCAGCTTCATTTTTCTCGCGGTTATTGTGACATCGTTATTTTCACTGCGCGCAGGGCTGATCGGCGCGCTGGAGTCGAGTGCAGAACCCGGCCTGTATTTTGCGCAAAGCAAAGACTCCTCCTCCGAACTGACCAGTACGATAACGCGAACGCAGGCGGCGCAACTTTCGCGCTTGCCCGGCCTTGTTGCGGCCTCGCCGGAGTGGGTCGTTCTGGTGCGACTCCGCCCTGACAACGTGGAAAAAGAGTATCTGGTGCGCGGCGTGACGCCGGCGGCATTCACGCTGATGAACGCCAACAACGGGCAACCGCTGGTCACCCTCACCCGCGGCAGAGCATTTCAGCCGGGACAAAATGAGCTCGTCGTCGGCGCTTCACTGGCGCGACATTATCCGGCGTTCCACGTGGGCGAGACCATTCGTCTGCACGATCGTAATTGGAAAATCGTCGGTGAATTTACTACCGGCGGCTCACCGCGGCAGTCCGAGTTCATGGCCGATCTGGAACATATCCGCACCAGCTGGGGCGCGGGACTGGATTACAACCTGGTGGCATTGACCAGCAATGCCCCCTCTGTCGAGCAGCTGCAGCAAGCCATCCAGGGGACGCTCAATGACCGAGTCGCCATTAGCGACAGCCGAACCTACTATGCCGGCAGCAGCGAAGGGTTGGGCCAGGTGCTGCTGTGGTTCGGCCTGTTATTTTCATTGCTGGCGGGGGTGTCGGTGACTGCGGGCATCATCGCGCTCTGCGAATCGCTCATCGCCAACCAACAAGACCAGCTGGCAATAACGCTGTTGCTGGGATTCGGCAGGGTTATTGATGTGTCTTACCTCTGCCAAACCCTCTTGCTGGGCCTGGCAGGCTCTTCCATTGGCGCCTTGTTGAGCATGCTGTTGTTCAACGGCATCACGTTCACCACGTTTGGCCACGCGCATGAGCTGGTGTTCCCCATGTTGGTCAGCGGGAAAATGCAGATGATCAGTATCGCTTATGGCGTATTCATCAGCTTTGTCGCCTCACTGTTTGTACTACCGGCCATTCGCGCAGCGACAAAGGGAAAATAATGCCGGGCGCAACGGAGAGCCGGCTAAAAGAAAGCCATGCGTCGCCGCAAGGGAGCGGCCCAATAGCGATTAAAGAATGTTAGCCACTTAATTAATTGCGGCATTCATTGAATGAAATCGCGCAGGTGAAAAAACCAAAGCACTGAATATCAATTACACAGAGATATTGACTTGATTTTGCATGCCAAAAGAAAAATGGAAAGCCTGCTAACAAGGCGCTTGAATACCATTCCAGGACAGGAGCCAGAGAAAAAATGAATGACTTATCCCTTAATAAAACTCCCCTGGCGGATACCCAGCAGGGTGTATGGTACGCGTCGCAAGCCAGCCACTCTTCCAAACTCTATGCGACGGCGCAAGCCCTGCGCCTGCACGGTGAAATTAATCGAACATTATTGCTCAACGCCATCGAACTGGCTCTGCAAGATATTGAGGTGCTCAACCACCGGTTCCTCGACATCGATGGCATCCCGTCTTTCGGCATCCACCAGCCTGCAGGCCGCGTGACCGTTTGCGATCTCAGCCATCACGCAGATCCGGAGGCGCTCGCCTGGCGCGCAATGGGAGAGATAACGCAACGGGAACAGGGGCCGGATAATTTACACCTTCATGAACATCAGCTGTATGTTTTGAATGAACGCGAAGTGATATGGTTTTCCCGCATACACCATATCGCTTTCGACGCCTACGCCTATTCCCTGCTCCATCGCCGTGCGGGGGAGCATTACCGGGCGCTGTGTCAAGGAACGCCGCCGCCGCCCAGTCGTTTTGTCAAACTGACGACGCTCTGCCATGACGACGCCCACTACAGGCAGAGCGCGCAGTATGCAGACGATCACCGCTACTGGATGCAGCGCTGCGCGCAGCTGCCTGCACCGACATTTCTTGGTGCGCCGGCGCAAGCCATGGCCGAGCACACGTTGGAAGTCGAGACCATTATCGATGCCGAAGTGGCGTTAGCCCTGGACAGTTTCTACCAAAGCAGCGGGATCGCACTATCCGACGTCTTGCTCAGCGCATTTGCCAGCTATTTCTCCTGTTGCCAGTCGGGCGAGCGGCAACTGTTGTTCGGCCTGCCCTGCATGGGGCGGCTTGATACTTATGGCGCCCAGGCGGCGGTCACACGCAGCAATATCCTGCCGCTTCTGCTGGATTTGCCGCAGCACGCGCACTTTCGCGACGTTTGCGCCGCCGTCGCCCGCAGCCGGCGCGAGCTGCTCGCGCATCAGCGCTACCGCGGAGAATGGATCGGCCGCGCTATCGGCAGGGTCGGTGATGCGTTGCCCCTTTACGGCATCGAACTGAACATCTTGCCTCCGCCTGCGACACTCGATTTTGCGGGGCTAAACGCCACGGTCAAACATGTCGCCACCGGCCCCGTACGCGATCTTAACCTCCATCTGGAACTGGGTACGGACCTGCAACCGCGCCGCCTGCGTCTTATTGCCAATGCCGCGCGCCATCATCACGCAGAGCTGCAATTGCATGTGCGGCGGCTGTTGCATTGGATCATGCAGTTGGTTGCAGCGCCGACCCTGCCGCTGCAGCAACTGACGCTGGCGGCGCCGGCGGAACTGGCGTTAATCGCGCAATGGAACGACACCGCCCAGCCGTTACCCGCCAACACGATCCTCGACCTGTTCCTCAAACAGGTTCAAGCTACGCCGCATCAGATAGCCGTGCTCGACGAAAATGAACGGCTGAGCTATTCGGCGCTGGAACTGCGCTCACGGCGGTGCGCGCATGCCCTAGAACGCCATCTGCAAGGCGCTCACGGCCAGGTGATCGCCGTCACACTTGAACGCAGCGTGGCCTTAGAAGTGGTTCTGCTGGCCATTATGCGCGCCGGTGCCACGCTATTGCCGTTGTCGCCCGAGCTGCCGACGCGGCGACAGCAAAAGATGCTTGAGCAGGCCAATGCGGCGTTGCTGATAGCCGATCGCGCCGATGACGACAGGTTGCCGGCCAGCGTTCCCCGACTCGATCTCGCAGCGCTGTACTCACTTGCCGGCCATCAGAGCGCCGCTTTGCCGCTCGTCACACGGCAAAGCGGCGCAGATCCGGCTTATATTCTGTTCACCTCCGGTTCCAGCGGCGATCCCAAAGGGGTGATAGTGAGCCATCTGGCCCTGGCCAATCGTCTGCAATGGATGCAGGCCGAATATCCGTTAGGGCCGCAGGATCGCGTACTGCAGAAAACGCCGGCCACCTTTGATGTGTCGATTTGGGAATTTTTCTGGCCGCTAATCGGAGGCGCAACCTTGGTGATGGCGCGACCCGGCGGCCATACCGACCCGGCGTACCTGCTGAATTGCATCGTGCAGCATCGCATCACAACGCTGCACTTTGTTCCGTCGATGCTAGCGCTGTTTCTCGACGCCGCCGAGCGCAGGCCCGAACCGCTGCCGCTGCTCAGAGTATTCGCCAGCGGGGAAGCCTTGTCGCCGGAACTGGCCCAGCGGCACCGGGCATTGCTGACGGCGCCTTTGCATAATCTTTACGGCCCGACGGAGGCCGCCATCGATGTCACTTACCACGCGCTGGGCTGCACCGACGAGAAGCGCAGCGTGCCTATCGGCCGCCCCATTTGGAATACGCGCATCCACATGCTGGATCCCTACGGCAACACCACCCCCATCGGCATCGAGGGGGAATTGCACATTGAGGGCATTTGTCTTGCTGACGGCTATGCCGGCCAACCCGAGCTGACGGCAGAACGGTTTTTCGCCACGGCGGACGGCAAACGGCTTTACCGCACGGGAGACCTGGCGCGCTGGCGCCCGAATGGCGAAATAGATTATTTGGGGCGGTTGGATCACCAGATAAAAATACACGGGCAGCGTATTGAGCTGGAGGAAATTGATTCGGTTCTCAATCGACACCCACAGGTGCTCCAGTCTTGCGCCAACATGCATGAAGGGCGCATTGTCGCCTATGTCGTGGTCACCGGCACCGAAGCCGATGAAAAAGCCTTACTGGCGCTCTGCCGGGAATATCTCCCTGCCTATATGCTGCCACAGTGCCTGGTGTTTCTCTCCGAACTGCCGCTCAGCCGCAATGGCAAACTGGATAGAAAAGCGCTGCCCGCCCCGCAAAGCCCGCAATCACACGGCGGCGGCATACCCTCCACCTTGACGGAGCAACGGCTGTGCGAATATTTTGCCGATGCGCTGCACCTGCCTGCCGTGGCACCTGAAGCCAACTTCTTCGAACTGGGCGGCAACTCGCTGAGCGCCGTTGATGTCGCCGCCCGCATTAACGCCGGCCTGGGTTGGCAAATCACCATCGCCAGCATCTTTGCCCATCCTTCTGCTCGGGCGCTGGCCGAACAAGGGCAGCACTCAGCGCCGGATATGCTCGATGCCACACTGCTGCTGCGCCCTGGTGCCGGCGCTTCGCAAAACGCGCTGCCGACGCTGTTTTGCATCCACCCGGCCGGCGGTATCGCCTGGTGTTACAGCGGCCTGGCGCGTTTTCTCAAAACGCCGTGTGAAATCGTCGGCTTGCAAGCTCAAGGCCTGACGCCGGGCAGCAATATCACCCGAACGATGGATGAAATGGCCGCAGAATATGCCAGGCGCATACGCGCCCATCAGGCAGAAGGGCCTTACTGGATCATCGGGTGGTCGGTTGGCGGTATGATCGCCCACAATGTCGCCATTCACCTGGAGCAACAAGATCAGCAGGTCGAATTGCTGGCAATGATGGATGCCTATCCCAGCGATCTGTGGCGACGCTTCGCTTTTGAAACGCTTAATGTCGAAGAAGAGGAAAGCCTGGCGCTGGCCGCCCTGTTGTTCATTGCGGGCATCGCCTTGCCCTTCGATCAAGAATTGCCTTCGCTGGTCGTGCCGAAAGGCGAGATCCTGCAACGTGCGGAAACGATCGCCCTGTTGCGAAAACACGGCAGCGCCCTGGCCAGTCTGGATGACGGCACGCTCGACCGCCTGATTGACGTGGTGATCAATAGCCGTCGCCTGGTCGGCCAGTCGGAGCACGGCCACTTCTACGGTAATTTGCTGTTCTTCACGGCAGCGGCGCCGCGCGCAGAAGATTGGTTGGATTTGGCGGCCTGGCGCCCCTATGTACATGGACGAATAGAAAATATCGACATCGATTGCGATCACCCCGCGATGGCCAGGGCAGAAGCACTGCGCGACATCGCCGGGCATCTGGATGCCGCTTTCGCACGTTTCGCGCAGCGCGCGTCCGCATCAGAACTGAACTAAACCATAGAGTACATCACCCAATGAGCGATTCTTTTTTACTTAAGGACCTGGCGGAAAATTTAGTGCCTTTCACGGCACACCAGGTTGCGTCCTCTCTCATTTGGTCCGCCGAAGAAAAGGCAGACGGCGAAGCGCTGCACGCCGCGTGCAGCTATCTGGTCACTCCCGACGCGCCAGGCGCCGCCAAAGTTTTTCAGGCGGAACGTTACGGCGGCGGCGGTATTCAACGTAACGGCGGCGGCGCCCGCTGTGGTTTTGATGGCCGTTACCAGGTGAAAGGAATTGGCGCTAACCCCCTGGTCGGGCAAGGTTCGGATTGGTATCACTCCAATGGCGAACTGCGTGCCGAACAGGCGATCTATGAAGCCTTATGGAGCGAAATGCTGGCGCAGACATTGCCTTATGGTGCGGCGCGCACCCACGCGATTTTGCTCACCAACAGCTATACCCATGGGGATTTCACCCGCACAAAGGGCCGCTCTCGCCGCGCCCTTTTGGTACGCGATCCCCTGGTCCGCCCGGCGCATTTTGAACGAACGCCCTACTTCCGGCCCAAAGCGGAATATGCCGGGCAGCTCATGCATGATGTTCAACGGGTTAAATCCGTGCTTCGCCGCCTGCCGGACTATTTGCCGGTCCCCACGGCGGGCTTCAGCGAGCAGGCCGCTCGCGATCCGCGGCGCCGCTGCCTTGAGGGGATGCATGAGCTCACCAAACGTCTGGCACGGCAAATGGCGTTTTGCCGCACCCGCTTCCTGATGTTGACCACCTCATCCTCCAACATCACCATGGACGGCAGGGTATTGGATTTTAACGGGCTAACCTGTTTATTCCCCAGCGATCATCATTACGATTTCGAGTACCAGCTCAAGTTTGCACAATTGATGAGAGAACCGGCAATCATTCAGAACAGCCTATCCGAGCTGTGCTTCTACCTCGGGAAGTACCTGTTTGATCGGCCTTTCATTGCCATTGCCCAGCAACAGGTAAAAACGTATTTCTGGCATTTTTTTCAGAAGGCCTGTTGCCGCGGCTATTTGACGTTACTGGGCATTCCTGTCGACCTGTTGTCACCGGCTGAAACCCCAAAACCCTTAGAGAGGCTGGCAAACAGCTTCTTGCAGTTGCTTATCCACCGTTGCCGAAAGCTCTATGTCTCAGCGGAACTCGCGGCAGACGAATCGCCGCTGGAACGTTTGGCCGTAACCTTGATTCGTTGCAGCCAAGGGCACCCCGTCCCCGCGCATGACGATTTCTCACGGGATGCGCGTTTTATGGAAACCCTGCGCGCTTTCTCGCAGGTCAATCATTGGTTGGTCGAAACCTGCCGCACCCAGGGGATCGATGCCACCGTTATTCAAAAAGGCATGGCGCAACAGGCTTGCCTGAGGCTACGGCCCCGCCCCCAGTGCGGGAAAATACAGATGCTCAACGAAATCACGGCGCTGGTGGAGGCCAATGGTGATGACGACCAACGCTTGCGGCAACTATTAACCGACATGCGGATAAAGGCGGTAGCCTTCGCCAAAGAAACCTTTGGCGGGCAACCGCTTGTCATCCCCTCCAGGAGAAATGAACAAGCATGACGCTCTATATTCGAGAAACCGCCGGCGGCCAAGATCAATGGTCAGACTATGAGCAGCTTGGTTTTGCCGTGAGCTGCATGTTACATCACCGAAATTACAGCCTTCATCCGATAAAAAGCGTTCAAGAGCGCATGATATTTGCCATACAGCACGGGCAGATCAAGTTTCTTTTCGACACCAATGACCAACCGCTGGCCTATGTTCTCTGGGCTTATCTGACGGAAGACACCGAAACGCAATTGCGGCGCGATCCGGGGTTCCCACTCCACCCTTCCGAATGGAATGAAGGAGACAGGATATGGTTGCTCGATTTCTGTTGTCGGCCAGGCTTCGCGCCTCAGGCAATCAAACGCTTCAACAAGCTCAAACCGTGGGGAGAGGGCCAGGTGCGCTGGCAGAACAGAAAGAGAAAAGTAATGACGCTGGCCTGATCCGCACGGCCCGGTCCTTAAATAAAACGTATGGAGAGCTCATCGATGGACGGATTTGTACTCATGGCGATCAAACGAATCGCGGTAGAAACAGCATTTTTCTGTGAAAGCCCCTATGACAGCGATAACGGATTTGAGCGTCTGATGGTTTGCAAAACCCGTAGCGACTTGAACAGCAGCGCGTTTGGCGATGTCTTCCTGCATCCGTTTCTTCGCGGCAAAAGCGTGGAAGAAATAAAATGCGTTGTCTTAAATTCGGCAATTCAATTGATTGTTGCGATTAAATGTCAATACCGATCGAATTGTGACCCACCCTGCCAAAGTAAAACGGACCCACCCCTGATCGTGGTTACTCAGAAACTTCGGCTTGCGCCTGTTTCTTAAGTTGGCCACTTTTTAATTTGTCCTTCAG
>NZ_JAMYWQ010000113.1 GCF_024160145.1 Serratia nevei
CGTACGGTGGCCAGCCGCCGCGGTAATACGAAGGGGGCTAGCGTTGCTCGGAATTACTGGGCGTAAAGGGCGCGTAGGCGGACATTTAAGTTAGAGGTGAAAGCCCAGGGCTCAACCCTGGAATAGCCTTTAATACTGGATGTCTTGAGTTCGGGAGAGGTGAGTGGAATGCCGAGTGTAGAGGTGAAATTCGTAGATATTCGGCGGAACACCAGTGGCGAAGGCGACTCACTGGCCCGATACTGACGCTGAGGCGCGAAAGCGTGGGGAGCAAACAGGATTAGATACCCCGGTAGTCCACGCTGTAAACGATGAGTGCTAGTTGTCGGCATGCATGCATGTCGGTGACGCAGCTAACGCATTAAGCACTCCGCCT
The DNA here is from genome assembly GCF_024160145.1 of Serratia nevei. Lineage (GTDB taxonomy): Bacteria > Pseudomonadota > Gammaproteobacteria > Enterobacterales > Enterobacteriaceae > Serratia > Serratia nevei_A. Next base: position 377 of record NZ_JAMYWQ010000113.1, read on the forward strand.
GGGGAGTACGGCCGCAAGGCTAAAACTCAAAGGAATTGACGGGGGCCCGCACAAGCGGCGGAGCATGCGGATTAAGTCGATGCAACGCGAAGAACCTTACCGGGGTTTGACATATAGGGA
>NZ_JAMYWQ010000021.1 GCF_024160145.1 Serratia nevei
TGCGGACTTCATCGTGGCGCGGGTAACGCAGTGTTACCCATCAGACGCCGTATAGATTTAAGCAAGCCCATCATAAATCAAAATCGGTGTTGCAAAAACGGGGGTGACCATAGATTTTTTTTTTGCCCACCGTTTGCCGCCGGCATAAAAAAACCCGCCTGACGGCGGGCTTGCACGAGATACAGCCAGAGATTACTGCGAGTCGATTTCGTCCAACTCGCCCTGAATCGCTTTGGCGTTCGGGTTCTCTTCCGGCTTGAGCGAGCCGCCGTTGGCAATGAAATCGTGGCGCTGGAAGTAAGCCTCGCGCACCATGACGTAAGGATCGGAGGAATTGCGCAGCAGGCCGTCGGAATCCAGCAGCTGGGCGCGGGTTTCGATCCCCTCGACCACCCATTTGCCCGCCGACATCCAGAAGGTCAGGTAGCTCAGCATCGGATACAGCGTATCCGCAAAATCGCCGCCTTCGTCACGCAGGGTAAAGCTGCCGTAGCCCGGCAGCATCACATACGGGCCGTAACCCACATCGTAATGGCCCAGCGTGCTGCCGAAACGGTTCGGTTCTTCACGCGCCAGTTTCGGGTTGGCCATGCCGGCCACGTCGATCAGGCCCCCCATCCCGAGCAGGGTATTCAGGAAGAAACGGTTGAAGTGAATCATCCCGCGGTAAGGATCGCCCTTCAGGAAGGCGTTGACCATGCTGGCCGGCTCTTCCAGGTTGGAGGTGAAGTTACTGATGCCGTTACGCGCCGGCATCGGCACATAGTCGCGCCAGGCCACCGCAACCGGACGCAGGATATAAGGATCCAGGACGTTGTAGTTGAAATCGAACATCGTCCGGTTAAACCCTTCCAGCGGATCGGAACGCCCTTGCGGCTCATTGTCTGGCGCGCTGGCACAGCCCACCAGTAATACCGTTGCGAATGCCACCCCAGTCAGGCGAAAATTCATATTTTTCTCCATAAAAACACGTTCGGTCTTATTTTTCAGCGACCTGCTTGTTTATCTGAACGCTAACCTGCTCTTTACCGCTGAATCGCTGCAGCGAGCTTTCGCCGAACCAGTCCCCTGGCTGCGGCGTGGCCAATCCGTCCTGCGAGAGGCGCACACGCACCTGCACCTGATGCTGCGCCGAGAGTAAGCGCTCGGGCATCATGGCGTTGCTGTCATCCAAAGAGAAAGACAGCGGGAAACGGCTCAGCGGCAATTGCTTTACCGCGACCGGCACCGGGCTGACGCCGTCGGTGACCGAAATGACCAGCGTCCCCTGCGGCGGCATGGCTTTCGCCGCGAGCGGAGACAGCGATACGGTCACATTCAGTTTAACAGTTTCTTCGCCCGCCTGAATTTTTGCTTGTGCAATACTGCGCTTTATCACTTCCGCGCGCGGATCGTTGGCCGGCAACAGCTGTAGCATCACCTGCCAGGCGCCGATCGCCTGCTTGAAATCTCCCTGTTCGAAGGCATTGAACGCCAGCAGGCTCAGCACCCGCGGATCGCCGTGATTTTCCGCGATCATGCGCCGCAGCAGCTGCGTCGCCTGCTTGTTATCCTCCGGATCGTTGGAGCGCGTCAAGACCTCGGCATAGCCGAGCCGCACTTCCAGACTATTCGGATCCAATTGATAAGCATGGGCAAATGCCTGCGTAGCGGTGGTGGCGTTGTTGAGCGCCATGCCAACGCGCCCCAGCATCATCCAGTCGTTGACGTTGCGATCGTCCTGCTGCAGCGCGGTGCGCAGCCCCAGCCCGAGGCGGGCAATCTCTTCCATGCTCAGCGGTTTGGCGCGCTCATTGGCGACTCGCTCACGCAATTCCGGCATTTGCGCCTGCACCAGACGCCAGTCCAGCACCTGCGCCAGCCCGCCGGTTTTCAGATAAAAGCCAACGGTCACCGCCAGCAATAACAGCACGCCCGGCACCAGCGCCCAGCGATTGATCGGCTTCGCCTGCGCCGCCTGCTCGGCCGGGATGTCGTTCAACAGGTTTTGTTGCAGTTCTTTCACCAGTTCAGGGCGCTCGGCCACCACGCCCTGCTGCTCGTCCTGCTCCAGCTCGCTGAGGCGATCCTGATAAAACGCCTTGTTCAACGCATCGCGCGTGGCGGCGCTCTGCTTGCCGTGGCGCATCGCCGGCACTACCAGCAGCGCGGCGGCGCCGGCCAGCAATACGCAAATAATCAGCCAAAAAGCCATTAGGGTTTCTTCCTGTCAGTCTCGTGCAACAGCGCCGCCAGGCGCTGCCGCTCCCGTTCGGAGAATTCATCGTCCACCGCCGCGCCAGGCCGGCGCCGGGTGCGCAGGATCACCACCGCCCCGCCGATCAGCACGAACAGCAGCGGGCCGACCCACAAGATCAGCGTCGCCGGCGTTACCGGCGGTTCGTAGGTGACGAAGTTGCCGTAGCGCGCCACCATGTAGTCGATGATCTGCTGCTTGCTTTGCCCCTGCATCATCAGCTCGTACACCTTGGTGCGCATGTCGGCGGCGATGATGGCGTTGGAATCGGCAATGCTGTTGTTTTGGCATTTCGGGCAGCGCAGCTGTTCGGTCAACTCGCGATACTGCTGCTCCTGCTCGACGGAGTTGAAGCGATAGGTATCGATCGCCGCAGCGGCGCTCCAGCACAGCAGCGCGCCGAACAGCAGGACAATCAGCCTCATGCTTCACCCCCGTATTTTTTGTACAGCGGCAACACTTCCTGCTGCCAGACGCGCTCATTCATGTCGCCGGCGTGGCGATAGCGAATAATCCCCTGGCCGTCGATAAGGAAGGTTTCAGGCGCACCGTACACCCCGAGATCCAACCCCAGCATGCCGTCGCCGTCGTACAGGCTGAGGGCATAGGGATTGCCGAGGGAATTGAGCCAGGTCACCGCCTTGGCGCGATCGTCTTTGTAGTTCAGGCCGACTACCCGCACGCCGCGCGCCGCCAGCGTATTAAGATACTGATGTTCCGCGCGGCAGGTCGGGCACCAGGTGGCCCAGACGTTGAGCAAGATTGGCTTGCCGTCGCGCAGCACCGCCTGATCGTAGGTTTTGCCGGGCTGATCCAGCGATTCCAGCCTGAAGGTCGGCACCGGTTTGCCGATCAGCGCCGACTCCAGCATGGTCGGATCTTCGCCGCCGGCGTTGCGCGTCAGCTGCACCATCAGCGCCGCCACCAGCAGCAGGAAGAGGACCAATGGGATAAACAGCAGCTTACGCTTCATGGTTGCGCCTCCAGTTTGCCTTCGCGCTTGAGTTTTTTGCTCATGCGATAACGCGGATCGAGAATGCACAGCAGGCCGCCGATCGCCATAAAGACCCCGCCGAACCAAATCCAGCGTACGAAGGGTTTGTAATACAGGCGCACCGCCCAGGAGCCGTCCTCCAGCTCCTCGCCCAGCGCCGCGTACAGATCGCGGCTGAAACCGCCGTCGATCGCCGCTTCGGTCATCATGCTGCGCGCCACGCTGTAGTAGCGTTTCTCCGCGTGCAGCGTCGCCTCCGGCTTGCCGTTGCGCGTGACGTCGATGATGCCGACGCCGCCGCTGTAGTTCGGGCCGCGAATGTCGTGCACGTCGCGGAACACGAAATGATAGTTGTGGATATCCACGCTGTCGCCGGCTTTCATCCGCACGTCGCGCTCCACGCTGTAGTTCTGGCTGAAGGCGATGCCGATCACCGTCACCGCCACGCCGAGGTGGCCGAGCACCATGCCCCAGTGGCTGCGGGACAGCTGGCGCAGGCCGCGCCAGAAACCGTGACGGTGGGTAGCGCGCTCATGCAGCTCCATCAGCGTCAGGATGATCACCCACAGCGCCATGATCAGGCCCACCACCGTCATGCCGGCGATGCTGTCCTGCAGCAGCCACGGCAGCAGGATTGACAGCACCAGCGTCGCCAGCAGCGCCACGCCGAGGCGGCGCCACAGCTTGCTCGGCTCATCGCGGCGCCAGCGCACCAGCGGGCCGATGCCCAACAGCAGCGCCAGCGGTGCCATCAGCCAGGTGAACATGGTGTTGAAGAACGGCTCGCCGATCGAGATGCTGCCCAGCCCCAGCTGTTTGTGTACCAGCGGCAGCAGCGTGCCCAACAGCACCACCAGCATGGCGGCGATCAGCAGCACGTTGTTGCCCAGCAGGAAGGTCTCGCGCGAGAAGGTCTCGTGCTGCACCCGGCTGCGCACCTGGCCGCCCTTGACCGCGTACAGCAGCAGCGAACCGCCGATCACGATCACCAGATAGGCGAGGATAAACATGCCGCGCGCCGGATCGGAGGCGAAGGAGTGCACCGAGACCAGCACGCCGGAACGCACCAGGAAGGTGCCCAGCAGGCACAGCGAGAAGGCGGTGATCGCCAGCAACACCGTCCAGGCTTTGAACGTGCCGCGTTTCTCGGTCACCGCCAGCGAATGCATCAGCGCGGTGCCGGCCAGCCACGGCATAAAGGAGGCGTTTTCCACCGGATCCCAGAACCACCAGCCGCCCCAGCCCAGCTCATAGTAGGCCCAGGCCGATCCGAGCACGATGCCGAGCGTGAGGAACACCCAGGCGGCGGTGGTCCAGGGGCGCGACCAGCGCGCCCAGGCGGTATCGAGCCGGCCGGCCATCAGCGAGGCGATGGCGAAGGCAAAGGCCACCGAGAAGCCGACATAGCCCATATACAGCAGCGGCGGGTGGAAAATCAGGCCGATATCCTGCAGCAGCGGATTGAGATCGCTGCCGTCGATCGGAAAATTCGGCAGCGTGCGGGTGAACGGGTTGGAGGTCATGATAATGAACAGCAGGAAACCGGCGGTGATCATCCCCATCACCGACAGCACCCGCGCCACCGCGTCCTGCGGCATCGCCCGGCTGCACAACGCCACCGCCAGCGACCAACAGCTCAGCAGCAGCACCCACAGCAGCAGCGACCCCTCATGCGCCCCCCAGGTGGCGGCGATGCGGTAATACACCGGCAGTTGGGTATTGGAGTTGGTGGCCACGTAGGCGACGGTAAAATCGTTGACCACGAAGGCGTGCACCAGGCACAGGAACGCCAGCGCAATCGCGGCGAACATGCCGTAGGTCAGTGGGCGGGCTACCGCCATCATGCGGCTGTCTTGCCGCGCCGCGCCCCACTGCGGGTAAATGCTCAGCAACAGCGCGATCGCCAGCGCCAGGCACAGCAGAAAACTGCCCAGTTCCGGCATCATGACTTGGCGCCCTCCGCCTGCGGCGCGCTATACGCCTGCGCCGGGCCTTTGTGGTTCTCTTTCATCGCGTCGGCCACTTCCGGCGGCGTGTATTTCTCGTCGTGTTTGGCCAGCACTTCGCGCGCATTGACCACGTTGCCCTCGCCCAGCACGCCCTGCGCCACCACGCCCTGCCCTTCGCGGAACAGGTCCGGCAGAATGCCGGTGTAGGTCACGCCGATCGCGCCGCGCGCGTCGTAAATCTTGAAGCTGACCTGCAGCGTGTTGGGATCGCGTTTCACCGAGCCGGGCATCACCATGCCGCCGATGCGCAGCCGCTGGCCGACCTCGGGCTTCTCATGATTTTCGCCTTTGCCCTGCAGGATTTCACCCGGGGTATAGAACAGATCGATGTTGGAGCGCAGCGCGTACAGCATCAGGGTCGCGGTCAGCGCGATGCCGATCAGCACGACGATCGCCAGATAAAGGCGGCTTTTACGACGTGGATTCACAATGATTTCTCCCGCGGTGCGGCGGATTTTTGTTTTGATTGTTGCGCATGGCGAATGCGCCGCTCGCGCGCCTGACGGCGGCCGATCTCGGCGAGCAACTGCCGCCGTTGCCAGACGGTGTGCGCCACCAGCCCCAACAGCGAAATCAGCGTGGCGGCGACCGCCAGCCAAACATAGAAGGCGTAACCGCCCATGGCGAAAAACGCCGACCAGGAATCGAACGCGGCATTCATGACTGACGCTCCTTATTCACCAGCCCGGCGACCCACGGGCGCTGGCGCTCCTGGAACAGGATCAGATTGCGCAGGCGCATCAGCGTCAGCGTGACGAACAGCAGCAGGTAACCGAGGATCGCCCAGCGCAGCGGGGTGCGCATGCTTGGCGCGATCGACTGCTGCATATTGGTCGAGCCCTGATGCAGCGTATTCCACCATTCGACCGAAAAATGGATGATAGGGATATTCACCACACCCACCAGCACCAGAATGCCGGCGGCACGGCCCGCCAGGCGGCGGTCTTCAAAGGCGTGGTACAGCGCGATGACGCCCATATAAAGGAACAGCAGCACCAGCTCGGAGGTCAGACGCGCATCCCACACCCACCAGGTGCCCCACATCGGCTTGCCCCAGGCGGAGCCGGTCACCAGCGCGATAAAGGTGAACACCGCGCCGATCGGCGCCATCGCCGCCACCACGGTATCGGACATTTTCATCTGCCACACCAGGCCGATAAACGCCGCCACCGCCATCGAGGCGTAGATGCCCATCGACCACATGGCCGCCGGCACGTGAATATAAATGATGCGGAAGCTGTCGCCCTGCTGATAATCCTTCGGCGCGAAACCAAAGCCCCATGCCCAGCCAAGCAGCAGACAGGCCGCCGCCGCCAGCCCCAGCCAGGGGACAAAGCGGCCGCAGACGTGATACAGCCGCTCAGGCCGCGCCAGTTGATGTAACCATTTCCACATTGTCGTCAGTGCTCACGGTAATTTTTATGCGTCGGCCGCCACGAGCGATCGAAACGGCGAAAATCTTCTGCGGGGTACGCTCTTGTCGGCCTTGCCCCGTCTGTTCATTCAATCAGTTAGCTAGTGCACGCTCACCCGCAGCGCCGCCGCGGTGGCAAACGGTGCCAATGTCACGCTGCCCGCCAGCATCGCGCCCAGTATCGCCAGGTACCCGTCGATCGGCATGCCCATCGAGGCGGCGTCGATCGCGCCGGTGGCGAAGATCAGCACCGGGATATACAGCGGCAGCACCAGCAGGCTGAGCAGCACGCCCCCTTTGCGCAGACCGACGGTCAACCCCACGCCAATAGCGCCGATCAGGCTCAGCGTCGGCGTGCCGAGCAGCAGCGTCCCCGCCACCGCCAGCCAGGTCTGCATATCGAGCGACAGCAGCAGCGCCACCAGCGGCGACAGGATCAGCAGCGGCAGCCCCGTCACCACCCAGTGAGCACACACTTTGCCCAGCACCGTCATCGGCAGCGGCGTCGGCAGCAGCAACAGCTGCTCCAGCGAGCCGTCGAGGAAATCGTCGCGAAACAGCCGCTCCAGCGACAGCAGCGCGGCCAGCAGCGCCGCCACCCACACGATGCCCGGCGCAATGCGCGCCAGCAGCTGTGGCTCCGGGCCAATCCCCAACGGAAACAGCGTGATCACAATCAGGAAAAACCACAGCGGGTTGACGATCTCCGAACCTTTACGGCAGGCGATCTTCAGTTCGCGGCGCACCAGGGTCAAAAACATCACAGGCTCCCCGCGTCGTGTTCCGCCAAACGAACTTTACCCACCGCTTGGCTGACGCCGGCCAAATCCTGATGGGTGGTCAACAATACCATGCCGCCCCGCTGCGCATGTTGTTCAAAAAGGCTAATCAACTCGGCGACGCCCTGTTTGTCGATCGCCGTTAGCGGCTCATCGAGGATCCACAGCGGCGCCGCGCTGAGCCACAGCCGCGCCAGCGCCACGCGCCGCTGCTGCCCGGCGGAAAGCTGCGCCACCGGCAGATCCTCGTAACCCACCAGCCCGACCTGTTCCAGGGCGCGCCAGATGGCCGGATGATCGGCCGCACCGCGCATCGCCTGATAAAACTGCAGATTTTCGAAGGGCGTCAATACGGCTTTGATGCCGGGTTGATGGCCGATAAACAGCAAATCCTGCTGATAGGCCGCGCGATCGCGCAGCGTGTTGCGCCCGCGCCAGCACACCTCGCCGCCGTCCGGCCGCGCCAGGCCGGCGAGAATACGCAGCAAACTGGTCTTGCCCGCACCGTTCGGCCCTTCTACCTGAATGATATCGCCCGGCTGAACTGAGAAGCTTAGCTCGCTAAACAGGATGCGCTCATCGCGCACGCAACTCAGACTTTTGGCTTCCAGCATCGGGGAACTCATATTTTTCTTTGGGATAGCGAATCATAGCATAAGCCTTTCCCCGCACGCAGCCCGCGGCGGGCGCGCCGACGGGCCAATATGGCGAGCAGGATCAAGAATGCGTGGAAAAAATCGGCGGATTTTAACTCTTGTTACCTTTTTCTGTCTTTCGCCGCATTTAGGCCGGGCAACTACGCTTAATGACGTGACCTCACCCTTATTGAGCAGGAGCGACAGCATGACCGAACAGCAACGCCAGGAGCACGATCCGGATGAGACGATGCAGGTAGAGAGCGAGGAGCAGGAACAGGGCAAGCGCGAAATCGAAGTCAGGGAAGAGAATCTGCCGTCGCGCGCGGCGGCGGTGCATGAACAGATCCGGATGGAAGGCGAAAAAGAGCTGGAACGCGACGGGCTGGCGCTGCTGTGGTCGGCGATCGCCGCCGGGCTGTCGATGGGCGCCTCGCTGGCGGCAAAAGGCATTTTCCACGCCCGCCTGCCGGACGATCCCAGCCGCTTTTTCATCGAGAACCTCGGCTACACCTTCGGTTTCATCATTGTCATCATGGCGCGCCAGCAGTTGTTTACCGAAAATACCGTCACAGCGGTATTGCCAATCATGCATAAGCCCACGCCGCGCAACCTGCTGATCCTGCTGCGCCTGTGGGGCGTGGTGCTGCTCGGCAACCTGATTGGCACCGGGCTGGCGGCGCTGGCGTTTACCCATATGCCGCTGTTCGACGCCGAAACGCGCGGCGCCTTCGTCAGCCTGGGCGAAGAGGTGATGCGCCATACGCCGGGGGAAATGTTCGCCAACGGCATCCTGGCCGGCTGGATCATCGCCACCATGGTGTGGATGTTCCCGGCCGCCGGCGCGGCGAAAATCTGGGTGATCGTGCTGATGACCTACCTGGTGGCAATTTGCGATTTGACCCATATCGTGGTCGGTTCGGTCGAGATCCTGTATCTGGTGTTCAACGGCGCGATTGGCTGGCAAGCATTCATTTACCCGTTCGCTCTGCCGACGCTAGCGGGCAACATCATCGGCGGCACCTTTATCTTTGCGCTGATAAGCCACGCGCAGATCCGCAACGATTTGAGCACCAAAAAACAGGCCGCGCGTCGGCAAGAGGAAAAACGGCGCCACGGCGGGGGAAAACCGTGATCGCGATCGGTTAGCCGAGGAAATTTCGGCGTGAAATGGCGAGGTATTGAGCAAACGCGCCGCTAAGCGCTTATTCTGCGGGTAAAAAAAGGTATAATGCCCCGGCAGCTTCAGTTGTCGGTCCGCAGCGTCCCCGTAGTTAAACGGATATAACAAGCCCCTCCTAAGGGCTAGTTACTGGTTCGATTCCAGTCGGGGACACCATTCTTTCTTATCATGCCATTCCCCATCATCTGCACCTGCAATCCGCCCCTTTCCCCTGTTCAGGTCCGATTGTCGCCGAGCGTTATAATTGGCATTAATTAAAAAACTTAATATCCGTCGGAGTAGACACCGTCGCGGCCTTTCCCCTTGCTTGCAACTCGCCCTTCTCATCGTCGAAAGCGAACAGCGTCACGCTATTGGTGAATACATTCGTCACATAGAGATGGTTGCCGTCGGCATCGAAAGCGAGCGCACGCGGCTCAATACCGCCGGCCTCATAGCGCGTCGGCACGCCAGGCAGACCGTCCCTGCCTATTTTTAATACCAGCAGGTGGTTATCGGTACCGCGATTGGTGGCAATAAGATATCTGCCGCTCGGGCTCAGGATAATGGCCCCACCGCTTTTCGCCTCCGCTGAATCGAGGCCGCCGTTCAGTTCCACTTTCCCTTGCCGCGTCAATCGATTGTCGTTAACGGCAAACGCCTCGAGCTCGCCCGCCATTTCGGTGATGACATAGGCATAGTCGCCTGCCGGCGAGAACACCATGTGCCTTGGGCCGGTGCCAGGCGCAAAGGCCACGTCTCGCGAAGCATCCGCCTGCAACGGCTGCGCGTTATCCGAACGATAGCGGTAGGCGTGCAGCTTATCGCCACCGAGATCCGCCGCGTACAGGTAGTTGCCATCGCGACTGAAGGTGGTTGAGTGCGCATGGCCGCCTTCCTGACGCCCCTGCACGGCGCCGGAGCCGGGGTTAAACGGATAATGCTGCACGCATTCTCCCAGCGTGCCGTCACTGCGAATCGGCAATACCGCCACCCCCGCGCCGCCTTTGGCAACGGAGTAATTGGCGACAAACAGAAACTTGCCGTCCGGGCTGAGGGTGGCATGCGTCGGCTGCCTACCCGCGCTGCTCACCGTATTCAGCACCCGTACGGCACCTGCTTGGTCCAGGGCCAAGGCGGTCACCCTTCCCGCGTCCTCTTCATTAGTGACATAGGCGAAACGGCCATTGCGAGATTTTACGATCCACGACGGGCTTTTCATTTTAATCACGTCGAGCGCGGTTAACGTGCCGTCGCCGTTTACCGCCAGACGATAAAGTCCTTCGCTGGGGCGTATCCGTTTTTGCACGGCCGGCGCATCAGGAATATGGGTCCAGGTGCCGACTAACGCGATTTGATGCTGTTCCCGATTATTTGCCATCGCATTTCCTGAAAACATGAAGAGCGTTAATGCCAGCGCTAATTGAATGGCCTGCCAGCCTACACCTTTAACGTTCAGTCTACCAAAGGCAGGCAACGTTAAAGGTAGCATAAAGAGCGCGCGGCGGTGTTTATTAATCGAGCCAGAGGGTTTATCTATACTCATGATGTCTCCTTTCCTCAACACTACACCACGGGAATAAGTATATCGACATTGATAACCTTGCTGTTTAAATGCTCATACCTATATAACTCGATAAAAAAGCTTTCCCTCATTTTGACATTAATGGCCGGCAGATGGGCGTCATAGATGCCCTCAAAAAAGGTAATATACTCAGGCAGCTCCCCTATAAAGGGAATGACAATGTATTTCCCCATGGGTATATAGAAGTTAAATATGGAATGAAAAACCTCTTGCTCCTTGCTATGAGAATGCCATTTGCTCCCTCTGTTTTTTTCCACATTATAAGCAGCCCTATTTTTGTTTAGCCATCTGTCATTAGTCTGTGCGATATCGCTGGCATCCCTGTACTTCCTGACGGAGTGGAAAATCAATGCCTTGTACTGCTTTAACATCTCGATGTCATCCGGCATGACCGTATGATAAAAATAAGGTTTATTGTCGCTGCCATACGGTGGAATCTGGGTGGAGAAATCCCATCCCCGGCTGTTCCTAAAGCTGTTGGGCGTTTCGCCAAAGAAACGTTTGAATGCCCGCGTGTAGCATTGCTGAGAAGCAAACCCGGATGCCAGGGCGACATCCAATATGTTCCCTTGATGCTGTTTGAGCAAGACAGCAGACCGGCTCAGCTTTCTGTTCCTGATATAAGTCCCGAGCGTCATGCCAAAATAATGCTTAAACAATCGTTGCAAATGCCATTTTGAATAACCAGAGATAACGGAAACTTTCTCAACAGAAAGCCCCTCTATAATATTTTTCTCCATATACTCCAGAACTTGCAAAAGAATATCTTTTCTATAATCCATACGCACTCCTTCCCTTTATAAAATCCGTGTCCTTTTCATTAAAATCGTTAACCAACCAAACCAAGTCATTAAGACTAATCCTAAAAAAAATCACCCTGCCAATTCAATTTTTATGAAGTATGGAAAGCCGTCGTATAAATAACTGAAAATGATCATGTTATATAAATCCACCTGCGAAAAATCCGTGAATAAAAAATGCGCCATGCAAAGTGCATCCATTAAAGATGCACTTGCCCCGCCAGGGTGAATCACACTTTATGTTAATTGTTTTATCTTAAAGTGTTTTTTTACGCCCCACTGACATGGCCAAATAGGAATTTCATCATCACAAATTAAATCGTATTTTATTGCTTGGCCGATTGATAAAATGATTGAGCCGCATACGAAAAAGTATGAACAATGGCGAAGGAAGATGCGGTGGATAAGCGCAAGGCCTTAACCTCGGGCCCGATAATCACAGTTCGTCATAGAGAGTTTCTGTTTTATCTTTTCCCGCACGGTGAAAAATCGACGTTTCAACAAACCTTGTTTGATGGCCTATTTTCCCTCCATGTCAATTGGAGCGCCACTTGTGCCACGCTTTATTGCCCAGGCGCAGCAAAAAGCCCGGCTCGCAAAGCCGGGCTTTTCATTCAACGGGCTGATTAATCGGCCAGATTGTCGATCTCTGCGGATCTGTGCTTACGCAACAGATACAGCAGCAAAGACACCCGCCGTTCGGTACGTTCCGGGGTATCCGCCGGCAGGTGGTAGCGCAGGGTATAGCGCTCGTTGTTCTCGTTGCAAAAATCGATGACGAGCACGGGAGCAGAGGCCCCGGCGACTTTTCGATAATTCAGCGAGATGCACGACAGGTTTTTTTTCATCTCAACTTACCGCGAGGGTGCGGCGGGTTGATTCGGCAATCCGCCCCACGCCGGCGCTCAGCGCGGCGCCCAACAGCAGTACCAACAGCGATCCCCACGCGGCGCGCGACAGCTGTTTAGCCGCTTCATCGGCCGCTGCACGCGCTTTCTGCTCGGCCTCAGCCTTGAGTTTCTCCACTTTCTGCACCGCCTGCTGGTAAGCCTGAGCGTAGTTATCGACGATTTGGCTCGCTTCATCACGGCTCTTGCCGGTGCGCGCCGCAACGATATTCACCAGCGCATCCTTATCGGCCGCGCTCAACGTCGGCTCACCGGACTGTTTGACGCGGTCGAACCACTGCTTGAGCTCGGAGGCGGCCCGCGCCGGATCGGCCGCCGCGTCCATGGCCGATTGCTTGCCGTCGGCGGTCGCCCTATCGGCCTTCTGTTCCAACCGAGCCGGATCCAATTCCGGCTTGCCGGTCTGCTTGAGCGTGACGTTCAACTGGTTTTCCAAGCTTCCCCAGTCAAGGCTGATGCCCTTTTTATCCAGCTGTTGCTTGAGACCTTCGCCCACGTTTGGCGCAGCCGCCGCCAGGCCGCTGCCCGCCAGCGAAAGCCCTTTGCCCACCGCGCTGCCCGCCAGCCCCACCACGCCACTCGCCAATGAAACCACCAGCCAGGTGGTCAGCAAGGTGGTGATCGCCCAGCTCAGCAGGCCATGCAAGCCGCCGCGATTCGGTGCGGTGCGGCCGGCGACGAACGCGCCTGCGGCCAGCGAGGCCAGCGTTGAAACCAGCAGCCAGATCCCGGTGCCGGTGCCAAAGCCGCTCAGCGGGTTGCCCTTTTGCATCATATCCACGGCCTGGGCACCGACAGCCGTACCCAGCACGCTGAAGATCAGATAAGTCACCAGCGCCACGGCACTCCCGGCCAATATCGAGCCCCATGACACCTGAAACGCCAAGCGATTTGATTCATAGACAGTGGTCATCGTTGTTCCTTATATTTTCTGGACAAGTGATTGCACGCACGGCGGATAACCGCGCAGACGAATCCAGTCTGCCGCGCGGCGTCGTCGGCCGTCCCGGTTCATTTGCGCCAGAATGACTAGTGCATTCACACCCTGCGAATACGCACGTTATGCACTAAGCTGCTCAGCGAGTAGCGTAACCCGCGGCCCCCGTCAGAGGCCGCTCCCCCTTCTGTCTAGCGGAGAGCACATGAACCCATCCGTCCTGGCCAGCGAAACCCACCGCGGCCACCTGCAGCAAATCATCTCCAGCTTGTCCGACGGCGTGATCCTGACGGATACCGATCAAACGCTGCTCTGGGCCAACGAAGCCGCGTTGGCCATGCATGGCGTGAGCCACCAGAAAGCCCTGGGGGGCAATGCCGCCGAGTACGCGACGCGGTTTGCCCTGCGCTATCGCAACCATCACCCGTTGGCGCTGGAACAGTACCCGCTGAACCGGATTGCCGATGGCGAAACCTTCACCGATGTGGTGGTGGAGGTTCGGCAGGTCGACGATCCGGACAGCTTCTGGGTGCACCGCCTGCGCAGCCTGATTATCACCGATGCGCAGGGGCAGCCGGAGCTGCTGGCGCTGATCCTGAGCGACGCGACGGAGTGGGCCAGCGCCGAACAGCGCTTTGAAAAAACCTTCAACGCCAATCCGGCGCCGGCGGTCATTTGTCGGCTAAGCGACCTGCGTTACGTCAAGGTCAATCAGGGGTTCCTCGATATGACCGGTTACCCGCGTGAACAGGTCATGGGGCGTTCGGTTTATGAACTCGACGTTTTGGAACAGGCTGAGCACAAAGAGCTGGCGATTCAGCGCCTGGGGGAAGGCGCTACCATTCCGCAGATGGAGGCCGAGCTGAAACTGCCCGGTGGCGGAAGCAAGCTGGTAGTGGTTGCCGGCCAACCGCTGGAGATCAATGAAGACGACTGCATGCTGTTCACTTTTACCGATCTCGAACCCCGGCGTCAGGCGGAATCGGCGCTGCGGGAAAGCGAAGAGCGGTTCGCCAAGGCATTTCGCCTCAGCCCGGTGCCAACGTTGTTGTGTACCGCGCACGAGCGACGCGTGCTGGACGTCAACGAAGCTTTCGCCCGTACCACCGAGTTCGACGCCGAAGCCTTGATCGGCAAGACGGTTGACGAGATCCAATTTATTGACGATCCCGAGGCTAACCGCCGTTTGTTTGCCGCACTGGAAAAAAGCGGCAACGTCGAAGGGCTGGACATCCGGGTGCGCAAGCAAGGGAACGAGCTGATCGACTGCGTGGCCTCGGCGGATGCCGTCAGCATTCACAATGCGCCCTGCTACCTGCTGGTGCTTATGGACATTACCGAACGCAAGCGCTCGGAGCTGGAGCTGGTGAGCGCCATCGAAGAAGTGATGCAGGACGCCTCCTGGTTCAGTCAAACCTTGATTGAAAAACTGGCCAACGTGAAAAGCATCAACCGGCCCGATCAGACCGGATTTAACGCCAGCGATCTCACGCCGCGCGAGCGCGATGTACTGGAATTGATTTGCGAGGGGCTGCCGGACAAGAAAATCGCGGCGCGTCTCAATTTGGCGCTCAACACCATTCGCAACCATGTCGCGACGGTCTATTCCAAACTTGGCGTGCATAGCCGCAGCGAAACCATCGTCTGGGCCAGAGCGCGCGGGCTGTTTACCGGCGGGCCGGCCGCCAGGAACGGCAAGTAGCCTGCAAATGCACTATCCGCACCGATGCAAACGCCCCTTATAGGCACGGAGTGAAGTGCATAACATGGGGGTGCAAATGCAGGCTTTCGCCCTGTGCGCAAACCAACCGGATCGAACCTAAGGAGTGCATCATAATGAACAGCGAAAAAGCCAATGGCATGATAGACAAAGTGGCGGGAAAAGCGCAGGAACTGGCGGGCGACGTCACCGGCAACGAACGTTTTCAGGCCGAAGGCACCACGCGCTATGCAGCAGGCGTGCTGCAAGAAAAATACGGCGACGCCCTGAGCTGCGCCGGCAGCATGATCAAGAAAAACCCCCTCGCCGCATTAGCCCTCATTGCCGGCGCAGGCCTGTTGACCGGCCTGCTGCTGCGCCGCCGTTGATGCGCGCCGACGAGCAAACCGCCTTTCCCTGAATGCCGCGCCCGGTGAGTAACCTCCGGGCGCGGTCCTCTGGGCCAAAGAGCAAACGTAGCGAGTACGCAATCTTATCGATTTATTCATCCGTTGCGCCGGCCATGATGATTAACGGGTACTCCGCGTCGTCACCACGGCGGATTATTATGGCTAAGCCGTTATCTCCCTTATTAGATACGTATATTTATCGTTCAGGTTGTCGCATGCCGCCTTTACTCACCGTATTATATTCACCCTATTCCTGATTATCCCCCCCCTCTCAATCAACGCACCCGGCGGCTGTTATTTCCGGTTTTTATACACGCCATCGGCTTACCATCAACATAGCTAAAACCGTCAGTTTAAAAACCGCCCCTATCAGTCAACCTGAGTTTATCCCCCACCTCATTAGATGTTAACATTGGCCTATTATGCGCACGGAGAAATAGCATGTTCCCCAGTAAAAAACATTCACAGCGGGCCACCCCGCTGACCAGCTATCAATTTTCCCGGCTGCATACTTTCGAATGCGTCGCCCGCCATTTATCTTTTGCGCTGGCGGCGCAAGAATTGTCGATCACCCCCAGCGCCGTAAGCCACCGCATTAATTTGCTCGAAAAGGAGTTGGGTTTTCTGCTATTTCAGCGTTTTCATCGCAGAATAACCCTGACGCCGGAGGGCGAGCGCATGCAATGGGCGCTGGACAGCTCCTTCAACACGCTGAATCAGGAAATTCTGGACATCAAAAATCGCGAGCTGACGGGGACATTGACCCTCTATTCGCACCCCTCCCTGGTACAATGCCTGCTGCTGCCGCGCATCGGCGACTTTATCGCCCAGCACCCCACCATTCACCTCAACATTCTGACCGGGCAGGAGATCATCAACCTGGCCAACCGCGGCGTGGACTTGGCGATGTACTTCGGCAAACTGCCCTCAGGGCGGCATCTGGACGAGGCCTTTATGCAGGAATCGATGGTGCCGATCTGCACGCCGCAGTACGCCGCCGCGCATGGCCTGTACGAAGCGCCGGAAAACCTGGCCCACTGCACGCTGCTGCACGATCGCTACAACTCCGGCGAAGACGAATGGCAAACCTGGTCGCAACACTTTGCGCTGGGGCTGGATACCGACAGCAAAAGCATGGAGTTCGACCGATCCGATCTCGCGGTGCTGGCCGCCACGCGGCACCTTGGCGTCGCCATGGGGCGGCTCAATCTGGTGCAGGACTGGATCAAAAGCGGCGAGCTGATCATTCCGTTCACCGACATGACCGTGCCCTGCGAGCACTGCTATTTTACCTCGACCATCTCCGAGCGGCAGTGGCCGAAAATCCTCGCGTTTAAGCAGTGGATCATGAAAATCGCCCCTCTGGTCTGACGGCCAGAGGGTTAGCGCTCTATTTTTGGGGAATAAGAAAAATGCAGTGCGCAGGCGTAAAGCCGACCGGCCTTTGAATAAGAGATATATTTGCGGCTTTTATCCCAGGCCAGCAGGGCATTGTTGGCAAAGTAATAAACCTCCAACTGCATTCCGTTCGCCAGCCTCGACCAGCCTCGGTTTTGAATTACGGTGAAATCACCGTTATCGCTGAGCGTAATCAGCGGCACGCCCCAGGCATAGCGGGATATTTGCAGCTGAATAATGAATTGGCTTTCGCAGCTTATTTGGTAGTTCTGTACATCAACATCCATGAATTATATTTCTTTGCACCACCCTGAACGAAAAACAAACAAGAGGTGAACAACTCACTGAGATTAGCCCCAGCACGGCAGCGTCACCCTAGGGTTCTCGCCGCCGCTGGGATCTGTCGCGTTATTCTTTATAAACCACGATTTCCTGATAAAGCTTAATAACCTCACCATCGCTGTCGGGGGAATCGGTATATTCCGTTTGCTGCGCCAAATGAATCACCTTCCATCCTTTTTGCGCCAATTCGGGGATCGTCAGGCGCCCCACGCCGCGGCAGGTGAACAGGGTGTCATCAGACAGCCTGAGCTTACTAACCTCTGCATAATCATAAGCTTGAGAATGACAAACGTGCGACTCCGCCGCCATCGCCGGCAGTGAAAACAGCCCCACTAACAACATTAACGGATTTCTCATGGCGACCTCCCAATCGCTTATTCATGCCGGCCGATAAGCCAGACAAAGGCTGGCGTTAATATGCCGGCGACAGGCTCAAATTAATTATCTCTTGCAAGGCTGAAATTACAGGCTGGCGCTGGTGACTGACAAATGAAAAATATAAACCTTAGGGTTAACTGAATTCATCCGAATCGAGAGACATGACCAGCGCCCTTGGCACCGCACGAGATGCTCAAAAACCGGCCAATAATTAGCAAGAAAAGTAATTCTTTATGTCACTGTTTATGTTACAAATGCCGCCCGCCGCTAAAACACCAAAAAAACCGTCAACATGCGTAAAAACGCAGCGTTCTGCGCAAAACATCGGCATGGCGGCACTGATGGGGCGGTTACAGATAAAACAGGGATAACACATGGCAATGAAATTGCGCGTAGTGACTCAAGCGGTGGCGCTGGGTCTGGCGATCGGCAGCGCGTCGTTCGCCGCTCAGGCGGAAATCACCCTGCTGAAGCAGGATCCGCAGGCCGGCGATCCGCTCAGCCGCCTGAACTTCACCGTTGGCGGCAGCATCCGTCCGCAGTTCAACAACATGACGGGCGACGGCGACAAGGGCTCCTACAAGCGTAACGGCTTCGACGGCGGCACCCGCTTCCGTTTCGCGGCGGACTACTATCTGTTCGACGATATCAGCTGGATCAGCTACTACGAGCTGGGGGTGAACATTCCGGCGCTGTTCGACTGGGATCACCACTATGCCGACGGCGCGAGAAACACCAGCCGCCGCATGCTGTACACCGGCCTGAAAAGCAACACCTGGGGCCAGATGACCTTCGGCCAGCAGAACAGCGTTTACTATGACGTGGTGGGCGCCAAGACCGATATCTGGGACTACGACATGCTGGCCCAGGCGCCGGGCAACGGCATCAACGGCGACTACGACGGCTCTTACCGTTCACGCAAAATGCTGAAATACAAGAACCGCTTCGGCGATGCGGACGTTTACGCCTCCTACCTGTTCAGCGACAGCGACTACCTGCCGGGCAACGGCCTGCGCTATAAGCGCAAGGGTGGCGGCTCGCTGGGCGTGGATTACCACATTACGCAGGATCTGACCTGGGGCACCGCCTGGAACTACACCCGCGCCGAAATGCGCAACCCGTCCACCAGCGGCAGCAAGAGCTACGATCAGAACATCGTCGGCACCGCCCTCAGCTGGAAACCGGACAACTGGACGCTGACCTTCGGTGGTGGTTACTACCACGACTTCCTGACCACCAAGAAAGCCGACATCAACAATTACTTCGCCGGCGACGCATGGGGTATCGAATACCTGGCCGGTTATACCGTGCCGGTTGGCCAGTACGCGGTGAAATCGGTAATGCCGTACTTTATGGGCGATCGCCTGGAGTACGTCAGCGGCCGTAACTACCAGCGCATCGACAACGGCCTCGGGGTTACCGTGCAGTTTGACTACGGCTTCCGCGTTGACGTAGAGCACGTGCTGACATCGAGCACCGACAACCTCGGCGATATGACCGTGGTGCGTCTGCGCTACGATTTCTGATTGCTCAGAACGTAAAAAAGGCCGCGCAAGCGGCCTTTTTCGTTTATGGGAGCAGCGTCAGAAACCGCCGCGCGCCGAGCGCCCTACCGCTTCGCCCAGCTGCCATACCGCCATGGCGTAATGGGTGCTGTGGTTATAGCGGGTGATGACGTAGAAGTTCGGCAGGCCGTACCAATACTGGTAGCCGGTGCCGACGTCCAGCCGCAGCAGGCTGGCTTCCTGGTTATCCCCGAGCGAACCCTGCGGGCTCAGGCCGGCTTGCGCCAACGCGGCGACCGAGTAGCGGGTCTTGAAGCCGTTTTCCAATCCCGGCGCCTGACCGTTAGCCTGAATGGCGACCGGCTCGCCTTTGGACCAACCGTGCGCCTTGAAGTAATTGGCCACGCTGCCGATGGCATCGACCGGATCCCACAGGTTGATATGGCCGTCGCCGTTGAAGTCGACCGCATAGCTCTTGAAGGAAGAAGGCATGAACTGACCATAGCCCATCGCGCCGGCGAAGGAGCCACGCAGCTCAAGCGGATCGTCGCCTTCGGTACGCGACATCAGCAGGAAGGTTTCCAGCTCGCCGGCGAAGTAATCGGCACGGCGCGGATAGTCGAAGGCCAGCGTCGCCAGCGCATCGATAATGCGGGTTTTGCCCATTACGCGGCCCCAGCGGGTCTCCACGCCGATAATCCCCACGATGATCTCCGGCGGCACGCCGTATACCTGCCAGGCCCGCTGCAGCGCATCCTGATATTGATTCCAGAACACCACGCCGTTTTGCACGTTATCCGGCGTGATGAACTTGTTGCGATAGCGCAGCCAGGCGCCGTTCGGCCCGGTTGGCCCCTGGGTAGACGGCGTCGGCGCCTGCCGCTCCATCAGCCGCAGCACCGAATCCAGGCGTCGAGCCTGCGCCAGCACGTCGTGCAACTGCTGCCGATCAAAGCCGTGTTCCTGCACCATCTTATCGATAAAGCGTGCGGTATTCGGGTTATTGGCGAAATCCCCGCCCAACGGCGCCGCGCCGCTGTGCGCCGGGCTCAGCAAAAAGCCGCCCTTTACCGGGGTGCCCTGAGGCGTAGCGGTGGTACTGGGTTTCGGCGTGCTGCTACAGGCAGCAAGCAAGGTAATCAGCGGTAAAAGCGCAACCAGGTGACGCATCGGATATCCATATAGCCATGCAAGAGATAAGTGGCAGTTATGTTAATGCATTGTTCGGCGCGAACAAACAGGATTATGCTGCCAATTACCACACCAGGTGGCCAAACGTGCCAAATTGTGAGGTTTTGCACGATGAACGGACGCCCGGTGCGGCCGATCGGAATCTCAACCGCAACTCAATGAGAAAAGTTATCACCTTGACGTCCCCTTTTCCCCCGATAAAATGCCCGGCTGTTTGCCATCCGGCCACTGCCGGGCGGCCAATTATCGCAACAATGGACTGTTATGGAATCTCTCGGACAACTTGCCAAAGCGCTCTACCGCGGGCGCGTCTCGCGCAAACCCTTTGTTTTCTCGCTGACGATCTTCGCCATTGGCATCGCACTGCTGTCGTTTTTATCGACCTATCTGGATAGAAACCATTTTCGCGCCCATGCGCACGGCGATACCGAGGAATTCGTCTCGGTACTGCTGTACCTGCTGTGCATTATGGTCTGGGCGCTGTTCTGTTTCGGCCTGGTGACGTGGTTCATGGCCAAAACCGCATTTCGGCTCAACGATATCGGCCTGCCCGGTTGGGCGCTGGCCGTGGCGTGCTATGTGTGTTCGGTGCTCAACAACTACTCACCCGGCCCGGTGGCGCGCTGGCTGCCGCTGTTCAGCCTGGCCGGCGTGATCTGCGCCCTGCTGCTGCCGCCCGACTGGCTGCGGCGCAAGCCGGCTAAACATACCGAATGAGTACGGCCATTTGGCCCGGGGCTATGGCTATCCATCCGCCATGCCGTCACAATAACGCTTCATTCAGGTTTCAATCAGGGATCGCCATGTTCAGCCACTACCCCGCCCATTACGCCTTCGATCGCGACAGCGATGCCTGGCAGATCGGTTTTCACGACTTCCCCGAGTGGCAAGCCGCCAGTTATAAACGCGAAGATATCGAACTGGAGGCGCAGGAAAACCTGCTGGCCGCCATCGCCGCCGCCATGGATGAAGGGTTGCCCTTGCCCGCACCTTCCCCTCTGCAAACCGATGACTTGAGGGTACACCTGCCGGCGCTGGTGGCGCTGAAGATCGAACTGCACAACGCCCTGCTGCGCAAAAATACCGACAAAGCGGCGCTGGCGCGCAAGCTGGGATTCAACGGCGGGCAAATGGCGCGGTTGCTGGATATCGGCTACGCCTCAAAGGTGGAAGCGCTGGAACAGGCGTTGTATCTGCTGGGCTACGAAGTGCGCGTGACGCTGAGCGAAGTTTGTCAATAAATTAGCGACAGGTAGCGAAATATTATTGGCAGGGGCTAAATTTTTCCCTGCGTGCATTACGGCATCACTTGTCACGGCAACGAAGGCTAAAAAAGGCGTGGAGTCGCCGTCTTACCCGGGCCGTTATTCTGCCGTTTTGTTTGGTTTTTGCTCAGTTTGGCGGCCGGTATCAACGCCGTCGCCTGAGCGCCGGCCACCGCATTGCAGTGCCCCCATGTTAAAGCCCGCCGCGGCGGGCGACTTCATGTCGTTTGCCCATAAAAAGCGTTATAAAACAGCTCACACTGTTTAAAAAACAGCCGAAAATTGTGATCAAAAACACAGTATTGAAATCAGACCAGTATTGAGAGTACATTAGCGCCGATCCTGTCGCGGTTCGGATTTTACCTCACGGAGCATGAGGCGCGACAACCGGACAACCCGTAGGTGGGGCCGTTGTTCTTTCGCTTGGAAGAACCCGCCCGACAGGCAGGTTGCCCATAAAATACTCAGCACAACAATCGGGATCATTGCTGGCGAGGACTCCAGACAGGAGTTGTTCAGTGAAATATTTTTTGATGGGCGTGTCATTCATGCTGGTTGCCTGGGTTGGCACCTTCATGTTGATGGTTGCCTGACAGCAGCCTGACCAGGAACACAGCCAAAGGGACGCGCAAGCGTCCCTTTGTCGTTGCTGCCGCAGCGTTCATTTGCCCGGCATCATGCGGCGCAGGGTATCGTCCTTGCGCAGGTAATGGTGATACAACGCGGCCAGCGCATGTGCGCCAATGATAAAGTAGCCGATGTTGGCCAACGTCTCATGAACCGTTCTGACCAACCTGCGCATCACCGGATCCGGCGCGGCCCACTGCGGCACCGGCCAGCCCAGCAAAGACCACGATTTGCCGCCGTAGGCCAGGGTTAACATACCCAGCAGCGGCAGCATCAGAAATACCACGTACAGCAGCCAGTGAAAGATCTTGGCGCCCACTTCCTGCCATTCCGCCAGCGGCGGCGCGATCGGCGGCGGCGCATGGAAAGAACGCACCGCCAGCCTGATAAGCATCAGCGCCAAGACCGTTGCCCCGAAATTAAAGTGCAGGTTTTTGACCGTCGGCCCCCACCCGTCCGGCACCTCATCCTTCAGCAGCATCGCCGCATAGGTGAGGATCACCATCAGCAGCGTCAGCCAATGTAAAACGATTTGCGCTCGCGCGTAGCGGTTGCTCATACACTCTGCCCAAAAAATAAAGTTCAGCGTAATCGCACATCATGGGGAAATAATGAAGAAAACCTCGGAGCGGAAAAAATAAGGCCGGACGAACGCCCGGCCTGACAGGATTATTTGGCGCCGCCGGCTTTGGCCGGTTTCAGCAGCCCGTCCGCGCGGAACATCGCCTTGATGCCGCGCACCGCCTGACGGATACGATCCTGATTCTCGATCAGCGCAAAGCGCACGTGGCTATCGCCGTAGTCGCCGAAGCCAATGCCCGGCGAGACGCAGACCTTGGCCTCTGCCAGCAGGCGTTTGGCGAACTCCAGCGAACCGAGGTGGGCATAAGGCTCGGGAATTTTCGCCCACACGTACATCGACGCCTTCGGATTTTCCACCATCCAGCCGGCCTCGTGCAGCCCCTTCACCAACACGTTGCGGCGCTGCCGATACTGCTCGGCGATATCGCGCACGCACTGCTGATCGCCTTCCAGCGCGGCGATGGCCGCCACCTGCAGCGGCGTAAAGGTGCCGTAATCGTGATAACTCTTGATGCGCGCCAGCGCGCTGACCAGTTCAGGGTTACCGACCATGAAACCGATGCGCCAGCCGGCCATGTTGTAGCTTTTCGACAGGGTGAAGAACTCCACCGCAATGTCTTTCGCCCCCGGCACCTGCATGATCGACGGCGCTTTCCAGCCGTCATAGACGATATCGGCATAGGCCAGATCGTGGATCACCAGCACGTTGTACTGCTTGGCCAGCGCCACCACCCGCTCGAAGAAATCCAGCTCCACGCACTGCGCGGTCGGGTTGGACGGGAAGCCGAGTATCATCATTTTCGGACGCGGGATGGTTTCCCGAATGGCGCGCTCCAGCTCACCGAAGAAATCCACGCCGTCCACCAGCGGCACCGAACGCACCTGGGCGCCGGCGATCACCGCGCCGTAAATGTGGATCGGGTAGCTGGGGTTCGGCACCAGCACGGTATCGCCGTGATCGAGGGTCGCCAGCATCAGATGCGCCAGCCCCTCTTTCGAACCGATGGTGACGATGGCTTCGCTTTCCGGATCGATATCCACCTGATAACGATCGGCATACCAGCGCGAAATAGCGCGGCGCAGGCGCGGAATGCCGCGCGAGGTAGAGTAACCGTGGGTGTCGTCGCGCTGGGCGACGGCGCACAGTTTTTCCACGATGTGCGGCGGCGTCGGGCCGTCGGGGTTACCCATGCTGAAGTCGATAATATCCTCGCCGCGACGGCGTGCGGCCATCTTCAGTTCGGCGGTGATGTTGAATACGTAAGGGGGAAGGCGTTCAATGCGCGTGAAACGGCGCTGTGGACTGTTATCAGCCATAGGGGATTCCTCGATAGACGTTAGCGCCCGGACCGTCCGAGCGACGCTGGCCAGCGAACTGACCGAATATCGAACATAGCGCAGCGCCGACGGGCTTGTCGATACCCGGCGCGATATTTTTATTGGCCGCCCTGAAACTCCGCCGCCAGCAGCCCGAACAGCCAGTCGTCGCACCACTGTCCCGCCAGACGGTAGTTGTCGCGCAGCGTGCCTTCCAGCTGAAAGCCGCACGATTCCAGCAGGCCGCGCGAGGCGAGGTTGCCCGCGGTCACGGTGGCAGTCAGCTTGTGAAAGCCGCAGGCGTTCACCGCAAAATCCAGCACCGCCCGCAGCGACTCCTTGCCATAGCCCTTGCCCTGCCCGGCAGGCAGACTCCCGTATCCCACTTCCGCCTGCCGATACGGCACCCACTGCGGGCGAAAACCGGTAATGCCCACCGCCTCTCCGCTGTGCTTCTCACGCATCACCAGGCACAGCCACTGCTCGCCGTGTTTGTCCCAGGCCGGCAGCCGCTCCTCGAACCGGGCGCGGATCTCCGCTTCGCTGCGCGGATCGGAGATGTAACGGATCACCTCGGGATCTTGGTACAGGCGCAGAAACAGCGGCCAATCCTCGGCGGTTATCGACTGCAAGCTCAGACGTTCAGTGACCAGCTTCATAAAATCTCCGAAAAACGAAAAATAGGAACTTACGAATGAAAGATATCTCTTTATTTTCCCCGATTGGTTGCCGATAATCGTTCACGTTAAAACCACAAAACCATAACGTCTTGTCCGATTCCCTACAACCGCTCGCCGCAGTCACTCACGCGGCACGAGGAGAACACCATGGCCTCTTTAGTCATCGACGATATTCCGCAGGCAATCGTTAACGTCAAGCGCCAGCTGCGCCAGGCATTGCCGAACTACCGCGACGTATTTCTGTCGCTGGAAGAGAACATCCGCGGCCAGGTCGAACAGATCCGCCGCGAGCTGGCCGCCGGCCACAATCCGGTGCCGCAGATCGACGCGGAAGATATCCTGCAGCAGCGCGTCAGCGAACAGCAGATAGCGCTGATCAAACAGCGCGGTGCCTGCGCCATTCGCGGCGTGTTTCCCCGCGCCAAGGCCGAGGGCTGGAACCGGGAAATCGGCGACTACCTTGAGCGCAACAACTTCGTCGAGCGATTGAAAAATGCCGCCGAAGACAACTATTTCGGCAAGCTGGCCGCCAGCAAACCGCAGATCTACGGCATCTATTGGTCGAAACCGCAGGTCGAAGCGCGGCAGGATGCGCGCATGCATGCAGTGCAGGTGTTCCTCAACAGCCTGTGGGCCACCGAGAGCAACGGCAAACAGCATTTCGATCCGACCCGCGTCGCCACCTACGCCGATCGCACCCGTCGCCGCCCGCCGAACTCCTCGTCGCTGGGCCTATCGCCGCACGTCGACAGCGGCACCATCGAGCGCTGGCTGGACGAAAACTTCCGCTATGTGTATCGCCACGTTTTCTCCGGCGACTGGCAGCAGTACGATCCCTTCGCCGCCGACGGCCGCACCGAGGTGCGCGAGATAGCCTCCCCGGCGGTCTGCTCGATGTTCCGTACCTTTCAGGGCTGGACGGCGCTGACGCCGCAGCGCACCAACGCCGGCACGCTGAACCTGGTGCCGATCGCCAACGCCATGGCCTATGTGCTGCTGCGCGCGCTGCAGGACGACGTCGCCGACGACGATCTGTGCGATGCGGCGCCGGGCCGCGCCCTGTCAATTTCGGAAAAATGGCATCCCCTTTTATTGAGTGGGATTTCCCCTATTCCCGATCTGGAGCCGGGCGACACGGTATTTTGGCACTGCGACGTGATCCACGCGGTGGAGAACGAGCATAACGGCGAGTTCGACAGCAACGTGATGTATATCGCCGCCGCGCCGGGCTGCGCGAAAAACGACGCCTATCTGCAGCGCCAGCTGCCGAGCTTTATCGACGGCAGAACGCCGCCGGACTTCGCCCCCGACGACTTCGAGGTGGATTTCGACGGCCGTGCCACCGCCGAGCTACTGACGCCGCTGGGCAAAGCGCAGCTCGGCATGGGCTGACCGCCGCCCCGAGCCATTCTCGCTGTGGTATACTGCCGCCATCCGTAAGCCGCAGCGAGAACCCGTCGTGCACCCTTTTTTTGAAATGCTGTTGGCGGTGTTTGATCGCGCCGCGCTGATGTTGATCTGTCTGTTTTTCCTGACCCGCACCCGGCTGTTCCGCCAACTGCTGCAAAAAGAAGACCATACGCCGCTCGAGCTCGGCATCGTCACGGCGATCTTCTCGCTGTTCGCGCTGTTCAGCACCTACTCGGGCATCAACGTCGAAGGATCGCTGGTTAACGTGCGCGTCATCGCCATCATGGCCGGCGGCATCCTGTTCGGCCCTTGGGTAGGGATCGTCACCGGCATCGTCGCCGGGGTGCACCGCTATCTGATCGATATCGGCGGCATCACCTCGGTGCCTTGTCTTATCACCAGCATCATCGCCGGCATCAGCGCCGGTTACATCAACCTCAAGGTGAAAAAAGAGCAGCGCTGGCGCGCCGGCATCGTTGGCGGCATGCTGTGCGAATCCCTCACCATGCTGTTGATCGTGCTGTGGGCCAAGCCGACCGAGCTTGGGCTGGACATCGTGTCGCAAATCGCCCTGCCGATGATCCTCGGCACGGTGTGCATCGGCCTGATCGTGCTGCTGGTGCAGAGCGTCGAGGATGAAAAAGAGGTGATCGCCGCGCGCCAGGCCAAGCTGGCGCTGGATATCGCCCACAAGACGCTGCCCTATTTTCGCAACATCAACAGCGAATCGCTGGCCACCATTTGCGATATCATCCGCCAGGACATCCGCGCCGACGCGGTGGCGATCACCGATACCCATCAGGTGCTGGCCTACGTCGGCGTGGGGCGCGAAGCCTACCCGATCGGCCGCGAAGGGCTGAGCCGCGTCACCCGCGAAAGCATTCGCCACGGCAAAATCATCATCAAGAACAACCTGGAGAACCCGGCAGCGCCGCAGATCCATTCGCAACTGGTGGTGCCGCTGTGGGAAAAAGGCGAAGTGACCGGCGCGTTGAAAATCTACTACTGCCACGCCCACCAGATCACCAACACGCTGAAGGTGATGGCGGTCGGGCTGTCGCAAATCATCTCCACGCAGATGGAAGTGTCCCGCATCGAGCACCTGCGCCAGATGGCGGACAAGGCCGAAATGCGCGCGCTGCAGAGCAAGATTAACCCACACTTCCTGTTCAACGCGCTGAACGCCATCTCTTCCTCTATCCGCCTGAATCCGGACACCGCGCGCCAGCTGATCATCAACCTGTCGCGCTACCTGCGCTACAACCTGGAGCTGAACGACGAACTGATCGATATCCGCAAGGAACTGCATCAGATTCAGGACTATATCGCCATCGAACAGGCGCGCTTCGGCGCCAAGCTGACGGTGATCTACGACATCGACGACGACGTCTCGGTACGCATTCCGAGCCTGTTGATCCAGCCGCTGGTGGAGAACGCCATCGTGCACGGTATCCAGCCCTGCAAGGGTAAAGGGGTGGTGGTGATCGCGGTGAAAGATCAGGGCGATCGGGTGAAGATTTCGGTGAAGGATACCGGCCACGGCATCAATCAGGAAACCATCGGCCGGGTGGCGCGCAACGAGATGCCGGGCCACAATATCGGCCTGCTCAACGTGCACCACCGCGTGTCGCTGCTGTACGGTGAAGGGCTGCATATCCGCCGCCTGGAGCCAGGCACCGAAATCGCGTTCTACATCAGCAAAAACGGCGGCAAGCTGCAACAGGAACCGAGCGCGCCGCCGGTCGGGGAGGCCTCATGAAAGCCATCATCGTGGAAGACGAATTCCTCGCGCAGGAAGAACTCAGCTACCTGATCAAGAAACACAGCCATATCGATATCGTCGCCACCTTCGAGGACGGCCTCGACGTCCTGAAATACCTGCAAACCCACCAGGTCGACGCCATTTTCCTCGACATCAACATCCCGTCGCTGGACGGCGTACTGCTGGCGCAAAACATCAGCAAGTTTGCGCATCGCCCGTCGATCGTGTTCATCACCGCCTATAAAGAGCATGCGGTGGAAGCGTTCGAAATCGAGGCGTTCGACTATATCCTCAAGCCCTATCACGAGGCGCGCATCGTCACCATGCTGCAAAAGCTGGAAGCGCTGCATCAGCGCCCCGCCGGCGCGGCAGAGCCGGCCAGCGCGACGAGCCGCGGCAGCCACAGCATCAACCTGATCAAAGACGAGCGGATCATCGTGACCGACATCAACGACATCTACTACGCCGCCGCCGATGAAAAGGTGACGCGGGTCTATACCCGCCGGGAAGAGTTCGTGATGCCGATGAACATCACCGAGTTTTACGGCCGGCTGCCGGAAGCGCATTTCTTCCGCTGCCATCGCTCTTACTGCGTTAACCTGGCGAAGATCCGCGAGATCGTGCCCTGGTTCAACAACACCTACATTCTGCGGCTGAGCGACCTTGAGTTTGAAGTGCCGGTCAGCCGCAGCAAAGTGAAAGAGTTCCGCCAGCTGATGCGCCTGTAGGCGCTTACCAGCGCGGGCCCGGACGGTAGTAATAGCCGGGCGGCGGTGGTGGCGGCATGCGGTAATGCGGCCGGTCGCGCCAGTCGCGCGGCGGCGGCCCGTAGTAAATTACCCGGGGCGGCGGGCCATAATAGTACCCGCGCGGGCGTTCATACCGGTGGTGATCGGCCCACCAGCGCGGATCGCGCCAGCGATAGCCGTCCCAGTAGTGGCCGCGATTGTCGCGATCGCCGATATGCAACGACAGGCCCGGCACGTTCACGCCGATGGACACGTCGGCCTGGCTCGCCAGCGGCAGCGCCAGCAATGCGGCCAGTAACAACAGCGTTTTTTTCATTTCATGGACTCCTGCAGAGCGGACCTTGTCCGATCGCAGATAACATAATCCCGCGCTTATCGCCGCTCTATAGGCGCAATGCCGATTTACGCCTTTCAGACGCATCCTTCACAATTTCACCACAATCATTCACCGGCGATTAACAATAAATCGTTGATATCTTTGATGTAGATCACGTGTCACCCACGGCATTTCACGCGCTTTTCGGCGCTAAAACGGCAACTCACGCCGCATAACAGGCATTTCATTCCTTCCGTCGTGCAACTCATTCCCGATCCGCCGCCCGCCGGGGGTGCCGACCCTATAATAAGCCCATACCGCGGGAACACAGCTTCACCCCGCAAATTTCAGCCAGCGGCTCACGCCCGGCAACGCACACACAGGAAGGAGACCGGCCATGAACACCAAACCGGCAAATCGCAGCTTAATCGTTCTCGGCACCATCATCTGTCAGATGGGTCTGGGCACCATCTACACCTGGAGCCTGTTCAACCAGCCGCTGGTCGACAAGTTCCACTGGGGGCTGGCGGACGTCGCCACCACCTTCTCCATCACCAGTTTCTTCCTGGCCTTCGCCACGCTGTTCGCCGGCAAGCTGCAAGAGCGCTTCGGCATCCGCAACCTGACGCTGTGTTCCGGCATTCTGGTCGGCCTGGGCCTTATCGCCAGCGCTCACGTCAGCTCGCTCGACATGATCTACCTGCTGGCCGGCGTGGTGGTGGGCTTTGCGGTCGGTATCGCCTACATCTCCACCCTGTCCAACCTGATTAAGTGGTTCCCGGCCAACAAAGGCCTGATCTCCGGCATCTCCGTCGGCGCCTTCGGCAGCGGCAGCCTGCTGTTCAAATACGTCAACGCCGCCCTGATCGCCGACGTCGGCGTTTCCGGCGCCTTCTTCTACTGGGGCGCCATCGTGATGGGCCTGATCGTCGTCGGTTCCCTGCTGCTGAAAGAGCCGGTGCTGGCGACCAACGCCGCGCAGCAAGGCGCCAACGGTCTGGGCAACGACTTCAGCGTGCGTCAGATGCTGGCCACCAAAGAAGCCTATCTGCTGTTCACCATCTTCTTCGCTGCCTGCATGAGCGGTCTGTACCTGATCGGCATCGTGAAAGACATGGGCGTTCAGCTGGCCGGGATGGATTTGGCCACCGCCGCCAACACCGTGTCCGCCGTCGCCATCTTCAACACCGCCGGCCGCATCATCCTGGGTACGCTGTCCGATAAAGTGGGCCGTATGCGCGTCATCAGCTTCACCATGCTGGTTACCGTGCTGGCGATTGTCGCGCTGAGCTTCATGACCCTGAACCACACGCTGTTCTTTATCTGCGTCGGCGCGGTCGCCTTCTGCTTCGGCGGCAACATCACCGTGTTCCCGGCGATTGTCGGCGACTTCTTCGGCCTGAAGAACCACAGCAAGAACTACGGCATCATCTACCAGGGCTTCGGCCTGGGCGCGCTGGCCGGTTCGTTCGTCGCCAAATACTTCGGCGGCTTCCACGCCACCTTCATGGTGATTGGCGTTCTGTCCGCCGCCTCTTTGCTGATTACGCTGTTCATCAAGGCGCCGAAGGCGGTGGAAGCGGAAACGGCAGAAACCACCCAAACGGCGGAGCTGGCGAAAGCCTGATACACCGCGAAAACGACAAGGGGCGCAACCTGCGGGTTGCGCCCTTTTTTTTATTGCCCCATTTCTGAGCTTACAGGTGCATGCCCAGCGTCTGGCGCAGATGCGCGCCGGCACCCAGCAGGCCCGGCTGGCCGTGCGTTATCATGAACACCGGGATTTCACGCACATAGTCGCGGAAGCGCCCCTTGTCTTCGAAAGCGGCGCGGAAGCCCGAGGCCTTGAAGAATTCCATAAAGCGCGGCACGATGCCGCCGGCGATGTACACGCCGCCGAAAGTGCCCAGATTCAGCGCCAGGTTGCCGCCGAAGCGCCCCATGATCACGCAAAACAGCGACAGCGCGCGGCGGCAGTCGATGCAGCTGTCTGCCAGCGCCCGCTCGGTGATGTCCTTCGGCTCCCATTTCTCCGGCAGGCGGTTGTCCGCCTTGACGATGGCGCGATACAGATTGACCAGGCCCGGCCCGGACAGCACGCGCTCGGCGGAAACGTGCCCCACTTCCGCGCGCAGCACCTCCAGAATGCTGTCCTCTTCTTCGCTGTTCGGCGCGAAATCGACATGGCCGCCCTCGCCCGGCAGGCTGACCCAACGGCGATCGACGTGTACCAGGTGGGCAACGCCCAGCCCGGTGCCGGCACCGTACACCGCGATCGGTTTGCCCGGCTGCGCAGCGCCGCCGCCAAACTGCAGCACGTCGTCCGGCGAAAACATCGGGATCGCCATCGAGACGGCGGTGAAATCGTTGATCACTTCCAGATGGCTCAGCCCCAGGCTGGCCTTCATTTCTTTAATCGAGAACGCCCAGCTGTGGTTGGTCATCGCCACCCAATCTTCGGTCACCGGGCAG
The DNA here is from genome assembly GCF_024160145.1 of Serratia nevei. Classification (GTDB taxonomy): domain Bacteria; phylum Pseudomonadota; class Gammaproteobacteria; order Enterobacterales; family Enterobacteriaceae; genus Serratia; species Serratia nevei_A. The sequence goes on from NZ_JAMYWQ010000021.1 coordinate 31,563, forward strand.
GCAATCGCGATACAGGCGTCCTGCACCTCGATATCGCACTCTTTCAGGTATTGGCGGATCACCGCCTCCAGGCTATCGAACTCCAGGCCGGAATAGGTTTTCGCCTGGGTAATCTCACCCGTCGCAACAGTGCACAACGCCAGGCGGGCATTGGTGCCGCCAACATCACCCACGAGGGCATAGGTCATTGATTTCGTCTCCGCAAAATGAAAAATAAAAAGCTGCCCACACTGTAAAATCCTGCTGCAAAAACAACAATCACCCGCCTCGGATCGGCGCTTCAATAGCGATCCGGATCACAAAAAACGTTTCAGCTTGCCCACGACGCCGCGCTTTGAAACAAATTGCGGCAAAAAACGCCCCCCGGCGACTGTTAACCGTCATCGACGCCGGGCAATATCAATGCGTGCCTGCGCGCCGATAGTCTGGCAAGCTGTGGCCACTGCTCAACCACCCGCACTCCCTGCCCTGCAGGGAGGCATCGACAAGGGATTATCCATGCTGCATCCGCGCGCCAATGCCATGTTGGCCTTTGCTTTGCCTGCGCTGATTATCGGTTCCGCTTCCAGTCTGGTGCTGCTGCTGGTGATGAAAATCGCCGCCGCACTGCAGCAATTACTGTGGGTGATGCTGCCCGATGCGCTGAGCCTGGACGCCCAGGCACCCTGGTGGTCGGTCGGTATTCTGACGCTGACCGGCGTGACGGTCGGCCTTATCGTGCGCTATATGCCGGGCCACGCCGGGCCGGATCCGGCGACGGAATCGCTGATCGGCATGCCGCTGCCGCTCTCCGCCCTGCCGGGGCTGGGGCTGGCGCTGATCGTCGGCCTGGCCGGCGGCGTCAGCCTGGGGCCGGAGAACCCGATCACCGCCATCAATATCGCGCTGGTAGCGGCCGCCGGTGCGCGCCTGCTGCCGAAGGTGCCGCGCATGGACTGGATCATCCTGGCGGCTGCGGGCACCATCGGCGCGATGTTCGGCACACCGGTCGCCGCCGCGCTGATCTTCTCGCAAACCCTGGCAGGCAATAACGAAACGCCGCTGTGGGATCGGCTGTTCGCCCCGCTGGTTGCCGCCGCCGCCGGCGCGGTCACCACCCAGATGTTCTTCGTGCCCAATTTCGCCCTGCAGCTCGACGCCTACGACGTGACGCGGCTGCCGGACATCTTCAGCGGCGCCATCGTGGCGCTGATCGCCATCGCGCTCGGCATGGTGGCGCTGTGGTGCTTCCCGCACGTTCACCGCCTGTTCCACTCGATGAAGAACCCGGTGTTGATGTTAGGGCTGGGGGGCTTTGTGCTGGGCCTGCTGGCGCTGGTGGGCGGAGAGATTACCCTGTTCAAAGGGCTGGATGAAATGAAGCGCCTGGCGCAAGACGACGGCTATTCGGTGCCGGCGCTGTTGACCATGACCCTGACCAAGCTGGCGGCGCTGGTGATCGCCGCCGCCAGCGGCTTTCGCGGCGGGCGTATCTTCCCGGCGGTGTTCGTCGGCGTGGCGCTGGGGCTGATGCTGCATCAGCACGTTCCCGCAGTGCCGGCGGCGATCACCGTCTCCTGCGCCATCATGGGGCTGGTGCTGGTGGTGACGCGCGACGGCTGGCTCAGCCTGTTCATGGCGGTGGCGGTAGTGCCGGATCTGCACCTGCTGCCGGTGCTGTGCATCGTGATGCTGCCCGCCTGGCTGGCGCTGGCGGGCAAACCGCTGATGCTGGTGAATCGCCGGCAGCCGCCGCACGACGATTAGGCCAGCGCGAACGCCGCGGCGGCGCGGGCGTGGATCGCGGTGGTGTCGAACACCGGCACCGACGCATCCCGCTCGCTCACCAGCAAGCCTATCTCGGTGCAGCCAAAAATAATCCCCTGCGCGCCCTGCTGCTCCAGATCGCTGATGATCCGGCGATACTCGTCGCGCGAGGCGTCGCGAATTTTACCCAGGCACAGTTCGTCATAGATGATGCGGTGTACGATGTCGCGATCGGCGCTGACCGGCGTCACCACGTCGATGCCGTGCAATGCCTGCAGGCGGCCGCGATAGAAGGTCTGCTCCATGGTAAAGCGCGTGCCCAGCAGCCCGACGCGGCGAATGTTTTTTTCCCGCACCTGCAGCGCCGTGGCATCGGCGATGTGAATCAGCGGCAGGCCGCTGGCCTGCTCGATCGCCTCTGCCACCTTGTGCATGGTGTTGGTGCAGATCACGATAGCTTCGGCGCCGGCGGCGCGCAAAGCCGCTGCGGCGGCGGCCAGCAGCCGGCCGGCGCCGTCCCAATCGCCCTGGTGCTGCAAGCGTTCAACCTCCTGAAAATCGACGCTGTAGAGCACGATTTTGGCCGAGTGCAGCCCGCCGAGGCGCGCCTTTACCTGCTCGTTAATAGTGCGGTAATAAGGAATGGTGGATTCCCAGCTCATGCCACCCAGCAAGCCCAACACTTTCATCATTCGTTCCTCAGCATTTCCGACGATCCTCTGACCTTACCGGAGAATCGCCGGGCTGACGACGCCTTATTTGACGCCGGAATTGATCGGCTGGCGCGCTTCGAACCAGCGCTGGCGCAGCGTGTCGTACAGCCAGTTATAAGCCATGGTGTACGGCAGGAAGAACAGGAAGAAACCGATTTCCAGCATAAACGCCTGTGCCCAGGAGATGCTCAGCATCCAGGCGGCGATCGGCACGCCGATCAGGATAAAACCGGCTTCAAAGCCGACGGCGTGCAGCGCACGCACTTTCAGGTTACGCACCACCCGGCTGACCGGCCACAGGCGGTCGAACACCGTGTTGTAAACCATGTTCCACAGCATCGCGACGGTGGAGAGCATCACCGCCAACGCACCGACCTGCACCATTGAGCGGTTCAGCAGCCACGCGCCCAGCGGGGCGCAAACCATCACGGCGATGGCCTCGAAACCGACGGCGTGGACGATACGTTCAATGAGAGACTTGTTTTGCAGTTGCATACATCACCTTTTTTCAACAGTTGTTGCGAAAGCCAGGTGATTATCATCGTTTTTTCGGGTAGGTTAAAAATAGATTTCATCGATAAAGTAGATAGGTTATGCACTATTCTCCGGAAGCGCTGCATGCGTTTGTCGAAGCCGCCGCCCTCGGCTCGTTTTCCGCCGCCGCGCGCAAGCTGCGCAAAAGCCAATCCACCGTCAGCACCGCCATCGCCAATCTGGAGGCCGACCTGGCGCTGACGCTGTTCGATCGCAGCGCACGCCAACCGGTGCTCACCGCCGCCGGCCGCAAGGTACTGGGGCATGTGCAGGCGATCCTCGCGGCCAGCGAACGGCTCGACGCCCTGAGCATTCAGCTGGCGGGCGAGGTTGAACCTCGCCTGAGCATGGTGTTTTCCGATACCTACCAGCCCAAACATCACGATCGGTTGATGCAGCTGTTCGAACAGCGCTACCCGGAGATTGAGCTGGAATGGATGATCGCCGAGGAAGGCGACGTTATCGATCTGCTGCAAAGCGGCCGCGCGCACTTGGGCATGGTGGAAGTGCAAAAAAGTTATCCGCCGGATATCGCCTTCTCCCGGCTGCCAGAACAGACCGAAATGGGGCTGTTCGTCGCCCATCAGCACCCGCTGGCCCAGGTCGCCGCGCCGACGCCGGAGCAGCTGTCCAGCATCCGCCAGCTGATCCTGAATACCTACACCGGCGCCGAAGCGGCCAGACAGGGTGGCCTGGTCTGGTCGGCGCCCAGCTATCTGCTGTTGCTGGAGATGGCGGAACAGGGGTTCGGTTGGGCGGTGCTGCCGCACTGGCTGGTGCAACAATACGGCCACGGCAAACTCACCCAGCTGCGGCCGCGCGGTTGGCCAAAACTGATTTCGGTGGATGCGGTCTGGTCCAAACTGACCCCGCCAGGCCCGGCGGGGTTCTGGATGCTGGATCGCCTGCTGGGCGATAGCCTGCCTTAAGCGGCAGCGTTGCGTGCCTGAATGGCGCGTGAGACGGTATCGAGCAGTTCCGGCATGTCCATCTTCGGCAGCATCACTTCGATGAAGGCCAGCCGATCGTCGTCCGCTACCTCGCGCAGCGCCTGGCGCAGTCCGTCCGGATCGCTGACCCGCAACGTCTTCACCGGCCGCTCGCCGGCCAGCGCCGGCGGCAGCTGCGTCCAGTTCCAGCGCGCGATGTCGTTGTAACTTTGCTCCGGCCCGTGGATCGCGCGCTCGATCGTGTAACCCTGATTATTCAGCACGAAGATCACCGGCTTAAGCCCGTCGCGCAGCATCGATCCCAGTTCCTGTACGGTCAGCTGCGCGGCGCCGTCGCCGATCAGCAATATTGCCCGCCGCTGCGGTTCAGCGGTCTGTACGCCGAACGTCGCCGGCAGGGTATAGCCGATCGATCCCCAGAGCGCCTGCACGATCAGGCGGCAGCCACGCGGCAACGTCAGCGCCGCCGCGCCGAAACAGGCAGTGCCCTGATCGGCCAGCACGATATCCCCCGGCCGCAGGAAATCCTGTATCTGCCGCCAGAAGGCGTGCTGATCCAGCCCTTCCCCATCGGCTTCCGGCAGCGTCGGGCGGACGATCGGCGGCAACGGCCAGCGTGACGCCAGCGACAGGCTCAGACGGTGCAGCGCCTGCACCGCCTCGCGCATCGGAATGCGGCTAAAGCGCTGCCGCCCGACCCAGGCTTCGAACGGTTGAATGTCGATGCATTTTTCCGCCGGCAAATGATGCGTGAAACCGGCGGTAATGGTGTCGGTCAAACGCACGCCGACGTTGATCACCACATCGGCGTTTTCGATAAGCTGTTTCACCGCCGGATCGCTGGCGCCGCCGCAGTAGATCCCGACGAACCCGGCTCGGTTCTCATCCAGCACGCCTTTGCCGAGCAGCAGCGTCGCGTGCGGGATATCGACCTCCTGCAGCCACTCGTCCAGCGCCGCTTCGGCGCCGAAGCGATCGGCCAGGAAGTCCGCCAGCAGCGATACCCGCCGCGCCGACAGCAACTTTTCGCGCGCGGCGGCGATAAATGCCTGCAATGCGCTGCGCGACAGCCTGGCCTGGCGCAACATCAGCGGCGCCGGTTTGGCCGCCAGCGGCGCCTCCGCGACCTCGCTGGGCAACATCAGGTAAACCGGGCGATGCTCCAGCAAGGCGGCACCGATCAGACGGTCGATCTCCACCGCGGCGTTGTCGGCGGTCAGGTTGGCCTGCGCGACGGTCACCTCTTTGGCTATCCGGGCGAAGTGGGTAAAGTCGCCATCCCCCAGCGAATGGTGCAGCAAATCACCGGCGCGCTGGGCGCGCTGCGCCGGCGTGCCGACCACGTGGATCACCGGCAGATATTCGGCATAGCTACCGGCCACCCCATTCAGCGCACTCAGCTCCCCGACGCCAAAGGTGGTGAGCAGCGCCGCCGCCGGCTTGCAGCGCGCATAGCCATCGGCGGCGTAGGCGGCGTTCAGCTCGTTGGCGCAGCCTACCCAGGTGATTTGCGGATGAGCGAGAACGTGATCGAGGAATTGCAGGTTGTAATCCCCCGGCACGCCGAAGAAGTGACGAATGCCGATTTGGGCCAGACGATCGAGCAGATAATCGGCCACCGTATAGGTCTGAGTCATGATCATCACCTGCCTGCAGCTGGAGCGATTATCTTAAGTATCGAAGATGCCGTTCAAATTTCGAACAAACGCGCCTGCCTCGATCGGCAACCTGGCGTTACATGCCGGCGCTGTGATCGCTCCCCCGGCAGCACGGTGTGAAAGCGTATACACTCAAGGCATTTCACCTCTGCGCCGACAAGGGTAACTATGTCCTACCAAGCCTCCCCTACGCGTTATCAAGATATGGAATACCGGCGCTGCGGCCGCAGCGGGCTGAAGCTGCCCGCCGTCTCGCTCGGGCTGTGGCACAACTTCGGCGACGCCACGCTGTACGACAACGCCCGCGGCCTGATCCGCTGCGCCTTCGATCGCGGCATTACCCATTTCGATCTGGCCAACAACTACGGCCCGCCGCCCGGCGCCGCCGAGGAAAACTTTGGCCGCATTCTCAACGGCGATCTGCGGGCCTGGCGCGACGAGCTGATCGTCTCGTCCAAAGCCGGTTACACCATGTGGCCAGGCCCCTACGGCGATTGGGGCTCGAAAAAGTACCTGGTCGCCAGCCTCGATCAGAGCCTGAAGCGTATGGGGCTGGAGTATGTGGATATCTTTTATCACCACCGGCCGGATCCGGACACGCCGCTGGAAGAAACCATGGCGGCGCTGGATCTGCTGGTGCGGCAGGGCAAAGCGCTGTATGTCGGCCTGTCCAACTACCCGGCCGAGCGCGCGCGGCAGGCGTTCGACATTCTGCAACGGCTTGGCACGCCGTGCGTGATCCACCAGCCGAAGTATTCGATGTTGGAACGCGGGCCGGAGACGGCGCTGCTGGAGACGCTGGCGGAGCATGGCGTCGGGTCGATCGCCTTCTCGCCGCTGGCGGGCGGCCTGCTAACCGACCGCTATCTGCACGGCATCCCGCAAGATTCCCGCGCCGCCAGCGGCAGCCGCTTCCTGCAGCCGGAGCAACTGACCGCCGAACGGCTGGACAAGGTGCGCCGCCTCGATGCGCTGGCGCGGCAACGCGGGCAGAAGCTGTCGCAAATGGCGCTGGCCTGGGTGCTGCGCGGCGATCGCGTCACCTCGGTGCTGATCGGCGCCAGCAAGAATGCGCAGATAGAAGACGCAGTAGGCATGCTGGCCAATCGTCATTTCAGTGAAGAAGAGCTGGTGCAGATCGAACGAATCCTACTGTAATCGCTTACCAATACCGCCGCTCCACCGAGCGGCGATGCCCCAGAAAAATCTCAAATCCCGATGCCGCTGCCGTTTTCAGATTCCCTCTCAGATTCAACCCAATGCGCCGGCGCTATGATGCCGATATTGCAGCAAAAATAACGATAAGGCCGCTTTTTAAACTGATGAACGCGCTTCATAAAGTGATTAACGGCCAGGCCGCGCAAGCGGAAAGGAGAAGTCATGTTTAAACCTCTGCTCTTGGCCGCCATCTTGGCGGCGACGGCGTTGCCCGCCGCACAGCAGACTCACGCCGCAGGGCTTAGCATCGATCTGATGCCGGGCGTTTCATTGCGCATCGGCGATCGGGACAATCGCGGCCGTTACTGGGACGGTTACGACTGGCGCGATCGCGACTGGTGGCAAGGCCATCAGGGCCGCTATCTCGGCGATCGCAGCCCGCGTGGCTATTACTGGGACGGCTATCGCTGGCGCGACCGCGACTATTGGCGCAAATACTACTACTCTCGCGATGGCCGTTATTACAAATGCGACCGCCGTTGCGACAAGCATGGCTGGAAGAAAGAGAAAAAACACCACCACGATCATGATCGCTGGCGCCGCCACGGCGATGACGACCGTGATTAACGACGACGGGCCGGCGCCATGCCGGCCCGCGCTTTTTTTGCCTTACAGCACGCTACCGATCAGCAGGTAGCCGTTCAATCCCACCACCACCAGCACGATCAGCTTGCCCAGGTTTTGCACCACTGGGCCGTTGACCATCTCCCCCATCAGCGCCCGATTGCCGGTGAAAGCCAGCAGCGGCACCAGCGCCAGCGCAATGCCGAAGCTGAGCAGCACCTGGCTCAGCACCAGAATGCGCGTCGCGTCCATCCCCAGCATGATGACGATAAACGACGGCAGCATGGTCACCGCGCGCCGCAGCCACAGCGGGATATGGAAATGCACGAACCCTTGCATCACCACCTGCCCCGCCAGGGTGCCCACCACGGTAGAGGAGAGGCCGGCGGCCACCAGGCTCAGGCCAAATACGGTGGCAGCAGCTTGCCCGAGCAGCGGTTGCAGCGTCAGGTAAGCCACGTCGAGATCGGCGATGCCGCTGTGGCCGCTGAAATGAAACGCGGCGGCGGCGGTGGCCATCATCGCCAGGTTAACGAAACCGGCAATGGTCATGGCCACGGCGACATCGACTTTGGTGGCGGCATAGCGCTCCGCCTTGTCGTGCTCGCCGCCGATTTGGGTGAGCGAAGAATGCAGGTAGATCACATGCGGCATGATGGTGGCGCCCAATACCCCGGCGGCCAGAAATACCGCATCGCCGTTAGGCAGATCGGGCAGCGCCATGCCCTTCAGCAGCGGCGCGAGCTGCGGCTGGGAGAACGCCAGCTCGACGATATAAGCGGCGGCGACGAACAGCAGCAGGCCGCCAATCACCAGCTCCAGCGGTTTTTGCCCGCGCTTTTGCAGCATCAAGATTAAAAAGGTGGCGATGCCGGTCAGCACTGCGCCCTGCAACAGGGAAACGCCGAGCAGCAGCTTGAAGCCGATCGCCGCGCCGATAAACTCGGCCAGATCGGTCGCCATGGCGATGATCTCCGCCTGTACCCAATAAGCCCACACCGCCGGCCGCGGAAAGCGATCGCGAATATGCTCGGCCAGGTTTTTCCCGGTGGCGATGCCCAGCTTGGCGGACAACAGCTGGATCAGCATCGCCATCACGTTGGCCCAAACCACCACCCACAGCAGGCTGTAGCCGAACGAGGCGCCGGCCTGGATGTTGGTGGCGAAGTTACCGGGATCGATATAACCGATAGCAGCGATGAAGGCGGGCCCCATCAGCGAGAGTTTGATTTTTCTGGCGGAGCGCCCGGAGGTGGTTTCAACCACGCGACTGTTCAGCATATGTTGAACCCTTACTGAAATTACGTTTATCTCCACTCTATATAAATGATAATAATTATCAAGCGCATTTAGAGCGGTAAAACTTATCTCTGTAATAGCCAACATTAACGGTTTTATCGAAGGGTTCAGCGCGGAGCTTGCCGATTTCCGTGCTTTTCTGATGGGATTTGGGCTGCAATACCCCTGAAAGACAGGTTAGCACAAGAATACGAATTTCCTATTGCTGCTTTAACATCTTGATTTTTTATGCTTTTACGCAACACTTTAGGAGAACTCCCACTATGATTTTCCATATTTGCAATAGAAGTCTCGTTTTTAAACGTAGCGTTACATAAAATGACAGCCGAAATTCAGCCTGCCTCAAATTTGGAGCAAACATGTCCCATATTGCGCACTTTGCGTTGGCGATAGTGGTGGTGGCGATCCTGGCCCTGTTGGTGTGCCGCGATCGCAAAAGCATCCGCATTCGCTATGTTATTCAACTATTGGTTATCGAAGTACTGCTGGCCTACTTTTTCCTGCATTCGGAAGCGGGTTTGGGCTTCGTAAAAGGATTTGCCGCGCTGTTTGACAAACTGCTCGGGTTTGCGGGACAAGGGACTGATTTCGTATTCGGCGGCATGGGCGATAAAGGCCTGGCGTTCTTCTTCCTGAAGGTGCTGTGCCCGATCGTCTTCATTTCGGCGCTGATCGGTATTCTGCAGTACATCAAGGTGCTGCCGTTCATCATCCGCATTATCGGTACCGTGCTGTCGAAAGTGAACGGCATGGGCAAGCTGGAGTCGTTCAACGCCGTCAGCTCGCTGATCCTGGGCCAATCCGAAAACTTCATCGCCTACAAGGATATCCTGGGCAAGATGTCGGAAAAGCGCATGTACACCATGGCGGCGACCGCGATGTCTACGGTTTCCATGTCGATCGTCGGCGCCTACATGACCATGCTGGACGCCAAGTTCGTGGTGGCGGCGCTGGTGTTGAACATGTTCAGCACCTTTATCGTGCTGTCGCTGGTCAACCCGTACGACACCAATAAAGAAGAAGAGCTGCACCTCGGCAACCTGCACGAGGGCCAGAGCTTCTTCGAAATGTTGGGTGAATATATCCTGGCCGGCTTCAAAGTAGCGATTATCGTTGCCGCGATGCTGATCGGCTTCATCGCCCTGATCGCTGCGCTCAACGGTGTGTTCAGCGCCATCTTCGGCCTGAGCTTCCAGGAAATCCTCGGCTACTTCTTCTATCCGTTCGCCTGGATCATGGGGATTCCTAAACACGAAGCCCTGCAGGTTGGCAGCATCATGGCCACCAAGCTGGTTTCCAACGAGTTCGTGGCAATGATGGAACTGCAGAAAGTGTCGGCCGAACTGTCGCCGCGCAGCCTGGGGATCCTGTCGGTGTTCCTGGTGTCCTTCGCCAACTTCTCTTCCATCGGCATCGTGGCCGGTGCGATCAAGGGCCTGAACGAACACCAGGGCAACGTGGTGTCGCGCTTTGGCCTGAAGCTGGTGTACGGCTCTACGCTGGTCAGCATCCTGTCCGCGTCCATCGCGGGCCTGGTACTGGGCTAAGCCTCGAACCGACTGCGATAACAAGGCGCCTGCGGGCGCCTTTTTTATGCCTGTATCCTGGCCGCCTGCACTGGCGCATGCTGACAGAAAATAAGCATTAGCCACTCGGCTAAACTTCCCCCAACAATAATGCTTCTGCATAAAATGGAATGGTTGTGGCAACAATCTGCGTAGTCAGAACAGGTCGATTTTTGTCCTTACAACAGAACGCTTTTGACACGCCATACGGCGCTGCATTTAACTGCGCGCGCCATAAAACAAACAATCAGTTGATAATCAGCGTTAATAGCGTAGTGATCTCCTCCGCAACAGCAGGTGAGGCATTGTAGTAGGAGTCCACACTTTCAACGACGACTATCTTTTTATTGTCATCACTGACTGTCCAGCATGGAATCACTGACCTGGCATCTTCAGAAGAGACGCCACATGAGCTAATTGAAAATATCGAACTGGACATTACGTCAATTTTACTTCTTGATAAATAAGCATCAATATTTAAATTTCGCGCCAATACCTCTGCCGATTGAGGGAAGTGAACATCCATGCCAACCCTGATAACACGTCCATCGACAGAGGGTATGAGCCATATATTAAACTCATTTTCAGAAATCCATATGGGCTGTGTGAAATGGCCGATGTTGTCTGACAGATAAAAGTCTTTAAAAATCGTTTTAGCCTCGACATCTACGGTCTCGAAAGAACTCATCTCATTGATTTTAAAATCATTTGTAAACTTAACCACGATATCATACAGATGTTTCTTTTCGTCAACAAAAATCACACCGCCTTCAATGCTACCTAATCCACCAATATTTTTATTTCTGAAAACATTCACACTCGTGAAAAATGCCAATTCATCACTAAAATATGAAAATATTTCAGCAACGTTAAGTAAAATAGAATCATAACTCACGAAGACAAATTTATTCTTACAATCAAGGAAAGGCGGTAATACAATTGATTCATCATCACCACAGTTTTTCACTTCATAGGGTAAATTATACAGCTCATACAATTTTATCAGCTGGTTGAGTTCCGCACGCTCAACCACGCGTACCATTCTTTCTTTGCGGCCAAACTCACCGCTAGAAGCCAAAATAAATTTTTCCCATATCCATTGAGACTGGGCCGCAAATCGACTCAGGCGCAGATTATCTTCATGAACGCTTCGCCATAGACAATGGTTGCCCAAAGAGGTCTTGAACTCGTCGTAATTCATCTCATCGAGAAAAAAATCAACGGAGATCCCTTTCCTCGCACAGGCCAAGGCCGTCATCACCGCCGTTACCCCGCCACCACCAACAATTGCGATATTTTTATTTTTTTTCATGGATAACCTCATCCAACGATGGTGAAACAATGACAATAGTTTCATCAAGAAAACAATATCAATGTCAACACATACCCATCACCAACATTAATTAGCACATTAACAATCACAAGATTAATCAGAGGATCAAACTATTAGGATTGCTTAAATTCAGGATACACACTCAGACCAATAGCATAAAAAACTACAATAATAGAATTTTACTCTGAAAAAAGCACTTTTTATGATCTTTACCACTGAATAACTTTTTTTCATATAGACTAAATTTCGTTAACAAATAGCGACCGGAGAAAAATCACCTGACAGCATTAAAAACCAATAAAAGCGAGAATTGCAGTTTTCAAATTCAAACTAACACACATTTATAAGCATCAATCACCTGAAAAAGGGAGTTTTATCGCGTATTCAAGAACCATAGGGACTGATTTAAAAAACTATGATTTACATACAGTTATAAAAGGATAGAAAATATGAAATTACGCATCCAGAGAACCATGCTGTTAGCCGGAGCCTATCTAGTCATATCATCTGCATCATACGCCGCAGACGGTACTATAAACTTTACCGGCACGGTGACAGACCAAACCTGCACGGTTGAGGCGGGCAGCGCCAACCAGACAATCCCAATGGGCAATGTCAGCGCCAAAGCGTTTAGAAGCATTGGCGATACAGCGCTACCGACAAAATTCAATATCGCCTTAGTCAGCTGCCCGGATACGGTCAAAAAAGCGTCTATCAAGTTCGATGGTATTTACGCAGATGGCAACACAACTCTGCTGTCGCTCAATAAAGAAACTAACGCCGCGACAGGCATCGGCGTTGCGCTCTATGAGGCCGATGGCACAACGCAAATCCCAGTGGCGTCATTCTCTAATGCGCAAAGCGTGCAAAAAGACATCAGGAACGTCTTTACTTATGTCGCAAAATATATGTCTACATCCGGCACGGTTACCGTCGGCCCGGCAAATGCCACGACACAATTCAGCATCTCATATAATTAATAAAACTCTCTTATCTGGCCGGTGACAACGCCGGCCAGACAATTAAAATCGCCACGGGTATAACTATGATAAAAAAAAGAAGCTTTTACTTTCTGCTATTATTTTCTTTTTCTTTCAATACTGTCGCCAGCGTAACCCTGGGAGGAACGCGAGTTATTTATGAAGAAAACAGAAAAGAATCGAATATTTCAGTAAGTAATCAAGACAGTAACTCTCCGGTACTCATCCAAACCTGGGCGGAAAATTATCTCCCCGGGGACAACAGTGAAGTCCCATTCATTGTTACTCCGCCATTATTCAGGTTGGAACCGGAACAGGATAATATTATTAGAATCATCCATGCCGGCAAGCTCTTGCCACAGCATGAAGAAACTGTATATTGGCTTAGCGTAAGATCGATACCATCAACGAAAAAAACCAAGGAAAACAAACTACTCATCACCGTACAAAACAGAATAAAAATAATCTACCGGCCCAGCGCCCTGTCAAACAAAGAGGCAAGTGACGCATACAAAAAAATAAAATTCTCACGAGAAAAAAACATGTTGATTGTGAGTAATCCAACGCCGTTTTATGTCTCATTTTATTCTCTCGTTGTTGGCGAAAAAGAGCTTAAGGAAGCCGATATGGTCGCACCAAAAAGTAAAAAACAATGGGCCATACCAAACGGAACACGCAGCTCTGAAATAAAATGGCAAGCCATTAACGACTATGGAGGCGTAACCCAGGAAATAAAAGCATCGTTATAACAACATGTAAAGGGATGCAAAAATGATTATGCCAAGTATCGCCAACAACAAAAAGTCGGTGCTGTTTTTCTGTTTTTTATCCTCACCGGTTGCACTGGCAGAGGACTACTTTGAGCCTTCTGCATTAAACAGAAATTATCAGAAAGTTGCTGACTTATCCCATTTCAACAATCCGAGCGATCAATTGCCTGGTGAGTATTGGGTGGATATCTATTTAAACAACGCTTTTTTTGTTAATCAGAAAGTGGCGTTTTTTCGCGTTGCCGGTGCTTTGCAACCTCGCATCCATCGAAACGATCTTGAAAATTTCGGCATCCAACTTGACGCATTGAAAGTAACGACGAGTGAAAACAGTATAGCCTCTCACCCTATCAATGAGATGATTCCGGGCAGCTATGCAAAATTTGACTTCAATCGCCAAAGATTAGACTTAAACATTCCTCAGGCTTATCTTAAAAACCAGCCGCGGGATTGGGTAAACCCGACGCTTTGGGATGATGGCATAAACGCCTTCCTGATGGATTACAGCTTCAGCGGCACCGAATCATGGCAGCATGGGAATGCAAAGACCGGTGACAATCAATATTTGAACCTGCGCAGCGGTGCAAACTTCGGTGCCTGGCGATTGAGAAACTACTCCACCTACTCAAGCCAAAACAGCACCAAATGGAAAAGCATCAATTCCTATGCTGAGCGAGGGTTTAGAGACAGTAAAAGCACTTTGACCGTGGGTGATAGTTCAACCTCTGGCGACGTCTTTGACAGTTTTCAATTTCGCGGCCTGAAACTCGCGAGCGACCCCTCAATGATCCCTGACAGCCAACGGGGCTTCGCCCCCACGGTGCGAGGCGTCGCGCAAAGCAATGCCGAAGTCATTGTGAAGCAAAATGGCTACATCATTTATCAAACTCATGTGCCCGCAGGAAGTTTTGAAATAACAGATATTTACCCCACCACTTCCAGCGGTGGGCTGCAAGTAATCATCAAGGAGGCAGATGGTTCAGAACGCAGTTTCTTTCAACCCTTTTCCGCAGTGCCCATCATGCTGCGAGAAGGCATGAAAAAAAATGAATTAACGCTAGGCGAGTACCGCACTGCACAACACGATAAATCTAAATATAAATTTCTTCAGCAGTCATTAATTTATGGTCTTAGAGACGATAAAACGCTCTATGGGGGCGCAATCATCTCAGAAAAACACCAGGGAATCTCTTCCGGCATCGGCAGCAGCTTGAAAAAGCTCGGATCATTTTCAGCCGATGTCACCCATACTAAAAGCCGGCTCATTACGGGCACTGCCCGTTCGGGGCAACAATATCGGATCCAGTACGCAAAAAACCTTGAAACCACGGGTACTAACTTCACGCTTGCAGGATATCGATACTCGACATCGGGCTATTTAAACTTTTCTGAATTTAGCGACATGAATACCAACCTTGAGAAAAAGTGGCTTGCGCGTGACATAAAAAGAAGCAAGCTGGTACTCAATATTAACCAACCCATTCGCGATTTCGGTAGTCTCTACCTCAACGGTTATCAACAGAACTACTGGCATAACAGCAGCGTTGAGAAGAATTTTCTGCTTGGGTTCTCAACCAGTCAGCGTGGCATTAGCTACAATCTTGCGTTGAGTTACAATAGCGGCCCTTATACGGATAAACCCGACAAGATTGCCACACTTAACGTTCAGATCCCGCTGAACAAATGGCAATCGAACAGCTGGGCTAACTATACCGCCAGCAAGAACAGCAAGGGCAAGTTCAATCAGCAATTAGGTTTGAGCGGAACGGCCCTGGAAAATAACCAGCTCAGTTATAACGTCTCGGCCTCACAAAGCAGCACCAGATCCGGCCCCTCCGGCAACGGCTCTGCTTACTATCGCGGCGGGTATGGTGAAGTCGGGGCCGGATACAGCTTTGATCAAAATATGCAGCGGGTTAATTACAGCCTACGCGGCGGCGCCATCGTCCATAGCAACGGCATTACATTATCGCAATCGCTGGGTGATACTGTTGCTTTAGTTAAAGTACCCAATGCCCATAATATTGAAGTGATTAACAGTGTCGGCGTCAAAACTGACTCTCGTGGCTATGCGGTAGTACCTTACATCAGCAGTTATCATAAGAATCGGATTTCCTTAAATCCGCAAAGCTTTGGCGATGACATTGAAATAGCAAAGAACAGCAAGATTGTCATCCCGACCAAAGGCGCTGTTGTAACTGCCCACTTTAAATCTAACATCGGCAATAGAATCATCTTAAAGCTGCAACACAATACCGACGCAATCCCATTCGGTGCCGTCGCTACGCTGCAAGGAGAAAATGAAAAGACGGGGATCGTAGGAAATGATAATAGCGTTTATATGAGCGGCATGCCTGACTCAGGAAAGGTGTTGGTTCATTGGGAGGGGAAGCAACGCTGCCAAGGCAGTTATGCTATTACAGCTAAAGAGTCTGAATCAAAAATAAAAATGCTCAATATGATATGTAAATAGCTTTGAATTATCGATAAAAGCACATTGTGTCACATGCAGGATAAAAATCGCAGGATTTTTCCGGCTAATACTCGAGCAGCCCGCAATGAGCTAAACGTCAGGCAACCAAGGCGTGTTTATAATCAAAAAGCATAGCGTAGAGAAACGACATGATGAAAGCAGCCGTGATTATTTACATACTGATGTTCGCATCTGTTCTGTTGATATTATCAAATATAAACACTTACTGGTTTTGTGAGCAATCTTGCAATCCCATTCAAGACAAAAAAAATGCCCCACAAGAGTTCAATAGAGACACCATGTCAGCCGAACCGTTGTTATCTTCATCACTGCATGGTAAACGCTTCATTAGCGGTTGAAAGGGAAAAGACAATGATAGGAAGAAAATTATTAAATAGAGCAAAGTTAATATTGAACGGAAGTATCTCGATTGCTCTGGTTTTTTTATACTCAGAAAAGACTTATGCCGGAGATGAAGACTGTCGGGCAATGTATCATATACCGCCATATATTAGCCAGAGTCCGATCGTTGTTCCGGCAGATGCGCCAAACGGGGCGGTGCTGGGGCAAGGCGAATTCAATTTTTCCGTTAAAGTACTGTCAAATGGCGAAGCGATTCTGGGATACGGCCATTTTGTGGTGCAACCGTTCACCTACCTGACCTCAACCGGTTTTAAACACAATGGTATCCCTGTCTATAAAACCTCTTGGGAAGGCATAGGCATTGCAATGTCATTAAATAATCATGCCGGCATTCCAGAGTTTTCTGGGCCTAATCCAACGCCACCTTATTATATACTTTCGGCCAATTTTAAATACTACCTCGTAAAAATCGGAGATATTAAATCGGGTGTGATGCCGCAGTTTGAGCCATTTCTGATGAACTATGCATGCTTGCGGATTGCCGGCAGAGCATTTAGACTCGGGCATCCAAAGTTTCCCGCTACCAACGTCTCAGTAGAAGGTTGTCGATTAACCACACCAACCAAATACGTCCATTTGGGAGAAGTTAATAAAAAAGATTTCTCCGGCATTGGAAGTACCACTGGCGAAACGCCATTCGATATGACTTTAGAGTGTAACTCAAATACCAAAGTAGACCTGGAAATCAAAGGGCAAACGGTGAGTGGAAACAGCCAGGTATTGGCGATTAATCATACTGACGAAGCGGCCAAAGGCGTCGGATTGCAGATTCTGCGCAACGGCGTTCCATTTGATTTAGGCAACAAAATTAATGCATTAGATACAACGCTGCTCGGACAGAATTCGCTTTCTTTTCTGGCAAGATTTTACCAAACGGAGGCGAACATAACGCCGGGAGACGTGAGTGCCATCGCCCAATTCACCGTTTCATATCGATAGCCCTCTGTGGAACAAGAGGGGCTCCAAGCCACATTGGCGCATAAACGGCGCCTCTGTTCCGTGCGCCCAGTGCTTCAGTATGCAATATCAGTCATATCAAAAATATTCATACAACTAACGCTAGAAAACTACATGATAGCCGAAGGATGAGCGGCCATCGTTTATATAAAAAAATTGATAGATAAAAATAACACTATGCACAGTTCGCGCAATATCTAATAGGAAAAGTGAATATGCCAACGCTATTTAAAACAACAGCTATAGCCAGGATCGCTGGCATCCTGGCCTTATTATTTTCCTTTTCAGCCCAAAGTGAGGGCGATTGCTATGCGATATGGCATCATCCGCTAAAAATCGAGCAATCCGGCATTACCGTCCCGGCAGGCGCTAAGGTCGGCGATCTTATCGGTCGTGGGGAATCTTACTTTTCCGTCAGGCTGTTGGCGAATGCCATACAGTTCTCCTTTGGCGAACCCGGCGATCTGGTGTTGCAAGCCTATACCCACTTGACTGCGACAGCATTACAATACCACGGTATTCCCGTCTATCAGACTGGTTGGCATGGGGTCGGCATTGCTATGTCGCTCAATGACCAGCCGGGGCTTTGGGATATTTATGCGCCGCGTAATACCCCCGTGAACTATGTTGTTGGCGGAAACTTCAAATATTATCTGATCAAGACCGGCGACATACAACCTGGTGCCATGTCTGCATTTTCCCCTTTCTCCTTTAACTATACCTGCTTGAGAGCAACCAACGCCAGACGGCTGGGTGAAACCTATTTTCCTGCCGTCAATATCGCAGTGGAAGGTTGCCGCCTCAGCACGCCGTCGAAACAGGTTTTTCTGGCAAAAATCAACCGGCGAACGCTCTCTGGTATAGGGGGCACGGCGGGAAATACTCCTTTTAACATCGCGATGGACTGCAATGTCAACACTAAAGTCGATCTGGAAATACGCGGTGACATGGCTAATGGCAATCGTCAGGTATTGGCGGTTATCCCATCAAAAGAGGCGGCCACCGGCGTTGGTCTGCAGATACTGCGTAACGGCATTCCCTTTGAGTTGGGGGCTAAAGTAGGCATGCTGAACCAGACGCTGGTAGGTATAAATGAAATCCCGCTCAGCGTGCAATATTATCAAACGGAAGAAAAAGTTACGCCAGGAGAAGTCAATGCCGTGGCGCAGTTCACCGTATCCTATCGCTAGTTTTGGTGAACTGGCGGTATAACTCCTATCTATCGGAAAGCCAGAGTCATTTTTCCAAGCGTCAGGCAAGCATTAGACGCACGCATAAAGCAAAAAGCCGACCCTGAGGTCGGCTTTTTAAATGGTGGTGGAGCTAGACGGGATCGAACCGTCGACCTCTTGCATGCCATGCAAGCGCTCTCCCAGCTGAGCTATAGCCCCACAAAAGTGGTACGCGTTGACCGGCGTTACGGTATTCCCCAACCTCTCTGAGAAGAAGGTTGGTGGAGCTAGACGGGATCGAACCGTCGACCTCTTGCATGCCATGCAAGCGCTCTCCCAGCTGAGCTATAGCCCCGTTCCACAATCACTTTGTGCTGTGAACGGGGCGCATAATATGAAACCCGCTCTAAGCTGTCAACGGCTAAATTGAATTACTGAATCAAGCGTTGAAAAAGCCGCCAAATCAGCATGTTTGGCGCCAAAAAATCATCACTTCGCGCAGAGTTCATCCATTTTGCGCGCTATATCTCAAAATGGCAAAAGACCCTGCATATCACGTTGATTTTTAATTAACGGAATGTTAGCGAAATGCGCTTGAGTCGGACTCCCGAGCGGCATAGACTGCCCGCGCCATAAATTTCATTACTATAAACCGAGTCCGTCATGTCTTTGCATTCACCAAAAGAAATCGCCGCCCTCGCCGTTCAGGCCGGGGTAAACAAAAGCCGCGCCCCTCTCGCTAATCTGTTGATTCTGGGCTTTCTCGCCGGCGCCTTTATCGCCACCGGCTTTCTGCTGGATATTCACGTCATCGGCACCCTGCCGGCCGAATGGGGCTCTTTCGGCGCCCTGTTGGGTGCCGCGGTCTTTCCTATCGGTTTGATCCTGACTATTTTGGCCGGCGGCGAACTGCTGACCGGCAATATGATGACCTTGCCGATGGCCTGGTTCGCCCGCGAAATCCCCGCCATCGCCGTGCTGCGCAATTGGTTTTGGGTCACCCTGGCCAACCTGGCCGGCAGCCTGGCCGTCGCCTATTTCTTCGGTCATCTGCTGGGCCTGACCGAAGGCGCGTTCTTGCATAAGACGCTGGCGATCGCGCAGGCCAAAGTGGATGCGGACTTCCTGCACGCCTTCATTTCCGGCGTCGGCTGCAACTGGCTGGTGTGCCTGGCGGTGTGGTTAGCCTTCGCCAGCAAGGATGTGCCGGGCAAAGTGATCGGCATGTGGTTCCCGGTCATGGCTTTTGTCGCCATCGGCTTCCAGCACGTGGTGGCAAATATGTTCATCATTCCGGCGGCCATCTTTGCCGGCGGCATGGGCTGGGAGCAGTATCTGCCCAATTTCGCCGCGGTATTTCTCGGCAACGCGCTGGGGGGCGCCGGCTTTGTCGGGCTGATGTATTTCCTCGCCTATCGTCCGGGACTGCCGGCCAGCGAGCAAGCCTGACAAGCCGCCATGAAAAAAGCCCCGGGATCGCTCCACGGGGCTTTTTCATTTATGGCGTATCAGCCTAATCAGGCTTGTGCCTCACGCTCGGCGATGTAGGCCAGCGCCATGTCGATGCGCTGCAGAGATCGCTTCTGGCCGATCGCATGCACGGTTACATCCATGCCCGGCGACTGGCCGGCACCGGTCACCGCGACGCGCAGCGGCATGCCGACTTTACCCATGCCGACACCCAGTTCATCCGCCGTGCCCTGAATGGCGTCGTGCACGTTTTCCGGCGTCCAGACGGTGATGGCGGCCAGCTTGGCGCGCACCGCTTCCAGCGGTTGACGCGCCACCGGGCGCAGGTGTTTCTTGGCCGCGTCGGCGTCGAACTCGCTAAAGTCTTCATAGAAGTAACGGCAAGACTCCGCCATCTCTTTCAGCGTTTTGCAACGTTCACCCAGCAGCTTGACGATGTCCTTCAGCTCTGGGCCATTGCGGGTTTCAAGGCCCAGTTGCTCAACGTGCCACGCCAGATGCACCGCCACTTCTTCCGCCGGCATATGGTTGATGTAGTGGTGGTTCAGCCACTGCAGCTTCTCGGTATTGAACGCGCTGGCGGATTTGTTGATCGCTTCCAGCGTGAAGAACTCTTTCATCTCCTCGATGGAGAAGATCTCCTGATCGCCGTGGGACCAGCCCAGACGCACCAGGTAGTTCAGCAGCGCCTGCGGCAGATAGCCGTCGTCGCGGTACTGCATAACGCCCACCGCACCGTGGCGCTTGGACAGCTTTTTGCCGTCGTCGCCGAGGATCATCGACACGTGCGCGTATTCCGGCACCGGCGCGCCCAGCGCTTTGAGAATGTTGATCTGGCGCGGGGTGTTGTTGATGTGGTCTTCGCCGCGGATCACATGGGTGATTTCCATGTCCCAGTCATCGACGACGACGCAGAAGTTATAGGTTGGCGAACCGTCGGTGCGGCGGATGATCAGATCGTCCAGCTCCTGGTTGCTGAATTCGATCGGGCCGCGAATCTTGTCGTCGAAGATCACCGAACCTTCCTGCGGGTTGCGGAAGCGCACCACGTGCGGCTCGTCGTCGGCGTGGCTGCACTGGCTGTCGCGGCAGTGGCCGTCGTAACGCGGCTTCTCGCCGTTTTCCATCTGCTTCTCGCGCAGCGCTTCCAGGCGTTCCTTGGAGCAATAGCATTTATAGGCGGTGCCCTGTTCCAGCATCTCGTCGATGACCGCGTTGTAGCGATCGAAACGCTTGGTCTGGAAATACGGGCCTTCATCCCAATCCAGGTTCAACCAGTTCATGCCATCCATAATTGCGTCGATCGCGTCCTGGGTGGAGCGTTCCAGATCAGTATCTTCGATACGCAGAACGAACTCACCGCCCGCATGGCGGCTGAACAACCAGGAATACAGTGCGGTACGCGCGCCGCCGACGTGAAGATAGCCGGTCGGGCTCGGTGCAAAACGGGTTTTGATTTTCATTGGGTTCACTGCCTTATTACGCAACGCGTGTCGGCGGTTGCCGACGATTGCTCGGAATTGAAAAAAGAGTGGACGACATTGTATCACCACGCGCTAATTCCTCAACGCCGACACGATATTGCACCGGCCGATTTCGCGCGTTTTGCGGCGAGTTCCGCATAACGTTGCGCAAAGAATCAGCGCCGTTGGCGATAATTATCGCGCCCTGCCTAAATTTGCGGCGAACGATTGAAATCATTTTAAAAACCGTTGACTCACTTTGAACTATCCCTATAATGCGACTCCAACAAGACGGGGCGATTAGCTCAGTTGGTAGAGCATCTCCTTTACACGGAGGGGGTCGGCGGTTCGAGCCCGTCATCGCCCACCATCTTGTTGAGAAAAATGAGAACGAATGAGGGTGATTAGCTCAGTTGGTAGAGCATCTCCTTTACACGGAGGGGGTCGGCGGTTCGAGCCCGTCATCACCCACCATCATTCTCTCGTTTAGCAGTAACCTGGAAGTCCTGAAGTGGGTGATTAGCTCAGTTGGTAGAGCATCTCCTTTACACGGAGGGGGTCGGCGGTTCGAGCCCGTCATCACCCACCACTTCTGCGGGTCGTTAGCTCAGTTGGTAGAGCAGTTGACTTTTAATCAATTGGTCGCAGGTTCGAATCCTGCACGACCCACCAATTCAGAAAAAAGCGCCTTTTGGCGCTTTTTTCGCATCTGCACGCCAGAACCCGACTTTATCTTCTCGCCGACATAATTTACCGAGTCGTGCCGGATGAGAACCTTAGAGGTTCGAGCATCGCGCAGCGATACGACAACGCGCAGCGTTGCCCGCAGGGTGAGGCCACAGGCCGAATCAATCCTGCACGACCCACCCATTCAGAGAAAAGCGCCTTTTGGCGCTTTTTTCGTTTCTGCGCCACCTAAACCCGACTTAATCTTCTTGCCGACAGAGTTCACCGAGTCGTGCAGGATGAAGAACCGTAGAGGTTCGAGCATCGCGCAGCGATACGACAACGCGCAGCGTTGCCCGCAGGGTGAGGCCACAGGCCGAATCAATCCTGCACGACCCACCCATTCAGAAAAAAGCGCCTTTTGGCGCTTTTTTCGCATCTGCCGTTCGCCTCCCCTTTCTTCTTTATTCATTCGCCACTTGCTGAGATACGAATGGTTATCATTTTGGCGGCTTGAATGGTAAATTAACGGGCATCCACCACACAGCCAATCCGCCGCCGGATTGATACGCCTTAGTTCAAGGAAAGAAAGAGCCCGCTCATGATCCTATCCTTACGCCAGCTGTTCATTGCATTTATCGCTACTTCCAGCCTGCTGCTCAGCGGCTGCGGCCCGGACGACAAGAGTGACGGGCAGAAACCGTCCGCCCCCTCAGCCGACAGCAGTTGGCCACGCACCATCGACAGCGCCAAAGGGAAATTTACGCTGGAAAAACCGCCGCAGCGCATCGTGTCCACCAGCGTCACCATCACCGGCACGCTGCTGGCTATCGACGCCCCGGTAGTCGCCAGCGCCGCCACCAGCCCGAATCCCCTGGTGGCCGATGAACAAGGCTTCTTTACCCAGTGGAGCGAAGTGGCCAAACAGCGCCACGTCGAACGGCTGTATCAGGTGGAACCTAATGCCGAAGCCGTCGCCGCCGCCGCGCCGGATTTGATCGTCGTCGCTGCAACCGGCGGTGATTCGGCATTGAAACTGTACGATCAGCTGTCGGCCATTGCGCCGACGCTGGTGCTCGACTATGGCGACAAAAGCTGGCAGCAGCTGGCCAGCGAGCTCGGTGAGATCACCGGCCATGAAACCGGCGCCGAACAGGCGGAAGCGCGTTTCGAACAGCGCGTAGAGCAAGTGAAACAGGCGATCGCGCTGCCGCCGCAGCCGACTACCCCGCTGGTGTATGCCGACAACGGCCGCGAAGCCATGCTGTGGACGCCGGGTTCCGCCCAAGGCAAACTGCTGACCCAGCTCGGCTTCCAACTGGCCACCCCGCCGGAAAGCGCCAAAGGCAACGCCAGCATGGGCAAACGCCATGACATCATCCAGATCTCCGGCGAAAAAATGGCCGAGGGCCTGAACGGCAAAACGCTGATCCTGTTCGCCACCAATGAGCGCAAAGTGCAAGAGCTGCTGGCCAACCCGTTCCTCAAACATCTGGAGCCGGTGGAGCAGCGGCACGTCTACGCGGTGGGTAACGACACCTTCCGTCTTGATTACTACAGCGCCACCAACATGCTGAACCAAATCGAACGGCTGTTCAAAAAGCCCTGAACCCCGTCGTCGGCAGGTTAACCTCCTGCCGATGTTTGCCGTAAACGGGGCAACCGTTCACATTCAATCAATTGAAATATCAATAGTTATTAACATCGTCAGCGCATCTGCGCCACCAACCGGCGGGTGCATGCGGGCGTAAACTCGTGCTACTATTGGCGCCCCGCATGAACGCAAATAACAATGAGAATAAAAATCATACAGGAGTTAACGGTGTGAACGTACCCACTCCGACTGAGCGGACGCTTTCGTCCGCACCGCACGCAGCTTACGCCAGTGGCTTCAAACGCATCGCCGGGTTCGGTATCGGTTTGGCGCTGTTGCTGCTGTGCATCATTGCCAGCCTGATGCTGGGTTCCAAAGCCATCCCCTTCCATACCGTCTGGCTCAGCCTGCAGGGCGCCGCGAGCGGTTCCGACAGCACCATCATTCTCAACGCCCGGGTACCCCGTACGCTGGCGGGCATCTTGGCCGGCATGGCACTCGGCGCCGCCGGCGCGCTGATTCAGGCGTTGACGCGCAATCCGCTGGCCGATCCCGGCGTGCTCGGCATCAACGCCGGCGCCAGCTTCGCCGTGGTCATCGGCATCATGTTTTTCGGCGCGGCCACCACCGAAAGCTATATGGCCTACGCCTTTGTCGGCGCCGCCGCCACCACTCTGCTGGTTTACCTGATCGGCACGCTGGCGGGCGGGCGCATCAACCCGGTGCGGCTGACGCTGGCCGGCGTGGCGATCGGCGCGGTGCTGCTCGGCATCACCACCGGGCTGTCGCTGATCGATCCGCAAACCTTCGACCAACTGCGCTTCTGGCAGGCCGGCACGCTGGATATCCGCACGCTGTCCACGCTGCCGGTCACCGCCCCCGCCATTCTGCTCGGCTGCCTGCTGACGCTGCTCATCGCCCGGCCGCTGAATACCATCGGCATGGGGGAAGATCTGGCTATCGCGCTCGGCGCGCGCGTGGTGCTGACTCAGGTCGTCGCGGTGATCGCCATTACGCTGCTGTGCGGCGCGGCGACCGCCACCGTCGGCCCAATCAGTTTCATCGGCCTGATGGTGCCGCATATCGCCCGCTGGTGGGTCGGCCCAGACCAGCGCTGGATCCTGCCCTACTCCATGCTGCTGGCGCCGATTTTACTGCTGTGCGCCGACGTGGTCGGCCGTCTGCTGGCGGCCGGTGAGCTGCGGGTTTCCATCGTGGCGGCCTTTATCGGTGCGCCGGTGCTGATCTGGCTGGTACGCCGCAAGAAAACGCTGGGGGGGTTGTGATGAGTCTGCCCCACACGTTGCATATCGGCCGCCCGGACGGCGTCATCAACTGGCGCGTGCCGCTGCGCCTGCTGCTGGTTAATCTTTCGCTGCTGGCTTTGTGCCTGGCGATGGCCATTGCCGCGCTGTGCTACGGCACGCTGCAGCTTTCGCTGGAACAGGTCTTTGCCGCGCTCAGCGGCGAGGCGCCGAAAAATCTGGTCACCGTGGTTACCCAATGGCGTTTGCCGCGTATCGCCATGGCGCTGCTGTTAGGCGCCGCACTCGGCATGAGCGGCGCCATCTTCCAGTCGATTATCCGCAACCCGCTCGGCAGCCCGGACGTCATCGGCTTTAACATGGGGGCTTACACCGGCGCGCTGATCGCCATCACCCTGTTCAACGGCGGCTATTACTCCATCGCCGGCGGCGCGCTGGCCGGCGGCATTCTCTCCGCGCTGGCCATTTACCTGCTGGCCTGGCGGCAAGGCATCGCCGGCTTCCGGCTGATCATCGTCGGCATCGCCATCAGCGCGGTGCTGGTCTCCACCAATACCTGGCTGATCATCACCGCCTCGCTGGAGCGAGCCATGGACGCCGCCATGTGGCAGGCCGGCTCGCTCAACGGCATGACCTGGCAGAAAGCCCAGCCCGCCGCAGCGTTCATCGTGCTGGCGGCCGCGGCCGCGCTGCTGATGGGCAAACGGCTGCAGCTGCTGGAAATGGGCGACGATACGGCGCGCGCGCTGGGCGTGAACGCCGAAGGCAGCCGGCTGTGGCTGATGCTGTTCGGCGTCACCCTCACCGCCGCCGTCACCGCCACCGCCGGGCCGATTTCCTTTATCGCGCTGGCGGCGCCGCAGATCGCCCGCCGCCTGGCCGGACACTCCTCGGTCACCCTGACGTCCTCGGCGCTGATGGGCGCGACGCTGCTGCTCGGCGCCGACGTGGTGTCCCAACATCTTTTCGCGCCGATCCAACTGCCGGTCGGGGTCGTGACCGTCTGCATCGGCGGCCTGTACCTGATTTGGCTGCTCATCCGTGAGGCCCGCAGATAATGAAGAGTGATAATGCCATGAGCCACCGCCTGCACGCCTCGCACCTGAAGCTGGGCTACGACAATAAAATCATCGCTGACGATCTGAGCGTGGCGATCCCCGACGGCGCCTTCACGGTGATCGTCGGGCCGAACGCCTGCGGCAAATCGACGCTGCTGCGCGCCCTGTGCCGCCTGCTGCAACCTAGCGCCGGCGAGGTGATGCTGGACGGCAAGAACATCAGCAGCTTCGCTACCAAGGCGCTGGCGCGCGAGCTTGGGCTGCTGCCGCAAACCTCGATCGCGCCGGACAGCATCACCGTGGCGGACCTGGTGTCGCGCGGCCGCTATCCGCACCAGAGCCTGCTGAAACAGTGGACGCAGGCCGACAAACAGGCGGTGGAAGCCGCCATGGCGGCCACTAACGTCAGTCAGCTAGCGGACCGCAGCGTCGACGAGTTGTCCGGCGGGCAACGCCAGCGCGTCTGGGTGGCGATGGCGCTGGCGCAGCAAACGCCGCTGCTGCTGCTGGATGAACCGACCACCTATCTGGACATCGCGCACCAAATCGAGCTGCTGGATCTGTTCCGCCAGCTCAACCGTGAACGCGGCCAAACCCTGATCGCGGTGCTGCACGATCTCAACCACGCCTGCCGCTATGCCGATCACATCATCGCTATGCGCGACGGCAAGATCGTGGCAGAGGGGAACCCGGCGGAGATCATCACCGCCGAGCTGGTGGAGCGGGTGTTCGGCATGCCATGCATGATCATCGACGATCCGCTGTCCCACACGCCGCTGGTGATCCCGCGTGGCCGCTACCACTGCGACGCGCCGCAGGCGTAAAATAGGTGATTGCCATCGATGGCGGCTCTTGCCCTTCATGCAGAGATACCAGCGTGAAGATGCCAGAGACGCCATGCGATGACTCATCATGCCCGCGTTTCTTTAACCTGCGGCGTTTTCCGCCATGTGGTGAAGGATGAACCGGAAGTCTTTTTCAGTAATGGACAGAATGCCAAATCGCAGCTGATACCCCCAATTGCTTTGCAAGGACGTAAAATCCAGCTCTCGCAAAAATGGCGTTATCGGCAATGCCTTGTGTTGGGCCCAGCGCACGTCGCGGCGAAAAGGCATAAACCCTTCTCCCATATCATATTGATAGGGTTCTCCTTCATCGACAAAACCCGCAGCGGTAAACGCCATCAAGCCATCTTTTTTCCCATAACTGCTTGAGGGGGAATAATAGACAACGCCGTCACCGGGCTTGATTTTATTCAATGGGCCTTTCTTGCCATGGCAGACCTGCATGAAACCGCCCTCAACGCCCGTTGCAACGTGATCTGCCGAAGCCACCGCCAGCCAATGATTCATGCTTCATCCTCCAAAAAACAGACTCGCAACCTATGGCCATCGGCATCCTGCACGGAGAAGGTATAACCGAAATCCAACCTGACCGGTTTTTGAATAACGTTCATTTGGGGGTTCCTCCCCCATTCCTGATAGAGCGCATCCACGGCGGCCAAATCAGGCACCGAGAACACGATTTCGCCCCGGGCCTGCGGCAGGGCAGCCGCTGGATGCACCCCCGGCTCAACCGTATGGCTTGACCACAAACCCAACTTAAAGCCATTTTTCAGAGCAAAAAGCGCAAAGGTCGGGCTTTGTTCAACCGGCTCCAGGTTTAGCAAAGCAGAATAGAAATCAGCGCTCTTCGTGACGTTGGCAACATACAGAATTGAAATTTCGGCGGTTATCATGGAGCTTTCTCCTTGAAGGGGGTTACACTTTACTCTGGCAGCAAGCCGTGACAGTTTCTGTCAGCAGTGCGCGCAGGTGCCGCCAGCCCCCCTTATTTCTCCAGCGATACCTGCTTGAAGATGTGCTTGCCGAACGGGTCTATCTCATAGCCTTTCACTTCCTTGCGCACCGGTTCGAAGATGGTCGAGTGCGCGATCATCAGCGCCGGCATCTGATCGTGCATTATCACCTGCGCCTGCTGATACATCGCCACCCGCTTGGCATGATCGTTCTCCTCACGCGCCTGCAGGATCAGCTGGTCGAACGGTTTGTAGCACCATTTCGCCGAGTTGGAGCCGCCGAGCGAAGCGCAGGTGAACAGCGGGCCGAAGAAGTTGTCCGGATCGCCGTTGGCGGTGGTCCAGCCCATCAGCGCGCTCTGATGCTCGCCGTTTTTAATCCGCTGCAAATATTCGCCCCACTCGAAGGTGACGATTTTGGCGCGCACGCCGATTTTTGCCCAGTCGGCCTGGATCATCTCCGCCATGCGTTTGGCATTGGGGTTGTAAGGCCGCTGCACCGGCATCGCCCACAGATCGATGTCGAACCCCTGCCCCAGCCCGGCCTCCTGCAACAGCTGCTTCGCCCGCTCCGGCGAATACGGGTAGTCTTCAAGCTGCGCGTTGCTGCCCCATTGGGTCGGCGGCAGCAGGTTTTTGGCCGGCTGGCCGGCGCCGTGGAACACCGCGTCGATGATCGCCGGCTTGTTGACCGCCAGCGCCAACGCCTGGCGCACCTTGACGTTATCCAACGGTTTCTTCTGGGTGTTGAACGCCAGGAAGCCGATATTCAAGCCGGATTTTTCCATCACCTGAATATTGCCGTCCTGCCGCATGCGCGCCAGATCCGCCGGGTTGGGGAACGGCATCACCTGACACTCGTTCTTTTGCAGCTTGGCGTAACGCACCGTCGCATCCGGCGTGATCGAAAACACCAGCCGGTCGATCTGCGGTTTGCCTTCCCAGTAACGATCGAACGCCTTGTAGAGGATTTTCGCGTCCTTCTGGTACTGCACCAGCTGGAACGGCCCGGTGCCGATCGGATCGTTGTCCACCCGCTGCGGCGTGCCGGCCTTCAGCATCGCGTCGGCATATTCCGCCGAAAAAATGGTGGCGAAGTACATGCCCAGATCGGCGACGAACGGCGCCTCGGCGCGGGAGAGCTCAAAGCGCACGGTATGATCGTCCACCCTGACGATCCGGTCGATCAACGTGCCGAACTCCATCGACTCGAAGTTGGTGTAGGCGCCGTTGGAGACCTTGTGATACGGGTGGTTGGCGTCTTTCTGCCGCATAAACGAGAAGATGACGTCATCGGCGTTGAAATCGCGGGTGGGCGTGAAATATTTATTGCTCTGGAATGCCACACCTTTGCGCAGATGGAAGGTATAGCGCTTGCCGTCTGCGCTCACCTCCCAGCTTTCCGCCAGGCTGGGTTGCAGCTCGACGGTGCCGGGTTTGAAATCCACCAGCCGGTTGTAGATCGCCGCCGAACTGGCGTCCACCGTGGTGCCGGAGGTGAACAGCTGCGGGTTGAAGCCTTCCGGCGAGCCTTCGGAACAGTAGACCAGCGTATTGGCCCGCGCGCCGCCGGCAATCGCCAACGCCAGCAGCCCGATCGTTATTGCTTTTCTTTTCATTGCGCTATCCCCAGTGGTGAAAAAACAGCCCAACGGATAGCAATAAATCATGCAGTTAGCGATGTAAAGGACAAATTCCGCGCATAAAAACGGGCAGGCGCGCAAGCGGCCTGCCCCGGTGAAACCGCACGATGATGAAATTAAATCATCTGACTGAAGTTCATCTGCGCCATCAGCTTATAGTTATCGGCGTAGTCGACCGGAATGGCCACCACCACCGGCCCCTGGATCGCCATCGCCTTACGCAGCATCGGCCGCAAATCCTCCACCGACTGCACGGCGAAACCAACCGCGCCGCAGGATTCCGCGTAGGCCTTGAAGTCAATCGGCCCAAACTCCACGCCGGATTTGCGCTGGTATTTGTTCACTTCCTGCATCTCCACCATGT
This sequence comes from Serratia nevei, assembly GCF_024160145.1. Lineage (GTDB taxonomy): Bacteria > Pseudomonadota > Gammaproteobacteria > Enterobacterales > Enterobacteriaceae > Serratia > Serratia nevei_A. The sequence goes on from NZ_JAMYWQ010000021.1 coordinate 61,239, forward strand.
TGTAAGCGTTATCGACCCAGATGACGTGCACGATGTTGTTTTTCAGCCGCACCGCGGTCTCCAGCTCCATGCTCGACTGCATGAACCCGCCATCGCCGGAGATCGATACCACCTTGTCGCCGGGGCGCACCAGCGCCGCGCCGATGGCCCACGGCAGCGCCACCCCCATGGTTTGCTGGCCGTTGGAGATCAACAGCTGGCGGGCGCGGAAGCTGTACAGGTAGCGGGCGATCCAGATATGGAAGCTGCCCATGTCCACGCACAGGGTCACGTCGTCGCTGACGATGTCCTGCAGCTCCTTGACGATGCGCAGCGGGTGGATCGGCATGCCGCCGCGGCGGGCGGCGCGCTCCGCCAGTTCAGTGCGCTGGCGGCCGAGATCGGTGAGGATCAGCTCCACCTCCGGCGGCACGCAGACCGCCTCGCTGAAGGTTTCGGTCATCATGTTCAGCGTGGCGCTGATGTTGCCCACCAGCTCGACGTCCGGCCGATAGCAGGTATCGATATCCGCCGGCAGCACGTCGATGTGCACCAGTTTCAGCCGCCCGTGGCTGTTCCACATGCAGGGATCGTATTCGATCGGATCATAGCCGACGCTCACCACCAGATCGGCCTTCTGCAACAGCTGATCGGCCGGCTGGTTGTTGAACAGGCCGACGCGGCCGGCGAAACGGGCGAAGTGGTTGACGTCGATCACCCCCGCCGCCTGATAGGTGCCGACCACCGGCATATGGGTGCGGTACAGCAGATGGCGCACTGCCTCGCTGTTCTCCGGCCGGCTGGCCTGCAGGCCGAGCAGCAATACCGGGCATTTGGCCTGGCGGATCAGTTTCACCGCCGCCTGAATGTCGTCCGCCGCCGCGGCTCCCATGCGCGGCAAGCGGCAGCCGGCCAGCACCGGCGCGCTGACCGGTTCATTGACGATATCCATCGGCAGGCTGACGAACGACGCCCCCGGCCGACCAAACTCGGCGCGGCGAAAGGCGTTGGCGATCACCTCGGAAATCGCCGAACCGGCATGCACTTCGGCGCAATACTTGGTCACCGGCCGGAACATGCTGACGGTATCCATGCTCTGGTGCGTTTGCTTCAGGCTGTCGGCGCGCTTCACCGCCCCGCCGAAGGCCACCACCGCGTCCCCTTCCGAAGTGGCGGTGGCCAGCCCGGTGATCAGGTTGGAGCTGCCCGGCCCGGAGGTGACCAGCGCCACCCCGGCCTTGCCGGTCAAGCGGCCGACCGCCGCCGCCATAAAGGCCGCGTTGGCCTCATGGCGCACCACCACCGTTTCGATCGATGGCGCGTCCTCCAGCGAGTCGAACACCCGGTCGATCTTGGCGCCCGGAATGCCGAAAACGTGTTTGACGCCCTGCGCTTCCAGATTTTTCACCACCAAATCGGCGCCGCATTGCCAGTCATTGCCTGTTTTTTCCTGTGCCATGGTTCCACCTCCTAAGAAAACGATCGCCGGGGTTAGCCCTCGGCGGAACGAATCGCGCGATCCAAATCCTCTGGGCAGAGGTTGGCACGCAAGAAATCCGCATCATGCGGCAACTGAAGATTGAGACGCGTGATGACGCCGAACTGCAGACGGCCATGATCGAGCTGGTAGTCCAGCACGTGGCCGCCGCCGCTGCGGTCGTCGGTAACGAAGTGTTCGTGATAGCCGGCCACGCCGATGCCCTGCATGTAATCCGGCGAGCGGAAACCGACCAGCGTGCCGCGCCGCTGATGGAACGAGAAGGTCGGCTGCTCTTCTATCGCCTCCAGCATCGGGCGATAGGGCCGCTCCTGGCGCGGCACGGTACGGGTTTCCACGTGGCTGAACTCGCCGTCGACCCGCACCGCGCAAAACAGGTTCGGTGAGGCGACCTGCTCGTCGATGCACTGGTGCAGCTGTGCCTTGGTGATCGGCCGGTCGAATTGCTGGCTGACGCTGGGCTGGAAAAAGGTGACGACGGCGAAGGGGGTTTTCTGTTGCAGGCCGGCCGGCCGGGCGCTGCCGTCGGCACGCAGCTGGTGTATTTCCTGGTCGAAAGCGATCAGTTCGCCGTCCAGGTGATTGAAAGTGCCGAGGCCGAAATCGCCGTGCTTGAGCAGTTCGGCAATGGTGGTCTCCCCCTCGTAAACCCCGTCGATGAGCGCGCTCATCAGCGAGATTTGATAGATTTCGCCCTCCCCGGCGTTGATCGACTGCCTGGCAAAACCCTGCGCCAAATGGCGCGCACAGGAACACCCGTGTTTTTCGTTCATGACTGACTCCTCCACCAGCGCAGAACCGCAGTTCCGCGCGTTCAAAAGGCCCACCGGCGGTGAGCCAAGATGCCGCTCAGGGCGCGTTCGTCAGTTGGAACGATTCAGCCTGAGGCGACAAAAAAACCGGCACGGCTGGCCGGCCGATAACCAGGCATCAGATCAGAATGAGATAAAGTAAAGGCTTACTAATCATTGAGACTGAACCGGTTATCAAATTGAACGGTTAATCTGGTGTTGGAGCGACAATCAACTCCTCAGGCGGCTCGCGCGGCCTGGGAAAAACATCTGCTGTTTGGTGCTAAGCGCCGTGAGGTTTATGCGTTTTCTCTCTATACGGCCGGGATGCGACGGCGTTGAGGCCCGTCGTCAACCTGCAGTCAGAGTAGCCGCCCCGCCGTCGGCAGAGAAGCGGGTATTCATAAGAAACGCTTTTGCATATAATGCAAAAATGAATGACGCCCGCTATGTAGAACATCTGCCAATTTTTCTCGACGTGGCCCGCCTGGGCAGCTTTTCCGCCGCCGCACGCCGGCTGGGTATGGTGCCCTCCTCGCTGGTGCGCCATATCGACGCGTTGGAAAGCGCCCTCGGCGCCGCACTGTTCGTGCGCTCCACCCGTGGCCTGCTGCTGACCGACGCCGGTGAGCTGCTGCTAACGCGCGCCACTGCGCTGATGACGGATATTACCGGCCTTCACGCCGAGCTGAGCGCGCTGAACGAAACGCCGCAGGGCACGCTGCGCATCAGCTGCCTGCCGACCTTCGGCAAAACCTATGTGCTGCCGCTGCTGCCGACGCTGGCGGAACGCTACCCGCAGCTGTCGGTCGACCTCGATCTGACCGAACGCCTGACCGATCCGACGCAGGAACGGCTCGACGCCGCCATCCGCATCGGCGAACAGAAGGACAGCGCGCTGTATGCCAGCCGCATCGCCACCCAACGCTGGGTGATGTGCGCCAGCCCCGCCTACGTCGCCCGCTATGGCCTGCCGGCCTCTCTGGAAGCGCTGCCGCAGCATCGGCTGATCGCCCGCTACCACAAGCAGCAGCCGGTTTGCTGGGCGCAGATCCTCGATGCGGCGCTGATGAGCCGCTGCACCATGGCGCTGCGCTGCGACGACTTCACCGCGCAGCGCCAGGCCGCGCTGCTCGGCCTCGGCATCGCTTTTCTGCCCAATTGGGTGGTGGGGCCGGACGTGCAGCACGGGCAACTGGTACAGATGCTGGAAGATCCACGCCATGAGCAGCAAGGCATCTATCTGCTGCGGCCGATGGCGAAGGTGTCTGCCCGGCTGGCGGCCTTCACCACCCTGCTGCAGCAAACCATCGGCCAGCCGCCCAGCTGGGCGTAAAGCGGCGCGCCCCGCTCTTTTAACCGCCGCCGCTTCGGGTTACAGTAGCCGCGAAAAAAGGAGGGGTGATGGATCCGCAACGGCAAATTATCGACTGGCTGCAACAAGATAACGCTCGCATGGCCGCCCTGCGCACCGTGCGCCGGCTCGGCCTGAATGACTGGTGCCTCGGCGCCGGCTTTGTACGCAATCTGGTGTGGGATAGGCGCCACGGCTATGCAGACGCCACGCCGCTCAACGATATCGACGTGATCCACTTCGATGCGGAGCGTGCGGACGCCGAACGCGATCGCATGCTGGAGGTGCGGCTGCACCAATGGCTGCCGCAGCCGTGGTCGGTCAAAAATCAGGCACGCATGCACCTGCGCGGCGGCCGGGCGCCCTACCGCGACAGCGAAGAGGCCATCAGCTTCTGGACCGAAGTGGAAACGGCGATCGGCGCGCGCCTGAACGCCGACGACAGCATCACGCTGGTGGCTCCTTTCGGGCTCGCGGCGCTGTTCGACGACACCGTCACCTTCAACGTGAAAAACGGCGATCGCGCGGCCTATGCCCAGCGCGTGCTCGAAAAAGGCTGGCTGCAGCGCTGGCCGCGCCTGCGGCAGGTAAAGATTTAACCGCCGCTGCCGATACCCTGAGCAGCGATAGCCAGACTCAGGGAGAGCATTCATGTCGACCAGCATTACCATGATCGTACCGATCAAAAATACCGTTCCCGGCGTCAGCAATGTCTTCAGCGCGCCGGGCCATCAGGGCGAATTGCTGATGGCCAAACCGGTCAACAACCAGCCGGAAGGCGGCAAAGCGAAGAAAAACGAAGGTGCCAACGGCAATGACGAACCGGCTAACCTCAACGAAAGCCGCGCCTCGGTGCGCATCAAGGCGCTGAACCGGCAGATTCAGGCGCTGCAGCAAAAGCTGGTGGACCTGAAGGACTCCAGCGCCGATCCCAAAGAGATCGAGAAGCAAAAGCAGCTGATCGAAGCGCAGATCAAAATGTTGCAAGCCGAAATCGCACGCATCCAGAGAGAAGAGATGGAAAAGCAGCAGCAGAAGCAAATGGAAAAGGCCGCGGCGCAATCCGGCGACGGCGTAAACCGCCCGACGCCGCTCAACGCGGTGGACGTCTATATCTGAGTCAATATTCCGCGTTTTCCTGCCGGCGCTGGTGCAGCAGCGCCGCCTGCTGACGCGCCACCTGCCAGATGGCCTCCGCCGCCGGCGTCAGCGAGCGGTTCTTGCGCCGCACCAGCATCAACGCGCGATTGATCTCCGGCACCAGCCGCCGCACCCGGAGCCGCCCCCCTTCCGGCAGCGGCAGCGCCAACGCCGGGAAAATGCTGATGCCAATCCCCTCCGCCACCATCGGGAACAGCGTGGCCGGATGGCCGATTTCCTGCACCACCTGCGCCTCGACGCCCTGCTGTCTCAGCGCGCTGTCGATCAACGGCCGGCTGCCCGACGCGTAATCCTGCAACACCAGGCGGCAGCCGTTTAACGCCGACCAACGCACCGCTTGCTGCGCAGCAAACGGGTGATCGTCGCGGCACAGCAGCAGGAACGGTTCATGCAGCACCGCTTCGCACTCCAGATCCACCGCTTGCACCGGGTCGACCACGATGCCGAAATCCACCTCGGCGTTGCGCACGCTGTGCAGCACCTGCTGCTGCGCCTGATCGCGCAGCATGATGCGGATCTCCGGGTATTGGCGCTCGCCGGCGGCGATGCACTGCGGCATCAGATGGGCAGAAATGGTCTGGCTGGTCGCCACCCGCACCGTGCCGCTGCGCTGCACGCCAAAACTGCGCGCATCCAGCAACGCGGCCTGCAGCTCGTCCAGCAGCCGTTCTACCCGGTTGGCCAGCCGCAGGCCGGCGTCGGTCAACACCACTTCACGCGTAGTGCGATCCAGCAGGCGTACGCCGGCCTCCGCCTCCAGCTCTTTCACGCTGTGGCTGACCGCCGATTGCGTCAGGCCAATCGCCTCGCCGGCACGGCTGAAGCTGCCGTGGCGGGCGACGGCGACGAACACCCGCAGCTGTTTGAGTGAGTAATTCATGTGTTTTATTCATAGATGAATTAAATAAATCAATTTAATTATTATATGCCCGCGCGGGAGAATAGCCCCATCAATTTTCTACCCGAGCACACCGCCATGAGATTCCTGCCCGATCGTTTTACCCTGACGCTGATCGCCACCGTGCTGCTGGCTTCTTTCCTGCCGGCGCGCGGCGAGTTCGTCGGCTGGCTCAACGCCCTGACCATCGCCGCCATCGCCCTGCTGTTCTTCATGCACGGCGCCAAGCTGTCGCGCGAGGCCATCCTGGCCGGCAGCAATAACTGGCGGCTGCATCTGTGGGTGATGTTCAGCACCTTCATCATTTTTCCGGCGCTGGGGATGCTGTTTGCCTGGTGGGCGCCGGTCGACGTCAGCCCCGAGCTGTACGCCGGTTTCATCTACCTGTGCATCCTGCCCGCCACCGTGCAATCGGCCATCGCCTTCACCTCGCTGGCGGGCGGCAACGTGGCGGCGGCGGTGTGCAGCGCCTCCGCCTCCAGCCTGCTGGGGATCTTCGTGTCGCCGCTGCTGGTCGGCCTGCTGATGAACGTGCACGGCGATACCGGCAGCCTGCGGCAGGTGGGCTCGATCGTGCTGCAGCTGCTGGTGCCGTTCGTCGCCGGCCACCTGCTGCGGCCGCTGATCGGCGGCTGGATCGAGCGCCATCGCCCGCTGATCGGCAAAACCGACCAGACCTCGATTCTGCTGGTGGTCTACGCCGCCTTCAGCGAGGCGGTCACGCACGGTATCTGGCATCAGGTGGGGATCGGTTCGCTGGCGTTTATCGTCGGCGGCAGCATCGTGCTGCTGGCGATCGTGCTGGTGGTGAACACCTACATGGCGCGCTGGCTCGGGTTCAGCAAGGCGGACGAGATCACCATCGTGTTCTGCGGTTCGAAGAAAAGCCTGGCGAACGGCATTCCAATGGCCAATATCCTGTTCCCGGCGGCGACGGTGGGGATCATGGTACTGCCGCTGATGGTGTTCCATCAGGTGCAGCTGATGACCTGTGCAGTATTGGCGAAAAGGTATCAGCGCAAGCAGCGGGCGCAACAGGCGCTGCCCAACGCCAACGCGCAGGCGTCGCGCGGGTAAAAAAAGACGGGCCAAGGCCCGTCAGTTCAACTTTTCTTCAGCGGCTTGACCAGGTGGTCAAGCCCTTCGATTTTAATCGCCAGCGTCATCTCCATCAGCATGCCGAGCTTGCCTTTGGGGAATTCGCCCTTGCGGGCGAACCACAGCAGGTACTCTTCCGGCAAGTCGATCAGCACCCGCCCCTGGTACTTGCCGAACGGCATCACGGTATTGGCGATCTCCAGCAGGTTTTCCTTTTCCATCAGTCACCCAGCAGGCGGATCATTTCCGCTTCGTCGATCACCGCAATACCCAGTTCCTGCGCCTTCGCCAGCTTGGAACCGGCCGCTTCGCCGGCGATCACCAGATCGGTTTTCTTCGACACGCTGCCGCTGACCTTGGCGCCCAGCGCCGTCAGGCGATCTTTGGCCTCGTCGCGCGACAGCTGGCTCAGCGAGCCGGTCAGCACCACGGTTTTGCCGGCGAACGGGCTGTCTATCTCTTCAGCGACCACCACCACCGGCGCCGGCCAGTGGATGCCGATCTCGGCGCCCACCAGCTCGTTGATCACCTGCTGATTGAGCGCTTCATCAAGGAAATTGCGGGTGTGTTTGGCCACCACCTCACCGACGTCCGGTACCTCTTTCAGCGCCTCGATATCGGCGGCGAACAGCTTCTCGAGCGATCCGAAATGCGCCGCCAAGTTGGCGGCGGTCGCCTCGCCGACCTCGCGAATGCCCAACGCATACAGGAAGCGAGCGAAGGTGGTCCGTTTGGACTTCTCCAGCGCATTGACCAGATTCTGCGCCGATTTCGGCCCCATGCGATCCAGGCCGGTCAGAATGCCGGCGGACAGGCGGAACAGATCGGCCGGGTTCTTCACGTACTCTTTGTCCACCAGCTGCTCGATAATCTTGTCGCCCATGCCTTCGACGTCCAGCGCGCGGCGGGAAACGAAGTGCTTCAACGCCTCTTTGCGCTGCGCGCCGCAGATAAGACCGCCGGTGCAGCGCGCTACCGCCTCGCCTTCCACGCGCTCAACGTCGGAGCCGCACACCGGGCAGTGCAGCGGGAACACCACTTCACGCGCATCCTGTGGCCGGCGGTCTTCCAGCACCCCCACCACCTGCGGGATCACGTCGCCGGCGCGGCGCACGATCACCGTATCGCCGATGCGCAGCCCCAGACGCTCAATTTCATCGGCATTGTGCAAGGTGGCGTTGCTGACGGTCACCCCGGCCACCAGCACCGGCTCAAGGCGCGCCACCGGCGTAATCGCGCCGGTACGGCCAACCTGAAACTCCACTTCGCGCACCACGGTGATCTGCTCCTGCGCCGGGAATTTGAACGCCGTCGCCCAACGCGGCGCACGCGCCACAAAGCCCAGCGTTTCCTGCAGATCGATATCGTCAATCTTGATCACCACGCCGTCGATGTCGAAACCGAGCTGCGCGCGGTCCTGCTCGACCTGGCGATAAAACGCCAGCACTTCCTCGCTGCCGGTGCGGCGTTGGGCGCGATCGCTGACCGGCAGGCCCCAGGCCTTGAACTGCATCAGGCGCTCAAAGTGGCTGCGCGGCAGCTCGCCGCCTTCCAGCAGGCCGACGCCGTAGCAGAAGAAGGTCAGCGGGCGTTTGGCGGTAATGCGCGGATCGAGCTGGCGCAGCGAACCGGCGGCGGCGTTGCGCGGGTTGGCGAACACCTTGCCGTCTTTGCGCCTCGCCTCTTCGTTCATCTGTTCAAAACCGGCCTGCGGCATGAACACTTCGCCGCGCACTTCCAGCCGGCGCGGGAGGTTGTCGCCGGTCAGGCGCAGCGGAATGGCGCGAATGGTGCGCACGTTAGTGGTGATGTTCTCGCCGGTGGTGCCGTCGCCGCGCGTCGCCGCGCGCACCAGCTCACCGTCTTCGTACAGCAGGCTGACCGCCAGGCCGTCCAGCTTCAGCTCGCAGCAGAAGGTCAGCGGATCGCTGCTTTTGAGCCTATCCTGCACGCGCTTGTAAAACGCCAGGAAGCTTTCTTCGTCGAACACGTTGTCCAGCGACAGCATCGGCACTTCGTGACGCACCTGGTCGAACGCCGCCAGCGGCGCCGCCCCCACGCGCTGGGTCGGCGAATCGGCGGTGATCAGATCCGGATGCGCGCTCTCCAACTCGCGCAGTTCGCGCATCAGGCGGTCATATTCCGCATCCGGCACTTCCGGCGCATCCAGCACATGATACTGGTATTCATGATGGCGCAATGTGGCTCGTAGTTGATTGATTTGTTGGATTATCGATTCCATGGCTCACCATCAAAGATAAAAAACCCCCGGCTAGCGGGGGCTTTGTTGTTACGGATGTTCAGTGCGCGCGGCAACCCGGTCAGGCGTTGTTTTCCAACACTTCACGGATACGCGCTTTGTAGGTTTCCAGCTTCTGCGGCGTCATCATGCGACGCTCGTCGTCCAGCACCACGCCGCCCACGTCGTCGGCGATGCGCTGTGCCGACTGCAGCATCAGCTTGAAGTTCTGGTTGGCGTCGCCGTAAGACGGCACCATCATGAACATCGACACGCCCGGCGTGGAGAAGTCGGACATCATGTCAGGATCGAACGACCCCGGCTTGACCATGTTCGCCAGGCTGAACAGCACCGGGCCGCTGCCGGCCGGGCTGATATGGCGGTGGAAGATGCCCATCTCGCCAAACTGGAAGCCTGCCTGCAACACGCTCTGCAGCAGCACTTCGCCGCCGATGACGCCGCCCTGATGGGCCGCGACGTGCAGCACCAGCACGGTCTCTTTCAGCTTGGCCGGAATGGGCGCAACCGCCGGCTGTTGTGGCTGCGGCGCAGGTTCCTGCACCGGCTTCACTTCCGGCGCTTGCTGCGCAGGGACAGGCTCGGCGTGGAATGCCGGTTCCGCCACCCGCGGCGCCTCATGTTCATGCGGCAGATCGTCGACGCGCGGCTCGCGGCGCGCGGCCGGTTGGGGTTGCTGCGGCTCGGCCGGTTCTTCGTCCGGTGCGTAGTTGTTCAGCAGGATATCATCATACTCCGGCCGCTGAGACAGCGGAGGCGGCGTCTGATGAGCGGCCGGCTGAACGGCGCGGGGCGCAGGCGCAGCCGCCGGAGCGGGCTTCGGCGCGGCCACGGGTTCTTCGCGTGCGGCATCGAAATGGCCGAATGACGGCTCGTCTTGCGGGTGAGCGGCGCGTACGCGCACCTCACCGACGCCTTCTTCGAGATCGTCGATCGGAGTTTGTTCACGTTCCTTTTGGGAACGTTTGGCTGGGCGATCGCGGAAGAGCGCTGACCGTTCTTTGCGACTGGTCCACAGACCGTGCAATAACAGCGCTATTATGGCGATCGCGCCAACAACGATTAATATCAGACGCAAATCCTGCATCATTGCTATCTCTGTTGTTCCAATACATTGCCACCGCGGCAAACATTCACTCTTTAACTCTATTTGCCCGCGCACACAAGTGCAAGTCCGTGCTGAACTTTATGCCAATAAAGATGATTATACTGCCTTTTTCTGCTGGTTTTTCAGCCAACCCTACCCTAGCCAGTGGAAAATCATCCCTATATGATAATGATGCCTGTTCAGACAACGAGATAACTTAAGATATGTCCTATACGCAGCCCCCTGCCCGCTCCACCAGCGGCATTCACTATTTCGCCGAAGGCTGGCGCCTGATTTCACGCCCGGGGATTAAACGCTATGTGGTCCTGCCGTTGCTGGTCAACGTGCTGCTGATGGGTTCCGCTTTCTGGTGGCTGTTCAGCCGGCTCGGCGACTGGATCCCGGCGATGATGAGCCACGTCCCCGACTGGCTGCAGTGGTTGAGCTACCTGCTGTGGCCGCTGGCGGTCATCTCGGTGCTGCTGGTGTTCAGCTATCTGTTCAGCACCATCACCAACCTGATCGCCGCGCCGTTCTGCGGCCTGCTGGCCGAACAGCTCGAAGGCAGCCTGACCGGCAAACCGCTGCCGGACACCGGCCTGCTCGGCATCGCCAAAGATCTGCCGCGCATCATGGCGCGCGAATGGCGCAAGCTGATGTATTACCTGCCGCGCGCGCTGCTGCTGCTGGCGCTGTACTTCGTGCCCGGTATCGGCCAGACGGTGGCGCCGGTGCTGTGGTTCCTGTTCAGCGCCTGGATGCTGGCGATCCAGTATTGCGACTATCCGTTCGACAACCACAAGGTGAGCTTTGCCGATATGCGCCGCGCCTTGCGCCAGCACAAAACCGACAACCTGCAGTTCGGCGCGCTGGTCAGCCTGTTCACCATGATCCCGATCCTCAACCTGGTGATCCTGCCGGTCGCCGTCTGCGGCGCCACCGCGATGTGGGTCGATCGCTACCGCGCGCAATTCGTCCGATAACCGCCGCTTTTTACCGCCGATAGCGCGGAAATTTTCGCCAGGGCGCGCATTTCGCGCCCTTATCATTGTGCTTAAAACTTATTTCCTAATAACATATAGATATACCAATTCTTTACTTCCCTGCCGGTACTGTTAGCGTATGCTTTCGATGTTCCCCACATTTTCATAGAGTTAAAGGACGGGCTATGAGCAAGATATATGAAGACAACTCATTAACAATCGGCCATACGCCGCTGGTTCGTCTGAACCGTATCGGCAACGGACGCATTCTGGCCAAGGTTGAATCACGCAACCCGAGCTTCAGCGTCAAATGCCGCATCGGTGCCAATATGATTTGGGATGCGGAACAACGTGGCGTGCTGACCGCCGGCAAAGAGCTGGTGGAGCCGACCAGCGGCAACACCGGTATCGCGCTGGCCTTCGTCGCCGCCGCGCGCGGTTACAAGCTGACGCTGACCATGCCGGAAACCATGAGCATCGAGCGCCGCAAGCTGCTCAAGGCGCTGGGCGCCAATCTGGTGCTGACCGAAGGGGCGAAAGGCATGAAGGGAGCCATCGCCAAGGCGGAAGAGATCGTCGCCACCGACCCGAACCGTTACCTGATCCTGCAACAGTTCAGCAACCCGGCCAACCCGGCCATCCATGAAAAAACCACCGGCCCGGAAATCTGGGAAGACACCGACGGTGAAGTCGACGTGTTCATCTCCGGCGTCGGTACCGGCGGCACGCTGACCGGCGTCAGCCGCTACATCAAGAACACCAAAGGCAAGGCTATCACTACTGTGGCGGTCGAGCCGACCGACTCGCCGGTCATCAGCCAGGCGCTGGCCGGTGAAGAGCTGAAACCGGGCCCGCACAAGATCCAGGGCATCGGCGCCGGCTTCATTCCGGGCAACCTCGATCTGGACCTGGTGGATCGCGTCGAGAAGGTCTCAAACGACGAAGCCATCAGCATGGCGCGCCGCCTGATGGACGAAGAAGGTATCCTGGCGGGCATCTCCTCCGGCGCAGCGGTCGTGGCGGCGGTGAAGCTGGCCGAAGAACCGGCGTTCGCCGACAAAACCATCGTGGTGATCCTGCCCTCTTCCGGCGAACGTTACCTGAGCACCGCGCTGTTCGCCGATCTGTTCACCGAGCAGGAATTGCAGCAGTAATTCCGTCACTGCACAAATCGCTAAAAAAGCACCCTGCGGGGTGCTTTTTTGTGGACTGGATCAAACTTTATAGCAGTCCAAGATTGCTTTTGCCCGTCGGCTTTAGTATTTAACGGTGCATTATTTCGATGCGCAAAATTAATCACCCCCCGAGCCCGGTCAAGGCTGAATCGATTTACTCATCTGTCGCCGACGCGTCGAATCGGGCATAATGGGGAGCGGATTGGAACGACGTCAAAAGCCGAGTTTTTTGATCTGAAGTGCCTAACGCGTCGTTTTCTGTTGCATCAACGTTCGCCCCTGTCCATAGTCAGGCGCTATAACCAGGCAAGCTAAAGTCAGGCCCCTGGGCTAAACTTTAGCTCCACAACATTAATCCAATAAGTTGGGGAAACATCAATGTTCCAGCAAGAAGTTACTATTACCGCTCCGAATGGTCTGCATACTCGCCCTGCCGCTCAGTTCGTTAAAGAAGCCAAAGGCTTCACGTCTGACATCACCGTGACCTCCAACGGCAAAAGCGCCAGCGCTAAAAGCCTGTTCAAACTGCAAACTCTGGGGCTGACTCAAGGGACCGTAGTGACCATCTCAGCTGAAGGTGAAGACGAGCAGAAAGCCGTTGAGCACTTGGTAAAACTGATGGCAGAGCTTGAGTAATCGGCCCGTCTTTTTAGTTAACACCAGTCAAGAGTAAGGTAGGGTTATGATTTCAGGCATTTTAGTATCACCGGGCATCGCTTTTGGTAAGGCACTCTTGCTGAAAGAAGACGATATCGTCATCAACCGGAAGAAAATCTCTGCTGATCAAGTAGAGCAGGAAGTCTCGCGTTTTCTGGCCGGCCGCGCGAAAGCGTCCGAACAGCTGGAAGCGATCAAGACCAAAGCTGGCGAAACCTTCGGCGAAGAGAAGGAAGCTATCTTCGAAGGCCACATCATGTTGCTGGAAGACGAAGAGCTTGAGCAGGAAATCATAGCCCTCATCAAAGACGATCTGGCCTCCGCAGACGCCGCCGCCTACACCGTGATCGAAGGTCAGGCGAAAGCGCTGGAAGAGCTGGACGACGAATACCTGAAGGAACGCGCCGCCGACGTGCGCGACATCGGTAAGCGCCTGCTGCAGAACATTCTGGGCATGCCGATTGTCGATCTGGGCTCCATTCAGGACGAAGTGATCCTGGTGGCCACCGATCTGACCCCGTCCGAGACCGCGCAGCTGAACCTGGACAAAGTGCTGGGCTTCATTACCGATCTCGGCGGCCGGACCTCCCACACCTCCATCATGGCGCGTTCCCTGGAGCTGCCGGCGATCGTCGGTACCAGCGACGTGACCAAACAGGTGAAAAACGACGACTACCTGATTCTGGACGCGGTTAACAACCAGATTTACGTTAACCCGACCGCTGACGTTATCGATCAGCTCAAAGCCGCTCAGAACCAATACATCACCGAGAAAAACGATCTGGCCAAGCTGAAGGATCTGCCGGCGATTACGCTGGACGGCCATCAGGTTGAAGTCTGCGCCAACATCGGCACCGTGCGCGACGTCGCGGGTGCAGAGCGCAACGGCGCGGAAGGCGTCGGCCTGTATCGTACCGAATTCCTGTTCATGGACCGCGACTCGCTGCCGACCGAAGACGAGCAGTTCCAGGCTTATAAAGCCGTGGCGGAAGCCATGGGCTCGCAGGCCGTGATCGTCCGCACCATGGACATCGGCGGCGACAAAGACCTGCCGTACATGAACCTGCCGAAGGAAGAGAACCCGTTCCTCGGCTGGCGCGCCATCCGCATCGCGATGGACCGCCGTGAAATCCTGCACGCCCAGTTGCGTGCCATCCTGCGCGCCTCGGCGTTCGGCAAACTGCGCATCATGTTCCCGATGATCATCTCCGTGGAAGAAGTCCGCGATCTGAAAGGCGAAATCGAGACGCTGAAGGCGCAGCTGCGCGAAGAAGGCAAGGCGTTTGACGAGAGCATCGAAGTGGGCGTGATGGTGGAAACACCGGCTGCGGCGGTCATCGCTCACCACCTGGCGAAAGAAGTCGACTTCTTTAGTATTGGGACAAACGATCTAACCCAGTATACTCTGGCGGTAGATCGCGGCAACGAGCTGATTTCTCATCTCTATAACCCGATGTCCCCATCAGTGCTTGGCCTGATCAAACAGGTTATTGATGCATCTCACGCGGAAGGCAAGTGGACCGGCATGTGCGGTGAACTGGCTGGCGATGAGCGTGCTACACTGTTGTTATTGGGCATGGGGCTGGATGAGTTCAGCATGAGTGCGATTTCAATCCCGCGCATCAAGAAAATTATTCGTAACACGAATTTCGAAGATGTGAAGGCGTTGGCAGCGCAGGCCTTGGCACAGCCAACGGCACAAGACCTGATGAATTGCGTCAATAAATTCATCGAAGAAAAAACGCTCTGCTAAACTTCCACGACACTGGAACGCCGCCCAATTTAATGCTTAGGAGAAGATCATGGGTTTGTTCGATAAACTGAAATCTCTGGTTTCTGATGACAAGAAAGACACGGGCACTATCGAGATCGTCGCTCCCCTTTCTGGCGAAATCGTCAATATCGAAGATGTGCCGGACGTAGTGTTCGCTGAAAAAATCGTTGGCGACGGTGTCGCTATCAAACCGGCCGGCAACAAAATGGTTGCTCCGGTTGACGGCACCATCGGTAAGATTTTCGAAACCAACCATGCATTCTCTATCGAATCCGACAGCGGCATTGAGCTGTTCGTCCACTTCGGCATCGATACCGTAGAACTGAAAGGCGAAGGCTTCAAACGCATCGCCGAAGAAGGCCAGCGCGTCAAGAAAGGCGATGTCGTTATCGAGTTCAACCTGCCTCTGCTGGAAGAAAAAGCCAAGTCTACCCTGACGCCGGTGGTTATCTCCAACATGGACGAGATCAAAGAGCTGATCAAATTGTCCGGCAGCGTGACCGTTGGCGAAACCCCGATCATCCGCATCAAGAAGTAATCGCGAATGAGCAAGAAAAACGGCGCCCTCGGCGCCGTTTTTTTATCCCCTTCGTCTTTCGAACCGCAGCGTTGTTGGCCGCACGTGCTCACCCCGGTCACTTACCGGAGTAAGCTCCCGGGGATTCCCCCGCTTGCCGCCTAGCTGCAATTCGAAATCCTTTGGGTATGTCGCGGATAATAGACGTTATCGGCGCAGGCAGTTTGAACATGGACAGCGCGCAACCTTCGGAGCGTACACGCAGTACGTGACGAAGGCGAGCACTACCCTAGTTCAAAATGGCAAGTAAGATAGTCTATTATTGCCAGCGCGGGATGCGCAGGGTAATGACCAGCCCCTCTTTGTCGCCGTTGCGCGCTTCAACCTGGCCGCCGTGCGCCAGCACCACCTTGCGGGTGATCGCCAGCCCCAGGCCGTAACCCTTGCCCGACAGCGCCGATTTCACGCGCACGAACGGATCGAAAATGCTCGACAGCTTCGACACCTCCACGCCCGGCCCCTGATCGCTGACCGCGATCTGGAACTGGTTGTCGACGCGCGACAGCGCCACCGTCACCCGCTGCCCGTGGCTGGAGAAGCGCAGCGCGTTGCGCACGATGTTGTCCACCGCGCGCCGCATCAGCTCCGCGTTGCCCTTGACGGTGTACTCCACGTCCGACTCGGCCTGCAGCACGATCTCCACACCGGGCACCTGCGCCTCGTAACGCGCATCGCTCACCACCGCGTCCACCAGGCCATACAGATCGAAATACTCTTCGTCCGGCAAGATGCTGTGTTCCGCGCGCGACAGCGCCAGCAGCTCGCCGATCATTTTGTCCAGCCGCCCCGACTCGTGTTCGATGCGCTTGAGCGAGGCTTCGACGTTGCCGGCGTTCTGCCGCGCCAAACCGATCGCCAGCTGCAGGCGCGCCAGCGGCGAACGCAGCTCGTGCGAGACGTCGTGCAACAGCTGCTCGCGGGCGCTGACCAGCAGCTCCAACCGCTCGGCCATGGTGTCGAAATCGCGCGCCACGTCGGACAGCTCGTCGTGGCGGCGCCGCATTTTCGGAAACAGCCGCACCGACAGATCGCCCTGTGCCACCCGATCCAGACCGCCGCGCAGCTGGCGCATCGGCCGGGTCAGGTTCCAGGCCAGCACGGCGCTGAACAGCAGCCCGCCCAGCCCGCCGACCCACAGCATCGGCGCCGGAATATTGAAGAAGTGAGAACGCCGCGGCGGCCGATACTCTTCCCGCAGCCCGCGCACGCTGTAGCTCAGCCAGTAGCCCTGCCCCTCCCCGACCTGCACCCAGGCGGTGATGTCTTTCGGCATCCGCCGCCCTTCCAACACCGGTTGTTCCGGCGCGGGCGGCGGCGGTTGCGTCATCGGCGTCACGGACAGCAAGCGTCGATCGTCCTCGGGCCAGTCGCGCATCAGCGCTTCCAGCGCCGGCATGCCGCCGCTGCGCAGTTGGGTAGCGGCGGAGGTCAACTGCAGGCCGATCACCCGCCGCGCCATGGCGCTCTCCGGCGGCTCATAGCGATCGCCATACAGCGAAAACGCCACCCACAGCGCCTGCGTCATGATGAGGAAGGTCAGCCAGAAGCCGAGCAATATTTTCCAGAACAATCTTCCGCGCATGAAAATTACCGAATGCGATAGCCGATGCTGCGCACCGTCTCGATGCCCAGCGTATTGCCGGGCAACGCGCTCAGCTTCTGACGGATGTTGCTGATATGCACGTCCACGCTGCGGTCATAGGCTTCGCGCGGGCGCCCTAACCCCTTCTCGGACAGTTCGTCCTTCGACACTACGCGATCCGGCGCGCGCAGCAGCAACTCCAGCAGGTTGAATTCCGAAGCGGTCAGATCGAAGACCTTGCCCCGCCATTCGCTGCTGCGGGTCGAGGGGTTCAGCGTCAAATCGCCGAAGCTGATGGCCGCATCGTCGTCTGCCTCTTCCGGCCGTTCGTCGAAGCGGCGCAGCACCGCACGCAGGCGGGCGACCAGTTCACGCGGGTAACACGGTTTGGGCATGTAGTCGTCGGCCCCCATCTCCAGGCCGATCACCCGGTCGATGTTGTCGCCTTTGGCCGTCAGCATGATGATCGGCAGCCGGCTTTTTTTGCGCACGTCGCGCAACACATCGATGCCGCTCATGTCCGGCAGCATGATATCGAGGATCATCGCGGTATAGTCGCCCGACAGCGCCCCTTCCACCCCGGCTTTGCCGGTCAACACCAACGTGGCGTCGAAGCCTTCGCCGGTCAGGTATTCGCTCAGCATGGTGCCAAGCTCCAGGTCATCGTCGACCAGTAAAATTTTCATGCCTTGCTCCTTTGCCGATTTTCGCTATTTTCCCGCCAATTACGCCGACTCGCAGCCGATTTTACTCATTCCTTACATATTCCTGAGCGCCGCTTAACCGCAGGCCGGGCGGCGGCGCGTTAAATTAGAGGCCACCGATTTTCGTTGCGCCTCATGTCAGGGAAGCTTTACCGCATGTTCTCGCCATTCCGTTCAATACGTTATCTGTCGCTCATCGTTATTGTGGCCGCTCTTGCGCTATTTCTCTACTTCAGCGCACGAAGCGGCAATGACGCCCCGCGTTACATCACCGCCGTGGCGCAAACCCGCGATCTGGAACAGACGGTGCTGGCCGACGGCACCCTCGCCGCACAAAAACAGGTCAGCGTCGGCGCCCAGGTTTCCGGCCAGATAAAGGCGTTGCACGTGGCGCTGGGCGATCGCGTACGCAAAGGGCAGCTGGTGGCTGAGATCGACGATTTAACGCAGCAGAATGCGCTGAAGGATGCGGAAGCGGCATTGAAGAACGTGCAGGCGCAGCGCGCGGCCAAACAGGCGACGCTGCGCAACAACCGGCTCAGCTACCGGCGGCAGTTGGCCATTCAGGCGCGCGGCGTCGGTGCGCAGGCCGATCTCGACAGCGCCAAGGCATCGCTCGACGCCATCCGCGCCGACATTGAGGCGCTGGATGCGCAGATTATTCAGGCGCAGATCGCGGTGAACACCGCCCAGGTCAATCTCGGCTACACCCGCATCACCTCACCAATCGACGGTACCATCGTCGCCACACCGGTGGAGGCCGGCCAGACGGTAAACGCCGTACAGAGCGCGCCGACCCTGGTTAAAGTGGCGCAGCTGGACACCATGACCATCAAGGCGCAAATCTCCGAAGCGGACGTGGTGAAGGTCAAGATCGGCATGCCGGTCTATTTCACCATTCTCGGCGAGCCGAACAAACGTTATCAGGCCCGACTGCGCGCGATAGAACCGGCGCCGGACTCGATCAACGACGATACCACCTCATCCAGCGCCAGCAGCACCAGCTCCGCCGCTTCGTCGAGCAGCGCCGTGTATTACGTCGGGCTGTTCGACGTGGCTAACCCGGATGGCGCGCTGCGCATTTCGATGACTGCTCAGGTGTATATCGTGTTGGACAAAGCGAGCGGCGCGGTGGTCATCCCCGCCACCGCGCTGCGCGGCGAACAGGTCGAGGTGGTCGATGAACAGGGCAACGTCGCCCAACGGCCGGTCAAGGTGGGCATCAACAATAACGTCGATGCCCAGATCGTCAGCGGCCTGCAGGCCGGTGAACGGGTGATCGTCAGCCAGGCCGCCGCCGACGCGTCGCACAATACGCGACGCCTGGGCCCGCCGCCGATGGGGATGTGAGCATGAACGCTACGCCATTGCTGCAGCTGTGCGGCGTCAGCCGCCATTTTGAGGCCGGTGAACAGAGTATCGCGGTGCTGAAAAACCTCGATCTCCGCATCCATCAGGGCGAGATGGTGGCGATCGTCGGCGCTTCCGGTTCCGGCAAATCGACGCTGATGAACATACTCGGCTGCCTGGATCGCCCCAGCGCCGGCGACTATCTGATCGCCGGGCAGGCCATCGGGCAACGGGATCGCGACAGCCTGGCCGCGCTGCGCCGCGAACATTTCGGCTTTATCTTTCAACGTTATCACTTGCTAAACGATCTCAGCGCGCTGGGCAACGTCGAAGTCCCCGCGATCTACGCCGGGCGCCCGTTTGCCGAACGCCGCCGACGGGCCGCCGATCTGTTGCGGCGCCTGGGGCTGGCACAGCGCCTGGCGTATCGCCCCAGCCAACTCTCCGGCGGCCAGCAACAGCGCGTGGGCATCGCCCGGGCCTTGATGAACGGCGGGCAGGTGATCCTGGCGGACGAACCGACCGGCGCGCTGGACAGCCACAGCGGCCAGGAGGTGATGAGCATTTTGCAAGAGCTGCACGCCCGCGGCCATACGGTGGTGATCGTCACCCATGACCGGCAGATCGCCGCCCATGCTCAGCGCATCATCGAGCTGCGAGACGGTGAAATCGTCGCCGACCGTCGCACCGGCGGCGGCGGCACCACGCGCCTGCCGCAGGCGCCGGCCAGCGCCGCCGGCCGCTGGCAATCGCGGCGCGATCGGCTGCGCGAAGCGTTCAAAATGGCGCTGCTGGCGATGGCCTCGCAGCGGCTGCGCACCTTGTTGACCATGCTCGGGATCATTATCGGCATCGCCTCGGTAGTCTCGGTGGTGGCGCTGGGCCAGGGCTCGCAGCAGAAAGTGCTGGCAGACATCAACGCCATGGGCACCAGTACGCTGGAGATCTTCCCCGGCAAGGATTTCGGCGATCGGCGTTCAGCGGCGATCCAGACGCTGCGCGCCACCGACGCCGACGCACTGGCGCAGCAAAGCTATGTGCACAGCGTCACGCCCACCGTCGCCGAAAGCGTCACTTTTCGCTACGGCAATCAGGCGGTCAGCGGCACCGTCAACGGCGTGGGGGAACAGTATTTTCAGGTACGCGGCTATCGGATAGACAGCGGCATGGCGTTTAACCGCCACAGCGTCGATGGGCTGATGCAAGAAGCGGTGATCGATGAAAACACCCGCGACAAGCTGTTCCCCAACGGCGCAGATCCGTTGGGAACCGTGATTCTGCTCGGTACGCTGCCGTGCCGCATCATCGGCGTGGCGGCCAAAAAACAGAACGGCTTCGGCAGCGATGAAAACCTGAACGTCTGGATCCCCTACACCACCGCCATGAAACGGCTGATTGGCCAAAGCTATCTGAAAAGCATCACCGTGCGGGTCAACGACGACGTCGATCTCGCCAGCGCCGAGGACGGCGTCACCCGTCTGCTGAGCCAACGCCACGGCGGCAAGGACTTCTTTGTGCTGAACACCGACAGCATTCGCCAAACCATCGAGAAAACCACCGCCACGCTGACGCTGATGGTATCGATGATCGCGTTGATCTCGCTGGTAGTAGGCGGCATCGGCGTGATGAACATCATGCTGGTATCGGTGACGGAACGCACGCGGGAAATCGGCGTGCGGATGGCGGTTGGCGCGCGCGCCGGCGACATCCTGCAGCAGTTTCTGATTGAAGCGGTGCTGGTATGCCTGCTGGGGGGAACCTTAGGCGTGCTGCTGTCGCTGGCGATCGGCGCGTTGTTCAGCCAGTTCAGCAGCCATTTCGCGATGGTCTATTCCGCCGGTTCCATCGTCGCCGCCTTCGCCTGTTCAACGCTGATCGGCGTGATCTTCGGCTTTTTCCCGGCGAAGCGCGCCGCCGGGATGGATCCTATCCACGCGCTGGAGCGGGAATAGCTTAGTCGAACACGCCGGTGGAAAGGTAACGGTCGCCGCGATCGCAGACGATCGCCACCACGACGCTGCCGGGGTGGGCCACCGCGATGAGTAAAGCCCCGGCCACCGCGCCGCCGGAGCTGACGCCGCAGAAGATACCCTCACGCTGTGCCAACTGACGCATGGTCTGCTCGGCATCGCGCTGCTCGATATCCAGCACCTGATCCACCAGCTCCGGGCGGAAGATGCCCGGCAGATAAGCGGGCGCCCAACGGCGAATGCCGGGAATGCTGCTGCCCTCCGCCGGCTGCAGGCCGATGATCTGCACCTGCGGGTTCTGGCTCTTCAGGTAACCGCCCACGCCGGTAATGGTGCCGGTGGTGCCCATGCTGGAAACGAAGTGGGTGATGCGTCCTTCAGTCTGGCGCCAGATCTCCGGGCCGGTGGTGGTGAAGTGGGCGTAGGGATTGTCCAGATTGTTGAACTGATCCAGCACCTTGCCCTGCCCCTGACGCTGCATCTCCAGCGCCAGATCGCGCGCCCCTTCCATCCCCTGCTCGCGGCTGACCAGGATCAGCTCGGCGCCGTAGGCGCGCATCGCCGCCTGCCGCTCCAGGCTCATGTTCTCCGGCATCAGCAATTTCAGCGTATAGCCCTTCAGCGCGGCGATCATCGCCAGCGCAATGCCGGTGTTGCCGCTGGTGGCCTCGATCAGCACGTCGCCGGGCTTGATCTCGCCGCGCAGCTCCGCCTGCTGGATCATCGCCAGCGCGGCGCGATCCTTCACCGATCCCGCCGGGTTGTTGCCTTCCAGTTTAACCCATACCTCGCTGCCCGCCTGGGCGGCCAGCCGTTGCAGTTTTACCAGCGGGGTATTCCCGATGCATTGTTCGAGCGTTGTCACGTTCTTTGCCTGTGTGTTGATATGCGTAAAGTAAAAAGGCAACCCGGGGGTTGCCTTGAATAAAAGGGCAGCTAAAACCTATCAGGCGCTTTTGGCTAACGCAACAGGTTGCAGCAACCGATCGCCGGCATACAGCCGCGCATTGAGGCCGCCGACGTAATAGCGGCCGCCGCGTACCGGCGTTGGATTGCCTTCCGGCAGCACCACGCCGATCGGCTCCTGGTGCCAGCCGATCGGCTGCACCGTCAGCTGCCAGAAGTGGCCGCGCGGGCTGACTTCCAGCACCTGTACCGGCAGCGGGCAGCGCTCGCTGCTTTCGGTCGCCACTTCCATTTCCCACGGGCGCAGGAACAGATCGACGCTGCCCTGGTGCATCGGCTGGAACGACAGCGGCCACTGGTGCGCGCCGACGAACAGCTGAGAGCCGCGTATTTCGCCGTTCAGGCGGTTCACTTCCCCCATGAATTCCAGCACGAAGCGGCTGGCCGGTTCACGCATGATTTCGATCGGCGACCCGACCTGTTCGATATTGCCCTGGCTCATCACCACGATGCGGTCGGCCACTTCCATCGCCTCTTCCTGATCGTGGGTGACGAACACGCTGGTGAACTTCAGCTCTTCGTGCAGCTGACGCAGCCAGCGGCGCAGCTCTTTGCGCACCTGCGCATCCAGCGCGCCGAACGGTTCGTCCAGCAGCAGAATTTGCGGCTCCACCGCCAGGGCGCGCGCCAATGCCACGCGCTGTTTCTGGCCGCCGGACAGCTGAGACGGATAGCGGTTGGCCAGGTGACCCAGCTGCACCATCTCCAGCAGCTGGGTGACTTTCTGTTTGATCGCCGCGGCATTCGGCCGCTCGCGGCGCGGCAGCACGGTCAGGCCGAAGGCGATGTTGTCGAACACCGTCATGTGGCGGAACAGCGCATAGTGCTGAAACACGAAGCCCACGCGCCTGTCGCGCGCGTGCATGTGGCTGACGTCGGTGCCGTGGAAGCCCAGCTTGCCGCCGCTCTGGCTTTCCAGCCCTGCGATGATCCGCAGCAGCGTGGTCTTGCCGGAACCGGACGGCCCGAGCAGCGCCACCATCTCGCCGGAGGCAATATCGAGCGAGATATCGTTCAATACCTTGGTGCGACCGAAGTACTTGTTGATGCCGTTAATCTCAATGCTCATGATTTTCCTCCCGCTCGAGACGCGCGTTTTGACGTTCCAGACGCCACTGCAGCGCACTCTTCAAAAATAGGGTAACGATCGCCATCAGGGTCAACAGGGCGGCGGCGGTAAAGGAGCCGACGGTGTTGTAATCCTGCTGCAACAGCTCAACCTGCAGCGGCAGGCTGTAGGTTTCGCCGCGAATCGAACCGGACACCACCGACACCGCGCCGAACTCGCCGATGGCGCGCGCGTTGGTCAGCACCACGCCGTACAGCAGCGCCCAGCGGATGTTGGGCAGCGTCACGCGGCGGAACATTTGCCAGCCGGACGCCCCCAGCAGAATGGCGGCCTCGTCTTCCTGGCTGCCCTGGCTGAGCATCATCGGCACCAGCTCGCGCACCACGAAGGGGCAGGTGACGAAAATGGTCACCAGCACCATGCCCGGCCAGGAGAACATGATCTGGATGTTGTGCGCGTCCAGCCAGCCGCCCAGCAGGCCGTTGCTGCCGTAAAACAGCAGGTAAATCAGCCCCGCCACCACCGGAGAAACGGCGAACGGGATATCGATCAGCGTCAGCAGCAGCTGGCGGCCGGGGAAGGTGAAACGCGTCACCAGCCACGCCAGCAACGTGCCGAACACCAGGTTGAACGGCACGGTGATCAGCGCGATCAAGACCGTCAGCCAGATGGCGTGCAGCATGTCCGGATCGAGCAAGTTACTCCACATCGCGCCGAACCCTTTGGAAAAGGCTTCGGCGAAAATCGATATCATCGGCACCACCAGCAGCAGCACCGAGAACAGCGCGCCGATGGCGATCAGCGTCCATTTTCCCCAGTTGACGCGCGGGCGCTCGGCGCCGTGGAAGGCAGAAATATCAGCCATCAGTGCCCTCCTCCCAAACGTCTGCCGAAGCGGCTTTGCAATACGTTAATGCTGAACAGCAGCAGCAGCGACGCCGCCAGGATCACCGAGGCGATGGCGCTGGCCGCTGGGTAATCGAACTCCTGCAAACGCACGAAAATCATCAGCGAGGTCACTTCCGTCTTCCAGGCGATGTTGCCGGCGATGAAAATCACCGCGCCGAACTCGCCCAGGCTGCGGGTAAAGGAGATGGCGGTGCCGGCCAGCAATGCCGGTGCCACCTCAGGCAACACCACGCGGCGGAAGCTCTGCCAGCGCGTGGCGCCCAGCGTCTCGGCCGCCTCTTCGTATTCCGGCCCCAGCTCTTCCAGCACCGGCTGCACGGTGCGCACCACAAACGGCAGGCTGGTGAACGCCATCGCTACCGCGATCCCAAGCCAGGTAAAGGTGACCTTGATGTCGAAGTGCGCCAGCCACTGACCGTACCAGCCAGTGGTGGAAAACAGCCCCGCCAGCGTCAGGCCGGCCACTGCGGTCGGCAGTGCGAACGGCAGATCGATCAGGCCGTCCAGCAGCGAACGGCCGGGAAAACGGTAGCGCGTCAGGATCCAGGCCATCAGCATGCCGAACACCGCGTTAAACAGGCTGGCGACGCCGGCCGCCAGCAGCGTCACTTTATACGCCGCCACCACCTGCGGGTTGGAAATCACTGCCCAGTATTGCGCCAGGCTCATCTGTGCCAGCTGCATCACCAGCGCGGTGAGCGGCAACAGCAGGATCAAACAGGTATAAAACAGGCTGCTGCCGAGGCTGAGGCCAAATCCGGGCAGCACCCGCTTACTGGACGACAACGCCAACATTTACTTGCGCCCTGCCGCTAACAGCTGATCCAGCTCGCCGCCGGTGGCGAAGTGGGTTTTCATCACCTGCGGCCAGCCGCCGAACTGGTCTTCCACGCGGAACAGTTGGGTGTCCGGGAATTGCCCCTTCGCCGCCGCCATCGCTTTCTGGTCATACACGCGGTAGTAGAAGCTGGTGATCACCTGCTGCGCCGCCGGGCTGTAGAGATAGTTCAGATAGGCTTTGGCCGCCTGTTCGGTACCGTTGCGCTCGACGTTTTTGTCGACCCAGGCCACCGGGAACTCCGCCAGAATATCGACCGGCGGCACGATCACTTCGTACTTGTCCTCACCGTACTGCTTGCGGATGTTGTTCACTTCGGACTCGAAGCTGATCAGCACGTCGCCCAAGCCGCGCTCGACGAAGGTGGTGGTCGCGCCGCGGCCGCCGGTATCGAACACCAGCACGTTTTTCAGGAAGCGGGTCATGAAGGCGCGGGTCTTGGCCGGATCGTTGCCGTCGGCCTGACTGGCGGCGCCCCAGGCGGCCAGATAGGTGTAACGGCCGTTACCGGAGGTTTTCGGGTTCGGGAACACCAGCTTCACGTCGTCGCGCACCAGATCGTTCCAGGTGTGGATCCCCTTCGGGTTGTCCTTGCGCACCAGAAACGCCATGGTGGAGTAGAACGGCGAGCTGTTGTTCGGCAGGCGCGCCTGCCAGTCCGCCGGGATCAGCTGCCCGCGATCGTGCAGGATCTGCACGTCGGTCACCTGGTTGTACGTCACCACGTCGGCGCGCAGGCCCTGCAGGATCGCCAGCGCCTGCTTGGAGGAACCGGCGTGCGATTGTTTGATGGTCAGCTTGTCGTTCGGATGCTGTTGATTCCACTGCTGTTCAAAGCCGGGATTCAGCGCGATGAACAATTCACGGGAAACGTCATAAGAGCTGTTCAGCAATTCCGCCGCCGACGCGGCGCCGCTCGCCAACAGCGCCGCCGCCAGCCAACCTTTCAGCACAAGATTTTTAACCCGGTTTTGTTTCATTCTGCACCTTATCACTGAGTCATTCCTTCAGGCTTTCGCCTTATTGACGACCAGTGTATTTATAACTCGGTGCGGAGCTGTAACGCTTTTATATACCGTTTAGTGATTTACAAGCATCAAACGCTATAAGGCAGGGAATGCGAGGCGTTTTCGGGGCGGGAAAACGGGCCGAAGCCGGGCGCGCCGGCTTCGGCAACGGCGTCAAAGTGACAGCAGGCGCGTCAGCGATGGCGCAAAGTAGTAGCTGCCGGTAACCGCACGGCTGAAACGCAGCATCGCGTCGCGTTTGCCGTCCAGATCGCCGAACATGCTCAGCAGCTGCTGCTCGATATTGTGCAGGCGTGCGCAATAGGCGATGAAGAACAGGCCGTGCTTGCCGCTGGCGGTGCCATAAGGCAGGCTCTGGCGCAGAATTTTCAGGCCTTTGCCGTTCTCTTTCAGATCGACGCGGCTGACGTGCGAGGTATCCGGGCGCCGATCGGCCGGCAGCTCTTCGCTGTCGTGCTTGGTGCGGCCGATGATCTGCTCCTGCTGTTCGGTGGTAAAGCGCTGCCACTGGCGCAGGTTGTGCTCGTAGCGTTGCACCAGCACGTAGCTGCCACCTGCGTCCTCTTCGCCTTCGGCAATCGTCGCCACTGCCGGGCGCTGCTCGCCCTGCGGGTTTTCGGTACCGTCGATGAAACCGCTCAGATCGCGCTCTTCCACCCAGCGGAAACCGTGGGTTTCTTCTTCAATCTTGATGGCGTTGCCGAACGCCGCCAGTGCCGCCTGCGCCAGCGTGAAGTTGACGTCGTGACGCAGCGACTGAATGTGGATCAGCATATCGCGCTGGGTGGCCGGCGCCAGCCCTTTGCCGAGCGGCGTGAACGGCTTCAGCTCTTGCGCGCCCTGGCCGTTGGAAAGATCGTGCCAGACGTCATAGCCGAAAGCGATCACCGCGCCGAGGCGCGCATCGGGAAACTGCTGCTGCAGCTCGCTCAGCGTCTGACAAAACTGTTTGCAGCCCTGGCGCAAGTCGGCGAATTCGCCCTGTACGGTGGCTTCCATAAAAATGGCGAAACGGCAGTGCTCCAGCAGAATACCGCTCTGAACCTGTGTCATGTTGTTATCCTCAATACCAGAATCCGGCAACAGGTAAGGTATGGCGGTTGACGCGCGGGTTCCCTGTTACAAACGCGCGCTATCATACCGCAAGCATCGGCGATTGCCTTGCAGCAGCGCAAAGAAAATAGGGGTAATGGCTTGAAAAGGCAGGCGCCGTGAACCGGCGCCCGTTGAACATATTACTGCTGCGGCTTGGCGTGCCAGATGATTTTGCTGACCGTCCAGCTTTTCAGGGTGTCGTCCGGCGGGATGATGTCCTGCGCCCCGGCCCACTTGCCACTGAAGATATAGGTGACGTACTTGCTCTGTTCCGCCACACACTCCACTTTGCCGGCGTCTTCGCCGCTGCCCGGCTTACAGGAGCCGAACGCCTTGCTGTACATGTCGCCGAACGGCGTGCCGAGCTTGTTGCCCCACTCCGTCGCCACTTTCTGATCCATCACGTCTACCCGCTGCACGTGGCCTTTCGGCTCGCCGGTGATCACCAGCTTCACTTCGTCGCCGGACAGCGCCTGGTAATAGGAGACGATCTGGCCGTTGCTGGTCGCCATGCCGCCGCGCAGGCGGTAGTTGCCGTCCAACCCGTCGTTGATGGCGCTTTCCGACATCGGCGTGCCGGCGTTGAGCTTGCCGACGCCCTTGGCACCGACCTCCAGGCTGCTGCCGAACCAGTTGAACGGCGACAGGCTGGACCAGGAGAAATTGGACATGCTCGAACAGCCGGTCAGTAACAGCGGCAGCCCTAACAACAGGGGGCGAATATTCATCTCTAGCTCCTTAAACATCAATGGCACGGGGCGGTAATCCGCCCCTGCCGCACTCGGTGTTTTGCTGCGTGCCAGCCTCTCACAACGGCCCGCACGACGCCAACGGTTGCCAGCTTGGAGTGCGGAAAATGCGAAAAGTGCCGCACTTCCCGGTAATTAGTCGGTGTGCTCCGCCGGCGCAAAACAGGCTTTCAGGCGCGCATTCAACAGCAGATAGCTCAGCGCCAGCGCATCGAGCAGCGCCAACGCCAGCTCCAGCCCCGGCGCATCGCCGTCCTGGCGCCACAGGCTGAACAGCGAGCCGCCGAGCGACGCCAGCACGGAGATAATCAGCCCCCAACGCCAGCCGCGCCACAGCCGCGGCCATTGGTGGCGGCGGCCGCTCAGCAAAAACGCCAGCGCCGCCGGCAGGCCGAGCAGCATGCCGTACCAAAAGCGTTGGGTATCCGGATAAAACAGCGCCAGCAAGCTTTCGCCCTGCTCACGCGAAGCGCCGGCCATCACGAACAGCAGCCAAGTGCGCGCCTGCAAAATCAGCACGGCCCAAAATCCCAGCGGCAGCCGCAGCGCGCCGTGCTGGTCGTAATCGTCCGGGGAAAACCGGGGTAAGAATGGCTTCAACGATCGTTCCTTGCCAACAGAATAAAGACTATGGCTACAGATGGGCGCCGGCGGCGGGAATTTCAATGCGTCGGCTTAAGAAGCTCTTAAGATCGGCATGTTTTAATCCTTATCACTTAGCCCGCAGCCCGATATCAGCGGGAGATGATTTTCGATAACGATAAGGAAGCGCAACATGAAAAAACTGACTCTGGCCGCCCTGATCGCGCTGTGCAGCGCACCGGTACTGGCGCAACAAGGCGGGTTCCTCGATCCGGCCGCGCCGCAGGCTCAAACGCAAACCACCGCACAAGGCGGTTTCTCCGGCCCCAGCGCGGCGCTGACCACCGTGGACAAGGTGAAATCGCTGAGCGACGACGCCTGGGTGATGCTGCAGGGCAACATCGAGCAGCGCATCGGCGACGAAACCTATACCTTCCGCGACGCCACCGGCACCCTGACGGTCGATATCGATCGCAAACGCTGGAACGGCCAAACCGTTACGCCGAAAGACAAGGTGCAGTTGGAAGGCAAAGTGGATAAAGACTGGAACAGCGTCGAAGTGGACGTGAAAACCGTCAAAAAGCTGCCGTAATGCACTGCGGCGGGCGGTGCAACGCCGCCGCCCGCCGCTCGATCAATATTCCTGATCTTCGATCAGCCGCTTGCCCAGGCTGGTGATGCCCTGGATCTCGTAGCCGAGCTTCTCGTACATCTCGACTACCGTGTCGTTGTCTTCGCGCACCATAATCTGGATCTTCGGGCAGCCGCGGGCGATCAACTTCTTCTCCAGACGATTGATCAGCGCATTGGCGATGCCGCGCCCGCGATAGTCGGGATGCACCCCGAGGTAATACGCCGAGCCGCGGTGGCCGTCATAGCCGCCCATCACCGAACCGACCACTTCGCCGCCGACTTCCGCCACCAGGAACAGTTCCGGATCGTGGTTCAGCTTGCGCTCGATGTCCATTTCCGGATCGTTCCAGGGCCGCAGCAGATCGCAGCGCTCCCACAGGGTAATGACCTCTTCAAAGTCGTCTTGTCGAAATACGCGAATTTCCATCGATGTTGGCCGCTGTTAATTAAGGTGTTTATCTGATTATCGCGTGATTATTCACTTACGCAATATCAAACTGCGATTTACCGCGCTATTTGCCCAGAAATCGCCGGTAACAGGCGTAATAAATGGAAATAGTTATCGGGTCGATTAATGATTATCAATACGATATAACGTCGCAAAATAGAAACGTCGATGGAGCGTTGCGTAATGAAAAAGCAGGATAAACCATTCCTCAATTTTAAGCCGCTTGCCGTTTCCCCGACGCGACGCCAACTTTTGCTTTCCGGCCTGGCTGTAGCGTTGTTCGGCGTGAAAAACCACAGCGCCAGGGCGGAAGGCCTGCTGCGCAATCAGCACAGCAAACCGGCGGTGAAACCGGCCGGCGGCAAAAAGCTGGTGATGATCGATCCCGGCCACGGCGGCATCGACTCCGGCGCGGTCGGCCACGAAGGCTCGCAGGAAAAACACATCGTGCTGGAAATCGCCAACCACGTGCGCCGTTTTCTGCATGAGCATGACCACGTCGAGGCGCGCCTGACGCGCGAAGAAGACGAGTTCATTCCGCTGTTCCAGCGGGTGGAGATCGCCCACCAGCACCAGGCCGACTTGTTCATTTCGATTCACGCCGACGGCTTTACCAGCCCATCGGCCTCCGGCGCTTCGGTGTTCGCCCTGTCCAACCGCGGCGCCAGCAGCGCCATGGCGCGCTACCTGTCTAACCGTGAAAACGCCGCCGACGACGTGGCGGGCGGCAAGTACAAGGATCAGGACAACTACCTGCAGCAGGTGCTGTTCGATCTGGTGCAAACCGACACCATCAACAACAGCCTGACGCTCGGCCGCCACGTGCTCGGCCAAATTCGCCCGGTACACCACCTGCACAGCGACAGCACCGAACAGGCGGCGTTCGCGGTGTTGAAATCCCCGTCCATTCCCTCGGTGCTGGTGGAAACCTCGTTCATCACCAACCCGAACGAAGAGCGGCTGCTGGGCACCACCGCGTTTCGCGAGAAAATCGCCCGCGCCATCGCGGACGGCATCGTCAACTTCTTCGACTACTTCGACGCCCACCAGCGCAAACCCCGCTGATGCCGCGGGCGGCGAATAAGAGTATACTCAGCGCCTTGTTCAGCCAGACGCTATAAAGACCCCGCATGAGTTTACCTAACATCGCTGAAGTAAAATCCTTCCTGCTGGCGCTGCAGGATCATATCTGCGCGCAGCTCGCCCAGGCCGACGGCGGCGCCGTGTTCACCGAAGACCCATGGACGCGTGAAGAAGGCGGCGGTGGCCGCAGCCGCGTGCTGACCAACGGCGCGGTGTTCGAACAGGCGGGGGTCAACTTCTCGCACGTCTCCGGCGCCACCCTGCCGGCCTCGGCCACCGCGCACCGTCCGGAACTGGCCGGGCGCAGCTTCCAGGCGATGGGCGTCTCATTGGTTATCCACCCGCTCAGCCCCTACGTGCCCACCAGCCACGCCAACGTGCGCTTCTTCATCGCCGAAAAGCCGGGCGAAGCGCCGGTGTGGTGGTTCGGCGGCGGCTTTGATCTGACGCCGTTCTACGGCTTCGCAGAGGATGCCGTGCACTGGCACCGCACCGCGGCCGAGCTGTGCGCGCCATTCGGCGACGAGGTCTACCCGAAATACAAACAGTGGTGCGACGATTACTTCTTCATCAAGCACCGCAACGAAGCGCGAGGCATCGGCGGCCTGTTCTACGACGATCTGAACACCCCGGACTTCGACCACTGCTTCGCCTTCACCCGCGCGGTGGGCCAGGGCTTCCTCGACGCCTATCTGCCGATCGTCGAAAAACGCAAGGCCTTGAGCTGGGGCGAGCGCGAGCGCCAGTTCCAGCTCTATCGCCGCGGCCGCTACGTGGAGTTCAACCTGGTGTGGGATCGCGGCACGCTGTTCGGGCTGCAAACCGGCGGGCGCACCGAGTCCATTCTGATGTCGATGCCGCCGCTGGTGCGTTGGGAATATAACTACCAGCCGGACGCCGACAGCCCGGAAGCGGCGCTGGCGCGCGATTTCCTGCCGGTGCGCGACTGGCTGCAGGAGCCGAAATGATGCAGATTTGGGTCGATGCGGACGCCTGTCCGAACGTGATCAAAGAGGTGCTGTTCCGCGCCGCCGATCGCACCGCCATCACCGTGACGCTGGTGGCGAACCAGCCATTGCGCACGCCGCCGTCGAAGTACATCCGTTCACTGCAGGTGGCGGCCGGTTTCGACGTGGCCGACAACGAGATCGTGCGCCGCTGCGAAGCGGGCGATCTGGTGATCACCGCCGACATTCCGCTGGCGGCGGAGGTGATAGAGAAAGGCGCGGTGGCGCTGAACCCGCGCGGCGAGCGCTATACGCCGGACACCATCCGCGAGCGCCTCAACATGCGCGATTTTATGGATACCCTGCGCGCCAGCGGCATTCAGACCGGCGGCCCGAACGCCCTGAACCAGCGCGACCGCCAGCAGTTCGCCAACGAGCTGGACAAATGGCTGCTGCAGGCGAAACGGGCGCAGTGATGAACTGCACCCCAAATGTTGGACACATCTGACATTTGGAGGTGCAGCTTTATGAAGTATTCACTGCAAGACAAACTCAATGCCGTCCGGTATTACCTTGCCGGGCTTGGCAGCCAACGGCAGAC
>NZ_JAMYWQ010000022.1 GCF_024160145.1 Serratia nevei
AAGGGCAAACATCAACAACGAAATCCATATCGTGTTCAGACATAAAAAAATCCGGAATCAGAGGGCTGAATCCGGATTGTCTCTTACTGAGTGGATCGTTCAAGTGTTCTTAAACGATCGGCATTAGCCTGTGGCAGCCGGTTTATCCCCACTCGCGTGGGGAACACCATATTCAACAGACTCACCCTCCACAGCGGAACGGTTTATCCCCACTCGCGTGGGGAACACGTTGATAATATGAATCAAACCGCGCATCGGTACGGTTTATCCCCACTCGCGTGGGGAACACCAGATGGGCTTCCAGTTCGTCGGCCTCGATCACGGTTTATCCCCACTCGCGTGGGGAACACTTCAACTTGTCACCGCTGATAAAGGTGATCGCCGGTTTATCCCCACTCGCGTGGGGAACACGGGACATCAACGATGCGTTGATGGGGGGCACACGGTTTATCCCCACTCGCGTGGGGAACACCCTCAGATTAGGAGTTAGTGTCATGCATCCCCCGGTTTATCCCCACTCGCGTGGGGAACACGTGCAGACGAGATAGCGATGCACATACGCGGACGGTTTATCCCCACTCGCGTGGGGAACACGGCGATGCGCTGCGTTAGGGCGGAGACGTACTCGGTTTATCCCCACTCGCGTGGGGAACACCGCTGCTCAACACAGCCAATCTGAACGAGCAGCGGTTTATCCCCACTCGCGTGGGGAACACGTTCGCGTTGTTCTGGCGCTATCAGTCTTCGCCGGTTTATCCCCACTCGCGTGGGGAACACTACTTCATCCAACTGGATGACGATTACACCGCCGGTTTATCCCCACTCGCGTGGGGAACACGGCTTTCCACCACAGATGGTGCATATTGGGCCCGGTTTATCCCCACTCGCGTGGGGAACACTTCCGCGTGCTGCGGCCACACGGCGTTCTGATCGGTTTATCCCCACTCGCGTGGGGAACACTCGCCATGTGCGGGGAGTCTCCTGCGGTACGACGGTTTATCCCCACTCGCGTGGGGAACACGGGGAAAAGCAGTTGAAGAAGGCAACCACCATCCGGTTTATCCCCACTCGCGTGGGGAACACCCGCTTTACTACGAGCAAAACGGCATCGACCGCGGTTTATCCCCACTCGCGTGGGGAACACTGATGAATCACACATTGAAAATCATATTTTTCCGGTTTATCCCCACTCGCGTGGGGAACACGAGCGTTTTCGTGTTGGCATGCAGGCGGTGTACGGTTTATCCCCACTCGCGTGGGGAACACTCTAAATATATCCAATTGAATTAACTAAGCTTTCTGAAGCTATAAAACTGTACCGCAATTTAGGTATCCAGATGATTACATAACCCTTTGAATTCTATAAAATAAAAAAAACAGCCTACACAATAAAACCAAGTCACCAAAACTCTTCTTTTATAACAACACGATACCGCCTACACCCGCCGCTTCCTGAACATCCCGCGCAGCGCCACGCTGTTGCGCAAGAAGCCGACGCCGAAGCCCAGCAGGGTGTAGACCACGCCGAGCACCAGCATCATCATCACGTCGCCCCACACTTCGTTCAGCGACAGCCCCATCTGGTTGACGCCGGCGATCGCCTTGGTGCCCCAGGTGGAGGGAATGCTGTACGAGATGGCGCGCACCCAGGCCGGCATCGACTGCAGCGGCCAGATGGTGCCGGACAGGTAGAAGATCGGCGTGGTGATGAACGCCAGCGTCAGGTAGATCATTTCGACGCTGCGCAGGCACTCGGTCACCAGCTTGCCCAGCCCCAGTACCGCCAGCAGGAACGGGAAGGTCAGCAGCAGCAGTTCGGCGATGTTCGCCGTCTGCCTGTAGCCCAATACCCACGGCCACAGCACGAACAGCACGATCGACAGGAACAGCCAGATCGGCAGCAGCGCCGTCAGCCCGCCGAGGTGTGCCGCCAGCGGCGCCTTGCCGCCGGGTATGCTCTTCATGGCAATGTTGACGCGGATACAGGCGATCAGCAGCGAGTGCTGCAACAGCATCACCAGCAGGCCGGGGAAGATGATCGCCGCAAAGCTGATACCGGGGTTAAACACGTCCAGCGTTTGCCCCAGTATCGGCGTCAGCAGTATCTGCGCCTGCCGTTCGCTGAAGCCGCTGCGCAGCAGCAGCCCGTTGTTGTACTCCGTCAGCAGCTGCTGGTAGGCCGCCACCACGTCCTGTTGGATCTGGCCATTGGCCAGGCGGTTGGTGGCGTCGCCGTACACCGGCACCACGATGTTCTGCCCGCTGAGGATCTTCTTCTCCAGATCCACCGGCATGATGATCACCGCAAACAGCTTGCGCCAGCCGAGATCGCGCTGCGCCTGTTCCAGGCTGTCGTAGGTTTCAATCGCGATCTTGGAGGTGGCGTCCAGCTGACGGATCAGCTGGCGGCTGGCGGCACTGTGGTCCTGATCAACCACCCCCACCGGCAGATCCCACACCGTGCGGTTGGCGTACACCATGCTCATGATGCACAGCGACAGGATCAGCATCAGCCACACCGGCCGCTCGAGCATGCCGAGCAGCACCTTAACGAAGGTTTGCCAATAGAGCTTCATCCGGCGTTCCCCTCTTTTGCCAGCCGCGCCGGCAGGCGATTGCGCACCAGCAGCGCGGCCACCAGCGGGTAGACCGCCAGCAGCGCGCACACGCTGAAGATGGCGCTGGCATGCACCTGCCGCAGGAATACGTCGAACATCGCGTACAGCGCGTGGGTCAGCGGTTCGATGTTGGAAATGATGCGCGCCGGCAGCGGCATCGACAGCTCAGGCACCGCCATGCCGGAGAAGGTCATCGCGATACTGACCAAAATACCGATCAGGCTGTAGGCGGTGATGGTGCTGCCGGTAAAGGTGTACAGCAGCAGGCCGATGCTCTGCGCCGCCATCACGTAAAACAGGCCGATCATCAGCATAAACAGCGGGTTGCCGCTGACGCGGGCGTCAAAGATGCCGACCAGCGCCGCGATCTCCACCATCAGCAGGGTGGTGAAACACAGCGTGTAAGGCGCCAGCTTGCCGAGCAGCGCCAGGCTGAACGGCTTGGCCTGCAGCAGCGATTTGCTGCGCGCCAGCACGTAGATCATGCAGGTCACCACGAACAGCTGCAGCAGGTGAATGGTGGCGGCGAACTGCTGGTAATAGATATAGCTGCCGCTGGCGTTGAACAGGCTGCCGTAAGAGAGCGTCACGTTCGCCAGCGGCGGCAGCGATTTGCCCATCTCGGTGGCGATGATGCTGCGGGTGCTGGCGTTGATTTCGTTCATCAGGCCGCCGAAGTCCTGGGTGGAGTACAACCCGGCGCCGTAGAACAGCGCGTTGTAATACATCACCACGCTCGGCTGCTTTCCCGACAGCGCGTTGGCCTCAAAGTCCGGCGGGATGTACAGCAACGCGTAATCCTGCGCGCTGCGCAGGCGGTTCAGTGACTCCGGCAGCCCGCCGCCGTAGGCCTCGACGTGGGCGTGCGAACCCGCATCCAACCGCCGCGTCAGCGACTTGGACAACGGGCTGTGATCGCTGTCCACCACCGAGACCGGCAGATCGAGCAGCGTGCCTTCGGAGAAGTTGCTGCTGATCAGCCCAAACAGGATCAGCGGAAAGATCCAGCTCAGCCAGTGCACCACCGGGCTGCGAAAGGCGACGCGACACTCTTTGTCGAACGCGTGACTGAAGCAGCGCCAGCCGGCCCTTACTCTTTCCATTGCCATAAGGTGCTCATCCCCGGACGCAGGCCGTCCACCGGCTGTGACGGATACAGGCGCACTTCGAAGGTTTTCAGGTCGAAGTCGCCGGTGGCGCGGGTGGCGCGCTTGGTGGCGTAATCCCCCAGCGGCGCGATGTAGCGCACCTCGGTGTCGATCATTTTGTCCTTCAGCGCCGGCACCCGCAGCTTGACCTTGTCGCCTTTGCGCACGTGGGCCAGAATGTCTTCGCGCAGGTTAAACACGAAATAGGCGTCCGGTACCCGGATCAGCGTCACCAGCGGGCTGCCGGCGTTCAGCAATTCACCCACTTCGGCCGGGATCGGCCCCACTTCGCCGTCTACCGGCGCTTTCACCTGCAGATCGTCGCTCTGCGCCTGGATCTGCAGCAGGTTCTCTTCTGCCGCCCGCAGCGCCGCCGCGTATTGTTGCCGCAGCTCGACGCGGTCGCCGTTGATACCTTCGTCCAGATTGGCCTTGGCCGCCTGCACCTGCTGGAAGGCGGTATCGCGCGCCCGGCGCGAAGCGTCCAGCTCGGACTTCGAGATATAGCCCTTGCCGGACACGCTCAGGTTGCGGTTGTAGTCGTTTTGCGCGTTGCGGTACTGCGCCTCGGCCTGCGCCAGATTGGCGCGCAGGTTGCGGATGCTCTCTTCACGGGTGCCGTGCAGCGACTGATCGAGCTGAGCCTTGGCTTCGTCGCGCGTCGCCTGGGCGGAACGCAGCTGCGCCATCAGTTCGGGGCTGTCGAGCTGAATAATCAGCTGGCCGCTTTTCACGTCGTCGCCGCGTTCGATCAGGCGTTCAACCACCCGGCCTTTCGCTTTGGAAGCGACGATCACTTCGGGGGCGTCTACTTCACCCTGCAGTAACAGATCCTGATTATGCGCGCGGAACAGGATCGCCAATGCGATCGCCACCATCATCAGCAACAGGGTAAACAACGTCTTTTTTTTCATTATGTCGGCTCCCGGAACGGTAAGCGGCGGGCGGGGATAATCATTTCCATATCTCAAATTGCTCCAAAAAACACCATTGCTCTCATGAGGATATCACAAGCACATATCTCCTCTTTTATAACTATAAATTGGATTATGCTTTTAACACTAAAAAGCATCATTTTCGGCTTTTTGGTATGCAGACGCCTGCAATCGCCCTTTAAGCGATCCACTCTCTGATGGACGATGTCATGACTGAAAACACTGCCGTACCGCTGTCGGTACTGGATTTATCGCCAATCCCACAAGGGGCCAAAGCGCGCGACGCTTTCCACTGTTCGCTGGATTTGGCGCAGCACGCCGAACGCTGGGGCTACCGGCGCTACTGGCTGGCCGAGCACCACAACATGACCGGCATCGGCAGCGCCGCCACCTCGGTGCTGCTGGGCTATCTGGCCGCCGGCACCCAGAGCATTCGCCTCGGCTCCGGCGGCGTGATGCTGCCGAACCATGCGCCGCTGGTGATCGCCGAACAGTTCGGCACGCTGGAGTCGCTCTACCCTGGCCGCATCGATCTGGGGCTGGGCCGGGCGCCCGGCACCGATCAGCGCACCATGATGGCGCTACGCCGCCACCTGTCCGGCGATGTGGATACCTTCCCGCGCGACGTGCAGGAGCTGCAACACTACTTCTGCGATGCGCAGCCCGGCCAGCCGGTGCAGGCGGTGCCGGGCCAGGGGCTGCACGTGCCGCTTTGGCTGCTCGGCTCCAGCCTCTACAGCGCGCAGCTGGCGGCGCAGCTTGGCCTGCCGTTCGCCTTCGCCTCGCACTTCGCCCCGGATATGCTGTTCCAGGCGCTGCAGCTGTACCGCGAGAACTTCAAACCGTCCAAACAGCTGGCGCAGCCGCACGCCATGGTGTGCGTCAACGTGATCGCCGCCGACAGCGACAGCGATGCGCGCTTCCTGTTCAGCTCGATGCAGCAGCAGTTCATCAACCTACGCCGCGGATCGCCCGGCCCGCTGCCGCCGCCGGTGGATAACATCCACGCCCTGTGGACCGCCGGTGAGCAATACGGCGTCGAGCAGGCGCTGCGGATGTCGATCGTCGGCGATGAAAAAACCGTGCGCCACGGGCTGCAAACGCTGCTGCGTGAAACCGATGCCGACGAGATCATGGTCAACGGCCAGATCTTCGATCATCAGGCGCGGCTGCGTTCGTTCGAGATTGTCGCCGGAGTGAAAGGCGACGTCGTGAAGGGATAAAACGCGAAAAGGCGGTGGGAACCCCACCGCCTCGGCGTTAACGCTGGATCAGATAGCGGATGGTCGGCCCGTCCTGCTGGATATCCAGCACCTTGTAGCCGTGGTTGCGCGCATCGAGCGGAATGTTGTTGATCGACTGCGGGCAATCGCTGATCACCTCCAGGATTTCTCCCGGCTTCAGCTGCGGCATCGCCTCCAGCGTCGCCACCGCCGGGTATGGGCAAGGCTCGCCCAGCATGTCCAGCCGGTAGTCCGGCACTATCGCGGTCTCTTTCATGGCATGCTCCTCAAATTCACTACTTGCGCCTCAGGCCGGGCGCGGAAAAAGCGTTTCTCCCACCACAGCATGGCGACGAAGGCCAGCGCCAGCAGCAGGTAAGTCACCAGCAGGCCGCCGATCGGACCGAAGGTGTCGAGCAGGTTGATCTTGTCGTAGTCGGTCGCCAGCGCCGGCGCCAGATCGTCCCAGTAATAGGCCAGCAGCGTGGCGCCGATGATGTTGCCGAGCCCCACCCACCAGTAGTGCACCTGCCCTTCCACCGCGCGGTACATCCAGCCGGTCTCGCAACCGCCGGCCAGCACGATGCCGAAGCCGAACAGCAAGCCGCCCAGCACCGCATTCGGGCCGGCCCACATGATCTTCGGCGCCACGCCGAGCTGCACGTAGCTGAAGATGCCGATGGCGCTCACCGCCATGCCGATGATGATGGCTTTCGCCATGTGGGTGCGGCCGGTGATCCACAGATCGCGGAACGCAGAGGTGAAGCAGATCTGCGCGCGTTCGATCAGCAGACCGAAGCCGATGCCGAACAGCATGGCGATGCCGAGCTTCGGCGCATCGAACAGCGTCCACAGCGACCAGGCCACCGCCAGGCCGAAGACCGCCATGCCCAACCGGAAGCGGCGGCGCGCCTGCTCAGGCTTCTGCGTCAGCGGCGCGGCGGCCTTCACCTTTTGCAATTTGACCGGGATGCGGAACATCGGCAGCAGCGTGAATTTGGCACCAAAGTAGGAGCCGGCGGCGGTCGCCAGCGCGAAGAACCAGGCGTGCAGCGAGAACTGCGGAATGCCGGTGAAGAATGCCGCCAGGTTACAGCCCATCGCCAGGCGCGCGCCGAAGCCGGCGATGATGCCGCCCAGCAGCGCCTGCACGATGCGAATGCGGTGCTGCGGCTGGCGCAGCTTGA
Source organism: Serratia nevei (assembly GCF_024160145.1). Taxonomy (GTDB): domain Bacteria; phylum Pseudomonadota; class Gammaproteobacteria; order Enterobacterales; family Enterobacteriaceae; genus Serratia; species Serratia nevei_A. The sequence continues at coordinate 7,112 of NZ_JAMYWQ010000022.1, forward strand.
TGTTGTTGGCCCACAGCGCGGCGGCGATGCAGCCGGCGAACATGCCGATGATCATGCGCCCGTCGATGCGCTCCAGCGGCGTGCCCTGCAGGCCGATAACCTTGAAATAGCCCCACTGCTCGGGGTGCAGGCCGAACCACTGCAGCACATGGCCGCCCCAGCGGGTGAACTCGCCGGTCACCGCCCAGAAGGTGCCGGTCATGCCGAAGTAGTAAGTAGAAAGGATCCCGGCGGCAATCACCGCCGGCAGCGGTGCCCAAAAGCGCACCAGGTATTGAGATTTGAACTGCTGCCAACTCATGGCATCTCCCGTGCATATCATCCGTAAGAAAAAACCTTATGAATGATACGCCATTCAGGGGCGTTTGACGGCAACTTTCAGGCATAAAAAAACCAGCCCGCAGGCTGGTTTTTCAGAGCGCTTCACCGCGCACGGCGAATCGGCGATTACGCGTCGCCGAAACGACGACGTGGTGCTGCCGGTGCGCCGTCATCACGGCGTGGCGCCGGCTTGCCGTCGCGGTTGTAGTTACCGCCACGACGCTCGCCGCCGTTGCCGCCTTCACGACGTTCGCCGAAGGAACGACGTGGGCCGCCTTCGCGACGTTCGCCGTTGAACGGACGACCGTTACCGTTGCCGCGACGCTCACCGCCGTTGCCACCGTCACGACGCTCGCGACGTTCGAACGGCTGTGCATCACCCAGCAGCTGCATGTTCATCGGCTTGTTCAGGATGCGGGTGCGAGTGAAGTGATTCAGGATCTCGCCCGGCATGCCTTTTGGCAGCTCGATGGTGGAGTGGGACGCGAACAGCTTGATGTTACCGATGTAACGGCTGCTGATGTCGCCTTCGTTAGCGATAGCGCCAACGATGTGACGCACTTCTACGCCATCGTCACGGCCCACTTCGATGCGGTACAGCTGCATTTCGCCAACGTCACGACGTTCGCGACGCGGACGATCGCCGTCACGGCTATCGCGGCTGTCGCGACGGTCGCCACGACGATCGTCACGGTCGTTGAATTCGCGGCGCTGGCGCGGTTTGAAGACCGGATCCGGTGGCAGGATCAGCGGACGTTCGCCCTGTGCCATTTTCAACAGCGCTGCGGCCAGGGTTTCCATATCCAGCTCTTCTTCCGGCTGCAGTTTGGTCAGCAGTGCGCGGTACAGATCCAGATCGCTGCTTTCCAGCTGCTGCTGAACTTTCGCGGCGAACTTGGCCAGACGACGCTCGCCCAGCAGTTCTGCGTTCGGCAGTTCCACTTCCGGGATGGTCAGCTTCATGGTGCGTTCAATGTTGCGCAGCAGGCGGCGTTCGCGGTTTTCCACGAACAGCAGCGCGCGGCCGGCGCGGCCCGCACGACCGGTACGGCCGATACGGTGAACGTAAGACTCGGAGTCCATCGGGATGTCATAGTTGACAACCAGGCTGATGCGCTCAACGTCCAGGCCACGGGCCGCAACGTCGGTCGCGATCAGGATATCCAGACGACCGTCTTTCAGGCGCTCCAGGGTCTGCTCACGCAGCGCCTGGTTCATGTCGCCGTTCAGCGCGGCGCTGCTGTAACCGCTGCGCTCCAGCGCTTCGGCCACTTCCAGGGTCGCGTTCTTGGTGCGCACGAAGATGATCGCCGCGTCAAAGTCTTCCGCTTCCAGGAAACGCACCAGCGCTTCGTTTTTACGCATGCCGTAGACCGACCAGTAGCTCTGGCTGATGTCCGGACGGGTAGTCACGCTGGACTGGATGCGCACTTCCTGCGGCTCTTTCATGAAGCGGCGGGTGATGCGACGGATCGCTTCCGGCATGGTGGCGGAGAACAGCGCGGTCTGATGTTCAGCCGGGATCTCAGCCATGATGGTTTCTACGTCTTCGATAAAGCCCATGCGCAGCATTTCGTCGGCTTCATCCAGCACCAGACCGCTCAGGTTAGAGAGGTTCAGGGTACCGCGCTTCAGGTGGTCCAGCAGGCGGCCTGGGGTACCCACAACGATTTGCGGGCCCTGGCGCAGAGCGCGCAGCTGCACGTCGTAACGCTGGCCGCCGTACAGGGCCACCACGTTAACGCCGTTCATGTGTTTGGAGAAATCGGTCATCGCTTCGGCAACCTGAACCGCCAGTTCGCGGGTCGGTGCCAGCACCAGGATCTGAGGTGCTTTCAGGTCTGCCTGCAGGTTGTGCAGCAGCGGCAGCGAGAACGCTGCGGTTTTACCACTACCGGTCTGTGCCATGCCCAGCACGTCGCGGCCGTTCAACAGGTGAGGAATACACTCAGCCTGGATCGGAGATGGTTTTTCATAGCCCAGATCGTTCAGGGCGGAAATGATTGGAGCAGACAGCCCCAGATCGGCAAAAGAGGTTTCAAACTCAGTCGTCATGTACACGTGCCTCATTAATAATGGCAGCCAGTCTACATAACTCGTCGAGAAAATTTTCAGTCATTTTCATTGAAAAGTGTGAACCGGCTCAAATTAGATTATAAAACGAACAAAAAAGCCCTCACCCGTGAAGGCGATAACTTTGGTTAAAAACCAATGTCCATCAGGCTGATAGGTGTTCGTCAGCTATTGCTGGTCCGATTCCGATAGGTCGTCTTGCTCTTGGCCCAAAAGCGCCAATTCCAACAATGCATAGCGGTGCTCAACGAAGTTGTGAACGTTGTTAGACACCGTCAGTTTGAACAGCGCCGAAGCGGTGTCCTTGTCCCCCAGACTCAGGTAGTGTTTACCCAAATAGAAGTCAGTTTCACTGAGATGCTCAGCGAGCGAAGTGTTATCCGTTGCATCTGCCTTGAGGCGTTCCATCAGCGTTTTTTCGCTGATCTTGCCCAGGTAGAATTCGACAATATTCCATCCCCATTGCCCTCTGTCCGCTTTGTCATAGCGCTGCTGAAGCGCTACCTCGGCCTTCTTGGGATCGATTTCTCGCTCCACCAGATACAGCCATAACGAACGGAAGGGATCGTTTGGGTCGTCTTGATAAAACGCCTGCAGATCATCCTGCGCCAACGGGAAGCGGCCGCCATAATACAGTGCGATGCCCCGGTTTAAACGCGCGTAATTGTAAGTTGGATCAAGCTCTAGTACAGAATCAAACGCTTCATAGGCAGCATCAAAATTGCCTGCCTGCGTTAAGTAAATGCCCAGGTAGTTGAAAACTTCCGGCATGTCGGGACGTATCGCCAGCGCCTGCGAGAAATCATTGCGCGCTAAAGCACGTAACCCGAGGCTATCATACAGCACACCGCGCTCATATAAAAGCTGTGCGCGTTCGTCGTCCGTCAGTGCCCGGCTGGCAAGAATTTGTTCCATGCGCGCCAGGATCACTTCCTGCTGCAACGTTGGCTGCAACGGGATTGCCAAAACTTCGTCTTTACGCCAATCATGGTTGCTGCATCCTGCCAGCATGAGTGCTGTCGCAACGTAACACCAGCGCAAGAAAGGCTTCATTTCCCACTCCCGAAGACAAACATTGGATGAACGTCCTGTCCTCCGTTTGCTAAAACGCGGGCATCCTACCCGCGCGACACGAACAGCTCCCAACCCCATGGCGGGGAGCTGTAAAACTATCTATACAGTTATTCTGCTTCAGGCGCAGGTGAACCCGCTTCCGGCGCCATCGCTTCTTTGATGCTCAGACGCACGCGGCCCTGACGGTCAACTTCCAGCACCTTAACCGGCACTTCCTGACCCATCTGCAGATAGTCGGTCACTTTCTCGACGCGCTTGTCGGCGATCTGAGAAATGTGCACCAGGCCTTCTTTACCACCGCCGATAGCGACGAACGCGCCGAAATCAACGATACGGGTCACTTTACCCTGATAGATACGGCCCACTTCGATCTCTGCCGTGATCTCTTCGATACGACGGATAGCGAATTTCGCCTTCTCACCGTCGGTCGCAGCGATTTTAACTGTACCATCATCTTCGATTTCGATGGTAGTGCCAGTCTCTTCGGTCAGTGCGCGGATAACGGAACCGCCCTTACCGATCACGTCTTTAATCTTATCCGGGTTGATGCGGATAGTATGAATACGCGGTGCGAATTCGGAGATATCGCCGCGCGGGGTGCTGATAGCCTGTTCCATCACGCCCAGGATGTGCAGACGCGCGCCCTTGGCCTGGTTCAGGGCCACCTGCATGATTTCGCGGGTGATGCCTTCGATTTTGATGTCCATCTGCAGCGCGGTGATACCGTCGCGGCTACCGGCCACTTTGAAGTCCATGTCGCCCAGGTGATCTTCGTCACCCAGAATGTCGGACAGAACCACATAGTTGTCGGCTTCTTTCACCAGGCCCATCGCGATACCCGCAACGGCGGCCTTGATTGGCACACCGGCGTCCATCAGCGCCAGAGACGCGCCGCACACGGAAGCCATGGAAGAAGAACCGTTGGATTCGGTGATTTCAGACACCACGCGAACGGTGTACGGGAAATCTTCCTGCTTAGGCATCATAGCCAATACGCCGCGTTTCGCCAGGCGACCGTGACCAATTTCACGACGCTTAGGTGAACCGACCATGCCGGTTTCGCCTACGGAGTACGGAGGGAAGTTGTAGTGGAACAGGAAGCTGTCGGTCTTCTCGCCCATCAGCTCATCCAGGCTTTGCGCATCGCGGGCGGTGCCCAGGGTCGCGGTAACCAGCGCCTGAGTTTCGCCACGGGTGAACAGCGCGGAACCGTGGGTGCGCGGCAGTACGCCGGTACGCACGTCCAGGCCACGGATCATGTCTTTTTCACGGCCGTCGATACGCGGCTCGCCACGCAGTACGCGGCTGCGCACCACGTTCTTCTCCAGGTTGCCCAGGATGTCTTGAATTTCACCGGCGTCCAGCGTTTCGTCCTGCGCCAGCAGGGTTTCAACGACGCTGTCTTTGATCGCGTCAACCTGAGCGTAACGCTCTTGTTTCTCGGTGATGTGGTAAGCGTCGCCCAGGCGAGCTTCGGCCAGTTCAGCCACGCGCGCGTGCAGCGCTTCGTTGACCGCAGGGGCCTGCCAATCCCACTTCGGCTTGCCGGCTTCGGCAACCAGGGAATTGATGTTTTCGATAACCACTTGCTGCTGGTCGTGGCCGAACACCACGGCGCCCAGCATCTGATCTTCGCTCAGCACTTCCGCTTCGGATTCAACCATCAGCACCGCGCCGGCAGTACCGGCAACCACCAGATCCAGACGGCTTTCTTTCAGCTCGTCGGTAGTCGGGTTCAGCACGTACTGGTCGTTGATGTAACCCACGCGCGCTGCGCCGATTGGGCCGTTGAACGGAATACCGGACAGGCTCAGGGCCGCGGAAGCACCGATCATCGCAACGATGTCCGGGTTCACCTGCGGGTTAACGGAAACCACGGTCGCGATCACCTGAACTTCGTTCAGGAAGCTGTCCGGGAACAGTGGGCGGATCGGGCGGTCGATCAGACGGGAAGTCAGGGTCTCGCCTTCGCTCGGACGGCCTTCGCGACGGAAGAAGCTGCCCGGAATACGGCCGGCAGCGTAGGTACGCTCTTGGTAGTTAACCGTCAGCGGGAAGAAGCTCTGGCCCGGCTTGGCTTTTTTCTGGCCAACGACGGTAACGAATACGGCGGTGTCATCCATGCTCACCATAACGGCGGCGGTGGCCTGACGAGCCATCATACCGGTTTCGATGGTGACGGTATGCTGGCCATACTGGAATTTGCGAATGATCGGTGTCAGCAAAATTATATCCTTGATTAGCGGCGCGCAATCGCATTGACGACTCGACACGCCTGTGACTCGATTTGCCTTCTCACTACATCCTCGCGACTAATGACAATCCTTACCTCAGGCGGGAGATAAAGCCTCTCATTAGCCGCGCGAACCTCTGTAACGGAAGAGCCTGTTTGGAAACATCAGTAATACATTAACCTGATTTGCTTATGCTTCCTAGAAGAAAGGGGCCAAAATAGGCCCCTTTCCACTGAAACTTGCTAGATTAGCGACGCAGACCCAGACGCTCGATCAGGCTGGTGTAACGTGCTACATCTTTACGCTTCAGGTAGTCCAGCAGCTTACGACGCTGAGAAACCATACGCAGCAGACCACGACGGCTGTGGTGATCTTTTTTGTGCTCGGAGAAGTGGCCTTGCAGATGGTTGATCTGCGCAGTCAGCAGGGCAACCTGAACTTCGGTAGAACCGCTGTCGTTAGTACCACGACCGAAATCAGCTACGATTTGAGCTTTAGCTTCAACACTTAGAGACATTGTAATACTCCAGATTATAGATAATAAAAACAGGCGCCGATCTCTAATTCAGCAACCCAATGCATAAGCTGCGCCATTCTACTCTTAGCGCAGTGCGATCGCAAGGCAACGCAGTGCCCCGCCGTCAGTCGAAATGTTCGACCACCAGGCGGCGCGGCGCCACGCGACCATCCTCGGCGATGTCGCCAACGCCGATGAATTTCCGCTCTTCACCCTCGGTGATGCGCACCATGCCGGAAGCCGGCGCGCCGGCCACCTGCACCGGTTGCCCCTGCTTGACGTAGCCCGCCACCACCGGCAGCAAATTCACTTCCGGATAGTTCTCAACCGGGCTGTCCATTGGCATCAGCAGCGGATCGAGCAGCTCGCCGGGGGCGATCGCTTGTTCCTGTGCCTGTGCCAACAAGGCGTTCAGCTGTTCCAGCGTCACCATGCGCGCGATCGGGTAAGTCGCCACCTGCAGGCGGCGCAGATAGATCACGTGCGCGCCGCAGCCCAGCAGCTCGCCGAGATCGTCGGTGATGGTGCGGATGTAGGTGCCTTTCGAGCAGTGGATCTCAAGCTCCAGCTCATCCCCTTCCCAGCGGATAAACTGCAGCTCGTACACCGTGATGCTGCGCGCTTCGCGCGGCACTTCAATCCCCTGGCGCGCATACTCGTAGAGTTTCTTGCCCTGGTATTTCAGCGCCGAATACATCGAAGGCACCTGCTGGATGTCGCCGCGGAAGGTGTCCAGCGCCGCGTCGAGCTGCGCCTGGGTGAAGTTCACCGGGCGCTCCTGCACGATCTGGCCGTCGGCGTCGGAGGTATCGGTACGCTGCCCCAGTTTGGCGATCACCCGATAGCGTTTATCGGAATCGAGCAGGTATTGCGAAAACTTGGTCGCTTCGCCCAAGCAGATAGGCAGCATGCCGGTCGCCAACGGATCGAGCGCGCCGGTATGGCCCGCCCGGTTCGCGTTGTAGAGGCGTTTTACTTTTTGCAGCGCATCGTTGGACGACAAACCCTGCGGCTTGTCCAGCAACAGCACGCCGTGGATATCACGGCCGCGGCGACGAGGGCGACTCATTAGTCCTCCTTGTCATCGCCTGAGGCGGAACGGCGCTCGGCGTCGTTCTTCACCACGTTGGTCACCAGGTTGGACATGCGCATGCCTTCCACCAGGGAGTTGTCGTAGGCGAAGGTCAGCTCCGGCACCACGCGCAGGCGCATCGCTTTGCCCAGCAGGGTGCGGATGTAGCCGGAGGCGTCCTGCAACGCTTTAATGCCGTTAGTGACCAGATCCGGATCGTGGTTCTCGGTCAGCACGTTGAGGAAGGTGACGTAAACCTTGGCATACGCCAGGTCACGGGACACTTCTACGCCGGACACGGTCGCCATGCCGACGCGCGGATCTTTCACTTCACGTTGCAGAATGATCGCAATCTCTTTCTGCATCTCTTGCGCCACGCGTTGACCGCGGCTGAATTCTTTTGCCATTTTGGATTCTCCAGACAAATCGGGGGGCACAAAGGCCCCCCGTAAACAGATATAAGCAGATGTGCAATCGTTAAGCGATGGTGCGTTGGATCTCAATGATTTCGAACACTTCGATCATGTCGCCGACGCGCACGTCGTTATAGTTCTTAACGCCGATACCACATTCCATGCCGTTACGGACTTCGTTAACGTCATCTTTGAAGCGGCGCAGGGATTCCAGCTCGCCTTCGTAGATAACCACGTTGTCGCGCAGTACGCGGATTGGGTTGTGACGCTTGATGGTCCCTTCGGTAACCATACAGCCGGCAATAGCGCCGAACTTAGGCGATTTGAACACGTCGCGCACTTCGGCCAGGCCGATGATCTGCTGCTTGTATTCCGGCGCCAGCATACCGCTCATCGCCTGCTTCACTTCGTCGATCAGGTTATAGATCACGGAGTAATAACGCAGATCCAGGCTTTCCGCTTCGATGACGCGGCGCGCAGAAGCGTCGGCACGCACGTTGAAGCCCAGGATGATGGCGTTGGATGCCGCAGCCAGCGTCGCGTCGGTTTCGGTGATCCCACCTACGCCGGAGCCGACAATCTTCACCTTCACTTCGTCGGTGGAGAGTTTCAGCAGCGAGTCGCTGATCGCTTCGCAAGAACCCTGTACGTCGGACTTCAGTACGATGTTCAGCTCGGACACTTCGCCGTCGGTCATGTTGGCGAACATGTTTTCCAGCTTGGACTTCTGCTGACGCGCCAGTTTGACTTCGCGGAATTTGCCCTGACGGTACAGCGCCACTTCACGCGCTTTCTTCTCGTCACGCACCACGGTCGCTTCGTCACCCGCTGCAGGCACGCTGGACAGACCCAGGATTTCCACAGGGATAGACGGGCCGGCGGAGGTCACTTCACGGCCCAGCTCGTCGCGCATCGCACGCACACGGCCGTATTCGAAGCCGCACAGGACGATGTCGCCCTTGTTCAGCGTACCTTCCTGAACCAGCACGGTGGCAACCGGGCCACGGCCTTTATCCAGGAAGGACTCGATCACTACGCCGCTCGCCATGCCGCTGCGAACCGCTTTCAGCTCCAGCACTTCGGCCTGCAGCAGGATAGCCTGCAGCAGCTCGTCGATACCGGTACCGGCTTTCGCGGACACGTGGACGAACTGCGCTTCGCCGCCCCACTCTTCCGGCATCACGCCGTACTGAGACAGTTCCTGCTTAACGCGGTCCGGATCGGCTTCCGGCTTGTCGATTTTGTTCACCGCAACCACCAACGGCACCTGCGCCGCTTTCGCGTGCTGGATAGCTTCGATGGTCTGTGGCATCACGCCGTCGTCGGCCGCCACCACCAGAACCACGATGTCAGTCGCCTGAGCGCCGCGAGCACGCATCGAGGTAAACGCGGCGTGGCCCGGGGTATCCAGGAAGGTGATCATGCCGTTCTCGGTTTCTACGTGGTAGGCACCGATGTGCTGGGTAATGCCGCCGGCTTCGCCCGCCGCCACTTTGGTGGAGCGGATGTAGTCCAGCAGAGAGGTTTTACCGTGGTCAACGTGACCCATGATGGTCACGACCGGCGCACGCGGCTCGGCCGCAGCGCCCGTATCACGGTCGCTCATCAGCGCTTCTTCCAGCTCGTTTTCACGACGCAGAATAACTTTGTGGCCCATCTCTTCGGCAACCAGCTGTGCGGTTTCCTGGTCGATAACCTGGTTGATGGTAGCCATAGCGCCCAGCTTCATCATCACTTTGATGACCTGAGAACCTTTTACCGCCATCTTGTTGGCCAACTCGGCCACGGTGATGGTTTCGCCGATCACTACGTCACGGTTAACCACCTGCGCCGGCTTGTTGAAGCCTTGTTGCAGCGCGCTAGGCTTGCGTTTGCCGCCTTTACCACCACGGGTAACGGCGCGCGCTTCTTCGCGATCCGCTTTGGATTCGGACAGCTTGTTGCCTTTCTTCTGCTTGGTGGCTTTGCCGCCGCGGGTGCGGCTGCGACGATCGCCTTCAACTTTGGCGTCGTTCTCGTCTTCTGCGGCACGGGCGTGCTGAGAGGTGGTCACGTGATAGTCGGCGCTTTCAACCGCGGCGCTTGCCGCGTCGGCTTCGGCCCACTTCTCGCCGTTCTCTTCGGCCATGCGACGGGCTTCTTCCGCCACGCGCTTGGCTTCCTCTTCAACCTTGCGGCGCACTTCCTCTTCCGCTTTGCGTTTCAGTTCAGCGGCTTCGGCTTCACGGCGTGCTTTTTCCGCCTGAGCTGGCTTGGTCATTTCGTCGGTATGTTGATTGGTCACTTTTTCTTTTTCCGCTGAATTACGCTTAGCAATCTCCGCGGCCTCACGTTTGGCTTGCTCTTCGGCAGCGCGCTTCGCTTCCGCTTCGCGTTTTGCGAGCTCTTCCGCTTCGCGCCGTGCCTGCTCTTCCGCTTCACGCTGTGCCTGCTCTGCCGCTTCAGCCAACTGGGCTTCCTGCGTATCGCGATTTACATAAGTGCGTTTCTTGCGGACCTCAATTTGCACCGATTTACTTTTACCGCCGGTGCTCGGGATATTCAAGGTGCTGCGCGTTTTGCGCTGCAAAGTGAGTTTACCCGGCGCGCTGCCGTGTTCACGGTTCAGGTGCGCCAGCAATGTTTCTTTTTCTTGCTGGGTAACAGAGTCCGACTCGGACTTGTTGATCCCTGCATCAGCAAACTGCTGTACCAGGCGATCAACCGGAGTCTGAATCTCTGCTGCCAGCGATTTTACGGTTACATCTGTCGTCATGCTGTTCCTTCCTGCTACAGTTATTACGCGTTGTCGCCAAACCAACAGATATTGCGTGCAGCCATGATCAGCTCGCCGGCTTGCTCGTCGCTAAGCCCTTCAATATCAGCCAGATCGTCAACACCCTGCTCGGCAAGATCTTCCAGCGTACAAACCCCACGCGCGGCCAGTTTAAAGGCCATGCTGCGCTCAAGTCCCGGCAGGTTGAGCAAATCGTCGGCCGGTTTGTTGTCGCCCAGGCTTTCTTCTTGTGCCAGGGCCAGCGTGGTCAATGCAGCTTTGGCGCGTTCGCGCAATGCTTCAACCGTATCTTCATCCAGACCGTCGATTTCCAACAGCTCTTTGATCGGCACGTAGGCCAGCTCTTCCAGCGTGGAGAAGCCTTCTTCAACCAGTACGGTGGCGAAATCTTCGTCGATATCAAGATACTTGGTGAAGGTATCAATAGCGGCATGAGCCTCGGCCTGGTGCTTGGCCTGCAGGTCGTCCGCCGTCATCACGTTCAGTTCCCAACGATCGTCGCCGCGGTGTTGTTTCAGCAGCTGGGAAGCCAAACGCACGTTTTGGCCGTTACGGCCGATCGCCTGCGCCAGGTTGCTGGCTTCAACGGCGATATCCATGGTGCAGTTATCTTCGTCTACCACGATCGACGCGACGTCGGCCGGCGCCATGGCGTTGATGACGAATTGCGCTGGGTTGTCATCCCACAGGATGATGTCGATACGTTCGCCGCCGAGCTCGCTCGACACGGCCTGAACGCGCGCACCGCGCATACCTACGCAGGCGCCGACCGGGTCGATGCGCTTGTCGTTGGTTTTCACTGCAATTTTCGCGCGGGAGCCAGGATCGCGGGCTGCCGCTTTAATCTCGATCACTTCTTCGCCGATTTCCGGCACTTCGATGCGGAACAGTTCTTTCAGCATTTCCGGGCTGGAACGGCTGACGAACAGCTGCGCGCCGCGAGCTTCTGGACGCACGGCGTACAGTACGCCGCGAATGCGGTCGCCCGGACGGAAGTTTTCGCGCGGCAGCATGTCTTCACGGCCAATCACCGCTTCGGCGTTGTTGCCCAGATCCAGCGCGATGCTGTCACGGTTCACTTTCTTCACCACGCCGGTGACGATCTCACCTTCGTGTTCACGGAAAGCGTCAACCACCATCGCACGCTCGGCTTCGCGCACTTTCTGCACGATAACCTGCTTGGCGGTTTGGGTGGTGATACGGTCGAAGGTCACGGATTCGATCTGATCTTCGACGTAGCCGCCGAGCTCGATGCTCGGATCTTCAAACTGAGCGGCTTCCAGCGTGATTTCACGCGTTGGCTGAGTCACTTCGTCTACGGCGACCCAACGGCGGAAGGTATCGAAATCGCCGGTTCTGCGGTCAATGCTGACGCGCACGTCGATTTCCTGCTCGTATTTTTTCTTGGTTGCGGTGGCTAATGCAGTTTCCAGCGCTTCGAAAATCTTCTCGCGCGGAAGGGATTTTTCATTGGAAACTGCTTCAACAACAGCCAGAATCTCTTTGTTCATCCTAGTTGCCTCTTCCAAACTTTAAAAGTGGGGTACCAGGTTCGCTTTCTGGATGTTGCTCAGCGCGAACACTTCATCTTTCCCTTCCACAGTAACCGTGATCATCTCGCCTTCGACAGACTTGATAATACCCTGCCACTTGCGACGGTTCTGTACCGCCATGCGCAGGACCAGGCTGACTTCTTCACCGAGGAAACGCGTATAGTGCTCTGCGGTGAACATCGGGCGATCAAGGCCAGGAGAGGAGACTTCCAAGTTGTAAGCGACCGTGATTGGATCTTCGACGTCCAATACAGCGCTGACCTGGTGGCTGACATCAGCGCAATCATCAACATTGATGCCGTTATCACTATCAATATAGATGCGGAGCGTCGATTGGCGCGCACGAATGAATTCGATGCCTACAAGCTCAAAGCCCAACGCTTCTACCGGTGCCGAAAGCATCTCTGTTAACTGTTGCTCTAATGTGGACAAGCCCACCCCCAAGACATAAAAAAAGGGCTAAATAGCCCAGTGATTCTGTTGCCAAATAACAAAAAACCCCGAAAAATCGGGGCTTTATGCAACTGGACCCTGTTTGCCGCTAGGCGGCCTCGGTACAACTTTCGAGCAAGTGTCATTTTCAAATGTTGATCGAGAAAAGCGGGTTTCAATCGAAAAGTGTATTTGAAAATAAACACTTAAAGGAAAGTGGTTGCGGGGGCCGGATTTGAACCGACGACCTTCGGGTTATGAGCCCGACGAGCTACCAGGCTGCTCCACCCCGCGTCCGAAAACGTGGCAAATACTACGCCGATAATCGCAAAATTGCAAGTTATCTCTGGGATTTGGTACCGAGGATGGGACTCGAACCCACAAGCCCGTTAGGGCACTACCACCTCAAGGTAGCGTGTCTACCAATTCCACCACCTCGGTACTGATTCTTACTGCTAACGGCCGTTGTTCCTTCGAGTTCACAACCACCGTTTTCAAACTCTGTTGCGGCTTACTGCGGGATATCGCTGCTCGGCTTGGCTGGTGCTGCCGGCGCGGTTGTCTGCTCAGTTTTCACCGGCTGACCCAGGTTTTCCCACTCGCTGCCTTTCTTGCTTTGGTTGCTGCTGAGGTTGCCCAAAATCAGGCTGATGACGAAGAACAGCGTCGCCAACACAGCTGTCATGCGGGTCATAAAGTTACCGGAACCACTCGAACCGAACAACGTGCCTGATGCACCTGCTCCGAAAGAGGCTCCCATATCAGCGCCTTTACCTTGCTGCAGCATAATCAGAGCAACCAGCCCGATTGAGATCAGCAGGAAAATTACCAGAAGAGCTTCGTACATAGTAGTACCCGTATCCTTGCGGCCTAACCGCATGCCAAATGCTTCACACTCATCAAGCAGGCGTTTTTATAAACTGCCTACTGAAGCGGGTGTGAATACTAACCAAAGCCGCCAACCCGCGCAAGGGCAATTTGCAGCCGCCGGCGCGTTTGCGGAAAAAAACGCCAACAATCGCCGATTCGGGCTCGGCTTCACCGAGCCCGGCGGCTAACTGTCTGTTTTAACCTGCGGATTTCACCGCGTCGGCGATGCAATGCGCCAGCGCGGTCACCTGCTGTTCGTCCTCGCCTTCCACCATCACGCGGATCAGCGGTTCGGTGCCCGATTTACGCAACAGCACCCGGCCGCGGCCGGCCAGTTCGGCTTCCACCTGTTCGGTAACCTTGCGCACCGCGTCGGACTCCAGCGGGTTGTGCTCGCCGGCGAAACGCACGTTGACCAGGATCTGCGGCAGCAGCTTCATGCCGCTGCACAGGTCATGCAGGCTCATGTGGTTGCGCACCATGGCGGTCAGCACCTGCAGCCCGGCCACGATGCCGTCGCCGGTGGTGGTTTTGTCCAGCAGGATCACATGGCCGGAGTTTTCCGCACCGATGCGCCAGCCCAGCTCCTGCAGCTTCTCCAATACGTAGCGGTCGCCCACTTTGGCGCGAGCGAACGGAATGCCCAGCTGTTTCAGCGCCAGCTCCAGCCCCATATTGCTCATCAGGGTGCCGACTGCGCCGCCGCGCAGCTGGCCCTGACGCAGGCCTTCGCGGGCGATGATGTACAGGATCTGATCGCCGTCCACCTTGTTGCCCAGGTGGTCCACCATCATCACGCGATCGCCGTCGCCGTCGAACGCCAGGCCAACGTGCGCTTTTTCCTTGAGTACGCGTTCCTGCAGCTGACGTACGTCGGTAGCACCGCATTTTTCGTTGATGTTCATGCCGTCCGGCTCAACGCCGATGGCGATCACCGTCGCGCCCAGCTCGCGCAGCACGCTCGGCGCGATGTGGTAAGTCGCCCCGTTGGCGCAGTCGACCACGATTTTCAGCCCCTTCAGGCTCAGCTCGCTCGGGAAGGTGCCTTTGCAGAATTCGATGTAGCGGCCGGCGGCGTCGATGATGCGGCTGGCTTTACCCAACTCGGCGGACTCGACGCAGGTCAGCGGCTTTTCCATCTCGGCTTCGATCGCTTCTTCGACGTTGTCCGGCAGCTTGGCGCCGTCGATCGAGAAGAACTTGATGCCGTTGTCATAAAACGGGTTATGCGAAGCGGAGATGACAATGCCCGCTTCGGCGCGGAAGGTGCGCGTCAGATAGGCCACCGCCGGAGTAGGCATCGGCCCGGTGAAGGAGGCGGACAGCCCTGCGGCCGCCAGGCCGGCTTCCAGCGCGGACTCCAGCATATAACCTGAGATGCGCGTATCCTTACCGATGATGATCTTGCGCGAACCGTGACGCGCCAGCACTTTACCGGCCGCCCAGCCCAGCTTCAGCACGAAGTCCGGCGTGATGGGGCTGTCCCCGACCTTGCCACGGATGCCGTCGGTGCCAAAATATTTGCGCTCGCTCATGTCTCTACTGTCCCTTAGCTGAAAGTGTTGCCTCGACGACACGCATCGCCTCGACGGTTTCTTTAACGTCATGCACTCTGACAATCTGCGCGCCTTGCATCGCTGCGATCACCGCGCAGGCCACGCTGCCGATAACCCGTTGATCCGGCGGCACATTCAGCAGTTGTCCAATCATCGATTTGCGCGACATACCGACCAACAGCGGTAAACCAAAACGATGAAACTCCGACAACCGGGCCAGAAGCTGATAGTTGTGCGCCAAATTTTTACCGAAACCGAAGCCTGGGTCGAGCAGCAATTTCTGATTTGTTATCCCCGCCTCGTTGCAACGCCGGATATGGTGTGCGAAAAACGCCTGAACATCGGCGATCAGATCGTCGTAGTGCGGCGCCTGCTGCATGGTGCGCGGCTGCCCTTGCATGTGCATCAGGCAAACCGGCAGGCCGCTTTCCGCCGCTGCCACGAGAGCACCTGGCTCCTGCAGCGAGCGAATGTCGTTGATCAGGTGGGCGCCGGCCTGCGCCGACTCGCGGATCACGCCCGCTTTGGAGGTATCGACCGAGATAAAGACTTCGAAGCGCTGCGCCAGCGCTTCCACCACCGGCACGACCCGCTCAAGCTCCTCCTCTTCGCTCACCTCCGCCGCCCCCGGCCGGGTCGACTCGCCGCCGATGTCGATCATCGTGGCACCGGCCGAAATCAGCGCATGCGCGTGCAACAGCGCCTGGTTCAGCGTGTTGTGGCGGCCGCCGTCGGAAAACGAATCCGGCGTCACGTTGAGGATGCCCATCACCTGCGGATGGGAGAGGTTGAGCGTCATATCGCGCACGGTTAACTGCATGGTTGATCCACCTTACTGTTGCCTGGTTCACTGCCCGCCGGGCAAAAAAAAACCCCGGCGTACCGGGGTTTGATGTTATTACACAGCCGCAGTTACTTGTCGAGCTGTTCGGACATGGTGTTGCCCGGCGTTGGGGTGCGCGGCTCATCTACCGGCGTCGGGGCTTTCGGGGTGCCGCCGTTGTCGGAGCTGTTGCCTTTGCTCGCATCGTCCCAGCCCGCCGGCGGACGCACGTCTTTGCGATTCATCAGATCGTCGATCTGCGGCGCATCGATGGTTTCATACTTCATCAGCGCATCCTTCATCGAGTGCAGGATGTCCATGTTTTCCATCAGCAGCGAGCGTGCGCGAACATAGTTGCGTTCGATCAGCGACTTCACTTCCTGGTCGATGATACGCGCGGTTTCGTCCGACATGTGCTTCGCCTTGGCCACGGAGCGGCCCAGGAATACTTCGCCCTCTTCTTCCGCATACAGCAGCGGCCCCAGCTTCTCGGAGAAGCCCCACTGGGTCACCATGTTGCGGGCGATGGAGGTCGCCACTTTGATGTCGTTCGACGCACCGGTAGAGACTTTTTCCGGCCCGTAGATGATCTCTTCCGCCAGACGACCGCCGTAGAGGGTGGAGATTTGGCTCTCCAGCTTCTGACGGCTGGCGCTGATCGCATCCCCTTCCGGCAGGAAGAAGGTCACACCGAGCGCACGGCCACGAGGAATGATGGTCACCTTGTGCACCGGATCGTGTTCAGGAACCAGGCGGCCAATGATGGCGTGGCCCGCTTCGTGATACGCGGTCGACTCTTTTTGCGCTTCGGTCATCACCATGGAGCGACGTTCCGCACCCATCATGATCTTGTCTTTGGCTTTCTCGAACTCCACCATCGACACCACGCGCTTGTTGCCGCGGGCGGCGAACAGCGCCGCTTCGTTGACCAGGTTAGCCAGATCGGCACCGGAGAAGCCCGGCGTACCGCGCGCAATGACGGAGGCGTCAATATCGGCGGCCAACGGCACGCGGCGCATGTGCACCTTCAGGATCTGCTCACGGCCACGCACATCCGGCAGCCCGACCACGACCTGACGGTCGAAACGGCCTGGACGCAGCAGCGCCGGGTCAAGCACGTCCGGACGGTTGGTGGCCGCGATGACGATGATGCCTTCGTTGCCTTCGAAACCGTCCATCTCAACCAGCATCTGGTTCAGGGTCTGCTCACGCTCATCGTGGCCGCCACCCAGGCCGGCGCCACGCTGGCGACCGACGGCGTCAATTTCATCGATGAAGATGATGCACGGCGCGGCTTTCTTCGCCTGTTCGAACATGTCGCGCACGCGGGATGCACCCACACCGACGAACATTTCGACGAAGTCAGAACCGGAAATGGTGAAGAACGGCACCTTCGCTTCGCCGGCGATCGCTTTCGCCAACAGCGTTTTACCGGTCCCCGGCGGGCCAACCATCAGCACGCCTTTCGGGATCTTGCCGCCCAATTTCTGGAAACGGCTCGGCTCGCGCAGGTATTCCACCAGTTCGCTCACCTCTTCCTTCGCTTCGTCACAACCGGCGACATCGGCGAAAGTGGTCTTGATCTGGTCTTCCGTCAGCATGCGGGCCTTGCTCTTGCCGAAGGACATCGCGCCCTTGCCGCCGCCGCCCTGCATTTGCCGCATAAAGAAGATCCAGACCCCGATCAGCAACAGCATCGGGAACCAGGAGATAAAGATAGAAGCCAGCAGGCTCGGCTCTTCAGGCGGCTCGCCGACCACTTTCACATTCTTCGTTAACAACGTATCCAGCAACTTAGGATCGTTGACAGGGATGTAGGTCGTGTATTTGTTACTGTCTTTCTTGGTAACGTTAATTTCACGTCCGTTGATTCGCGCTTCGCGAACCTGGTCCTGGGTCAGTTCGGACATGAAGGTAGAGTAATCCACCCTACGGCCATTCGACTCGCTGGGCCCAAAGCTCTGGAATACAGACATCAACACTACCGCGATGACTAACCAGAGAATTAGGTTTTTCGCCATGTCACTCAAGGGATTAACCTCATCTTACAACTGTGTTAACAAACAGCGTTAGGGTACTACAGTTTGCGCCCTGTCGCTACAATGTACACTTCGCGCGAACGGGCGCGGGAAGCGTCTGGCTTACGAATCTTAACCTTCGTAAACAGGGAGCGAATTTCCCGTAGGTACTCGTCAAAGCCATCTCCCTGGAACACCTTCACCAGGAAACTTCCGCCTGGTGCGAGGACATCACGACACATATCCAGCGCCAACTCCACCAGATACATCGATCTTGGAATATCGACCGCCGGGGTGCCACTCATATTCGGGGCCATATCGGACATGACCACCTGAACCTTACTTTCGCCTACCCGTTCCAACAGCGCCTTCAGCACCAGTTCATCACGAAAATCGCCCTGAAGGAAATCGACGCCAACGATAGGATCCATTGGCAAAATATCACAGGCGATGATGCGCCCGGTACCGCCGATTTGGGTGACCACATACTGCGACCAGCCGCCCGGTGCGGCGCCGAGATCAACCACGGTCATGCCCGGTTTGAACAGTTTGTCGCTCTGCTGTATTTCATCAAGTTTAAACCAGGCGCGGGAACGCAGTCCTTTTTTCTGCGCCTGCTGTACATATTTATCGCTAAAGTGTTCTTGTAACCAGCGACTGGAGCTAGCCGAACGCTTTTTATTAGCCATCTCGTTTTCCAACTATCATAAAAAGAGTCTTATGTCAGGGTCGCTGCTCACGTAGACTCACACCGGTAAAGACCGATTTGGTGATATACATGAGATGGCGGTAGAATGTACCGTTTTCAATCCCAACTTAAGCAAAAAAGACAATGAATCTGAATAATAAACAAAAACAGCACCTGAAAGGCCTGGCGCATCCGTTAAAACCGGTGGTGATGCTGGGCAATAACGGTCTTACCGAAGGGGTGCTGGCTGAAATTGAACAGGCTCTGGAGCATCATGAGCTGATCAAGGTGAAAATCGCCGCTGAAGATCGCGAAACCAAAACCCTGATCGCCGACGCTATCGTGCGTGAAACGGGTGCCTGCAATGTGCAAGTTATCGGCAGCACGCTTATTCTTTACCGCCCGTCGAAAGAGCGCAAGATCAGTCTACCGCGTTAATAACCATCAGGTTAACGAAAAGGTGCCATGCGCCTGACCAAGATAAAAGGCCGCTTGCGGCCTTTTTCCTATCTTTACAAAACGTTGGCGCATTAATGACCAACGGCCTCGATCAGAGATACTCCACCTTCAGGATCTCATACTCGACGTCGCCGCCAGGGGTTTTGATCACCACCACATCGTCTTGCTCTTTGCCGATCAGGCCGCGCGCCATCGGCGAGTTTACCGAAATCAGATTTTTCTTGAAATCGGCCTCATCGTCGCCAACGATGCGGTAAGTCACTTCTTCTTCACTGTCCAGATTCATCACCGACACGGTGGCGCCGAAGATCACCCGGCCGGTGTTCGGCATCTTGGTGATGTCGATCACCTGAGCATTGGACAGCTTGGCTTCGATTTCCTGAATGCGGCCTTCGCAGAAACCCTGCTGTTCGCGGGCGGCGTGGTACTCGGCGTTCTCTTTCAAATCGCCGTGCTCGCGCGCTTCAGCGATATCCGCAATGATTTTCGGACGGCGCACGCTTTTCAGATATTCGAGCTCTTCGCGCAGTTTTTCAGCGCCAAACAAGGTCATCGGAATTTGGTTCATCGTATAAATACCTCTAAATCTTTCCTGTTCAAATAACCGTCATCCTGACGTATTCGTATGAAAACACGGTTGGCATACCGCCACCCGCCTCCAGGCGACAAACAAAAGAAACCTGACTCGGAACGGAGCCCAAGCCAAGATCGGTTTTGCATTTTGATACGCATTTTAGCCTAGAGTTCCTTGAGGGTCATCGTTTACTTTTTCCCTGATTGCACCGTAGTATGACGGCACGTTATCCAGCTGTTATCCCGAGATTATGCGTTTTTCACGAATTGTCAGTGCATTGGCTTGCGCATTTGTTCTGAATGCGAATGCGGCCCCGGTTGAAGAGTACACACAATATCTGCCTGATGGGGCCAACCTTGCCCTGGTCGTTCAGAAAATCGGCGCCGGCACGCCGACGATCGATTACCACTCTCAGCAAATGGCGCTGCCGGCCAGTACCCAAAAAGTGCTGACGGCGCTGGCTGCGCTATTGCAACTCGGGCCCGATTACCGTTTCACCACCACGCTGGAGAGCCAGGGCGACATCCGCGACGGCGTGCTGCGCGGCAACCTGATCGCCCGTTTCAGCGGCGATCCGACCTTCAAACGTCAGAGCCTGCGCAATATGGTGGCTGTCCTGAAGAAACAGGGCGTGCGCCAAATCAGCGGCGACGTGCTGGTCGACACGTCGGTCTTCGCCAGCCATGACAAGGCGCCGGGCTGGCCGTGGAACGATCTGACGCAGTGCTTCAGCGCACCGCCGGCCGCTGCGATCGTCGATCGCAACTGTTTCTCGGTCTCGCTGTACAGCGCGCCGAACCCGGGCGACATGGCATTTATCCGCGTCGCCTCCTACTATCCGGTCAATATGTTCAGCCAGGTGCGCACCCTGGCGCGCGGCTCCGCAGACGCGCAGTACTGTGAGCTGGACGTGGTGCCGGGCGAGCTGAACCGCTTTACCCTGACCGGCTGCCTGACACAGCGCAGCGAACCGCTGCCGTTGGCCTTCGCCATCCAGGACGGCGCCAGCTACGCGGGCGCTATCCTGAAAGACGAATTGACGCAGGCCGGCATCCAGATTGACGGGCACCTGAAGCGCCAGACGCGCCCCGGCATCACCGGCACGGTGATCGCGCAAACCCAGTCTGCGCCGCTGCATGACCTGTTGAAGATCATGCTGAAGAAATCGGACAACATGATCGCCGATACCGTCTTCCGCACCATCGGCCACGAACGCTTCGGCGTGCCGGGCACCTGGCGAGCCGGTTCCGATGCGGTGCGGCAGGTGCTGCGCCAGAAGGCCGGCATCGATCTGGGCAATACCATCATCGCCGACGGCTCCGGCCTGTCGCGCCACAACCTGCTGGCGCCGGCGACCATGATGCAGGCGCTGCAGTACATCGCGCAGCACGACAACGAGCTGAACTTCATCTCGATGCTGCCGCTGTCCGGCTATGACGGCACCCTGCGCTACCGCGGCGGCCTGCATGAAGCCGGCGTCGACGGCAAAGTGTCGGCCAAGACCGGCGCACTGCAGGGCGTCTACAACCTGGCGGGCTTCATCACCACCGCCAGCGGCCAGCGCATGGCCTTCGTGCAGTATCTCTCCGGCTACGCCGTGCCGCCGGAAGATCAGAAACAGCGTCGCGCGCCGCTGGTGCGTTTCGAAAGCCGCCTGTATCGGGATATTTATCAGAACAACTGAGGCCCGTCATGAAGCTGCTGGTCGTTGAGGATGATGAACTGCTGCAACAGGGGCTGGCGCTGGCGCTGGCCGGCGAGGGCTACGTCTGCGACTGCGCTGCCACGGCGGCGGAGGCCAACGGCCTGCTCGTCACCAGCCAATACAGTCTGGTGATCCTGGATCTCGGTCTGCCGGACATGGACGGCACCGCGTTGCTGCGGCAGTGGCGCCGCCAGCAGATCGATCTGCCGGTGCTGATCCTGACCGCCCGCGACGCCCTGGAAGATCGCGTCGACGGGCTGGATGCCGGCGCCGACGACTATCTGGTCAAGCCCTTCGCGCTGGTCGAGCTGCTGGCACGCGTGCGCGCCCTCCTGCGGCGCTACCAGGGCCACAGCGACAATCTGATGCAGGTGGATGACCTGCAGCTGAACCTCTCCAGCCAGCAGGTCTACCTGCAGCAGCAGCCGGTGGAGGTGACGCCGAAAGAGTTCGCCATTCTGGCGCGTCTTATCATGCGTGCCGGGCAGACGGTCAACCGCGAACTCCTGCAGCAGGATCTCTACACCTGGCAGGACGACCTGGGCTCCAACACCCTGGAAGTGCACATCCACAACCTGCGCCGCAAACTGGGCAAGGATCGCATCCGCACCGTGCGCGGGATCGGCTATCGTCTGGAACCTTCGTCATGATCAGCATGCGCCGCCGTCTGCTGCTGATGCTGGCGCTGATCCTGCTGGTCACGCAGCTGATCAGCGCCTTCTGGCTATGGCACGAAAGCCAGGAGCAGATCGGTTTTCTGGTGGACGAAACCCTGTCCGCCAAAGTGCGCAGCGAGCGCGTCGATACCGAGATCGCCGAGGCCATCGCGTCGCTGTTGGCGCCTTCGCTGATCATGATGATCGTCACGCTGCTGGCGTCGTTCTGGGCCATCAGCTGGATCACTCGGCCGCTCAACCAATTGCAGCAGCGGCTGGAAAAGCGCTCTGCCGATAACCTGACGCCGCTGCCGATCAGCAACGACAGCCTGGAGATGGTGGCGGTCACCACCGCGCTCAATCAGCTGTTCTCACGGTTGGACAACACCATACAACAGGAACGCCTGTTCACCGCCGACGCCGCCCACGAGCTGCGCACGCCGCTGGCCGGCATTCGCCTGCATCTGGAACTGATGGAGAAACAGGGCGCCAAGGGCAGCCAGGCGCTGATCGCCCGCATCGATCAGCTGATGCATACCGTCGAGCAACTGCTGATGCTGTCGCGCGCCGGGCAAAACTTCGCCAGCGGCCATTACCAGCATTTCGATTGGGTGGCCGAGGTGATCCAGCCGCTGCGCGAAGAGCTCGACGAAATGGCCGCCCAGCGCGGGCAAACGCTGGACTGGCAATTGCCGGCCGAGGCGGCGGTGAACGGCGATCCGGTGCTGCTGCGGCTGCTGCTGCGCAACCTGGTCGAAAATGCCCACCGTTACGGCCCGGAAGGCGGCACGATCCAGGTGCGATTAACGCCGCAGGACAACGGCTATCTGCTGCAGGTTCTCGACGATGGTCCGGGTATCAAGGAAGAGATGGCCGGGGAGCTGACGCAGGCATTCCGCCGCATGGATCAACGCTACGGCGGCAGCGGACTGGGCTTGAATATAGTGCTTCGCATTGCGCAGCTGCACCAGGGGCGTTTGACGCTGGGAAACCGCCACGAAGCACGCGGCCTGAACGCCCAGTGCTGGTTGCCGGAAAAAGCGCTCAAATAACAAGGGCCCAGCGTTGCACTGAGCCCTTTATCACCGAATTACTTCTGGTAGATGATTTCGACGCCTTCGTCGTCGTCTTCGTCCCAGTCGTCATCCCAGTCGTCGTCCGCTTCCGATTCCATTTCCGCCAGTTGCTCGCGGTGGTAGTCGTCCCACATGAACTCGACTTTCTCCGGCGCGCTTTCTTCGATCGCCATCGCTTTCGGCTGGGTGTTGATGAAGTTCATCACGTCCCAGCACAGCGCGTTGACGCCTTCGCGGTTGGCGGCGGAGATCATGTAGTACTTCCCTTCCCAGCCCATGCCTTCCACAATCGCCTTGGCGCGCTCGGCGGCTTCTTCCTCACCAATCACATCAATTTTGTTGAACACCAGCCAGCGTGGCTTCTGCGCCAGATTTTCGCTGTATTGGTTCAACTCGTTGATGATGACTTTGGCGTTTTCCACCGGATCGGATTCGTCGATCGGCGCGATATCCACCAGGTGCAGCAGCACGCGGCAGCGTTCCAGGTGTTTCAGGAAGCGAATGCCCAGGCCTGCGCCTTCGGATGCGCCCTCGATCAGCCCCGGAATGTCGGCGACCACAAAGCTCTGCTCGTGGTCCATGCGCACCACACCCAGGCTCGGCACCAGCGTGGTGAACGGATAATCGGCCACCTTCGGCTTGGCGGCGGACACCGCGCGAATGAAGGTCGACTTGCCGGCGTTCGGCAGGCCCAGCATGCCCACGTCGGCCAGCAGCAGCAGCTCCAGCAACAGATCGCGCGCTTCGCCGGCGGTACCCAGCGTCTTTTGACGCGGTGCACGGTTGACCGAAGATTTGAAACGGGTGTTGCCCAGGCCGTGCCAGCCGCCTTTGGCGACCATCAGCTTTTGCTCGTGGCGGGTCATGTCGCCGAGGATCTCGCCGGTGCCCTGATCCTTCACGCGCGTGCCGACCGGCACCTTGATGATGACGTCTTTACCGCGTTTACCGGTACAGTCGCGGCTCTGGCCATTCTGGCCACGCTCGGCACGGAAAGACTTCTCAAAGCGGTAGTCGATCAGGGTGTTGAGGTTCTCGTCCGCCAGCAGGTAGACGTCGCCGCCGTCGCCGCCGTCGCCGCCGTCAGGCCCGCCGTTCGGGATATATTTTTCGCGGCGGAAGCTGACGCATCCGTTGCCGCCGTCGCCTGCAACGACCAGAATCGCTGCTTCATCTACAAACTTCATTTACCGTCTCCGTAAATCATTCACCGGGCTGCTTCAAAGGCGCAGCCAGGGGGGGTTCTGCCCGTCGCGGCCACCACCGGTGACCAATTGCGGAAAACATGGCGCCCGCCACAACCACAAACGCGCCAACATAGCCGACGACATTCAACGTCGGCGCGGCGAATGCCTGGGGCCAGGCCAGCGCCAATAAATCTGAAAACAGCAGGGTAAACAGCGGGGTCAGCGTCACCAACGCGCTCACCTGCGCCGCCTGCCAGCGCGCCATCGCCTCCGCCAACGCGCCGTAACCGATCAACGTGTTGGCGCCGCAAAACAGCAGGCACGCCAATTGCCAGCCGCTAAGCTGGAAAATCACCTCGGGTTTGGCCAGAGGGAACAACGCTATCGCACATAAAGTGTACAACATAACCAGGATCTGCGGCGAAGCCAGCCGGCGCAGCAACACCTTCTGCGCTACGCCGTAGCTTACCCAGACCATCGCCGCGCACACGCCCAGCACGACGCCCAGCGTGTAGTCCGTCAGCCGGGTGAAGATCTCAACCAGACTGACGTTGAAAAACAGCATCAGCCCGCCAATCAGCATCAGCGCGCCGATCGCCTGGGTGATGCGCATGCGCTCTTTCAGGATCAGCACGCTGGCGAACATCATGCCGACCGGCGACAGTTGGCCAATCACTTGCGACGCCGTCGGGCTCAGGTATTGCAGCGATGAGCTGAACAGCACGAAGTTACCCAACAGCCCCGCCGTGGCGATCGCCAACAGCAGCAGCCAGCGCGGCTGGCGGAACATCGTCAACGGCGGCAGCTTGCCGCGCAGCGCGAGGATCACCCCCAAACCGATGGCGGCCATGGTAAAGCGATACCAGACGACGGTAAACGGCGTCATCACCGCCAACACTTCTTTCATCGCGATCGGCAACGCGCCCCAGCAAACCGCCGTGGTTAACGCCAGGGAAATGCCAACGCCGACCTGCTGCTTCGTATCCATATCACCTTCGCCCACGCTGACGGGCCTGCACCCGGGCAGCCCATAAATGTAAAAAGCCCCGCAACGAATTGCGGGGCTTACATCTATTTCGTAAGGCTCGAAAAATTATTCAGCTTCGATGCTGATGAATTTACGATTGCTCGGGCCTTTAACTTCGAATTTGACTTTACCGTCTTTCAAAGCAAACAGAGTGTGGTCTTTGCCGCAACCCACGTTGGTACCAGCGTGGAATTTGGTGCCGCGCTGACGAACGATGATGCTGCCTGCCAGTACTGCTTCGCCGCCAAAGCGTTTTACGCCCAGACGTTTAGCTTCTGAATCGCGACCGTTACGAGTCGAGCCGCCAGCCTTTTTGTGTGCCATTAATCCGCTCTCCTAACTTAAGCGCTGATGCCGGTGATTTTAACGTCAGTGAACCACTGACGGTGGCCCTGCTGCTTACGGTGGTGTTTACGACGACGAAACTTAACGATTTTAATTTTCTCGCCACGACCGTGAGCAACGACTTCAGCTTTGATCTTGCCGCCATCGACGAAAGGAACGCCGATTTTGATATCTTCGCCATTAGCAATCATCAGAATCTGGTCAAACTCAACCGCTTCACCAGTTGCGATGTCCAGCTTTTCCAAGCGAACGGTCTGACCTTCGCTTACTCGGTGTTGTTTACCACCACTTTGGAAAACCGCGTACATATAAAACTCCGCTTTCCGCGTGCCCGACTGTGTTAGTTCAGAGCGCGCTATAAATATTCACAATAGGGCGCGAATTCTACGCAAAAAAGCGGCGCATGACAAGAGCAGAATAAGACCAGAAGGAGAAAAAAGAAGAAAAAAAGCACAGTTTCTTTCGTGGCGTTTATCTGAACCGTTTTTCAAGTACAATCATAGGGACAGTTACCGCCATGTACCGATGTGAGCAGCGATCTCAACGCGGTGAAGAGAAACACAGCTGAAAAAAATACAATGAACCTAGAGCAAATTACCGAGTTAACCGCGCAAGATATGGCGGCCGTGAACGCAACAATTCTCGAACAGCTGAATTCCGATGTCACGCTCATCAATCAGCTTGGCTATTACATTATCAGCGGTGGCGGTAAGCGCATCCGGCCGATGATCGCCGTCCTGGCGGCGCGGGCGCTGGGCTATGAAGGCAACAAGCACGTCACCGTCGCCGCCCTGATCGAATTCATTCATACCGCCACGCTGCTGCATGACGACGTCGTCGACGAATCGGACATGCGCCGCGGCAAAGCCACCGCCAACGCGGCGTTCGGCAACGCCGCCAGCGTGCTGGTCGGCGACTTTATCTATACCCGCGCCTTCCAGATGATGACCAGCCTGGAATCCTTGCGCGTGCTGGCGCTGATGTCGGAGGCGGTCAACGTCATCGCCGAAGGTGAAGTGCTGCAGTTGATGAACGTGCACGATCCCGACATCAGCGAAGAAAGCTATATGCGGGTGATCTACAGCAAAACCGCGCGTCTGTTTGAGGCGGCGGCTCAATCGTCTGCGATCCTCTCCGGTGCCAGCGCCGCGCAAGAGCAGGCGCTGCAAGATTACGGCCGCTACCTCGGCACCGCATTCCAGCTGATCGACGATCTGCTCGACTACAGCGCCGACGGCAGCACCCTGGGTAAAAACACCGGTGACGATCTGAATGAAGGGAAACCGACCCTGCCGCTGCTGCACGCAATGCACAACGGCGATGACGCGCAGCGCGACATGATCCGCGGTGCGATTGAGCAAGGCAACGGCCGTCACCTGTTGGAGCCGGTACTGCAGGCGATGCAGCAATGCGGTTCGCTGGAATACACCCGCAAACGCGCCGAGGAAGAAGCCGACAAGGCCATCGCCGCGCTGCAGGCGTTGCCGGCATCGGAGCACCGTACGGCGTTGGAAGGCCTGGCCCACCTGGCGGTGCAACGCGATTTTTAAGAAACAATGGTTTCTTAACGCTCTCATCAGGCCCGCTCATGCGGGCCTGCCTATGTCTTGATCTCTTCGTCGATACGCGCCAGCAGGCCGCCGATCCCTTCCCGCATCAGGAAAGCCACCAGTTTCTCACGCTCGTTTTCCGTCAGATGATAGTAATACTCGATCCATACCGCTAACGGATCCTGACGCTCTACGTCATACGCCGCCCCGTCTTCCTTCAGCATCAGCAGGTTGCGTGCGCCTGGCGGCAGGCTGTCGATATGATACTCCAACGCTTTTCCCTGTACGCCTTTACGCCTGCGGCTGACCCAGCTTTCGCGCCGGGCCATCAGATTGATTCCCTGTGGTGAGGAAGGTAATCCTGCGATGCCTGTCAGCTCCTTGGCGGCAAACCACTCGTTTTTCATAGCCATCATCTCTGGGCAATAGTGGGCAACGTCATTTTTTGGAAATTACTTGGGTCTTTTTTAGGAAATTTAATGGTATTCTGGTTTCCGAATAAGCGTTTCACGTTGTTCAAACGCCTAACCTTGACCCGTTAGTTATACCACTAATGCAACTTTGGCTAATCAGAAAAGGAATGTAAACATGAATTCAAGGAACCAGGATTGGCACCCGGCAGACATCATTGCGGCACTACGCAAGCAGGGCACCACGCTGGCAGCGGTGTCGCGCAAAGCCGGATTAAGCTCATCGACGCTGGCCAATGCGCTGTCGCGCCCGTGGCCAAAGGGGGAATGGCTGATCGCCGAAGCCGTGGGCGTTCACCCTTCGGAAATCTGGCCAAGCCGCTATTATGACCCGCACAGCGATCGCCTGCTGGATCGCAAAGCGCGTATCAAGTCGTGAACGCGAGGCAAAAAAAACCGCCGGAACAGCGTCCGGCGGCGTTTATCGGCTGGCTATCGACAACAGTCAGTTATTGATGAACTTCTCGCCCAGTTCGATATCTTTGTGCAGTACGTCCAGCATCTCGTTCAGCGCTTTCTGTTCGAAGGCGCTCAGGGTACCGATGTCTTTGCGTTCTTCAACGCCGTTTTTGCCCAGCACCAGCGGTTGCGCGAAGAAGCGCGCGTATTTGCCGTCGCCTTCAACGTAAGCACATTCCACCACACCTTTCTCACCCTGCAGCGCACGCACCAGAGACAGACCGAAACGCGCGGCCGCCTGGCCCATGGACAGCGTTGCAGACCCGCCGCCGGCTTTGGCTTCCACCACTTCAGTGCCGGCGTTCTGAATGCGTTTGGTCAGATCCGCCACTTCCTGATCGGTGAAGCTCACGCCAGGGATCTGCGACAGCAGAGGCAGGATGGTCACGCCAGAGTGGCCGCCGATCACCGGCACGTTCAGCGCTTCCGGCTGCTTGCCTTTCAGCTCGGCCACGAAGGTGTTGGAACGGATGATATCCAGCGATGTCACACCGAACAGTTTGTTCTTGTCGTAAACGCCGGCTTTTTTCAGCACTTCCGCCGCGATGGCGACCGTGGTGTTAACCGGGTTGGTGATAATGCCGATGCAGGCTTTCGGGCAGGTTTTCGCCACTTGTTCAATCAGGTTACGCACGATGCCGGCGTTTACGTTGAACAGGTCAGAGCGATCCATGCCTGGCTTACGGGCCACGCCGGCGGAGATCAGCACCACGTCCGCGCCATGCAGAGCCGGGGTCGCGTCTTCGCCGCTGAAGCCTTTGATTTTAACTGCGGTTGGGATGTGGCTTAAGTCGACGGCAACGCCAGGGGTAACGGGGGCAATGTCGTAGAGAGAGAGTTCAGAACCTGAAGGAAGCTGGGTTTTGAGTAGAAGGGCGAGGGCCTGGCCGATACCGCCAGCAGCACCGAGAACTGCAACTTTCATCCTATACTCCTTTATTATCTTAAATATATAAAGCGCCGTGAATGCGTTGGTTACGGACCTTAAGCTATTACACCTTTAAAAACAATAAATTAGCCAATTCTTGCCTGCGGGTGTAATAAAACGGCCGCTGTCGCGCCCATTTTAGATTAAATCGCTTGCGCATGAAGGGCATAGCGCACACTAATCAAAAATAATGCGAGGTTATTCACGAGCAAGTTAACCGGCCGTTACATTACACCCTTACGCAACATCAGAACAACATCATTTTAATAACATTTTATTTACCACCGCAGGCCGATTTTCCATCGTCAAAAGGGCATATTCATCGCGGCCGGATTTTGTTAAAATGCCGCCCTTTCCTCGCCGCCCGGTCATGTTTATTTTCTTTGGGTCGGCCTTTGTTGCATAAAAATTCATCTATATGCATAATCATCACTTCCACTATCAACATTCCACGGTGCAAAATGCGTAATCCCGCAAAACAGGAAGATCTGATCAAGACGTTCAAAGCGTTATTGAAAGAAGAAAAATTCAGTTCTCAAGGCGAGATCGTTTTGGCGCTGCAAGAAGAAGGCTTCGAAAACATTAACCAATCCAAAGTATCGCGCATGCTGACCAAGTTCGGCGCGGTGCGTACGCGCAATGCCAAAATGGAAATGGTGTATTGCCTTCCGGCCGAACTCGGCGTGCCGACCACCACCAGCCCGTTGAAAAATCTGGTGCTGGACGTCGACCATAACGACGCCGTCGTGGTGATCCACACCAGCCCGGGCGCCGCACAGCTGATCGCTCGCCTGCTCGATTCATTGGGCAAATCCCAGGGTATTCTCGGCACGATTGCCGGCGACGATACGATTTTCGTTACCCCATCCAGCGGCTTTACCGCTCAGAAGCTGCATGAAGCCATCCTGGGCGTATTCGAACAAGAGCTGTGAAACCTGGCGCTAACAAAGTGCGGCTATCACCCGCATTTTGTTAGCGCTTTTTTAACCCTCGCGTTACCTTCCCAGCCTGCAACCGCGTTTAACACTGCTTTTTTATCCGTCGGCAACACATTTCCATGACATATCCATGTAACCAGCAGTACCCACTGTGATCTTCCGCACTTTTGGTCAAAATCACTTAGCCCATTGAAATTACATAAATTTAACATCAAAAGATCGTTTTGTGAGCGGTTTTTATTACTTATGGTTATAAAAAATAAGAATCATCAGGTTAAAGTTTCACTAGCAACTGTTAGCGAACTATTAATTTTTCACGTTACTAGCTGTATACTCATTTCCGTGAACTGAATCACAGTTCGTTGGAACTGATAAAAGAATACGATGAGGTGAAATGATGAAAATTAAAACTACCGTTGCAACCCTGAGCGTTCTGTCCATGCTTTCATTTGGTGCATTCGCAGCACAATCCGTTGATGCAACTCAGGCCGCGAAACTGCAGCCGGCCGGTGTGATCACGGTGAGCGGCGTTGCCGCTGCACCTTCCGATATTCGCCAGGCGCTGTCCGATAAAGCCGACGCCAAAGGGGCAACCGCTTACCGCGTGATCGAAGCGCGCAACGACGGCAACTTCCACGCGACCGCTGAAATCTACAAATAAGTACCGGCATTACCCGGCAACGGGCAATACATCTCTGGAATCAAACGCTGTCATAACGGCCTTCAAGAATAAAAATCGCGGCCAAGCCCTTCCAGGCTGTTATGAACAAGGAGCGCTATCATGAACATGAAAACTACCCTCGCTGCACTCGGTCTGCTGTCTGTCGTTTCCTTCGGTGCCTGTGCCGCCCAGTTGGTGACTGACGATCAGACCGCCAATCTGCAATCGATCGGCACCATTACCGTCAGCGGCATCGACGGCGCACCGACCGACATTCGCCAGGCGCTGTCGGAAAAAGCGGATAAACAGGGCGCAACCGCCTACCGCGTGATCGAAGCGCGTAACGAAGGCGGCTACCACGCCACCGCCGAGATTTACAAATAACAACTCTGGGAACGGCTTTGCCGAGCTGTTCACCCTCGTCACTGCCACTGCCGAGTTCGGACGCAAACGCCGATTTCCCAGAGACCCTCTCGTCGTCCTATCCGACGAACCCCGTTGCCCTCGCTCGCGAGGGCTTTTTTATGGGCGCAAAAAAGGCCGCGAATGCGGCCCTTGTGTTGGCTGATGCGGCTGAGCGATCAGTAGGTCACCTTCGGTTCCTGCTTTTTCGCCAGCGCGTCCAGCAGGCGATCGTGAATGCCGCCGAAGCCGCCGTTGCTCATCACCAGAATGTGATCGCCCGGCTGTGCGGTTTTTACCACCATGTCCACCAGCGTGTCGAGATCGGCGCTCCAGTGCGCCGGCTGCACGCAGGCATCCGCCACCTCCGCCACCTGCCACGGAATGTGGTGCGGCTGGAACAGGAACACTTCATCGGCGCGGCCGAGCGAAGGCGCCAGATCGTTTTTACTGATGCCCATCTTCATGGTGTTGGAACGCGGTTCCAGCACCGCCAGAATGCGCGCCGTACCACCGACCTTGCCGCGCAACGCGGCCAGGGTAGCCAGGATCGCCGTCGGGTGGTGCGCGAAGTCGTCGTACACCGTGACGCCGTTGGCTTCGCCACGCAGCTCCAGGCGGCGGCGGGCGTTGATGAAATCGCCCAGCGCGCGGCAGGCGTCCGCCGGCTGTACGCCAACGTGGCGGGTAGCGGCGATGGCCATCAGGCCGTTATGCATGTTGTGCTCGCCCACCAGCGCCCAGTTCACTTCGCCGACCTGTTCGCCGTCGAGGAACACCGCGTAATGGCTGGCATCCGGCGTCAGCTTCTGCGCGCGCCAGGTGCCCTCTTCCCCCACCAGCTCCTGCTCGCTCCAGCAGCCCATCGCCATCACCTGCTTGAGGTGGCTGTCGTTGTCCGGCAGGATGATCTTGCCTTTGCCCGGCACCAGACGCACCAGGTGGTGGAACTGTTTCTGGATGGCTTTCAGATCGTCGAAGATATCGGCGTGATCGAACTCCAGGTTATTCATGACCAGCGTACGCGGGCTGTAATGCACGAACTTGGAGCGCTTGTCGAAGAACGCGCAGTCGTACTCGTCGGCCTCGATCACGAAGAACGGGCTGCCGCCGAGGCGGGCCGAAACGTCGAAGTTGCCCGGCACGCCGCCGATGACGAAGCCGGGCTGGTAGCCGCAGGCCTCGAGGATCCAGGTCGCCATGCCGGCGGTGGTGGTTTTGCCGTGGGTGCCGGCGACGGCCAGTACCCAGCGATCGCGCAACACGGCATCGTGCAGCCACTGCGGGCCGGAAACGTAAGGGATACCACGCTCCAGCACCGCCTCCACGCACGGGTTGCCGCGCGTCATGGCGTTGCCGATGATCACCAGATCCGGCGCCGGATCCAGCTGGGCCGGATCATAACCCTGAATAAGATCGATCCCCTGGTTCTCCAGCAGCGTGCTCATCGGCGGATAGACGTTGGCGTCCGAACCGGTGACGTCATGCCCCAGTGAGCGCGCCAGCATCGCCAACCCGCCCATAAAGGTGCCACAGATCCCAAGAATGTGAATGCGCATAGGTTTCTCATGTGAGTGCATCGAATGTCGGCATATTCTAACGCCCAGAATCGTCCAGAAGAAATGGATTTGCCTATGAATGGCGCGCATCTTTGGGCTACACTGCACGCGAAAACGTTGGCGGTTTGTTAACAGGCCGCTATCCATCCGTAGATTCAGGGATTGTGTCATGAAAACGTTAGGCGAATTTATCGTCGAGAAACAGCACGACTTCTCTCACGCCACCGGCGAGCTGACCGCGTTACTTTCTGCAATTAAACTGGGCGCCAAAATCATCCACCGCGACATCAACAAGGCCGGCCTGGTTGATATTTTGGGAACCAGCGGGGTGTCCAACGTACAGGGCGAAGTTCAGATGAAACTGGACCTGTACGCGAACGAAAAACTGAAAGCGGCGTTGAAAGCGCGTGGTGAAGTTGCGGGTATCGCTTCCGAAGAAGAAGATGAAATCGTGATATTCGACGGCGAGCGAGCTGAAAATGCCAAGTATGTCGTATTGATGGATCCGTTGGACGGTTCGTCCAACATCGACGTCAACGTCTCGGTCGGTACGATTTTCTCTATCTACCGTCGCATCACGCCGGTCGGCACGCCGGTGACCGAAGAAGACTTCCTGCAGCCGGGCAGCGCCCAGGTCGCAGCGGGTTATGTGGTTTACGGTTCGTCCACCATGCTGGTATACACCACCGGCTATGGCGTCCACGCCTTCACTTACGATCCGTCTCTGGGCGTCTTCTGCCTCTCCCACGAGAAAGTACGCTTCCCGGCGAGCGGCAACATGTATTCCATCAACGAAGGCAACTACATCAAGTTCCCTCTCGGCGTGAAGAAATACATCAAGTACTGCCAGGAGCAGGATGAAGCGACGCAGCGCCCTTACACCTCACGCTACATCGGTTCTCTGGTGGCGGACTTCCACCGCAACCTGCTGAAAGGCGGCATCTACATCTACCCAAGCACCGCCAGCCACCCGCAAGGCAAGCTGCGCCTGTTGTACGAATGCAACCCGATGGCGTTCCTGGCCGAACAGGCCGGCGGTAAGGCCAGCGACGGCAAAAACCGCATTCTGGACATCACGCCGGTGAAACTGCACCAGCGTGCGCCATTCTTCGTCGGCACCAAGTCGATGGTAGAAGACGCCGAACGCTTCATCGCCGAAAACCCGGACGAGTAACGCGTTCTTTGCAAGGGTTCGGCGCCGCGCCGAACCCTTATCGCCTTACAGCTTGAACGCCGCCATGCTCTGCGCCAGCAGCTGAGCCTGATCTTCCAGCGAGCGCGTCGCCGCCGCCGATTCTTCCACCAGCGCCGCATTCTGCTGCGCCACCTGATCCATCTGCGCCACCGCCAGGTTCACCTGTTCGATACCGCTGCTTTGTTCGCGCGTCGCCGCCGAGATCTCGCGCATCAGCGCCGTCACCCGGCCCACTTCGCCGGTGATGCCGCTCATGGTCTGCGCCGCCGACTCCACCATCTGCTCGCCTTCCTGCACCCGGTTCTGCGACGCTTCAATCAATCCTTTGATCTCTTTCGCCGACTGGGCGCTGCGCTGCGCCAGATTGCGCACTTCACCGGCCACCACCGCGAAACCGCGGCCCTGTTCGCCGGCGCGCGCCGCTTCCACCGCTGCGTTCAGCGCCAGGATATTGGTCTGGAAGGCGATGCCGTCCATCACGCTGATGATGTCGGCGATGCGGCGCGAGCTGTCGGTGATCGCCTGCATCTTGCTCATCACCTGGCTGACCACGTCGCTGCCCTGGTTGGCGATATCGGACACGCTCAGCGCCAGCTGGTTAGCCTGTTCGCAGTTCTCGGCATTCATTTTCACCGTCGAGGTCAGCTGTTCCATGCTGGCGGCGGTTTCTTCCAGCGAAGCGGCCGATTCTTCAGTGCGCTGCGCCAGGTGCAGGTTGCCGGCCGCCAGTTCGCGTGAACCGGTGTCGATCTGGCTGCTGGCATCGCGCACTTTGCTGACCGAACTGGACAGCGCCTGCTGCATACGCTGCATCGCCCGCACCAGGCGGCCCATTTCGGTATCGCCCTCGCCGCGGATTTCATGGGTCAGATCGCCGGCGGCGATGTGTTCCAGCTGCGCGATGGATTCGTCCAGCGGGCGCAGAATGATCACGCGCAGTGCGAACCAGGCCAGCACCGCCAGCAGCACGCTGAGCAGGCCCGCCACCGCGATCAGCGAGATCTTGGTGCTGGCGTTGTTTTCCGCGTCATACACCTGCTGTGCGCCGAGCTTCATGGCGAAACTGCGAAAATCGGTGAGATCCTTTTCGAAAGCGATGCTCAATGCGGAGATACGGGTCTCCTGAATGTGATAATACTCATCGATCTTGCCGGCCTTGATGGCGGCGGCCATCGGCTTCACGCCCTGCTCCAGATAGGCGCGGTAGCTGTTTTGCAGACGGTTGGAGAGCTCACGGCCGCGATCGGTCACGGTGCCGACGCCAACAAAGCGCGCCATTTCCTGGTTCGATTGCTCGAGATAACCGTAGATGCGGCCCACGGTGGCGTCGGAGACATCAGTCTGGCCGACCTCCCGTTGGCGCACCGCCAGCGAGGCGGCGGTTCTGGCGCGCAGCGTCAGGTTGGAGCTGTTGGCCAGCGAACCCAGCTCTTCGCCGAGGATCTGGTTTAAGGTATGGATCGAGCGCGATCCTTCGTTAATCGCGTTGACGCCAATAACGCTGACCATGATCAGCAGCATGGTCATCAGGCTCAGCAGGGCGATCAGCCCAGCCTTCACCGTAATCTTTTTTAGCATGAGTTCTTCCCGGCTTCAGAATAGTGAGATCAGACATAGTAGGGGTGGCAAAACGCGGAGCCAGCTTTGCTGACTCATTATTGTTTGTTGAAGTTATCGGCAGCCGGAGGCAAAACTTCATGCCGCGCCGGGATTAATCTGGAAATTCTCCGTGCGCCGGCACGCTGGTTTTTCAACGATGAAAAGGGCAGGAAATCGCAAAAGAGTCCGCTATAATAGCCGCCACTCCATTTCTGGTTTGATGATTAAAGGAAACC
Organism: Serratia nevei; assembly: GCF_024160145.1. GTDB lineage: Bacteria > Pseudomonadota > Gammaproteobacteria > Enterobacterales > Enterobacteriaceae > Serratia > Serratia nevei_A. The sequence goes on from NZ_JAMYWQ010000022.1 coordinate 42,558, forward strand.
GACATGAGCTTGAATCTGGTCCCAGCTGGCAAAGACCTGCCGGAAGACATCTACGTAGTAATCGAAATCCCGGCCAACGCCGATCCAATCAAATACGAAATCGACAAAGAAACCGGCGCGCTGTTCGTTGACCGTTTCATGTCCACCGCGATGTTCTACCCGTGCAACTACGGCTACATCAACCACACCCTGTCTCTGGACGGTGATCCGGTTGACGTGCTGGTCCCAACGCCATACCCACTGCAGCCGGGCTCCGTGATCCGCTGCCGTCCGGTTGGCGTGTTGAAGATGACCGACGAAGCCGGTGAAGACGCCAAGCTGGTTGCGGTACCGCACAGCAAGCTGACCAAAGAGTACGATCACGTGAAAGACGTGAATGACCTGCCGGAGCTGCTGAAAGCCCAGATCGCTCACTTCTTCGAGCACTACAAAGATCTGGAAAAAGGCAAATGGGTGAAAGTGGAAGGCTGGGCAGACGCTGCCGCGGCTAAAGCGGAAATCATCGCCTCCTTCGAACGCGCTGCCAAGAAGTAATTCCTGCCGCTGTCGATGAAAAAACACCGCTCAATGAGCGGTGTTTTTTTTCTTACTGTTCGTCGAGACGCTTCAGCCAGTCGCCGCTGGTAATCTGCGGGTAACCGTCCACGCTGTGTTTATACAGGTAGATCCACGCACTCCCATAAGGCGTCTGAATCAGCTCGCGCTTATAGTCCTTGGTGTTGCTTTTCAGTTCGTCCAGCTCTGCCAGAATCGATGAGTTAATACGATACACCTCGCAGTGTATCGTGCCCTCTCCAGGGATCGCCGCCGGGTAATGGCCCAGATTATAAATCTGATAGCCTTCGAGCTCGTGCTCGCCGAGCCATTGGGCGTTGGTCATCCAATGGCTGTTTCCCTGTTTGCGCCGTAAACTGCCGTAGACAATTATTCGCATCGCTAAAACTCAAACTGATAGAGCAAATCTAATGCCTGGTCGAGACCAGACACCGCTTCAAGATACAACTTAGGCATAAGACGATAACGCAACGTCAGCGTGGCCAGCGAGTCGAAAATGCCCACCCCATATTTTACTTGTAAGCCTGGGAGGACATAGCCACTCACGACAACCTGGGAATTGTCGCCAACCCCCTGAGTGTCCAGAGCCAAATTACTCACGCCGAATGCCTCGCCGATTTTACCCACAAGTTGACCACTTTGTGCAACCCCCATGCCGATTAACATCGAGGTCATGGCGTTGCCGTCGGCGCCGGAGCTGCTCAAGCCCTGGCCGCGCAGCAGATAAGACAAGGCTTCCTGCTGCGATTTGGCCGGATCGGAGAACACTTCCAGCTTCGGCGCATCCGCCAGGCCGGTCACGCGCACGCCGGCGGTCACATCGTCCTCGGTGGAGTCCGGGTTGCGGATCGCCTCGATATTCAGCAGCGGCTGATCCGGCGGGCCGGAGAACATCAGCTGCCCTTTACGCACGATCAAATCCTGACCATAAGCATGGAATCGGCCGGAAGGGATGTCAATCTGGCCGTTGAGGCCCAGCCCTTTCTTGTCCTGCACCACCTTCAGGTCGCCCTTCAGACGGGCTTTGAGGCCGAAGGCATCCAGCCGCACGTCGTTGCCGACGTGGATCATCAGATTGCTGTTGATCGGGATCGACGCGGTCTTCGGTTGGATAGGCTTCAGCTGGTCGTCCAGCATCACCTCGTCGGAAGAAACGCCCACCGCACTTTCCGGCAGCTCCTGCACCGTGATGCGCGCCCACGGAATGTCCACCTTGCCGTTGAGCGAGAACAACTGCGGCGTGGCTTCGAACACCAGATCCGGCGACACGTCGATGCGGATCATCGGCGGCACCGTCACCCGCAGCTTGTCACCCTTGGCGGAAATGCGTGCGCGCCAGGCGTTGATGTCGCGCCAGTCGGCGTCGCCCGCCAGATTCAGCTGGCCGCGCGTGGTGCTGAGCAGCCCTTCCAGCGTCGAGGTCATACCGTTGAAATTCACCGCCAGCCGCGCGTCGGTCATGTCGAACGGCATCCAGTGCCCCTGCACCTTCGCCCGATCCAACGCCAGACGCCCGAACACCAGCGGCTTCTGGGCGCTGCCGCCCAGGCGCAGGTTGGCGTTCAGCATGCCCGCCGCGCTTTCGCCCTTCATCAGCGCCGGGTTGATCATCGCCAGCGAAATGTTGGTGATATTGACGTTGCCGCTGATGGTGCGCCGCACCTGCGGATCCGTCACCTGGATCTTGCCGTCGAACTGGCCGTTGTTGGTCAGTTTGATCCGCCAGTCGGCCTGCGCGCGGCCGTTGTTCAGACCGGCGTTGAGGGTCAGCGTATCGAAGGCGATCGGCAGCGCGTTGCCCTGCACCTGTTGCACCGCCTTGACGCCGCTGCCGGCCAGCGTGACTTTCGCCTCCGGCAGCGCACCGCCCGGCTTCCAGCTGACGTCGGCCCGGCCGGTGAACACGCCGCTCAGGGCGGTGTCCGGGCCGAGGAACGGCTTGATCATCGCCAGGTCGAACCGGTTGAGCACCACGCTGGCCTGGCCGCTCTGGCCCGCTTCAATGGTCTTCGGCACGCACAGCTCGGCGTTCGGGTTCTGCCAACAGTGCGGCCCGACGCTGATTTTCTGCTCGGTGTTCAGGTAGTCCAGCGCGATGGCGCGCGTCAGGCGCCATTCCCCTACCGGCGTATCGAAGCGGGTGTTGTTCAGATTGCCGCGCCAGCGCTGCTGCTGACGATCGAAGCTGCCCTGCAGCGCCAGCTGGCCGGAGACCGGCTTGCCGTCAATCTTCAGCTGCAGCTGGTGCTGCTTCTCACTGCCTTTGGCGTCGAGGGTCAGCAGGCTAACCTCCAGCGCATCCTGCTTCAGCTGTTCGACGCGTACCGCCAGCTGCCCCTGGATCTGATCCGTGGAGCGCACGTCGCCGTCAATCTTCACGCGGTTGATGCGCAGCGCCTGCCACTGCAAGCCGGAAGCGGTCAAATCCGCCAGCAGCTGCGGCGCCTGCAGATTGCCGCGCAGCTTCAGCTGCCCTTTGGCGGTGCCGCCCAGGCCCGGCAGCGCGCCGTCCAGACGCGGCGCGTCGATGTTGGCGTCCAGGTTCCAGCTCTTCTCGTCCAGCTGCCCTTTGACGTTCAGTTGGTTACGCCCCAGCGCCAGATCGATGCCGGGGATTTTCCACTGCCCGGCGGCGTTGCCGCTCAGCGTACCGCGCGCCGTGACCTTGTTCTGCTTCACGTTGCCGTCCAGCTGCAATACCGGCACCTGCAGCTGCCAGCTGCCGCCGTGCAAACTGCCGCGCGTGGTGATCTTGCCGTCGAGTTTCGCCGGCCATTCCGGCCACTGCTTGGCGGTATTGATGCCGCTCAGCGTCAATTGCGAGGTCCAGCTGATGGCTTTGCTCCAGTCCACCAGCGCGGTAAGGTCGGTATTGCCCTGCAGCGCCGCCAGCCGCAGACGCTCCAGCTTGAACTGCTCGACGTTGCCTTTGCCGTCCAGCGTCAGCACCGCCGGCGGCAGATCCTGGCCTTTCAGATTGGCGCGCGTCGACAGCGCGTAATCGGTCGCCTTGCCGTTAAAGCGCAGGCGGAAGTCATTGACCTGATACTGCGCCTCGCCGCTCAGCGGCCATTTCAGCTGCTTGCTCTGCAGCGTCAGCGCCAGCGGCAGGCCGGCTTCGGCCAGCCGGGTTTGCACATCGAGCTGGGCGCCGACCGGGCCGGACAGATTCAGCGCCACCTTCAGCTCGTCACGCAGCCCGCCGCCGATGTTCAGCTTCACCTTCTCGCCCTTCAGCGGTTCGATGTTCAGCGCGCTGTTGGCGGTCAGGGCCACCGGCCAGTCGCCGGTCAGGGTCGCCTGGCCCTGCACCGACAGCGTGCCCTGCGGCGACTTAACGTCGAAGTTGTCCAGCTGGATATGCTGATCCTGCGTACTGGCCTGCAGTAACAGGCTGGTGATCAGCACGTCGGTATCGCCGGTCAGGCGCAGCTGCTCGCCGCTGATCTCTTTGACGGTGATATCCAACGGCAGGCGGATGTCCGGCAGATCCGGCAACAGCGGTTTGGCGAACAGTTCCTTCAGCGTTTCGCCCAGCGGTTTCTCTTCCGGCTGAGGTGCCTGCTTCGCCGCGTCGCTGACCTGCTCGCCGACCTTTTTCGCCACCTCGGCCGCCGGCTGCACCGCTTCCGGCAGCGGGTTTTGCGGGGTTTTCGGCAAGGCGATCAGCAGCGAGCCGATCTGGGTCGGCATCAGCGTCAGCGCGCGCTCTTGCCACTGTGCGCCGGTGCGGAACTCGGCCAGCGAGATGGCGGTGTCGTCGACGGTGACCTTGACGTTGTTCAACGCCAGCAGGCGCAGCGTGATAGGGTAAGGCGTGCTGAGATTGGTGGTCGGCTCACTGCTCTCCTCCACCGGCGCGGAAGGCGCCATCTCTTTGGTGTTCACCGCCACGTCCACATCCTGGGCGGTCAAGGCATTGACGCACAGCGAGCTGCGTTTAAAGCAGGACAGGTCAAGGGAGAGATGGAACTGCCCGGCGTTGACCGTCACGCCCGGCATCTGATATTTCACGCCCTTCAGCATCAGATCGCGCCAACCGCCGCTGACGCCGGCGATCTCCAGCCCTGGCACCCAGCGCGCAGCGCCGTTGATGACCATATGCAAACCGGTGGTGGTGCCTATCAGGAAGGCCAGACCGCCGATCAGCAACAGCAGAACGACCAGAAATCCGAGACAAATCTTTTTAACCAGGCTCATAGTTCAGGCCCCAAACCGATGTAGAACTGCATCCCGTGGGTATCCTTGTCCCCCACAGGCGCGGCGATATCCAGCTTCACCGGCCCTACCGGCGACTGCCAGCGCACGCCCACGCCGGCGCCGGTCTTGAAGTTGCTCTTTTTGATATCGTTTACCGCTTCACCGGAGTCGACGAACATCGCCCCCCACCATTTTCCGGTCACGTTGTATTGGTATTCCAGCGAGCCGGTCAGCATCTTGGAGGCACCGGTCAGCTTGCCGTCGGCATCGCGCGGCGAAATGTCTTTGTACTTGTAGCCGCGTATGCTGCGGTCACCGCCGGCGAAGAAACGCAGATCCGGCGGCACCTTGTCGAAGTCGTTGGTTTCTATCCACCCTACCTGCCCGCGCGCCACGAAACGGTGCTTGTCGGCCAGGGTGCGGATCCACACGTTCTGTGCCTGCATCAGCGCGAAGTCCACGCCGGAACCCCAGGTGGTGTCGGACACGTCGATAGAGTAGCGTTGGCTGTCGCCCCAGGTCGGCATCAGGCCGCCGCGCGAGCGGGTGCGGTTGAAGCTGACGCCGGGATACAGCAGCATGGTGGTGTTGCTGACGTTACCCTGGGTAAAGTTATCCCAGCGCCAGGTCAGGTTGATCGCCCGCTGCCAGCCGCTGGAGAGATCCCAGTTGCGCGAGGCCACCACTTTGGAGGTGACCGACTTGGTGTCGTTAAGATTGACGTTTTTGAGGCCACCCTGCAGCAGGTAATACTGCTCCAGCGGATTCTTCAGCAGCGGGATCTTGTAGGTCAGATCCAGCTGCTGCTCCGGCGCCGACACGCTGGCACTGGTTTCCAGGCTATGCCCGCGATCGTTGAGCCAGGGCTTTTTCCAGGTGCCTTTCACCCGCGGGCCGACGTCGGTGGAGTAACCGATACCGGTCTCGACGGTGTTGCGCGTGCGCGGCGTCACCAGCGCGTCCAACGGCAAAATCTTGTTCTCTTTGGCATCATTGAAATCAGGGGACACCACCACCGAGTTGAACCAGTTGGTGGCGGACAAACGGCGGTTCAGCTCGGCCAAATCCTCCGAACTGTAGTAATCCCCCTGATGAAAGGGCACCAGATTTTGCAGATAGTCTTCGCGGATTTGCGAGCCGGTGAATTTCACCTTGCCGAAGCGGTAACGTTCGCCGCTGTTGAAATCGATATCCCAAAACGCCTTGTGCAGATCTTCGGCCACGCCGAGCTGGCTTTTGGTCATGTCGGCGTCGAAGTAGCCTTTGCGCAACGCCAGGCCAGTCAACGATCCTTTGAAATCGTCATACTTGCCGTGGTTGAGGATCTCGCCGATGGTCGGCCGCCCCTTCTTTACCAGCGTCAGGTAGTCCTCATCGGTCTTCGCGCCCCCTTCCAGCACGATGTTGGCGCCGGCGATGCGCACCGGTTCGCCCGGGTTGACCTTGGCGTGCAACACCGGACGCGACATCCCCGGTCGATCGTCCAGCGTAAAATCGATGGTCGGCTGGTAATAGCCGAGCGCCCGCAGCCCCTGACGCACCGCCTCATCCACCCGTGCGCGGAAGCGACCGTCGGTGCCGACTTCTTCAGGCGTGATCGACGACAGCCGCACCCGAACGTTTTTTTCCAACTCTCCGCTTAACCCCTCCACCTGCAGCCGCACGTTCGCCGCGTAGGCTGCAGGTGCCGCAAGCAGCACGGATAACAAGCACATGACCGGGTACTTTGGCACGTGTTCTCCTTATTGATTTTACTTTCCTGTTATGGTGTTGGCTCCGGGGCCAGGGCAGACTCCGCGCTATCATGACGGCAGCCCTCTTCAGCCTTGTTCCGGACGCTGCCCGCCGCGCTTTGTCACCGCCGCGCAACAGGCGAATTCTTCACTTTTGGCGCTCAAAATACTGCGTTAAGCTTATACATAAACCCAACTCGCCACTTATTGTGGGCAAAGACGCGGTGAGATACAACCGAACCGCCCCCGTGTAGGGTCAATTCTTACTGTGACAACAGGAGTTAACCGTGGTGCCATTTTTTGATAAATCACAAACCGTCGATAAGGCAAGCGCGCTGCCTGGCCGCACCACGCCAATGCCTGTCGCAACGCTCAACGTGGTCACCGAACACTCGATGACCCAGGTGCCGGCCGGCATGGAAGTGGCGATCTTCGCCATGGGCTGTTTCTGGGGTGTAGAGCGCCTGTTCTGGCAACAGCCGGGCGTCTACAGCACCGCCGCCGGCTACAGCGGCGGCTACACGCCGAACCCGACCTACCGCGAAGTGTGCAGCGGCCAAACCGGCCATGCCGAAGTGGTGCGCGTGGTGTTCGATCCGCAGATCGTCAGCTACACACAGCTGCTGCAAGTATTCTGGGAAAATCACGATCCGGCGCAGGGCATGCGCCAGGGCGGCGACGTCGGCACGCAGTACCGCTCGGCGATTTACACCCTGAGCCCGGAGCAGCAGGCCGAGGCGGAAAGCAGCCTGCAGCGCTTCCAGCAGGCGATGGACGCGGCGGGCGACAAGCGCGTCATCACCACCGAGATCGCGCCGGCGCTGCCGTTCTATTACGCGGAGGACGATCATCAGCAGTACTTGTTCAAAAACCCGGAAGGCTACTGCGGCCTGGGCGGCATCGGCGTTTGCCTGCCGCCGCAGGGCTAATCCACTGCCGGCCGGCGGCACTTTTTTAACCGCTGGCGGCCCCTGTGGGGCAACTGCTATACTGTACGGGCCGCTTTTGCGGCCCGATAGCTTCTTTCTGGTTGTTATCGCTGCTTTTTTTACTATGTACTACCCTTCCTCAAGAGCGCCGGCATCCCGTCGGCACGTATGGATAGATTATGTTAAACAGTATTTTACTGATTCTTTTTCTGATCGCGGTGAGTGCGTTCTTCTCACTGTCGGAAATCTCTCTGGCCGCCTCGCGCAAGATTAAACTGAAGCTGATGGCCGACGAAGGCAACGTCAACGCCGCCAGAGTGCTCAAACTGCAAGAAACCCCAGGCATCTTCTTCACCGTGGTGCAGATCGGCCTGAACGCCGTGGCCATCCTCGGCGGTATCGTCGGCGACGCGGCGTTTTCCGGCACCTTCCAACAATTCTTTATTCGATTCCTGTCGCCCGAACTGGCAGAACAGGTCAGCTTCATCTGCTCCTTCGTGCTGGTGACCAGCCTGTTTATCCTGTTCGCCGATTTGACCCCGAAGCGCATCGGTATGATTGCACCAGAGACAGTCGCCGTCCGGATCATCAACCCGATGCGTTTCTCCATCATGATCTTCCGACCGCTGGTGTGGTTCTTCAACGGCATGGCCAACCTGATCTTCCGCATGTTCAAGCTGCCGATGGTGCGTAAAGACGACATCACCTCCGACGACATCTACGCGGTGGTGGAAGCCGGCGCCCTGGCGGGCGTGCTGCGCAAGCAGGAGCACGAGTTGATTGAAAACGTGTTCGAACTGGAATCGCGCACCGTGCCGTCTTCGATGACCTCGCGCGAAAGCGTGGTGTACTTCGATCTGCGCGAAAGCGAAGAGAGCATCAAGGAGAAGGTCTCGACCCACCCGCACTCCAAGTTCCTGGTGTGCGACGGCCATATCGATCAGGTGGTCGGCTACGTCGACTCCAAAGACCTGCTGAATCGCGTGCTGGGCAACCAGAGCCTGGTGCTGAGCAGCGGCGTGCAGATCCGCTCGGCGCTGATCGTGCCGGATACGCTGACGCTGTCCGAAGCGCTGGAAAGCTTCAAGACCGCCGGCGAGGACTTCGCGGTGATCCTCAATGAATATGCGCTGGTGGTGGGCATCATCACCCTTAACGACGTGATGACCACGCTGATGGGCGATTTGGTCGGCCAGGGCCAGGAAGAGCAGATCGTGGCACGCGACGAAAGCTCATGGCTGATCGAAGGCGGCACGCCAATCGACGACGTGATGCGCGTGCTGGATATCGACGAGTTCCCGCAGGCGGGCAACTACGAGACCATCGGCGGCTTTATGATGTATATGCTGCGCAAGATCCCGAAACGCACCGACTTCGTCAAATACGCCGGCTACAAGTTTGAAGTGGTGGATATCGACAGCTACAAGATAGACCAGCTGCTGGTCACCCGGCTGAGCGACAAACCGGCGGCGGTGCTGCCGAAGGCACCGGAAGAAACCCCGTCGGCCTAAAACGTCAGCGGCCCCATCGGGGCCGCATTTTTTTACCGCTGTCAGCGCGGTGTTCACCCCATCTCGGTCTGCAACAGCAGCACCTGACGGTTCACTTCTGACATCACGCTGAAATGGCGCTTGTCGCGAATCTTCGGCGGCAGGATTTTCCCCTCGTCGAATTCAAATGCGCCCACGTCCTTGATATACAACCGTCCGCGAAACAGGGTCTTAACGTACTTTGCCACTTTCAAAGGGTTATAACGCTGGAAGATTCTCATTCTTTTACGCTCCTCCCGTTGATCCATACGCTCAGCGAGCCGCCAAAGGTGGCAGCCTCGAAATTCAGAACGCAACTTGATTGCATGTAGTAGACCCAGTAAAGACCAGAACGTTCACTTCCACCCGGTGATCTACGCTGGATTTACACTTTTTGACAGAATTGTATATGATAATTTATAACGTTTTCAGGATATCCCTTCAAAATCTGATGATTAGCGAACCAAGGGAAAATCTGCGATCCGGTTAACAGGACAGACCTCTGATCACATCCTATGCTTTAGGCTGTCGAAGTGCTGTCGCACAAATTCCCCCTATTACAAGGAGAAAGCATGAAAACAAGTCGCATGCTGATGGTATCCCTGCTGCTCGCCCCGCTTTTCGCCTCCGCACACAACTTCCAGCTCCAGCAGCGCGTGGCGCCGGTCGGCGTCAGCGACAAAGGAGAGCTCAATTACGCTGACGGTAATTTTAGCTACCAGAACTGGAACAGCGCACAGCTCAGTGGAAAAGTGCGAGTGATACAACATATTGCCGGCCGCACCTCTGCCAAAGCCATGAACGACCCACTGATTGAAGCGATCAAGAAGGCGAAGCTACCACACGATCGTTACCAAACGACGACAATCGTCAACACCGACGACGCCCTGATGGGCACCGCGATGTTCGTGCGCAGCAGCATCGAAGACAGCAAGAAGGAATTCCCGTGGTCGCAGTTTATCGTCGACAGCGACGGCAACGTGCGCAAGGCCTGGGATCTGCAGCCGAAAGGCTCCGCCATCGTGGTGCTGGATAAGCAAGGGCGCATTCAGTTCGCCAAAGACGGTGCGCTGACGCCGGAAGAGGTGCAGCAGGTGATGTCCAAGCTGCACCAGCTGTTGGCGAACTAACTCAGAACAGCGACACCCGGAAGCCGGGGTTGAGGAAGGATTCACGCGGGGTATAGAGCAACGGCTTGCCCTGCCAATCGTGAATTTGCGCTCCGGCGGCCACCGCCACCGCATGGCCTGCGGCGGTATCCCAAATGTTGGTTGGCCCAAAGCGCGGATAGAGCTGCGCCTTGCCTTCCGCCACCAGGCAGAACTTCAGCGAGGAACCAACGGACACGGTCTGGTGCTCACCCAGTTGCTGCAGATAGTCTTTCAGCTCGTCGTCGATATGCGAGCGGCTTACCACCACCAACGGCGGATGTGCGTTGCTGACGCCGATCGCCTGCCGCACGCCCTTCTCTTCTTTCCAGGCCTTGCCGCGTTCCGCCAGATACAACACGTCGATCGCCGGGGCATACACCACCCCCATCACCGCCTGCCCGTCTTCAATCAGGGCGATATTGACCGTGAACTCACCGTTGCGGTGCAAAAACTCTTTGGTGCCGTCCAACGGATCGACCAGCCAGTAACGCGTCCAGCTGCGGCGCTCTTCCCACGCCGGCGGATCTTCTTCCGACAGCAGCGGCACCTCGGGCGTCAGCGCCGCCAGGCCGCGCTTGATGATGTGATGCGCCGCCAGATCGGCCGCCGTCACCGGTGAATCATCTTTTTTCTGTGCGACATCAAGCGGTTGTTCACCGTCGTACACCGCCATGATCGCCGCCCCCGCCTCGCGGGACAGTTGGCAAATTTGCTCTAGCATCATGCACCTCAACTCTGCATCTCCGTGGGAAATTTCCCCCTGTCTCTGCTAGCAGACTAGTTTTTTTTACGCCGAATATCCATCTCAACCGGCTAACCCCCGGGAATTCCTCAGATCTTGTTAGGCACAACTGTGAACTTCCCCGCGTTACCCGCCACCGTTTTCTGCCACACTTCACAGTTTGCTGTGGCAAGCCATGTTAATTACATTTCCCTCTGCGATAACACTCGAATAATGGAATGGAGAGAGCCCAAAATGATGAAGCATCCACTGACGCTGTCCGCGCTTGCGCTGCTGGTGTGCACCTCGGCGCAGGCGGCCACCGTCGATCTGCGCGTGCTGGAAACCACCGACCTGCACAGCAACATGATGGACTTCGACTACTACAAGGACACGCCGACCGATAAATTCGGCCTGGTGCGCACCGCCAGCCTGATCCAGCAGGCGCGCCAGCAGGCCGCCAACGCGGTGTTGGTGGATAACGGCGACATCATTCAGGGCAGCCCGCTCGGCGACTACATGGCGGCCAAGGGGCTGAAACCGGGCGACGTGCATCCGGTCTACAAGGCGATGAACACGCTGGACTATGTGGTCGGCAACATCGGCAACCATGAGTTCAACTACGGGCTGGACTACCTGAAGAATGCCATCGCCGGCGCCAAATTCCCGTATATCAACGCCAACGTCATCGACGCCAAAACGCAAAAACCGCTGTTCACGCCCTACATCATCGTCGATACGCCGGTGAAAGACCGCGACGGCAAGGCGCATACGCTGCGCATCGGCTACATCGGCTTCGTGCCGCCGCAGATCCTGGTGTGGGACAAGGCTAACCTGCAGGGCAAGGTGACGGTGGACGACATCACCGCCACCGCCAAACGCTACGTGCCGGAAATGCGTAAACAGGGCGCCGATCTGGTGGTGGCGATCCCGCATTCCGGGCTATCCAGCGAACCTTACAAGGCGATGGCGGAAAACTCGGTCTACTACCTCAGCCAGGTGCCGGGCATCGACGCCATCATGTTCGGCCACGCCCATGCGGTGTTCCCGAGCAAGGACTTCGCCAACATCAAAGGCGCAGATATCGATAAGGGCCTGCTGAACGGCGTACCGGCGGTGATGCCGGGCCAATGGGGCGATCATCTCGGCGTAGTCGACCTGCAGCTCAACAACGATAGCGGTAGCTGGAAAGTGACCGCCGCCAAAGCGGAAGCACGGCCGATCTACGACAAAGAGAACAAGAAATCGCTGGCGGCGGAAGACGCCGCGCTGGTGAACGTGTTGGCGGACGATCACAAGGGCACGCGCGAGTTCGTCAGCCAGCCGATCGGTAAATCCGACGGTAACATGTACAGCTACCTGGCGCTGGTGCAGGACGATCCGACGGTGCAGATCGTCAACAATGCGCAGAAGGCCTACGTCGAACATTATATTCAGGGCGACCCGGACCTGGCCGATCTGCCTGTGCTGTCGGCGGCGGCGCCGTTCAAGGTCGGCGGCCGCAAGAACGATCCGGCCAGCTTCGTCGAAGTGGAAAAGGGCCAGCTCACCTTCCGCAACGCCGCCGATCTCTATCTCTACCCCAATACCCTGGTGGTGGTGAAGGCCAGCGGCAAAGAGGTGAAAGAGTGGCTGGAGTGCTCCGCCGGCCAGTTCAACCAGATCGACGTCAACAGCGCCAAGCCGCAGGGCTTGATCAACTGGGACGGCTTCCGCACCTATAACTTCGACGTGATCGACGGCGTCAATTACCAGATCGACGTCAGCCAGCCGGCGCGCTACGACGGCGAATGCCAGCTGATCAACGATAAGGCGGAGCGCATCAAGCAGCTGACCTTCAACGGCAAGCCGATCGATCCCAACGCCACCTTCCTGGTCGCCACCAACAACTACCGTGCCTACGGCGGCAAATTTGCCGGCACCGGCGACAAGCACATCGCCTTCGCCTCGCCGGATGAAAACCGTTCGGTGCTGGCGGCCTACATCAGCGCCGAAACCCAGCGGCACGGTGCGGTGCATCCGCAGGCGGACAACAACTGGCGTTTGGCGACCTTCAGCAGCCAGCAGCCGCTGGATATCCGCTTCGAGACTTCGCCGTCGGACAAAGCGACGGCGTTTATCAAGCAGCACGCTCAATATCCGATGACCGCCGAGGGCAATGACCGCATCGGCTTCGCGGTGTATCGCATCGATTTAAGCGCTAAGTAACCGCTCTCTCCGGCCGGGGCCGCCCGCCCCGGCTATGCCATGACCGAACGGCGCATAAAATAAGGGCGCCACGTAGGCGCCCAGAACAATCCTCGGTGGGATTACAGGATTTCCAGCAGCTCGACGTCGAACACCAGCGCGCTGAACGGCGGGATGGACGCGCCTGCGCCACGCTCGCCGTAGGCCAGGTTGTGCGGGATATACAGCTGCCATTTGGAGCCGACCGGCATCAGGGTCAGCGCCTCGATCCAGCCTGGGATCACGCCGCTGACCGGGAATTCTGCCGGCTGGCCGCGCTCGACCGAGCTGTCGAACACGTCGCCGTTGATCAGACGACCGGTGTAGTGCACACGCACGCGATCCTGACGGGACGGGATCGGGCCGTTGCCCTGCTCCAGCACGGAGAACTGCAGACCGGACTCGGTCAGCGTCACGTCGTCGCGCTTGGCGTTATCGTCCAGGAATTTCTGGCCTTCAACGGCCATCGCCTGCTGGCGCTCGCGGCGCACCGCGTCCGCACGCTCGTGGATTTCACGCAGCGCACGGTGCACCACGTCTACCGGAACCGCCGGGGCATTCCCTTCCAGCGCGTCACGCAGCCCCGCCAGCAAAGCTTCCGGTTGCAAGCCTTCCAGCCCGGACTCTTGCAGCTGCTGGCCGACCTGTAAACCAATCCCGTAACTTGCTTGCGCTTCAACGCTGTCAAAAGAAGGGGTTGTCATGGGGTTTTCCTTAAGTCTGTAAAAAGTCGAAAGCGCAGCATAACAGCGCGTCAATGCCGGGTAAAATCTTGTGTGGAGAATGATGACTTTTGTCGTAGAAAAAGAAACAATAACCTTCTGTTAACGCCCGCAGCCGCAAACCGCGGCTCTGCCGCTCAGCTGCCTTTCGCTTCAATCAGTTAGCGGACTATACTGAAAGCAGGATATCGGGTAGGCGAGGCGCTTGCCGCGCTGCGCCAATTACTACGCCGTCGAAGAGAGGTCACCATGGGCAGAATCGCGCCCAGGAGAAGGAAAACCACCCGCATCTACCAGCCGCTGCTGCACACCTGGCTGAACGTCAGCCAGCGCCTGAAACCGGGCGCCGCACCCACGTCTGAAGGTGCGGAACCCCCAGCGGAGCCGCCGTCGGCCAACGACAAAATGCAGCAGGTCAAAGCGCTGCTGGCCAAAGTCTGGCATCTGCCGGACGGTTTCCATTGGATGGAGCCGCTGCCCTACTTCCACCGCCGCTGGGTGCTGATCTTCGGCATCATTCTGCTGCTGGCCCTGCTGTGGCCTTACTCGCCCGAAAGACAGCCGTTCCCGGTCTCCCAGCAGGAAACCAACGTGCCGCTGCAGGCCGAGCGGCAAAACAGCGCCACCAACGAACCGACACCGGCGGGCAACTGGCAGCGTTACCAGATCCAGCCCGGCCAGACGCTGGCCCAGCTGTTCCGCGACAACAACCTGCCGGTGAATGAAGTGTTCGCCATGGCGCAGGTGGAAGGCGGCGACAAGCCGCTGAGCAACATGAAAGCCGGCCAGGAAGTGCGCATCGAACGCGACGCCAACGGCGTGATTAACGCGCTGTCGGTCACCACGGTAGACAACAGCCAGGTGCTGTTCCGCCGCCAGGCCGACGGCAGCTACCGCCGGGAACGCTAATCCCTAGAGCTGCGTCAGCAAAAACTCGCGCAGCACCACGCCCTGGTTGTGCTCGGTATCTTTGCTGCCATACAGCAGCGTCAGCGCATGCCCCTGCCTCAGCAGCGCCACCAGCGGCTGCCAGGCGGCGTTGGCCGCCAGCTGTTGGCGGTAACGCGTCTCGAAGACCGCCCACTGGTCGGTATGTTGATGGAACCACTTGCGCAGCTCATCATCCGGCGCCACCTGTTTTAACCACTGCACGCCCGCCAGCCGCTCCTTGCTGATGCCGCGCGGCCATAGCCTGTCTATCAGATAACAGTGTTCCGGCGCCGGCGCGCTGAAATCATACACCCGCTGTAGCGTAATCTTTGCCATCGCACGCTCTCCTGTTCATCCCGTCTTGAAGCGTAGCGCGTTTTGCCGGGCGCAGAAAAGCAAAACGCCAGCGCGAGGCTGGCGTTTTAACCGGGTTAACAGCAGCGTAAATTACGCTTCTGCAACCACAACTACATTCAGCTGTGCGAACACGTCGCTGTGTACCTGGAAGTGCACTTCGTGCTCGCCAGTGGTACGCAGAACGCCGTTCGGCAGACGAACTTCGCTCTTGGCAACTTCAACGCCTGCCGCAGTCACTGCGTCAGCGATGTCGCGGGTGCCGATAGAGCCGAACAGTTTACCTTCGTCGCCAGATTTGGAAGCGATGGTCACTGAACCCAGTTCGTTGATCTTGGTTGCGCGAGCTTCAGCAGCAGCCAGAACGTCAGCCAGTTTGGCTTCCAGTTCAGCACGGCGTGCTTCGAAGAACTCAACGTTTTTCTTGGTAGCAGGAACAGCTTTGCCCTGTGGTACCAGGAAGTTACGAGCGTAGCCCGCTTTAACGTTAACTTGATCACCCAGGCTGCCCAGGTTTGCTACTTTATCAAGCAGAATAACTTGCATTACCTTATCCTCTCAAAGTCGTTAATGGACAGTGGCCGATTACTGATGACGATCAGTGTACGGCAACAAAGACAGGTAGCGCGCGCGCTTGATAGCACGGGCCAGCTGGCGCTGATATTTTGCACGAGTACCGGTGATACGGCTCGGTACAATTTTACCACTTTCGGTGATGTAGTTTTTCAGCGTAGCGATGTCTTTATAGTCAATCTCTTGAACGCCTTCCGCGGTGAAACGGCAGAACTTGCGACGACGGAAATAACGTGCCATTTGGCTAGTCTCCAGAATCTATCAATTCAATCTGCTCGGCATGCAGAACCAATTTGCTCAGCCCGTTGCGCCCTTGATGGCAGCTTACAAAGCCTTGCACGGTAATCTGACTGCCGACCGTTAATCTTTGAGTTAGTGCTTGTGACTGTTGTCCGCTGACAACCACGGGCATTCGGCACCATGCTTGTCTGCTGAATCCGGCTTCCGTCTGCTGCGAACGGTGCTCTAGCACAAATTGGCAGTGCGGTATCCCGGAAGGACTCACTTTTCGAACCGGCGCCTTGCACACAGTGCCCGACAAAACCAGACGATTAGCCGTCACGACGGCAATTACTCTTCAGAATCCCCAGCATCTGCATCATCTGCGGTTTCGTTAGCGAAGTCTTCGCGGCGATCGCCACGACGTTCGTCTTTCGCTTTAACCATCGGAGATGCTTCAGTTACCGCGTGCTTAACGCGCATAACCATGCTGCGGATAACGGCGTCGTTGAAGCGGAAGTTAGTTTCCAGCTCATCGATCGCTTCCTGCGGTGCTTCAACGTTCAGCAGAACGTAGTGAGCCTTGTGCAGTTTGTTGATCGGATAAGCCAGCTGACGGCGGCCCCAGTCTTCCAGACGGTGAATCTGACCTTGCGCGTTAGTGATGGTAGCACTGTAACGCTCGATCATGCCCGGAACCTGTTCGCTTTGGTCAGGATGGACCATAAAAACGATTTCGTAATGACGCATCGAATTGCTCCTTACGGATTATTCAGCCTCCTGTCAGGGTCAACCGCGGCCCATGGAAGCAAGGAACGTGTTTAGTGTGCGGCTGAAAAATGACGCGTAATCATACTGACGCAGGGCGGGAAACTCAAGGACTGCGTGGGTTTTATTCGCGTTAATGCGAGGCGCTATGGGAAATAGCACGATTTGCCCGTGGGTGAACCTATGTACGCCGATCCATCGGTTTCAAAAATCTTTCAATGAAATCAGCGCTGAGTCACAAATCTATTTCACTTTTTTTGAAAAAGGTCATCAAAAGCCCCCGCTTTTTAATCCGCCGCAACGGACTAAAATTAACCATATCCGCCGCAGACAGCGCGACGAAAAAGATTTCAGGTTATTCAATGCAGATAAATGACTTTTTGCCGCAGCGACACTCGCTGTCAGGCCGTAACGGCAAGAGGTTAAGAGAGGCACTATGAAACGCATCCTTCTCGCGACGGCGCTGGCCACCCTGTTCTCCGCCAATGTGATGGCCGCGACGGAGATCACCTCGCACCAGGCCGATCAACGCCAGAGCGTCGGTTTCGTCACGCTGAACCAGAACGTGGTTTCGCCCGATGACGCCAGCAGTCAGGTAGGCAAAATCGCCGATCAACGCGGCGCAACGTCTTATCGCATCATCGCGCTGCACGAACCGGGCGACAACAGCTCGATGCACGTCAGCGCCGAGCTGTACCGCTAAAGAAACACGCCACGCCAGGGAAATCCCCAGGGCTTCGTCAGAAAGCCCGCTCAGTCCTCACCGGAGCGCCGCCCGTTGGGCGCTCCACTTCCCCCGCCAATCAGAGCTTGAGCAGCGCCGGCGCGCTGAACGCCTTGCCCGGATTGTGCAGTTGCAGCACCGCCCGCAGATAGTGGGTGCGCGTTTGCAACAGTTCGGCGCTTTCCGTCAGGGTCGCGCGCTGCTCTAAGGAGAGCGTATCGGCCGTTGCGGTATGAGTGACTGCCGCTTTCGGCGCAGAGGCGAACAGCGCCGTCATGTTTCGCACCGTATGCGCGGTGATGCGCGACAGCGGGTTAGCCTTCTCTTGCCGCGTCTTGCCGTCGGCGGCCCCCAACATCTCGCTGAACACCGATGATTTAAGCTCGGCGCGCGCTTTCATCGTTCCCATTAAACCGCGTTCGGCCTCGGCCGTACTGCTGATACTCTTTATCATGCCCTTTGTTCCTTGCTGCCCTGAAAGAATTCACGCCAACATTCTCGCCTTCATTTGGCCAAATGATGGCCGAAACAGCAGGCACAGAGCAGTGCAATTCCACGCATCGCGCCCGGATGCGCATTACAGCTCGCGGCGGAAGAAATCGGCCGTGGCGGACAGCGCCAGCGGCGTGATGCGGTGCTTCACCCCCGGCTCGACGAGCGACGTCAAACGGCCGTCTGCGCCTTGTCGCCGCAGTTCAGCCGCCAAACGCAGGCTGTCCGCCGCCGGCACCACATCGTCCGTCTCGCCGTGCCACAGCAGCAGCGGCCGCCCGGCGATCGCCGCCAAACGCCCCTCCAGCTCATACTCCGCCAGTACGGCGGTGCGCGCCGCAAACGCCGCCGGCGAGAGCGTCTCGCCCTCTTCGCCCAACGGCGGGAATAGCGTGTGCGCCAGCGCACGGTAATAGCCGGAACCCATCAGGCTGGCGGCCGCCCGGATCCACGGGAAGCGCGCGAAGGCGCCAAGCGCGGTCATGCCCCCCATTGACGCGCCGGCGACGCCGATACGCCCGTCGGCAATCAGGCCGAGCCGTTCGAAATGCGCCTTGATCTGCGGCAGCTCGTCGATATTGCTGCGCAGGATCTCCCAGAACGACGCCAGTCGCCGCGCCTCATCGCCGTCGAACCGCTCGCCGTGCCGATCGGCATCCGGCAATACCACCCGAAAACCAACGCGCGCCAGCGCATAGGCGAAGTAGGCGTACACCTCTTTCGACGAGGTATAGCCGTGACAGAAGAACACCGTCGGCAACGGCCGGTGATAGTGCCCTGCGGGGACAGCGTGGATCACCGCAATATCGCCCACCCGCTCGTCATGAATTTCGATCATCCGTTCATCCTCAGCTCACCTGTTGGCATTCATCATGACAAACTTGCGCCAGCCAGCGTTAGCTCAATCTGTTCCAGCTTATATTGCGTTACACTGAAGCCATCGTACCGGCTCTTCCGAGGTCACCATGACGCTAGTCCGCACACTCATCGCCCTGACGCTGGCCGCACAGCTTTCCGCCTGCGGCATCATGACCACCACGACGAAACCGCCGCCGCCGCCCACCGCACAGGCGCAGGAGATCGTCCGCGCACAGACCGCCGAGCTGGTGAAGACAGGTACCGTCAGCGCCGTGGTACGCGGCAGCCCGATGGATGTGGAAGCGGAGATCCAGCGCAAGGCCACCGCCGCCGGCGCCCGGTATTACGTGATCATCATGAACAGCGAAACCATCGTGCCGGGCCAATGGTATTCCCAGGCGATCCTGTATCGGTAAGGCGGGGATTTTTTAAGCAGATTTACACTGGCTTTGCACTGGCTGAAGTAGGGTATTGCACACTGGCGGACAGCATGCCGCATGGTGCGGGTGTCGATTCAGGATCTGACGAAGGGGAACGCCATGAAACGCTCCACCGCACTCACCTCCCTCCTGCTTTCAGTAGGGCTGCTCAGCACCGGCGCACAGTCCGCCGAGCTGGCGCCCGCCGATCGCGTGACGCCGCTCAGTGAAATCGCCGAGATCACCTTTAACGATCTGCCCGGTTCGCCGCAGGAGGCGGAGCAGGCCATCGCCCGCACCGCCAGCCAACACGGCGCCAGCTATTACCGTATCCTGCGAATGGAAGAACAGGCGCACCCGCTTGGCTGGCGCGCCTCGGCCATCTTATATCTTTAGTAGCTCATGCAAGCCGCATTCAACACGCCGCCGCTGACGGAGACGCCCCCCAGGAAAATCCCGGCGGCCAGGTGGTTCGCTTCGATCTTGTCGCTGATGCGCGGCATGTAGATCTTCACGGCCGCGAACAGCAGCAGTTGCACCACCAGCGCCACCACGCCCCACAGCAGGTAATCCAGCAGGCTGATCGAGTTGATCGCCGCGCTGGCCAACGGGATCACGTACCCCAGGCAGGCGCCGATGAAAGCAAAGGCGGCAGATTGATTATCGGCCTTGATCAGCGCCCATTCGTCGTGCGGGGTGATGCGGGTATAGACGAACAGAAACACCAAAATCATGGCGAAACCGCTGAAGAAGTAAGAGG
This sequence comes from Serratia nevei, assembly GCF_024160145.1. Lineage (GTDB taxonomy): Bacteria > Pseudomonadota > Gammaproteobacteria > Enterobacterales > Enterobacteriaceae > Serratia > Serratia nevei_A. The sequence goes on from NZ_JAMYWQ010000022.1 coordinate 62,421, forward strand.
CGAACGCCGCCAACGCGCTGAGAATATCCATGTGCATTTTCCTGTCAGAGTGAGGCTGAATTAAAAAGGTTTTCACCGCCGCGCGCCACCCTTTTCCCTAACCGCCGATAGCGCGGTTCAACAACAGTTCACACACCTCGGCCGACAGCAGGCTCTCGCCGCGATGATCCAGCGTCAGGTGACACCAGGCGTCGGCAATCTGCGGGCTGGCGTGCTGCAGCAGCTGCGCGGCGCAGCACAGGTCGAACAGCTGCTGGGTCAACAACCGCCCCATCTCTTCACGCGGTTGCCGGGCGCGCTGCTGCCATTGCCGCCAGGCGTGATCGAACAACCGATTCTGGCCGCGCACCGGCTGCAGCTCGAACTGCAGCATCTCGAGCGCGCCCGGCAGTTTGTGCAGGCTGCGCAACACGTCCAGACACATGATGTTGCCGGAACCTTCCCAGATGCTGTTGACCGGCATCTCGCGATACAGGCGCGGCAGCTCGCTCTCTTCGCAGTAGCCGATGCCGCCCAGCACCTCCATCGCCTCGGCAATGAACGGCATGCCTTGGCGGCAGATGCGGTATTTGGCCGCCGGGGTCAACAGGCGGCTGTAGATCAGTTCGCCCTCACTGCTGCGGTTTTCCCAGGCGCGGGCCAGCCGGAACAGCAACGCGGTGTGCCCTTCCAGCCGCAGCGCCATGCGCGCCAAGACCTGACGCATCAGCGGTTGCTCTATCAAAAGCTTGCCGAACGCCTGCCGCTGCAGCGCATGATACAGCGCCACCGACAACCCACGGCGCATCAGGCCGTGGCTGCCGAGCGAGCAGTCGAAACGGGTCAGACCGCCCATCTTCAGGATGTGCCGCACGCCGTCGCCCTCGTCGCCCAGCAGCCAGGCGGTGGCATCCTGAAACTCCACCTCGCTGCTGGCGTTGGAGCGGTTGCCCAGCTTGTCTTTCAGCCGTTCCAGGCGAATGGCGTTGCGGCTGCCGTCCGGCAAAATGCGCGGCAGGAAGAAGCAGGACAGCCCGCCCTCGGTCTGCGCCAGCACCAGGTGCGCATCGCTCTGCGGCACCGAGAAGAACCACTTGTGTCCCACCAGCCGATAGGCCTCGCCCGGCCCGCGCGCGCCGAGCGGCGTGGCGGTAGTGGTATTGCTCAAGACATCGGAGCCGCCCTGCTTCTCCGTCATACCCATGCCGATCAGCAGACCGCGCTTTTGCCCGCCCGGCAGCAGGTGAGCGTCATAGCGATCCGACATCAGCGGCGTCAGCCAGGAACGAAACTCCGCCGGCAGCGCCTGCTGCAACAGCGGCGTGGCGCCGAAGGTCATGGTGACCGGGCACAGCGTGCCGGCTTCGACCTGCGCATGCAGCATAAAACGCGCGGCGCGCGCCACGAAAGAGCCGATGCGGGCATCTTCCTGCCAGGGCAGGTTGTGCACCCGGTTGGCGATCAGCCCCTGCATCAGAATATGCCAGGCGGGGTGAAAGCGAACATCGTCCAGCCGCTGGCCAGTGGCGTCGTAGCGCAGCAGCTCCGGCGGGTTGGCGTTAGCCAGGCGGCCCAGCTCCAGCGACTCCTGGGTGCCGAGCTGCTGGCCCAGCGAAGCCAATACCTCGGCGTCCCAACCGCCCTGCTCGCGCAGCAACGCTTCGCGCAGCGGCGTATCGGAGAGAAACAGGTTGCTGTTGCCCAGCGGCTTGGGTTGGTTAAAAACGGTGTGCGTAGTCCAGACCATGAGAGTGCTCCCTGAGAAAAGCGTCAGGAGTAAGTATGGTCGGCGCAGAGATTTCTGCCGCAGGCGGGATCACAGGAGGGGGAATTAACGGGGGCTCAGGGCCCCCGTCAGGAGGATCAGCCGCGCTGACGCACCGCTTCAAACAGGCAGATACCGGTGGCGACCGACACGTTCAGCGAAGAAACGGTCCCGGCCATCGGGATGCTGATCAGCTCGTCGCAGTGTTCACGGGTCAGACGACGCATGCCTTCGCCTTCCGCGCCCATCACCAGCGCCATCGGGCCGGTCATTTTGCTCTGATACAGCGTATGGTCGGCTTCGCCGGCGGTGCCCACCACCCAGACGTTCATTTCCTGCAGCAAACGCAGCGTGCGCGCCAGGTTGGTCACGCGGATCAGCGGCACGCTCTCGGCAGCGCCGCAGGCCACTTTCTTGGCGGTGGCGTTCAGCTGGGCGGAGCGGTCACGCGGCACGATCACCGCGTGCACGCCGGCGGCGTCGGCGCTGCGCAGGCAGGCGCCGAGGTTATGCGGGTCGGTCACGCCGTCCAACACCAGCAGGAACGGCGTTTCCACGCTTTCCAACAGGCCCGGCAGATCGTTCTCCTGATACTGACGCCCTTCGCGCACCCGGGCGATGATCCCCTGGTGCACCGCGCCTTCAACCTTGTCATCCAGCCACTGGCGGCTCGCCACCTGGATCACGATGCCGGTCGCTTCCAGCTCGGCGATCAGCGGTTGCAGGCGGCGATCTTCGCGGCCTTTCAGGATAAACACTTCCAGGAAGCGTTGCGGATCGCGCTCTAACAGGGCTTTGACGGCGTGGATGCCGTAAATAATTTCGCTCATGATGCTCTTTTAAATTCGTGCGGCCGGCGATAACCGGCCGATGGTAACGATGTGCGGCAGGTTAGGCCTGCTCGGCACCTTTCTTCTTGGCTGCGCGTTTGGCTTTGGTCGCCGCCGCGATTTTCCGCGTTTTGTCGGACGCTTTCTTGGCTTTCTTCTTCGCCTTCTTCACCTTGTCGGCAGGCTTGGCGTCATCCTGCTTGCGGAAGGCGCTGTCCGGCTCGAAGTTGGCCGGCGGTTTGCCGCCGCGGCGCTTGCCGCGCACCGCGCTACCGTTGTCGCGCAGCGTGCGCTGGCCGCCCTTCTTGGCGCGCTCGCGCTCGGTTTTGCCTTCGCCGCGCGCTTTGCGGGTGCTGGACACCAGCGCGAAGTCGATCTTGCGCTCGTCCATATGCACCGCGTCCACGCGGATCTCCACCGTATCCCCCAGGCGATAGACCGTGCCGGAAGATTCGCCGATCAGGCGCTGGCCGATATTATCGTAGCGATAATAATCATTATCCAGCGTTGATACGTGTACCAACCCATCGATGAACAGATCGTTCAGGCGCACGAAGAAGCCGAAGCCGGTCACGCTGGAGATGATACCGCTGAACACTTCACCGACGTGATCCTGCATGAAGTCGCACTTCAGCCAGTCGGCGACGTTGCGCGTCGCTTCGTCCGCGCGGCGCTCGGTCATCGAGCAGTGTTCGCCCAGCTGCAGCATCTCTTCGAATTCACTGTGCCAGCCGCCGGTCGGCGTCCAGCGCTCTTTTGGCTCGCCGTGTTCTTTGGCCAGCTGGTATTTGATCGCACGGTGCAGCGCCAGATCCGGATAACGGCGGATCGGCGAGGTGAAGTGGCCGTAAGATGCCAGCGCCAGGCCGAAGTGGCCGCGGTTTTCCGGATCATAAATCGCCTGCTTCATCGAACGCAGCAACATGGTTTGCAGCATTTCGTGGTCGGGGCGTTCGGACACTTCATCCATCAGCACCGCATAGTCCTTCGGCTGCGGCTTGTTGCCGCCGCCCAGCGTCAGCCCCAGCTCGCTCAGCACGCTGCGCAGCGCGGAGATGTGGTCGTCGCTCGGGCGATCGTGCACGCGGTACAGCGCCGGCTCGTTGCGTTTCTCGACGAAGCGCGCGGCCGCCACGTTGGCCATGATCATGCACTCTTCGATCAGCTTGTGGGCGTCGTTGCGCACCGTCGGCTCCACGCGCTCAATGCGGCGCTCGGCGTTAAAGATGAACTTGGCTTCTTCGGTTTCAAACGCGATGCCGCCGCGCTCGGCGCGCGCCTTATCCAGCACCTTGTACATTGCGTGCAGCTCTTCCAGGTGCTTGACCAGCGGATGGTAGTGCTCGCGCAGCTCCTGATCGCCCTGCAGAATGTGCCACACCTTGTTATAGGTCAGGCGAGCGTGCGAGCTCATCACCGCCTCGTAGAACTTGGCCGTCGACAGGCGCCCCTGGGCCGAGATGGTCATCTCGCACACCATGCACAGGCGATCGACCTGCGGGTTCAGGGAGCACAGGCCGTTGGACAGCACTTCCGGCAGCATCGGGATCACCTGCGACGGGAAGTACACCGAGTTGCCGCGGCTGCGCGCTTCATCGTCCAGCGCGGTGCGCGGGCGCACGTAGTAACTGACGTCGGCGATCGCCACCCACAGGCGCCAGCCGCCGCCGCGTTTTTTCTCACAGTACACGGCGTCATCGAAGTCGCGCGCGTCTTCGCCGTCGATGGTGACCAACGGCAGTTTGCGCAGATCGACGCGGCCCTTCTTGGCCGCTTCCGGCACCTGCTCGCTGAGATCGGCCACCTGTTTTTCCACCTGCGGCGGCCAGGTATGCGGGATCTCATGGGTGCGCAGCGCGATATCCACCGCCATGCTGGTGCCCATCTTGTCGCCGAGGATCTCGACGATCTTGCCGACCGCCTTGGTACGGCGGGTCGGACGCTGGGTCAGCTCCACCACCACCATAAAGCCCATGCGCGCGCCGCTGACGCTGTCCGCCGGGATCAGAATATCGAAGCTCAGACGGCTGTCGTCCGGCACCACGAAGCCGGTACCGGCGTCCATGAAGAAGCGGCCAACGATCTGGCTGGTTTTCGGCACCAGCACGCGCACGATGCGCGCTTCGCGGCGCCCTTTGCGATCCGCGCCCAAGGCCTGCGCCAGCACCACGTCACCGTGGATCGCCATTTTCATCTGTTCGGCAGACAGGTACAGATCGTCTTTGCTGCCTTCAACGCGCAGGAAGCCGTAGCCGTCGCGGTGGCCAATCACCGTGCCGCGCAGCAGATCCAGACGTTCCGGCAGCGCGTAGCACTGGCGGCGGGTAAACACCAGCTGGCCATCGCGCTCCATGGCGCGCAGGCGGCGGCGCAGCGCTTCCAGCTGCTCTTCACCGCTGAGGCCCAGTTCGTTGCCCAGTTCTTCGCGGCTGGCCGGCGTTTCTCGTTTCGCCAAATGGGCCAGGATATATTCACGACTGGGGATGGGGGATTCGTATTTTTCTGCTTCTCGTTCCAGGAATGGATCTTGTGACATTGCGGTTCCTCCGTTGTCATCAGCAGGATGACGTTGAGCCTTGTCTTCTCAACGTCGTTTTATTCGACAAGCAATAGCTTGTAGAGCGGCGGATTGTCTTCGACCATGTCGGCCAACGTATGTTTATCCAGCTCTTCAAGGAAATTCTGTACGCCCTGTTGGAGCACCTGCTTTAGTCGGCAGGCGGGGGTGATGTGGCAAAAATCGCTGCTGCAGTTAACCAGCGCCAGCGGCTCCAGCGCCCGCACCACGTCGCCGAGGCGAATGCTCTCGGCCGGTTTGCCCAAACGGATGCCGCCATGCTTGCCGCGTACCGCCGTGACAAAACCGACCCGGCTCAACTGATTGATGATCTTCACCATATGGTTGCGAGACACGCCATAAACCTCGGTGACTTCCGAGATGCTGGTCATCTTGTCCTGCGGCAACGAGGCCATGTAGATCAACGCCCGCAGGCCATAATCAGTAAAACTTGTTAACTGCACATCTTACCTCTGGGTATCGCTTTACCCGTTTGATACGCCGCTTTTCGGCGCTATTCAAAAGATTACTCATTGGATAATAAACCAGCCGGAGAGTTCGTCGCTAATTATTTAGCGAATCCCGCGCCCTAAGGCGGGTTTATGAAAGGATTTTTTGACGTGAAACCGCAATCGGAGGGAGTCAGGATAAAAACAAACCGGGACGCGCCCGGTTTGTTTTGTGCCGCAAAGCCTGATTATGCGTCGAACGGGTCGCGCAGGATCATGGTTTCGCTGCGATCCGGGCCGGTAGAGATAATGTCTACCGGTACGCCGGTCACTTCTTCGATGCGCTTGATGTAGTTCAGCGCAGCCTGAGGCAGCTTGCTGTGCTCTTTCACGCCAAAGGTGGTTTCGCTCCAGCCCGGCATGGTTTCGTAGATAGGCTCGATACCTTCCCAGCCTTCAGCCGCCAGCGGAGTGGTGTCCACTTCGCGGCCGTCCGGCATGCGGTAACCCACGCAGATCTTCACTTCTTTCAGGCCGTCGAGGACGTCCAGTTTGGTCAGGCAGAAGCCGGACAGGGAGTTGATCTGCACGGCGCGACGCACCGCGACCGCGTCCAGCCAGCCGGTACGACGACGGCGGCCGGTGGTGGCGCCGAACTCGTTACCCTGCTTGCACAGGTACTCGCCGGTTTCATCGAACAGTTCGGTTGGGAACGGGCCTGCACCCACGCGAGTGGAGTAGGCTTTCACGATGCCCAGCACGTAGTCCACATAACGTGGGCCAATGCCGGAACCGGTAGCCACGCCGCCGGCAGTGGTGTTGGAAGAGGTGACGTACGGGTAAGTACCGTGGTCGATATCCAGCAGAGTGCCCTGAGCGCCTTCGAACATGATCAGGTCACCACGCTTGCGCGCACCGTCCAGCAGTTCGGAAACGTCAACCACCATGGCGGTCAGGATGTCGGCGATAGACAGCACGTAGTCCAGCGTCGCCTGATAATCGACGGCTTCAACCTTGTAGTAGTTGACCAGCTGGAAGTTGTGGTAATCGACGATCTCTTTGAGCTTAACGGCGAAGGTTTCTTTGTTGAACAGATCGCCGACGCGCAGGCCGCGACGAGCGACTTTATCTTCGTAAGCCGGGCCGATACCGCGACCGGTGGTGCCGATCGCTTTGGCGCCGCGCGCTTTCTCACGCGCGTTATCCAACGCGACGTGATAAGGCAGGATCAGCGGGCAAGCTTCGGACAGTAACAGACGTTCGCGTACCGGGATGCCACGCGCTTCGAGTTCACCCATTTCTTTCATCAATGCGTCCGGCGCCAGAACAACACCGTTGCCGATGATGCTGGTGACGTTTTCACGCAGAATACCTGAAGGAATTAAATGAAGGACGGTTTTTTCACCGTTGATTACCAGAGTGTGGCCAGCGTTATGGCCACCTTGGTAGCGCACAACATATTGAGCCCGTTCGGTCAGCAGGTCTACAACCTTGCCTTTACCTTCGTCACCCCATTGGGTGCCCAGTACGACGACGTTCTTACCCATTTTTCAAAATCACCGATTGCTTAAAAATGGATTCTACCACCGTAATTTTCGATTTTCAGCACTTTTAGCATACGATTGCATAAATTTTGGGCTAAACTTTAAAGACCCGTGCGGCTGCTCAACATGTAGTAGATCACGCAGCCCGCAACCACTATTCCACCGCCAAACCGCCGCAGCGTCGCGTCCGGCAGCTGCGACATCGCCACAATCATTTTGCGCCAGGCCTGCGGAAACAGCATCGGCCCTAATCCTTCCAGCACCAGAACCAGCCCGAGCGCCAGCCAAATCGTTGAGTTCATGCATCCCCCAAAAACGAGAAAGGGCCCGCGTAAACGGGCCCTCGATCAGATTGCCTGCCGCGCTTATTTGCGCAGGGTATCAGGCGACTTCATGTAGCGGAAGAAATCGCTGTCCGGGCTCAGTACCAGCACGTCCTGGTTGTCCTTGAAGCTGGCTTCATAGGCACGCAGGCTACGGATAAAGGCATAGAAGTCCGGATCCTGGCTGAACGCGTTGGCGAACAGCTTGGCCGCTTCGGCATCGCCTTCACCGCGGGTGATACGCGCCTGACGCTCGGCTTCCGCCAGGGTACGGGTCACTTCGTAGTCCGCGCTGGCGCGCAACTTCTCGGCTTCTTCCTGGCCTTGCGAACGCAGACGACGGGCTACCGCTTCACGCTCGGCGCGCATACGCTGGTAGATGGCGTCGGACACTTCCGCCGGCAGGTTGATCTGCTTGATACGCACGTCGATCACTTCGATGCCCAGCGCCGCCATGCTGTTCGGGTTAACCTGCGGCTGTTTGCCGGTAGTTTCCCGCTCAACGCGCGCTGCCGCAGAGGCGATAGCGTCATCGGCTTCGGTGGTCGTCACTTCTTCGCCGTCACCCACGGTGCCGGTGTTCAGCGCGTCACGCACGTCGGACATCAGCTTGCCGCGCGAGTCGGTCACGATGTCTTTCACGTCCAGGCGGCCGATTTCGGAACGCAGACGGTCGCTGAATTTGCGTTTCAGCAGCACTTCGGCCTGGGAGACGTCGCCGCCGCCGGTCGCCAGATAGTAACGGCTGAAGTCGCTGATGCGCCACTTCAGATAGGAGTCGACGATCAGATCTTTCTTCTCGCTGGTCACGAAGCGATCGGCCTGATTGTCCATGGTCTGGATACGCGCATCCAGATTCTTCACGGTCTCAATGAACGGGATCTTGAGGTGCAGACCCGGCGCATACACCAGCGGCTTGTTTTCGCCGTCGCGCAGAACCTTGCCGAAGCGCAGCACGATGCCGCGCTGGCCTTCCTGCACCACGAACAGCGAAGCGTACAGCACCACCAGCACCGCGAGAACAATAACTACAAAAGACTTACGCATTGATTACTCTCTCCCTACGCGAGTGGTGTCGTCACGCTGCGCATTCGCCCGGCGCTGATCCATAATCGAACCGCCGCTGGTGCGCGGGGCGCTACTGTTGGCAGCCGGCGCAGGATTCGGATTGAGGCGAATCAGGCTGGTATCCTTGTTGCCGCTCTCCGGCGCCGCGCCTTGGCCGCGCAGCATCTGATCCAGCGGCAGCACCATCAGGTTGTTGCCTTTGTCGCTCACCAACACCTTACGGGTATGGCCCAGCACTTTTTCCATGGTTTCGATATACAGACGCTCGCGGGTGATCTGCGGAGCGGACTTGTATTCCGGCAACAGTTTGGCAAAGCGCGCCACCTCACCCTGCGCTTCCAGGATGGTGCGGTCTTTATAAGCCTTGGAGTCTTCCAGCAGACGCTGCGCCTGGCCGTTCGCACGCGGCTGAACTTCGTTGGCGTAAGCTTCCGCTTCACGGATGTATTGCTGCTCGTTTTCACGCGCGGCGATCGCATCGTCGAACGACGCCTTCACCTCTTCCGGCGGACGCGCCGCCTGGAAGTTGACGTCCAGCAGCGTGATGCCCATGTTGTAAGGACGAATGGTCTCTTCCAGCATGCGCTGCGTATCGTTACGCACCACGGTACGGCCTTCGGTCAGGATGCGGTCCATCGAGTATTTGCCGATCACGCCGCGCAGGGCGCTGTCGGTCGCCTGGCTCAGGCTGTCGTCGGCATTGACGACGCTGAACAGGTACGCTTCCGGGTTGGTCACGCGGTACTGCACGTTCATTTCCACGCGCACCACGTTTTCATCGGAGGTCAGCATCACGCCGGATGCCGCCAGCTCGCGCACGGACTCCACGTTCACCGGACGTACGTCGTCGATGAAGGTCGGCTTCCAGTTCAGGCCCGGCTGCACCAGGTGGCTGAACTTGCCGAAACGCGTCACGACGCCGCGCTCGGCTTCCTTGATGGTGTAGAAGCCGCTGGCGGCCCAGATCACCACCACGGCCACCGCCGCGATACCGATAATGCGGCCGCTGAAGCCCGACCCTGAGGTGCCGGTGCCGCCGCTATTGCTGTTGGAGCCTTTTCCCCCGCCAAAACCGCTCAATTTCTTGCTCAGTTTGCGGAAGATATCGTCCAAATCAGGTGGCCCTTGATCACGACCGCCTTTGTTGTTACCGCCAGAGTTGCCGCCATTGTTATTGCTGCTCCCCCACGGGTCGCGGTCCTGTCCGTTATTACCGGGCTGATTCCACGCCATGTTTTAGCTCCATATTCTGTGATTGGGTACTTCAGGCCTTCGCGAAGCATAAATGTAACAGGATATGATCATACGATAAAGTCAATCAGGTCCTGTTCTTGCTTGCAGAGACGACGCCATTCGACGATCGGCATTCGCACCACCACGCCAATGCTGCCGTCCTCTTCGTTCCACTCTTTTTCAATCGCCTGAAGCTGGTAAAAACGGCTGCGAAGACGGCCTGCCCGTGGCGGTAAGCGCAATTCGTAATGCGCGATCTCCCCCGATAAGCGCTCCGTCAACGCCTGATACAGCAACGGAATACCCTCTCCGCTGGCGGCAGACAGCCACACCCGGATCGGCAGGTTTTCGTCGTTGCGGTCGATACGCGGCACAAAATCGTCCAGCATATCTATTTTGTTCATCACTAACAGTGTAGGGATTTCATCCGAGTCTATCTCCGCCAGCACGGTGTTCACCGCTTCGATGTTCTCATCGACGCGCGGATCTGCGGCATCGATGACGTGCAGCAGCAGAGATGCCTGGCGCGTTTCCTGCAGCGTCGCCTTGAAGGCGGCCACCAGATCGTGCGGCAGGTGCCGGATAAAGCCTACGGTATCCGCCAACACGGTATCCCCCACATCCGGCACGTCAATGCGCCGCAACGTAGGATCCAGGGTGGCAAATAGCTGGTCCGCCGCATACACCTCGGCAGACGTTATTCGGTTAAACAGGGTGGATTTGCCGGCGTTGGTGTAGCCCACCAGCGACACGGTCGGCACATCGGCGCGGGTCCGCGCGCGTCGGCCTTGTTCACGCTGCTTTTCTACCCGCTCCAGGCGGCGCAGAATCAAGCTGATGCGATCGCGCAACAGGCGACGGTCGGTCTCAAGCTGGGTTTCCCCCGGCCCGCGCAGGCCAATCCCCCCTTTTTGCCGCTCCAGGTGCGTCCAGCCGCGTACCAGACGCGTGGCGATGTGACGCAACTGCGCCAGCTCCACCTGCAGCTTACCTTCATGGGTGCGGGCACGCTGGGCAAAAATGTCTAAAATCAGCCCGGTGCGATCGATCACCCGGCATTCGCACAGGCGCTCAAGGTTTCTTTCCTGCGCCGGGGAAAGGGAATGATCAAACAGGACAACAGACGCGCCGCTGGCTTTCACCGCATCTGCAATTTCTTCGGCCTTTCCTTCGCCGACAAAGTACTTCGGATGCGGGGCTTTGCGGCTACCAGTCACCACTTGCAAAGCTTCGACACCGGCTGAGGAGACCAACGATTCGAACTCGTTGAGGTCTTCCGTATCTTTGTCTTGCGAGAAATAGATATGAACCAGTACGGCCTGCTCACCGGCTTCATAACGGTCAAACAAGCGTGCAACCTCTCAAACGGACACTCACCGTGAGTTTGGGGGACATAAACAGCCCGCGGCTGCTTATGCTCCCCGTCATGGTTGACTTGCAACGCGCTTTATTCAGCGTCATCGCTTTCCTGCTGCGGCTGTTGCTGCGCAGACGGATTGTTGCCATGGTGATAGTTGCTTGAACCGCCGCTCGGGTTGTTGCTGTGATGCGAAACCGGACGTGACGGGACAACGGTAGAGATAGCGTGCTTGTACACCATCTGGCTAACCGTGTTCTTCAACAGGATGACAAACTGGTCAAAAGACTCAATCTGGCCTTGCAGCTTAATACCATTCACCAAATAAATAGAAACCGGAACACGTTCACGACGCAATGCGTTCAGGAACGGATCTTGCAAAGATTGCCCCTTAGCCATTCTATCTTTTCCTTATTTGCTTGTTGTTTGTAACTAAGAACCTGTCGGCTCTAAAATAAACGACGTAAAAAATTTGCGCGCTGAATACTCAGCAATTGTACACAATCACCCAACCTATGCACTAACAACCTGTGTCACCGAGTCCAAAGCCTCTCCCGGCTTTTCACTGTCCAACCAATGGACCGACTCCCAACCCCGTAACCAGGTCATCTGGCGTTTAGCCAACTGACGTGTTGCGCAAATACCACGATAAACCATCTCATCGTAACTAATTTCACCAGACAAGTATGACCACATCTGGCGGTAACCGACACAGCGAATGGAGGGCAAGTCCGTATGCAAATCACCCCGTGCGAAAAGTGCACGCGCTTCCGTCTCAAAACCCGCCGCCAACATTTGATGGTACCGCAGCTCAATGCGTTGATGGATCAACTCACGGCTGGTCGGCGCTATCGCAAATTGGTGAACTTGATACGGTAACGATTCACCCGAAATTTTAGTCAGTTCCGTTAAAGTTTTACCCGAAATAAAAAAAACTTCCAGTGCTCTGGACAGTCTCTGCGGATCATTCGGATGAATTCTCAGTGCCGCGACCGGATCGATCGCCTGTAACTGACGGTGCAACGCCTCCCAGCCCTGCTCCGCCGCTTGCTGTTCGATACGCTCGCGCACCGCGGGATCGGCGGACGGCAGCGGCGACAATCCTTCCAGCAACGCCTTGAAATACAACATGGTGCCGCCGACCAGCAACGGAATGCGCCCGGCGGCGGTGATATCGGCCATCTCCTTCAGCGCGTCGGCGCGGAACTCGGCGGCCGAGTAAGCTTCGGCGGGATCGCGGATATCGATCAGCCGATGCGGCGCCTGCGCCAATTCTTCGGCGCTCGGCTTGGCGGTGCCGATATCCATGCCGCGGTAAATCAGCGCGGAATCGACGCTGATCAGTTCCACCGGCAGGCGTTCGCGCAGCGCGATCGCCAGCGCGGTCTTGCCCGAGGCGGTCGGCCCCATGATGAAAATAGCCGGGGGACGTGGTGTCATTTCAGTTTCAGTCATGCTTGAGGGCCGCCAGTGCGGCCTGTAAATCAACGGGTTGTAAAAGTCCGCTCGGCGGCGATTTGACCAGCTGCGGGCAAAGTCGTTCAACGTCGGTCAGCAATTGTATCGCTTGCGAGGTGTTCCAGTGCTCATGTTCGCTGCCGAGACGGCGAGCGAGCCAGGTAGCCAGCATCCCGGGCGACATCTCCTGATGTTCGGCCAGATAGCCTAACAGTTCGGGTATCAGTTTTTGTAAATTTTGTTGGCGCAATGGTAAAGGCACTGCGCGCAGCGTCACACGGCCGTGATCCGTCTGCAGATCCAGCCCCATCGCCGCCAGCAGCGCCTGATGCCGCGCAATGGCCGCCGCTTCGTGCTTGTCCAGCGTCAGCTTGATCGGGATCAGCAGCGGCTGCGGCCGCAGCCCTTCCGCCGGCGGGTTGAGCTGCGCCTGGCGCAGCCAGCGTTCGGCCACCGTCAGGTTGAGCAACGCCGGCTGCTGGCGCTGTTCAATCAGCGCGTAGCACGGCGGGTGGATCATCAGCACCCGGCCAAAACTGTGTTGGCCGCCCGCCAATGGCGTTTCCGCTGCGGCTTTCGCCGGCGGGAACAGCGGCGGCCTGCTCGAGACGTCCGGCGCGGCAGCAGCCGGCAGCTCGGCGGCGGGTTGCATCAATTTACCGTACAGCTCGCCTTCGCGTTTCTGGTAACCGCCCGCCGTTTGCCAGCCCGGTTGCGGCGCACGCTCGCGGGCAGCGCCGGCCGCTGGCGGCGTTTCGCGACGCGGCGCAGGTTGAGAAAAATGGTTGCCGCCGGCGGCGACGCGGTTTTCCGGCTGCCAGACCTGCTCAGGCGCTTCGTCAAACGTTTCCGCCAGCGGCAACGACGGCGCTTGACCGGCCTGTTGCAGCACGGTGGTTACCGCCTGGTAGATAAAATCGTGCACCAGCCGCGCCTGATGGAAACGCACCTCGTGCTTGGCGGGATGAACGTTGACGTCCACCTGGTGCGGATCGACCTCCAGATACAGCACATAGGCGGGCTGCTGATCGTCCTTCAGCTGATCCTGATAGGCCTGACGAATGGCGTGATTGATCAGCCGATCGCGCATCATGCGGCAGTTGACGTAGCAGTACTGCATTTCACCCAGCTGGCGCGCCCCGGCCGGATCCGCCACCCAACCGCGGATGCTCAGATCGCCGTGCTGCCAGTCGATATTCAGCGCATGCTGCAAAAACGCCGGGCCGCAGATGCTGCCCAAACGGCGCTCATGCTGGCTTTCTTCTTTCGCCGCGCGGTATTGGCGGATCAGTTTGCCGTTGTGGCTGAGGTTGATCGCCACATCGAAACGCGCCAGCGCGATGCGCCGCACCACTTCATCGATATGGCCGAATTCGGTTTTCTCGGTGCGCATGAACTTGCGGCGCGCCGGGGTGTTGTAGAACAGATCCAGCACTTCCAGCGTGCTGCCGACCGGATGCGCGGCGGGTTTGACCGTCACCGCCTGCTCGCGCCCTTCGGCATAGGCTTGCCACGCCTCGCTCTGGTCGGCAGTGCGCGACGTCAGGGTCAAACGGGAAACCGAGCTGATACTGGCCAGCGCTTCGCCGCGAAAGCCGAGGCTGACGATCGCCTCCAGGTCGTCGAGCGTGCTGATTTTGCTGGTGGCGTGGCGCGCCAACGCCAGCGCCAGATCCTCCTTGCCAATGCCGCAGCCGTTGTCGCGAATGCGGATCAGCTTGGCGCCGCCGCGTTCAATATCGATATCGATGCGCGTCGCGCCGGCGTCCAGGCTGTTTTCCACCAGCTCCTTGACGACCGACGCGGGGCGTTCAACCACCTCTCCGGCGGCGATCTGGTTGGCGAGCTGTGGTGGTAACACCTGGATAGGCATGCTGGCTCCTGTAGCGATGGCGCTAGGCCTGCGGAATGGTCAGCGTCCGATCCAGCGGCGCGACGTCCGACTTCAGATTATTGACCCGTTTCAGATCGCCGACGCTGACCCCGTAGCGAGAAGCGATGGAGGAGAGCGTATCCCCACGGGCTACTTTATGTTTAGACGGCTTCTTCGCCGGCGTTTTCGCCTTGGCGACGGTGGTGACGGCGGCGGTTTTCCCCGCCGGCACCTTCAGGCGTTGCCCTACCCACACACCGTCCTTCTTCAGTTTGTTCAGATCGCGCAGCGCCGCCGGGGTCGTGCCGTAGCTGTCGGCGATGCCGGACAGCGTTTCCGCCCGCTTCACCACGTGGATCCGGGTCTTGCCGCTTGCGCTGCGGCTCGCGCCGGCCGGGCTGACGATAGGCTCCGGCTGGCGCACGTCTGGTGTTGAAGTGTCAACCGCCGCTGCGACGTCCAGCGGTCGGTTTTCCACCTTTGGGTCGGCTTGCAGCGGATGCGCCAGGAAATAACTGCGCAGGCCGTTATAAATGGCCTTGGCAATCTTCTCCTGATACGCGCTACTGCCCAGCAGCCGCTCCTCCGTGCTATTACTGATAAATCCTGTTTCCACCAGCAGCGATGGAATATCCGGCGAACGCAACACGCCCAGGCTGGCGTGTTCCGGCCGGCGCTTATGCAACGATCCGACGCTCTGCAACTGCTGCAGCACCTTCACCGCCACATCGTACCCGACGCGCTGCGAGTGGCCGAACTGCAGGTCCAGCACCGCCTGGCTCAGATAAGGGTCGGCCTGGCTGTTGGCCAGCAGGTCGCCGGCGCCGCCGAGCAGCTCGGACTGCTTCTCATGCTGTTCCAGCCAACCGGCCATTTCGCTGTTGGCGCGGCGGTTGGACAGCACCCAAACGGAAGCCCCGCTGGCGCTGCGGTTCGGCGCTGCGTCGGCGTGGATGGAGACCAGCACGTTGGCGCCCTGTTTGCGCGCGACGTCGGAACGCCCCATTACCGAAATGAAATAGTCGCCGTTGCGCGTCAACACCGGCTTGAACTGCGGATCGGCGTCCAGCATCGCCTGCAGACGGCGCGCGATGGCAATGGTGACATTCTTCTCTTTCAGCCCGCTCGGGCCGATAGCGCCCGGATCCTGGCCGCCGTGGCCGGCGTCGATCGCCACCACCACCCGATCGCCGGAACCGGCGGAAACGCGGCTGCTGCGCGGCGTGACCTCGGTGGCGGTGCCTGCGACTACGGTCTGTTTATTGGTAAACGGATTCGATCCCGTCGGTGCTTTGCGCAGCGGTGGTTCCGGCGCTTCACGCACCGCGACCGGCGCCTGACGCGGCGGTTGGCTGACCGCCACCGGCGCAGCCGTTTGCACCGGCGCTTTACGCGCCACGGTATTGGCGCCGCCTTCAGCCGTAATGGTAAACACCACGGTGTGCACGCTGCCGTTCTGACGGGTGGAAACGCGGGTTTTGGCGCGCTGGGTCAGATCGAACACCAGCCGCACGCTCTGAGCATCTTTCGGCGCGCTGGAGCGAATGCTTTTCACCAGGTTTTGGCCGCTGAAATTGAGCGGCAGACCGCCGACCTTGCCCTTCTGGTTAACATCCAGCACCACGCGGTCCGGGCCGTGCAACGGGAAAAACGCGTAGTCCGGCGGGCCGTTGAAGCTCACCGACACCGTCGCTTCACGCTGGGCGTTGGCCACTTTGATATCGGACAGCGAGGACGCCGCCAGCGCATTCAATGCGCCGAGCGGCCCCAGCACGGCGATCAGCATGATGACCGCAAATTTTTTCAACGCATGCGTCATTGCTGCATCATCCCTGTGATCCATGAATGCGGTCTAACAGCTGGCTGCCATAAGCGGAAATCGCCTCGATCTTCGCCTCGCGCCCCTCCCCCTGATAGCCGAAGTGCAGCGCCAGATCCGGCTCCGGCAATACGCCGGTACCCTGCTGTGGCCATTCGACCAGGCAGATGGCGTCTTGCGCGAAGTAATCGCGAATGCCCATGAATTCAAGCTCTTCCGGATCGGCCAGGCGATACAGATCGAAGTGATACACCGCCAGCGGCTGCAAGGCATAGGGCTCCACCAGCGTGTAGGTCGGGCTTTTAACGTTGCCCTGATGCCCCAAAGCCTGCAGGAAGCCACGGCTGAAGGTGGTTTTACCGGCGCCCAGGTCGCCGTAGAGATAAATGACGCTGGCGCGATCGCAGGCCTTGGCCAAAGTGGTGCCCAATGCGACAGTCGCTGCCTCGTCCGGCAGAGGTAAAACGAGTTCTTTCATTCGATTAAAGTCTATTTTGCCCACTCAGGGTTAACGAAATGAAGGATGTCCGGCAGTAAATCGGTCGCCAACATGCCTCTTGTTCCTTGTCTTTCCGCTACGCGATCGCCGGCCGCGCCGTGCACGACGCAGCCCGCACAGGCGGCATCATACAGCGAGAGCTTTTGCGCCAGCAAACCGCCGATGATGCCCGACAGCACATCGCCCATGCCGCCGGAGGCCATGCCGGCGTTGCCGACGTCGGCGATCGCCATCCGCCCCCGCTCATCGGCGATCAGCGTACCGGCGCCTTTCAGCACCGCCACGCCGCCGTAGCGCGCCGTCAGGTTGCGCACGGCAAGTAAGCGATCACTCTCAATGTCGGCAGTGCTACAGCTCAACAGCCGCGCCGCCTCTCCAGGATGCGGAGTCATCACGCGATTCTGCCGTTTCTCGGGATTTAATGCCAGCAAGTTCAGCGCATCGGCGTCCCACAAGGCCGGTTTATCGCTGGTTTGCAGCACGTTCAAGGCGTTTTTGCCCCATTCAGCCTGGCCCAGCCCCGGGCCAATCACCAGCACATCCGCCCATTGCATCGCCTGCCGCAGCGTCGCCTCGTCCAGCGCCTGCGCCATCAACTCCGGCCGGGCCGCCAGCAGCGGTGCGACGTGTTCAATGTGAGTAAGCACTCGCACCAATCCCGCCCCGCTGCGCAGCGCCGCTTCCGCCGCCATACGAATGGCGCCGCCGAATCCGCGGTCACCGCCCACCAACAGCAGGCGGCCATGCTCGCCCTTATGGGCGCAGGGGCGGCGCGGATGCAGCCAGCGCGGCAACGCCTCGGCGGTAAGCCGCTGAATCTGTTCCGGTTGCTTCGCCAGCCAACCCGATAAGCCTAGCGCATTCTGATGAAGTTGCCCGACCCAGTCACGCGCCTGGCCGGTCAGCAATCCCGGTTTGAGGCCGATGAACGTGACGGTGTGCGCGGCACGCACGACCACGCCCGGCACCGCGCCGCTTTCCGCCAGCAGGCCGGACGGGATATCGAGCGCGACCACCGGCGCCGAATGGCGGTTGACGGCCTCGATCAGCGCGTCGTAAGGCGCACGCGGCGCGCTGCCAAGGCCAGTGCCTAACAGGCCGTCGATAATGAGAGAGACAGACGCCGGCCAGCGGCTGTTCGCCGGCAGAATGTCGCCGCCGGCGAACAGCCAGGCCTCGCGGGCCGCTGCGGCTTCCGGCGGCAAAGGCCGTGCGCCTTCGCAGGCGATCAGCGTCACCTGCAGGCCCGCCGCCTTCGCCAGGCGCGCCACCACATAGCCGTCGCCGCCGTTGTTGCCGTGCCCGCACAGCACCAGCCAGTGGTCGCGGGAGGGGTACGCGTTGCGCGCCAGCGCGTAGGCCGCCTGACCGGCGCGCTGCATCAAATCGTAAAGAGAAATACCGAGCGAGGCCGCCGCCGCGGGTTCCGAGCGACGGATCCAATCCGCAGGCCAGACAGAGTGTGGTAAACTGTCAGCGTATGCTTTTTCACTGTGGTCCGTCATGACGCACCCCCTCGATCTCCATCAACTCGCCCAACATATCAAGCAATGGGGGCAATCGCTAGGATTCCAACAGGTTGGCATCTGCGATACCGACCTGAGCCTCGAAGAGCCGAAGCTGCAGGCCTGGCTCGACAAGCAGTACCACGGCGAGATGGAATGGATGGCGCGCCACGGCATGCTGCGCGCGCGCCCTCACGAACTGTTGCCGGGCACGCTGCGGGTGATCAGCGTACGCATGAACTACCTGCCGGCCAAGGCGGCGTTTGCCAGCACCTTGCAAAATCCGCAGCTGGGTTACGTCAGCCGCTACGCGCTGGGGCGCGACTATCACAAACTGTTGCGCCAGCGCCTGAAAAAGCTGGGCGATCGGATCCAGGCCTACTGCGACGAGTTGAATTTCCGCCCCTTTGTCGACTCGGCGCCGGTGATGGAACGCGCGCTGGCCGCCAAGGCGGGCATCGGCTGGGTTGGTAAACACTCACTAATTCTCAACCGCGAAGCCGGGTCGTGGTTTTTCCTCGGCGAGCTGCTGATCGACCTGCCGCTGCCGGTGGATAAGCCGCAGGAAGAGCAGTGCGGCCGCTGCGTCGCCTGCATCACCACCTGCCCGACCGGCGCCATCGTCGCCCCCTATACCGTAGACGCCCGGCGCTGCATCTCCTACCTGACCATCGAGCTGGAGGGCGCGATCCCGGAGGAATTCCGGCCGCTGCTTGGCAACCGCATCTACGGCTGCGACGACTGCCAGCTGATCTGCCCGTGGAACCGCTTTTCGCAGCTCACCGACGAAGACGATTTCAGCCCGCGCGCCGCGCTGCATGCGCCGCAGCTGCTCGATCTGTTCAACTGGACGGAAGAAAAATTCCTGCGCATCACCGAAGGCTCGGCGATACGCCGCATCGGCCACCTGCGCTGGCTGCGCAATATCGCCGTGGCGCTGGGCAATGCGCCTTACGAGGACAGCATCGTGCTCGCGCTGCGCTCGCGCCTGGGCCAGGACGCCATGCTGGACGAACATATCCGCTGGGCGCTGGCGCAACAGCTCACCCGCCGCGACGCACAGAGCATCGAGGTACAGACAGCGCAGAAGAAACGGCTGATACGGGCTGTGGAAAAAGGCCTGCCGAGGGACGCCTGACGGCGTGCGCCGCACGGCCATCTCACTGAATGCCTTACTCTGTGGATTTGTGCATAAAAATAAAAACACGTTGTCTTTCAACTGCAACAAAAAGAGCAAGTGATCGGCATAACGTTTTGGTATAAATAAATAAGCCTATAAATCAAATAGATAAATATTTAATTTGTATGACGTTGATTTTTCAGCCAGGCGGGTTTATGTACAGAGGCTGTGGATAACTCTGTTCACAACATTTTTACCAGGTGTGTAAAACGGGACAAAAATCCGCGCCGGATAAGGCGTTGGATTTGAGTTTGAAACGAAGAGAAAATTGGAGCGGGAAACGAGACTCGAACTCGCGACCCCGACCTTGGCAAGGTCGTGCTCTACCAACTGAGCTATTCCCGCATTGAGATGCTTTTGGCATCCGGTCACCAAACACTGGCATGACCTTTGAAATTTTGGAGCGGGAAACGAGGCTCGAACTCGCGACCTCAACCTTGGCAAGGTTGCGCTCTACCAACTGAGCTATTCCCGCGTCGCATAGGTACTGCTTGATACTGCTTTATTTATTCATCATGCCGCATCGCGACATTGTTGAATTTGGAGCGGGAAACGAGACTCGAACTCGCGACCCCGACCTTGGCAAGGTCGTGCTCTACCAACTGAGCTATTCCCGCCCGGCGTATCGATGGTGGAACGTTACGAAATTCTTCATCGGTACGGGGTGCGCATTATACGAGAAATCCTTTTTGTCGCAAGCCCCTGAAAGCAAAAAAACGCGATTTTTGTTTGATTGCCGATTAAAGCGCCAAATTGGCGAATTAAGCGGCTAGAAACGGCGTTTTTCCCTGTCAGGAGCCTCCCTCGCCTTAGAGCTGGATGAAATGTTCGCGGTAATAAGCCAGTTCGGCCACCGATTCGCGAATGTCGTCCAGCGCCTGATGGGTGCCCTGCTTCTTGAAGCCGCCGAGAATTTCCGGCTTCCAACGGCGCGCCAGCTCCTTCAACGTGCTGACGTCCAGATAACGGTAATGGAAGTAGGCCTCCAGCTCCGGCATATAGCGGAACAGGAAACGGCGGTCCTGGCCCACGCTGTTGCCGCAGATCGGCGATTTGCCGGCCGGCACCCACTGCTGCAGGAAGGCTAACGTTTCCAGTTCAGCGGCGCGATCGTCCTGGCGGCTGGCCTTCACTCGCTCCACCAGCCCGCTGCCGGTATGGGTACGCACGTTCCACTCGTCCATCAGCGCCAGCTGTTCGTCGGATTGATGCACGGCGATGACCGGCCCTTCCGCCAGAATGTTCAGGTTGGCGTCAGTGACCAGCGTGGCAATCTCGATAATGCGGTCACGCTCGGGATCCAGCCCGGTCATCTCCAAATCGATCCAAATCAGGTTATTTTCGTTTCCTGTCATGATGTTTCCTGCCTAAAAGCCGAGAGAAAAACGCTGTGCGGACGAGACGGCGGGCACCGCCGGTGGCGACGCGCCGCCGCCGGCGGCTAACAACGGTTATTTAATATAAAATAGCGTGTATCATAGTCTTTTTGGTCGCCATCGGCGACATATACCCCGACGGGTTCAAGGCTGCGGCCGGGGAAAACCCCGCACCGCCGTCGTACGTAAAGGTATAAAACCGATTCAAGTGAGGCGCAGTGAGTAAGAACAAACTGTCCAAAGGTCAGCAACGCCGCGTGCAGGCGAACCATCAGCGCCGTCTGAAGCGCTCGGATAACAAACCGGAGCCGGATGATTCTCAACTGGGCGAGCCGCAGGAAGGCATCGTCATCAGCCGTTTCGGCATGCACGCCGACGTTGAGGCACCGGATGGCACTCAGCACCGCTGCAACATCCGCCGCACGCTGCGTTCGCTGGTCACCGGCGATCGCGTGGTGTGGCGCCCCGGCCTGGGCACCCACGAAGGGGTGAAGGGCATCGTGGAAGCGGTGCACGAACGCACCTCGGTGCTGACGCGCCCGGATTTCTACGACGGCGTGAAGCCGATCGCCGCCAATATCAATCAGATCGTCATCGTGTCGGCGATCCTGCCCGAGCTGTCACTGAACATCATCGACCGCTATTTGGTGGCCTGCGAAACGCTCGAAGTCGAACCGCTGATCGTGCTCAACAAAATTGACCTGCTGGACGCCGAAGCGCGCAAGCTGGTCGACGACATGATGGATATCTATCGCAAGATTGGCTACCGGGTGCTGGAAGTCTCCAGCCAGACGCGGGAAGGCATGACGGAGTTCGAGCAGGCGCTGGCCGGGCGCATCAGCATCTTCGCCGGCCAGTCAGGGGTGGGCAAGTCCAGCCTGCTGAATGCGCTGTTGCCGCCGTCCGAAGAGCAAATTCTGGTAAATCAGGTTTCCGACGTCTCGGGCCTCGGGCAACATACCACCACCGCCGCGCGGCTGTACCATTTCCAGCACGGCGGCGACGTGATCGACTCCCCGGGGGTGCGCGAGTTTGGCCTGTGGCACCTGGAGCCGGAACAAATCACCCGTGGCTTTGTCGAATTCCGTGATTATTTAGGTGGTTGCAAATTCCGCGACTGCCGCCACGATACCGATCCCGGCTGCGCCATCCGCGCAGCGATGGAGAAAGGCGATATCGCGGAAGAGCGTTTCGACAACTATCACCGCATTCTCGAAAGCATGGCGCAGGTGAAGGTTCGCAAGAACTTCACGGACGCCGCAGACTGACACTGACGGGCGGGCATTGACGACGGCGGAGCCCTCGTTACAATGCGCGCCCTTTACCCTGATTCACGAGGTTAACGTGCTGGATAGCATCAAGATTACATTGCAATATTGGCTGCCGAAGTTGGCGTTGACCCGGCTCGCGGGCTGGGGCGCCGACAAACGGGCCGGCTGGCTGACCCAACTGGTGGTCAAGGCCTTCGCCCGCTTCTACCGCGTAGACATGCAGGAAGCGCAAAATCCGGACCTGGCGTCTTACGCCACCTTCAACGACTTCTTCGTACGCCCGCTGCGCGACGGCGCGCGCCCGATCATCGCCGACGCCAACTGGCTGGCGCTGCCCGCCGATGGCGCCATCAGCCAGCTTGGCCCGATCCGCGACGATCAGATCTTCCAGGCCAAGGGCCACCACTACAGCCTGGAAGCGCTGCTGGCCGGCAACTATCTGCTGGCCGAGCCGTTCCGCAACGGCCTGTTCGCCACCACCTATCTGGCGCCGCGCGACTACCACCGCGTGCACATGCCGTGCGCCGGCGTACTGCGCGAAATGATCTATGTGCCGGGCGATCTGTTCTCGGTCAACCCGCTCACCGCCGCCAACGTGCCTAACCTGTTCGCGCGCAACGAGCGCGTGATCTGCGTGTTCGACACCGACATTGGGCCGATGGTGCAAATCCTGGTCGGCGCCACCATCGTCGGCAGCATCGAAACCGTCTGGGCCGGCACCGTCACGCCGCCGCGCGAAGGCATCATCAAGCGCTGGACCTACCCGGCCGCCGGTGAAGAAGGCGCCATCGCGCTGGAAAAAGGCGCCGAGATGGGCCGCTTCAAGCTCGGCTCCACGGTGATCAACCTGTTTACCGCAGGCAGCGTGCAGTTCGCGCCGCAGCTGCAGAACGGCACCGTTACCCGCATGGGCGAAGCCTTCGCCGAAATTCCGGCCGCCGCTGAAGCACCACAGACCTAGACCCAAAGGAATCGACGCCGTGCGCCTGATCATCACGCTTTTGCTCGGTTGCCTGCTGTGGCAACCGGCGCTGGCCGCCCCCGTGCCGACCGAGACCCAGCTCAAACAGGAGCTGAAGCAGGCGGAAAGCAGCAAAAACGCGCCGAATCAGGCGGAAACCAGCGAGGCGCTGCAAAGCGCCCTCAACTGGCTGGCGGAGCGTAAAGAGTCGCAGACTCGCGCCGAACAGTATCAGAAGGTGATCGACGACTTCCCGAAGATGACGCAGGAGCTGCGCCGTCAGCTGGTACTGGAGAGCAACAAGATCCTGCCGAACGGCGACGATCTCCCGGCCAACGATCTGGAGCAACAGATTCTGCAAACCAGCAGTTTGCTGCTGGAACAGGCGCGCCTGCTGCAGCAAGAACAGGATCGCACGCGGGAAATCAGCGACTCGCTCGGCCAGTTGCCGCAGCAGCAGACCGACGCCCGCCGCGCGCTGACCGAAGTGCAACGCCGCCTGCAGGCGCAGCCCGCCAACCCGACCACGCCGTACGCGCAGGCCGCGCTGGCGCTGCTGCAGACCGAAGCCGCGGCACGCAAAGCCAAAGTGGACGAGCTGGAGCTGGCGCAGCTGTCGGCCAACAACCGCCAGGAGCTGGCGCGCATGCGCGCCGAAGTTTACAAAAAGCGCCACGAACAGATTGACGTTCAATTGCAGGCGTTACGCAATAACCTCAACGCCCAGCGCCAGCGCGAGGCGGAACTGGCGCTGGAAAAAACCGAGCAGTTGGCGGAGCAGAACGGCGAACTGCCGAAGAGCATCAGCGAACAGCTCCAGATCAACCGCGAGCTGTCCGCCGCGCTGAACAGCCAGGCGCAGCGCATGGACCTGATTTCGTCGCAACAGCGGCAGGCGGCGGCGCAGACGCTGCAGGTGCGCCAGGCGCTGAGCACCATCATCGAGCAGGCTCAGTGGCTCGGTTCGTCGTCGGCGCTGGGGGAAACCCTGCGCGCCCAGGTGGCGACGCTGCCGGAAATGCCCAAGCCGCAGCAGCTGGATGGCGACATGGCCCAGTTGCGTGTGCAGCGCCTGCAGTTTGAAAGCCAATTGGAGAAGCTGCCGCAGCGCGAATTCAAGCGCGACGACGGCAGTGCGCTGACCAACCAGGAGCAGCGCATCGTCGATGCCCAGCTGCGCACCCAACGCGAGTTGCTGAACTCGCTGCTGTCCGGTTGCGATACCCAAATCCTCGAGTTGACCAAGCTGAAGGTGGCCAACACCCAGCTGATCGAAGCGCTGAACGAGATCCGAGACGCCACCCACCGCTATCTGTTCTGGGTGCCGGACGTCAATCCGATCACCCTCGCCTATCCGCTCAACGTGGCGCACGATCTGACGCGCGTCCTGTCGCTGGATACGCTGTCGCAGCTCGGCGGCGCCTTCATGATGATGGTGACCAGCCGCGAAACGCTGATCCCGATCTTCGGCGCCCTGCTGCTGGTGATTTTCAGCATCAGTTCGCGCAAGCACTATCACGCCTTCCTTGAGCGCGCCAGCAGCCGCGTCGGCAAGGTGACGCAAGACGAATTCTTCCTGACGCTGCGCACCGTATTTTGGTCGATTCTGGTGGCGCTGCCGCTGCCGGTGCTGTGGGCTGCGCTCGGCTACGGCCTGCAAAGCGCCTGGAACTACCCGGTGGCGGAAGCGATCGGCAAAGGGGTGACCGCCACGCTGCCGATCCTGTGGATCTGCATGATCTGCGCCGCCTTCGCCCACCCTCAGGGGCTGTTCATCGTGCACTTCCGCTGGCCGGCGAAGCAGGTTTCGCGCGCCATGCGCTACTACAAGATGTCGATCTGGCTGATCGTGCCGCTGATCATGGCGCTGATCACTTTCGATAGCCTGAAAGAGCGCGAGTTCGCCAACACCCTGGGGCGGCTGTGCTTTATTCTGCTGTGTCTGGCGCTGGCGCTGGTTACCCACAGCCTCAAGCGCGCCGGCATTCCGCTGTATCTGGATAAAAACGGCTCCGGCGACAACATGCTCAACAGCGCCTTCTGGGGGCTGTTGCTGTCGGCGCCGCTGCTGGCGGCGCTGGCGTCGACCGTCGGTTACCTCACCACCGCGCAAGCGCTGCTGGCGCGTCTGGAAACCTCGGTGGCGATCTGGTTCCTGCTGCTGGTCGTCTATCACATCATCCGCCGCTGGATGCTGATCCAACGGCGACGCATCGCCTTCGATCGCGCCAAGCAGCGCCGTGCCGACATCCTGGCCCAGCGCGCCCGCGGCGAAGACGAAACCTCGCACACCCCGAACAGCACCGAAGGTTCGGTGGATATGGATGACTCCGAGATCGACCTGGATACCATCAGCGCTCAATCGCTGCGGCTGGTACGTTCGATCCTGACGCTGATCGCGCTGGTGTCGGTGATCGTACTGTGGTCGGAGATCCATTCCGCATTTAGTTTCCTGGAAAATATCTCGCTGTGGGACGTCACTTCGACGGTCAACGGCGTAGAGACCGCCCATCCGATCACCCTCGGCGCGGTTCTGATCGCCATCCTGGTGCTGATCATCACCATGCAGCTGGTGCGCAACCTCCCGGCGCTGCTGGAGCTGGCGGTGCTACAGCACCTGGATCTGTCGCCGGGCACCGGCTACGCCATTACCACCATCACCAAATACCTGCTGTTGCTGTTCGGCGCCATCCTCAGTTTTTCCTGGATCGGCATCGAGTGGTCGAAACTGCAATGGGTGGTCACCGCGCTCAGCGTGGGGTTGGGCTTCGGCATGCAGGAGATCTTCTCCAACTTCATTTCCGGCCTGATCATCCTGTTCGAAAAGCCGATCCGCATCGGCGACACCGTGACGATCCGCAACCTGACCGGCACGATCACCAAGATCAACACCCGCGCCACCACCATCGCTGACTGGGATCGTAAAGAGATTATCGTGCCGAATAAGGCCTTCATCACCGAGCAGTTCGTCAACTGGTCACTTTCCGACGCCATCACCCGTGTGGTGCTGACCGTACCGGCACCGGGCGAAGCCAACAGCGAAGAGGTGACCAAGATCCTGATGAACGCCGCCGAGCGCTGCTCGCTGGTGCTGGATAACCCGGCGCCGGAGGTTTACCTGGTCGATCTGCAACAGGGCATCCAGATCTTCGAAATGCGTATTTACGCCGCCGAGATGGGCCACCGTATGCCGCTGCGCCACGAGATCCACCAGCTGATCCTGGCGGGCTACCGCGAACACGGCATCACGCTGCCGTACCCGCCGTTCCAGGTGCGCAGCGAGACGCTGTCGCGGCTGACCAACAACGGCCGGACGCCGCCGTCCACGCCGGCGCCGAACACCAAGCGCGACGCCGGGGGCCTGTAAGCGGCCCTCGCGATAAAAAAAGGGCCGGCAAATGCCCTGTCTCTTGATCAGATCTCTTGCTCGAGAGACTTGGCCAGCAGATAACCCTCAAGGATGGTTTGCAGTTTGAACCATCCTTCCCATAATCTCTCCCATCCCACTCGACCCGTGCGTTTACTGTC
>NZ_JAMYWQ010000114.1 GCF_024160145.1 Serratia nevei
GACGCTTCAGCGACATCCCCCTTCTTCAGCGCCGTTTCTGCCGCCTTGATCGCCTTACCTGCTGCATCTCCAGCCCCAGGAATGATGCCTATCGCCGCAACCAGATAATCCAAAGCACTCTGGGCTTCCGCAAAACTCTTGATATCCCCTACCACCGGCACAAAATCTGCACCTGTCGACAGGATATCTTTCAGCTCTTCCCGGCGTTCAGTATACATCTTCACCGAGCACGCTTCCGCGCTCATTCCGGCACAGTTTTGCTGCTTATAGCGCTCGTTTTCTGCATCGACACGCTCTTCGGCTACCTGCTGAGGAGTCTTACCCTGAGATACAGCGTCAACAATATCACTCAGCGCGTTATTCTCCACCGCATTCTTCCCAGCCTGCACGCCGGTTACGGCTCCCGCAGTATCCCCCGTCGCCAGCCCGCCTGCAAGCCCTGCGGCCAACTGGCTCAGTGCGCTCACCTGCTGCTTCTCGCTT
>NZ_JAMYWQ010000115.1 GCF_024160145.1 Serratia nevei
ATCACGGGAAGTAAAAGTCGTAACAAGGTTTCCGTAGGTGAACCTGCGGAAGGATCATTATTGAATACGCTTGAGTGCTGATGCTGGCCTTCGGGCATGTGCTCGCATTCAAAACTATTTATCTTCACTTGTGCACCTTTTGTAGTCTTTGGGGTCATTTCCGCTGCGAATGCGGGTTTGGAAGCTTGAGCGCAGGCTTCTGGGCTTCAAGGACTATGTCTTCATATACTCTATTAAAGTTACAGAATGTCTTTTTTAACGGCCTTATCAATTATTAATCCCAACACCTCTGTGAACCGTTTTCGGCCCTCGGGCTGATCTTTTTACAATACAAACATTGTGTAATGAACGTCTTGTTATCTTAACAAAACAAAACTTTCAACAACGGATCTCTTGGCTCTCGCATCGATGAAGAACGCAGCGGAACT
>NZ_JAMYWQ010000116.1 GCF_024160145.1 Serratia nevei
CGAATGTCCTATGGGGTGCAGCAGTAGGGAATCTTCGGCAATGGACGAAAGTCTGACCGAGCAACGCCGCGTGAGTGAAGAAGGTTTTCGGATCGTAAAACTCTGTTGTTAGAGAAGAACGTTGTGTAGAGTGGAAAATTACACAAGTGACGGTATCTAACCAGAAAGGGACGGCTAACTACGTGCCAGCAGCCGCGGTAATACGTAGGTCCCGAGCGTTGTCCGGATTTATTGGGCGTAAAGCGAGCGCAGGTTGCTTAATAAGTCTGATGTAAAAGGCAGTGGCTCAACCATTGTGTGCATTGGAAACTGTTAGACTTGAGTGCAGTAGAGGAGAGTGGAATTCCATGTGTAGCGGTGAAATGCGTAGATATATGGAGGAACACCGGTGGCGAAAGCGGCTCTCTGGACTGTAACTGACACTGAGGCTCGAAAGCGTGGGTAGCAAACAGGATTAGATACCCAGGTAGTCCTCTTCGA
>NZ_JAMYWQ010000023.1 GCF_024160145.1 Serratia nevei
CGACCTGTTCGACAACGGCTAATTTAAAGGATAGAGAATAATCGCGTTGTGTGCGTTTAACATACTGGTTCATCACATTTTCCTCTGTGCGTGAGTAAAATGTGTCAACGCTATTTAGGACGGGTCACGTCCAACTTATGGGGGGCAGTTCACGATTGCGCCCCTTTTTTTATCCGCATTGCGCACCGCGCCGCATTTTTTTGTCGCCGTCTGCCGTCGTAGAGGAAACATTGCGCAGCTTGCCGCAGCGCTTGCGCATGCGGCTTTACCGCGTTGTTACGGCCCTTACACTGGCGGCATGAACGACAATACTCTCTCGAACATCGATGATCGCCAGCGTGGCATGACGTTGATTGAGCTGTTGGCGGCGATATTGATCGCCGCCATGCTGACCGGCTGGGGCGTCGGGCAATGGCGCTATCATCAGCAAGCGTTGCGGCTGGAACACACGGCCCAACAGCTGCTGGCGTTTCTGCTGCGCTTGCAGGCGGACGCCAACTGGCGTAACCGCACGACGCTGCTGTGGTTCAAGAACGGCACGCCCTGGTGTCTGGGCGGTGGCGTGCCGCCGCCGGATTGCGCTTCCGCCGAAGGCTCTGTCTTCTCGCCGTCTTATCGCGACGTTGCGCTGAGCGGCTACACCGGCAAAGAGATTGGGTTTTACGGTTTGCGCAATACCGCACAGGCGGGGCACATCCTTCTCAGCAACGACGCAGGCAGCCTGCGGTTGGTGCTGTCCGCCCGTGGGCGGCTGCGTTTGTGCAGCGAAGGGCAGCGGCTCAGGGGCATGGCGCTATGTTGACTTTAGAACGCGGCTTTACCTTGCCGGAGGTGATGTTGGCGTTGGTCTTCGGCAGTATAATCGCGCTCGGCGCGGTGAAAACTTACCCGCTGTTGCGCCAGCAAAGCGTGGCCGTCGGCCAGCACTTTCGGCTGGAGTCAACGCTGCGGCAGTTGGCGTTCGGTATTGAGAAAGATCTGCGCCGCGCCGGTTTTTGCGCCGGGCAGTGCGCCGGCCGCCCGCTGCTGATCGGCCAGGCTGCGGGAGAAGCGGCGGGCAGCTGCGTTATCGTCGCCTACGATATTGCTCGCAGCGGGCAATGGCTCACTTCGGGTGAGGATGCCGGCTATTTCGGCTATCGGCTGCGCAATGGCGGGCTGGAAGGGCAGCGCGGCGTAAGCCAATGCGACGGCGGCGGCTGGGAGCGGCTGCTCGATCATGACGAAGTGCGCATTGAGCGGTTTCATGTGGCGATAGCGCGGGGCAATCACGGCGCGACCTTGGCTCGCCTGACGCTGGCGGGGCGCTCCGCCAGCGATGCACGCATCAGGCGCAGCCTGAGCGGGAGCGTCGAAATGGCGGCGCTGCCATGAATCGGCAAACCCAGCGAGGCGGTAGCACCCTGGCGGCGGTGATGTTGCTGTTGGCGCTGGGGCTGATGTTGCTTAACGCTCAGCATCGGCAGTTGGATAACGCGCTGTTACTGGCTGCCGATCAGCAGCGTTACCTTCAGGCTTACAATCAGGCCGCTTCGGCGCTGAGTTGGGGCATGAGCCAGCGCTGGCCACGTGCCGAGCTGAGTGCGGCGGCCTGGTTATGCCGGCAGCGCGCGGAGCTGACGGCCTGCGCCCGGTTGTCTGCCAGAGCAGGCGTTGTGACGGTACGCGGCCTTGGCGAGATGCGCGGCGGTGAACCGCTATGGTTGTATCAATGGGGCACCTTTAACGGCGCGGAGGCCGCTGGCAAGGTGCAACCACAGCCGGGCGGCCGGCTGGATTTTTGCCCCGAGAAAAGGCTGGCCGACTGTGACGGCTAACGCTCGGGCTGGGCGGATATCCCGCAACGGCTTCAGCCTGCCGGAAGTGTTGGTGGCGGCCTTGCTGTTCTCGGTGTCGCTGATTGGCTTGTTACAGTATCATCAGGTGCTGTTGCAGTCGTTTCAGCGCCAGTGGCACTACCGGCAAGCCTGGGCGCTGGCGCATCAGCAGTTGGAGGCGTACGCCGTCACCGGGCGGCTCGAGGCCGAACTGCCGCCGGAAGGCTGGCGACGCGAAACCGCGCTCGACGATGCGGAGAGTGATTGCCGCCGATTGACGGTCAGGATCCAAACGCCGCAGCGGCAGTGGGCAACGCTGAGCCGCTGGTATTGTCCCCGTTTTTGAGCCGGCACGAATCTTGTTTTAAAGGAGCCTTGATGTTCACGGTTTATCATTCCAATCAGCTGGATTTGTTGAAAACGCTGACCAGCGCGCTGATAGCCAGAGATCCGTTGGCCGATCCTTTTCAACAGGAAGTGGTGCTGGTGCAGAGCCCTGGCATGGCGCAATGGCTGCAGATGCAGTTGGCGGAACAGTTTGGCATCGCTGCCAATGTCGCATTTCCGCTGCCGGCGACCTTCATTTGGGACATGTTCACCCGGGTGTTGCCGGATATCCCGAAAGAGAGCGCCTTCAGCAAGGACGCCATGACCTGGAAGCTGATGTGGTTGCTGCCGGAGATGCTGAGCGAGCCGGCGTTTGCGCCGTTGCAGCACTATCTGACCGATGACGGCGACAAGCGCAAAATCCACCAGTTAGCCGGCCGGGTCGCCGACCTGTTCGACCAATATTTGGTTTACCGCCCGCAGTGGCTGGAGAGTTGGCAGCGCGGTGAGCGCATCGACGATCTGGCAGAGGCTCAACAATGGCAGGCGCCGCTCTGGGCGCGGTTAGTGGAGTACACGCGCGAGCTGGGTCAGCCGGAATGGCACCGCGCCAATCTGTACAGCCGCTTTATCCACGCGCTGGAGCAGGCAAAAGCCTGCCCGCCCGGCTTGCCGCCGCGGGTGTTTATCTGCGGTATCTCAGCGTTGCCGCCGGT
The DNA here is from genome assembly GCF_024160145.1 of Serratia nevei. Taxonomy (GTDB): domain Bacteria; phylum Pseudomonadota; class Gammaproteobacteria; order Enterobacterales; family Enterobacteriaceae; genus Serratia; species Serratia nevei_A. The sequence continues at coordinate 2,861 of NZ_JAMYWQ010000023.1, forward strand.
TTATCTGGAGGCGCTGCAGGCACTGGGGCGGCATATCGATATCCACCTGATGTTCACCAATCCCTGCCGCTACTATTGGGGCGATATCCAGGATTACGCCTTTTTGGCCCGTTTGCAGAGCCGCAAGCGCCGCCACTTCCATCAGGCGCGCGAGCAGGGGCTGTTCCGCGAGCCGGATGACGCGGCGCGCCTGTTTGACGCCGAAGGGCAGCAGCAGCTCAGCAACCCGCTGTTGGCCTCTTGGGGCAAGCTGGGGCGCGATCACCTCTATCTGCTGTCGCAGATGGAAGGGGCGCAAGAGGTCGACGCCTTTGTCGATATCCCGGCCGATACCATGCTGCACGCCGTTCAGCGCGATATGTTGGAGCTGGAAGATCACGCGGTGATCGGCATTACCGCGGAAACGCTGGAAAGCAGTTTCAGCAAACGTCCGCTGGATGAGAACGACCGATCTCTCAGCCTGCACGCCTGTCACAGCCCGCAGCGGGAAGTGGAGGTGCTGCACGATCAACTGCTGGCCATGCTGGAGGAGGATCCGTCGTTGACGCCGCGCGACATCATCGTGATGGTGGCGGATATCGACAGTTACACGCCTTACATTCAGGCGGTGTTCGGCAACGCCCCCGCCGAACGCTACCTGCCGTTCGCCATTTCCGACCGTAAAGCGCGCCAGGCGCATCCGGCGCTGCAGGCGTTCATTTCACTGCTCGATCTGCCGCAAAGCCGCTTTACCTCGGAACAGGTGTTGGCGCTGCTGGAGGTGCCGGCGCTGGCGGCCCGCTTCGCCATTGGCGAAGAGGGGCTGCGTCTGCTGCGTCACTGGGTCGGTGAGTCCGGCGTACGTTGGGGGCTGGATGACGATAACGTGCGCGAACTGGATCTGCCCGCGACCGGCCAGCATACCTGGCGTTTCGGGATTACGCGCATGCTGCTTGGTTACGCGATGGACAGCAATGCTGGCGATTGGCAGGGCATTTTACCTTACGACGAATCGAGCGGATTGGTCGCCGAGTTGGCGGGGCAGTTGGCGCAGCTGCTGGCGCAACTGAGCCACTGGCGGCAAATTTTGAGCGAAGCGCGCTCGCTCGACGCGTGGCTGCCGCTGTGCCGGCAACTGCTGGATGCCTTCTTCGACGCTGACAGCGACACCGACGTGGTGCTGGCACTGATCGAACAGCAGTGGCAGCAGGCCATCAATTTTGGCCTGGCGGCGCGCTATCCCGACGAGGTGCCGTTGACCATTCTGCGCGACGATCTGGCAGCGCGACTCGATCAGGAGCGCATCAGCCAGCGCTTCCTCGCCGGGCAAATCAACTTCTGTACGCTGATGCCGATGCGTTCCATTCCGTTCAAGGTGGTGTGCCTGCTGGGCATGAACGACGGCGTGTATCCGCGCACGCTGCCGCCGCTGGGGTTCGATCTGATGGCGCAGCAGGTCAAACGCGGCGACCGCAGCCGTCGCGATGACGACCGCTATCTGTTCCTGGAGGCGATTTTGTCCGCTCAGCAGCGGCTGTATATCAGCTTCATCGGCCGTTCCATTCAGGACAACAGCCCGCGCTACCCTTCGGTGCTGGTTACCGAGCTGCTGGAGTACCTGGAGCAAAGCTATTGCCTGCCGGGAGACGAGAAACTCAGCGCAGACGACAGCGCCCGGCGGGTTGGTGAGCACCTGCTGAAGTGGCACGCGCGCATGCCGTTCGCCGCCGAGAATTTTTTGCCGGGCTCGGAAGAGCAAAGCTACGCCGCCGAGTGGCTGCCCGCCGCCGATGGGCGCGGGGCGGCGCATCCGGCGTTCAATCAGCCGTTGCCCGCCGAAGCGCTGCAGCAGATATCGTTGGATGAGCTGCTGCGGTTTTATCGCCATCCGATTCGCGCCTTCTTCCAGCTGCGGCTGGGCGTCAGCTTTATCCTGGAAGAGACCGAGTTGCCGGACGAAGAACCCTTCACGCTGGATAACCTCAGCCGCTATCAGTTCAACAGCCAACTGCTGAATACGCTGATCGACGGCGACGATCCCGAACGGCTGTTCCAGCGGGTGCGCGCCGCCGGCGGCTTGCCCTATGGCGCCTTCGGCGAAATCTATTGGCAAAAGCAGCAGGAAGAGATGAGCGAACTGGCCGAGCAGGTGCGTGCGGAACGCGCTGAGAGCCATAGCCTGGAGCTGGATATCGATATCGCCGGCGTGCGCCTCAGCGGCTGGCTGCATCAGGTGCAGGATGACGGCCTGTTGCGCTGGCGGCCCGCTACGCTGTCGGCGGTGGACGGCATATTGCTGTGGCTGGAACACCTGGTGTACTGCTGCGCCGGCGGCACCGGCGAGAGCCGCATCTACGGCCGCAAGAATTCCGCCTGGCGCTTTGCCGCGCTGGCGCCAGAAGAGGCACAGGCACAGCTGGCGGAACTGCTGGCGGGCTATCAGCGCGGTCTTTGTCAGCCGCTGCTGTTGCTGAACAAGAGCGGCTGGGCGTGGCTAAGTCAGTGCTATCTGCCGGAAACGCAGGAAATCGACTGGGAGGAAGAAGCGCAAACCAAGGCCCGTGCCAAACTGCTGCAGGCCTGGCAGGGCGATCAGCGCATTCCCGGAGAAGGGGAAGATCCCTACGTGCAGCGAGTGTTCCGCCAATTGGACAACGACTACTTGGCGCAAATACTGGCCGAAACAGCGCGTTATCTGCTGCCGGTGGCGCGGCATAACCTGGGGTAACAATCCCCCGGTGGTGCTGTGTGGCGGGAGGTGGTAAAAATAACGCAGGTTATATTCAACCATTGGGGTAATTCCCGGTCTTACATAACGCACAGGTATATACCCGCCGTTTTTCGCCTGCCGCATTGGCGGAGGACCCAGCGAGTAAAGATTTGGTTATGTGGTTTTGATGCACGTTGTCAACGTCAGGGAACGGGCGTAGCGACGTCAGAATAGGGGTTTATTTTGGATATGCGCAGACAGTTGGCCCGTATCACCGGGCTGTTATTCCTGGCCCTATGTTGGGCGCCGTTGAGTTGGGCCGCGCAAGGATGGCAACCGCTGGCGGAGAAGATCAACAAGAGCGAACACGATCCGCGTCAGTATGAGGCGATCAAGTTGGCTAACGGCATGACGGTGTTGCTGGTGTCCGATGTTCAGGCACCGAAATCGCTGGCGGCGCTGGCATTGCCGGTCGGCTCGCTCGAAGATCCGAACAGCCAACTGGGGCTGGCGCACTATCTGGAACATATGGTGCTGATGGGCTCCAAACGCTATCCAGAGCCGGAGAACCTGTCTGAATTCCTGAAAAAGCACGGTGGCAGCCACAATGCCAGCACGGCCTCGTATCGCACCGCCTTCTATCTGGAAGTGGAAAATGATGCGCTGGAGCCGGCGGTCGACCGCATGGCCGACGCCATTGCCGAACCGCTGCTGGATCCGGGCAATGCCGACCGTGAGCGCAACGCGGTGAATGCCGAACTGACGATGGCGCGTTCGCGCGACGGCATGCGCATGGCGCAGGTGGGCGCGGAAACCCTTAACCCGGCGCACCCGAGCGCGCGTTTCTCCGGCGGCAATCTCGACACGCTGAAAGACAAGCCGGGCAGCAAGTTGCACGATGAGCTGACCGGCTTCTATAAGCGTTACTACTCAGCCAACCTGATGATGGGCGTTTTGTACGGCAATCAGCCGCTGTCGCAGCTGGCTGACATTGCGGCGAAAACCTTTGGCCGCGTGCCGAATCACGATGCCAGCGTGCCGCCGATCACCGTGCCGGCCGCTACGCCGGAACAGCAGGGCATCATCATTCATTATGTGCCGGCGCAGCCGCGCAAGCAGCTGAAGATCGAGTTCCGCATCGACAACAACAGCGCCGCGTTCCGCAGCAAAACTGATACCTACATCAGCTACCTGATCGGCAACCGCAGCAAAAATACCCTGTCTGACTGGCTGCAGAAACAGGGGCTGGCGGACGCCATCAATGCCGGCGCCGATCCGATGGTCGATCGCAACGGCGGCGTGTTCGCCATCAGCGTGTCACTGACCGACAAAGGCCTGGCCCAGCGCGACGAGGTCGTTGCCGCCATTTTCAACTACCTGAAAATGTTGCGCAGCGAAGGCATCAAGCAGAGCTACTTCGATGAGATCTCGCATGTTCTGAACCTGGACTTCCGTTATCCGTCGATCACGCGCGACATGGACTACATCGAATGGCTGGTGGACACGATGCTGCGCGTGCCGGTGGAGCATGCGTTGGATGCGCCTTACCTGGCCGACCGTTATGATCCTAAGGCGATCGCCGAACGTCTGGACGCCATGACGCCGCAAAATGCGCGTATCTGGTTCGTCAGCCCGGATGAACCGCACAACAAGACGGCCTATTTCGTCAACGCGCCTTACCAGGTCGACAAGATCACGCCGCAGCGCTTTGCGCAGTGGCAGCAGTTGGGCAGCGGCATTTCGCTGTCGTTGCCGGCGCTCAACCCGTACATCCCGGATGACTTTACCCTGACCAAGCCGTCGCACGAGTTCAAAAAGCCGGAAATGGTGGTGGATAAACCCGGCCTGCGCGTGCTGTATATGCCGAGCCGTTACTTCGCCGACGAGCCGAAGGCCGACGTCACCGTCGCTTTCCGCAACGCCAAGACCATGGATTCCGCGCGTAACCAGGTGCTGTTCTCGCTGACGGATTATCTGGCCGGCCTGGCGCTGGATCAGCTGAGCTATCAGGCATCGGTCGGCGGGCTGAGTTTCTCGACCTCGCCGAACAACGGCCTGATGTTCAACGCCAACGGTTTTACCCAGCGTTTGCCGCAGCTGCTGACGGCGCTGATCGAGGGCTATTCCAGCTTCATGCCGACGGAAGATCAGCTCGCTCAGGCCAAATCCTGGTATCTGGAGCAGTTGGACGCCGCCGAAAAGGGCAAGGCGTTTGAGTTGGCTATTCAGCCGGTGCAAATGGTTTCCCGCGTGCCGTATTCCGAGCGCAGCGAGCGCCGCGAAGTGCTGAAGACGCTGACGCTGAAAGACGTGCTGGCCTATCGCGACAGCCTGCTGGCCGAGGCCACGCCGGAGCTGCTGGTGGTGGGCAACATGAGCAAGCAGCAGGTCGATACGCTGGCGTCGACGCTGAAACATCGCCTGGGCTGCACCGGCATCGAGTGGTGGCACGGCGAAGACGTGGTGGTGGACAAGAATCGGTTGGCCAACCTGCAGCAGGTGGGCAGCAGCACCGACTCGGCGCTGGCGGCAGTCTACGTACCGACCGGCTACGACGAAGTGACCGGCATGGCCTACAGCTCGCTGCTGGGGCAGATTATTCAGCCGTGGTTCTATAGCCAGCTGCGCACTCAGGAGCAATTGGGGTATGCGGTCTTTGCCTTCCCGATGTCGGTGGGTCGCCAGTGGGGCGTAGGCTTCCTGCTGCAGAGCAACAGCAAGCAGCCGGCCTACCTGTACCAGCGCTATCAGGATTTCTACCCGAAAACCGAGAAACGTCTGCGTGAAATGAGCGAGGCCGATTTCGAGCAGTACAAACAGGCGCTGATCAACGAACTTAAGCAGCGGCCGCAAACCCTGAGCGAAGAGGCCAGCCGGTTCGCCAACGATTTCGATCGCGGCAATTTCGCCTTCGATACCCGTCAGAAGCTGATCGCGCAGGTGCAACAGCTGACGCCGGCCAAGCTGGCGGATTATTTCCACCAGGCGGTGATCCAGCCGCAGGGGCTGGCGGTGCTGTCGCAGGTGAGCGGCAGCGGGCAAGACAAGGCGGATTACGCGGCGCCTAAGGATTGGGTCACCTATCCAAACGCGTCTGCACTCCAGCAGATCCTGCCGCGCAAAGTGGCGACGCCATGACGGAAACTGCCCCGCAGAGGCTGGAGCCGCTGACGCTGCCGCTGTTCGGCGAACGCCTGATCGAAGCATCGGCGGGCACCGGCAAAACCTTTACCATCGGCGCGCTGTACCTGCGTCTGCTGCTGGGGTTGGGCGGTGAAGCGGCGTTTCCCCGCCCGCTGACGGTGGAAGAAATCCTGGTGGTGACCTTTACCGAGGCTGCCACCGAGGAGCTGCGCGGGCGTATCCGCGACAATATTCACGGATTACGCATTGCCTGCGTGCGCGGTGTCAGCGCCAACCCGCTGTTTACGGCGCTGATGGCTGAAATTGACGATTTGACCGACGCCGCCTCGCAGCTGCTGGCGGCGGAGCGGCAGATGGACGAAGCGGCGATCTACACCATTCACGGCTTTTGCCAACGAATGCTGACGCACAACGCCTTCGAATCCGGCATGCTGTTTGAACAGACGCTGGTGCAGGACGAGCTGCCGCTGCGGCGGCAGGCCTGTGCCGATTTCTGGCGTCGCCACTGCTATCCGTTGCCGCTGGGCGTCGCCCGTGCGGTCAGCCAGGAGTGGAGCGGCCCGGAAGCGTTGCTGGCCGATCTTTCCGGCTATCTGCACGGTGAGGCGCCGGCGCTGCGTCGGCCGCCGAAGGATGAAGAAACCGTCCTGATGCGCCATGAGCAGATCGTCGCGCGCATCGACGCCATCAAGGCGCAATGGCGGGCGGCGGCGGGCGATCTGGAGGCGTTGATCGTCCAGTCCGGCGTCGATAAGCGCAGTTACAGCAGCAAACACCTGCCGAACTGGCTGAACAAGGTCGGCGAATGGAGCGGGCAGGAGACTCAGGACTACCAGCTGCCGAAGGAACTGGACAAATTTCGCCAGTCGGTGCTGCTGGAGAAGACCAAGAAAGGCGAGCCGCCGCGGCATGCGCTGTTCACGGCGATCGACGAGCTGTTCGATGAGCCGTTGACGCTGCGCGACCTGATCATGGCGCGCGCGCTCAGCGAGATCCGCACTTCCATTCAGCAGGAAAAGCGCCAGCGCGCCGAGCTGGGGTTTGACGACCTGCTCAGCCGGCTGGACGGTGCCCTGCAAAGCGGCGGCGGCGAACAGCTGGCGCAGGCGATCCGTCAGCGCTACCCGGTGGCGATGATCGATGAATTCCAGGATACCGATCCGCAGCAATACCGTATTTTCCAAAAGCTTTACGTCGGCCGGCCCGATTGCGGCCTGCTGCTGATCGGCGATCCCAAGCAGGCAATTTACGCCTTTCGCGGCGCCGACATTTTTACCTACATGCGGGCGCGTTCAGAGGTGAGCGCCCACTATACGCTGGAGACCAACTGGCGCTCGTCGCCGTCGATGGTCGCCAGCGTCAATCACCTGTTTTCTCAGGTAGAAAAGCCTTTCCTGTTCGGCCAAATCCCCTTTATCGAGGTCAGCGCGGCGGAAAAGAACCAAGGGCTGGCGTTTGACCTGCACGGCAAGCCGCAACCGGCGATGCAGTTCTGGCTGCAGCAGGGAGAAGGCGCCGGTGTAAGTGATTACCAACAGCTGATGGCGCGCCTGTGCGCCACGCAAATTCGCGACTGGCTCAGCGCCGGGCAGCAGGGCCAGGCGTGGCTGCAGGGTGGCAAGGAGCCACGGCCGGTACAAGCCTCCGATATCACGGTACTGGTGCGCAGCCGCAATGAGGCGGCGTTGGTGCGCGATGCGCTGAGCGCGCTGTCCATTCCGTCGGTATATCTGTCCAACCGCGACAGCGTGTTTGACACCCCGGAGGCCAAAGATCTGCTGTGGTTGCTGCAGGCAGTGTTGGCACCGGAGCAGGAGCGCACGCTGCGCAGCGCCATGGCCACCGGGCTGCTGGGGTTGGACGCGCCGACGCTGGACGGCCTGAGCCGCGATGAGCGCGCCTGGGACGCGCTGGTCAGCGAGTTCGACAACTACCGCACGCTCTGGCTGCGCCGCGGCGTGTTGCCGATGCTGAGTGAGGTGATGAAAGCGCGCCAGCTGGCGGAGAACCTGCTGGCCAGCGCCGGCGGCGAGCGTCGTTTGACCGACGTGCTGCACCTGGGGGAGCTGTTGCAAGAGGCGGCGGCGCAGCTCGACAGCGAGCATGCGCTGGTGCGCTGGCTGGCGCAGCAGATTGCCCAGCCCAATCGCCAGTCCGACAATCAGCAGCTGCGGCTGGAGAGCGATCGGCATCTGGTGCAGGTGATCACCATCCACAAGTCCAAGGGGCTGGAATTCGATCTGGTGTGGCTGCCGTTCGTCGGCAATTTCCGCCAGCAGCAGCAGGCGTTGTATCACGATCGCCACAGCTTCCAGGCGTTGCTGGATCTCGACGCCAATGAAGAGAGCCAGGCCTGGGCGGAGGAGGAGCGGTTGGCGGAAGATCTGCGTCTGCTGTACGTGGCGCTGACCCGTTCGGTGTACCACTGCAGCATCGGCATCGCGCCGCTGTTCCAGGGCACGCGCAAGAAACAGGGCGATACCGATCTGCACCGCAGCGCATTAGGCTATCTGGTGCAGGGCGGGCAGGCCGGCGACGCTGTGTATCTGCAGGAGCGGCTACAGCAATTGGCGGGCGGCGGTATCGCGCTGTCGCTGGTGGAACCGCCGGACGAGGCGCCCTGGCAACCCCAGGCAGCACTGGCTGAAGCGCTGGCGGCGAAAAGCTTTACCCGGCGGATCCAGGATTCTTGGCGGGTGACCAGCTATACCGGTTTGCAACAGCACGGCGCGAGCCTGATGCAGGATCTGCTGCCGCGTCTGGATGTCGACGCCGCCGGTGAGCGCGGAGAAGAAAGTGAGCCAGCGCTCACACCGCATACTTTCCCGCGCGGCGCAACGCCCGGCACCTTCCTGCACAGCCTGTTTGAAACGCTGGATTTCACTCAGCCGCTGGACGAACAGTGGCTGCTGGCACAGCTGCAGCAGCAAGGGTTCGCCGAACACTGGCAGCCGATTTTGCTGGCGTGGATGCAGGTATTGCTCAGCACGCCGCTCGACGACAGTGGCGTGACGCTGGCGGCACTGACGCCGCAGCACAAGCAGGCCGAGCTGCAGTTCTATTTACCGATCAACCGGCTGTTGCAGGCGAAGGAACTCGATGCTCTGGTGAAGCGTTACGATCCACTTTCCGCCCGCTGCCCGGCGCTGGATTTTCATCAGGTGCAGGGCATGCTGAAAGGCTTTATCGACCTGGTGTTCTGCTGGCAGGGCAAATACTACCTGCTGGACTACAAGTCCAACTGGCTGGGGGAAGACAGCAGCGCCTATACCCGGCCGGCGATGGAGCAGGCGATGGCGGAGCATCGTTACGATCTGCAATACCAGCTGTATACGCTGGCGCTGCATCGTTATCTGCGTCATCGGTTGCCGGATTACGATTATCGGCGCCATTTTGGCGGGGTGATTTATCTGTTCCTGCGCGGCGTGGATGCGGCGCACCCGGGCAACGGCATTTTCACCTGTCTCCCCGAGTTTGAGCTGGTGGCGGGGATGGATCGCTTGTTCAGCGGCGAAGCTGCGGCGACGGAGGAAGGATCATGATCGCACTGCTGGAGCAGGCGGTGGCGCTTGGCGTGCTGCGCCCGCTGGACGTGCAGTTCGCCCGCGTGGTGGCGAACGAAGACGAGCCCGATATTTTACTGGCCGCCGCCTGCCTGAGCGCAGAGGCGGGGGCCGGTCATGTCTGCCTGATGCTGGAGCAGCTGCAGGCGGACACGTTGTTTGAAGGGCGCCAGCCGGCGCTGGCGCTGGCGCTGTGGGAGGCGGCCGAGCGGCCGGATAGCGCGCGTTGGCAGCAGCGTTTGGCGGCCAGTGCAGCGGTCGGGAACGGCTGCGGCGCAACGCCGCTGGTGCTGCGCGGGCAGCGTTTATATCTGCAGCGCATGTGGCAAAACGAAGGCGAAGTGGCGGCGTTTATCGGCGGCGAAGGCGAGTCGCTGGCGGTACCGGAGGCCGAGCTGCGCAGCATTCTCGACCGTTTGTTCGGCGCGGCGAGCGACGAACCCGACTGGCAGAAGATCGCCGCGGCGGTGGCCGCGACGCGGCGCATCGCGGTGATTTCCGGCGGGCCGGGCACAGGTAAAACCACCACCGTCGCCAGGCTGTTGGCGGCGCTGGTGCAGCTGGATGAAGGCGCGCGCTTGCGCATTCAGCTGGCGGCGCCGACCGGCAAGGCGGCGGCGCGTCTGACGGAGTCGCTCGGCAAAGCCAGCCGTCAGTTGGGGCTGACCCCGGCGCAGCAGGCGCTGTTCCCGACCGAGGCGGCGACGTTGCACCGTCTGTTGGGGGCGCAGCCGAACAGTCAGCGTATGCGCTATCACCGCGGCAACCGGCTGCATTTGGACGTGCTGGTGGTGGACGAGGCCTCGATGGTCGATCTGCCGATGATGGCGCGCCTGATTGCCGCATTGCCCGATCGGGCGCGGGTGATTTTCCTCGGCGATCGCGATCAGCTGGCCTCGGTAGAGGCCGGCGCGGTGCTGGGGGATATTTGCCGTTTTGCCGAGCAGGGATACAGCGACGCGCGTGCCGCAGAGCTGAGCCGCCTGACCGGTTGCGCGATTGAAGGGCAGCAGGCCGACGCGGAAGCGGTGGTGCGCGACAGCCTGTGTTTGCTGCGCAAGAGCTACCGCTTCGACGCCCGTTCCGGCATCGGTCAGCTGGCGTTGGCGGTTAATGCCGGTGCGGGGGATCGCGCGCTGGCGGCATTAAACGGCAGTTTCGGCGATGTCACGGGCTATGCGCTGGCGACGAGCGAAGAGTATCAGGCGCTGCTGGATGCCTGCGTGGCGGGCTATCGCGACTATTTGCGGCTGACCACCGAAGGCGCGGACGCGGTGGCGGTGCTGGCGGCCTTCGGCCGTTTTCAGGTGCTGTGCGCGCTGCGTGAAGGGCCGTTCGGCGTTGCCGGCCTGAACGAACGCATTGAGCTCGGGCTGCAGCGTGCGGGCCTGATCGATCGCAAACCGGGCGTGCTCGGCCGCTGGTATCGGGGGCGGCCGGTGATGATTGGCCGCAACGACAGCGCATTGGGGCTGTTCAATGGGGATATCGGCATTACGCTGCCGGATGAGCACGGCGATCTGCGCGTGCATTTTCAACTGCCGGACGGCAGCATCAAGTCGGTACAGCCGAGCCGTTTGCCGGCGCATGAAACCGCCTATGCCATGACGGTGCACAAATCTCAGGGATCGGAGTTTGACCATACGGTTCTGGTGTTGCCGAACCACTTCCTGCCGGTGCTAACGCGTGAGCTGGTGTATACCGCGATCACTCGTGCACGTGAGCAGCTCTCGCTGTATGCCACGGAGGCGGTGCTGCTGCGGGCCATTCGTATGCCGACCCAGCGGCGCAGCGGATTGGCTGAACGGCTGCAGACAACGGAATAAACGCCGCAGGGGCGCGGCAACGGCCGCGCCCAATGGGATTACAGATCGGCCAGCAGGATTTTGGAACGGCGCTGGTAGTTGTACAGCGCCTGTTTCTGCATCGGCAGCACGTCGACTTCCGCCGGGGTGAATCCGCGTTCCTGGAACCAGTGGATGCTGCGGGTGGTCAGCACGAACAGCTTCTTCAGCCCCATCTGCCGCGCCTGGTTTTCCACCCGCTGCAGCAGCATCTCGCCGCGCGAAGAGCTGCGGTAATCGGGATGCACCGCCACGCAGGCCATCTCACCGATTTTTTCCTCCAGGAACGGATACAGCGCCGCGCAGGCGATGGTCAGGTTGTCGCGTTCGATAATGGTGAACTTGTCGATCTCCATCTCCAACTGTTCGCGCGAACGGCGCACCAGAATACCCTGCTGCTCGAGCGGCCGGATCAGCTCCAGAATGCCGCCGATGTCGTTGATCGTCGCCCGGCGCACCTGTTCGGCGCTCTCCATCACGATTTGGGTGCCGATGCCGTCGCGCGAGAACAGCTCCTGTACCAGCGCACCGTCCTCCTGGTAGCTGATCAGGTGGCTGCGGCGCACGCCGCTGCGGCAGCCTTTCACCGCCCCGCGCAGGAAGCGCACGGTGCCGGAATGGTAATCGCCGCCTTCCTCCAGCTCTTCAAGGCGTTTTTGCGCATCGTTGGGGAACAGCTCGGAAAGGATGTGGCCTTCCGCATCGGTCACGCCCTGCGAGGAGCAGAAACCGATCATTTTTTCCGCTTTCAGCTTGATCGCCAGCTGGGTGGCCACTTCTTCCGAAGTCAGGTTGAAGCTCTCGCCGGTGACCGAAACCGCGACCGGGCCGATCAGCACGATGGCGTTGCTGTCGAGCTGGCGGTGGATCGCGTCTTCATCGATGCGGCGAATGCGGCCGCTGTGACAGTAGTCGATGCCGTCATCCACGCCCAGCGGTTGCGCGATGATGAAGTTGCCGCTGACCACGTTAATATGTGCGCCCTGCAGCGGCGTGTTGTTGAGGCTCATCGACAGCCGGGCGGTGATATCGAGCTGCAACAAACCGGCGGCCTGCTTGACCAGTTCAAGCGTATGGGCATCGGTCACGCGGGTGTGTTTGTGGTAGATCGGCTCATAGTTGTGCTGCGCCAGATTGGCGTCGATCTGCGGCCGTGCGCCGTAAACCACCACCAGGCGAATGCCCAGACTATGCAGCAGCCCAATATCGTTGACGATGTTGGAGAAATTCTCGTGTTCGATGGCTTCCCCGCCGAGCATGATGACAAACGTCTTGCCGCGGTGGGCATTGATATAGGGGACTGAGTGACGGAATCCTTGCACCAGCTCTGTACTACGTTCCTTCACGACAAACCTCTTTTGCATATTTATACGGTATTTTTGTATTTTTATTCTTTTATTGCGCCGATGGCAAGCGGGAAATCGTCATGAAGAGTGCGCTAAGGGTGCTAAATCGTTAATAAATTGAAAAACCATAAAAAGATTTTCTGATGACAGGGCTGGAATGATTGGTTAAAGTTTTCGGCATCCCCATTTAATTGGTGTTTTTTTCATCTGTTGTAAACAGCTATTACTGCCGGAGCCGCATGCCAAACTCAAATCACAATCTGGGCCGCCGTCGTTTATTACAGGGCGTTGCCGCCAGCTGGTTGCTGAGTGTGAGTCGTACGGGCTTCGCCACGTCATCGCACGTGATCGCCGTGCGCGTCTGGCCATCCTCCACCTATACCCGCGTCACGCTGGAATCCAACGTCGAGCTGAAATACAAGCAGTTTGCCCTGACCAATCCCGATCGCGTGGTGGTGGACATCGAAGGCGTTCACCTTAACAGCGTGCTGAAAGGCATCGCCGGGCAGGTGCGTGCCGACGACCCTTATCTCAAGCAGGCGCGCGTCGGCCAGTTCGATCAGAATACCGTGCGGCTGGTGCTGGAGCTCAAGCAGAGCGTCAGCCCGCATATTTTCACGCTGGCGCCGGTGCCGGAGTATCGCAACCGTCTGGTCATGGATCTCTACCCGACCAAGGCCGGCAGCGGCGGCGAGGAGTATGATCCGCTACTGGCGTTACTGGAAGATTACAACAAGGGCGATCTGGAGCGCACGCTGCCGCCGGAAGCGCCGCAGGCCGGTAAAGCGGGGCGCGATCGGCCGATCGTCATCATGCTGGATCCCGGCCACGGCGGTGAAGATCCCGGCGCCATCGGTAAATACAAGACGCGCGAGAAAGACATCGTATTGCAGATTGCCCGCAAACTGAGCGCCATGATCAAGCGCGAGCCAAACATGAAAGTGTTCATGACGCGCAACGAAGACGTGTTTATCCCGCTCAAGGTGCGCGTCGCCAAGGCGCGCAAGCAGCGCGCGGATCTGTTCGTTTCGATTCACGCCGATGCCTTTACCAGCCGCGCGGCGCGCGGTTCATCGGTGTTCGCGTTGTCCACCAAGGGCGCCACCAGCTCGGCGGCCAAGTTCCTGGCGCAGACGCAGAACGCCTCGGACCAAATCGGCGGCGTCAGCAAGAGCGGCGATCGTTATCTCGACCACACCATGTTCGATCTGATCCAGACCGCGACCATCAACGACAGCCTGAAGTTCGGCAAGGAAGTGTTGAATCGGATGGGGAAAATCAACCGGTTGCACAAGAATCGCGTCGATCAGGCCGGTTTTGCGGTGTTGAAGGCGCCGGATATCCCGTCGATCCTGGTGGAGACGGCGTTTATCAGCAACATCGAAGAGGAGCGCAAGCTGCGCACCAGCCATTTCCAGCAGCAGGTGGCGGAGTCGATTCTGGCGGGCATCAAGGCTTATTTCGCCAACGGCGGCGCGCTGGCGAGCCGATAACGGCTAATGGCAGGGCCGGGCGTGCGTCCGGCCAGTTTCGCGGATTGCAGATACAAAAAAACACCCGTCAGGGTGCTTGTCTGTTGTCATCAAGAGTTGGTTGCGGAGGCCGGATTTGAACCGACGACCTTCGGGTTATGAGCCCGACGAGCTACCAGGCTGCTCCACCCCGCGTCCGTCTTGATGCTGTATTACTACGAAACCACCGTTCATGTGATGCCGCTGGTACGACATTCGGTTGGTTGCGGGGGCCGGATTTGAACCGACGACCTTCGGGTTATGAGCCCGACGAGCTACCAGGCTGCTCCACCCCGCGTCCGTATAATACTTTTTTATCGAAACCAAACCAAAAATACCGCCAATGCGGCATCGGTTGGTTGCGGGGGCCGGATTTGAACCGACGACCTTCGGGTTATGAGCCCGACGAGCTACCAGGCTGCTCCACCCCGCGTCCGATGGATGCGCACTATACTCTCCGTGCGTTTTGTTGCAAACCCTTTTTGCACTTTATTGGCCTAAACCCGTTTTTCTGCTGAATTTGCCCGCAATTTGCCTTCTTTTTCATCACCATCTCCCGTGCGGCTTTTTTTATTTGCAGCGATTCCTTTATCAATGGGCGTTTGTTATCGTTCAGCCGGTAGATCATATCAGTGTGAGAGTGTGCGCGATGAAAGGACGTTGGGGTAAATACCTGCTGGGCGGGTTGATGGTGGCGGTGTTGGCGGGCTGCTCGTCCAAGCCGACCGATCGGGGTCAGCAATATAAAGATGGCCGTCTGGATCAATCGCTGGAGCTGGTCAATCAGCCCAATGCCAAAGGGTCGCCGGTCAACGCCAAGGATTACTCGGATCAACTGATGGAGATCAAATATGCGTCTCCTTCGCTGTTTAACCGCAACAACAGCACCTATCAGGCGGTGCAAAGCTGGATGGCGTCCGGCGCCGACACCCGCCTGCTGAGCCAGTACGGCCTCAGCGCTTACCAGATGGAAGGCGTCGACAATTACGGCAACGTGCAGTTTACCGGCTATTACACGCCGGTGGTGCAGGCGCGTTATACCCAACAGGGCGAGTTCCGCTATCCGCTGTACCGCATGCCGCCGAAGGGCAGAGGCCGCTTGCCGGATCGCGCGGGCATCTATTCCGGCGCGCTCGACGATCGCTATATCATCGCTTACACCAACTCGCTGATGGACAACTTCATGATGGAAGTCCAGGGCAGCGGCTACGTCGACTACGGCAACGGTCAGCCGCTGGTGTTCTTCGGCTACGGTGGCAAAAACGGCCACGCCTATCGCAGCATCGGCAAGGTGTTGATCGATCGCGGCGAAGTGGCCAAGGCAGACATGTCGATGCAGGCGATCCGTCAGTGGGCGGATACCCACAGTGCCGCAGAGGTGCGTGAGCTGCTGGAACAGAATCCGTCGTTCGTCTTCTTCCGCCCGGAGGCTTTTGCGCCGGTGAAGGGCGCCAGTGCAGTGCCGCTGGTCGCCAAAGCCTCGGTGGCCTCCGATCGTTCGCTGATCCCGGCGGGCACCACGCTGCTGGCCGAAGTGCCGCTGCTGGACAACAAGGGTAAATTCACGGGAAAATACGAGATGCGCCTGATGGTCGCGCTCGACGTGGGCGGCGCCATCAAGGGCCAGCATTTTGATATGTATCAGGGCATCGGGCCGGAAGCAGGCCACTCGGCGGGGTACTACAACCACTACGGCCGCGTCTGGGTGCTGAAAAACAACGGCGGCGGCCAGTTGTTCAGCGCCAATCAATCCACCGGCGGCGGTGCGTTGCTGGCCACCCGGTAAATGCACACGGCGTGAAAAGAGTGACCCGCAAGGGCCGGATTTTCCGGCCCTTATCATTTGCATTATGAAGGTAATTAAAGCGTTATGAGCACAGCTTATTCGGAAGCCTATCTGCAGCGTTTCGGCGGCACGGCGCGGTTGTATGGCCAGCAGGCGCTGGCGGTGTTCGCGCAGGCGCACGTCTGCGTGATCGGCATCGGCGGCGTGGGTTCCTGGGCGGCTGAGGCACTGGCGCGCACCGGCATCGGCGCCATCACCCTGATCGATATGGATGATGTGTGCGTCACCAATACCAACCGCCAGATCCACGCCTTGCGCCAACACGTCGGGCAATCGAAAACCGAGGTGATGGCGGAGCGTATCCTGGCGATCAACCCGGAATGCCGGGTGACCTGCATCGATGACTTCATTACCCCGGACAACGTCGCCGAGCTGCTGGACCAGAACTTCAGCTACGTCATCGATGCGATCGACAGCGTGCGGCCGAAGGCGGCGCTGTTGTCATACTGCCGCCGCTTCAAGATCCCGGTGGTGACCACCGGCGGCGCCGGCGGGCAGACTGACCCGACCAAAATCGAAGTGGCCGATCTGGCGAAAACCATCCAGGATCCGCTGGCCGCCAAGCTGCGTGAGCGGCTGAAGCACGATTTCAACGTGGTGAAAAACGGCAAGGGCAAGCTGGGCATCGACTGCGTCTTTTCCAGCGAGCCGCTGGTTTACCCGCAGCCGGACGGTTCGGTGTGCGCTTCGCGCAGCACGGCGGAAGGGCCGAAAAGAATGGATTGCAGCGCGGGATTCGGCGCGGCGACCATGGTTACCGCCACTTTCGGCTTCGTCGCCGTGTCGCACGCACTGAAAAAGATGGTGGCAAAGGCGGCGCGTCAGGCATAACGGGTGGCAATCGCCTGCACGGTGGCGGCCAGGGCCGCCAGGCCGCTGGCGCGAGTGGCGCTCAGCTGCGCGCGCAGCGCTAACCGGTCGAACAGCGCCAGCGGATCCAAGGCGGCGATCTGCTGCGGCGTTTTCCCTTCCACTTCGGTCAGCAGTACCGCCAGCAGACCGCGCACGATACGGCCTTCGCTGTCGCCATAGAAGTGCAGCGTGCCGTCCTCCAGCAACTGGTGCCCCAACCAGACGCGGTTTTCACACCCGCTCAACGCTATTTCTTCACGGCGCAAGGCCTCCGGCAGCGGCGGCAGCC
Organism: Serratia nevei; assembly: GCF_024160145.1. Taxonomy (GTDB): domain Bacteria; phylum Pseudomonadota; class Gammaproteobacteria; order Enterobacterales; family Enterobacteriaceae; genus Serratia; species Serratia nevei_A. Next base: position 19,945 of record NZ_JAMYWQ010000023.1, read on the forward strand.
GTTTCGCGAGCATAATCAGCTGGCGGTAGCGGTCTTCCCACTGTTTTAGCGTGCTGAAGGTGGCAATCAACGCTTCGGCGGTGATCTCTCGGCCAAAAGGATGGGGGGCGAGCATAGCGTCTCCGGGAGTCAAGTCAGTCGGCCAGCAGATCGAGGGCGTGAGTCAACGCGCTGACCAGCGTATTGACGTCCTGTTGCGTATTGTAGGGAGCGAACGACGCGCGCAGCGTGCCACTGACGCCCAACGCCGCCATCAGCGGCTGCGCGCAATGTTGGCCGGCGCGCAGCGCAATGCCTTGCTCCGCCAGCAGCGTGACGATGTCGCTGTGGTGTACGCCGGCGATGTCGAACGCCAGCAGGCTGGAGCCGGAGCTACGGAAGCTGCGAAAGCCCGGCAGCTGCGCCAAACGCTGTTCCGCCTGGTTTGCCAGCTCGCGGCTGTAGCGTTCCGCCGCCGCCATATCCTGTTCGCTGAGCCAGGTGAGCGCGGCGGCCAATCCCAGCACGCCGGCGATGTTTGGCGTGCCGGCTTCGAAGCAGTGCGGCGGTTTTTGCGGGGTAAAACCGTCGAACGACGCCTGGGTCAGCATCTTGCCGCCGCCTTGCCAGGGGGCCATCTGCGCCAGCAGTTCGGCTTTGCCGTACAGCGCGCCGATGCCGGTCGGGCCATACAGCTTGTGGCCGGAGAAGGCGTAGAAGTCGATGTCGAGCTGCCGTACGTCGGCCGGGCCGTGAACCACGCCCTGGGCGCCGTCGATCATCACGCGTGCGCCGGCGGCATGTGCCTGAGCGATCGCCGGCGCCAGATCCGGGCAGCCGCCGGTGACGTTGGACATTTGCCCTAGCGCCAACAGGCGGGTTTTGTCGTTGAGCAGGGCGGGCAGCTGCGTCAGATCCGGCAGCCGATCGGCGCCGATAGGCAGTTTCACCACCCGCGCGCTGGTTTGTTCCGCCACCATCAGCCAAGGGATCAGGTTGGCGTGGTGTTCTGCTTCGCTCACCAGAATTTCATCGCCCGGCTGCAGGCGCGGACGCAGGTAGCTCTGCGCCACCAGGTTGATCGCCTCGGTGGTGCCGCGCGTCCAGACGATGTCGTCGGCCGACGGCGCATTGATCAGCTGCGCCACCTGGCCGCGCGCCCGTTCGAAACGGGCGGTCAGATCCTGCGCCGCCCGGTGCTGGCTGCGGTGCACGGTGGCGGCGTCATCGCGATAAAATTGCTGCGTGGCGTCGATCACCGCCTGCGGTTTCAACGCGGTGGCGGCGCTGTCCAGATAGATGCCGTCCTGCGCGAGCGCGGGAAACTGTTGGCGAAAAAGGCTGGGGTTAAAAGGCGTCATACCCTGATTGTCACTGGCTTGAGTCGATGGGTGATCCTGTCCTATTTTGCCGCCGGAGACAAGCGCTCCGCCTATTAGGACTTATCGCCTGGCAAAATTTGGAAAGTTTGTTATGCTATTAAATGTGCGCTAACTAATCGCATCTATACACATAAAAGGTATTTATCAGCATTTAAAACTACAAAGGAGTCCTCAATGAAGAAAACAGCCGCAGTTCTTTCTGCCCTGATGCTGACGTTCACCCTGGCCGCCTGTTCCAGTAACTACGTGATGCATACCAATGATGGACGCACCATTGTCGCTGACGGCAAGCCTAAAGTGGACAACGATACCGGCATGATCCGCTATAAAGACGCCAATGGCGTCGAGCAACAGATCAACCGCGCCGATGTGAAAGAGATGGTTGAAAGCAACCAGTAACCGTCAGGCAAAAAAAAGCACCGCAAGTTTTGCGGTGCTGCATAAAATCACTATGGACAGACAGGGTAAATGTACAGGAAGTGAAAAAACAGTAGCCTAGCTACCATGTCCGGAATCGCCGGACAATTTGCAAACACAACATCACAACCACAAGCCAAAAGTTCATCGGCGTCCTCGACACCCACTCCCTTTTCGTTCCGGCCCGGGAAGTGCCGCCACTATAGGTATTTGCTGGCGCATCCTCAACGGACAAATTATAATGGCTCGGATAAAAAAAACTAATGGCAATACGCCGTTAGCGTTTACCGATGGCTTGCCACGTAAAGCCGCCCGATTTTCGGCGCCGAATCATTCGGATTAATGTTACACAAAAGTAGCTAATTTAATGTCTAAACGCTTACCTCCCCTCAATGCGCTGCGCGTGTTCGATGCGGCCGCTCGCCACCTGAGTTTCACCAAGGCGGCGGAAGAGCTGTTCGTGACTCAGGCCGCGGTGAGCCACCAGATCAAATCGCTGGAGGACTTCCTCGGGCTGAAGCTGTTTCGCCGGCGCAACCGCTCGCTGCTGCTGACCGAAGAGGGGCAAAGTTATTACCTCGATATCAAGGAGATCTTCTCTTCGATCAACGAGGCGACGCGCAAGCTGCAGGCACGCAGCGCCAAGGGGGCATTGACCGTCAGCCTGCCGCCGAGCTTCGCCATTCAGTGGCTGGTGCCGCGCCTGTCCGGCTTTAACTCAGCTTATCCGGGGATCGACGTGCGCATCCAGGCGGTGGATCGCGAAGAAGACAAGCTAGCGGACGACGTCGACGTGGCGATTTTCTACGGCCGTGGCAACTGGCCGGGGCTGCGTGCCGAGCGCCTGTATGCGGAATATCTGCTGCCGGTGTGTTCGCCGAGCCTGCTGACCGGCGATCATCCGCTGAAAACCGCCGAGGATCTGGCTTATCATACGCTGCTGCATGACGTTTCGCGCCGCGACTGGCTGGCCTATACGCGCCAGCTGGGGTTGCAGCACATCAACGTGCAGCAGGGGCCGATCTTCAGCCACAGCGCCATGGTGGTGCAGGCGGCGGTACACGGCCAGGGCGTGGCGCTGGTGAACAACGTGATGGCGCAAACCGAGATTGAGGCCGGTCGCCTGGTGTGCCCGTTCAACGATGTGCTGGTCAGCAAAAACGCTTTTTATCTGGTATGTCATGACAGCCAGGCAGAACTGGGTAAAATAGCCGCCTTCCGGCAGTGGATCCTGGCGCGCGCCGCCAGCGAACAAGAGAAGTTCCGCTTCCGCTACGAACAATAAGGCCGGCCGCCGCCTTGCTGCGGCCGGTGATTTTTAATGGGATAGATCACGATGAGCAGCCGTTCCATGCTGGTTTTCGCCGCTATCAGCGGCTTTGTGTTTGTCGCGTTGGGCGCATTCGGCGCGCATGTGTTAAGCGGTACGCTCGGCGCCAACGAAATGGCCTGGATCCGCACCGGGCTGGAATATCAGGGATTCCACACCCTGGCCATCCTGGCGCTGGCGGTCGCGATGCAGCGCCGCGTGAGCCTGTGGTTTTACTGGAGCGGGGCGCTGTTGGCGTTCGGCACCGTGTTGTTCAGCGGCAGCCTCTATTGCCTGGCGCTGTCGCACCTGAAGGTCTGGGTTTATATCACGCCGGTTGGCGGCGTGTGCTTCCTGATCGGCTGGATATTGATGTTGATTGGCGCTTTGCGTCTGAGGAAAAAGGCCGAGCGCCATGAATAAGATTGCGTTGTACTGCCGCCCCGGCTTTGAAAAAGAGTGTGCGGCGGAGATCACCGACAAAGCCGCCCAGCGGGAGATTTACGGCTTTGCACGGGTAAAAGAGCACAGCGGTTACGTGCTGTTCGAATGCTATCAGCCGGACGATGCCGACCGCCTGGCGCGGGAAATTCCGTTCCGCGAACTGATTTTCGCCCGCCAGATGATCGTGGTGGGCGAGCTGCTGCGCGATCTGCCGCCGGAAGATCGGGTATCGCCGATCGTCGGCATGCTGATCGGCGTGGTGGATCGTGGCGGCGAGCTGCGGGTGGAAGTGCCGGACACCAACGAAAGCAAAGAGCTGATGAAGTTCTGCCGCAAGCTGACGGTGCCGCTGCGCGCCGCGATGCGCGAGCAGAAGGTGCTGATGGCGCGTGAGAACCCGACTCGCCCGGTGGTGCACGTGTTTTTCATCGCGCCGGGCTGCTGCTACGTCGGCTACTCCTACAGCAACAATAACTCGCCGTTCTACATGGGCATTCCGCGTCTGCGCTTCCCGGCTGATGCGCCGAGCCGTTCGACGCTAAAGCTGGAAGAAGCGTTCCACGTGTTCATCCCCGCCGATGAGTGGGACGAACGCCTGGCCAGCGGCATGCACGCGGTCGATCTGGGCGCCTGCCCGGGCGGCTGGACCTATCAGCTGGTGAAACGCAGCATGATGGTGCACTCGGTGGATAACGGCCCGATGGCGCCGAGCCTGATGGAAACCGGCCAGGTGACGCACCACCGCGCCGACGGCTTCAAGTTCGAGCCGAACAGCAGCAAGATCTACTGGCTGGTGTGCGACATGGTGGAGAAACCGGCGAAGGTGACCAGCCTGATGATTCAGTGGCTGGTGAAAGGCTGGTGCCGCGAAGCGATCTTTAACCTCAAGCTGCCGATGAAAAAGCGCTATGAGGAAGTGTCGCAAAACCTGATGAGCATCCGCGAAGCGCTGGGCGCCGCCGGCATCAGCGCCGAAGTGCACGCCAAGCAGCTGTATCACGACCGCGAAGAGATCACCGTGCACGTGCGCCGCATGTGGTCGGCGACGCCGGGCCGGCGCGACGAGCGCGATTAATCGCGTTAAGCTTGATGAAGGGCGCTGCTTGCAGCGCCCTTATTGTATCGGCAGGCGCAGCTGCTGCAGGTTGCCGTCCAGCGACAGATCGGTGCGCAGCGTGGCGACTTGCTTGCTGACGTAGGCCAGCTCGCGGTGCTGCTCCAGCTTACCTCGCCATTTCTCCGGCACCTGCTCCAGGTGCTGATAAATCCCGTCCAGGCTGCCCGACTGCTGCAACAGCAGCACGGCGGTTTTCGGCCCGATGCCGGCCACGCCGGGGATCTTGCTGCTGCCGATCCCCGCCAGCCCCCAGTAGTCCGGCAGCTGTTGCGGCTGCACGCCGAATTCCTGCTGCACGAAGGGCATATCCAGCCAGCGTTTCTGGAAGTAGTCGCGGATCTGCACGTTCGGCGCCAGCAGCTGGCAGTAGCCTTTGTCGGTGGAGACGATGGTCACCTGGTGGCCGCCGCCGGCGACCTTCGCCGCCAGCGTGGCCGCCAGATCGTCCGCCTCGTTGCCGGGAGAATGCCAGCTGGCGACGCCCAGTTCGGCGAAGGCCTCGCGCAGCTGCGGCATCTCCTGCTGCAGGTTTTCCGGCATCGGCGAGCGCCCGGCCTTGTAGTCCGGCAGAATTTGGTGGCGCCAGCTGTCGCGGCGATCGTCCTCGTCGAAGACCGCCACCGCGTGGGTCGGGCGGCTGTGCTGTATCAGCTGCTGCAGCGCGTGGCGGCAGGCGTTGACGCAAGGGGAGCCCTGCACGGCGTGAATGCGGCGGATGAGGTTCAGGGCGTCGACAATCAGTAGGTGTATCATCATGGGCGGTAAGGTCAGAAAAAACAGGGCGGCTGTTACGCCGCCCGGGATTGAGGGTCAGGCTACGATTTCGTAGCAGGGCACATAGGCGCTGCCCGGCAGCTTCATGCGGTGCTGGGCGACAAAGCCCTGCAGCAGGCTGTCCATCTGCTTCATCATCTGCGGTTCGCCGTGCAGCTTGTACGGGCCGAACTGCTCGATGGCGTGGATGCCGTTTTCCTTCACGTTGCCGGCCACGATGCCGGAGAACGCGCGGCGCAGCGCGGCGGCCAATTGCTCCGGCGGCTGATTCGGATACAGGTTGAGGTTCGCCATGTTCTCATGGGTCGGCTCAAACGGCAGCTGCAGATCCGGCGCGATACGGATCGACCAGTTGAAGCTGTAGGCGTCGCCGGTGTTGCGGCGGTTTTCCTTCACCAGCGGCATGGCTTGCTTCATCTGCCGCGCCACTTCCGCCGGATCGTCGATGATGATGGTGTAGTGGCGGCGTGCTTCGTCGCCCAGCGTGTTCATGATGAACTCGTCCAGCACGCGGAAGTAATCGGCGCTCTCTTTCGGCCCGGTCAGGATCAGCGGCAGCACCTGTTCGCTGTTTTCCGGGTTCATCAGGATACCCAGCAGGTACAGCAGCTCTTCGGCGGTGCCGACGCCGCCCGGGAAGATGATGATGCCGTGCGCGATGCGCACGAAGGCTTCCAGGCGTTTTTCGATGTCCGGCATGATCACCAGCTCGTTGACCAGCGGGTTAGGCGGCTCGGCGGCGATGATCGACGGCTCGGTCATGCCGATGAAGCGGCTGTTGCGGTAACGCTGCTGCGCGTGACCGACCGCCGCGCCTTTCATCGGCGCTTCCATGGCGCCCGGCCCGCAGCCGGTACAGATGTTCAGCTCGCGCAGGCCCAGCTGGCTGCCGACCTTGCGCGCGTACAGGTATTCGTTTTCGTTGATCGAATGGCCGCCCCAGCACACCACCATATTGGGATCTTCATCCAGATGCAGCGTGCGTGCATTGCGCAGGATCGAAAACACCAGGTTGGTGATGTGGGCCGAGTTTTCCAGGTTCAGGTGCTGGAAACGGCCGGCGCTGGCGATTTGGCCGTGCACGAACAGGATATCGCGCAGCACGGCGAACAGGTTGGCCTGCAGCGAGCGGATGATACGGCCGTCGACGAATGCCTCTTCCGGCGGGTTGACCAACTCCAGTTTCACCCCGCGCTCACGGCGCAGCACGTTGATGTCGAAGGTTTCATAGCGCGACAGCAGCTGCTTGCTGTTGTCGGTTTGGCTGCCGGAGTTCAACACGGCCAGCGAACAGTTGCGAAACAGGCGGTACAGGTCGCTGCTGGCGGTGCGCTTCAGCATGTCTACTTCCAGCTGCGACAATAAATCCATAGAGCCAAGCGGGCTGATGTGTGTAATCAAGGTAACTCCTTTGCACCCGGTGCGGGGCGGTAGTAATCCATACGCAGCAAAACAGCATCTCGTTATGGTTGGCGTGCTGCGGCAAAGCGGGCGCTCTGCCCGGCCGCAGCCTCGTTTTAACCTTACCGCCGTCCCTGTACTTTTACCAACATAAACCGCTCGTTAGCTCAGTTGTTGAGCAATGTTTCGCACTTATTGGCGCGCCAGGCGGCCGTGCCCGGGAGCGAAGGCGACGTTGCTGCGCCACGGGTTGATATCCAGCCCGCCGCGGCGGGTGTAGCGGGCGTAGACCGTCAGGCTTTGCGGCCGGCAATAGCGCAGCAGATCGTTGAAGATGCGCTCGACGCACTGCTCGTGGAATTCGTTGTGGTGGCGGAAGGAAACCAGGTAACGCAGCAGCGCTTCGCGATCAATCTTACCGCCGCAGTAGCTTATCTGCACCGAGCCCCAGTCCGGCTGATGAGTGATCAGGCAGTTGGACTTCAGCAGATGGCTGACCAAGTGCTCTTCCACCACCTCTTCACCGGCGGCGTCCAGCAGGTAGTCGGCGTTGAACGCATAGTTGTCGATGCGGATATCCTGCTGGTCGATGCAGTCGCCGGCCAGACGGGCGATCGGCGTGCCTTCCAGCTGCTCGACGCTGAACAGGGTGACGCTCACCTCGCCCTGGGCGCAGGCGGACAGATCGCGCTGCAGCGTGCTGCGTACCGTTTCCCAATCGGCAAACGGGGTCTGGTTGAAGCTGTTGAGGTACAGCTTGAAGCTTTTCGATTCGATCAGGTTCAGGCTGTCGGCGTTGAGGCTGATTTCGCCGACCGCCACCTGCGGCAGTCCGTTGGCGTTCAGCCAGGAGAGCTCGTACAGCGTCCAGATGTCCGCGCCGTGGAAGGGCAGATTATCGGAGTACAGCCCCAGCGGCTCGCGGTTCATGCTGCGCGGCACCGCCTGCAGCAGCGAGGCGTCGTAGCGATCGCGGTAGGCGGTAGGTTTGCCCAACGTCAGCCCCGACAGGGCCTGGTGGTCTTGATAGGAGGACATCTGCTGTCACCTCGGTCAGAGATAGGTACAATGGCCGTCAGTTTAACGTATGCGAGAAAGAATATGGACCATGATGTATCGCACGCTCTGCGTGAATTCACTCAACGCTATGTCGAGTTGTGGCAGCAAGAGCGCGGTCACGCGCCGGCCAGCCAGGCGCTGTATGGCGTACCGTCGCCCTGCATCGTGGAGAACCGCGAGGACGAAGTGCTGTGGCTGCCGCGGCCTTTCGAACCGGCGGCGACGCTGGAGAAAGTTGAAACCGCGCTGGAGCTGCGTTTGCAGCCGGACGCTCACCGTTTCTACACGCAGCAATACGCCGGCGACATGGGCGCGCAGTTCGGTGAGCATCGCCTGAGCCTGCTGCAGGTCTGGAGCGAAGAGGATTTTATCCGCCTGCAGGAGAATCTGATCGGCCATCTGGTGACGCAAAAACGTCTCAAGCTGTCGCCGACGCTGTTCCTGGCGACCACCGAATCCGAGATGACGATGGTGTCGCTGTGCAACGTCAGCGGCAATGTGGTGTTGGAACAGTTCGGCAGCGATAAGCGCACCCTGCTGGCGGCGACGCTGGGGAATTTCCTTGATGCGCTGCGCCCGGTGTTGGACTGAATCGCGACGGATTCGCCGCCGCCCGTGTGAGAGATCTCTCACACGGTCTGTGAGAGATCGCTCTTAATTTTTCCCGCCTTTCTTCAGGCTATGAGATTATTGTTATCCAGATCAATTGGTTAGAATTTCTTTAGGATAACTCTTAGTCTTAATTTGGTGTGAGACAGCGCCCAAACCCTTGTGATTCCGGGAAATTTAAGCGATCTTATCCTTACCGGAACGGAACCGGCGGAGCAGGAAAGCATCAGGATGATGCAGCTTCAGGAAGAAGAAAGGGATGCGCTCAGGCAAGAGCGAAGGATGGCGTCAGGAGATGCCCAGGATGTTTCAGGATAGAAACCAGGGACACCTCCAGGACGGAGATTGAGAGCCGGCACAGGACTGTCGGCGGGTCAGGAAGGCTGAGGAACCGCGTCAGGACGATGCTGCAGGATGATGCAAGGACCACTTGGTCAGGATGGCCGCAGGAAAAGTTTTCAAGGATTGAGCAGGGAGCACGCTGTGTAGCGGGATTGCTATAAAACGAACCGGGGGCACTGTTAACGCAGTGCCCCCAACTTTTGTTTTATCCCGCCGCGCGTGCGCCCCGTCTTAATTCCTCTTCAGCGTTAACCAATCGCGCCCAGCGTATCGCCTGCGCCCTGTTTTTTCGGCAGCAGGAACAGCGTGGCGTAGATATCCAGCAGGTAAATTGCCGCCAGCAGGCTGATGGCGGCGGTAAACGACACCTGCGTCACCAGCGCACCGATCACCAATGGCCCCAGGCCGCCGACGCCGCGCCCCAGATTGAACAGGATGTTTTGTGCGGTGGCGCGCGCCTGTACCGGATAGGTGTCGGAAATCAACGCGCCGTAGCCGCCGATCATGCCGTTGACGAACATGCCCATGACGGCGCCGGCGAACAGCATCAGCGTCGGGTCGCTCAACTGAGCGTAACCGATCACCATCACCACGGCACCGATCTGATAAAGCACGAAGATCTTCCAGCGGGCGAAGCGGTCGGCCAGCACGCCAAACAGCCAGATGCCGAACGTCATGCCCACTACCGTCACCGCTGTCCACAGGCCGGACTTGGTGAGCGAGAAGCCAAAGTTTTTCGCCAGGTAAGTCGGCATCCAGATCATCAGCCCGTAATAACCGAAGTTTTGCACCGAACAGAGAATAAAGATGCCGATGCTGGCCCTGCTGGTGGCGCGATCCTTAAACAGCAGGCGCAAACGCTGCAGGAAGGAGAGCGGTTGCCCGGTGTCTTTCTGCCGCACGAACGCCTCCGGCTCGCCCAGGGTACGGCGGATCAGGAATGACGCCAGCGCCGGCAGCAGGCCGACCAAAAACATGCCGCGCCAGCCGATATGTTCCAGCAACAGCGGCGTCAGGAAGGCGGCCGCCAGCACGCCCAACTGCCAGCCCATGCCGACGTAAGCCGAGGCGCGGTTGCGCTTCTCCGCCGGCCAGGCTTCGGCGATCAGCGCCATGCCGATGCCGAACTCGCCGCCCAGCCCGATGCCTGCCAGGGTGCGGTAGGCCAGCAGATCCCAATACCCTTGCGCCACGGCGCACAGGCCGGTGAACAGTGAAAACATCAGGATGGTAATCGTGAGCACCCGGATACGGCCGAAGCGATCGCTGAGATGGCCGAAGATCACGCCGCCCAACACCGCGCCGATCAGCGTCCAGGTGACCAGCGAACCGGCGGCCGCTGAGGTTAATCCCAATTCGATGCTGATGGCCGGCAGCATAAAGCCGAGGATCAGCAGGTCAAACCCGTCCATGGCGTAACCGGTGACCGAGGCCAGCATGGCCTTACCGGGCGTCGCGTGGTTTTTTTTCTCTGTTATTACGGACATGAATCTTTATCTGTGTGGTGAACTCGGTGGGCCTATTGTGCCGCGTGGCGGCGAACGTCACCAGATAAAAGCGGCGGGCTGTCTCAGGCGCGCCGTTTTTAGGCTATAAAAATGCTATGCTTTGCCGCCTTTCAGCCAGCGCGCTGAATACCATGATGAAAAGAGATCGGGAATGCAGATGAGTATACATAACCAGGTGCGCCGCAGTTTGCAGGCGATTGAACAATCCATGCGCGATCTGGCGCTGTGGCAGGCTGCGCCGCCTGAACATGAGGCTTTCTCCAGCACCGAGCCGTTTTGCATCGACAGCATGTCGGCCGAAGCCTGGCTGCAGTGGGTATTCTTGCCGCGCATGTATGCGTTGCTGGACGCCGAAGCGCCGCTGCCGACGCGCTTCGCCATCACGCCTTATTTCGAAGAGGCGTTGAAAGATCGTGAACCGAGCAGCCTGCCGCTGCTGGTGCTGCTGCAACAGCTGGATTTGATGTTGAATAAAGAGCCGTAATTCGCCGGCGGCGCGCAGATTTTTGCCGCCCGGCAGTGTAGAGTACTCGCGCGGATGCCGGGCAGGAGAGCCGACGGCGTCTTTCGGCTCGGTTGAACCGCGGCGGTTGACCGGGGGCTGCATTAGGATGATGAGGTGCTGCAATAATGGATTTATTAAGGTTTATCCTGCGTTTGCCTTTTACCCTGGTTAAGGGCGTTTGCCGTCTGCTGGCGGGGGGATTGTCGCTGTTGGGGCGGTTGCTGAGACCGCTGGTCGGCAACCTCAGCTGGCGCGCGCCGGCCTGGTGGGCTGCGCTGCCGCGCGGTTTTTTGCGGCTTGAAAACGGCGTGGATAAACACCCGAAAGCGATCGGTTTGGGGCTGTTGCTGCTGGCAGGCGCCGCGGGCGGCGCGTTTTACGGCTGGCACTGGTGGCAAAACCGGCCCCAGCCCATTGAGCCTGCGCCGATGGTGGTTCAGGAGGTCAGCGCATCGCTGGCCAACCCCGCGCCGATAGATTACGCCGCCGCCCGGCAGGTGCCGCAAACGGTGAGCCTGGCCTTTAGCGGGTCGGTTGCGCCGATCGCCGCAGTGGGTAAAACCCTGAGCGCCGGTATCACCCTCAAGCCGGCTGCCGAAGGGCAGTGGGCGTGGCTCAATGAGTCGACGCTGGTCTTCACGCCGAAAAAGCCGCTGCCGATGGGCGCGAAATATGACGTGACCCTCGAGCCCGCCACCTTGCTGGCGCCGCAGATCAAACTGGCCAAAACCCGCTATGCCTTCAGCGTGCCTGCGTTCGATTACCGCCTGGGGCAGGCCGAGTACTACCGCGACCCGCAAGATGCGCAGAAACGCAGCGCGATTTTCAATTTGCAGTTCAACGCGCCGGTCGACGTCGCCAGCTTTGAAAAACAGATTTCGCTGGGATTGAAGGAAGGCAGCACGTCCTCCGAGAAAAAGCTGAACTTCTCTCTGGTCTATGACGAGAAAAAACTGAATGCCTGGGTGCATTCCGAGCCGTTGCAGGCGCTGGATCAGGGCGGCGCGGTGCATCTGACCGTCGGCAAGGGCGTTAAATCGACGGCGGCCGGCAATGCGGTCGACGAGGCGAAAAGCAACTGGGTCAAGGTGCCGACGCTGTACAGCCTGGCGCTGAGCGACGCCAGCGCCCAGGTCGTGGACACCGACGGCGGCCAAGGGCAGCGTGCGCTGGTGGTCAGCTTCAGCGATGCGGTGAAGGATAAAGAGCTGGCACGGGCCACCAAAGCCTGGCTGCTGCCGCAGCACGATCCGAGCGATGCCGAGGCCGCCAACGATGCCGAAGATTTCTATCAGTGGACGGTCGACAGCGTCAGCAAGAATGTGCTGGCGCAGGCGACGCCATTGCCGCTGACGCTCAACGAGGCGGAAGAAGCCTACCAACCGCAGTTCAGCTTCCGCTTTGAAGCCCCGGCGCACCGCTTTGTGCTGCTCGAAATAGACAACCAGCTGGTCTCCGTCGGCGGTTACAAAATGCCGAAGAAGGTTTACCGGGTGGTCGACGTGCCGGAGTTTCCGAAATCGCTGCAGTTCATGTCGCAGGGCTCGCTGCTGTCGGTTAACGGCGACAAGCAGATCAGCGTGGCGGCACGCAACGTGGCGGGCCTGAGGCTGGATATTAAACGGGTGATCCCAAGCCAGCTGCAGCACATCGTCTCCTTCAAAAGCCGGGAATACTCGTCCACGGAATTCAACCGGCTCAACGACGAGTATTTCACTGAGCATTTCAAATACCAGACGGCGCTCAACAACGAGCGGCCGGGGGAAGTGAACTATCAGGGCATCGATCTCTCCCGTTATCTCTCCACTAACGCCAGTTCCCATCGCGGGGTGTTCCTGCTGACGCTGTCTGAATGGCAGCCGAACCGGAAACCGGCGGCGGAAGAGGCGGGCGCCGAACCAGAACAGGAACCGGACGAGAGCACCGGGGATGATCAGCCCGAGGTCGGCGATTCGCGTTTTGTGGTGGTGACCGATCTGGGCATCGTCGCCAAGAGCTCGCAGGATAAGACGCGCGACGTCTTCGTGCAGTCGATTCAAAGCGGCGCGCCGGTCAGCGGCGCCAAGGTGTCGGTGGTGGCCAAAAACGGCGTGACGCTGCTCAGCCAAACCACCGGGGCCGACGGCCATGTGCGCTTCCCGGCGCTCGACGTGTACACCAATGAGCGCCAGCCGGTGATGTTCCTGGTGGAAAAGGAAGGGGATGTCTCTTTCCTGCCGACCGGCAGCGCTAACGATCGCGGGCTGGACTTCTCGCGCTTCGACGTCGCCGGTGAACAAACGCCGACCGATCCGCGCACGCTCGGCAGCTACCTGTTCTCCGATCGCGGCGTTTATCGACCGGGGGATACTTTCAATATTGGCCTGATCACCCGCGCCGCCGACTGGCGCGTTGGCCTGGCCGGCGTGCCGGTGCGTGCCGAAGTCCGCGATCCGCGCGACAAGCTGATGACCACCGTGCCGCTGACGCTGGGCGCCAGCGGTTTCAACGAGCTGAGCTATACCACCGATGAAAACTCGCCCACCGGCGAGTGGAACGTCTATCTGTATCTGATCGGCAAAAACAACGATACCTCCACGCTGCTCGGCCATACCGCGGTCAATGTGAAGGAGTTCGAGCCGGATCAGCTGAAAGTGAAGCTGGCGCTGACGCCGAACCGCCAGCAAGGCTGGGTCAAACCGTCCGAGCTGAAGGCCAGCATCGATGTGCAGAACCTGTTCGGCACCCCGGCGCAGGATCGCCGCGTGACCACCAAACTGACGCTGCGGCCGATGTATCCGAGCTTCGATCGCTTCCCGGATTATGCGTTCTATGAAAACCGGCAAAACAGCGACGGGTTCGAAACCGAGCTGGAAGATCGCACCACCGATGAGCACGGCGCGGCCGAAATCCCGCTCGATCTGAAATCCTACGCCGATGCCACCTATCAGCTGCAGCTGCTGTCGGAGGCGTTCGTCGCCGGCGGCGGGCGCTCGGTGGCGGCTACCGCCCGCACGCTGGTTTCGCCTTACGATTACCTGATCGGCGTGAAGGCGGACGGCGATCTGGGCTACATCAACCGCGACGCGGAGCGGCATCTGAACGTGATCGCCATCGATCCGAATCTGCAGCAGATCGCCATGCCGAACCTGAAGCAGGTGTTGATCGAGCAGAAATACATCTCGGTGCTGACCAAACAGGATTCGGGCGTTTACAAATACCAGTCGAAGATGAAGGAAGTGCAGCTGTCGGAACAGCCGCTGGCGCTGAGCGAGCAGGGCGCGGATCTGCGGCTGGCGACCGATAAGCCGGGCGACTTCGTGCTGGTGATTGAAGATGCGCAGGGCAAAACGCTCAACCGCGTCGCCTACAGCGTGGCCGGCAACGCCAACCTGAGCCGTTCGCTGGATCGCAACGCCGAACTGAAGCTGAAACTGAACCAGGCGGAATATCAGCCGGGCGAGGAGATCGAGGTGGCGATCAACGCGCCTTATACCGGCAGCGGCTTGATCACCATTGAGAAGGACAAGGTTTACGCCTGGCAGTGGTTCCACACCGATACCACCAGCTCGGTGCAGAAGATCCGCGTGCCGGCCGGCATGGAGGGCAACGGCTACATCAACGTGCAGTTCGTGCGCGACATCAACTCCAGTGAAATCTTCATGAGCCCGCTGAGCTATGGCGTGATGCCGTTCAAGATCAGCACCCAGGCGCGGCAAAACAGCCTCGAGGTGACGGCGCCGGAAGTCATCAAGCCGGGTGAAAACCTGACGATGACGGTCAAGACCGACGCACCGCAGCAGGTGGCGCTGTTTGCCGTCGATGAGGGCATTCTGCAGGTGGCGCGCTACCGCCTGAAGGATCCGCTGGAGTTCTTCTTCAGCAAGCGTGAACTGAACGTGAGCAGCTCGCAGATCCTCGACCTGATCCTGCCGGAGTTCAGCAAGCTGATGGCTCTGACCGCGGCGCCGGGCGGCGATGCGGGCGAAGGGCTGGATCTCAACCTCAACCCGTTCAAGCGCAAGCGCGACAAGCCGGTGGCCTACTGGTCCGGCATTACCGAAGTCAGCGGCGAGAAGCAGTTCGTCTACCCGGTGCCGGACTACTTCAACGGCAAGATCCGCGTGATGGCGATTTCAGTGACGCCGGAGAAAATCGGCAAGGCGCAAACCGCCGCCACGGTGCGCGACAACTTCATCATGACGCCGAACGTGCCGGCGATGGTGGCGCCGGGCGACGAGTTCGACGTCAGCGTGGGCGTCAGCAACAACCTCGAAGGGCTGAACGGCCAGTCGGTGGCCATCAACGTTCTGTTGACGCCGCCGCCGCAGTTGGAGGTGGTGGGCAACGCGACGCAAAGCCTGACGCTGGCGGAAAAACGCGAAGGCGTGATCGCCTTCCGTCTGCGCGCCAAAGCCGTGCTGGGCGATGCGCCGCTGGTGTTCGACGCCCGTTACGGTGACCAGGCCAGCCGCCGCACCGTCAGCACCTCGGTGCGGCCGGCGGCGCCGTACCGTACCCAGTCGGTGATGGGGCGCATGAACGGCAGCAGCCAGAACGTCGATGGCCTGCGCCAGATGTTCGACGCTTTCGCGCAGCGCCGGGCGGCGGTGTCGAATTCGCCGCTGGTGCTGACCAGCGGGCTGGCGCAATACCTGGCGGATTATCCGTATTACTGTTCCGAGCAGATTGTCAGCCGCTCCATTCCGCTGATGCTGCAGAGCCGCCATCCAGAGATGAAAAGCAGCCTGAGCCAGGCGGAAGTCAGCAAGCAGCTGCGCAACCTGCTTGGCGTGCTGCGCGCGCGCCAGAATGACAGCGGTGCGATCGGCGCCTGGCGTTCGTCGCCGGATGCCGATCCTTTCATCACGCCTTATGTGGTGCAGTATCTGCTCGAAGTCAAAGCGGCGGGCTACGCCCTGCCGGAAGGCATGCTGGACGAGGCCAACGGCGCATTGCGCGAGCTGGCGGCCAGCGGTTTCGACGATCTGTATCTGCTGCGCCTGCGCAGCTGGGCGGTTTACCTGCTGACGCTGCAGGGCGAAGTGACCACCAACTCGCTGGCGGCGGTGCAGGATACGCTGCAAAAACGCTATGGCGAAGGCTGGAAAACCGATCTGAGCGCGCTGTATCTGGCGTCTTCCTACCGCCTGTTGAAGATGGACGACGAAGCCGCCGCGTTGCTGCAACCGAGCTGGCAGCAGCTGAGCAAGGCGTATGACAGCGCCTGGTGGACGCAGAACTATTTCGACCCGCTGGTGCAGGATGCGACGCGGCTGTATCTGATTACCCGTCACTTCCCGGAGAAGGTGGCGTCGATCCCGCCGCAGGTGCTGGAGAATATGGTCAAGGCGCTGAAAGAAGAGCGTTACACCACCTACTCCTCCGCGATGAGCATTCTGGCGCTGGAAAGCTATTCGGCCCAGGTGGCGGCGCAATCCGCCAATGCGGGCGCCTTGGGCATCGCGCAGGTAGGCAAGGCAGGCGGCGAGCCGCAGCGCATCAGTGAGCTGCAGGGGTTGTTCGTTCAGGGGCAGTTCAACGCCGATGCTACCGCCGTGCGCTTCACCAACGGCGGCAATGCGCCGGCCTGGTATGTGGTGACGCAGGCCGGTTACGACCTGAATGCGCCGCAAAAAGCGCTGTCGCGCGGGATTGAGATCGTCCGCGATTACACCGACGAGCAGGGCAAACCGGTGACGCAGGTGACGTTGGGGCAGAAGATCAACGTCCATCTGAAGGTGCGCGCCAACTCGAAAGAGGGGCAGAGCAACCTGGCGATCGTCGATCTGCTGCCGGGCGGCTTCGAAGTGGTGCAGCAGACGCCGCCGGAACCGAGCGATGCCGGCGAGGAGAGCGACGATCGCGGCGGTTGGCAGTCGCCGCTGGCCGCCTCCGGTTCCACCTGGGCGCCGGATTACAGCGATATCCGTGAAGATCGGGTGATTATCTACGGCAGCGCCGGCACCGAGGTGCAGGAGTTCGTCTATCAGATCAAGGCCACCAATACCGGCAGCTTTATTGTTCCACCGGCCTACGGCGAAGCCATGTACGACCGTGAAGTACAGGCCATGTCGGCCGGCGGCGGCAAGCTGGTGGTGGTGCCGGCGGGCAACGACTAGGCCGGATCCGGCGCCAGGCCAGCGTCTGGCGCCGGGGTGGTGAGAACGTATGAAGATCCTGACCGGGCGCGTGCTGCAAAACGGCTTGATGGCGGCGTTTTTACTGGCGCTGCTGCTGACCGCGATCCGGCTGTGGCCGCACCCGCCCATGTGGCAGGGGCTGCCGCAGTCTTCCGTCTATTACGACAGGCACGGCGCGCTGCTGCGCATCACGTTGGCCAACGACGACCGCTACCGGCTGTGGACCCCGCTGGAGCAGGTGTCGCCGCTGGCGGTGCGCGGGTTGCTGCTGCACGAAGATCGCTGGTTCTATTACAACCCTGGCTTTAACCCCGTCAGCCTGATGCGCGGCTTCTGGCGCAGCTATGTCGCCGGCGGCAAAATGCAGGGCGGATCGACCATCAGTATGCAGCTGGCGCGCATGCGCTGGCACCTCAATACCCGCACGCCGGGCGGCAAACTGCTGCAGGTGCTGCGTGCGGTGCAGCTGGAACTCAGCTACTCCAAGCGCGATATCCTGGAGGCCTACCTGAATTACGCCCCCTACGGCCGCAACATCGAAAGCATCGGCGCCGCCAGCCTGATCTATTTCGCCAAGTCGCCGAAGGATTTGACCCTGCCGGAGGCGCTGACGCTGGCGGTGTTGCCGCAGTCGCCCAGCTACCGTCTGGAGCCGAAAACCGGCGTGCTCGGCGCTGCATTGACGCAGGCGCGCAACCGTCTGTTCCAGCGCTGGCAGCGGGTTTACCCCACCGACGCCAGCCAGCAAACGCTGTTCCGCCTGCCGCTGGCGCTGCGGCAGCCTGAGCAAGTGCCCTATATTGCGCCGCACTTTATCGAGCAGCTGCGCCTGCAGACGCAGCAACTGGTGCAGCGCGAGACGCGCGTCGACACCACGCTGGACGCCGGGTTGCAGCGGCTGGTCGAGCGGCAGGTCAACGCGTTTATCGCCCGTAACCGCAGCCGCGGCATCCAAAACGCTGCGGTGCTGCTGGTGGACAGCCGCGATATGGGGGTGCGCGCGCTGGTGGGATCGGCGGACTATTACAATCGGCCGATCCAGGGGCAGGTGAACGGTACCCACGCCAAGCGCTCGCCGGGTTCGACGCTGAAGCCGTTCATCTACGCGCTGGGCATGGAGCAGGGCGTGTTGCATCCGATGACCATCCTGAAAGACGTGCCTTCGTCGTTCGGCGCCTATGCGCCGGAAAACTTCGACCGGCGCTTTCTCGGCCCGGTGACCGCCACTGATGCGCTGAATTTCAGCCGCAACATTCCGGCGGTGTATGTCGCCTCGCAGCTACGCCAGCCGACCTTTTATCAGTTTTTACGCCTGACCGGCGTGGCCAATATGGCCAATGAGAGCCACTACGGGCTGTCGCTGGTGCTGGGCGGCGGCGAAGTGACGGCGCAGGAATTGGCGAAGCTGTATGCGCTGCTGGCGAATCGCGGCGAACTGCGGCCGCTGCGCATGCGGCTGAACGAGGCCGAATCGACGCCGGTGCGGCTGCTGAGCGAGGAGGCCAGCTTCATTACGCTGGATATGCTGCGCCAGCATCGGCGGCCGGGCGATACGCTGGCGCAGCGTTCTTCTGCGCTGCCGGTGTACTGGAAGACCGGCACCTCCTGGGGCTTTCGCGACGCCTGGAGCGTCGGGATTTTCGGCCCTTACGTGCTGGTGGTGTGGGAGGGCAACTTCGACGGGCGCGGCAACAATGCGTTGGTCGGCGCCGAGGCGGCAGCGCCGCTGTTCTTCAATATCATCGACAGCGTCAACGCCAGCTACCCCGGCCTGCGGGAACCGAAGCACCCGTTCCCCAAGCGGCTGCGGCGGGTGGAGATTTGTCTCGCCAGCGGCGATCTGCCCACGCCGTGGTGCCAGCAGAAGGGCAAGACCTGGTTCATTCCCGGCAAGTCGCCGATCAAGGTCGACAGCGTCTATCGGCCGGTGGTGCTGGATATTCACAGCGGCGAGGTCGTCTGCCCGCCGTATGACGCGGCGCAGACCCGCACCGAAATCTTTGAGTTCTGGCCTTCCGATTTGGCCAACGTGTTCGCCCAGGCCGGGCTGCCGAAACGCACGCCGCCGGTCAATCGCTGCAAGGACAACGGCGTCGCCGTCGGCGGCAACGCGCCGCGCATCACTTCGCCGCTGAAAAACACCACCTATACCCTGCGCCAGTCGCAGCAGGGGCGAGATAAAATCGCCTTCAACGCGGTGACGGACGCCGACAGCAAGACGGTGTACTGGTTCGTCGACGACATCTACCTCGGCAGCAGCGCCAGCAAAAAGCCGATCGACTGGCGGCCGATCAACAACGGGCGCTACCGCATTCGGGCGGTGGACGATCGCGGCCGCGCCGATACGCGCCTGGTGACCATCGAATGGGTGAACTAGCGCTGAGCCGCACGCCTGTTATACTCGCGCCCGAAACGGCTATTTACCTGGGAAAGCGATGTGATTGAGATTTTGTATCAGGATGAACACCTGGTGGCGGTGAACAAGCCGTCAGGCTGGTTGGTACACCGCAGTTGGCTGGACCGTCATGAAACTCGCTTTATGATGCAGACGGTGCGCGATCAGCTCGGGCAGCACGTCTTTACCGTGCACCGTCTCGATCGCCCGACCTCCGGCGTATTGCTGATGGCGCTCTCCAGCGAGGTGGCGCGCCTGCTGTCGCAGCAGTTCGAGCAACATCAGGTGCAGAAAACTTACCATGCGGTGGTGCGCGGCTACGTGCAGGAGGGGGCGACCCTCGACTACCCGCTGACGGCGGAGCTGGACAAAATCGCCGATAAACACGCCGATGCCGATAAGGGGCCGCAGCAGGCGGTGACGCACTACCGGCCGCTGGCGCAGGTTGAGATGCCGGTGGCCGTCGGCCGCTACGACAGCGCGCGTTACAGCCTGGTGGAGCTGCAGCCGGAAACCGGCCGCAAGCACCAGCTGCGGCGCCACATGGCGCATCTTCGCCACCCGATCATCGGCGACAGCAAGCACGGCGATCTGCGGCAAAACCGCGGTATGGCGCAGCATTTCGGCTGCCCGCGCCTGATGCTGCACGCCAGCCATCTGCAACTGACGCACCCGATAACCGGCGAGCCGCTGCGGGTGACGGCGCGCTGGGACGAAGACTGGCAAGGGGTGATGGCGCAGTTCGGCTGGGCGGGGGTATTCCCTGAACTTGCCGGGGTTGAGTTTAGCGCGGCTAACGGTCAGGATAGCTGACAATTTTTAAAGGTAATGAAGGGAGTAGGAGCATGGCTCAGGTTGGTATCTTCGTGGGAACGGTCTACGGCAATTCGCTGCTGGTGGCGGAAGAAGCGCAAAACATCCTCAGCGAGCAGGGCCATGAGGTCAAACTGTTTGAAGAGGGCACGCTGGAGGCCTGGCAGTTTTATCGTCAGCACTACGCGCTGGTGATCACCTCCACCACCGGGCAGGGCGATCTGCCGGACAGCATCGCGCCGCTGTTCCACGCCATTCGCGATCGGGTCGGCTACCAGCCGGAGCTGCGCTATGGGCTGATCGCCCTCGGCGACAGCAGCTATGACAACTTCTGCGGCGCCGGGCGCGCATTCGACGCGCTGCTGCAAGAGCAGGGCGCCACCCGCGTTGGCGAAGTGCTGGAGATCGATGCGATGGAACAGCCGGAGCCGGAAGTGGCCGCCTGCCCGTGGGTTGAGCAGTGGGGCACGCTGCTGCAATCGTAAAGTAAAAAGGCGCCGCGTAAGGGCGCCTTGGCGATGATGCGGGTCAACCGATCCGCATTATTTGCCGCGGGTGAGTTTTTCCAGATCGGCTTCGATCTCGGCAATCTTGTGCGACACCACGCCTTCGAGATGGCGCAGGTCGTCGAGGATTTTACGCTTCAGATCCACTTCCACCTGATCGCGCTGGCACAGCTGATCCAACTCGTCGATCACGTAGCGCAGGTTCGGGTTGATCTCGTGAATTTCCTTGTAGCCCTGGCCGGCGTTGTCTGCCACCACGGTTTTACGCTGGCGCGGGTACTTGAACTTCACGCTCTTGGCGAAGAACTCGCCCTTGTCCTTGCGGAAATAGATCTTGAGGATGTCGTTGTTGGCCTCTTGACGCAGGCTATAGCGATCGACGTCTTCCGGTTGATTGATGCCCAAACTCTTCAAGTTATCGTACATACTGCGCCCTCTTTAGCGGTGATCGTTATATTCCACGACTGCGATTATGGCGGAAAGCGAGATCTGCGACTGTGACTGCCAGCGAAACGCAGACAAAAAAATAGCGGGTGAATCACCCGCTATTTCAATTTAGTCGATAGTGCGCAATAACTCATTAATGCCGACTTTACCGCGCGTTTTGGCATCGACCTTCTTGACGATCACCGCGCAGTACAGGCTGTAAGAGCCGTCTTTCGACGGCAGGTTGCCGGAAACTACCACCGAACCTGCCGGCACGCGGCCGTAATGGATTTCGCCGGTTTCGCGGTCATAGATGCGGGTGCTCTGGCCGAGGTACACGCCCATCGAAATCACCGAACCTTCTTCCACGATCACGCCTTCCACCACTTCGGAACGCGCGCCGATGAAGCAGTTGTCTTCGATGATGGTCGGGTTGGCCTGCAGCGGCTCCAGCACGCCGCCGATGCCAACGCCGCCGGACAGGTGAACGTTTTTGCCGATCTGCGCGCAGGAACCGACGGTGGCCCAGGTGTCGACCATGGTGCCTTCGTCGACGTAGGCGCCGATGTTAACGTAAGACGGCATCAGCACGGTGTTGCGCGCGATGAACGCGCCCTGGCGCACGGTGGCCGGCGGTACGACGCGGAAACCTTCCTTCTGGAAGCGCGCTTCGTCGTAGTCGGCGAACTTCATCGGCACCTTGTCGTAGTAGCGGGTTTCCGCGCCGTCCATCACCTTGTTGTCGTTGATGCGGAAAGAGAGCAGCACGGCTTTCTTCAGCCACTGATGGGTGACCCATTGACCGTCGATCTTCTCGGCGACGCGCAGGGCGCCGCTGTCCAGCAGGCCGATCACCTGGTTTACCGCTTCGCGCGTTACGGTGTCTACGTTCGCCGGGGTGATGTCCGCACGGCGCTCGAAGGCGCTTTCAATAACGTTCTGTAATTGCTGCATGCTGTTCTCTTTCCTGATGTTGTCGGTAAAAAGTTACTTGTATCACATTTTATCGTTTGGGGTGAGGGCCTCTGTCAACCGTTGCTCCAACTTTCTGCGCGTTTCCTGATCGAGCGCGCGCCGCTCGCCGTCGGCCAGGATAAACAAATCCTCGACCCGCTCGCCGATGGTGGAAATGCGCGCGCCGTGCAGCGACAGCCCCAGATCGGCGAACACTTCGCCCACTCGCGCCAGCAAGCCGGGTTGGTCGAGCGCGGTCAGCTCCAGGTAGCTGCGGCGGTCGGTATGGGTCGGCAGGAAGGTGACTTCGGTCGGCACGCTGAAGTGGCGCAGCTTGGAGGACGGCCGGCGCACGCGCGGCGGCTGGTACTCTCGCTGGGTGATGGCCTGCACCAGCGCCTGGCGGATCGCCGCGTGGCGATCCTGCGCCAGCGGGCTGCCGTCCGGCTCCAGCACGATAAAGGTGTCCATCGCCATGCCGTCGCGGTTGGTGAAGATCTGCGCATCGTGCACGCTCAGGTTGCGGCGGTCCATCTCGCCGGCGACGGCGGCGAACAGATAGGGGCGATCCGGGCTCCAGATGAAGATTTCGGTGCCGCCGCGCGTCGCCTGGCGGCTAACCAGCACCAGCGGCTGGGTGGAGTCGTGGGCCAGCAGGTGGCGAGCGTGCCAGGCCAGCTGATTCGGCGAGTGGCGCAGGAAATAGTCGGCGCGGCAGCGGCTCCAGATGCGGTGCAGCGCCTCTTCGTCAATGTTGTCCATGCGCAGCAGCGCCAACGCCTGCAGGCGATGGTGGCGCACGCGTTCGCGCAGATCCGGGCTGTTTTGCATGCCGCGACGCAGCTGCTTCTCGGTGGCGAAATACAGCTCGCGCAACAGGCTCTGTTTCCAGCTGTTCCACAGGGTTTCGTTGGTGGCGCAGATATCCGCCACCGTCAGGCACACCAGGTAGCGCAGGCGAGTTTCGCTCTGCACTTCGCTGCTGAACTGCTGGATCACCGTCGGATCCTGGATATCGCGGCGCTGCGCGGTGACCGACATCAGCAGGTGGCAGCGCACCAGCCAGGCCACCAGCTGGGTTTCACGCGAGTTGAGGCCATGCAGCTCGGCGAACTCCACCACGTCTTCCGCGCCGAGGATCGAGTGATCGCCGCCGCGCCCTTTGGCGATATCGTGAAACAGCGCCGCCAGCAGCAGCAGTTCCGGATGCGGCAGGCGCGGGTACAGCTCCACGCACAGCGGATGGCGCGGCCGGGTTTGCGCATCGGCGAAGCTCTCCAGCTTTTGCAGCACGCGGATGGTGTGTTCATCGACGGTATAGGCGTGGAACAGGTCGAACTGCATCTGCCCGACGATCTTGCCCCACTGCGGCATATAGGCCCACAGCACGCTGTGACGGTGCATCGGTACCAGCGCGCGCGACACCGCGCCGGGGTGGCGGAGAATGGCCATAAACAGATCGCGCGCTTCCGGGATGGTGCACAGCGGCTGTTTCAGATGGCGGCGCGCGTGGCGCAACTGGCGCACGGTGGTGGAATAAATGCCCTTGATCTCGCGGTTGCGCACCATCAGGTAGAACATGCGCATGATGGCCTGCGGCTCGCGGATAAACAGCGTTTCGTCGCGCAGATCGATCAGATCGCCGCGCAGCTGGAAATCGTCGTTCAGCGGGCGCGGCTTCTCGGTGGCGTCCAGCGCCAGGATGGCTTCGTCGAACAGCTGCAGCAGCATGTGGTTGAGCTCGCTGACGCGCCGCGTCATGCGGTAAAAGTCTTTCATCATGCGCTCGACCGGTTCGTTGCCTTCGCCCTCATAGCGCAGCAGCTGCGCCACGCTCAGCTGGCGATCGAACAGCAGGCGGTTGTCGTAACGCGGCAGCACCAGGTGCAGCGCGAAGCGAATGCGCCACAGGAAGCTCTGACACTCGTTCAACTCGTTGCGCTCGGCCTGGGTGAGGAAACCGAAGCCGACCATTTCGTCCAGCGAGGTGGCGCCGAAGTGGCGGCGCGCCACCCACAGCAGGGTGTGGATGTCGCGCAGGCCGCCAGGGCTGCTTTTGATATCCGGCTCCAGGTTATAGCTGGTGCCGTGGTAGCGCTGGTGGCGCTCCTGCTGTTCGTTGACCTTGGCGTGGAAAAACTGCGGCGAGGGCCAGAAGCCGTCGCTGAAGATATGTTTTTGCATCTGCAGGAACAGCGCGACGTCGCCGCAGATCATGCGCGATTCGATCAGGTTGGTGGCCACGGTCAGATCCGCCAAGCCCTCCAGCAGACATTCTTCCAGGGTGCGCACGCTGTGGCCCACTTCCAGCTTGAGATCCCACAGCAGGGTGATGAATTCGCCGACCCGCTGCGACTGTTGCTCCGTCAGCCGGCGCTGGCTGAGCACCAGCACGTCGATGTCCGACAGCGGGTGCAGTTCGCCGCGGCCGTAGCCGCCAACCGCCACCAGCGCGGTTTCCGGGATATCTTCGAAGCCGTAGAAGGTCCACAGCCGGCGCAGCAGGCGATCGATGAAGTCGCTGCGCGCCGCCACCAGGCTTTCGGCGCTGGCACCGGCGTCGAACGCCGCCGCCAGCCACAGGTGGAACTGCTCCAGCCGCTGTTTCAGCACCGGACAGGTGAGCTCGTCGTTGCCGTAGGTGCTGGGGGAGGCGGGCGGCATCGGCACGGCCGGGGCCGCTTGTTGAAGGAGATTGTCAGACATAGTGCGCAGCCCATAAAAAAGGCCGGCAAAAGCCGGCCTGGTGATATTCTGCACGCAGCGTTCGCCGCGGTGCTTACATCTCGTGCGTAATGATGTTGGGGATGGTGTCATCCTTGCGCAACGTCATTATCTCGCAGCCGTTATCAGTGACCACAATAGTATGCTCATACTGCGCCGACAAGCTGCGATCTTTGGTTTTTACCGTCCAGCCGTCTTTCATGGTGCGGATGCGGTAGTCGCCGGCGTTGACCATCGGCTCGATGGTAAAAGCCATGCCCGCCTGCAGCACCACGCCGCCGTCATCGGCGTCATAGTGCAGCACCTGCGGCTCTTCGTGGAACACTTCGCCGATGCCGTGGCCGCAGTACTCGCGCACCACGGAGAACTTCTCGGCCTCGACGAACTGCTGGATAGCCTTGCCCAGGGTGCGCAGGCGGATACCCGGTTTGACCATCTTCAGCGCCAGGTACAGGCTTTCCTGAGTGACGCGGCACAGGCGCTCGCCCAGGATGGTCGGTTTGCCGACGATAAACATCTTCGAGGTGTCGCCGTGGAAGCCGTCTTTAATGACGGTCACGTCGATATTGACGATGTCGCCGTCTTTCAGCGTTTTGTCGTCGCTCGGGATGCCGTGGCACACCACTTCGTTCACCGAAATGCACACGGATTTCGGGAAGCCGTGGTAGCCGAGGCAGGCGGAGATGGCCTGCTGTTCGTTGGTGATGTACTCGTGACAGATACGGTCCAGCTCGCCGGTGGTCACGCCAGGTTTGACGTGCGGCTCGATGATCTCCAGCACTTCGGCGGCCAGGCGGCCGGCCACGCGCATTTTTTGGATGTCATCAGGTGTTTTAATTGAGATTGCCATGAAATTCGTCCGCAGGTGTCGTTATCGTCGACAATAAGAAGCAGTGACTTATGGTATCAGCCCGGCCGGGGGCTGCCAAATTTCATTTCCCGACGTCCGGCGCCAGGCAACAAAAGTTGGTGTCTACGGCGGGTTTATGGTATAAAGCGCGCCGGCGATCCGCGACTTGGTTCTTGTGACCTGGCGGAAATTGGCCGAAAATACTTTAACTGCACTCATTTTGTGTAAATAACACACACGTATCGGCACATCCGCCGGGGTGCCCTGAGGTGACTTGTCGCCGCCAGGGTCGGCGTTATGGGATACGTGGAGGCATAACCCCAATTAATCTATAGAGGTTTAATCATGGCAACTGTTTCCATGCGCGACATGCTCAAGGCTGGTGTTCACTTCGGTCACCAGACCCGTTACTGGAACCCGAAAATGAAGCCTTTCATCTTCGGCGCTCGTAACAAGGTTCACATCATCAACCTGGAGCAGACCGTACCTATGTTCAACGCCGCTCTGGCTGAACTGACCAAGATCTCTTCCCGTAAAGGCAAGATCCTGTTCGTGGGTACCAAGCGCGCAGCAAGCGAAGCGGTAAAAGACGCTGCCAACAGCTGTGACCAGTTCTTCGTGAACCACCGCTGGTTGGGTGGCATGCTGACTAACTGGAAAACCGTTCGTCAGTCCATCAAGCGTTTGAAAGATCTGGAAATCCAGTCTCAAGACGGCACCCTGGACAAGCTGACCAAGAAAGAAGCGCTGATGCGCACTCGTGAACTGGCCAAGCTGGAAAACTCCCTGGGCGGTATCAAAGATATGGGCGGTCTGCCAGACGCACTGTTCGTTATCGATGCCGATCACGAGCACATCGCGATCAAAGAAGCCAACAACCTGGGTATCCCGGTATTCTCTATCGTTGATACCAACTCCAACCCAGACGGCGTTGACTTCATCATCCCTGGTAACGACGACGCAATCCGTGCAGTAAACCTGTACCTGACTGCCGTTGCTGCCGCTGTGCGTGAAGGTCGTTCTCAAGATCTGGCCGTTCAGGCGGAAGAAGGCTTCGTAGAAGCTGAATAATAAGGCAAGCTCGTCACTGAGCCCTTATTAACCAGGTATTGACATATGTTGGTTAGGGGGGCCTGTAAAGGCCCCCTTTGCTTATCTGAATGAGAACTGTCTCTACGCGAGATAACCGAGGAAAAATAAATGGCTGATATTACCGCTGCCCTGGTAAAAGAACTGCGCGAGCGTACCGGCGCAGGCATGATGGATTGCAAGAAGGCGCTGGTTGAATCCAACGGCGACATCGAGCTGGCAATCGAAAACATGCGTAAGTCCGGTGCGATCAAAGCCGCTAAAAAAGCAGGTAACGTGGCTGCTGACGGCGTGATCAAAACCAAGATCGAAGGCAACTACGGCATCATCCTGGAAGTTAACTGCCAGACTGACTTCGTAGCGAAAGACGCCGGTTTCCAGGCATTCGCCGACAAAGTGCTGGATGCCGCTATGGCCGGCAAAATCACTGACGTTGACGTGCTGAAAGCGCAGTTCGAAGAAGAGCGCGTAGCGCTGGTGGCAAAAATCGGCGAAAACATCAACATTCGTCGCGTTGCTTCCCTGGAAGGCGACGTGCTGGGCAGCTACCTGCACGGCGCGCGTATCGGCGTTCTGGTTGCGGCTAAAGGCGCTGACGAAGAGCTGGTCAAGCAAATCGCAATGCACATTGCGGCAAGCAAGCCAGAGTTCGTGAAGCCAGAAGACGTGTCTGCTGAAGTGGTAGAAAAAGAGTACCAGGTTCAGCTGGACATCGCCATGCAGTCCGGCAAGCCGAAAGAAATCGCAGAGAAAATGGTTGAAGGCCGCATGAAGAAATTCACCGGCGAAGTTTCTCTGACCGGTCAGCCTTTCGTTATGGATCCGAGCAAATCCGTTGCTCAGGTGCTGAAAGAGCACAACGCTGACGTGACCAACTTCATTCGCTTCGAAGTGGGCGAAGGCATCGAGAAAGTCGAAACCGACTTCGCTGCTGAAGTTGCCGCGATGAGCAAACAGTCTTAATGACTGTCGATGGAACCGCCGTCTGGCGGTTCCATACTATCCAGCCAGAATTACACCGGTGGCAGGCCCTGCGGCGTGATACTCCTCACCTCAGGCGCGTTTCATCGGCTGAAACCCCCAATACTAATACTGCTTCTTAGGACAGAACACCATGGCAACCAATGCAAAACCCGTATATCAGCGTATTCTGCTTAAACTGAGTGGCGAAGCCCTGCAAGGTGCAGAAGGTTTTGGTATCGACGCCAGCGTTTTGGATCGCATGGCTCAGGAAGTGAAAGAGCTGGTCGAATTGGGAATTCAGGTCGGTGTAGTTATTGGCGGCGGGAACCTGTTCCGCGGCGCGGGCCTGGCGCAGGCCGGCATGAACCGCGTAGTGGGCGACCACATGGGAATGCTGGCTACCGTGATGAACGGCCTGGCTATGCGTGATGCACTGCACCGTGCCTATGTGAACGCCCGCCTGATGTCGGCGATCCCGCTGAACGGCGTGTGTGACAATTACAGCTGGGCAGAGGCGATCAGCCTGCTGCGCAACAACCGCGTGGTGATCTTCTCCGCCGGTACCGGCAACCCGTTCTTCACCACCGATTCCGCCGCTTGCCTGCGCGGTATCGAGATCGAAGCGGACGTGGTGCTGAAAGCCACCAAAGTGGATGGCGTATACTCCGCCGATCCGGTGAAAAACCCGGATGCGACGCTGTATGAACAATTAACCTATCAGGACGTGCTGGAGCGCGAGCTGAAAGTGATGGACCTGGCGGCGTTTACGCTGGCCCGCGATCACGGCTTGCCGATCCGCGTGTTCAACATGAACAAGCCTGGCGCGCTGCGCCGCGTGGTGATGGGTGAAAACGAAGGTACGCTGATCAGCAAATAAGGCTGTTCGCACCCATTTGCGGAGCGTGCGGCGCCGGGCGCCGCGCGTTTTCCGAGTACGATTACGGGCTATACTTGAGTATCGCCTGCCAAGTAACCAGCTTCCAAGGGTTTGCAACGTGACTAATGAAATCAGAAAAGATGCTGATTCACGCATGGAAAAAAGCGTAGAAGCATTCAAAAACCAAATCAGCAAGATCCGCACCGGCCGCGCTTCTCCAAGCATTCTGGACGGCATCATGGTGGAATACTACGGTGCCGCTACGCCGCTGCGCCAGCTGGCCAACGTGACCGTGGAAGACTCCCGCACGCTGAAAATCAACGTGTTCGACCGCAGCCTGAGCCAGGCCGTTGAGAAAGCGATCATGAGCTCCGATCTGGGCCTCAACCCGTCTTCCGCCGGTTCCGACATTCGCGTTCCGCTGCCTCCACTGACCGAAGAACGCCGTAAGGATCTGATCAAGATCGTGCGCGGCGAAGCCGAGCAGGGCCGCGTAGCGGTCCGTAACGTGCGCCGCGACGCCAACGACAAGGTCAAGGCGCTGCTGAAAGACAAAGAGATCAGCGAAGACGAAGAACGTCGTTCACAAGACGAGATTCAGAAAATGACCGACGCTTACATCAAACTGGTCGATGCCGCGCTGGCAGAGAAAGAAAAAGAGCTGATGGATTTCTAATCAGCATCGCGCAGAAAAAAAGCGTCGCCTGGGCGGCGCTTTGTTTTTTGTGGCGCAGATCCCGTTTCATCGTACTGAAAGATCATGGACAAGCGGTGTCCAAGGTTCCACACTGGAGCACCTCCGATCTCATCAGACAGTTATTCAGAGTGAACTCATGAAGCAACTGACCATTCTTGGCTCGACCGGCTCGGTAGGGACCAGCACCCTGGCCGTGGTCAGGGCGAATCCCGACCGTTTTGCGATCAAAGCGCTGGTGGCCGGCCGCAACGTCGCGGTCATGGCGCAGCAATGCCTGGAATTCCGGCCCGCCTTTGCGGCAATGGCGGAGGAAAGCGCCGCGCGCGAACTCCGCACCATTCTGGCGGAAAACGGCGTCGCTACCGAGGTATTGGCCGGGGAACAAGCGGCCTGCGAACTGGCGGCGTTGGCTGACGTCGATCAAGTGACGGCGGCGATCGTCGGCGCGGCAGGGCTGCTGCCGACGCTGGCGGCGATCCGCGCAGGCAAGCAGGTGCTGCTGGCCAACAAAGAGTCGCTGGTCACCTGCGGCCGTTTGTTTATGGACGCGGTGCGGCAAAGCCAGGCGCAGCTGCTGCCGCTCGACAGCGAGCACAATGCGATTTTTCAGAGTTTGCCTGAGAGTATTCAACGTCAGTTGGGATACTCTTCACTGGACAGTCATGGTGTTTCGCGCATCGTGCTTACCGGTTCCGGCGGCCCGTTCCGCACCACGCCGTTGGAACAGTTTGCTGCGATGACGCCGGATCAAGCCTGTGCCCATCCGAACTGGTCGATGGGGCGCAAGATCTCGGTGGATTCCGCCACCATGATGAACAAAGGTCTGGAATACATTGAGGCCCGCTGGCTGTTTAACGCCTCGGCCGAGCAAATGGAAGTGATCCTGCACCCGCAGTCGGTGATTCACTCGATGGTGCGCTATGCCGACGGCAGCGTGCTGGCGCAGCTGGGCACGCCGGATATGCGCACGCCGATCGCTCATGCGATGGCGTATCCGCAGCGCGTGAACTCTGGCGTGGCAGCGCTGGACTTCTGCCGCATCGGTTCACTGACCTTCGCCGAACCGGAGCGCGAGCGTTATCCTTGCCTGTATTTGGCGATCGAAGCGTTCGATGCCGGCCAGGCGGCGACTACCGCGCTGAACGCGGCCAACGAAGTCGCCGTGGCGGCATTTTTGCAGCAGCAGATTCGCTTTACCGATATCGCTGCGGTCAACCGCCGGGTCCTCGAGCGCCTCGCGCTACAGGAACCGACCTGCATCGAAGCGGTCTTAGACATTGACCGCCAGGCGCGGGCTGCCGCCGAGGCAGGGGTTCGTGCACTGTGCGGCTGAGCACGGCGATTATCCGATTTTGCTCGTAATTCGCGCGTGCCGCAGCGGGGCCGTTTGTTCATGCCCTGCTGAGGTGGTATAGTCTGCGCCACCTGTCAGCGGTTATACCGTTGAATTATGGCCCGATTGGCGCTTCGTGCGCCAATGGCGAGACCTGGCTGTGCCGGGCATCGCGCGGGCAGGCTGAAAGCCGTGTCGGGCACACGGCTTTTTTTGCGCGTAAGGGCCTGATGTTCCGGAAAGGCAGTTATATTTCTATTGAGGAAATAAGTACGAGTTATGTCGTCCGCAAACCAACAAGAGGCTAATCCATCTTTCCCGGGGCCGCGCCATGTCGCCATTATCATGGACGGTAACGGACGCTGGGCCAAACGTCAGGGCAAGTTACGTGTCTTCGGTCATAAAGCAGGGGTGAAATCGGTTCGCCGCGCGGTCAGTTTTGCCGCCAGCCACCATTTAGATGCACTCACGCTTTATGCCTTCAGCAGCGAAAACTGGAACCGTCCGGTGCAGGAAGTCTCCGCACTGATGGAGCTTTTTGTCCGCGCCCTGGATAGTGAAGTAAAAAGCCTGCATAAACATAACGTCAGGTTGCGGGTGATCGGCGATATCAGCCGATTCAGTTCGCGTTTGCAGGAGCGGATCCGCCGCTCTGAAGCCCTGACGGAAAATAACGATGGCCTGACGCTCAATATCGCTGCCAACTACGGCGGCCGTTGGGATATCATTCAGGGAGTAAGGGAGCTGGCCGAACAGATACGGGTAGGGGAGTTGCACCCGGATCAGATCAGCGAAGAATTATTGAGCGATCGGGTTTGCATGAGCGACCTGGCGCCGGTGGATCTGGTTATCCGCACCGGTGGCGAGCATCGCATCAGTAACTTCCTGCTGTGGCAAATCGCCTATGCTGAACTTTACTTTACTGATGTACTCTGGCCTGATTTCGATGAACTTGTCTTTGAAGGTGCGCTGAATGCATTTGCACAACGTGAGCGCCGCTTCGGGGGAACAACACCTATCGGCGCCGATGCGTCCTAGGGAGAACTTTTGCTGAAGTATCGCCTCATAACTGCTCTGATTTTAATCCCGATCGTTATCGCGGCGCTGTTCCTGTTGCCGCCGCTGGCCTTTGCTCTGGTAACGCTCGTCGTGTGCATGTTAGCAGCCTGGGAGTGGGGCCAGTTGGCCGGCTTCACCTCCCGTTCGCAGCGTATCTGGTTGGCGATACTGTGCGGTTTTCTGCTGGCGCTGATGATGCTCAGCGTCCCCGCTTACCATCAGTCCGTGCCGCAGATAAGCGGCTCGCTGTGGCTGTCGCTGGGCTGGTGGCTGGCGGCGCTGCTGCTGGTGCTGTTCTACCCCGGTTCGGCCGCTATCTGGCGCAATTCGCGCCCGCTGCGCCTGCTGTTCGGCCTGCTGACCATCGTGCCGTTCTTCTGGGGCATGTTGGCGCTGCGCCAGTTCGGCTATGAGCAAAACCCGTTTACCGGTGCCTGGTGGCTGCTGTACGTGATGCTGCTGGTGTGGGGCGCAGATTCCGGCGCCTACATGTTCGGCAAGCTGTTCGGCAAGCATAAGCTGGCGCCGAAGGTTTCGCCGGGCAAAACCTGGGAAGGGTTGATCGGCGGGTTGTTGACGTCGGCGCTGATCTCCTGGCTGTTCGGCCGTTATGCGCCGCTGAACGTGGTGCCGACCACCCTGTTGGCCTGTTCGGTGCTCGCCGCGCTGGCTTCAGTGCTGGGCGATCTGACCGAAAGCATGTTCAAACGCGAAGCGGGCATCAAGGACAGCGGTCATTTGATTCCCGGTCATGGCGGCATACTGGATCGTATCGACAGTTTGACCGCGGCGGTGCCGGTGTTCGCCTGCCTGATGCTGTTGGTGTTTTAATCCGTCGATGACGGAAAGTGAGGGATGATGGTCAGCGTGCTTTGGAACCTGGTGGCGTTTCTGATTGCGCTCGGTATCTTGATTACCGTGCACGAATTCGGACACTTTTGGGTTGCCCGTCGTTGCGGCGTACGCGTTGAACGCTTCTCCATCGGTTTCGGCCGGGCGCTGTGGCGCCGCACCGATCGCCAGGGCACCGAGTACGTCATCGCCTTGATTCCGCTCGGTGGCTACGTGAAGATGCTGGACGAGCGCGTGGAGTCGGTGGCACCGGAAATGCGCCACCAGGCCTTCAACAACAAAACCGTCTGGCAGCGCGCGGCCATCATCAGCGCCGGTCCCATCGCCAACTTCCTGTTTGCCATCCTGGCCTACTGGCTGGTGTTTATCATCGGCGTGCCGAGTTTCCGTCCGGTGATCGGCGAAATCGCGCCGCAATCGATCGCCGCCCGGGCCGAAATTTCGTCTGGCATGGAACTAAAGTCGGTTGACGGCATCGAAACGCCTGATTGGGAGTCAGTTCGTCTGGCGCTGGTGGCGAAGATTGGCGATGCGCAAACCGAAGTCGGCGTCGCGCCGTTCGGCTCTTCGCAGGTGGTGACCAAAACCCTGGATTTGCGCCAGTGGAGCTTTGAGCCGGACAAGCAGGATCCCGTGGTCGCGCTGGGCATTATGCCGCGCGGCCCGCAGATAGAATCCGTGTTGGCGGAGGTGCAGCCGAACTCGGCAGCGCAAAAGGCGGGTTTACAAGCGGGGGACAGGATCGTTAAAGTCGATGGTCAGCCGCTGGGGCGTTGGCAGACGCTGGTGAAGCGTATCCACGATGGCCCGGGGCAACCGCTGGCTTTAGAGATTGAAAGAAACGGCGCCCCCTTGTCTTTGGCGCTGATACCGGATACAAAGCCGGTGGGAAAAGACAAATCGGTGGGGTTTGCAGGCATCGTTCCAAAAGTGCTGCCGCTGCCGGACGAGTATAAGACGATTCGCCAGTATGGACCGTTCCCGGCGCTGTATCAGGCCGGCGACAAGACCTGGCAGCTGATGCGGCTGACGGTTAACATGCTGGGCAAATTAATAACCGGTGATGTAAAGCTGAACAACCTGAGTGGCCCGATCTCGATTGCACAGGGAGCAGGGGCGTCAGCCGGAGTCGGGTTCGTGTATTATCTGATGTTCCTGGCGTTGATTAGCGTCAACCTGGGGATCATCAACCTGTTCCCATTACCGGTGTTAGATGGTGGGCATCTCCTCTTCCTGGCGATAGAAAAGCTGAAGGGGGGGCCGGTTTCCGAGCGAGTACAGGACTACAGCTACCGCATAGGTTCGATCGTGCTGGTGTTGTTGATGGGTCTTGCACTTTTCAATGATTTTTCCCGTCTCTAGGGGCGGGGATAGGTTAGGAAGAACGCATAACAACGATGGCGATGAAAAAGTTGCTCATAGCGTCGCTGCTGTTTGGCAGCGCCACCGTATACGGTGCAGACGGGTTCGTAGTGAAAGACATTCATTTCGAAGGCCTGCAGCGAGTCGCCGTCGGTGCGGCGTTACTCAACATGCCGGTTCGCGTCGGCGATACCGTCACTGACGATGACATCAGTAATACCATCCGAGCCTTGTTTGCCACCGGCAACTTCGAGGACGTGCGCGTACTGCGCGATGGGAATACGCTGATCGTGCAGGTGAAGGAACGTCCTACCATCGCCAGCATCACCTTCTCCGGCAACAAGTCGGTGAAGGATGACATGCTCAAGCAGAACCTGGAAGCCTCCGGCGTCCGGGTGGGCGAGGCGCTCGACCGCACCACGATCTCCAGCATTGAAAAAGGGCTGGAAGACTTCTACTACAGCGTCGGTAAATACAGCGCCTCGGTGAAAGCCGTGGTCACGCCGTTGCCGCGCAACCGTGTCGACCTGAAGCTGGTGTTCACGGAAGGGGTCTCTGCCAAGATTCAACAAATCAACATCGTCGGCAACCATGCCTTCACCAACGACGAGCTGATCTCGCGCTTCCAGCTGCGTGATGAAGTGCCGTGGTGGAACCTGGTCGGCGATCGCAAATACCAGAAGCAAAAACTGGCGGGCGATCTTGAAACCCTGCGCAGCTTCTATCTGGATCGCGGCTATGCCCGTTTCAACATCGACTCTACCCAGGTGAGCCTGACGCCGGATAAAAAAGGCATCTACATCACCATCAACATCACCGAAGGCGAACAGTACAAGCTTTCTGATGTCGTCGTGAACGGCAACCTGGCCGGCCACTCGGCGGAAGTTGCCCAGATCACCAAAATCGAGCCGGGCGAGCTGTACAACGGCAGCAAGGTAACCAAAATGGAAGACAACATCAAAACGATGTTGGGCCGTTATGGTTACGCCTACCCGCGCGTCGGCACTCAGCCGGAGATCAACGACGCGGATAAAACCGTCAAGCTGCACGTCAACGTTGACGCGGGCAACCGCTTCTACGTGCGCCGCATCAAGTTCGAAGGCAACGACACCAGCAAGGATTCCGTACTGCGTCGCGAAATGCGCCAGATGGAAGGGGCCTGGCTTGGCAACGAGCAGGTCGAGCAGGGTAAAGAGCGCTTAAACCGCCTGGGCTACTTCGAAACGGTTGACGTGGAAACCCAGCGCGTGCCGGGCACCGCCGATCAGGTCGACGTGACCTACAAGGTGAAAGAACGTAACACCGGTACCTTTAACTTCGGCGTCGGCTACGGCACCGAGAGCGGCGTCAGCTTCCAGGCCGGCGTGCAGCAGGACAACTGGTTGGGTACCGGCTACTCGGTCGGCATCAGCGGCACCAAGAACGACTACCAGACCTATACCGAATTCTCGGTCACCAACCCGTACTTCACCGTTGACGGTGTGAGCCTGGGCGGCCGCGTGTTCTACAACGACTTTAAAGCGGATAACGCGGATCTGTCGGACTACACCAACAAGAGTTACGGCGTCGACGGCACGCTGGGCTTCCCGATCAACGAAAACAACTCGTTGCGCACCGGCCTGGGCTACGTCCACAACGGCCTGTCTAACATGCAGCCGCAGATCGCCATGTGGCGTTATCTCGACTCGATGGGCCAGGATCCGAACAAAACCGACCGTGCCAGCTACTCGACGGACGACTTTACCCTGAACCTGGGCTGGACTTACAACAACCTGGACCGCGGCTACTTCCCTACCTCGGGTAACCGCACCACGTTGAACGGCAAGGTCACCATTCCGGGCTCGGACAACGAGTACTACAAACTGACGCTGGACAGCGTGCAGTATGTGCCGATCAACGACGACCGCACCTGGGTGCTGTTGGGCCGCGGCCGTCTGGGCTACGCGGATGGGCTGGGCGGCAAGGAAATGCCGTTCTATGAGAACTTCTACGCCGGTGGTTCGAGCACCGTGCGCGGCTTCCAGTCCAACACCATCGGTCCGAAGGCGGTGTACTACAATTCCAACTCGTACCAGTGCCAGTTCAACGCCGGCAGCACGACTACGCGCCAAAACATCTGTAACTCGGATGACGCCGTGGGCGGCAACGCCATGGCGGTGGCCAGCCTGGAGCTGATCACCCCGACGCCGTTCATCAGCGAAAAATACGCCAACTCGGTGCGGACGTCGCTGTTCATCGATGCGGGCACCGTGTGGGATACCAAGTGGAAGAATACCGACGAGACGCTGATGTACGGCGTACCGGACTACAGCAAAGCGGGCAATATTCGCTCCTCCGCCGGTATTGCGCTGCAGTGGATGTCGCCGCTGGGGCCGTTGGTGTTCTCTTACGCCAACCCGATCAAGAAATACGAAGGCGACAAGTCCGAACAGTTCCAGTTTAACATCGGTAAGACCTGGTAACGGGTCTCGCCTCTGGGCATAACAGTTATTAAGAATCGCAATGGCCAGGCGCCCGCCGGCAGAGAGATGAGTCTCATTGTTGGGTGGGGTAAGTCTGGCAAATTGTGTACTTCAGTGTCATATGACACAAATGGGTGATGGTAAGGAGTTTATAGTGAAAAAGTGGTTGTGTGCCGCAGGCCTCGGTTTAGCAATGGCTGCTTCAGCTGGCGTTCAGGCAGCAGATAAGATCGCTGTCGTTAACGTCTCCAGCATTTTCCAACAGCTGCCGGCCCGCGAAGCGGTCGCCAAACAGCTGGAAAACGAGTTTAAAGGCCGTGCAAGCGAACTCCAGAACATGGAACGTAGCCTGCAGACCAAAATGCAACGTCTGCAGCGTGACGGCGCTACCATGAAAGCCAGCGATCGCAGCAAATTGGAAAAAGACGTGATGGCGCAGCGCGAGCAGTTCTCTCAGAAAGCGCAGGCTTTCGAGCAGGACAACCGTCGTCGCCAGATGGAAGAGCGTAACAAGATCCTGAGCCGCATTCAGGACGCGGTGAAATCTGTCGCCAGCAAAGGCGGCTATGACGTGGTGATCGACGCCAACGCCGTTGCCTATGCAGACTCTTCCAAAGATATCACTGCTGACGTGCTGAAACAGGTTAAATAACACATGCTTTCAATTCGACTGGCTGATTTAGCGCAGCAGTTGGATGCACAATTGCACGGTGATGGCGATCTCGTCATCACCGGCATTGCTTCTATGCATTCGGCACAGCCTGGCCAAATCACGTTTTTGTCAAACAGCCGCTATCAAGAGCAGCTGTCTTCCTGCCAGGCAAGCGCCGTGGTGCTTACCGAAGCGGATTTACCACACTGCCGTACTGCGGCGCTGGTGGTTAAGAACCCTTACCTGACCTACGCGCGCATGGCGCAGCTGATGGACACCACGCCGGCGCCGGCGCAGGATATCGCGCCAAGCGCGGTGATCTCGCCTGAAGCGCAGCTGGGGCACAACGTCGCCATTGGGGCGAACGCAGTGATCGAGTCGGGTGCAGTGCTGGGCGATAACGTGGTTATCGGCCCGGGCTGCTTCATCGGCAAACACGCCCGTATCGGCGCGGGAACGCGTCTGTGGGCGAACGTCACGATTTATCATGCGGTCGAAATCGGCCAGCGCTGCCTGATCCAGTCCGGCACCGTGATCGGCGCGGACGGTTTCGGCTATGCGAACGAGCGCGGCGAGTGGATCAAGATTCCTCAGTTGGGCACGGTGATTATCGGCGATCGCGTCGAAATCGGCGCTTGCACCACCATTGACCGCGGCGCTTTGGATAACACCCAAATCGGGAATGGTGTTATCATCGACAACCAATGCCAGATTGCACATAACGTCGTGATTGGCGACAATACCGCCGTCGCCGGCGGTGTGATCATGGCCGGCAGCCTGAAAATCGGCCGCTACTGCCAGATCGGCGGCGCCAGCGTGATCAACGGTCACATGGAAATTGCCGACAAGGTTGTTGTTACCGGAATGGGAATGGTTATGCGACCAATCACCGAACCTGGGGTATACTCTTCGGGCATTCCGTTGCAGCCTAACAAGGTTTGGCGTAAAACCGCTGCGTTGGTGATGAATATCGATGAGATCAGCAAGCGCTTGAAAGCTGTCGAACGTAAAGTCGGAAAAGACTAATCATTGCCGCCCGCCCTCCTTGGCGGGGACAAAACGAAACGCGTTGGTCGTGAGACCAAAAGCGCAAAGAGATGTTAATTTGCGGCCTGCATGATGATCTCCTTTTGGGGTCAGCGCAGGCCGTGTTGTTGATGCCATCAGTTTTTAGAGACAGGAAGAGTATTTTGACTACTGACACTCATACTCTGGATATTGCAGAAATTTTGGATCTGCTTCCTCACCGTTACCCGTTCTTGCTGGTCGACCGCGTCCTCGAGTTTGAAGAGCACAAATATCTGCGTGCGGTGAAGAACGTATCGGTGAACGAACCGTTTTTCCAGGGCCACTTCCCTGGCAAACCGATTTTCCCAGGCGTATTGATTCTGGAAGCCATGGCGCAGGCCACCGGCATTCTGGCGTTTAAGAGCGTCGGCAAACTGGAGCCGGGCGAACTGTATTACTTTGCCGGTATCGACGAAGCTCGCTTCAAACGCCCTGTGGTGCCAGGCGATCAGATGGTCATGGAAGTCACCTTCGAGAAAACTCGCCGCGGCCTGACTCGCTTCAAAGGCGTAGCGACCGTTGACGGTAAAATTGTCTGCGAAGCAACCATGATGTGTGCCCGCAGCCGGGAGGCTTAATCCGTGATTGACCAAACCGCCTTTATCCATCCTAGCGCGATAGTCGAAGAAGGCGCCGTGATCGGCGCCAACGTGCATATCGGCCCATTCTGCTACGTCGGCTCCCAGGTGGAAATCGGCGCCGGCACGGTGCTGAAATCCCACGTGGTGGTGAACGGCATTACCAAGATTGGCCGCGATAACCAGATTTATCAGTTCGCCTCTATCGGTGAAGTGAACCAGGATCTGAAATACGCGGGCGAACCGACGCGCGTTGAAGTGGGCGATCGCAACCGCATTCGCGAAAGCGTCACCATTCACCGCGGCACCGCGCAGGGTACCGGTGTGACCAAAGTGGGCAGCGATAACCTGCTGATGGTCAACACGCATATCGGGCATGATTGCGTCGTCGGCAATTTCTGCGTGCTGGCCAACAATGCTACGCTTGGCGGACACGTGGAAATCGACGATCACGCCATCATCGGCGGCATGACGGCGATCCACCAGTTCTGCATTATCGGTGCGCATGTGATGGTAGGCGGTTGTTCCGGCGTTGCTCAGGACGTGCCTCCATTCGTCATCGCTCAGGGTAACCACGCGACGCCGTTCGGCGTCAACGCGGTCGGCCTGAAGCGTCGCGGTTTCGACAAGGATGAAATGCAGGCGATCCGCAACGCCTACAAGATCCTGTATCGCAGCGAGAAAACGCTGGATGAAGCGAAAGCGGAAATCGAAGCCCTGGCCAAAGAACAGCCGGTGGTGCAGCTGTACCTCGATTTCTTCACCCGTTCCACCCGCGGCATCATTCGCTGAGTTATGTCGAATCGTCCATTGACTATCGGATTGGTCGCCGGAGAAACCTCCGGTGACATTCTCGGCGCCGGTTTGATCCGCGCGCTCAAGGCGCAGATCCCCGACGCGCGTTTCGTTGGCGTCGCCGGCCCGCTGATGCAGGCCGAAGGGTGCGAAGCCTGGTACGAAATGGAAGAGCTGGCGGTCATGGGCGTAGTGGAAGTGCTCGAGCGCTTGCCACGCCTGTTGACGATCCGCAAGGATCTCACCCGCCGTTTCGGCGAGCTGCGGCCGGACGTGTTTGTCGGCATCGACGCGCCGGACTTCAACATCACGCTGGAAGGCCGCCTCAAGCAGCGCGGCATCCGCACCATCCATTACGTCAGCCCTTCCGTGTGGGCCTGGCGGCAAAAGCGCGTTTTCAAAATTGGCAAAGCCACCGATCTGGTGCTGGCCTTTCTCCCTTTCGAAAAAGCGTTTTACGATCGTTTCAACGTGCCTTGCCGGTTTATCGGCCACACCATGGCGGACGCCATGCCGTTGCAGCCCGATCGGCTGGCGGCGCGCGCTCAGCTTGGCATCGCTCCGCAGGCGCGCTGTCTGGCTTTGCTGCCGGGCAGCCGCGGCGCCGAAGTCGAGATGCTGAGCGCCGACTTCCTCAAAACGGCGCAGCTGCTGCGCACGCGTTATCCTGAACTGGAAGTGGTGGTGCCGCTGGTCAACGCCAAACGGCGCGAGCAGTTTGAGCGCATCAAGGCGGAAGTGGCGCCGGATCTGACGGTGCACCTGCTGAACGGCCAGGGGCGCGAGGCGATGATCGCCAGCGACGCGGCGCTGTTGGCGTCCGGCACGGCGGCGCTGGAGTGCATGCTGGCCAAGTGCCCGATGGTGGTGGGCTATCGCATGAAGCCGTTCACTTTCTGGCTGGCGCAGAAGCTGGTGAAAACGCCTTACGTTTCGCTGCCGAATCTGCTGGCGGGGCGCGAGATCGTCACCGAGCTGCTGCAGCATGACTGCGTGCCGGACAAACTGGCCGCCGCCGTGATGCCGCTGCTCGAAGAGAGCCCGCAAACCGAAGCGCTGAAACAGACTTTCCTTACCTTGCATCAAAGCATCCGTTGCGGTGCGGACGAACAGGCCGCTCAGGCTGTGTTGGAACTGGCGAAAGCATGATTGAACCCTTTATCTATCCCGCTGCCACACTGATTGCCGGTGTGGACGAAGTGGGCCGCGGCCCGTTGGTTGGCGCGGTGGTCACCGCCGCGGTGATCCTCGATCCGGCGCAGCCGATCGTCGGGCTGGCGGACTCCAAAAAGCTCAGTGAAAAGCGCCGTCTGGCGCTGTATGACGAAATCGTCGCCAAGGCGCTCTCCTGGAGCCTGGGGCGCGCCGAGCCGGCGGAAATCGACCAACTGAACATTTTGCACGCCACCATGCTGGCGATGCAGCGCGCAGTGGCCGGGTTGCATATCGCGCCGGACATGGTTTTAATCGACGGTAACCGTTGCCCGAATTTGCCGATGCGTTCGCAGGCGGTGGTGAAGGGCGATAGCCGCGTGGCGGAGATCAGCGCGGCGTCCATTCTGGCGAAGGTCACGCGCGATCGCGAAATGGCCGAGCTGGACAGCGAGTTCCCGGACTACGGTTTCGCGCAGCATAAAGGCTACCCGACCGCCCTCCACCTGGAGCGGCTGGCCGCGCTGGGCGCCACCGAGCACCACCGCCGCAGCTTCGCGCCGGTGAAAAGGGCGCTGGCGCTGTAGCCTGCGGGCCTGGTTGACCAGGCTCGACGATAGCATTAACCCGGGTTCAGCCTGCTGAACCCCTTCAATCAGGTATCTGGAGATGGCCGAACCTCGTTTTATTCACCTGCGCGTCCACAGTGACTACTCCATGATTGATGGATTGGCCAAGACGGCGCCGCTGGTGAAAAGAGCCGCCGCGTTAGCCATGCCTGCTCTGGCAATCACCGATTTCACCAACCTGTGCGGGCTGGTGAAGTTTTACGGCAGCGCGCACGGCGCCGGGATCAAACCGATCATCGGCGCGGATTTTCATGTGCAAAGCGAAGAGCTGGGCGACGAGTTGGCTCAGCTGACGGTGCTGGCCAGCAACAACGAAGGCTACCAGAACCTGACGCTGCTGATTTCCCGCGCCTATCAGCGTGGCTACGGCGCCGCCGGCCCGACCATCGATCGCGACTGGCTGATTGAACATCGCGAAGGGCTGATTCTGCTCTCCGGCGCGCGTCAGGGCGACGTCGGCAAGTTTCTGCTGCGCGGCAACCAGGCGCAGGTGGATCAGTGCCTGGACTTTTACCAGCAGCACTTCCCGGACTGTTACTACCTGGAACTGATCCGCACCGGCCGCCCGGACGAAGAGAACTACCTGCATACGGCGGTGGCGCTGGCCACCGAACGCGGTTTGCCGGTGGTGGCCACCAACGACGTGCGCTTCCTGGTGGAAGACGATTTCGACGCCCATGAGATTCGCGTCGCCATCCACGACGGCTTTACGCTGGACGATCCCAAGCGGCCGCGTAACTACAGCCCGCAGCAATACATGCGCAGCGAAGACGAGATGTGCGAGCTGTTCGCCGACATTCCGGAAGCGCTGCTGAACAGCGTCGAGATCGCCAAGCGCTGCAACGTCACCATTCGCCTCGGCGAATACTTCCTGCCGCAGTTCCCGACCGGCGACATGAGCACCGAGGACTTCCTGGTACTCAAATCGAAAGAAGGGCTGGAAGAGCGTCTCGAGTTCCTGTTCCCCGATCCTGACGTGCGCGCGCAGCGCCGCCCGGAATACGACGAGCGTCTGGACGTCGAGCTGAAGGTGATCAACCAGATGGGGTTCCCCGGCTACTTCCTGATCGTGATGGAGTTTATCCAGTGGTCGAAGGACAACAACGTACCGGTGGGGCCGGGGCGCGGCTCCGGCGCCGGTTCCTTGGTGGCCTATGCGTTGAAAATCACCGACCTCGATCCACTGGAGTTCGACCTGCTGTTCGAACGCTTCCTGAACCCGGAACGTGTCTCGATGCCCGACTTCGACGTCGACTTCTGCATGGAGAAGCGCGACCAGGTGATCGAGCACGTGGCGGAGATGTACGGCCGCGAAGCGGTATCGCAGATCATCACCTTTGGCACCATGGCGGCGAAAGCGGTTATCCGCGACGTGGGCCGCGTGCTGGGGCACCCGTACGGCTTCGTCGATCGTATCTCCAAGCTGGTGCCGCCGGATCCAGGCATGACGCTGGAAAAAGCCTTTGCCGCCGAACCGCAGCTGCCGGAAATTTACGAGGCCGACGAAGAGGTCAAGGCGCTGATCGACATGGCGCGCAAGCTGGAAGGGGTGACGCGCAACGCCGGTAAACACGCCGGGGGCGTGGTGATCGCGCCGACCAAAATCACCGACTTCGCGCCGCTGTACTGCGATGCCGAAGGGCACCACCCGGTGACCCAGTTCGACAAGAACGACGTGGAATACGCCGGGCTGGTGAAGTTTGACTTCCTCGGTCTGCGTACCCTGACCATCATCGACTGGGCGCTGGAGATGATCAACGCCCGGCGCGCCAAGACCGGGCTGGAGCCGATCGATATCGCCGCCATTCCGCTCGACGACAAGAAAAGCTTCGACATGCTGCAACGCTCGGAAACCACGGCGGTGTTCCAGCTTGAATCGCGCGGCATGAAAGACCTGATCAAACGTCTGAAGCCCGACTGTTTCGAAGACATGATCGCACTGGTGGCGCTGTTCCGCCCGGGGCCGCTGCAGTCGGGCATGGTGGATAACTTCATCGACCGCAAGCACGGCCGCGAAGAGATCTCCTACCCGGATATCCAGTGGCAGCACGAGTCGCTCAAGCCGGTGCTGGAACCGACCTACGGCATCATCCTGTATCAGGAACAGGTGATGCAGATTGCCCAGGTGTTGGCGGGCTATACCCTGGGCGGCGCGGACATGCTGCGCCGTGCAATGGGTAAAAAGAACCCGGTCGAGATGGCCAAGCAGCGCGGCGGCTTTGAAGACGGCGCCAAATCACGCGGCATCGACGGCGAACTGTCGGTAAAAATCTTCGACCTGGTGGAGAAATTCGCCGGTTACGGCTTCAACAAATCGCACTCCGCCGCCTATGCGCTGGTGTCGTATCAGACGCTGTGGCTGAAGGCGCACTACCCGGCCGAGTTTATGGCGGCGGTGATGACCGCCGATATGGACAACACCGACAAAGTGGTGGGGCTGGTGGACGAATGTTGGCGCATGGGGCTGAAGATCCTGCCGCCGGACATCAACAGCGGCCTGTATCACTTCCACGTCAACGACGACGGCGAGATCGTTTACGGCATCGGCGCCATCAAGGGGGTGGGGGAAGGGCCGATCGAAGCCATTATCGAGGCGCGCAACAGCGGCGAGCAGGGCTACTTCAAAGACCTGTTCGACCTGTGCGCGCGCTCCGACATCAAGAAACTGAACCGCCGCATTTTGGAAAAACTGATCATGTCCGGGGCGTTCGATCGCCTTGGGCCGCACCGCGCCGCGCTGATGAATTCGCTCGGCGACGCGTTGAAAGCGGCGGATCAGCATGCGAAAGCCGAAGCGATCGGCCAGGTGGATATGTTTGGCGTGCTGGCGGAAGCGCCGGAGCAGGTGGAGCAATCCTACGCCAATATCGCGCCCTGGCCGGAGCAGGTGGTGCTGGACGGTGAGCGGGAGACGCTGGGGTTGTACCTGACCGGCCACCCGATCACTCAGTACCTGAAGGAGATCGAACGTTACGCCGGTGGCCAGCGTTTGAAAGACATGCACCCGACGGATCGGGGCAAAATGACCACCGCCGTCGGGCTGGTGGTCGCCGCGCGGGTGATGGTAACCAAGCGCGGCAACCGCATCGGCATCTGTACATTGGATGACCGTTCGGGCCGTCTGGAAGTGATGCTATTCACCGAAGCGTTAGAAAAATACCAGCATTTGTTGGAAAAAGACCGTATCCTTATCGCCAGTGGACAGGTCAGCTTTGATGACTTTAGCGGCGGGCTTAAAATGATGGCCCGTGAGGTAATGGACATCAGTGAAGCCCGGGAAAAATACGCTCGCGGGCTTGCTATCTCGCTGACTGACAGGCAAATTGATGACCAGCTTTTGAACCGTCTCCGTCAGTCGTTGGAACCCCATCGATCGGGGACGATTCCAGTGCATCTCTACTATCAACGGGAAGATGCGCGAGCCAAGCTGCGTTTTGGCGCAACCTGGCGCGTGACGCCCACCGACCGCTTGTTGATAGACTTGCGGACGTTGGTAGGCAATGAGCAGGTGGACTTGGAATTTGACTAAAATAGGAATGCTATGAGTCTGAATTTTCTTGATTTTGAACAGCCGATTGCAGAGCTGGAAGCGAAAATTGACTCGCTGACTGCAGTCAGCCGTCAAGACGAAAAATTAGATATTAATCTGGACGAAGAGGTTCAGCGCCTGC
Organism: Serratia nevei; assembly: GCF_024160145.1. Taxonomy (GTDB): domain Bacteria; phylum Pseudomonadota; class Gammaproteobacteria; order Enterobacterales; family Enterobacteriaceae; genus Serratia; species Serratia nevei_A. The sequence goes on from NZ_JAMYWQ010000023.1 coordinate 64,820, forward strand.
GTGAAAAGAGCGTTGAGCTGACGCGCAAGATTTTTGCCGATCTTGGGGCCTGGCAGATTGCCCAATTGGCACGCCACCCGCGCCGTCCTTATACCCTGGATTATATCAAACACATCTTTACCGACTTCGAAGAGTTGGCGGGCGATCGCGCTTACGCCGACGACAAAGCGATCGTCGGCGGTATTGCGCGCCTGGATGGCCGCCCGGTGATGATCATCGGGCACCAGAAAGGCCGTGAGACCAAAGAGAAAATCCGCCGCAACTTCGGCATGCCGGCGCCGGAAGGCTACCGCAAGGCGCTGCGCCTGATGGAAATGGCCGCGCGCTTCAAGATGCCGATCATCACCTTTATCGATACCCCGGGCGCTTATCCGGGCGTGGGCGCGGAAGAACGCGGCCAGTCCGAAGCCATCGCGCGCAACCTGCGTGAGATGTCGCGTCTGAACGTACCGGTCATCTGCACCGTCATCGGCGAAGGCGGCTCCGGCGGCGCGCTGGCGATCGGCGTGGGCGATAAGGTGAACATGCTGCAATACAGCACCTACTCGGTGATTTCGCCGGAAGGCTGTGCTTCCATCCTGTGGAAGAGCGCCGACAAGGCGCCGCTGGCTGCAGAAGCGATGGGCATTACCGCGCCGCGCCTGAAAGAGCTGAAGCTGATCGACTCGGTGATCCCGGAGCCGCTGGGTTCCGCGCACCGCGACGTGCCGGCGATGGCCGCCGCGCTGAAAGCGCAGCTGCTGGCCGATCTGAAAGATCTGGACGGTCTGAACGACGAAGAGTTGCTCAACCGTCGCTACCAGCGTCTGATGAACTACGGCTACTGCTGAGTTCTGTGTTTCGCTGCAAGAAACCGCCTCAGGGCGGTTTTTTTTTGGCTACACACCGCCGGATTTTCGTGGTGTTATAGAGACTTGGCCGTTAACTGACAGGAGCTGCCGATGAATATCATCGCCATCATGGGCCCGACGGGCGTCTACTACAAAGATGAGCCGATCCGCGAGCTCCATGCTGCGCTGGCCGCCATGGGATTCCAGCTGGTGTACCCCAAAAACAGCGGTGACCTGCTGAAGCTGGTCGAAGCCAATGCCCGCATCTGCGGGGTGATCTTCGACTGGGACGACTACAGCCTGGAGCTGTGCAGCGAGATCAACGAGCTGAACGAATACCTGCCGTTGTATGCCTTTATCAATACCCACTCGACCTTTGACGTCAGCCTGCATGAAATGCGCATGGTGCTCTATTTCTTCGAGTATGGCCTGAACGCGGCGGACGATATTGCGCAGCGCATCCAGCAGTACACCGCAGAATATATCGACACCATTACGCCGCCGCTGACCAAGGCGCTGTTCAACTATGTGCGTGAAGGGAAGTACACCTTCTGCACGCCGGGCCACATGGCCGGCACCGCGTTCCAGAAAAGCCCGGTGGGCTGCCTGTTCTATGACTTCTTCGGCGCCAATACCCTGAAGGCCGACATCTCGATTTCGGTCACCGAGCTTGGGTCGCTGCTGGATCACACTGGGCCGCACCTGGAGGCCGAAGAGTATATCGCGCGCACCTTCAACGCCGAGCAGAGCTATCTGGTCACCAACGGTACCTCCACCGCCAACAAGATCGTCGGCATGTATTCGGCGCCGGCCGGCAGCACGGTGCTGATCGACCGCAACTGCCACAAATCGCTGTGCCATCTGCTGATGATGAGCGATATTGTGCCGATCTATCTGCGCCCGCTGCGCAACGCCTACGGCATCCTCGGCGGCATTCCGCAGCGCGAGTTTACCCGCGCCAGCATCGCTGCCCGGGTGCAGGAGATCCCGAACGCCACCTGGCCGGTGCACGCGGTGATCACCAATTCCACCTACGACGGCCTGCTGTACAACACCGACTTTATCAAGAACACCCTGGACGTGAAGTCGATCCATTTCGATTCCGCCTGGGTGCCTTACACCAACTTCCATCCGATTTACGACGGCAAGAGCGGCATGAGCGGCGAGCGGGTGCCCGGTAAGGTTTTCTACGAAACCCAGTCGACGCATAAGCTGCTGGCGGCCTTCTCGCAGGCTTCGATGATTCATATCAAGGGCGATTACGACGAGAGCACCTTCAACGAAGCTTACATGATGCACACCACCACCTCGCCGCACTACGGCATCGTGGCGTCGATGGAGACCGCCGCCGCCATGCTGCGCGGCAACCCGGGGCGCCGCTTAATCAACCGTTCGGTGGAGCGTGCGCTGCATTTTCGCCGTGAAGTGCAGCGGCTGCGCGAGGAGAGCGACAGTTGGTTCTTCGACATTTGGCAGCCGGAAGAGATCGATGAGGCGCAGTGCTGGCCATTGGATCCGGACGACAACTGGCACGGTTTCGGCCAGACCGATCGCGATCACATGTACCTCGATCCGATCAAGGTGACGATCCTGACGCCGGGCATGAACGAGCTGGGCACGCTGGAAGAGGAGGGGATCCCGGCGGCGCTGGTGGCGAAGTACCTCGACGAGCGCGGCATCGTGGTGGAGAAGACCGGGCCGTACAACCTGCTGTTCCTGTTCAGCATCGGCATCGACAAAACCAAGGCGATGAGCCTGCTGCGCGGCCTGACCGATTTCAAGCGCGCCTACGATCTCAACCTGCGGGTGAAGAACATGCTGCCGGATTTGTACGCCGAGGATCCGGATTTCTATCGCCATATGCGCATTCAGGATCTGGCCGCCGGCATTCATCGTCTGATCTGCCAACACGATCTGCCGCGGCTGATGCAGCGGGCGTTTGACGTGCTGCCGGAAATGAAGCTGACGCCGCACCAGATGTTCCAGGAGCAGGTGCGCGGCAACGTGGAAACCTGCGAGCTGGATCAGCTGGTGGGCAAGGTGGCGGCCAATATGATCCTGCCGTATCCGCCGGGCGTGCCGCTGGTGATGCCGGGGGAAATGATCACCGAAGAGAGCCGGGCGGTACTCGATTTTCTGCTGATGCTGTGCTCGATCGGCGAACGCTATCCCGGTTTCGAAACCGACATCCACGGCGCCAAACTGACGGAAGACGGGCGCTATCTGGTGAAGGTGTTGAAGGCCCCGCAGCCGTAATGCATAACACGCCCGGCGGTTTGGAAGATATGCCGGGCGTTCTCATTGACGGCATCGCCGCCGCCGGATACCTTGCCTCATCAGACCGAACAGGAGAGGGTTTCTATGCTGGCGTTACGTCAGGTACACCATATCGCGATCATTGGCGCGGACTACGCCGCCAGCAAGCGTTTTTACTGCGACATTCTCGGATTTACCCTGCTGAGTGAAATTTACCGCGAGGAGCGCGATTCCTGGAAAGCGGATCTGGCGCTCAACGGGCAATACACCCTTGAGCTGTTTTCTTTCCCCTCGCCGCCGGCCCGCGTCAGCCGCCCGGAGGCCTGCGGCCTGCGCCATCTGGCGTTCAGCGTTGACGATATCGAGCAGGCCATCGCCCATTTACAAGCGGCCGGCGTCAACTGCGAACCGGTACGCATCGATCCTTATACCCAATCCCGCTTTACCTTTTTCAGCGATCCTGATGGTTTACCGTTAGAATTATATGAGAGATAAATGCTTAATCACCCTCCGGCGGCCACAGCCGGGGGCGGTTATGCTATGATCGCGCCCTTGCCCTACATGCCTACAGAGTTATTTCCGCCATGCAAGAGCCTGCTTTTCGCGTCGGGGAGTGGCTGGTTACCCCTGCCGACAACACCATCAACCGCGACGGACGCCAAAAAACGCTGGAACCGCGCCTGATCGACATGCTGTGCTATTTCGCCCGGCATCCCGATGTGGTGCTGAGCCGCGACGAGCTGATCGACAACGTCTGGAAACGCAATATCGTTACCAACCACGTGGTGACCCAATGCATTTCAGAACTGCGCAAGTACCTGAAGGACGGCGACGGCGACAGCCCGGAATACATTATCACCGTGCCCAAGCGCGGGTATAAGCTGGCGGCATCGGTGATCTGGTGTGAAGAGGGGGAGACGCAACCCGCTCCCGCAACGGCGCCGCAGATTGCGGTGATCATGCATGAACCGGAAGACGGCAGCGAGGAAGAGGAGACGCCGTATGTGCCGCCGCGCCGAACCAGCGCACCGCCTGCCGCGCCTGGCGAAAAGAAGCCGCGCTTTTATCGCCGCTCGACTTTCTGGGTGTGGCTGGCGTTTCTCAGCGCCCTGAGCGTCTGCGTGGCGTTTGTCGGCATCGCCACGCTGTCGCAGCGTGTGCCGGTATCGACCATGCCGGTGTTGCTCAACCCGCGCGATATCGATATCCGCATTCAAGGCGGCGAGAGCTGCAGTAACTGGATGCCGCAGCTCTCTTATGTGGTGGGCGTCAGTGAGCTGGTCACCGATTCGCTGAACACCTACTCGACCTTCCTGGTGCATGATCAGACCAATTACAATTATTCCGGCCCCAGTAACTCGGGCAAGTCGCTGTATATCGAGTTCGTCAATCAGCGCCACTACCGCGCCCAACAGTGCTTCCTGTCCGTGCGGCTGGTGGATAACGCCGACAGCTCAGTCATGCTGGACAAGCGTTACTTCATCACCGCCGATAACCAGCTGAAGATCCAGACCGACTTTCTCTCCAGCCTGTCCACGGCGCTAAAGCAGCCCTGGCCGCCGCAGCTGGAGCAGCGTCTGGCTCAGCTGCTGCCTGACAACGGGCCGTTGCTGCAGCGTTTCTACCAGGCGCATCAGTTGCTGATCCACGGCGACGCCGATTCATTGACCCGCGCCAGCGCTCAGCTGAGCGAGCTGATTAAAAGCGCGCCGAACTTCCACTATCTGCTGGCGGAAAAAGCGCTGGTGGATCTGCTGCGCAATTCTTATCAACCGTTCGACAGCCAGGCCCTGGCACAATTGCGCGCCGATATCAGCCATCTGGCGACGATCCCCGAATTGAAGAACACGCCGATCATGCAACAAGTTCTGGCGGTAGATGCGTTGGCGCAGGGGCGCATTGACGAAGCGCACCGGGCGATCGATCTGGGGATTGAATTGCAAATGTCGTGGCTGAATTATGTGCTGCTGGGCAAGGTATATGAAATGCAGGGGCAGAATCATTTGGCGGCGGATTCTTATATTACCGCATTCAATCTTCGCCCCGGCGAAGATACATTGCATTGGATCACCAATGGCGTATTCCAGACGTCATTGACCAACGTAGTGCCTTATTTAAATAACTACCAGCGCCAATAAGTAACCGATATCACGCCGCCATGATTCTCCGGCAATCATGGCGGCGTTATTTATTGGTGAAAGCATGTTGCGCGATTGTGTTATTTTGCTGCGTGGTATTGTTCTTTTTTTTCCGTTTGTTATGCGTAATTAACGTGTGCATATATTTGTTTTTTAACGATGTTTATCTTTTCTTTAGCTAACCTTTTTATCTTGATGTGTTAATAAAAAACCTCAGGTTATCATTTGTATGATCATGAGCGTAATCTCACTTTATCTTTAGGACTTTATTCCCGCCGATGGTTAGCATCCTGACTATCAAGCCGGCTCATTAAAATTTTTTATTTATGGGTGCGGCTTATAAGAAACGTAAATCAGGAGAAACTGACCATGGCTTCACCCAAGAAAATAGGGCTTATTGCCTGCACCGGCGTCGTCGCCGGTAATATGATGGGGAGCGGGATTGCCTTATTGCCCGCCAACCTGGCGAGTCTCGGATCCATCGCCATTTGGGGATGGGTGATCTCGATTATCGGGGCGATGTCGCTGGCCTATGTGTATGCCCGCCTCGCCACCAAAAACCCGCAGCAGGGCGGCCCTATCGCCTACGCCGGCGAAATTTCCCCGGCCTTCGGTTTCCAGACCGGCGTGCTTTATTACCATGCCAACTGGATCGGTAACCTGGCCATCGGCATTACCGCCGTTTCTTATCTCTCTACCTTCTTCCCGGCGCTGAACAACCCGGTCCCTGCCGGCATCGCCTGTATTGCCATCGTCTGGGTCTTCACCTTCGTGAACATGCTGGGCGGGACCTGGGTCAGCCGTTTGACCACCCTCGGCCTGGTGCTGGTGCTGATCCCGGTGATCGTGACCGCCACCATCGGCTGGCACTGGTTTGACGTCGCCACCTATCAGGCTAACTGGAATACCTCCGGCACCACCGACAGCCATGCGGTCATCAAAAGTATCCTGCTGTGCCTGTGGGCGTTTATCGGCGTGGAATCCGCGGCGGTCAGCACCGGCATGGTGAAAAACCCGAAACGCACCGTGCCGCTGGCGACCATGCTCGGCACCGGCCTGGCGGGCATTATCTACATCGCCGCCACCCAGGTGATCAGCGGTATGTTCCCGGCGTCTGAAATGGCCGCCAGCGGCGCGCCGTTCGCCATCAGCGCCTCGGCGATTATGGGCAACTGGGCCGCACCGATGGTTTCCGCCTTCACCGCCTTCGCCTGCCTGACCTCACTCGGTTCGTGGATGATGCTGGTCGGCCAGGCCGGGGTCCGCGCCGCCAACGACGGCAACTTCCCGAAAGTGTACGGCGAGCTGGATAAAAACGGCATTCCGAAGAAAGGCCTGCTGCTGGCCGGCTGCAAAATGACCGCGCTGATGGTGCTGATCACCCTGATGAGCTCCGCCGGCGGTAAAGCGTCCGACCTGTTCGGCGAGCTGACCGGCATCGCGGTGCTGTTGACCATGCTGCCTTACTTCTACTCTTGCGTAGACCTGATTCGCTTCGAAGGGGTTAACGTGCGCAACCTGCTGAGCCTGATCGCTTCGGTGTGCGGCTGCGGCTTCTGCTTCATCGCGCTGATGGGCGCCAACTCTTTCGAACTGTCCGGCACCTTTATCATCAGCCTGATTATCCTGATGTTCTACGCCCGGAAAATGAATACCCGCCAGGCTGCCAGCGCAGCGGCGGTCGATGAAAACACCACGGCCAAAGCGCACTGATTCGCGTCCGCTGACCGACTGAACTTACCCAGCCCCTTTCTTTCCGACCTGTCAGCCGCGACGGGAAGGGGCTTGCTTTGCCAGGAGAAATGCATATGAACGTTATCGCCATCATGAATCACATGGGTGTCTACTTCAAAGAAGAGCCTATCCGTGAACTGCATCAGGCGTTGGAAAGCCTGGATTTCCGCATCGTTTACCCTAACGATCGCGAAGACCTGCTGAAACTGATCGAGAACAACGCCCGTCTGTGCGGGGTGATCTTCGACTGGGACAAATACAACCTGGAACTGTGCGAAGAGATCAGCCAGCTGAACGAGTACATGCCGCTGTATGCGTTCGCCAACACCTATTCGACGCTGGACGTCAGCCTGAACGATCTGCGCATGCAGGTGCGCTTCTTCGAATATGCGCTGGGCGCGGCAACCGACATCGCCGCCAAGATCAAACAGAATACCGATGAGTATATCGACACCATCCTGCCGCCGTTGACCAAGGCGCTGTTCAAATACGTGCGCGAAGGCAAATACACCTTCTGTACGCCGGGCCACATGGGCGGTACCGCGTTCCAGAAAAGCCCGGTGGGCAGTATCTTCTACGATTTCTTTGGCCCGAACACCATGAAGTCGGATATCTCGATTTCGGTGTCCGAACTGGGATCGCTGCTGGATCACTCCGGCCCGCACAAAGAGGCGGAAGAGTACATTTCCCGCGTATTCAACGCCGAACGCAGCTACATGGTCACCAACGGCACCTCTACCGCCAACAAGATCGTCGGCATGTATTCGGCGCCGGCGGGCAGCACGGTGCTGATTGACCGTAACTGCCACAAGTCGCTGACTCACCTGATGATGATGAGCGACATCACGCCGATCTACTTCCGCCCGACCCGCAACGCCTACGGCATCCTCGGCGGTATTCCGCAGAGCGAGTTCCAGCGCGCCACCATCGCCAAACGCGTGAAGGACACCCCGAACGCCACCTGGCCGGTGCACGCGGTGATCACCAACTCCACCTATGACGGCTTGCTGTACAACACCGACTTTATCAAGAACACCCTGGACGTGAAGTCTATCCACTTCGATTCCGCCTGGGTGCCTTACACCAACTTCCACCCGATCTATAAAGGCAAGTGCGGCATGAGCGGCGGCCGCGTGGAGGGCAAGGTGATCTATGAAACCCAGTCCACCCACAAGCTGCTGGCGGCCTTCTCGCAGGCTTCGATGATTCATGTGAAGGGCGACATCAACGAAGAAACCTTCAACGAAGCCTACATGATGCACACCACCACTTCGCCGCACTACGGCATCGTGGCGTCGACCGAAACCGCCGCGGCGATGATGAAAGGCAACGCCGGCAAACGCCTGATCAACGGCTCTATCGAGCGTGCGATCAAGTTCCGTAAAGAGATCAAACGCCTGAAAGTCGAGTCCGACGGCTGGTTCTTCGACGTCTGGCAGCCGGAGCATATCGATGAGCCGGAATGCTGGCCGCTGCGTTCCGACAGCGCCTGGCACGGTTTCAAAAACATCGACAATGAACACATGTACCTCGATCCGATCAAGGTCACCATCCTGACGCCGGGGATGAGCAAGGAAGGCGAGATGCAGCCGTTCGGTATCCCGGCCAGCATCGTAGCGAAATACCTCGACGAGCGCGGCATCATCGTCGAGAAAACCGGGCCGTACAACCTGCTGTTCCTGTTCAGTATCGGCATCGACAAAACCAAGGCGCTCAGCCTGCTGCGCGCGATGACCGACTTCAAACGCTCGTTCGATCTGAACCTGCGGGTGAAAAACATGCTGCCTTCGCTGTATCAGGAAGCGCCTGATTTCTATGAAAACATGCGCATTCAGGATCTGGCGCAGAACATTCACCGTCTGGTGGAGCAGCACAACCTGCCGGATCTGATGTACCGCGCGTTCGAAGTGCTGCCAACCATGGTGATGAACCCGTACCAGGCGTTCCAGAAAGAGCTGCACGGTGAAGTGGAAGAGGTCTATCTGGAAGAGATGGTCGGCAAGGTCAACGCCAATATGATCCTCCCATACCCACCGGGTGTACCGCTGGTGATGCCGGGCGAAATGCTGACCGAGGAAAGCCGGCCGGTGCTCGAGTTCCTGCAGATGCTGTGCGAAATCGGCGCGCATTATCCGGGCTTTGAAACCGACATTCACGGCGCCTACCGTCAGGCGGACGGACGTTATCGGGTGAAAGTGCTGAAGGCGAAATAACCGCAGCCAATAAGAGGGGAGGCGTTCGCGCTTCCCCTTTGTCGTTCACCGACTGATGGGAGACCACCATGAAAACACCCTCACAGCCGCGCGCAATCTACTATGTCGTAGCCATACAAATTTGGGAATATTTCAGCTTTTACGGCATGCGTGCGTTACTGATTCTCTATCTGACCCACCAACTCGGCTATACCGACAGCCGCGCCATCGATCTCTACAGCGCTTACGCTTCGTTAGTTTATGTCACTCCTATTCTTGGCGGCTGGCTCGCCGACCGTCTGCTGGGCAACCGCGTCGCGGTGATCGCCGGCGCGGCGCTGATGACGCTGGGGCATATCGTGCTCGGCCTGAGCGCGGTCTCTGCCCAGTCGCTCTATCTGGCGCTGGCGATCATCATCTGCGGCTACGGCCTGTTCAAATCCAATATCAGCTGCCTGCTGGGCGAGCTGTATCCGGCGCAGGACTCGCGCCGCGAAGGGGGCTTCTCGCTGCTGTACGCCGCCGGCAACGTCGGCTCCATTCTGGCGCCGATCGCCTGCGGGTTGGCGGCCGAGCGCTATGGCTGGCATGTCGGCTTTGCTCTGGCCGGGATCGGCATGTTCGCCGGCCTGGCGATCTTCCTGCTCGGCGGGCGCCACTTCCGCCACACCCGCGGCGTGAACGCGCCGCTGATGCGCGCCAAAAGCCTGGGTTTGCCGCACTGGGGTTGGTTGCTGGCGGCGCTGCTGGCATCGCCGCTGTTCTTCACGCTGCTGTTTGTGCACGACTGGGCCGGCTATTTGCTCGGGCTGGTATGCGTGGCGGCGGTGGTGCTGGTGGCGCGCATCATGCTGCGTGCGGACGCCGGCCAGCGCCGGGGGCTGTGGCAGATCGTTGTGCTGATGCTGCTGGGCACGCTGTTCTGGGCCTTTGCCCAGCAGGGCGGCAGCTCCATCAGCCTGTTTATCGATCATTTCGTCGACCGGCGCTGGTTCGGTTGGACGGTGCCGACCGCGCTGTTCCAGTCGGTTAACGCCTGCGCGGTGATGCTGGGTGGCGTGGCGCTGGCGTGGCTGGCGAGCGGCGACGGCGCGGGCGACCGCACGCTGCGTATCTGGTGCAAGTTCGCCTTCGGCCTGTTGCTGATCGGCATCGGCTTTACGCTGATGGCGCTCAATGCGCGGTTGCACGGGGCGGGATCGATGGGATTGATGATCGCCGGTCTGGCGGTGATGGGTTTTGCCGAACTGTTTATCGATCCGGTGGCGATGGCGCAGATCACCCGGTTGAACATCCCCGGCGCCACCGGTGTGTTGACCGGTATCTATATGCTGGCGACCGGTTCGATCGCTAACTATCTGGCGGGCATTATCGCCAATCAGACTGCGGAAGATCACATCGAAGGCGCGGCGATGCAGGCCTATGGCCGCGTTTTTGCCCAAATCGGTTGGGGGGCAGCGGGCTGCGCGCTGGCGGTAATTGCGGCGCTGGCGGGCTGGTGGCTGCTGACGCGGCGCCAGGCCCGCACGGTTAATGCTTGATTGATGACGGTAGGCGGAGTTAACGTGCAGCTATGTAGAAGTGACAAAGCCTACCGATGGATACTGATCAATTAACGACGCGGCTGGCAGACCAGTTGGGTGCACAGCAGCGGCTGCTGGTGGCGTTCAGCGGCGGCCTGGATTCCAGCGTGCTGCTGCATCTGCTGGCGGCGTTGCGCCGTCAACGCCCGGCGCTGCAGCTGCGGGCACTGCATGTGCATCACGGCCTGAGCGCCTTTGCCGACCGCTGGGTTGAGCATTGCCGCCGCCGCTGTGCCGACTGGCAGATCCCGCTGACGGTGGCGCATGTGCAGGTGGACGCCCGTCAGGGCGGTATCGAAGCGGCGGCGCGTGTGGCGCGCTATGCCGCCTTCAGCGCCGCCCTAACGGAGGGGGAAGCCCTGCTCACCGCCCAACACCTCGACGATCAAAGCGAAACCTTTTTACTGGCGCTCAAACGCGGCAGCGGGCCGGCGGGGCTGTCGGCGATGGCGGCGCGTGCGACGCTGGGCGAGCACCTGCTGTTGCGGCCGCTGTTGGGCTGCTCGCGCCAGACGCTGGAAAGCTACGCGCAACGCCATGCCTTGACCTGGATAGATGACGACAGCAATCAGGACACGCGCTTCGATCGCAATTTCCTGCGTTTACAGGTGTTGCCGCAGATCAATCAACGCTGGCCGCACTTTGCCTCGGCGGTGGCGCGCAGCGCCGGCCTGTGCGCCGAGCAGGAGCAGCTGCTGGACGAGCTGCTGGCGCAACCGCTGCAAAACCTGTTGGCGGCGGATCGCTCATTGGCGATCGACGGCCTGACGGACTGCTCGCCGGTGCGGCGCTTCGCCTTGCTGCGGCGCTGGATTGCGTTGTTTAACGTCACCATGCCGGCGCGTGAGCAGCTGCAGCGCCTGTGGGAGGAGGTGGCGCTCAGCCGGGAGGATGCCGAGCCGCAGCTGCAGCTCGGTGCCTATCAGATTCGCCGTTTCCGCGGCCGGCTGTACCTGTTGCCACCGCTGGCGGTGCTGCGCGATGTGCATCTGCCCTGGCAACCTGACGAGCCGCTGACGTTGCCGGACGGATTGGGGCGGCTGATCGCCGGTGAGGGTGAACTGGCGCTGCGTGCGCCGCCGCCGTCGCAGCGGATCAGCATTCGTTTCGGCGGCGTGCAGGGCGCGGTGCGCATCGTAGGGCGCGCCCATTCGCGGCCGATAAAAAAACTGTGGCAGGAGTTGGGGATTCCCCCCTGGCAGCGTGAACGCATCCCGTTGATTTATTATGATGAGCAGCTGATCGCCGCGCTGGGCGTATTTGTCTGTGAGGCGGGGCAGGTACCGGAAGGCGAACGCCCTTGGCGGCTGCGCTGGGAAAAAAATAATAATCGTGAGGAGCAATGATGAAGTTTGTGGGGATCACGCTGTTGGCCGCCGGCCTGTTCAGCCTGCCGGCGACGGCGGCGGGGGATGTGGCCGCCGGCCAGGCGAAAGCCGCCGCCTGTGCGGCGTGCCACGGCGCGCAGGGCAAGGTGACGGTGCCGATGTACCCGAATCTGGCCGGGCAGAACGCCATGTACCTGCAGCACGCGCTGCAGGCGTATAAGAAAGGTGAGCGCAACGGCGGCCAGGCCGAAGTGATGAAAGCCTATGTGTCGGGGCTGTCGGATGATGATATTGCCGATCTGGCGGCCTATTACGCCAGCCTCAAGCCTTAAATGACGAGGGCAGCCGTTGGGCTGCCCTGTTGGGATGGGGTTACCGCTGCTCAGTCCGACAGACTGACGACCACGGTACCGATTTCCGGATGACTGAAACTGCTGATATGGTCCAGGCGCAGGTCGCGCTGCTGGCCGTTCTGTTCGATGGTCAAATACTCAACGCGTTTCTTTTGCAGCAGGTCGATCGCCTTGGCCTCGATCACTTCTCCGTCGCGTAACTCCAGCTTCAGAATAAGTTTATGCTGACAGGCGAGTTCCAGGTTGTCGTAGTCATCGCAATTGATGGGTTGGTACTCATCATTCATCAACATAGTCGCTCACCAATAAGTTAGCGGCGGCAAAGGCCGCCTGTTCCCTAACGGAGGACGGTAGCGCGTCGTTCGCTGCGACATCGTCCAATGCCTTTAACGCACAAGCCAGCGCATCAGGCACGTAGCCAAGATCTCCACTGCCAATCTCGGCGTAAGTACGGCGTACTAACTCACAGTATTGTTGCACAGTTTCCTCCCTTAAGAACCTCTGCATCATCAAGACCGCTCTCGCGATGAGGCGCAGGCTCTCGGAGTTTTATCCTATCCCTGACGACTATAGCACAGCTGTTATGGAGTTATCAGCACCCCGACACGCCTTTCGCACTGCGCCGGGCCGGGCCGTGCTGGCGGCGTTCGGCCCTGATCAAGTACACTGTCGCCGGATAATAACGAGGTCACCCATGGCGCTGAAAGCAACCATTTATAAAGCCGCGGTCAATATCGCTGATATGGATCGTCACTTCTACCACGACGCCGCACTGACGCTGGCGCAACACCCGTCCGAAAACGAGCAGCGCATGATGCTGCGCCTGCTGGCCTGGATCTGCCATGCCGACGAACGGCTGGTGTTCACCAAAGGGCTGAGCGCCGACGACGAGCCGGAGATCTGGCAGCGCAACGACCACAACGGGCTGGAAATGTGGATCGAGATGGGATTGCCCGACGAGAAGCGCATTCGCAAGGCCTGCAACCAGTCGCCGCGCGTGGTGCTGTACGCTTACGGCGAGCGCGCCGCGCACGTGTGGTGGCAGGGAATGCAGAGCAAGGTAGCCGGCTACAAGAACCTGAGCGTGCGTTTCCTCGACGATGAACAGCTGGCGCGGCTAACCGCGCTGGCCAGCCGCACCATGGCGCTGCAGGCGACGTTGCAAGAGGGAACTATTTGGCTGTCCGATGCTCAGAATAGTCTGGAAATCCAGTTCGCCGAGTGGCAGCGGGCGCAGGTGTGACCGGTGCTGGAACTGTCAAGAAACGTCGCCATACCGGATAGTGAGCTGGAATTGACGGCGATCCGCGCGCAGGGCGCGGGCGGCCAGCACGTGAACAAAACCTCAACGGCGATCCATTTGCGCTTTGACATCCGGGCATCCAGCCTGCCAGAGTATTATAAGGAACGGCTGCTGGCGCTGAATCATCATCTTATTACCGCTGATGGCGTGGTGATTATCAAGGCGCAAGAGTATCGCAGCCAGGAATTGAATCGCGAAGCGGCGTTGGCCAGGCTGGCCGCGCTGATTCGGCAGGCGATGGTGGTGGAAAAAACGCGCAAGGCGACCAAGCCCACGAAAGGGGCCAAACTGCGTCGCCTGGAGGGCAAGGCGCGTAAAGGCGCCACCAAGGCGCTGCGCGGCAAGGTTCGCACTTAGGAATACATGAACACAGTAGGAGAATAACTGTGAAAAAAATTACGGTAGCCCTGTTCCTCGCGGCAGGCGCACTCTCGTTGTTGGGATGCAACAATCATTATCAACCGAAGGAACAACCGCTGCAGCCGATGCCGCAGAGCTATCAAGGGGTGTTGCCTTGCGCCGATTGCGGCGGTCTGGATACGGCGCTGTTCCTGGATGAGGACGGCACCTTCGTGCTGCAGGAAACCTATCGCGGCACCAAAGACGGCGATCAGACCTTTGCCGATTACGGTAAATGGGCGCGCACTGCGGATAAACTGGTGCTGACCGACAGTAACGGCGAAAAACGCTACTTCCGCCCGGTGGGCAAGAGCCTGGAAATGCTGGATCGCAGCGGCGTGCCGATCGAGTCCAAGCTGAATTACCGCCTGGATCCGGTTGAGAAACCGTTGCCTAAAACGCCGATGACGTTGAAAGGCAGCTACACCTATATGGCGGACGCGGCAGTCTTCAAGGACTGCGCTACCGGCAAAACCTTCCCGGTGGACAACAACATCGCGCTGGAGCAAGGTTACGCCAAAGCATACAAGACCGCCGGTGAGCCGGTATTCCTGACGTTCAGCGCACACTTCAGCGTGCAGCCGTCGATGGAAGAAGGTCTGACCGAGAAGGCGCTGGTGCCGGACGGTAAAATCGCCTTCGACCGCAGCAAGAACTGCAGCAGCAAATAAGCGATTTCGGATATAAAAAAACCCGCCTGAGCGGGTTTTTTATTTTCTGACGTTCGTCGCTTAGCGTTTGATCTGGCCCAGCAGGAAATCAACGATTTCGCCGGTTTTGATCATTTGCTTCTCGCCGACGCGGCGGTTCTTGTACTCGATCTCTTCGTTGTCGAGGTTACGGTCGCCGATAACGATAGAGTGCGGCACGCCGATCAGCTCCATATCCGCGAACATCACGCCCGGGCGCTCTTTGCGGTCATCGAGGATCACGTCGATACCGTGGGAGCGCAGGGTGTTGTACAGCTCTTCGGCCAGCGCCTGCACGCGGAACGACTTGTGCATATTCATCGGCAGAATAGCGACCTGGAACGGCGCGATGGCGTCCGGCCAGATGATGCCGCGTTCGTCATGGTTCTGCTCGATGGCGGCGGCCACGACGCGCGTAACCCCGATGCCGTAGCAACCCATGGTCAGCACCTGGTTACGGCCGTCTTCGCCCTGCACGGTCGCTTTCATCGCTTCCGAGTACTTGGTGCCGAGCTGGAAGATATGGCCCACTTCGATGCCGCGTTTGATCAGCAGCGTGCCCTGACCGTCCGGGCTGGCGTCGCCTTCCACCACGTTACGGATATCGGCCACCTGTGGCAGCGGCAGATCGCGCTCCCAGTTGATGCCGAAGTAGTGTTTGCCGTCAACGTTGGCGCCGGCGCCAAAGTCGCTCATCGCCGCTACGCTGCGGTCAGCCACCACCGGCATCGGCAGGTTGACCGGGCCGAGTGAACCCGGGCCGGCGCCGACGATGGCGCGAATTTCTTCTTCGGTGGCGAAGGTCAGCGGCGCGGCAACCTGCGCCAGCTTCTCGGCCTTGATTTCGTTCAGCTCGTGATCGCCGCGCACCAGCAGGGCAACCAGCTTGTGGCCGCTCTCTTCGGTGGCGCGCACCATCAGCGTCTTCACGGTTTTTTCCACCGGCAGCGGGAACTGCTCGATCAGCTCGGCGATGGTTTTGGCGTTCGGCGTATCCACCAGGCGCAGCGCTTCGCTGGCCGCCGCGCGTGGAGCCGCCGGCGCGACCGCTTCCGCCAGCTCGATGTTGGCGGCGAAGTCGGAACCGGTGGAGAACACGATATCGTCTTCACCGCTGTCTGCCAGCACCTGGAATTCGTGCGAGGCGCTGCCGCCGATCGAGCCGGTATCGGCCTGCACCGGGCGGAAATCCAGGCCCATGCGGTTGAAGATTTTGCTGTACGCTTCGTACATCGCGTCGTAAGTCTCCTGCAGAGACTCCTGCGAGGTGTGGAAGGAGTAGGCATCCTTCATCAGGAACTCACGGGAACGCATTACGCCGAAACGCGGGCGCACTTCATCACGGAACTTGGTCTGAATCTGGAAGAAGTTCAGTGGCAGCTGTTTGTACGAGCTGATCTCGTTGCGGATCAGATCGGTGATCACTTCTTCATGCGTCGGGCCCAGCACGAACGGACGATCGCCGCGATCGACGAAGCGCAGCAGCTCGGGGCCGTATTGCTCCCAACGGCCGCTTTCCTGCCACAGATCGGCAGGCTGAACCACCGGCATGGAAACTTCGATCGCGTTAGCATTGTTCATCTCTTCGCGAACGATGTTTTCAACCTTTTTCAGAACGCGCAGGCCGGTCGGTAGCCAGGTGTAAAGACCGGAGGCCAGCTTGCGGATCATCCCGGCGCGCAGCATCAGCTGGTGGCTGATCACTTCGGCGTCGGCAGGTGTCTCCTTCAGAGTGGAGAGCAGATATTGGCTAGTACGCATGGTGTTTTGGTTCCGTTAGAACTGCAAATTGCATCGGGCTGCCAGAGTGGCGGCCAAAAGTGACAAAAGTGGTTTAGTTTACCAGCGCGAGCGGGTCGCCAAAAGAGAGGCGGCGGAATTTTAACGCGGGTCGAGCGCCAACACTTCGGTATGGCCGTCCACGACGCGCCAGCGCACGTTGAAATCCAGCAGCCAGACGGCGTAGTCCCGTTCGACGTCCTCTCCTTTACGATAGGCGGGACGGGGGTCCTGCGCCAGCACCTGGCTGATAAAACGCCGTAATTGCGGGTAACGCGCCTGATGCTGCTGCAGCTGCTGCTCGGCCTGCGGCGCGAAGCACACCGGCATATCGCCGGCGGGCGCGGCCTGGGCAAAACCGGCGCGGGCCTGCGGCTGGTTCTCGGCGAACGGCAGATAAGGCTTGATGTCTACCACCGGTGTGCCGTCGACCAGATCGAGGCTGCCCAGCTCCAGCACCACTTCGCCATTTTTCACCCGCACGCCTTTCAGCTCAATGAGGGACATGCCGAGCGGATTGGGGCGGAAGGTGGAACGGGTGGCGAACACGCCCATGCGGGCATTGCCGCCTAAACGCGGTGGGCGCACCGTCGGCCGCCAGCCGCCTTCCAGGGTTTGATGGAAAATAAACATCACCCACAGATGGCTGAAATCGCTGAGGCCGCGCACCGCCTCTGCCTGGTTGTAGGGCGGCAGCAGCAGCAGTTCGCCGCCACCGTCTTCGACCAGCCCCGGCTGGCGGGGAACGGCGAATTTTTCTTTATACGGCGAGCGGATCACGCCGATCTGCTCGAAAACGAATTCGGTCATTTGGACGAGACGTTAAGCGCCGAACCCTGGCAAACGGCCTGCTGGTAACAACCGGCGACGCCGCTGACAATCTGGCAGTCGTGCAGCAGCACGGCGTTGGCCTTCATGTAAGACGCACGGATTTGCATGCGTTTACGGGCGGTGGCCAGGTTTGGTGGGGAGTCTTGTACGGTGGTTTGGCAAGATTCGCCGGACACTTCACCCAGATCGCGGAACGGCTTGCCCACGAGCTCTTCTGCACTCTTGTACAGTTTTACCGGGGCGGGGCGCGCGGCCGGCGTGGTTTTGGCCGGGGCGGTCGCGGTCGGCTTGCTGGTGCTGCTTGTTGAGGACGGCGCGATACGTTGCGATGAACATCCGGCCAGCGCGAGCGCTAACAAACAGAGAGGTAAAACACGCATTGAGATTCCTCTGCCTTAATGAAAGTGGCGCTATTGAAGCAATCTATGGCGGAAATAACAAGACGGGCCTTGGCCCGTCTTGCAATTATAGGAATAAAATGGGTGAATAAGCGCTTACCAGCCTTTCACCGCTCCGCCGTTGAAGATTTTGTTGGCGGCGGCGTCAACTTCGTCAGACTGGTAGGCCTGCACGAATTTCTTCACGTTTTCCGCATCTTTGTTATCTTCGCGCGCAACCAGCAGGTTGACGTAAGGCGAGTCTTTATCTTCCACGAACAGGCCGTCTTTCGCCGGCGTCAGGCCGATCTGGCTGGCGTAAGTGGTGTTGATCACCGCCAGTGCGATCTGCTGATCGTCCAGAGAACGTGGCAGCTGAGGCGCTTCCAGCTCAACCAGCTTCAGGTTTTTCGGGTTCTCGGTCACGTCCAGCACGGTTGGCAGCAGGCCAACGCCGTCTTTCAGTTTGATCAGACCGACTTTCTGCAGCAACAGCAGCGAACGGCCCAGGTTGGTCGGATCGTTAGGCAGTGCGATCTGAGAACCGTCCTTCAGCTCGGCCAGCGATTTGATTTTCTTGGAGTAACCGGCGATCGGGTAAACGAAGGTGTTGCCGACCGGCACCAGCTTGTAGCCGCGATCTTTAATCTGCTGATCCAGGTACGGTTTGTGCTGGAAGGCGTTCAGGTCGATATCGCCTTTACTCAGCGCTTCGTTAGGCAACACGTAGTCGTTGAAGGTCACCAGCTCAACGTCCAGACCGTATTTCTCTTTCGCCACTTTCTGAGCCACTTCAGCTACTTGCTGTTCAGCGCCGACGATTACGCCGACCTTGATGTGGTTCGGATTCTTTTCATCCTGGCCACAGCCCGCCAGGGCCAGAGTGCCGATCAGTGCGCCAATTGCCGCGATGGATTTAAATTTTAACGACATATCCCTTCCTCATTAGACTCGCATTAATATGCGGTGAAACTATTTATGGGTAACGGCTTTGACGATGCGATCGCCGCAGAACTGGATCAGATAAACCAAAACTACCAGTAATACTAATACGGTATTCATCACTGTGGCGTTATAACCGATATAACCGTATTGGTAACCGATTTGGCCCAGACCGCCGGCGCCCACCGCGCCGCCCATGGCGGAGTAGCCCACCAGGGTGATCAGCGTGATGGTTGCGGCGTTGACCAGGCCCGGCAGGGCTTCCGGCAACAACACTTTTTTGATGATCTGCATCGGCGTGGCGCCCATGGCGCGCGCCGCTTCCACCAGACCGGACGGGATCTCCAGCAGGGCGTTTTCCACCATGCGAGCGATGAACGGTGCGGCGCCCACGGTCAACGGCACGATCGCCGCCTGCAGACCGATCGAGGTGCCGACGATCATGCGGGTAAACGGTATCATCCAAACCAGCAGGATAATGAACGGGATGGAACGGAAGATGTTCACCAACCCGGACAGGATTTTATACAGCGAGTTGTTGGCGATGATCTGCCCCGGGCGGGTGACATACAACAGCACGCCTACCGGCAGGCCGAGCACGAAACCGAAGAAGCCGGAGACAAAGGTCATCATGACGGTTTCCCACACGCCGCGCGCCATCAACCACATCATTGCCTCAGACATAACCCAAAACCTCTACTTTTACCTGATTTTCCTGCAGGAACTTAATCGTCGCCAGCGCGTCTTCATCGCTGCCGTGCAGCTCCGCCAGCATCACGCCGAATTTCACGCCGCCGGCATAATCCATCTGGGCGCTGATAATGTTGTTGTTCACGTTGAAGCGGCGAGCGGCTTCAGACAGCAGCGGCGCGTCGACCGACTGGCCGGTGAACTCCAGGCGCAGCAGCGGCTGGCGGCCGCCCTGACGCTCCGGCGACAGGCGCGCGGCGTAGTCGTCCGGGATATCCAGATGCAGCGTGGACTGAATGAACTGTTGCGCCAGCGGGGTTTTTGGGTGCGAGAACACTTCGCTGACGCTGTCTTTTTCGATCAGCTGCCCCTGGCTGATGACCGCGACCTGGTCGCAGATGCGTTTCACCACGTCCATTTCATGGGTGATCAGCAAAATGGTCAGGCCCAGGCGGCGGTTGATGTCTTTCAGCAGCTCCAGGATGGAACGGGTGGTAGCCGGATCCAGCGCGCTGGTGGCTTCATCACACAGCAGCACTTTAGGGTTGCTGGCCAGCGCACGGGCGATAGCCACACGCTGTTTCTGGCCGCCGGACAGGTTGGCCGGGTAGGCGTCGTGCTTGTCCGCCAGGCCGACCAGCTCCAGCAGTTCTGTCACGCGCTTTTTAATCTCGGCGCGCGGCGTGTTGTCCAGCTCCAGCGGCAGCGCCACGTTGCCGAACACCGTGCGGGAAGAGAGCAGGTTGAAGTGCTGGAAGATCATGCCGATTTGGCGACGGGCGCGCGTCAGTTCGCTTTCCGACAGCGAGGTCAGATCCTGGCCATCGACCAGCACCTGGCCGGACGTCGGGCGCTCCAGCATGTTGGCGCAGCGGATCAGCGTGCTTTTACCGGCGCCGGAAGAGCCGATAACGCCATAGATTTGCCCGGCAGGGACGTGAAGGGTCACGTCAGAGAGCGCGGTAATGGTGCGCGAACCCTGCTGGAACACTTTAGTGATGTTAGAAAGTTTAATCATATTTTTCTTATTTTAGCGTGGTTGCCCGTGGCTAGATAAA
This sequence comes from Serratia nevei, assembly GCF_024160145.1. Classification (GTDB taxonomy): domain Bacteria; phylum Pseudomonadota; class Gammaproteobacteria; order Enterobacterales; family Enterobacteriaceae; genus Serratia; species Serratia nevei_A. Next base: position 85,302 of record NZ_JAMYWQ010000023.1, read on the forward strand.
AGTAAACCTCGGCGTGGAACCAAGGCATGGATCAGATGTTAAGGCGTCTAGACGTCTAAGTCAACGGCCAACGACGTTCTCCGGCGTTCTCAGTGCGGGGTAAAACATGCGATACTGTCAGCGTATACAGGCCCTCAGGAGCAAAGCGGTGACACAAAGCGTTCCAGCAATTTTTCTCGATCGTGACGGTACGATTAACGTTGACCATGGCTATGTCCATGAGATCGACAACTTCCACTTTATTGACGGCGTGATTGACGCCTGTCGCGAACTCAAAAAGATGGGCTTCGCGTTGGTGATGGTGACCAACCAGTCCGGCATTGCGCGCGGCAAGTTCAGCGAAGACCAATTTATGTACCTGACCGAGTGGATGGACTGGTCGCTGGCCGATCGCGACGTCGACTTCGACGGCATCTATTTCTGCCCGCATCATCCAGAGGCAGTAATAGAAGAGTATCGTCAGGTGTGTGACTGCCGTAAACCGCAGCCGGGCATGCTGCTGCAAGCGCAGCAGGAATTGAACATCGATATGGCCGCTTCTTATATGGTGGGCGATAAACCGGAAGATATGCAGGCGGCGATCGCGGCCGGCGTTGGTACCAAGGTATTGGTGCGCACCGGCAAGCCGGTGACCGAGCAGGGCGAACAGCTGGCCGATTGGGTGCTAAATAGCCTGGCGGACCTGCCGGCAGCCATCAAAAAGCGGGTTTAATAAGCGTTACGAGTGAATAGTGAGCGGTCAGATAAAAAATGCATATTATCGCTTGTCATTCTGAACCGGCTCCCTATAATGCGCCTCCATCGACACGGCGCAAGTGATTCACTTCACGCAGCGGCCGGGAAGAAAGAGAAAAAATCCTGAAAATTAGGGTTGACTCTGAAAGAGGAAAGCGTAATATACGCCACCTCGAGTTAGCAAGCGAAAGCGCCTAACTCACTGCTCTTTAACAATTTATCAGACAATCTGTGTGGGCACTCCACAAGACGATATCCAGCATCTTCGGATGCAAAAAA
>NZ_JAMYWQ010000117.1 GCF_024160145.1 Serratia nevei
GATCAGCCTATGGGGATGCAGCAGTGGGGAATCTTGGACAATGGGGGCAACCCTGATCCAGCCATGCCGCGTGTGTGAAGAAGGCCTTCGGGTTGTAAAGCACTTTCAGTAGGGAGGAAGGCTTCGGCTTAATACGCTGGAGTACTTGACGTTACCTACAGAAGAAGCACCGGCTAATTTCGTGCCAGCAGCCGCGGTAATACGAAAGGTGCAAGCGTTAATCGGAATTACTGGGCGTAAAGCGCGCGTAGGCGGTGTGTTAAGTCGGATGTGAAAGCCCAGGGCTCAACCTTGGAATTGCATCCGATACTGGCACGCTAGAGTGCAGTAGAGGGAGGTGGAATTTCCGGTGTAGCGGTGAAATGCGTAGAGATCGGAAGGAACACCAGTGGCGAAGGCGGCTCCCTGGATTGACACTGACGCTGAGGTGCGAAAGCGTGGGGAGCAAACAGGATTAGATACCCCAGTAGTCCAGGAAT
>NZ_JAMYWQ010000118.1 GCF_024160145.1 Serratia nevei
TTTGAGAGACTCTATGACAGGTTACTCTTTATCCCAATACATCTACGGAGGGATAAATTTCAGCCGTCATGTTTCAATTTTCAGCTTGTTCCAGATTGTTAAAGAGCAATATCTTAAACATGACTCGGAAGTCATCTTTAAGATATGGTGTATCGTCAGATACTGAGGACCGCCGCTTTCACCGGGTGGGTCGGAAGCTTGGCGTCCCCTAGGGGATTCGAACCCCTGTTACCGCCGTGAAAGGGCGGTGTCCTAGGCCTCTAGACGAAGGGGACACGACACCGTACTTTTATGACGCTTTTGCTCGTTACTTTTTCATCAGACAATCTGTGTGAGCACGCCACTCGAATCAATATCTTTAGGTAAGGAGGTGATCCAACCGCAGGTTCCCCTACGGTTACCTTGTTACGACTTCACCCCAGTCATGAATCACAAAGTGGTAAGCGCCCTCCCGAAGGTTAAGCTACCTACTTCTTTT
>NZ_JAMYWQ010000119.1 GCF_024160145.1 Serratia nevei
ATGAGCGGACTACTTGGGTATCTAATCCTGTTTGCTCCCCACGCTTTCGTGCATGAGCGTCAGTGTTATCCCAGGGGGCTGCCTTCGCCATTGGTATTCCTCCAAATCTCTACGCATTTCACTGCTACACTTGGAATTCTACCCCCCTCTGACACACTCTAGTCTTACAGTTTCAAACGCAGTTCCCAAGTTGAGCTCGGGGATTTCACATCTGACTTATAAAACTGCCTGCGCACGCTTTACGCCCAGTAATTCCGATTAACGCTTGCACCCTACGTATTACCGCGGCTGCTGGCACGTAGTTAGCCGGTGCTTCTTGTCAAGATACCGTCATACTTACTATTTATTAGATAGCAAGTTTTCTTCTCTTGCGAAAGAGCTTTACAACCCGAAGGCCTTCTTCACTCACGCGGAATGGCTGGATCAGGGTTGCCCCCATTGTCCAAAATTCCCCACTGCTGCACCCCATAGGATTGGC
>NZ_JAMYWQ010000121.1 GCF_024160145.1 Serratia nevei
ATGAGCGGACTACTTGGGTATCTAATCCCGTTTGCTCCCCACGCCTTCGCGCCTCAGCGTCAGTCTTTGTCCAGGTGGCCGCCTTCGCCACCGGTATTCCTTCAGATCTCTACGCATTTCACCGCTACACCTGAAATTCTACCACCCTCTACAAAACTCTAGTTAACCAGTTTCAAATGCAGTTCCAAGGTTGAGCCCTGGGATTTCACATCTGACTTAATTAACCGCCTACGCGCGCTTTACGCCCAGTAATTCCGATTAACGCTTGCACCCTCCGTATTACCGCGGCTGCTGGCACGGAGTTAGCCGGTGCTTCTTCTGCGAGTAACGTCACAGATGTACCTATTAAGCAACACCACTTTCCTCCTCGCTGAAAGTGCTTTACAACCCGAAAGCCTTCTTCACACACGCGGCATGGCTGCATCAGAGTTTCCTCCATTGTGCAATATTCCCCACTGCTGCATCCCATAGGAAGCTA
>NZ_JAMYWQ010000024.1 GCF_024160145.1 Serratia nevei
GCTATATATTGAATTACTACAATAGCGTCAGACCACACCACTATAACGGAGGGCTGACGCCGGAAGAATCAGAGAACAGGTACCGTTCTTACTGTAAAACCGTGGCCAATATTACTTGACCACTACACTCTCCATCGAACTGCGTTCGATTATGAGGCCAAAAGCCTCACCCTGCGGGCCAGCGCTCAAAAAGTGGGGTATTCACGCATTATTTTGGAAATGCATTGCTCCTGCCCAGACCTAATTTATCGGCATTAGGTACCGTATTAATGACTCCCTTCATGCCAAAAAGTGTTAACAGAATGTCGTGAGCAAGCAAATCAAGACAATAAAATGAGTTATTTACAGATGGGTTGCCACGCTAATAATACAATTACAATATCGTGTATCCTAGTAATGAAGGTGTTACAGCACTTCCTAAATCACAAGAGATTTTAACGCACTCCACTTCATTCCTGCGATCCGGCAGGTGTTTCGCTCTACGTCGAATTAATCGAGGTATTCTTGTTGTCGCTGCGGGTTAACGTCCCCCAAACTGATTGCCGGGTAGTACTTGCTCACTTCGCCGTGGTGGCCAGAATCTTTCACCCCCGGCTCGAAAAATCTTCTTTTCCCACTGACCTTTCCCTGGCGTGAGTTAAACAAACGCTAAACCCCGGAGTTAACGCAAACAATCCGCGTTCGCCGGTTTACGCTACGGGGGTAAAATCTCACGGTGATAGGCGGTAACAAGGTTGAAAACAGTGCGGCCGGCCCGGCAAACGGGCTCAATACCCTCCCGCCAAAACCAAGATAACATATTGAATTAAATGATAAAAAAAACCAATCAATAAGCTGATTTCATAATTTCACTTTTCATTTCATATCTTCAAAAAGCACTCTGTTTCTAATATCACGTTATTTCACCTTCCCAGGACCTATTTTAGGGGTATTCTAAGCAGCGAATCGTTGATCTCAGGAACGTAAGAAGAGCGCTGGCCGGCGCAAACACGAAAACAGCCAATGAAAACCAAAGCGGTTTATTCCTATTCCAGCTTGCCGCTTTCATGGCGTGATGGATTCGGTTTTCCCGGACTTTTACTTAAGAGCGTTAATTAACAACACGCGCAAGCTTTCATAGGGACTTTCATGGAAAGAAATACCCCATAACATTTATCTTACGTATCATCGTATTTTAAACGGGCATTTGCTAATACGGTATTTTTGAACCACGCACCGTTTAATTATATGTAATCCGTGAAGCTTAATTATAAGAAAAAGGGAGCCTATTCACTTTGGCGCCCCCTCTGCGGTCATATTCCTGGGCATTATTCTCATTATACTGGAGCTTATTAATGAATCAGCGTTTGGATATCATCGGTATCGGCCTTGGCCCGTCCAACCTTAGCCTGGCGGCATTAGGAAGCGAAATAGAGGGATTTACGGGGAAATTCCTTGAGCGCAAACCTCATTTCTCCTGGCACCCCGGCATGATCCTGGCAGATTGCAGCATGCAGACCAACTTCTTAAAGGATCTGGTGAGCGCCGTCGCGCCAACCAACCCCTACAGTTTTCTCAACTATTTGGTAACGAATAGAAAATTCTACCGTTTCCTGACCACTGAACAGCGCACCGCATCGCGTGAAGAGTTCGCCGATTACCTTACCTGGGCTGCAAGCGGGATGGGCTCGCTGGCGTTCAATCAAGACGTCCAGCGGATCGAGTTCGACGATCGGCAGCGCCAGTTTGTGGTGACCACCTCAAATGAGGTGCTCCATGCCAAACACGTGAGCATCGGCATCGGCAAAAAGATAAAGCTGCCGGAGTGCGTGACGGCACAAAGCGATCGCTGTTTTCATGCCAGCGAAATGATGTTGCGCAACCCCGATCTGGCGGGCAAACGCGTGGCGATCGTCGGCGGCGGCCAGAGCGGCGCCGACCTGTTCCTGAATATTTTTAAAGGGGAATGGGGGCAACCGGCACAGCTCGACTGGATATCGCGCCGCAACAACTACAACGCGCTTGATGAGGCTGCCTTTGCCAACGAATATTTCACGCCCGATTACGTCGAGAGCTTTTACTCGCTGGATAGCGCGGCCAAGCGGCATATGCTGGCCGAACAGAAGATGACCTCAGACGGCATCACCAGTGAGTCGCTGCTGGCGATTTATCGCGCCATGTACCACCGCTTCGACGTCCTGCGCGAGAAATTATGGGTGCGCCTGCTGCCCAGCCGTTCGTTGACGGCAGTGAAACACACGCAGGATGACGCCTACCAACTCGAAACGCATCATCATCTCGATCACGGCGAAGAAACCTTCAAGGCGGACGTGGTGATCTTTGCCACCGGTTATCAATCTGCAACGCCGGAGTTCCTTGAACCTTTGGCCCACCGTTTGCTGACCACGGCGGACGGCGAATACCGCATCGCCCCGGACTTTACCTTTGAGTGGGAAGGCCCCGCGGAAAACTGCTTATTTGCCATGAACGCCAGTATGCATAATCACGGCATTGCCGATCCTCAGTTGAGCCTGATGGCGTGGCGATCGGCCCGCATTCTTAATCGGGCGTTAGACCACAAGCCCTTTGATCTGGGAACAACGCCGACGGCCATTCACTGGCGCAGTGAAAGCGTGCCATCCACGTTCTAAATAACAAGAACGTCTTAATCATTGTCACGATGCTTTGATGGAATTACGTATATGAAGAGACAAATCAATAAATTTATCATGAATCAGCTGGCCGTATTGGCCCCCGAATTCAAGGCCAGGTTGATCTACAAAAGGGCATTTGGCAAACCGCTGAACTTACGGGCACCGTCCACCTGGAATGAAAAGATCAATCACCTGAAGTTGAATGGCTACAGTCATAATGCGTTGGTGAAGCAGTGCGCCGATAAATATGCGGTAAGACAGTACATCAAAGATCAAGGGTGCGAAGAGATCCTGAATGAATTGTACTTCGCCTGTGATTCAGTCAACGACATTCCGTGGGACACATTGCCGGAGAAGTTTGTGATCAAAGGGAATCACGGCTCCGGATATAACCTGATTTGCCAGAATAAAAAATTGCTGAATATCAAGAATGCCACCCGATTGATCGACGGCTGGATGAAAGATGACTATTGGAAAACCTATGTAGAGCTCAACTACAAAGGGATACACAAAAAGATCATTGGGGAGAAGTATATCGAATCGGCCAATGGTCACGGGCCTGAAGACTATAAAATCTATTGTTTCCGCGGTGTGCCTTACTGCACGTTGCTGTGTGTCGGCAGAGAGACCGGGTCGCCGAAATACTACTTCTTTGACAAGGATTTCAAGTTCCTGTGCTACAGCGAGGATTGTCTGGCATTGAATCAGGAGGAGATCGACGCCTTCGAGAAGCCGGAAGGATACGATGAGCTGTTTGAATATGCCGCGCGCTTGTCGGCGCCCTTCGAGTTTGTCCGCGTTGATTTCTACATCTCTAAGGGCCAAATCATTTTTGGCGAATTGACCTTTACCCCCTCCGCCGGGCTGGATACGGATATTCTGCCGCCGACAGATATTTTGCTTGGCAAGATGTTGACGCTGCAACAGCACTGATTTGCACCTGCCACAGGGAAGATCGGCCAGCGCGCCTGAGGGGAAATACCGGCCGGCATTTTTTGCCGCACGCCAGTCGGTATTGCCCTGAGGGTTATCGGGCCGACGATCCCGCCTGTTCAGCCGCCGTAACAGCAAAGCGCCCTGCCTCCTGCCCCTGGCTACCCGCACCGGCCCCAAGAACACGACCTCAGCCAGTCTGCATAACCATTTGAAAAACAATGGTATTGAACGATTAATAAGAATCACTTACATGTTTATAATAAAATGTTCTATATGCATAGGAAGCTATAATATAAGATACCGGAAAGTTTCCCTGGTGTTGTTGTGTGTCTTTGCCCTATTTTATAGGGCTTTTTTTGTTAAACGTCGTTGATAAACGTATGTTTTCACCTATCCCCCCAGTTTTCGCCCGCAATAAAATCATAACCATTATTAATTAATTGTAATCCTTCTTATTTCTGACTTGCCAATAATAACAATGGGTTGCTATTCAGCCTGCGAAGCGAAGTGCGGCCCTCTCCAGGTTTCATCCCACTTCGCCGCTGGAATGCCCGCCCTAAGAGTTGGTTTTTTCCGGGCGCGTGCGGATGCTACTATCGGCCTTTTTCTGAAGGTGTTAATCCGCATGTTATTGTCTAACCAGCGTTTTATATCCGCACTTATCGCGCTCGCCATCGGCTTTGGGTTGCCGGGTTGCGCGCAGGCCAGGCCCGACCTGGAACGCAAGATCGGCACAACCGTTGCCGACAGCGATTCTGCGGATTACCGTTTCAGCGATCTGCGCTTTACCTCCGTCGATGGCCAACGGCATTACCGCGTTCGCATCGCCCAGCCGCGTCAGGCACCTGCACCTGACGGCTATCCAACGGTTTATTTCCTCGACGGCAATGCGGTGCTGATGGAGTTGAACGCCGCCTTACTGGCCAAATTGGCGGCGGCGAAGCGGCCGCCGGTGCTGGTGATGATCGGCTCCGATAACGATCTGCGCATCGATGCCGCCGGCCGCGCCTACGACTATACGCTCCCACTGCCGGCCGGCATGAAGAAGCCGCCGCGGGCCAGCGGCGGCGCGGATGCATTCTTGCAATTGATTGAAACTCGCATCAAACCGGCGATTGCCGCCAAACTGGCGGTCGATCCGCAGCGGCAAACGCTGTGGGGCCACTCCTACGGCGGGCTCTTTGTGCTGCACACGTTGTTCACCCATCCCACCGCTTTCCAGCGCTACATCGCCGTGGAGCCTTCGCTGTGGTGGGGCAATGGCCTGATCCTGCAAGAAGCGCAGCAGATGACGGAACGGCGTCCGGCGCCGGCGGCAAGGCTGCAATTGTGGGTTGGCCTGGCGGAACGCGATCGCGCGGCCCCGCCCGGTGTGAAGAGCCCGGCTCTGCCGGCGGATGCGACGCATCTATTGGCCGAACACCTGGCGCAGCTCGACGGCCTCACCGTCGGCTATCGGGAATGGCCCGCCTTGGGACACGGCGCCATGCTGGGTGCCGCCATCGAGCCGGCGCTGAGCAGCGTCGCGTCAGAGGACTAAATCAGCGGATCAGGGAGGGATCGGCCACATTTTCATCTGCGATTCATATCTTCTGATGAGAAGAGTGTTTAATATCTGAGACAGAGGGTAGGCGTCGTGGGATAGGATACGTCAAAAACAAAGTGGCTCCCCCGTCGGCAAGTGAGCTTGCTCTATCCGGTGGAGCCATACAGTACTGCAGTTTTCCCGGTGGGGCCCTGGTGAGGCGCAAGTAGGAAAAGATGGTGTAAGCAGGGCATTTCAGCGTTTGAATACCGCCTGTTCACTATTTTCTTCACCCTGTGACGGTCACTATAAGCGTCCTCTTACCCGGCGGAAAAGGGTGAAAACCACCCTTGAAATACATTAATGGAAGTGATATTAGAAGCGGTTAGGGCAAAAGCGCCTAATTCAGTTTTGAATAATTAAATCAGGGAATTATATTAAAAATGAATATTAATATCACCGACAAACCCAACCCGCAGGATGAAGAGTTCGTTATCGACAGCCTTTGGGCGCACAACCACAAAACCCAGCCCGTAGACATTCACCCACTGTTCCTGACCGTCACCGACGACAACCAGCAGATCGTCGGCGGTTTAGTGGCGCGCACCTGGTGGGGCGGCCTGGAAGTGCAGTATCTGTGGGTCGGCGATCAATGTCGCAAAAGCGGCTATGGCCGTCAGCTGATGCAGTTGGCCGAGGAAGAAGCCCGCAAGCGCGGTTGCCACATGGCTTATGTCGATACCTTCGATTTCCAGGCCCGAGGCTTCTACGAAAAACTGGGCTACCGGGTCTACGGCGAACTGGGCGACTACGCGCATCGCCACACTCGCCATTACCTGGCTAAAAGCCTGTAACGCGGCCTGAGCGGCGCAGAGGTAGGTATGGGTTCATCGCATAAAAATAATGAATCTTATTTTAAGGGGCTCATCACCATGATGGAGCACCTGAGCGAGCCCTGGGGCATCAAGGACCAGCTGTCCCGCCACCTCTACATGAATCGTGCCGCTTATCTCTATACCAATACGCCGCTGAACTTCGACGTCGCCGGCAAATATGACCATGAATTCCCCGCCGACTGGGCCGACTCCGCCGCCGACTTTATCGAGCATGACAAGATGACCGAAGCGGCGCGCGATCGGGTCACGGTCATAGAGACGCACTACTGGTACGGCAAAGACAGCCTGACGCCGTTTATCAGCGAAAAGCTGCCGGTGTACAACGATGACAAACAGGTGATTGGCGTGATCTGGAACGCCAAGCCGATGAACAGCCTGTCGCCGCTGAAATACATCAATCAGCAAAAGCCCAGCGTCTTGACCACCGAAGTCAACAACGAGCTGTTCACCCGGGCCGAACTTGATGTTATTTTCCTTATGCTGCAGCGATTTACGGTGAAAGAGATCGCCAAAATCTATAACGTCAGCAATAAGACCATCGAAAACCGCATTTATAACATTTACCAGAAGGCCAACGTGCATACTCAGCAGCAATTTGAGGAGTATTGCAAATACGCCAATCTGGATAACTACATTCCCGATCGCCTGATAACCAAAGGCATTCAGTTTATTTGAACCGCAAGGAAGATCTCACCGTGATAAAGATCGAAGATTATCCGCTCACCCGCGTGCCGCAGGATAAAAGAGTTTCGTTTTTAAGCGTGGCCATCGTGCATATGGGCATGCTGACCGCGCTGGACCAGTTCATGCTCGGCGCCGTGCTCGGCAACTCCATGACGCTGATTGACGCCTTCACCGCCATTTTCGTCGGCAGCCTGATCTTCGGCGTGGTGACCTACGGCCTCGGGCTGGCGGGCATGCGCGAAGGGATTTCCGGCAGCCTGCTGGCGCGCTGGTGCGGCTTCGGCCGTCTGGGCTCGGTGCTGATAGGTGTGGTAGTGGCCGTCAGCCTGCTGGGTTGGTTCGGCATTCAGAATGCCATTTTCGCCAAGTCGCTCGACTTCGCACTCGGCAATAAGCTGGGCTTTGGCCTGGCCGCCGGGCTCTCTGGCACGCTGTTGACCATCCTGGTGGCGTTCGGCTTCAAGGCGCTGCGCATCGCCGCCCGCATCGCGGTGCCGATGTTCATCATGCTGGTGGCCTATATTTCGGTAACCGCGCTTTCCGGCCATAACCTGCAGGAGATCATCCAGCTGGTGCCGCCGGGTGAACCGCTGACCATCAGCGCCGGCATCACCATCGTCGTCGGCGGCGCCATCGTGGCCAGCCTGATGACGCCCGATCTGACCCGCTACTCCAAAAACGGCAAGCACGTGCTCGGCGTCACGCTCTTCACCATCATCGCCGGCGAGTTCGTGGTGAACGGCCTGGCGATCCTGATCGCCAAAACCCTGGGCACCGCGGATGTAGTCACCATCATGTCGCAAGCGGCCGGCGGCGCCGGTTTGCTGGTGGTGGTGTTCTCCACCCTGCGCGTCAACGATCTCAACCTGTATTCCTCTTCGCTGGGCATCGTCAACGCGGTGGAAGGCATCACCGGCAAAAGGCTGAAGTACACCTATACCACGCTGGTGATCGGCATTCTGGGCACTACGCTGTCGGTACTGGGCATTCTCGATCGCTTCGTCGACTTCCTGACGGTGCTTGGCGTGGTCTTCCCGCCGATTATCGGCATCATGCTGGTGGACTATTACCTGCTGCGCAGCCACCGCAAAATCCTGGACGAGAGCCGCCGTACGGGCCAGCTGCCGAACGAAACGCCGACCATCGGCTGGGCGGCGATCGCCGCCAGCATCGCCGGCGGCGCCGTTGGCCTGGCGACCGAATGGGGCGTGCCGACCATCAACTCTCTGGTGGCCGCCAGCCTGCTGTATTGGGTGCTCAAACTGGCCTTCAGCCGGGCGCAAAAACCGCTGGCCTCGCAGAAGTCGCTCTGATTTTTCGCGCATGCGTTAATGCACTCCTCCGGTGACGGGGGAGTGTTTTATGCTCGAGAAAGATGGGTGTAACGTAAAAGACTGGGCCGATCGCGTGGACAAACGGCCATGGTGGTTAGGGTCCCTGGTGTCGGTAGCAAGCTATCCATTATGCTCAGAGTGCGGCAACGGCCCCTCTGAGTTTTTTATTATAAAAGTCGTTGGCTTCAGTGTTTTGCTCGTAAAGAAAAACTTCAGCTTGCATGAACAGTAGCTCATGAAATCGGCTTTGGTCAACATAAAAGTACACATAAAACCGGCTTTTGTGTTCACTTTTCCATAAGCAAAAGCTAATCAATTGATTTACACAGTTTTATCATCCCCGCAGATACGCCTGGCTTCCCTCGCTAACATCACTGAGCTAAAAGGCTGACAAGAAACAATAATTACCACCAATAATCAGCCTGTTACCTACCCGCCAGCGCCTTTTTGTCTGGACAACGCCAACGCGTAAGATATAGTGAAGCCTGCGTAATGTTTGTAAGGACAGCCGATGAAAACCACCAACGCACAACGCAAAATCAACATCATTAAAAATATTGAATATCTGATGCGTACCCGCGGTGAAACCAAGGCTTCCTTTTCCAACCGCAGCGGCCTGACGCGCACTACCCTCTACAAAATTCTTGACGGAAGAGTGAACAACGTTCAGCAATCCACCGTGAACCGGATTTCCGATTTCTTCGGTGTCTCCTGTGAAGAGATAGAAGACTACGATCTGGAAAAACTGGAGCTGCTCAACGAAACGCTGTCCACCGAAGGCAACAAGAACCCTTCCGCCATCCCGGTGATCCCGCAGTCGCGCTATCTGGCCGTCTCGCAACGCAAGATAGGGCAGTTGGTCACCGAGTTTCCTTTGACGTATTTCTTCGGCGACGAGTCGAACATGTTGGCAATGAAAATAGAGACCGAAATTAAAGGGTCATTTATCCCCGGCGAAGTCATTATCATCAAACGTCCGCCGGTACTGATTTGCGATTCGCCTTTGCTGTATCACTCGGGAAAAAGCGGCTTCTTTGTGGTTAACGACAAAGACAGCGAAAGCATGGACAAACTCCCCCAGGACAGCGTGCAATTCCTGGGTTATATCGTTGGAGAAAGGCTATAAATGGAACCGAATCAGAAGTTCAAGCTGTTGGGCTTTACCCGGCATGGCACCATCGCGGCCAATGTCATGGTATTGGCCACCGGCAAAACCATTACCATGGGGCTGAATGAGCTGGCCGACAGCGAAATATCAGAAGATCTGAGCCGGCACGAGCTGCAGGCGCTATACCGCAAACTCTATGGCGACAACCAGCAAAAAACCGCCTACGAGCTCAGCGATCGCCACGAACGCTCCTGGTATGCCTATTTGATCATCACCGTGGCACTCAGCGTGATTTATATCTTCTCAACGTTGTGCGGCGTCAAACCGATCCAAATCCCGGTGCTGAACCTCATCACCCCGCCGGCGATCTTCATCTACCCGCTCACGTTCATTCTGGTGGACATTCTCAACGAATTTTATGGATTACGGCTGGCCCGGCGCACGATTATCATCTCGTTTATCGCCAACCTGACCTTCGTGTTGGGGGTCTGGGTGACGACGCTGGTGCCGAGCATTCCACAGTGGGAGTACAGCGAGACCTATAACGGCATCGTGCACAGCATCATGGCGGTGCTGGTGGCCTCTTCCGCCGCCTATCTGATCTCCGAGAACGTCAACTCCTATCTGCTGTGTAAAATCAAAGAGTTGACCAACTCCCGTTACCTGTTCGTGCGCGTGATCACCAGTACCGTAGTGGCTTCGGCCATCGACAGCGTGGTGTTCTGTACGCTGGCGTTCTACAACGTGCTGAGCTGGGACATCATCAAGACCATGATCCTGTCGCAGTTCCTGATCAAAGTGGTTTACGCCCTGCTGGGCGTCGGGCCGATCTACGCCACCCGCAGTCTGTTTAACCGTTACATCAATACCGAACAAGCAAAGGGCAATGAATATGCATATCCAAAAGCAAGATAAGATCACCCATCTTGGCGCCAACTCCGATTATCCGGATCAATATGCTCCCGCATTGCTCGAAGCCTTGCCGCGTGCGCGCGGCCGCGATCTGATCGGCGTAGACGAGCGGCAGCTGCCGTTCAGCGGCTTTGATCTGTGGACCGCTTTCGAGCTGTCCTGGCTCAACGCCAAAGGCAAGCCGGTGGTAGGCATCGGCGAATTTACCTTCCCACACTCCTCGTCGAACCTGATCGAATCCAAGTCGTTCAAGCTGTATCTCAACAGCTTCAACCAAACGCGCTTCGACAGCGTGGAGCAGGTGAGCGCAGCCATGCAAAAGGATCTGTCGCAGGCAGCCAACGGCCAGGTCATCGTCAGGCTCTATCCGGGGCTGGAAGGCTACCCGGCGCAGATCGATAGCCTGCCGGGCATCAATATCGACGATTTGGATATCGCGGTTGACGACTTCGCCTTCAAACCTGAATACCTGAGCGGCGCGGCCGAGAGAGGGGAAGCGGTGGCGGAGACGCTGTCTTCCAATCTGCTGAAATCCAACTGCCTGGTCACCAACCAGCCGGACTGGGGCAGCGTCGTGATCCGTTATGAAGGGCGCAAAATCGATCGTGAAAGCCTGCTGCGCTATCTGATCTCCTTCCGCCAGCACAACGAATTCCACGAGCAGTGCGTCGAGCGCATTTTCAACGACATCAAGCAGAGCTGCCGCCCGGAAAAACTCAGCGTGTTCGCGCGCTACACCCGCCGCGGCGGCCTGGATATCAACCCCTTCCGCAGCGATTTCGAAACGGCGCCGGCGCTCGGTCGCCTGATCAGACAGTAAGCGTTATCCCCGCAATGCTCCCGCCTGGGAGCATTGTTTCCCGCGCGTTCATCTCGCTGTTATTTTTCGCCATTATCGTCGTCAGCGGCTATCTTCAAAGCACACTGACGGAGATTAACGACGCATGCCTGACCTTTCACGCAGAGACATCCTGCGGGCTGCCGCCATCGGATCGGCTTTCTCGCTGTTGCCCGCTTCGATTCGCAAAGCGCTGGCCATTCCCGCCAACAACCGCACCGGCACCCTGCGCGACGTCGAACACGTGGTGATCCTGATGCAGGAGAACCGCTCTTTCGACCACTACTTCGGCACCCTGCCGGGCGTGCGCGGCTTCAGCGATCGCTTTACCATTCCACTGCCCGGCGATCGCCACGTCTGGCAGCAACAGGGCACCGACCGGCTGGTGCTGCCCTACCACCTGGACAGCAAACGCGGCAACGCCCAGCGCGTGACCGGCACGCCGCACTCGTGGGTGGATGAACAAGCCGCCTGGGATCACGGCCGCATGAGCGCCTGGCCCACCTACAAAACGCCGGCCTCGATGGGCTACTACCGTCAGCATGAGCTGCCGTTCCAGTTCGCGCTGGCCAACGCCTTTACCCTGTGCGACGCCTATCACTGCGCTATTCACGCCGGCACCAACACCAACCGGCTGTTCCACTGGACCGGCACCAACGGTCCGTCGGCCGCCGACGTGGCGGTGGTGGTCAACGAATGGGACAGCCCCGGCCCGGCGGACATTGGCTACCAGTGGACCACCTATCCGGAACGGCTGGAGGCGAGCGGCGTCAGTTGGAAGGTGTATCAATTCCTGCCGGACAACTTTACCGACAACCCGCTGGCGGGCTTTCGCCAATACCGCGCCGCCAGCATTCAGGTGGGCAACCCGGCGCGGCCGCCGAAAGACTTCAACGCCTTCGTGCCCTATCGCGATGAACTCAACGCAAGCGCGCCGCTGTACAAGGGCAACGGCAACACCCTGCCGGCCGCCGACGGCAACGATCTGGGCGCCATGCTGGCCGGGTTCCGCGCCGACGTGCAGCAGGGCAAACTGCCGCAGGTCAGCTGGATCATCGCGCCAGCGGCCTATTCGGAGCATCCCGATCCTTCCAGCCCGGTGCAGGGCGGCTGGTTTACGCAAGAGATCCTCAACGCGCTGACCGACAGCCCGGCGGTGTGGAGCAAAACCGTCCTGCTGGTCAACTACGACGAAAACGACGGCTTTTTCGATCATATGCCCTCGCCTTCCGCGCCGTCGCTGCGAGAAGACGGCAGCTTCGCCGGCAAATCGACGGTGCCGTTCGACAGCGAGATCTTCCAGCACGTGGCGCCGCCCGGCTCACAGGATCAACCGCCGCCGGACGGCCGCATCTACGGCCCCGGCCCGCGGGTGCCGATGCTGGTGCTGTCGCCCTGGAGCCGCGGCGGCTGGGTCAACTCACAGGTCTTCGACCACACCTCGGTGCTGCAATTTCTGGAAAAACGTTTTCAGGTGCATGAGCCCAACATCAGCGCCTGGCGCCGCGCGGTGTGCGGCGATCTCACTTCGGCGTTCAACTTTGTCGACCCTAACGGCGAAGCGCTGCCGAGCCTGCCCGCCACCAGCCGCCGCGCTGCCGACGGCCTGCGTCAACGTCAGGAACAGCTGCCGCAGGTGCCGCTGCCCCCACCCACCCACCAGCGGTTGCCACACCAGCGCCGGCTGGCGCGCCCTTCCCGCGCGCTGCCCTACCAGCTGCACGTCGAGGCCACCGTTGCGGCCGAGCAGCGTCGCGTGACGCTGAACCTGCTCAATACCGGCGAGCAGGGCGCGGTGTTTCACGTTTACGACCGGCGGGACCTGACGCAGATCCCGCGCCGCTTTACCGTCGAGGCCGGTAAAGCGGTCAGCGACGACTGGCAAACGGACGATGAGTACCATCTGTGGTTGCTCGGCCCCAACGGCTTTCATCGAGAACTGCGCGGCGCGCTGAGCCGGCCGCAGCCGGAGGTGCGTTTGCGCCCCACGGGCCGCAGCCTGCAGCTGCAACTGAATAACCCGAGCGCCGCAGCGATAGCGGTCACTCTCGAACGCTGCCCCTACACGCGGCAAGGCCCGTGGCACATCACGCTGCCGGCGGGCGGCAGCCGCCAGCAAACGTTTGACGCCCGCGCCAGCGGCGGCTGGTACGATCTGACGCTACACAGCCCGGGAGGTTGGCTGCGCCGTCTGGCGGGGCGGCTTGAGGACGGCGAACACAGCGTCAGCGATCCGTTGATGGGCCAGGCATAACCTATCGGCGGCAAAGAGGTTCAAAAAGCGGAAGGATATCGCTTATCATTACGCCCTTGTCCCGAGTCGACTTTTCAAGGATCTCCATGTCCGCTGTTCTTATCGCCAAAGCCGGCCGCTGGCTGGCCACCTGTGTTTTGCTGTTGGCCGGCGCCGCCCAGGCCGCACCGATCGTCGTCACCGATGTCGCCGGCCGCCAGGTCACGCTGCCGCAACCGGCCAAGCGAGTGATCCTGGCGGATGCTCGCGCGCTGCTCGCGCTGAATATTCTGCATCCGCAGGAGCCGCTGAAAAACATCATCGCCTGGGACAACTCGCTGAAGGTCAAAGCGCCGGATCTGGTGGAGGCCTACGCGAAAAAATTCCCGCAGGTGATGCAAATCCCCACCTTCGACAATCCTTACACCAGCGATTTCAGCGTGGAAAGCGCGGTGGTACGCCAACCGGACCTGATCATTTTCGATATCGGTCTGCTGAGTAAGCTAAAGGACAGCGGCGTGTTAACCCAGTTGGAAAAAGTCGGCATCCCAGTGCTGATCATCGATTTCCGCCAGCAACCGCTGACCAACACCGTCGTCAGCATGCAGCTGCTGGGCAAAGTGTTCGACGAGCAGCCTAACGCCGACGCCTTTATCCAGCTCTATCAGCAACGCCTCAACCTGGTGCGCCAACGGATCGCCACGCTGAAACCGGCGCAGCGCCCCAGCGTGTTCATCGAACGCAGCGCCGGCATTAAAGGCGAACAATGCTGCAACACCTTCGGCAAAGGCAGCTTCGGGCAGTTCATCGAGACCGCCGGCGGCAACAATATCGGCAGCAAACTGTTTTCAGACATGGGCGGCGAAGTGAACGTTGAACAGGTGATCGGCAGCAACCCGGATTTTTATCTGCTGACCGGGGCCGACTGGAGCCGCGGGCATCGCGGGACGCTGGCGGTGCCGCTGGGCTACTCCGCCGACATGGCCACCAGCCAAAAGAAGCTGGCGCATCTGCTGAACCGCACCGGTATTAACGTGCTCACGGCGGTGAAAGAAAAACGCGTGATGGCGATTTATCATCAATTTTACGACACGCCGCTCAACTTTATCGCGGTTGAGGCCCTCGCCAAGTTCCTGCACCCGGCGCTGTTTAAAGATATTGATCCGCAAGCGGATATTGAAATGGTACACCAGAAATTCACCGCACTGGATTACAGCGGCGTCTTCTGGCTCACGCCGCAGTAATCCCCGACAGGGCCCGCCAGCCGGGCCTTGTTCCCTGCCCCTTTCTTTTAGTTACCCGCTTAACTATCCCGTAACAAGGTTATTTACTTACTAATAATTATCACTAAGATTGTCATTTCAAAAAAACACATCCGGGTTTCAAATTTCTAAGGCATTATTATGTCATCTCTTTTTCGGCTTTCCCTGCTGGCGGTCTCCGTCGCGGTCGCTTTTCCCGTCCTTGCTACTGATAACTCATCTCAAAACGATACCGATACCGTGACCGTCGTCGGCAACTGGCTGGACAACCCCGACACCAGCTCGGTGCTGCTCAACCATCCCGGGGCGCGTTCCATCGTCACCCAACAGCAGATGCATGAACAGGGCAACCAAACCCTCGCCGACAGCCTGCGCGGCGTGCCCGGCGTGCAGGTGCGCGACAGCAACGGCACCGGCGGCAGCGACATTTCGCTCAACGTCGGCGTGCGCGGCCTGACCTCGCGACTTTCTCCGCGCTCCACCATCCTGATGGACGGCGTCCCGCTGGCGGTCGCGCCTTACGGTCAGCCCCAGCTGTCGATGGCGCCGCTGTCGATCGGTAATCTGCAATCGGTGGACGTGGTGCGCGGCGGCGGCGCAGTGCGCTACGGGCCACAAAACGTCGGCGGCGTGATCAACTTCGTTACCCGCGACATTCCCAAAACGTTTGGCGGCACCGCCGGCGTGCAAACCCAGGGCGCCAGCCACGGCGGCCTGAAGACCCTGACCAGCGCCTCGGTGGGCGGCACCGCCGATAACGGCTTCGGCGCCGAGCTGCTCTACTCCGGCCTGCACGGTCAGGGCTACCGCGACAACAACGACAACACCGACATCGACGATTTCATGCTGAAAACGCGTTATGCGTTTACCGATCGCGACGAGCTGCTGGCCAATTTCCACTACTACGACGCCAAAGCCGGCATGCCGGGCGGGCTGAGCACCGCGCAGTACGCGCAGAACCCGTTCCAGTCCACGCGGCCGTGGGACCAGTTCGAAGGCCGCCGCAAGGATATGTCGTTCAAGTACAAACATCAGCAAGACGACAAGCAGTTCGAAGTGTTGACCTACTTCACCGACAGCTACCGCGGCAGCAACATCGAATCGGAAGGCACCGACAAAAACGCCGGTCAGCGGCGCATGGTCTCCTACCCGCGCCACTATTCAACCTGGGCGATCGAACCCAGCTATTCGCAGCTCTTCCGTTTCTGGGATATGGCGCACGAGATCACCCTCGGCTACCGCTACCTGAATGAAACCATGGATGAAAAGGCCTCGCGTTCGGCCTGGTATAACCCGGCGAATATCGGCGCCACGCCGGATACCCCGGACTATTACCAGCATACCTCCGGCGGCACCGCGGCCAACGCGTTCTATATCGACGACACCATTAACGTCGGCAACTGGACGGTCACGCCGGGCCTGCGTTATGAAAGCATCCGCACCCACGTGGACGATTCGTTCAACAACATCAGCCGCGAGAAAAGCTACAGCGAACCGCTGCCGTCATTGAACGTGATGTACCACCTGTCCGACGCCTGGAAGCTGTTCGCCAACGCCAACACCTCGTTCGGCAGCATGCAGTATTTCCAGCTGACCAAAGGCGGCAACGGCAACCAGCCGGCGCCGGGGCTGACGGCGGAAAAAGCACACACCTATGAGTTCGGTACCCGCTACGACGACACCGTCGTCAAGGCCGAAGCCACGCTGTTCTATATCGATTTCGACAACCAGTTGCAGTACATCAGCAACGACGTGGGCTGGACCAACATGGGCGCCACCAAGCACAAAGGCATCGAGCTGGCGTTCAGCTACGATCTCAGCGAGCTGAATCATGCGCTCGACGGCGCCAGCGTCTACACCAGCTATACCTACACCAAGGCCAGCACCGACAAAGGCGACTTCGCCGGCAAAGACCTGCCGTTCTACTCGCGCCAGGTATATACCGTCGGCACCCGCTATGCCACCGGCAGCTGGGTGTGGAATCTGGACGGCTATGCGCAGTCCAAACAGCATTCGCCGGGCACCGGGCCGGACTACATCACGCAGGAAAGCGCCGATGGCCAATTCGGCGATATCGCCGGTTACATGGTGTGGAATATGCGCGGGGAATATAACTTTGGGCCGCAGCTGTCGAACCTGACGCTGGGTGCCGGGGTGAAAAACCTGTTCGATCAGCGCTACTTCACCCGCTCCAACGACAATAACTTCGGCAAGTACGTCGGCGAACCGCGCACCTTCTTCGTGCAGGGTTCCGTCGCCTTCTGACGCTCCAGCGCCCACCACAGGCGCTTCGCTCATCAAACCGCCCGACCGAATCGCGGGCGGTTTTCCCGCATCTTGCCCATCCTGTTTTTGATCTTCCCCCACTGGCTAAACAGCTTGGAGTATTATTTTATTGCCTTGCTAAACCGGTTCTTCTATTTTAGCTACCCATCTGACAAGGACAAAAACAGGGATTAAGCATGATGAATCGCGTATGGGGGCTGGGCGACGCCGTGATCGACCTGGTGCCGGAAAATGCCAACGGTTATCTCAAATGCCCCGGCGGCGCGCCGGCTAACGTGGCGGTGGGTATCGCCCGGCTCGGCGGCGACAGCGCTTTTATCGGGCGGGTGGGGCAAGACAGCTTCGGCGCCTTTTTGCAGCAGGTGCTGAGCGACGAAGGGGTGGATATCGGCCATATGCGGCCGGATCCGGAACACCACACCTCCACGGTGGTCGTGGATCTCGATCTGCTGGGTGAGCGCTCATTCACGTTTATGGTGCAGCCCAGCGCCGATCTGTTTTTGCAACCCGACGATTTGCCGGCTTTCCAACAGGGTGAATGGCTGCACCTCTGCTCCATCGCGCTTTCGCAGGAGCCCAGCCGCAGCGCGGCCTTTGCGGCGATGGAACGCATTCGGGCGGCCGGTGGCCGGGTCAGTTTTGATCCCAACATCCGCGAAGAGGTCTGGCGCCAGCCGGAAGCGCTGCGCCCTTGCCTGCAAAAGGCACTGCGGCTGGCGGACGTGGTGAAACTGTCGCGCGAAGAGCTGGCTTTCATCAGCCATCTTGACGATCTGGAGAACGCCATTCGCTGGATGATGCAAACCTACCCGCTGCGCCTGCTGCTGGTGACGCTGGGCGGCGACGGCGTCTGCATACACGATGGGCATCGTCTGCGCCATTTCCGCGCGCCGCCTGTGGTGCCGGTCGATACCACCGGCGCCGGCGACGCTTTCGTCGCCGGGCTGTTAGCGGCGCTGGCGCGCCTTCACGAATTACCGCAGGAAGCGCAATGGCCGACGGTTATCGCCCAGGCGCAGGCCTGCGGCGCAATGGCCACCACCGCCAAAGGCGCGATGACCGCCCTGCCCCACGCCGACGAGCTGGCGGCTTTCCTGCGTTGATCCTCTGCATCCACGGCGATCCTCAGGCTCGCCGTGGTCTTTTGCCCACGATTTGCGCGCTCGATCACAATAGCTGAATCGGGTTAGCTAACTGAGTTGCCAGCTCGCTTCCCACTCGCTATCTTTCGCCTTGAAAAACCGGTTTAGCAATTTAGCAAAAAATAATAACAACCCTTACCCGGATGATAGACGATGATAAAAAAACTCAGCTATTTGGCGATAACAACAGGGCTTTTCCTCTCTGCTTCCAGCGCAGCGGCCTCGGGCAGCGGCGGCATCGAGGCGCGCCTCAACGCGCTGGAACAACGCCTGGCGCAGGCGGAACGGCGCGCCGCACAGGCCGAAACCCGCGCTACGGCGGCGGAACGCCGGGCGCAACAACTGGAACAACGCACCGCCAATACCGAACGGCAAACCGCACAGATTGCGCAGCATGCCGCCACGTCGGAAACACCGATCGCCCCGGCCAGCGCGCTGAAACTGAGTGGATTCAATGAGCTGAAGCTGTACGGCGACGTAGAGTTCAATTTGGACGGCGCCAGCCGCAGCGGCCAGTTGACGTCGCTGAAAGGCAGCGACCACAAAGACTGGAAGCCCGGCAGCAAAGAACGTTGGGATATCAACGGCCGCATTCTGGTCGGGCTGGACGGCTACCGCCGCAATCCGGACGGCAACTTCTCCGGCTTCAGCGTGCAACCGCTGGCGGACATGACCGGCAAAATGAACCTGGATGACGCCGCCTTCTTCTTCGGCAATGAAAAGAACTGGCAAACCAAAATCGGCCGCTTTGAAGCCTACGACATGTTCCCGCTGAATCAGGACACCTTCATTCAATACTCCGGTAACACCGCCAACGATCTGTACGCCGACGGCTTCGGCTATATCTACATGATGAAAGAAGGCCGCGGCCGCAGCAGCAGCGGCGGCAACCTGATGTTGAGCAAATACGCCGGTGATGTCTATTTCGAGCTGAACACGCTGGTGGAGGATGGCACTTCGCTGTTCCAGGACAACAGCTACCACGGCAACGCCCTGGACAATAAGAAAAACGTCGCCTATTTGCGCCCGGTGATCGCCTGGAAAAAAGACGCCTTCAGCATCGCGGCGGCGATGGAAAGCAACGTGGTAAATAACGCCTACGGTTATCAGGACAGCCTGGGCCGCTTCGTCGATCAGTCCAAGCGCAACGGCTACGGCATGACGATGAGCTGGAACAACAGCGCCGCCGCTCCGGACAACGGCGTGGTGGCCAACCTGAGCACCGCCTATCTGGATGCGTCAGGCGAGCAAGACTTCACCGCCGGCGTCAACGTGCTGTGGCGGCGCTTCGAACTGGGTTATATCTATGCCCATAACAATATCAAAGAGTTTAATACCGCCGGGATCGCCGCCGATATCCACAACCCGCTCAGCGAACCGGGCAACTACGACATCCACACCGTTCATGCGTCGTATCAGATACCTAACATTATGAATATGAAGAATTTCAATTTGTATTTGGGCGCCTATGTCTCGCTGCTGGAAGCCAACGTCGACAACAAGATAGCCAACGGCGACAACGACCAGCGTTACGGCATGCGCGCCAGATTCAAGTATTTCTTCTGACATCGATTCACGCCGCTACGCCGCAAACTGCGCGGCGGCATTGTTATTTAGCAAGGGGACAACATGGACATTAACGCAACCGCCAACGCGCTGTTGCCATTGCTCGGCGGTAAAGAGAATATCGCCAGCGCTGCCCATTGCGCCACGCGCCTGCGCCTGGTACTGGTGGACGACAGCAAGGTGGATAAAGAGGCCATCGGCAAACTGGACGGCGTCAAAGGCTGCTTCAGCAATGCCGGCCAGATCCAGGTGATCTTCGGCACCGGGCTGGTCAACAAGGTGCATGCGGAATTCATCAAGGCGGCAGGCGTCAGCGAATCCAGCAAGGCCGAAGCCGCCGATATCGCGGCGAAAAAGCTCAACCCGCTGCAGCGCATCGCCCGCCTGCTGTCGAACATCTTCGTGCCAATCATCCCGGCGATCGTCGCTTCCGGTCTGTTGATGGGGTTGCTCGGCATGGTGAAAACCTACGGCTGGGCCGATGCCAACAGCGCGTTGTTCATCATGCTGGATATGTTCAGCTCGGCGGCGTTCATTATCCTGCCGATTCTGATCGGCTTCACCGCCGCACGCGAATTTGGCGGCAACCCCTACCTGGGTGCCACGCTCGGCGGCATTCTGACGCATCCGGCGCTGACCAACGCCTGGGGCGTCGCCGGAGGGTTCCACACCATGAACTTCTTCGGTCTGGACATCGCCATGATCGGCTATCAGGGCACCGTGTTCCCGGTGCTGCTGACGGTGTGGTTCATGAGCCTGCTGGAAAAGCGGCTGCGCAAGGTGATCCCCAACGCGCTTGATCTGATCCTGACGCCGTTCCTGACGGTGGTCATCTCAGGCTTTGTCGCCCTGCTGTTTATCGGCCCCGCCGGCCGGGCGCTGGGCGACGGCATCTCCTTCGTGCTCAGCACGCTGATTACCCATGCGGGGTGGTTCGCCGGGCTGCTGTTCGGCGGCCTCTATTCCGCTATCGTCATCACGGGCATCCACCACAGTTTCCATGCGGTAGAGGCCGGGCTGCTCGGCAACCCCCATATCGGCGTCAACTTCCTGCTGCCGATCTGGTCGATGGCCAACATCGCTCAGGGCGGCGCCTGCCTGGCGGTGTATTTCAAAACCCGCGACGCCAAAATCAAAGCCATCGCGGTGCCTTCGGCCTTTTCCGCCATGCTCGGCATCACCGAGGCGGCGCTGTTCGGCATCAACCTGCGCTTCGTGAAGCCTTTCCTGGCGGCGCTGGCGGGCGGCGCGCTCGGCGGCGCCTGGGTGGTGGCCAACCATGTCGGCATGAACGCGGTCGGGCTGACGGCGATCCCCGGCATGGCGATCGTACAGGCCAGTTCGCTGGTCAGCTATATCATCGGCCTGGCGATCGCGTTTGGCACCGCCTTCGTGCTCTCCCTGCTGCTGAAATATAAAACGGACGCGCAATGATGGAAGAACTCAGCTTAATCAAACAGGCACTGCGGGCGGTCATGAATGGCCAGCCATTCGCGCTGCGCGATCCGCACCGCCCGGCCTGGCATCTGGCGCCCAGCGTTGGCCTGCTGAACGATCCCAACGGCTTTATCCAGCACAACGGCGTTTATCACCTGTTCTATCAGTGGAATCCGCTGGGCTGCGATCATCGCAACAAGTGCTGGGGACACTGGCAGTCGCTCGATTTATTGCGTTGGGAACATCAGCCGCTCGCCCTGGCTCCGGGCGCCTGTTACGACAGCCACGGCTGTTACTCCGGCTCGGCGGTAGTGGCGGAAGACAAAATCACGCTGATCTACACCGGCAACGTGAAATTCGCCGACGGCTCACGTACTGCCTATCAATGCCTGGCTCAGGAAAGCGATCGGGGCGAATACCGCAAGCTCGGGCCGGTGCTGCCGCTACCGGAGGGCTACAGCGGCCACGTACGCGACCCGAAAGTGTGGCGTCATCAGGATGCCTGGTACATGGTGCTCGGCGCGCGAGACTTGCAGGATCGCGGCAAAGTGCTGCTGCTGCGTTCCAGCGATCTGCGCGACTGGCAAGCGCTGGGAGAGATCGCCGGCTCCGGCCTGAACGACCTGGGTGAATTCGGCTACATGTGGGAGTGCCCGGACCTGTTCTCGCTGGACGGCGACGACGTGTTGATCTGCTGCCCGCAGGGGCTGGCGCCGCAGCCGGAACGCTATCGCAACCGTTATCAGGCCGGCTATCTGCTCGGTAAGCTGGATTATCGGCAGGCGGCCTTCAGCCACGGCGAATTTCACGAGCTGGACGCCGGCTTCGAGTTCTACGCGCCCCAGACGACGCAGGCGGAAGATGGCCGCCGCCTGCTGTTCGCCTGGATGGGCGTGCCCGAGCAAGATGAAGAAGCCCATCCGACGCGCCGTTACGGCTGGATCCACACCATGACCTGTCCACGCGAGCTGTCGCTGCGGCATGGCCGCCTCCACCAGCGCCCGGCGCGCGAGTTGCAACAGCTGCGCGGCGAGCGAGAAGACTGGCAAGGCCGCGCCGATGATGCCCCCGCCTGTGCGCTGGGCGCCGCGGAGCTGCAGCTGACGCCACAAGGCGCGTTCAGCGCCGCCTTTGGCGACGCGATGACGCTGAATTGGGATGGCGAGCGGCTGCAGCTGACGCGAGCCTCCCTGGCCAACGGCCGGCCGGAGCATCGTTACTGGCGCGGCCCGGTCACGCATCTGCAGCTGCTGTTCGATCGCTCCAGCGTGGAGATCTTCATCAACCACGGCGAGGCGGTGATGAGCGCGCGCTACTTCCCGGCAGGTGAACCGCAACTGCGGCTGAACGGGAGCGCGCCGCTGGCGTTGGAATACTGGCCGCTGACGCCATGCATGCTAGAATGACGCATCCTCCGATGACTTCAGATGGCGTCAGTGAAAAAAAATAAACGCATTACCATCAGTGACATCGCCACGCTGGCCGGGGTGTCGAAATCGACCGCCAGCCTGGTGCTGAACGGCCGCAGCAAGGAATATAGGGTGTCTGACGACACCCGCGATCGCATTCTGGCGCTGGCACACGAACACCATTATCAGCCCAGCATCCACGCCCGCTCTTTGCGCTCAAACCGCAGCCACACGCTGGGGCTGGTAGTGCCGGAGATGACCAACTACGGCTTTGCGGTGATCTCGCGCGAGTTGGAAACGCTGTGCCGCGAAGGCGGTCTGCAGTTGTTGATCGCCTGCACCGATGAAAACCCGGCGCAGGAGATGATGGCGGTGAACAGTCTGGTACAGCGGCAGGTGGATGGCTTGATCGTCGCCTCCAGCCAGTTGAATGATGCAGAATACCAGAAGATCAACGTCGGGCTGCCGGTGGTGCAGATGGATCGCCTGATCGCCGGTTCAGAACTGCCGCTGGTGATCACCGACTCGGTTAACGCGACCGCCGAGCTGGTGGAAAAGGTCGCACGCCAACATCCGGATGAGATCTATTTTCTCGGCGGGCAGCCGCGCATTTCACCGACCCGCGATCGGCTGGCCGGCTTCCAGCTTGGCCTGGAGCGCGCCGGCGTATCGTGCAAACCGGAATGGATCATCAACGGCAACTACCATCCCAGCTCAGGTTACGAGATGTTCGCTCAGCTGTGCGCACAGCTGGGGCGTCCGCCCAAAGCGCTGTTTACCGCCGCCTGCGGCCTGTTGGAAGGCGTATTGCGTTATCTGACTCAGCATCAGCTGATGGAAAGCGACATTCACCTGTGCAGCTTCGACGATCACTACCTGTTCGACTGCATGACGCTGAAAATAGACACGGTCGCACAAGACTGCCGGGCGCTGGCGCAGCATAGCTTCGACCAGGTCACCGCGCTCATCGACGAGCGGCCGCTGGAGCAGAACGCGCTTTATCTGCCGGGCCGCATCCACTGGCGCCATGCCGGTTCCCGGGCATTGTTGGCCGGAGAGTAATATCGCTGAATCAATAAAAAAGGGCGCCTGAGCGCCCTTTATCGTTTTGCTGCCGCTACTTGGCGGCGCCTTCCATGCCCACCAGCCCCACTTTCAGGTAGCCGGCTTTACGCAGGGTGTCCATCACGCTCATCAGCGTTTCATAGTCCACGCTCTTGTCCGCCTGGAAGAAGATGGTGGTTTCTTTGTTCGCCTGGGTGCGTTGATCCAGCACCGAAGTCAACTGCTCGGCATTCACCGGCTGATCGCCGACGTAGAGCTGCTTGTCGGCCTTCACCGACAGGAACACCGGTTTTTCCGGCCGCGGCTGCGGTTTGGCGGAAGAAGCCGGCAGATCGACGCGAATATCTACCGTTGCCAACGGTGCGGCCACCATAAAGATGATCAACAGCACCAACATGACGTCGATAAACGGCGTCACGTTGATTTCATGCAGTTCGCCGCTGTCGTCCAGATCTTCATTTAAGCGCATCGCCATGACTCACCCCGCCCGCAGTTGATGTGCGTGCTGTGAGCGCTTGGCTTCCGCCGTCGCGGCCAGATCCAGATCGCGGCCCTGCAGCAGCAAGACCTGCGCCGCCACGTCGCCCACCTGGGCACGGTGGCCGCTGATGACGCGGGCGAAGATGTTGTAGATAACGACGGCAGGGATCGCCGCGACCAGGCCCAGCGCGGTCGCCAGCAGCGCTTCCGCGATGCCCGGTGCCACCACCGCCAGGTTGGTGGTCTGCGAATGGGCGATGCCGATGAAGCTGTTCATGATGCCCCAGACGGTGCCGAACAGGCCGACGAACGGTGAAATGGCGCCGATGGTGGCCAGGAAACCGTTGCCGCGGCCCATGTTGCGGCTGTAGGCCGCCACGCGGCGCTCAAGGCGGAAACCAGTACGCTCTTTGATGCCGTTGTTGTCGTTGGACTCTGCGGACAGCTCCAGCTCATTTTGCGCGTCGTTCAGCAACACCGCGCTGACGCTTTCCGGGCCGAAGTTTTGCGCCAGCTCGGAGGCTTCATCCAGCGAACGCGCTTCGGCCAGCGCCAGCTGTTCGCGGCGCAGACGGCGCTTGGCGCGCAGTAATTCGCTGCCTTTGGAGAACAGAATGGTCCAGGTCACGATCGAGGCCAGCACCAGGCCGATCATTACCGCTTTCACCACCGCGTCGGCGTGCTGGTACATGCCCCAAACGGACAGGTCCATGCCGCGGGTTTCCGGGGGTTGGATCGTGGGCGCCGGGTTCACCGGCGTGATGCTCTCCGGCGCAGCGGCGGCCGGTGCAGGCGCGGTGGTCGGCGCAACGCTTTCGGTAACGGCCGGATTGGCCGCCGGCGCAGCCTGCGCGCTGCCGGCAAGCCCTACGACCAGCACCATAGAAGCCATCAGGCTGCGGCCAAAGGCCTTGCCCCACTGCGCCCGGCCCTGGCCGAACGATCCTTGATTTAAATTCTTGCCAGCCGTTTTCACGCTGTGCCTCCACCCATTACCGATCAAAATTAAGGAATAATTCAGCGTGCGATCA
The DNA here is from genome assembly GCF_024160145.1 of Serratia nevei. Classification (GTDB taxonomy): domain Bacteria; phylum Pseudomonadota; class Gammaproteobacteria; order Enterobacterales; family Enterobacteriaceae; genus Serratia; species Serratia nevei_A. The sequence goes on from NZ_JAMYWQ010000024.1 coordinate 24,778, forward strand.
TATCAAACCAACCGGGGATTGATAGTAGTTCTCATTATTATTTACCAAATAAACGAGAAAATTTTAGCCAGCCCCGCCGCAAAACGCCAATCCGCGTCCGTTCACCGCCAAACGCCCCTTTTATAGGGTTATTTCGTTACTTTTCTCCCACAACGGCGCAACAACGCCACGCTGCCGAACGGCATCTCGACCGATGAATAGGCTTCTCTCTCGCACCACGCCAGAAGGATGAGGTGATAAATGTGCGCCCGGCAGCCAATTATAGCCGTTTCTGTATCTGGAAGTTAAAACGTCTGGATGGCTATATTAACTCATGCTAACGTAAGGGCTATCGCAAACGGGCACGTGCAGAGCAACCAAAGGTGAGCCAGGTACCATGACGTCAAAACACATCGAAACCACGCTGATCGGCGCCGGCCGCAGCAAACGCTACACCCAGGGCTCCGTCAATCCCGTCACGCAACGCGCCTCTTCCCTGGTCTTCGACTCCGTCGCCGCCAAAAAACACGCCACCGCGCAACGCGCCCACGGCGAGCTGTTTTACGGCCGACGCGGCACGCTGACCCACTTCGCCCTGCAGGATGCGATGGTGGAACTGGAGGGCGGCGCCGGCTGCGTGCTGTACCCCTGCGGCGCAGCGGCGGTGGCCAATGCGATCCTGTCGTTCGTCGGCGCCGGCGATCACCTGCTGGTCACCGGCTCGGCATACGAACCGACCCAGGATTTCTGCACCCATATCCTCGGCCGCATGAACGTCAGCACCACCTATTTCGATCCGCTGATCGGCGCCGACATCGCCGGGCTGATCCAGCCCAATACCCGCGTGGTATTCCTTGAGTCGCCCGGCTCCATCACCCTGGAAGTACAGGACATTCCGGCGATGGTGCAGGCCATTCGCGCCGTGGCGCCGGAGGTGGTGATCATGATCGACAACACCTGGGCGGCGGGCGTGCTGTTCAAGGCGCTGGATTTCGACATCGACATTTCTATCCAGGCCGGTACCAAATACCTGATCGGCCATTCCGATTACATGCTCGGCACCGCCGTCGCCAACGCACGCTGTTGGGATCGGCTGCGCGAGTACTCCTACCTGATGGGGCAGATGGTGGATGCCGACACCGCCTACATGGCGAGCCGCGGCCTGCGCACCCTGAGCGTGCGCCTGAAGCAGCACGAGCGCAGCAGCATCGAAGTCGCCACCTGGCTGGCGGCACGGCCGGAGGTGGCGACGGTCAATCACCCGGCCCTGCCCAGCTGCAAGGGCCATGAGTTCTATCGCCGCGACTTCAGCGGCTGCAACGGGCTGTTCTCCTTCGTGCTGAAAGAGCGGCTGGATGATGCGCAGCTGGCCGCCTACCTGGACAACTTCAACCACTTCAGCATGGCCTACTCCTGGGGCGGCTTCGAGTCGTTGATCCTGGCCAACCAGCCGGAAGAGCTGGAGGCGATCCGTCCGGCGGGCGGCGTCGATTTTTCCGGCACGCTGGTGCGCGTGCACATCGGCCTGGAGAACGTCGAAGACCTGATCGCCGATCTGGCGGCCGGTTTCGATCGCCTCAACGGCGTGCGCTGAAGCGGATTCCGCTAATTTTCTTCGTCTCGTTTAATGTCGGCTTAAGCTATTAGCGGTACACTAGCCGGGTAACTGTCAGATACGGTAACCGCCGCATCCTGGAGAACGTGACCCCGGGCGCAACCGGCATGCAACAGGACATAAAATGGATGTATTACGAGAGATTATTCATGCGCTTTGGCAGCAGGACTTTATCGCCCTCGCCGATCCGAGCGTAATTTGGGTGGTTTACGCCGTACTTTTCACCACTCTGTTTTTGGAAAACGGACTGCTGCCCGCCTCCTTCCTTCCCGGCGACAGCCTGCTGCTGCTGTCGGGCGCGCTGATCGCCAAAGGCGTGATGGGCTTTGCCCCCACCCTGCTGATTCTGACTGCCGCCGCCGGCCTCGGCTGCTGGCTGAGCTATATCCAGGGCCGCTGGCTGGGCCACACCGGCCTGGTGAAAAGCTGGCTGCTGCAGCTGCCGGCGCAATACCACCAGCGCGCGCACAACCTGTTTAACCGCCACGGGCTGACGGCGCTGCTGATCGGCCGTTTCCTCGGCTTCGTACGCACGCTGCTGCCGACCATGGCCGGCATTTCCGGGCTCAACAGCTCGCGCTTCCAGGTGTTCAACTGGCTGAGCGCGGCGATCTGGGTCTGTGCGCTGGTGGGCCTCGGCTACGCTTTCAGCCAAATCCCGCTGGTGAAGCGCTACGAAAGCCAGGTGATGACCGGCCTGATGCTGCTGCCGCTGCTGCTGCTGTTCATCGGCCTGCTGGGCGCCATGCTGGTGATCTGGCGTAAAAAGCGCGCCTCCTCCTGAGCCCGGCGCGCTACAGCACCTTCTCGACCAACGCCAGGCTGGCGGGCAACTTGCTCACCAGCGTATCCACCGCCAGCCGCACCTTCAGCGGCAGGTGAGGCGTGTGCGGCCACACCGCATGCGCTTCAAAGGCGGCGCCCGGCCGGTCGCGCAGCAAGCGCACCAGCGCCCCGCTCAGCAGCTGCTCACGCACCAGCCAGCACGGCAGCCAGGCAATGCCGAACCCCGCCGTGGCCGCATCCGCAATCGCCTGCAGATCGTCCATTTGCAGCCGGTGAGTCGGCATCACTTCCTGCGGCTTGCCGTCACTATCCAATACCAACCAACTGCGCCGCGCACCGGCGCGCATATAGGTCACCGCCTCATGCTGCGCCAGCTGTTCGATGCTGTGCGGCTCGCCGCACCGCTGCAGATAGGCCGGCGAGGCGCACAGCGTCATGCGGTGATCGCCGATACGGCGCGCCACCAGCCCGCCGCTGTTGGCCAGCGTGCCGTTGCGGATCGCCATATCGAAGCCGTCCTCAATCAGATCCACCACCCGATCGCTGAACGACAGCTCCAGCTCCAGGCCAGGGTGCTCGCGCGTCAGTTCGGTCAACAGCGGCGCAATGCACATGCGGCCAAACAGCACCGGCATCGATACCCGCAGCCGGCCGCTGACCTGCCGCTTGCCCGACTCCAGCAGCGTTTCCGCACCGCGGATCTCCTCCAGCGCCCGCAGGCAGCGCTCATAAAACAGCGCGCCGTCGTCGGTCAGGCTCTGGCTGCGGGTGGTGCGATGAAACAGCCGCACGCCCAGCCGCTGTTCCAGCCGGGCGATGGTTTTCCCCACCGCCGAACGCGACAGGTGCAGCCGACCGGCCGCCAACGCAAAACTGCCCGCCTCCACGGCGGTGACGAATACCGAAATGCCGCTCAATCGATCGCTCATGATTTGTCGCCCTGAAAGAAACAATCTGCGGAAATCTTATCGCCACTGGCGAACCTTCATCAACGATATTATCGACCGGTCGTTAATCGCTGACTTTGGAGAACATCATGACCGACACGATGCAACGCTGGACGATGGACGCCCTGGGGCGCGAACACCTGAAGTTGATCGCCAGCGCCATCCCGCAGCCGGGGCCACACGAGATCAGAGTGAAAGTGAACGCGGTCGCGCTCAACTACCGCGACAAACTGATGATTGAAAGCGGCATGGGGCTAACGCTGCCGCAGCCGTTCACCCCCGCCTCGGACCTGGCCGGCGAGGTCGACGCTGTCGGCCCCGGCGTCAGCCGTTTCCAACCCGGCGCTAGAGTCATCTCTACCTTCAGCCCCGGCTGGCTCGACGGCCGGCAAAAACCGTACGGAAATGCGCGCCATGCGCCTTACCACACCCTCGGCGGCTTCTATCAGGGCGTGCTGGCGGAATATGTGATTTTGCATGAGGATTGGCTGGTGGCGGCGCCGGCGTCGCTGGACGACGTGCAGGCCAGCACCCTGCCGTGCGCCGGGCTGACCGCCTGGTTCGCGCTGGTGGAGCAAGGCAAGCTGCACGCCGGCGAGACGGTGCTGGTGCAAGGCACCGGCGGGGTGGCGCTGTTCGCGCTGCAGATCGCCAAAGCGCACGGCGCCGAGGTGTATGTGACCTCCGGCAGCGACGAAAAGCTGGTGCGTGCCCGGGCGCTGGGCGCCAGTCACGGCATCAACCGGCTGAACGGCGATTGGGTGGAAACGGTGTATGCGCTGACGCAGGATCGCGGCATCGACCATGTGATCGATACCGTGGGCGGCCCGAATCTGGGCAACTCGGTGCGCGCCGTGGCGGTGGGCGGCCGCATCTCGGTGATCGGCGTGCTGGCGGGGGCAGAAATTGTCGCCCCCGCGGGCCTGCTGCTGCTGAAATCGGCGCAGATCCAGGGCATCGGCGTCGGCCATCGCCGCGCGCTGGAAGATCTGGTGCGCGCGGTGGACGCCGTCAATCTGCAGCCGGTGATCGACCAGGTGTACCGTTTCGATCAGCTGCCGCAGGCGTTGGATCACCTCGATCGCGGGCCGTTCGGCAAGATCGTCCTGACCCCGTAAACGTGGCTTAGCCCTCCAATAATGGAGGGTTGGCGTCGCGCAGCCGGGCGATTTCATCGCTCGGCGTCATGCCGAACAGGCGCTTGAATTCACGGCTGAACTGCGACGCGCTCTCGTAGCCGACGCGGATCGCCGCCGTGCTGGCCTTCAGGCCGTCATGCACCATCAACAGACGCGCCTTGTGCAGCCGGTACGACTTCACGTATTGCAGCGGCGAGGTGTTGGTCACCGCCTTGAAGTTGTGGTGGAACGCCGAGACGCTCATGTTGACCTCGCTGGCCAACTGTTCGACGTTGAGGTTGTCGGCATATTGATTTTCGATGCGCCGCAGCGCCTTGGCGATCTGGCTGAAGTGGGTATGGCGGTTGACCAGCTCCTGCAGCGACGCGCCGCAGGTGCCGCGCAGCACGTAGTAGAGCATCTCGCGCACGATCTGCGGCCCCAGCACCCGGGCATCGAGCGGCTTGGCCATCACGTCCAGCAAGCGTTCGGTGGCGCACAGCAGCTCTTCCGTCAGCTCAGCCAGATTTACCCCGTTACTCTCCGCCCGCGGCTGCATCAGGTAGTCGTCGTCGCCGATGTCGATCAGCAAGTCCTGCAGCATCTGGGTATCGATATTGACCGCCAACCCAACCAGCGGCAGTTCCGGGCTGGCAAAGGTTTCGCACTCGAACGGCAGCGGCACCGTCATCAGCAGATAGTTACGCGGATCGTACTGGAACATCTTGTGGCCGCAGTAGCCCACCTTGTGCCCCTGAAAGACGATCACGATCCCCGGTTCGTACATCACCGGCTGGCGCGGGCTGTGGCGATCGACATACAGGATCTTCACCCGCGGCACCGGTGACGGCGTGTAACCGTTGCCGGTGGCGATAGCCATCGCCTGGCGCGCCATGCGGCTGCGCTGCGCATCGATTTCAATCACGGAAACACCCTCTTACAGTCAGAACGATTCGGCATAAATAATAATTTAAAACTCGCTATTTCTACAGCCACTTGTAGGAATAGGCAAGAAGCCGACAGGAATGTGCATTGTGCGTTGCCGCCAGGTTCCTGACAATACGGGCCAGAAAGCTTTGCGCCGCGTTGGCGCCCGCCTGACAGAAAGAGAGAAATCATCCATGCAAAACTTCATTCTGCATACCCCAACCAAAATCCTGTTCGGCAAGGACCAAATTGCCGACGTGGCCGGCCAGATCCCGGCGGACGCACGCATCCTGATCACCTACGGTGGCGGCAGCGTGAAGAAAAACGGCGTGCTGGATCAGGTGTACAGCGCGCTGGCCGGCCGCGACGTGCGGGAGTTCTCCGGCATCGAGCCGAACCCGACCTACGAAACGCTGATGAAAGCGGTCGAGGAGGTGAAGGCGGAAAACATCGATTTCCTGCTGGCGGTCGGCGGCGGTTCGGTGGTTGACGGCACCAAGTTCATCGCCGCCGCCGCCCGCTATACCGCCGACGGCGACGCCTGGCATATCCTGCAGACCGTCGGCAGCCATATCGCCGACGCAATACCGATGGGCTGCGTGCTGACGCTGCCGGCCACCGGTTCCGAATCCAACAGCGGCGCGGTGATCACCCGTAAAAGCAGCGGCGACAAGCAGCACTTCTTCTCGCCGCGGGTGCAGCCGCGCTTCGCCGTGCTGGATCCGGTGGTGACCTACTCGCTGCCGCCGCGCCAGGTAGCCAACGGCGTGGTCGACGCCTTCGTGCACACCCTGGAGCAGTATCTGACCTACCCGGTCGACGCCAAGGTGCAGGATCGCTTCGCCGAAGGCCTGCTGCTGACCCTGCTGGAAGACGGCCCGCGCGCGCTGGCCGAGCCGGAGAACTATGCGGTGCGCGCTAACGTAATGTGGAGCGCCACCATGGCGTTGAACGGCCTGATCGGCGCCGGGGTGCCGCAGGACTGGGCAACCCACATGCTGGGCCACGAGCTGACCGCCATGCACGGTCTCGACCACGCGCAAACGCTGGCCATCGTGCTACCGGCGCTGCTGCACGAGAAGAAAGCGCAGAAGCGCGAAAAACTGCTGCAGTACGCTGACCGCGTCTGGGGCCTGCGCGAAGGCAGCGAAGACAGCCGCATCGACGGCGCGATCGCCGCTACGCGCGCCTTCTTCGAACAGATGGGCGTACCGACCCGCATGGCGGATTATCAGCTCGACGGCAGCAGCATTCCGGCGCTGCTCGATAAACTGCATCAGCACGGCATGACCGCCCTGGGCGAGCATCGGGACATCACCCTGGACGTCAGCCGCCGCATTTACGAAGCCGCGCGTTAAGCGCAAAACGGCGATTTTTTGCTAGGCTTTAGTCTCCGCCAGCCATTTTTCGCCGCATCCTGCGCCCGGCCGATCACCGGGTGCAGTCGGGCGCCTGCGCGCGCCGCCGATCGTTTCGCCCCCCCGTCTTACCGCTCATTCGCAGGGAGAGCAGGGAGAAAATCGCCCTCCCGCCACCGCTGAAATTAGGCAGGCAAACCCGGCAACCGCCCATTTTGCCAACTAGAATTTATCTATAGCCGTTTCGGTGCCACAGGCGCCGCAATCCGTACACGAGGAGATGCGCATGACAACGCAACAACCCATCATCAAACTCCACGATGGTAATCTGATGCCGCAGTTGGGTCTCGGCGTTTGGCAGGCGAGTATTGAAGAGACCACCCGCGCGGTGAACAAAGCGCTGGAGATCGGTTACCGCTCCATCGACACCGCCGCGATCTACAAGAACGAAGAAGGCGTCGGCGCCGCGCTGCAGTCCAGCTCGCTGCCGCGCAGCGAGCTGTTCATCACCACCAAGCTGTGGAACGACGATCAGGGCGATCCGCTGGCGGCGCTGGAAACCAGCCTGGAGAAGCTCAAACTGGACTCTGTGGATTTGTATCTGATCCACTGGCCGCGCCCGCAGCAGGATCAATACGTCTCTGCCTGGCGCGAGCTGATCAAACTGCGCGAGCAAGGCCTGGCCAAGAGCATCGGCGTATGCAACTTCCATACGCCGCACCTGCAACGCCTGCTGGATGAAACCAACGTGGCACCGGTCGTCAACCAAATCGAGCTGCACCCGCTGCTGCAACAGCGCCAGCTGCGCGCCTGGAACGCCACGCACCATATCGCCACCGAATCCTGGAGCCCGCTGGCGCAGGGCGGTGAAGGGGTATTCGACCAGCCGCTGATCAAGGCGCTGGCCGAGAAATACGAGAAAACCCCGGCGCAGATCGTGGTGCGCTGGCATCTGGACAGCGGCCTTATCGTGATCCCGAAATCGGTCACGCCGTCGCGCATCCGCGAAAACTTCGAGGTGTTTGATTTCAAACTCGATAAGGATGAACTGGGCGAGATCGCCAAGCTGGACGTCGGCAACCGCCTCGGGCCGGATCCGGATACCCTGTAATCCCTCCCCAAGCCCTCTCCCGCCGGAGGGGGCTTTTCCTTCCTGCACGTTGCTCCCTTGCGCCGCCTGACGTTATGATGACGACGCCGGAGGCCTCGCCCGCCGGTTAACGCCGTTAAAAAACAGACAAGCACGGAGCACCATGACATTCTCTTTCTCACACGGGTTACGGCTGGGCATGCTTTGCGTCATGCTGGTGCTGGCGGGTTGCGCCGGCAAGAAACAGCGCGTCAGCTACGATCGCCACGCTTTCGATAGCGCCATTAAAGACGCCGCCAGCGAATACGGCGTGGACGCCAAGCTGATCACAGCCATGATCCAGGTAGAGTCCGGCTTCAACCCCGCGGCGGTGAGCAAGTCCAACGCTATCGGCCTGATGCAGCTGAAAGCCGATACCGCCGGCTGCGATGCCTACCGCTACAAGGGCAAACGCGGTTGCCCGGACAATGACGACCTGCGGGATCCCGACACCAATATCGATCTCGGTGCCGCCTACCTGGCCGTCTTGCAAAAACAGCAGCTTAAAGGGATCGCGAACCCTGTTACGCTGCGCTATGCCACCATCATCGCCTACGTCAACGGCACCGGCGCGCTGCTGCGCACCTTCTCCAGCAACCGCCAGCAGGCCATCGCGATGATCAACAACCTGTCGCCGGAAGCCTTTAACTGGCACGTGCGCAAATACCATCCCGCTCCGCAGGCGCCGCGCCATTTGATGAAAGTGGAAGCCGCCTACGAACAGCTTTGATGCCCAAAAGTGAAAAGGAGAACCCGGGGGTTCTCCTTTTTGTTTGCGCAGGCGGCGTGGCCGTTACGGCTTGGCCTTGCGAATCGGTTTGCGCGGCGGCCGGTTGGACGGCGTGCGCTGCCGATGGATATCGGTATGTTTGGTCAGCGCCGGTCGGGTATGGCGCTGCAGCCGTTTCGCTTCGCGCTGCTCGTCGATACTCGGCGCCGGCACCAGACACTCGCGGCGGCTGCCGATCAGGTGCTTCAGCCCCATCTCTTCCAGCGCGGTGCGGATCAGCGCCCAGTTGGCCGGATCGTGGTAACGCAGCAGCGCCTTATGCAGGCGGCGCTGGCGATCGCCGCGCGGCACCACCACGTCTTCGCTCTTGTATCCCACCTTGCTCAGCGGATTTTTACCGCTGTAGTACATGGTGGTGGAGTTGGCCATCGGTGAAGGATAGAAGTTCTGCACCTGATCGAGGCGGAAACGGTTCTTCTTCAGCCACAGCGCCAGGTTCACCATGTCTTCATCACGGGTGCCCGGGTGCGACGAGATAAAGTACGGGATCAGGTACTGCTCCTTGCCCGCCTGCTTCGAATAGTGATCAAACAGCTGCTTGAAGCGATCGTAGCTGCCCATGCCCGGTTTCATCATTTTCGACAGCGGGCCTTCTTCGGTGTGCTCCGGCGCGATCTTCAGGTAGCCGCCGACGTGGTGGGTCGCCAGCTCCTTGATATAACGCGGATCTTCCACCGCCAGATCGTAACGAACCCCGGAAGCGATCAGGATCTTCTTGATGCCCTCCAGCGAACGCGCACGGCGATACAGTTTGATAGTCGGCTCGTGGTTGGTGTCCATGTAGGTGCAGATCTCCGGATACACGCACGAGGCCCGGCGGCAAGTCTGCTCGGCGCGCGGGTTGGTGCAGCGCAGCATGTACATGTTGGCGGTCGGGCCGCCCAGATCGGAGATCACGCCGGTAAAGCCCGGCACCTTGTCGCGGATCTCTTCGATTTCGCGAACGATCGAATCTTCCGAACGGCTCTGGATGATGCGCCCTTCGTGTTCGGTGATCGAACAGAATGAGCAGCCGCCGTAGCAACCGCGCATGATGTTCACCGAGAAACGGATCATGTCATAGGCCGGAATGCGATCCTGACCGTAGGACGGATGCGGCACGCGCTGATAAGGCAGCGCGAAGACGCTGTCCATCTCCGGCGTGGTCAGCGGGATCGCCGGCGGGTTGATCCACACGTAGCGATCGCCGTGTTTCTGCATCAGCGCGCGGGCACAGCCCGGGTTGGTTTCATGGTGCAGAATGCGCGAGGTGTGCGCATACAGCACCTTGTCGCCCTTCACTTTCTCGAAGGACGGCAGCAGTACGTAGGTCTTCTCCCACGGCTTCGGCTTGGCGGCGCGCACGGTGACAGGCTTGGCTTCCGGCTCTTTCGGCTTGGCGCCGTCGGCGCACGGCAGATCGTCGCCGTACGGGTTCGGGATAGGTTCGATGCGGCCCGGTTTGTCGAGGCGGGTGGAGTCCACGCCGCTCCAGCCCGGCAGCGCTTCTTTGCGCATCACCGCAGTATTGCGAATATCGTGGATGTCACCGATCTTCTCGCCGGCGGCCAGGCGATGCGCCACTTCCACCAGCGGGCGTTCGCCGTTGCCGTAGATCAGCATGTCGGCTTTGGAATCCACCAGCACCGAGCGGCGCACGGTATCCGACCAGTAATCGTAGTGGGCGATGCGGCGCAGGCTGGCTTCGATGCCGCCCAGCACGATCGGCACGTCTTTGTAGGCTTCTTTACAGCGCTGGCTGTACACCAGCGTGGCGCGATCCGGGCGCTTGCCGCCGACGTTGCCGGCGGTGTAAGCGTCGTCGTGGCGCAGTTTGCGATCGGCGGTGTAGCGGTTGATCATCGAGTCCATGTTGCCGGCGGTGATGCCGAAGAACAGGTTCGGTTTCCCCAGCCGCATGAAATCTTCTTTGTTGCTCCAGTCCGGCTGCGCGATGATACCGACGCGGAAGCCCTGCGCTTCCAGCATGCGACCGATGATCGCCATGCCGAAGCTCGGGTGATCGACGTAGGCGTCGCCGCTGATGATGATCACGTCGCAGCTGTCCCAGCCCAGTTGATCCATCTCGGCGCGCGACATCGGTAAAAACGGCGCGGTACCATAACATTCCGCCCAATAGGGCTTATAGGAAAACAGTTCACGATCGGGTTGGATCAGGCTGGTGGTGCTCATTCTGCTGCTCTTTTTACAGGTTAATTAATCGCCGGGCGGCGATTATACGCACTACAAACAAAAAGAGCATGGTTATTTCGCTAACCGTTCACTTCGAATTCATACACGTCGCTGCGGCACAAAATATCACTGAACTCCAGCGCCTCGCCCTGAGCGTTGCGGCTGGTCTGGGTGATGTGCAACAACGGTGCGCCGCACGGCACGTTGAGCAACTCGGCGACCTCGTCGCTACAGGATACCGCCTTCAGCAGAAAGTGTTTATCTTCAGGCACGATGCCGCGCGATTGTCATAACGCATACAGCGAATGCTCCAGATGTGCCGGTTCGGGCAGGAAGCGCGGCGGAATATAGGTGGTTTCCAGCGAGACCGGGCTGCCGTTCAGCAAGCGTAAACGTCGCAGTTTGACCACCTCATCCCCTTCCGCCAGCCCCAGCGCCGCTGCGGCCCTGGCTGGCGCGCCGACCCGGGTGCGCAACAGCCATCGGTTGCTGACGTTGCTGCCGTGGCGCAGCGCCTGAGCGGTGAAACCGCTGTCCTTATCGAGGGAATAGCCGATGCGCATCGCTACGCGGGTGCCAACGCCCTGCTGCCGCGAAATCAGCCCCTTCTCCTCCAGCAGCTTCATCGCCTTGCTGACGGTGACGCGCGACAGCGCCAACCCCTCCGCCATTTGCCGTTCCGGCGGCAAAAATGCCTCCGCCACCAGCACCTGCTGCCTGATCGCGTTTTCTATCGCCGTCGCCAGCTGAATATAGCGGGGCGCCACCGGCCCCTGTGCCAGATGCTCACGCAGCCAGGCCATAAACTCCGCCATTCACCCGCCCTCTTACCGATGCCATTTCTCTGGATTTCGTTTTTATACTATCGCCGGTCCAGCGATAAGTCCTTCACCATAACTAAAATATTGCTAATGTTTTCAGCGCGGCATCACAATTTTTTCCTAATGGACTTTCATTGGATCTAGATCGCGCGTAATCTGTGCTTATTGATGTTGATACATCAATAGCACCAACACCAGGGACCCACGTTAAAAACAATAAAAAACCCGCTGCCAACCCTAAAGGATACCCTTGACGGCCGGCAGCGGGCATATACTGTCAGCACAAACGACCTATAATAAGCAACGGAGCTAATGGATAGCTTGCTCACTGCCCATAACCTCATCTCAGGCTCCCCTTACGGTGAGCGAAACGGATCGATGCCGGCAAATAAAAACGCTCCCGCTCCGCCAAACTCCGCTGCAGACCCACTCTTTGACTACACTCATTGGCGCCGTGCGGCCGACGTGCCTCACCCGATAAGGCGGATACCGCCCTCGCTTTGCTAGACCTGGCGGCGGCAGCTGCCACACAGGGTGCGGTATCGACGTCTTCCACGGCAACAGGATAGCCGGCGTCAACCGCGCCACAGGAACCGATTTTTAGTCAACTGCGGCGACCCTCGCGGCGCTGCGTAACAGGGATCATTTGCTATGACCGATATCAATCGCAATGAAGCATGGAAGGTAGAAAGCACCGGGATCGACCGGGTGCCGGACGCGGAGCAAACCGGTAAGCCCATCGAGCTGTTTTGGATCTGGTCGGCGGCCAATATCGGCATCCTCGGCGTGGTATACGGCGCCATCATCGTCGGCTTCGGCTTGTCATTCCTGCAATCGGTACTCGCCGCGCTGGTCGGCGTTGCCAGCTTCGTGCTGGTCGGCCTCACCAGCTTCGCCGGCAAGCGCGGGCGCACCTCTACGCTGACGCTCTCGCGGGTGATTTTCGGCCTGAAGGGCAACGTGGCGCCCACCCTTTTCAGTTGGATCAACCTGATGGGCTGGGAAGCGGTCAACGTGATCACCGGCACCCTGACGCTGGCGGCGCTGTTCGAGGCCTTCGGGCTGGGAGCCAGCCACCTGTTGACCGCACTCAGCCTGCTGCTGTTCGGCGGGCTGACCATCATTGTCAGTCTGCTGGGGCAAAGCACGGTAGTCTGGATGCAAAGCTGGTTCAGCCGCATCTTCGGCACCATGACGCTGATCGTGGTGCTCTATATCCTGTTCAACACCGAGTGGAGCCAGGTGCTGGCGCTGCCTTCCGGCAGCTGGCTGACCGGCTTCCTGCCTGCGGTATCGGTGATCGCCGCCGGCACCGGCATCAGTTGGGCAATCGCCGGCGCCGATTACAGTCGCTACCAAAGCCCGAGCTCGTCGAGCAAAAGCATTTTCGCCGCGGTGATGGGTGGCGCCTGTTTGCCGCTAATGCTGCTGATGCTGGCCGGTATTCTGCTTTCCGTACAATTGCCCGATCTGGCCAGCGCCGCCAACCCCATCGCGCTGATAGGCTCGGTGCTGCCCGCCTGGATGGCCATCCCTTATCTGCTGGCCGCCACCGCCGGCATCGTTACCATCGCAGTGCTCAGCCTGTATTCCGCCAGCCTTAACCTGCTGACCATCGGCGTGCAGGTCAAACAGTGGCTGGCGGTGTCGATCGACGCAGTCGTGGTGCTGGGCATCGCCCTGTACGTGCTGTTCATCTCCGGCGATTTCATGGGACCGTTCATCTCCTTCCTGGTGTTCTGCGGCGTATTCCTGGCGGCTTGGGAGGCGATTTTCCTGCTCGATTACCTGTGCCTGCGCCGCCGCCACGGGTATGATGGCAACGCTTTATATGGCCTGCATGGCCAGAATCGTGGCGTGCGCAAGGCCCCGCTGTTCTGCTGGTTCCTCGGCGCCCTGTGCGGCCTGCTGGTCACCAAAACCGGTTTTATCGACGGCCCGCTGGCCAAAGGCTTGTTCGCCGATTCCAGCCTGGGGCTGTTTGTGTCGTTCGCGGTGAGTCTGATCGCTTACGGTCTGTACCTGACCCAACGCAGAGAACATCAATGAGTGAGTGGGAAGCTGTAACACCTGTCCTGGTGATTGGGGGCGCGGTCGGCGATCTGGTGATGACGCTGCCGCGCCTGCCGACCAGCGGCGAAGATATCGAAGCCCAGCCGCAGGCGCGGCAAATCGGCGGCTGCGCGTTCAACGTGGCGCGCGCGCTGGTGCGCCTGGAAACGCCGGTGATTAACGGCATGCCGGTTGGCAACGGCGAATGGGGCACAGCAGTTGAAGCCGCCATGGGCGAGCTGGGGCTGGAGGTGCTGTTGCGCCACGGCCAAATGGACAACGGCTGGTGCCTGGCGCTGGTGGAGCCGAACGGCGAACGCACCTTCATCACGGTTTCCGGCTGCGAAAGCCAATGGAATAAAGCGCAGCTGGCGACGCTGCCGCTGACGGAGCACACCCTGATCTACGCCAGCGGCTACGAGCTGGCGGGCGAAAGCGGCGAAGCGCTGCGCGAGTGGCTGACGCGCATGCCGTTCGACCAACCGCGCCTGATCGATCCCGGCCCGCGCATCGCTCAGCTCAGCGAAGATTTCTTCGCCATGCTCAGCGACAGCCACACCCTATTGACGCTCAACCGCGACGAAGTGGCTGCGCTGTGTGGTGTCGGCGACGCCGTGGAGGCCGCGCAGCGCTATGCCGCCGCCCGTAACCTGACGCTGATCTGCCGCCTGGATCGCGATGGCGCGTGGATCTGCGACGGCCGCACGCCGCCGCTGCACGTTCCCGCCTATCCGGTAGACGTGGTCGACACCATCGGCGCGGGCGATGCCCACTGCGCCGGTTTGCTGGCGGGCCTGTCCGCCGGCTGGCCGCTGCCGCAGGCGGTCGATCTGGCCAACCGAGTCGCCGCCTGCGTGGTGGCCAGCCTCGGGGCCGCCAATCCGCCGGGCTGGCAGCAGTTGCAACAGCGCTTCCCGCAGGCCTGACGTTTCAGGGCGCAGCCAGCTGCGTCCCCTGCCTTACTGCGCCGCCGCACTCCCCTGCGGCGGGTGGCGATAGTTGAAACTCAACGCGAACACAATCCCCAGCACCAGCGTATACAGTGCAAACACCAGCCAGATGCTCTGCCAGTCTTTCACGCCGTCATGGCTGAAGAAGTCCACCACCTCGCCGCTGGCAATCGCCCCCAGATAGGCGCCCAACCCGTTGACCATGGTCATGAACAGCCCCTGCGCGCTGGCGCGGATGCGGTGATCGGCCTCTTTCTCGACGAAGATGGCGCCGGAGATATTGAAGAAGTCGAACGCACAACCGTAGACGATCATCGACAGCAGCAGCAGAACGAAACCAAAGCCGACCGGCGTGCCGTAGGCCAGGAACAGGAAACGCAGCGTCCAGGCCGCCATGCTGATCAACATCACCTGCTTGATGCCGTAGCGGCGCAGGAAGAAGGGAATGGTGAGGATAAAGAACACTTCGGAGATCTGCGACAGCGACAGCAGCACCGCCGGATACCGGACGCTGAGGCTGTCCTGATACAGCGGATTGAGCGACAGATCGTGCAGGAACGGGTTGCCGAAGGTATTGGTTATCTGCAACGCCGCACCGAGCAACATGGCGAACAGGAAAAACAGCGCCATGCGCCGCTGGCGGAACAGCACCAGCGCATCCAGCCCCAACACGCTCACCCAGCTCTTTGACTCGGCCGCGCGGTTGGTCGGGCAGCGCGGCAGCGTCAGCGAATAAGCGGACAGCAGCAGCGACGCCGCAGAAGCCAGATACAGCTGCAGGTTGCTGAGCTCGATTCGGCTAAAACCTACCAGCCACATCGCCAGAATGAACCCCACCGTGCCATACACCCGCACCGGCGGAAAGTCCTTCACCGTGTCAAAGCCGTGCTTCTCGAGGCAAAAATAGGAAATGGCGTTGGAGAGCGCGATGGTCGGCATATAGACCATGGCGTTGAACAGCATCACCCAGAACATCAGCATCGGTTGCTCGACCTGCGCCGCGCAGTACAGCGCCAGCGCCCCGAGCAGGTGGCAAAGCGCATACAGGTAGTTGGCCTTCATCCACCGATCGGCGATGATGCCCGCCAGCCCCGGCATGATCAGCGCCGCGATGCCCTTGGCACTGTAGACCATCCCCACCTGCATGCCGCTGAAATGCAGCGTGTTGATCATGTAGGAGCCCAGCGTGACCAGCCAGGCGCCCCAGATAAAGAACTGCAGGAAAATCATTACCTTCAATCGTGTTTTTATCGCCATCGCCATCACCTTGTTATTATGCTTTCAACGATGATTGGTGCGGCAGGCCCCCTGCAGCCCGCCGCCGGTTTGCTTGCGGCCTTACAGCGTTTTGAACAGCTCGCGGATCAGGCGCATGAAATCGTCCGCCGCCAGCGCCGCGCAGCTGAGCGTTTGTTCATGGGAGAGCGGCGTATCCGACAGCCCTTCGGCGTAGTTGGTCATCGCGGACACCACCAGCACCTTGAGGCCGCAGTGGCGCGCCGTCAGGACTTCCGGCACGATCGACATCCCCACCACGTCGCAGCCCAGGGTCTGCATCATGCGGATCTCCGCCGGCGTTTCGAAATTCGGCCCGGTGTAGGCGGCGAACACCCCTTCCGCCAGCGGGATACCCGCGCCTTCGGCCACCGCCGCCAGCTGGGCGCGCAGATCGCGATCGTAGGCGTTCGCCAGGCTGAAGAAGCGCGGCCCGAAGCGCTCGTCGTTGGCGCCGACCAGCGGCGATTCCGGCATGAAGTTGATGTGATCGGTAATGGCCACCAGGCTGCCCGGCGCCACCGAGCGGCGCAGCGAACCGGCGGCGTTGGTCGCCAGCAGGAATTCGCAGCCCAGCAGCTTGAAGGTGCGCACCGCGGTGGTCATCACCTGCATGCCGCGCCCTTCATAGAAATGACCGCGCCCTTTCATGCACACTACCGGTACGCCCTCCAGCTTGCCGGCGACCAGCTGCCCGGCATGGCCGGCGACGCCGCTCACCGGAAAGCCCGGCAGCTCCGCGTAGTCGATGGTGACGGTGTCGGTCATCACCTCCGCCAGGGCGCCGAGCCCGGAGCCGAGAATCAAGGCCGCTTTCGGCTGGAAACCCGGCAGGCGTGCGCGGACGACATCGGCGCAGGTAAAAGCATCTTCTTGATTAAACATCGTATTCTCTCTTTCAGCGGGGGATAATAATCCCCATAGTAGAGAGCGAGGCTCAGCCGAGACCAATACATTCTTGGCGGCCGATTTATTCCATTTACCTATAAGTTGAGCTGCGTCACAAGGAGACGATATCCCGGATGAATCAGCCCCATGCCCTGCCCGACCCCGGCCGGATTAACTTCCGCCTGCTGCACTATTTCCGCGTGGTGGCGGAAGAGATGAACTTCACCCAGGCGGCTCGGCGGCTGAATATGTCACAGCCGCCGCTCAGCAAGCACATCAAGGAGCTGGAGAGCCAGCTCGGCGTGGTGCTGTTCAAACGCACCACCCGCTCCATGACGCTGACGCCGGCTGGCCGCACGCTGCTGCGCAACGTCGAGCGGCTGCTGGATCAGGCCGACAGCGCGCTGCATCAGGTACAACAGATGGGGCGCGGCGAAGGCGGCCACATGGTGGTCGGCATGGTCGGCACCTCGGCCTGGGGGGGCCTGATCGCGGCGCTGCGGCGGTTCAGCGAGCAAAGCGCCGGTATCACCTGGTCGTTGAACGAGCTAACGCCCAGCCAGCAAATCGCCGCACTGCAAAAGCGGCATATCGATATCGGGGTCTGGCGAGAGGCGCAGCAGCAGACGCTGCCGGGATTGACCTGCCAACGGTTGGCATGCGAGAACATCGCCGTAGTGCTACCGCTCGACCATCCGCTGGCGCAGCAGGAAAACATCCCGCTGGCGGCGCTGCAAAACGACAGCTTCATCGTGCTGCCGCCGCATGAGGCCAGCCTGGGGCTGTACCTGCACAATCTGTGTCTGCAGCAGGGATTTTTGCCGGACGTCGCTTATCAGGTCAACGAGCCGCAAACCCTGCTGGCGCTGGTGGCGGAAGGCTGCGGCATTACGTTGCTGCCGGACAGCTACGGCCGCATCCCGTGGCCCGGCGTGCGCTTTTGCTCGCTGCAACAGGCGCCGCCGGCGGATCTGTACGCGGTATACCGTACCGACAGCGTTACGCCGGTGGTGCAGGCTTTTCTGGCGACATTGAAATCGCCTTCCGCCGCACGCTAAAGACCACGATAGCGGCTTGCTCGGCAAGCGTGCGCGAGACGGTCAGGCGACTCGCCGCATTTCCGACAGGAACAGACGCTGCTCTTCTCTGCGCCGCCGCAACAGCCCCGGTAAACGTTGGCCGCCGGCATACGCCCACAAAGGAAACTGTTCGGCTGCCTCTTGATATCGCCCGGCATTCAGTAGCCGCAACAATGTTGAAGGCGAGCCGGACTTCAGATAACGCAGCCCGCTTTTCACCCCGGCCTTACCAGGGCCAACATTGAACAGAAAAGAAACCAGAGCATCGAATTGCCCCTGATTCAGGGGTACCTCGATAATCCTGTGCAGCAGCGCTTCACACTCCATCACATCCGCCTGCAGCAATGTCAGCGCGGTAAGCTCGCTGATGGTTTGCCCCGCTCTGACCTCCCCGCTGTGCCCGTACCCGATCGTCCAAATGCCACCGCTGTCTCGATAGGACGAAAGCCGCAGGTCCTCATAACTTTTAATTAATGACAATCCGCGCGCCGACAAAATCTGCTGCATATCCCCTCCCCTTGCTCATGCAATTAATCCTTTCCCTCAAGACATCGTCAGGGCGTTATTCCCCTGCCGCCGTTTCAACAATGTAATCCCCTCAAAGCGTCATATTAATCATCAAAAAGGACAGGGGTGAAAACCAAAACGATCTTTTTAGCCGCAACACAACGCCCCATAAATAAACTATCGTTCATCCCCATCAAAAAAACCGTTATCCATTTTGAACAATTAGGTGTTGATTTTGACGATATTCAATTGTCGAAAAACTGCGATAAGTTTATTTCACCAAAAGGAAAACCGCATGGAGGACGGATCACATTAACGACCGCAGCATTATTTAAGCAACCACAAAAAAGGGACATTATGAATAACTTGACAAGTATTGATTTAAGCCCGCAAACACTAATGGCAATGCATATCTCCATTTCATCACAGGCATTGCTTAATCAAAGCTACAGTAATTTGTTGCTCAGCCAGCAATTATTAACATCACAAAGTATGGACCCTGGCCTGACCGTTAAAATCAAGGCTTACCAAAATCAACTGCGGCAACAGGCGCAAGTATTCAAACAAAATACGGTCGCAGAGCTGATCGGGTTATATACCAAAGCGTCAAATTTCGCCGCCCTGGTCAACGCCGTCAATGCGCTGTATTCCACCGAGGATCCTCAGGTGTCGCAGAAAGGTGCAGAAATGGTAGCTGCGCTTTCCGAGGTCGCGCAACACTACCAGGCCGCAGCACAAGCCGTCCACACACAGTTGCAGGCAAGACGCGAAATGCTGGAGCCTTTGATGGGCAATTTCCTTAATGTCATTGACGCCATCGAACAAGGGCTGAACGCCGAGGCGAAACAACAGGCACAAATCATCGCTGAGCTCAACGAAGCGATTGCCAAAAATATCCAAAGCATCGCAGATGCGGGTTTTAAAGCGGGTGAAGGGGTTGTGCAGCTTGGACAATCCATCGTCGCCGCCGTGCCGCTCGGCCCGACGGATAACAAACCGAAAGAAGCGCCAATCGCACCTCCGAAGCCGCTTGGCGACCAGGCCAGCTATATGATCTCCGGTATTCAGGCGATCTCGGCGGGCGCCTCCGGTGCACAACAGGCCGTTAATGAACTGAAGGCAAACTACGCCAAATTGGCCGTGGCCTATCGGGCTTTGGCTACCGCCAATGCACTGCTCTCCGTCGCCAAGTCCGTGCAAGCCCAGGCCCAATTATTTGTCGACACCTATGCTCTCACCGAGCAGCGCATGGCGTTACTGCCGACAGAATGGGGCAAGGTGGCAGAAGCCTATCTGGCTGCTGCGCCCATTATTAACCAAGCCGGCAGCGCATCGGAAATTAAACAAGCCAAACAAATTATTTCTCTTAATGCGGAAAGGTGGCAACTTTTTTCCAAATCCATTGATAACGCCAAAGCTAATTATGCAGGAAATAACATCCTGCCGGAAGTTTAACCTCTAATCCCATTAATAAGGAAAAATACCATGACGATCCCAACACTCTACATTAACGACGGCATGAATACTCAGTCTTCGCAGGCACTTCACATTCAGACCTATTGCAACAGCGTGCGGCAGCAAATACCGGTTGATTTCGAGCGTTTCCCTAATCTTCGGGAAAGCCAGCGTCAGATCAATACCGGACTGGAAACGGCAAAACAACATGCCAATCACTATCTCAATGATATCCAGCCATTAATCATTCGAAACGTTACCAATATTCAAGACTATTTTGAAACGCAGAACCTGATTTCCACCGTCATGCCGTCGGGTGCAACGAAAGAACAATGGCTGAGCGCTCTGGGCATGGTCAGCGATAAAGCCAGAGAGTATCAGGAAATCTCGGCGAACACTCGCCGAACGATCGGTTCGTTGAATGATAAGCTGATCATCGATTCAAACAATTATCAACTGATTGTGGTCAACCTGAATAACGTGGTCAATGGCAACAATGGCGTTCTGGAACAGCTCAATCGGGATATCGACAGCATTAACGCCGCAATCGACGGTGCCATTGCCGGCATCGTCGTGGGCGGGTTGTTAATTATCGGGGGGGCGATTGTAACCGCCATCGGCGCCGTAGCCGGGCTGGTGACTGCGGGCACCTCAACACCGGTCGTCATGGGCGGGATCGCCATGATGACCGCCGGCGCGGGCGGCGTGATCGGCGGCGCGATCGTGCTGGATAAATCATTGAGTGCACGTGAAAAACTTTACCGTGACCGCAGCCAACTCAACAGTGAAGTGTTGGTCGCCAGCCAGATCGGCTCCGGCTACCAGGGGCTGCAGACTCAGGCACAAAGCGCAGTGACTGCGGCAACGCAAATGAGCAACGCCTGGGACTCCCTCACCTCCGAGCTGGATACCCTCAACGCGAACTTGCGCAAAGGGATCATTGATGACAGCTTCCTGCGCCAACTGTTCCTGACCGCTTCGCAAACGTCAGTAACCAAAGTGTTGGATGGAACGAAAATCATCAAACAGCAGATGGCCGGCGTGGTGGTGCGAGAAGTACCGGCGAACCAAAGTATTGCCGATTTCGTTAAGCGCCTGGCAGCTTAACGGCTTATATCACCGGGGCAAGCTTCCCTTGCCCCTTTTAGGAGACCCCCTTATGAGCAGTGGAATGCTGACGCAAGTTATCGACAATTTGTCCCGCACCGGCGACGCCATTCAAAAGTTCCCAGGTTTGCCGGCGAACGCCGTCTTACTTCAACGCAATATCCAAACCGCGATCAACGCGCTGTTGCCGGACCTTAAGCAGATGCAACGCGATGTGACCGCCTGGGGTGTAAAACTGGAAGCCCAGTTGGACGAAAAGCTGGCGGCGTTGGAAACGCTGCCGGTAGCAGAACTGAGTCGCTTCATTCGTCAAAGCAAAGAAGAGATCGCCGGCGTCATGGCGCAGGTTGCCAAAGTGCAAAGCCGAACGCAAAGCACGGACGCCGCCGTAACCGAGAATAATCTCGCTCTGCAACGCATCATTATCGATTTGCAGGCCACTATCTCCGGGCTGCAATCGAATTTGCAGGGCAGCCAACAGCAGCTCGATGAGTTGAATAAGAAAAAACTTTACTTTATTGCGCTAGGTATCTTTGGCATACCAGGCCTCATCACCATGGCGGTATTGCTTAGCCAGGCGCAAGACAAAGTGCGCAGCATCGAACGGCAAATCTCTGAGCAAAAATCGAGTATTCGACAGCAGCAGAGCTTTGCCACGCAAACCGCAGCGTTTTCACAAGACCTGCTCGAACTCAGCAACCAAATGTTGAAAATCGGCAATGCCATTGAGTTTGTGAGCAATGACATCAATAACGCGGAGAAGAACCTCTCTGGCGCCGAAGCGCAGCAGCTCGCGAAGCTGTTCCTTACCGCTGCCAAGATGAGTGTCGGCACTCTGTTGACGGACGTTTCCTGATCACATGGACAAGCGGTGCGGCTCTGCGCCGACAGATTGCCGGTATCTTCATCGGCGAAGTCACGCCGCCATGTCCTTTTATGCATCGCTCCGCCATCGGAACACGCATGCAAATGTCCTTTTTAATCATGAGTGCTGCTCCATTCAACCCTATACACCCTGTAGTCAGCATTCCAAAATACTTTGGCCCGTTCAGTTTCACCTACACACACGGATAAGGAGTTTCATGGAAAAGAGAGCCTGCTCTTTCGCTTCTGCGATCTTACTCTATAAGGCGGTGAAGCCTGGCCGCGTTATTTCTCGGACAATGCGCGTCATAGCACGATCCCTGTTCGCTCGCCGTTGGCCTCCTCCCCCATCCCGGGTATCTCGCAGCCGGTTCGCGAACGACAGATGCCAGTCAGGGATGAGACCTCACCTTCACGATATTTCGTCGCCGGATATTTAACAGAAGCTAAACACTCGAACCGCAACCTAAGAACACCAGAACTTACTCTAGTAAAATACCCCGACAAAGGTATTGTCAGCGTATTGATTGTTATTGTTGCGATATATTCTATCGCGCAACCGCCTCCTTCTTATAAAAAGGAGATCATCATCACGCATAATGATATTTGCCATCAGGAATAAGGTGGCAAGAAGTGTAATTCATTGTAAATTAACTCAAAGATAATGAACACCCTCAGGACATCTCGCTCTAAAAACAAAACATTATTGTACACAGCGTATTAAAAGGAACACATATGGAATTTATGTCAAAACGCGTAAATTATTTTATCGCCGTAGCGCAAGAGGGATCTATTACCAAGGCCGCCGATCGGTTGTGCATTACACCATCGCCATTGAGCAAAAGAATTAAAGAGATGGAAGAGAATCTAAACATCACTCTTTTCGAACGAACCAACCAAGGCCTTTCCCTGACGAAAGAGGGGCAACATTTGTATAGTAATGTCATCGTCCATTATGAAGAGCTCAACCGCATCAAAGAAAGCCATAAAGAGAAGAACCATATTCAGGTTGGCATTTACGGCCCCGAGCCCACTCACGTCAATACGGTGATTGACTATCTGCTAATGAAAAACCCCGCAATGACCATTAATCTGGTGCGTTTGATGCCGACCGATGGCATAAGCCGTAACGAGCTCAATCGGCTTGATTTGCTCTTCAGCATAGAGCCTCTTGAACTCTCTCCCTTCACCCAACATTTATGCGCCGAAGAGCGACTGTTGCTGCTTCACCAGGTAAAACAGCCCTCTGAACGCTACCGCACATTGCCTTGGGTACAGAGCAACTATGTCTCCGAGACACCGATATTCAAGCATTATCATGCACAGCTGCAGCTGCAGGGCTTTTCCCGAGACGTGATGAATATCGATAACCTTCAACTGCGGCTTAATTTGATCAGGCAAGGCAAAGCCGTCACCTTTATTCTCGAGTCGATGAGATCCGTCATCAATTTCGACGAATACGAATGCCACAGCCTATGTTTACCCAACACCAATTTAACCCACCACATCTACAGTAATGTGGCGCAGTTAAATGACAGCCAACAACTGATCGCGCATATGGCCAAAAGGGGCGCGCAACAGTGGAGTCACTCGGTATCAATGCCCGTATAACAAGTAGAGCATGACCGATTCAACTTGCTTTGAATTTTAAATTACTTTCAGGTACTTTTGCCTGCGCACAACACCAGTTTCCTTGCCCTGGCCATCGGGCCACCAATCCCACTCATTTTTACTTCACTTGAAATAGCAAGCGATTAACTCCCCCTGAGTGGCCAACCTATGCCAGGCGGCAGACATCGTTATGCTTCAGGGCAGGTAAAAAGGCCTGAACCCCGCCAT
Source organism: Serratia nevei (assembly GCF_024160145.1). Taxonomy (GTDB): domain Bacteria; phylum Pseudomonadota; class Gammaproteobacteria; order Enterobacterales; family Enterobacteriaceae; genus Serratia; species Serratia nevei_A. The sequence goes on from NZ_JAMYWQ010000024.1 coordinate 48,436, forward strand.
GGACGGAATTCAGACCGGCAACTTTCACTTAAGGTTCTAATGATACTTTACAGGCCGTTGTCACGACGCCCAATGGCGTTAGCGCCACACCTGCTGTTGTTTCAAATAGTTAAAAATATGCTCCGCCAATAGCCGATGAGTATGTGTTGTCGGGTGCAGAAGATCCCAAAACACGTAGCTATCCGCATCAGTGCAAGCAGCGCGCACAGGGATCGCATTGATATAATTCAGTGATGAAGGTGCCTGGATATCCAGACACGACGTTTTCACTTCGCTGACCTGATAACGTTCCGGATTATCCAGCATATCCGTAAACAGCGCCGCAAGATCAAACAACATCACCGGCTGTGATGGATAACGGCTGTTGATATCATCCGCCACCTGTTTGATGCGCCGATTATAATCATCAATCTGTCGTTTTATCTCTGCTCCATCCTTACGATGAGCAAATTCAGGCGCGCGCGTAATGTCTGGCAGATTAAGCACCAATATCTTTTTCGCACCGGCGCTGGCTAATCGCGTTAACGCCTTGCCTTGGTTTTCAATAAGCCCGTCGACACCTTGATTGTAGGTCACCAAATCATTGGCTCCGATCCAAACGGTAAACAGTGAGTTTTCAGGTCGATAGTTTTTGGCCTCCTTCATATAAATCAACCACGAGTCCACCTGCTCAAGTAGGCCGGGTATCACCCATTTTTGCTGCTTGGAAGCCGCACCGCCCACAGCCCAATTATAAAGGGGCAGCCGACTTTGTTTAGCCAGATATTCCACCCACGTTGGGCCATTGCTGAACCGCCCCAAAAACCAACTTTTCGGGTTAGGGAAACGCCATAGAGAGGCGTTAAAAACATTATTCGTATCGCTTAAACTATCGCCAAATACGATGATTTTATTGATCGCGGCGCTCTGTGCCGGCGGATCGTTACTCCAGACGGTATAGTTGAAGGACAACTTATTGTTAGCCGCGGCAATCATCGCCAGAGGCTGGTGAACGCCGGCCCGGCTCAAGGTGTTGTCACACACTTGCTGCAAGGCGCTGAGTGGCGTGTCGCTGTAAAACATGTTTTTCCATGATACTGCCAGCGACGACCACCAATTTCCCTCCAGGCGATAATATGCCGTTGAATTCAGCGCTCTTGCCCAGAGATAATCCGCCTGTGGCGTGGTGCTGGCGGAATTAATGCGATAATAGCAGCGCATATACGTATAGGTGCGATTTGCCTTGCCTAATAATAAAGGCGACCCTTTTTCTATAATATCCGGCCCCTTCGGGGAGAGGAAATTATTGGCTCCGCCGTCCGGCAATGGTGATAAATCGCCCTTGGCAAAAGCCGCTGTCGATAATAAAAACAAAGTACAGAGTATCTTCTTCATAGCTATTTTCCCGTTTATCGCACCTAATCGTGCGATAAAAATATGACACCGAGAAAATGGCATAGAAAGGTCCTTTAAAGACGCATATCAGGACTATTTGGCAGGGTGCTATTTCAATAATTGACGTTATTAAAAAGGAAAAACGAGAATATAAAAAATAAAAATTAAAACCGAACCACAATACGGGCAGAAGCTTAATGGCCCCTGCGATCGCAGGGGCCTGCTGCGCAGATTACATCGCCGGCTGCACCATCAGCTGGCCGGCGGTGCCGCGATCGGCCATCTCCAGCGTCTGACTGTAATACAGGAACGGGAAGTGTTCGGAGGTAGGTTGGTTGAAATACACCAGCAGCTCGACGTCGCCATCGACCCAGACGGTGTCCTTCCAGCCGCGATCTTCCGCCATCGGCTGCGCGCCGTTGACGCGCTTGATCAGGAACTGCACGCCCTGAATATGGAACGCCTGCGGCGTATCTGCATGGATGTTCCAGCGCTCCCAGGTGCCTTGTTGCGCCTGTACGTCGGTGCGGTTCATGTCCCAAATCGCGCCGTTGATGCCGACGCCGCCGTCGCCCAGGCGGAAATCGCGGGTGCGGCTGGCACTGCCGTCCAACAGCTGATCCGCCAGCAGGCGCATCGGCAGGTTGTCGGTCACCAGCGGCAGCAGGCCGGTCGGGCGCAGCGTCAGTACCTGGGTGGACACCAGAATGCTCGACGGCTCGAACAGGCCGCGCAGGCGATCCATGATGCCCGCCGCTTCACCGGCGGTTATGGTCACCTCGTCGCCCTTCGACATGTCTATCAGCACTTCCCGGCGTTCGCCCGGTGCCAGCGACAGCTGCTGCACCGCGACCGGCGCGGGCAGGAAGCCCTGATCGCTGGCGATCACGTTGAACGGCCGCCCGTCGCTGAGCTGTAGGGTATAGCGGCGCGCGTTGGAGGCGTTGAGCAGGCGCAAACGGACCCAGCCGCGCGATACTTCGACATACGGGTTTTGCACGCCGTTAACCAGCAGCGTATCGCCGACGAAGCCGCCCTGCGACGGCGCATCGTATTGCGGCGTGCCGAAGTTATCGAAGCGCTTGTCCTGAATGATCAGCGGGAAATCGTCGACGCCGTAGTGGTTGGGCAGCGGCAGCGCTTTGCTGACGGCATCTTCCACCAGCCACAGCCCGGCCAGCCCGTTGTAAACGTGCGGCGCCATGCGGTTCGGCGTGTTGGCGTGGTACCAGCAGGTGGCCGCCGCCTGACGAATAGGCAGCACCGGCGACCAGTCGACGTTCGGCGACATCATGCGCGGCGCGCCGCCCATCAGCGTGCCCGGCACCTGCAGCCCGCTGACGGTCATCGCCACCGGCTCCTGCAGGCGGTTGCTGTAGATCAGCTTGACGTCGTCGCCGCTGTAAACCCGCACCGTCGGCCCCAAATACATGCCGTTGACGCCCCACACCGCCGCTTTGCGGTTATCCATAAACGCCCAGTGGGCGCGCTGCAGGGTCAGGAACAGCGGCTGGCCGCGGCGAGACTCCAGCAGTGGGGGAATGGGTAACGGGGTCTGCGTTCCGCTCGCCTCTGCCCTCAGCGGCACGGCGCTCGCGCACAGCGCCAGGCCCGATGCCTGTAAAAACTGACGTCGACTGAGTGACATATTTTCTCCATGAAAAGCAATGACTAAACCGTGTGCAAAACCCAAACGCCCGCCAATCAAGATTAGCAGGCGCTCAGGCGTTAACGGCGCTGAACGCCAATTAAAAACATATTCTTTGAAGCCGGTAGACGATTATTTTTTGGCGGCGTTGCGCTGGGCGACTTCGGCATCCAATTCGGCGATCTTCGCCTCCATCAGCTCGCGGCAATGGGCTGCCAGCTCACGCACGTTTTCTTTGCCGTATTTGCTGGTATCCACCGGCGCCAACATCTCGACGATCACATGACCGTTATTCCAGCGATTAAGATTTATATTACCGCTGGTGGTCGATACGCAGATTGGCACAACCGGCACACCGGCGGCGATGGCCGCATGGAACGCGCCGGTTTTAAACGGCATCAGCCCGCGACCGCGGCTGCGGGTCCCTTCCGGGAACATCCAGATCGAAATGTCTTTCTTTTTGAACTGCTCCGCCACCAGGGCGATGGTGCCGTGCGCCTTGGCGCGATTATCACGATCTATCAGCAGATTACCGGTCAGCCAATACAGCGGGCCGAAAAACGGGATCCACACCAGACTTTTTTTACCGACGGTCACGGTGCGCGGCTGCACGATATTGGAGGCCGTCACCATGTCGTAGTTATTTTGGTGGTTGGCGATATAGATGCAGTTGCCATTGTTGGCCGCATCGGCCGGCACGCGAGTCTCAACCTTGATGCCGAACAGCGTCGACAGGCGGCCGAAAAGGTGGCCGAAGGTCGCCACATGGCGGGGATTGCGCGGGCTGAACAAGCAATAAACAGAACCGAAAATACACACCAGAATACAGAAAAGAGTGGCGAGAACGGCACGCAAAATCAATAACATAACAACCTCATTAGCACACTGCCAACGCAGTTCACTTCGCTGCGCAGATTCCTTTACTCATTATTTGCCGGCCAGGCGACAAGCACGCCGATGTCGCCTAACCTTTCTCGCTATTTTCCCGCCAGCCGGCAATACGCACAATAATTTTATGCGCAGAAATGTTAACTATTTGGAAAATAAACGCCAGTAAAAATAAATAAGGCGGGCGCAGCATGCTGCCCCCGCCCGTTAACGCCGACGGTAACGCTTACTCTTCGCTGTCGCCACCCGGCACCCGCACCGGCGCATCCACTTCGACGCGATCGATACGCTGCAGGCCGCGCGGCAACTGGGTGCCCTTGCGGCCGCGCTCCGCGCGGAATTTCTGCAGATCTTCCGGCCGCAGCGTCAGCTTGCGTTTGCCGACGTGCAGCGTGACCGACGCCTGCGGCGGCAGCACGAACAGCCAGGCCAGCTTGTCTTCACCGGCCGCCGCCTGGGCCGCCGGAATGGAGACAATCTTGTTGCCTTTGCCCTTCGACAGCTGCGGCAGATCGGCAACCGGGAACATCAGCATGCGCCCGGCGGCGGTGATCGACAGCAGCATGTCGTCTGCGCCGTGGATCTCCATCGGCGGCAGCGCCCTGGCGTTGTCCGGCAGCGTGATCATCACCTTGCCGGCGCGGTTGCGCGCCACCAGATCGTTAAAGGTACAGACGAAGCCGTAACCGGCGTCGGACGCCATCAGCAGCTTCTGATCGTCGGCCGCCATCAGCACCTGCTCAATGGTGGCACCCGGCGGCGGCGTCAGCTTGCCGGTCAGCGGCTCGCCCTGCCCGCGCGCCGATGGCAGCGTCAGCGGATCGAGCGCATAGCTGCGCCCGGTGGAGTCGATGAACACCACCGGCTGGTTGCTCTTGCCGCGCGCCGCGCCGCGGAAGCTGTCGCCGGCCTTGTAGCTCAGGCCGGCCGGATCGATGTCGTGGCCCTTGGCGCTACGCACCCAGCCCATTTCCGACAGCACGATGGTCACCGGCTCGGACGGCACGAAGTCGTGCTCGCTCATCGCCTTGGCTTCCGCACGCTCGGTCAGCGGCGAACGGCGATCGTCGCCGTAGGTTTGCGCGTCGGCCTGGATCTCTTTCTTAATCAGCGTGTTCAGCTTGCGCTCGGACGCCAGCAGCGCCTGCAGCTGATCGCGCTCTTTCGCCAGCTCATCCTGCTCACCGCGGATCTTGACCTCTTCCAGCTTGGCCAGGTGGCGCAGTTTCAGCTCGAGGATCGCTTCCGCCTGGGTGTCGGAGATGCCGAAACGCTGCATCAGCACCGGCTTCGGCTCATCTTCGCTGCGGATGATGTGGATCACCTCGTCGATATTGAGGAACGCCACCAGCAAACCTTCGAGGATATGCAGGCGTTTCAGCACTTTCTCGAGGCGGTAGTTCAGGCGGCGACGCACCGTGTCGCGACGGTAGGCCAGCCATTCGGTGAGGATCTCCACCAGCCCTTTCACCTGCGGGCGGTTATCCAGACCGATCATGTTCATGTTGATGCGGTAGCTGCGTTCCAGATCGGTGGTGGCGAACAGGTGGTTCATCACCTGCTCCAGATCGATGCGGTTGGAGCGCGGCACGATCACCAGACGCGTCGGGTTTTCGTGGTCGGACTCATCGCGCAGATCTTCGACCATCGGCAGCTTCTTGGCGCGCATCTGGCTGGCGATCTGCTCCAGCACCTTGGCGCCGGACACCTGGTGCGGCAAGGCGGTGATCACCGCGCTGCCGTCTTCTTTCTTCCACACGGCGCGCATGCGCACCGAGCCGCGGCCGCTCTGGTAAATTTTGCGAATTTCATCGCGCGGGGTGATGATCTCGGCTTCGGTCGGGAAGTCCGGCCCCTGCACGAACTCGAGCAGATCGTCGAGCGAGGCGCCCGGCTTGTCGAGCAGCGCCACCGCCGCCGCCGCGACTTCGCGCACGTTGTGCGGCGGAATGTCGGTCGCCATGCCGACGGCGATGCCGGTGGTGCCGTTCAGCAGGATGTTCGGCAGACGCGCCGGCAACATCTTCGGCTCTTGCAGCGTGCCGTCAAAGTTCGGGATCCAGTCGACGGTGCCCTGCCCCAGCTCGGCCAGCAGCACTTCGGCGTATTTGGACAGGCGCGATTCGGTATAACGCATCGCCGCGAACGACTTGGGATCGTCCGGTGCCCCCCAGTTCCCCTGGCCGTCCACCAGCGGATAGCGATATGAGAACGGCTGCGCCATCAGCACCATGGCTTCATAACACGCGCTGTCGCCGTGCGGGTGATATTTACCCAACACGTCACCCACGGTACGGGCGGATTTCTTGAATTTGGCGCTGTTGTTCAGCCCCAGCTCAGACATGGCGTAGATGATGCGGCGTTGTACCGGCTTCAAGCCGTCGCCAATGTACGGCAACGCCCGATCCATGATGACGTACATGGAATAGTTCAGATAGGCGTTTTCAGTGAATGTGTGCAGCGGTAAACGCTCTACACCGTCATGAGTCAGATCACTCATTACTCAATTATCCTCAGACCGTGGCTTGGCAATCCCTGGACGACAATAAGGTATCGCTTGTCGATTCTGCCCGCGATAGTAACCCATCTGCGGGGTGGCTGTCACAGTTGGCGCAAGGATCGCCGGTCGAAGCCGCTGCCAGCGGGTGGTTTAGGCAAAACCCCGTCGCTATTGTTGACTAGGAATCAACACTATTGTGCCTGCCGTCACATTTTTACTTGCTTAGCCAGCGATTACACTCTCGGTCAGCAAGCCGTTTTTGCGCGTCGCCGCGGAAAAACGGTCTCTATCTTAACTCTGACGGGAGCCGCAAAAGATGAGCAATATCCTGATTATCAACGCTAAAAAGCAATTCGGCCATTCCAACGGCCAACTCAACCAAACCCTGAGCGACGTAGCGGAAAGCTTCCTGCGCGATCTGCAGCACCAGGTGCAGGTCACGGTGGTCGACGACGGCTATGACATCGGAGCCGAAGTACAGAAATACCTGTGGGCCGACGCGGTCATCTATCAGATGCCGGGTTGGTGGATGGGCGAGCCGTGGATCCTGAAAAAATACCTCGACGAAGTGTTCACCGCCGGCCACGGCAGCCTGTACGCCAGCGATGGCCGCAGCCGCGCCGACGCCAGCAAAAAGTACGGTTCCGGCGGCCTGATTCAGGGAAAAAAATACCTGCTGAGCCTAACCTGGAACGCCCCGCTCGAGGCCTTCACCGATCCGAACCAGTTCTTCCACGGTGTCGGCGTCGACGGCGTCTACCTGCACTTCCACAAGGCCAACCAGTTCCTGGGGATGGAAGCCTTGCCGACCTTTATCTGCAATGACGTGATAAAACAACCGGATATCGAAACGGACATCGCACGTTATCGCGAGCATCTGGCGGAAATATTTGCTTAACTGGCAGCGAAGGGCTTAACCAACGAGGTAATGATGATCACCGTAATCGCAGAAATCAAAGTCAAACCCGGCCACCGCGCCACCGTGTTGCAAGCCATTGAAAAACTGGTGCCGCTGGTGCTGGCGGAAGAAGGCTGCGGCGAATACACGCCGATGGTAGACAGCCACACGCAGGCGCCCTGGCAGAAACTGTCGCCGGACTCGGTGTTTATGCTGGAAAAATGGCAAAGCCAGGCGCATCTGGAAAAACACCTGCAGATCGAGCATATGCTCAAGCACCGCGAGACCATCAAGGACTCCGTGCTGGGCACCGAGATCTACGTGCTGGAAAACGCGCGGTAATCCCTTCAGAGGCCCTCTGCGGCCTCTGAAGGCTCCCCCTCAAGGCGGGCGCTGACGTAGTCGAGAAAACAGGTGAGGCGCGCCGCCAGCTGGGCGTTGTGGTAATACACCGCGTTGATCGGTTGACGCACGTCCAGCGTCTCCCGCACCAGCAGCGGCACCAGCCTGCCCGCTTCCCGATCGCGTCGGGTCATGAAATCCGCCAGCTGGACAATGCCCGCCCCGCGCAGCGCCAACTCACGCAGCGTCTCCCCGCTGGAGGCCGAGATCGTCGGTTCGATGGCGAAATGCCGCGCCTGCCGATGACGCAGCGGCCACTGGTTCAGCGCCTCCGGGTAGGTGAATCCCAACAGGCAATGGCGGTGCAGATCTTCCACGCCGCGCGGTTCGCCATGCCGTTGCAGGTAATCCGGGCTGGCGAGAATGCGCAACCGGCTGTTGCCCAGCAGGCGCGCGTGGAGCGTGGAGTCACGCAGCGCGCCGATGCGGATCGCGATATCGGCGCGTTTCTCCAGCAGGTCGATATTGCGATCGTCGGTGTCCAGCTCCAGCTCAATCTGCGGATAACGGCGGCGAAACTCCGCCACCATCGGCACCAGCACGTGCGCCATGAAAGGGGCGGCGGCGTTGACCCGCAGCCGACCGGCGGGCAACCGGCGCCGCAGCGCCATCAACTCTTCGGCCTGATCCACCGAACGCAGTATTTCACGCGCGGGCGCCAGGAAGCTCTGCCCTTCTTCGGTCAGGCTCAGGCGGCGCGTGGTGCGGCGCAAAAGCGTAGCGTCGAGTTTCGTTTCCAGGCGGCTGAGTGCGCGGCTGACGCCGGAGGTGGTTTGGCCGAGCCGATCGGCGGCGGCGGTGACCGAACCGCTGTCGACCACCGCCGTGAACGCCAGCAGCTCTTCGAGGGTGATCTTCACGCGGTTCGCCCCAGGTTGACGGGCGCCGCATGCAACGCCCTGCGGGAAAGCAGGCCCGGCGTTTCACCGGGCCAGGGTCAGGCTCAGACCGCCAGTTCGGCCATGTCGCCCTTGTCTTGCAGCCAGTTGCGGCGATCTTCCGAACGCTTCTTGGCCAACAGCATGTCCATCACCGCCAACGTCTGATCGACGTCATCCTCTGCCACCGTCAGTTGCACCAGGCGGCGGGTGTTCGGATCGAGGGTGGTTTCGCGCAGCTGCAGCGGGTTCATCTCGCCCAGCCCTTTAAAGCGCTGTACGTTCGGCTTGCCCTTCTTGCGTTTCAGCTGTTCCAACACGCCGGCTTTCTCTTCTTCATCCAGCGCGTAGAACACCTCTTTACCGAGATCGATACGGTACAGCGGCGGCATGGCGACATAAACGTGGCCGCCTTTCACCAGCGAACGGAAGTGGCGCACGAACAGCGCGCACAGCAGCGTGGCGATGTGCAGGCCGTCGGAGTCCGCATCCGCCAGGATGCAGATTTTGCCGTAGCGCAGCTGGCTGAGATCTTCGCTGTCCGGATCGATGCCGATCGCCACGGAAATGTCGTGCACTTCCTGCGAGGCCAGCACTTCGTCCGAGGAGACTTCCCAGGTATTCAGGATCTTGCCCTTCAGCGGCATGATCGCCTGATATTCACGATCGCGCGCCTGCTTGGCCGATCCGCCCGCCGAGTCCCCTTCCACCAGGAACAGTTCGGTCATGGCCAGATCCTGCGAGGTGCAGTCCGCCAGCTTGCCCGGCAACGCCGGCCCGCTGGTCAGCTTCTTGCGCACCACTTTCTTGGCGGCGCGCAGACGGCGCTGGGCGCTGGAGATCGCCAGCTCGGCCAGTTGCTCCGCCGCCTGAACGTTCTGGTTCAGCCACAGGCTGAAGGCATCTTTCACCACGCCGGAAACGAAGGCCGCGCACTGGCGCGAGGAGAGACGCTCTTTGGTCTGCCCGGCGAACTGCGGATCCTGCATCTTCACCGACAGCACGTAGGCACAGCGATCCCAGATATCCTCCGCCGACAGCTTCACGCCGCGCGGCAGAATATTGCGGAATTCGCAGAACTCGCGCATCGCGTCCAGCAGCCCCTGACGCAGGCCGTTGACGTGGGTGCCACCCTGCATGGTCGGGATCAGGTTGACGTAGCTTTCGGTCAGCAGCTCACCGCCTTCCGGCAACCACAGCAGCGCCCAGTCCACCGCTTCGGTGTCACCGGCGAAATTGCCGACGAACGGCGCTTCCGGCAGGGTAATCAGGCCGTTGACCGCTTCCATCAGGTAGTCGGTCAGGCCGTCCTGGTAGCACCAGCGCTGTTCGGTGTTGTTCACCTTATCGATGAAATAGATCTCGACGCCGGGGCACAGCACCGCTTTGGCTTTCAGCAGGTGAGTCAGGCGCGATACCGAGAAGCGCGGGCTGTCGAAGAACTGTTCGTCGGGCCAGAAGTGCACGCTGGTGCCGGTATTGCGTTTGCCGCAGCTGCCGGTCACCGTCAGGTCTTGCACCTTGTCGCCGTTTTCGAAGGCGATGCCGTAGACGTTGCCGTCGCGGCGCACGTTGACTTCCACCCGCTTCGACAGGGCGTTGACCACCGAGATCCCCACGCCGTGCAGGCCGCCGGAGAACTGGTAGTTTTTATTCGAGAATTTACCGCCGGCGTGCAGCCGGCACAGGATCAGCTCAACCGCCGGCACGCCCTCTTCCGGGTGGATGTCCACCGGCATGCCGCGGCCGTCGTCGATCACTTCCAGCGATTGATCGGCGTGCAGAATCACGTCGATACGCTTGGCGTGGCCGGCCAACGCTTCGTCGACGCTGTTATCGATCACCTCTTGGCCGAGGTGGTTTGGGCGCGTCGTGTCGGTATACATGCCGGGACGACGGCGCACTGGTTCTAGACCGCTGAGTACTTCAATGGCATCAGCGTTATAGCTGGATTGAGTCATCGTTGATTATTTTTTCGTGGTTAAAGGAAGGTGCCGGAACGGTCCGTCAGACCGCGTTTAGCCCTAAAAAATCCACAATCTGGGGGAAGTAGTGCTCGAAACCGACGAAGGCGTGGTTTCCACCCGACTCCACCGTTTGCCGACACGCAGTGTAATACGCCACTGCCTGGCCGTAATCGAGAATTTCATCGCCCGTTTGCTGCAGCAGCCAGATTAAATCCGGCGACTCCAAGGGATCGATCTGCATCACTTTCAGATCGTAAACGTGACGTGACTCTAACACATATTGCTGGCCGGTGTAGGGGTTCTCGTTGGCACCGAGATAGTCGACCAGCAGTTCAAACGGCTTGACCGCCGGGTTGACCACCACCGCCGGCAGCGAAAAACACTGGGACAGCCAGGTAGCGTAATAGCCGCCCAGCGAGGAGCCCACCAGGCCGAGCGTTTGGCCGGCGCGCTCCAGCACCAGATTCTCCAGCATCTCGGCGGCCTGCGCCGGAAAAGCCGGCAGCTGCGGCACCAGCATCTGGATATCGGGATGGTGCTCGGCCAGCCAGGCCTTGAAGGCCACCGCCTTGGCCGACTGCGGCGAACTGTTGAAACCGTGCAGGTAGAGCAGTGTCGAAGGCATCAGTATCCATCCGAGTCCATATCGGGGCGGAAATCGTCGTTTTCCAGGCGGAACACCTGCGTCTCGACGCGGCCGTCCGGCAGCAGATCGAGGTAACGCCAGCCGGGAGAGACGTCGTCGATGGTAAAGTTAGTGCAGTGCGGCTTGAATTGCACGCAGGTGGACGGCGTCGCCAACAGGCGCCGGCCCTGCCATTCCAGATCCAGATCCTGGTGAATATGCCCGCAAACCACGGTATTCACCTTCGGGTAGCGCAGCAGGATCGCGCCCAGCATATGCGGGTTGCGCAGGCTGTGCTGATCGAGCCAGGTACAGCCGGAAGGCAGCGGATGATGGTGCAACAGCAACAGCGTATAGCGCTCGGGGTGAGCCTGCAGGCAGCGCTCCATCCATTCGAGCTGGTATTCGCTCAATTCGCCGTGCGGTACGCCGAATACCTGGCTGTCCAGCATCAGCACCTGCCAGCTGTCGCCCAGCAGCACCTGCTTGGAAGGCGCGATGCCGGCGGCGGCCAGCGCGTCGACCATTGCCGGTTGAAAATCGTGGTTGCCCGGCAGCCACACGCACGGGGCCGGCAGTTGCGCGATGCCGTCGGCGAAGTGGTGGTACGCCTCCAGCGAATGATCCTGCGCCAAATCTCCCGTGGCGACGATCAGATCGACATCGCGGCCCTGCGCCTGGATGGCGTCCAGCACCGCGTGATAGCTGCGATAGGTATTGATGCCGAGCAACGTCTCGTGTTCGCCGGCAAAAAGGTGGGTATCTGTTATTTGTAGAATCCTGACCGCAGCCCCACTCGCCACGGGCAGTTTAAACAGGCTTTCCAAATGGTGTCCTTTGTTATTTCAGTCTGTCTAACAAACCGGAACCGCCATCGCTCCATGCGCCAAACAGTAGCGCAGCCAATCAGCAAGAAACTGGTTAATTTGATGCTTTTCGTCGCGTTGATGCAACTTTTTATTAGGATAATCATAACGCGCTTTAAAGCGGTAGATCTGCTGACTGGAACACACTTCCGCAACCATGGCGTCATGGTACAAGCGCACCGTCATCGCGGGCAGGCTCCAGTAGCTGACCGCCGGAAAGATCTGCTCGATCTCCACCAGCGACGTGTAACGCGTGGACTCAACGATGGTCAAACGATAGCCGGCGCCGTTCACCTGATAAGTCACCGTTTCGCCCGCTTCGTCGTTGCGCGGCAGCAAGCGGCGCAATTGCGCGAAGTTGGTTTCGCACAATCTCATCATTTCGGGGAAATCAGGGGTATAGCGCTGTTTCATTAGTTGGCCCACTCTTTTCTCAACGATTCATGGTGCAACGCCAGCCATTGCAATGCAATCACTGATGCGGCGTTATCGATCGCGCCCTCTTCAACCCAGCGGTAAGCCTGTTCGCGGCTGACCACGTGGACGCGGATGTCTTCATGCTCTTCCGCCAGGCCGTGGATGCCTTCGGCGGTGCCGGCGTCCACTTCGCCGACCATGATCGACAGGCGTTCGCTGGTGCCGCCGGGGCTGGCCAGATAGCTCAGCACCGGTTTGCAGCGCCCGACCACCACGCCGGCCTCTTCCTGCGCTTCGCGGCGGCACACGTCTTCCACGCTTTCGCCGGTTTCGATCATACCCGCCACCATTTCCAGCAGCCAGGGCGAATTACTGGTATCGACCGCGGCGATGCGCAGTTGTTCAATCAGCACGACTTCATCACGCACCGGATCGTAGGGCAGCAGCACCGCCGCATGGCCGCGCTCGAAAATTTCACGTGTGATTTCAGGACTCATTTCGCCATTGAACAAGCGATGGCGAAACCGGTATAAATTGAGTGAAAAAAACCCACGGTACAGCGTCTCGCGTGCAATAATTTCTACATCTTTTTTATCGAAAGTGACGGGCGACGGCTGCAAACGGTTCATGTGCGAATTCTCCTGCGTGAGTATGCCGATAAAATAAACGGTTTTGATGACAGAAACAGCGGGACTTTCTGCCGCGGCTTTATGTTAGGCTGTTTTTCGCCGCCGGATGCGGCGCGTTTGTGCGCTCGCAGGTAATAGTGGGAAACAATCCGGATTGTCAGCCATAATATCAGCTGCAGCCGACCCGGGCAGTACACCAAGGTAAATGGGCGGTCTGAAAGGTAAAAGTTACGTGAGATGGCACATTCAGCCACCTGATGCGTACCGCAGACTCTGCTAGAATCGGCAACTATTTCGTCTATCGTCAGCGCTAACATAGCAATATTGCTGCACAACAAGGAATGCAAATGAAGAAACTGCTCCCCCTTCTTATCGGACTGAGCCTGGGCGGCTTCAGTGCAATGAGCCAGGCAGAGAACCTGCTGCAGGTCTACAAACAGGCCAGGGAAAGTAACCCGGATCTGCGTAAAAGTGCTGCTGACCGCGACGCCGCATTCGAAAAGATCAATGAAGCGCGCAGCCCGCTGCTGCCGCAGCTCGGCGTGAGCGCCGGTTACAATTACAACAACGGCTACCGCGACAGCAACGGTATCAACAGCAATGTGACCAACGCGTCGCTCACGTTGACCCAAACCATCTTCGACATGTCGATTTGGCGCCAACTGTCGCTGCAGGAAAAAACCGCCGGCATCTCCGACGTCACTTTCCAGACTGCGGAACAGCAGCTGATTCTCAACACCGCCACCGCCTATTTCAACGTGCTGAGCGCCATTGACACGCTCTCCTATACCCAGGCGAACAAACAAGCGGTCTATCGCACGCTGGATCAAACCACCCAGCGCTTCAACGTGGGCCTGGTGGCGATCACCGACGTACAGAACGCCCGTTCCGCCTACGATACCGTGCTGGCGGCCGAAGTGACCGCCCGCAACAACCTGGACAACGCGCTGGAAGCGCTGCGCCAGATCACCGGCACCTTCTACCCGGAGCTGTCGTCGTTGAATACCGACGCTTTCAGCACCAAACGCCCGGAAGCGGTGAACAACCTGCTGAAAGAAGCGGAAGCGCGTAACCTGAGCCTGCTGTCCGCCCGCCTGAGCCAGGATCTGGCTCGCGAGCAAATCCGTGCGGCACAGACCGGCTACATGCCGACGGTCAACCTGAATGCGTCGACCGGGATCACCAACACCCGCTACAACGGTTCCGCAACCGGCGATAACACCCGCTTCGGCAACTCCGACGCCGGCCAAAACCAGGTCGGCGTGTCGGTAAGCCTGCCGCTGTACAGCGGCGGTGCGACCAACTCGCAGGTACAACAGGCGCAATACGGCTTCGTCGGCGCCAGCGAACAGCTGGAAAGCGCCCACCGCAGCGTAGTGCAGACCGTGCGTTCGTCCTTCAACAACGTCAACGCCTCGATCAGCAGCATCAACGCCTACAAACAGGCGGTGATCTCCGCGCAAAGCTCGCTGGATGCGATGGAAGCCGGCTACCAGGTTGGCACCCGCACCATCGTCGACGTGCTGAACGCCACCAGTACCCTGTATGACGCCAAGCAGCAGCTTTCCAGCGCGCGTTATACCTACCTGATCAACCAGCTGAACATCAAGTCGGCGCTCGGCACCCTGAACCAAAACGATCTGCTGACGCTGAACGGCGCGTTGGGCAAACCGGTGGCGACCGCACCTGACGCCGTCGCGCCACAGAACCGTGCTCAGGACGCCTATGCGGACGGCTACCAGGACAACGCGCCGATGCAGCAGGTCGCCGCGCCGGCACCAAGCGCCACCCGTACTGCGGCGCCAGCCGTCAGCCAACCGGCTCGCAACAGCGGCAATCCATTCCGCAACTGATGCACGCGCGTTGATAAATACGGGGTCCGGCCTACGCCGCACCCCGTTTTTTTTGCGCAGATTTCCCCGCTTCTGCCCGCCGCCTCACAGCCGCCGCGGCGCCAGGTGGTATCATCGTCATTCTGGTTTTCGCAGTCTGGATGAGCTCCGATGGACAACGATTCACGCTGGCAGCGTTTGATTAACGACGGCGAACTGCCGCCGCCGCTGCGCCCCGCGCAGGCGATTTATGCCTCCTGGCTGCGCTGCCGCAGCCTGATGCAGCCCGGCGTTTGGCAAGCGCCGCACCGCGCGCAGGGCGCCACTTTCGAATCGATTTGCCGCCGTAAGAACGACCTGCTGACGCTCGGCCAGGCGGCGCTGGAAGACGCCTGCGAATACATGGAGCCGCGCCGTTGCCTGCTGATGATCCTCGACGAGAGCGGCTGCATGCTGTGGCACTGCGGCGACGCCCAAACCTGGGAGCTTTTGCAGCCATTGGGATTCGCCCCCGGCGCTTACTGGGCCGAGGGGCAGATCGGCACCAATGCCCCGGCGCTGGCGGCGGCGGAAGGCCACCCGGTGCGGGTGAGCGGCGAAGAGCACGTGCGCCGGGCGCTGCACGGCTGGTCGTTCTGCGCGACGCCGGTCTACGACAACAGCGGCCGCCAACGCGGCTCGATCGCGTTGGGCTGCCTGCTGGCCGACTGCGCCGCCGGCGATCTGTCGCTGACGCTGGCCATCGCCCGCGAAATCGGCAACTCGCTGAACGCCGACGGCCTGCTGGCGGAATCCAATCGCCATCTGAATCAGCTTTACGGTCTGCTGGACGGCGTGGACGACGGCGTCATGGCCTGGGATCACCGTGGCTACCTGCAATACATCAACCAGCGCGCCGCCGGCCTGCTGAAGCTGGACGAGCAACAGAGCCAGGGCAAACCGCTGGCGCAGCTGCTGACGCTGCCCGCCCTGCTCAAGCGCGCCATCGCCGACCGGCAACCGCTGCAACACGTCGAAGTCACCTTCGAAAGCCAACGGCAGTTTATCGCCGCCTTACTGACGCTAAAGCCGATTTTCGACGGCGATCGCTGCAGTTTCATCGCCCTGCTGCACCCGCTCGAACGTCTGCGCCAATATGTCAGCAGCCAGTTGGGACGCGTCAACCACAGCTTCGAGCAGATGCCCTCCGCCTCGCTGGAGATGCGGCGGCTGATCCGTTACGGGCAACAGGCGGCCAAAGGCCAGCATCCTATCCTGCTGCGCGGGGAGGAAGGCGTCGGCAAAGAGCTGCTCAGCCAGGCTATTCACAACGCCGGCGAACGCGCCGCCGGGCCGTATATTGCTCTAAACTGCCAGCTGTTGCCCGAGGCGCAGGGGCTGCGTGAACTGCTGGGCAGCGACGCCAGCGAAGAAGAGGCGGGCCAACTCAGCAAATTCGAATTGGCCAACGGCGGCACGCTGTACCTCGAACAGATCGAATACCTGCCTGCGGAGATGCAGTCGGCGTTGCTGCAGGTGCTGAAAACCGGCGTGGTGATCCGCCTCAACTCCAGCCGGGTGATCCCGGTCGATGTGCGGGTGATCGCCGGCAGCGCCGCCGATCTGCCGCTGCTGGTGCAGCAAAACCGCTTCCGCCGCCAGCTGTTTTACAGCCTGCAGGCGTTCGAGATCCAGATCCCGCCGCTGCGCCAGCGGCTGAGCGATATTCCGCTGCTGGTCAAACACCATCTGCGCGCGCTGGAGCAACATTTTCAGTGTCGCTTTCGGGTGGATGACGAAGTGATGGCCCAGCTGGCGCTCTACCTGTGGCCGGGCAACGATTTGGAACTGAAAGGGGTGGTGGAACGCGCGGCGATGATCTGCCACGGCCACCACATTCAGCTGGCGGATCTGCCGGCGCACCTGCTCGGCCAACCGTCGCTGCTGGAAAGCGATCCCCAGCCCGGCGCGCCGCTGTTGACGCTGGCAGACATGGAGCGCCAGGCGATCCTGCGCGCGGCGACCGTCAGCCGCGGCCAGCTGACGGAGATGGCGCAGCTGCTGGGCATCGGCCGCACCACGCTGTGGCGCAAGATCAAACAGCACCGGATCGAGATCCGCCAGTTCAAGCTGCGCGCCTGAATGCCTAGTGGCTGAGCTGCAATACCCCGCGCGCGGCGTCCAGCATCGCTTTCTGCCCGCTGCGGGTTTTGCTCAGGCAATCCTGCATGCCGACCACCATCGGGATACCCATCGCCTTCGCCAGAATGGCGCTGTGCGACAGGGCATTGCCGCCGCTCAGGCAGATGCCGAGCACCAGCCGCCTGTCGAGCATCACCACCGCCGAAGGCATCAGTTCGTCCATCACCAGGATCGACGGCTCCGCCAGCGCAACAGCCGGTAGCAGCAGCCCCTGCAGATGGCACAGCGTGCGGCGCAGCATGTCGCGCACGTCCAGTTCGCGCGCGCGCATGTAGTCGTCATCCAATTCGCGGTACTCTTCGGCGATCGCCTCCAGCACCTGTCGCCAGGCCTGTTCGGCGCTGCACAACTGCTGCGCGATGCGGGTATAAGCCGCCTGCTGCAGATCCGGATCGTCCAGCAGCATGCTGTGGGCGCCGAAGATCGCCGCCTGCGGCTTGCCGATCAGCGTGCCGGTACGTTCCGCCAGCCGGTTCAGATCGCTCAGCGTGTGCTGTAGCGCCTCCCGCAGGCGTTGCTGTTCGCCCAACACTTCGTCCGCGCCAATCCGCCGCTCGGCGATTGGCGGCCAGAAGCTATGAGCCTGGAACACCGGCCCGCTGGTGACGCTTTCCGCCACCGGAATGCCATGCAGCGAAGGCTGCTGCCGCTCGGAAACCGTCTCGCCGAAGTGTTGTTCCGCCAGCGCTTTGAACGCCGCCAGCGCTTCGTCCGCCTGCGCGCCGTCGGCGATCAGGCGAATGGTGTCGCCGTGGCGCACCTGCAGCAGCGCCAGCTGATTAAGGCTGCGCGGATCGACGCACTGCCCCTGCTTTTCCAGCACCAGCTCGGCCTTGAACGGCGCCAACGTCTCGACCAGCCGCGCCGCCGGGCGCGCATGCAGCCCATGCGGGTTTTGCACCGTCCAGGTTGCGCTTTTGCCCTGCGCCAGCGGCAGGGCCGCGCTCTTCGCCGCCGGCGAGGCCTCGCCCAACTGCGCCTGTTTGGCCTGCAGCGCGCCCTGCGCCTCCGCCACCACCTGCTCCAGCGAGGCGCCGGAGTTGGCGGCCACCACCGCAGCCAGCGTGCCTTCAACCAGCGGTGCCGCACACAGCCGCACTTTGGCGGCCAGGTCCGGGTCCAGCAGATCGAGCGCGGTTTCGGCACTGAGCAGCGCGCTGCCCAGATCCATCAATACCAACACGCCGTCGCCGTCGGCGACCGTTTCGATCGCCTCCATCACTTTGACCGCGTCGGTGCCGATCGGGTGTTGCTCGTCATCCACCCCAGCCGCCAGCGCCAGCTTGCAGCCATCGCCGCGCATCATCTGCCGCGCCAGCTGCTCAACGCCGCGCGCCAGCAACGCGCTGTGCGAAACCACCACGAGATTAATCATTTCGCCTCCTGCTAACTGCCGGCGACCTCGGCCAGCGTTTTCATCATCAGCATCACCGAAGTGGCGCCGGGATCCTGGTGGCCGATGCTGCGCTCGCCCAGATAACTGGCCCGCCCCTTGCGCGCCTGCATGGTAATGGTGCTCTCCACCGCCCGCTCGGCGCTGTCGGCGGCGCGCTGCAGCGCCTCCGCCACGCTCAGGTTCCGCTGTGCGGACTGGCCGAGGCTTTCCACCACCGGCCACCAGACGTCGCACATGGTTTTGTCGCCCGGCTCCGCCTTACCGCGCATCACCACGCCTTCCACCCCCTCCTGCATCATCTGCTGCAACTCCGCCAGATCCAGGCTTTGCTTGGCGTTCGCCGCCTGCGCCGCGCGGATGAAGAAGGTGCCGAACAGCGGGCCGCTGGCGCCGCCCACGCTCGACAGCAGCGTCATGCCGGTGTTTTTCAGAATGAAGCCGATATCTTTGTCCGCCACCGACGGCAGCTTTTCCACCACCTTGTTGAAACCGCGATTCATGTTCAAACCGTGGTCGGCATCGCCGATCTCGGTATCCAACCGGGTCAGGAAATCGCGCTCCCGGCTGAACACCTCGCCGCAACGCATCAGCCAATCGACGACCTGTTGTTTGGTCAACGCCATGATTCCTCCTCAGCAACCCCAACGCAGCGCAGGCGTTTTCACCGGCGCATCCCACAAGGACAACAGCTCGTCGTCCACGTTCAACAGCGTGATGGACACGCCCTGCATATCAAGCGAGGTGCAATAAGAGCCCACCAGGTTGCGTTCGATAATGATCCCCGCCTCGGCGCAGCGCTCCGCCAGCCGATGGTACACGCCGTACAGCTCGGACAGCGGCGTGGCGCCCAGGTTGTTGACCAGTGCGATCGCCCGATCGCCGCGCGTCAGCGGCTGCTTGGTTTGCATCTCGTCACGCCACTCGCCCTGCTGACGATCCCAGACGCGGATCGTGCGCTGATAGTGGCCGTGGTCGATCAGCGTATGGAACATGTCGTCCACCGCCGCGTTGAGCGTGGTGAACGGGCGACGCGCAATGCCCGGCTCGCCGTGAATGCCGACGCCGAACTCCATTTCGTTCTCCGCCAGGGTGAACGACGGCTTGCCGGCGGCCGGCACGGTGCAAGCCCCCAGCGCGATGCCGATCGAATGCCCGTGGTTGTTGATGCGATGCCCTAACATCACCACGCTGTCCAAATCGTCGCCGCGCGCCGCGGCGGCACCCAGCAATTTCTCCATCAGCACGGTGTTGGCCACCCCGCGTCGCCCGGCGGTGAACAGGCTGTCCTTGACCGCCACGTCGTCATCCACCAGCACCGTCGCCACCGCGACGCCGCTGTCGTGCAGCAGCTCGGTGGCGGTTTCGAAGTTGAGCACGTCGCCGGTGTAGTTCTTGATCAGCAGCAACACCCCGGCGCCGCCGTCGATCGCCTGACCACACTCGTACATTTTATCCGGCGTCGGCGAGGTGAAAATCTCGCCCGGACAGGCGCCGTCGAGCATCCCTTCGCCGACGAAACCGCAGTGCATCGGCTCATGGCCGCTGCCGCCGCCGGACAGGATCGCCACCTTGCCCGCTACCGGCGCGTCGGCGCGGGTCACGAACACCGGATCCGCGTGCACCAGCAGCTCAGGATGGGCCTCCGCCAACCCCTGCAACTGCTCCTCCAACACCGACTCGACCTGATTGATCAGTTTTTTCACGATGGTTTCCTCTGTAAGAACAGGGGCGCGGCGCACCGCGCCCCAAGGGTATCAATGACGCTGCAGCCAGGCGGCGCCCAGCCTATCCGCCGTCAGGATCGCCGCCTGCACGCCCGCAGGGGTGACCTTGAACGGCATGTTGTGAATGGTTTCGCCGGCGGCGCAGCTGGCCTCGGCCACCGCCATGATCTTCGCCGTCGCATCGCCGGTGACGCCCATCTGCGCCAGCGTGATCGGCAGGCCGATGCCATGACAAAATGCCAGCACGGTTTCAATCTGCGCCATCGGGCTGTTCTGCAGCACCAGCTGCGCCAGGGTGCCGAACGCCACTTTCTCGCCGTGATACAGGTGGTGGCACTCCTCCAGCACGGTAAAACCGTTGTGAATGGCGTGTGCCGCCGCCAGCCCGCTGCTCTCGAAGCCGATGCCGCTCAGATAGGTATTGGCCTCAATGATGCGCTCCACCGCTTCCGTCACCACGCCGGCCTCGACCGCCAGTTTGGCTTTCACCCCTTCCGCCAGCAGCGTGTCATAACACAGCCGCGCCAGGCTGAGCGCCGCCAGCGTCGATTTGCCGCCGGCCATGCTGGTGGCCTGGGCGTCGAAACAGGCCTGGGCTTCGAAATAGGTGGAGAGCGCGTCGCCCATGCCGGCCACCAGCAGGCGCACCGGCGCTTTGGCGATGATGGCGCTGTCCATCACCACCATGTCCGGGTTGCGCGGGTAAATCAGGTATTCGGCGAATTCGCCCTGTTCGGTGTAGAGAACCGACAGCGCGCTGGTCGGCGCATCGGTGGAGGCGATGGTGGGAATGAGCACCACCGGCAGTTGTTGGTAGTGCGCCACGGCCTTGGCGGTGTCGAGCGTCTTGCCGCCGCCGACGCCGATCACGCCGCGGCAGCCGTGAGCCTGCAACTCATGGCCGAGCCGGTCTATCTCTTTGCGGCAGCATTCGCCGTTGAAGCGGGCCGCGTGATGTTTCACCCCGTGCTGCTGCAGGCTGCCCATCAGGGTGTCGCCCGCCAGCTGCATCACGAAGTCGTCGGCGATCACCAGGTAGTGATCGGCGAGGGATTTGGCGTATTCGCCAACGGCGGCCAGCGCATTGGCGCCCTGAATATATTTACCTGGTGACTGGATGATTCTCAACATAACCGGATCCTTGTAGGGAGTTGGCGATGGTAACGTTCAGATATCAGGTGATGGCACGCCGACTTCGCCGCCGGCTTGTTGTTGTGCTTCGACTATGAGCCCCTGCCGCCCGCCTGGCGAGCCTCGCGATTTATGTTCCATTATGGAACATCATCATAGCGATAACGTTTCATGATGAAACGCCAACGCGCATTTTTTCGCCGCGAAAGCGAACTGGCGCACACCCCAACGTATAACTGCGTAAAGAGTCGATTCTGAGGGCGTTTCAGCTTTAATTTTGACCATCTTTCCCCTATCCTTAGCGCCACTACTGGGAAAGGGCGAAAACAGCCCGCATGATGGGATTGATAACGATGAAACGGACAAAAAACATCAACCAAGAGACGTTCCGCAAATCCTGGCGCAGCTACCGTGTCGCGCCCGTGGCTTTGGCGATCAGCGCCGTCTTTATGCTGGCCGGCTGCGAGAAGAGCGATGAAACGGTCTCCCTGTATCAGAACGCCGATGACTGTTCGCGCGCCAATCCTTCGATGAGCGAGCAGTGCACCACCGCCTACAACAACGCCCTGAAAGAAGCGGCGAAAACCGCGCCGAAATACGCCACCCGCGAAGACTGCGTCGCCGAGTTCGGCGAAGCGCAGTGCACCCAGGCGCCGGCGCCGGCGCAGGCCGGCATGGCGGCGGAATCGCAAAGCAGCGGCAGCTTCTGGATGCCGCTGATGGCGGGCTACATGATGGGCCGTCTGATGGGCGGCTCCGGCTTCGCGCAGCAGCCGCTGTTCACCTCCAAGAACGCCGCCAGCCCGGCGAACGGCAAGTTTGTCGACGCCAGCGGCAAAAGCTACGGCCCGGCTACCGCCGGCGGCCGCACCATGACGGTGCCGAAAACCGCCATGGCGCCGAAGCCTGCGGTCACCAACACCGTGACCCGCGGCGGCTTCGGCGAGACCGTGGCCAAGCAGACCAGCATGCAGCGCAGCAGCGCCACCTCCAACTCCGGCTCTCGCAGCATGGGCGGTTGATGCATGAAACGTATTGCGATTACCGAGCGCCCGGACTGGCGTGAAAAAGCGACCGAGTTCGGTTTCCGTTTCCACACCATGTACGGCGAGCCGTACTGGTGTGAAGACGCCTATTACCAGTTCACGCTGGCGCAGATTGAAGAGATCGAAAGCGCCACCGCCGAACTGCACCAGATGTGCCTGCAGGTAGTGGAAAAAGTGGTCGGCAGCGATGAGCTGATGGCCAAGTTCTGCATACCGAAACACACCTGGGAGTTCGTGCGCAGCTCCTGGCGCACCCAGCAGCCGTCGCTGTATTCGCGCCTCGATCTGGCCTACGACGGCGTCAACCCGCCGAAGCTGCTGGAGAACAACGCCGATACGCCAACCTCGCTGTATGAAGCGGCCTTCTTCCAGTGGCTGTGGCTGGAAGACCAGATCAACGCCGGCAAGCTGGATCCGGAATCGGATCAGTACAACAGCCTGCAGGAGAAGCTGATCGAGCGTTTCGCCGAGCTGAAAGCGCATCATGGCTTCGGCCTGTTGCACCTGGCGTGCTGCCAGGACAGCGAAGAAGATCGCGGCACGGTGCAATATTTGCAGGATTGCGCGCAGGAAGCCGGTCTGCCGACCGAGTTCCTGTTCATGGAAGAGATTGGCCTCGGCGAGAAAGGCCAGTTCACCGATCTGCAGGATCAGGTGATCGGCAACCTGTTCAAGCTCTACCCGTGGGAATTCATGCTGCGCGAGATGTTCTCCACCAAACTGGAAGATGCCGGCGTGCGCTGGCTGGAGCCGGCCTGGAAGAGCATCATCTCCAACAAAGCGCTGCTACCGCTGCTGTGGGAAATGTTCCCGAACCATCCGAACCTGCTGCCGGCTTATTTCGCGCAAGACGCTCATCCGCCGATGGATCATTACGTCACCAAGCCGCTGTTCTCACGCGAAGGCGCCAATATCCAGATCGTCGAAAACGGTCAGGAAGTGGTGCGCGTCGACGGGCCGTACGGTGAAGAAGGCATGATCGTGCAGCAGTTCCATCCGCTGCCGAAGTTCGAAGACAGCTACACGTTAATCGGCAGCTGGCTGGTGAACGATCAGCCTTGCGGCATCGGGCTGCGCGAAGATCGCGAACTGATCACGCAGGATCTGTCGCGCTTCTACCCGCACACCATTCTCGGCTGATCGCCCCGCCGAAGACAAAAACGCCAGTCTCTGACTGGCGTTTTTCTTTAGCCCACCTGCACCGACAGCATGCTCAGCGCTCCCATTTCGATACCGTCGATCGGCACGCTGATGGCTTCTTTGCCATCCCAACTACCGAGCACATACAGCAACGGCAGATAGTGTTCCGGCGTCGGATTCGACAGCGCCGCCCCCTCATGGTGCATGAAGTCCACCAGCGGATGATTATCGCCCCGATAACGCAGGTTATCCCGGACAAAGTTATTGAACGATTCCGCCCACGGGTAGGCGCGGGTATCGCCCTGCCATTTCACCATGCGCAGGTTGTGCACCACGTTGCCACTGGCGACGATCATCACACCCTCATCGCGCAGCGCAGCCAGTTTGCGGCCCAGCTCATAGTGATAGGCTGCCGGCTGCGTCCCGTCGACGCTGAGCTGCACCACCGGGATGTCGGCATTGGGATACATCTTGATCAAGACGCCCCAGGTGCCGTGATCCAGCCCCCACTCGCCGAGATCGGCCGTCACCGGCACCGGCGCCAGAATTTGCTGCAGCTGTGCAGCCAACGCGGGAGAGCCCGGCGCCGGATAACGGGTATCAAACAGCGCCTGCGGGAACCCGCCGAAGTCGTGAATGGTTTTGGGTTTATCCATCGCGGTGACCGCAGTGCCGCGGGTATACCAATGCGCGGAAACTGCCACGATCGCCTTAGGACGCGGCAATGACTCACCCAACGCACGCCATGCCCGGGTGTAGCGGTTGTCTTCCAGCACGTTCATCGGGCTACCGTGGCCAAGAAACAGTGCCGGCATACGAGAGGTGTTCATAGGGCGATCCTTAGTTCAAATTGTGCTATGCCGCTACATTACGCGCTTTGTCGCACCAACACAGCCGGATAACCGTGATGAAGATGTTCAATAAATTTGAATTAAAACCGGAGGAATGCATCGGCAAACAGAAAGATAAAAAAATCATATAATTCAATACATTAATAAGCCACATGAATGCCGTGGCATTACTGCCACACAGATCTAATTTGTGAACAATTTATGTATTTTTTGTTAACGCGATCTATACACTCCTCCTTCAGCCGACGGGCGCAGGCAACCCCGCCGCGCGATGGGAATTACGTCTCACCAAGGAGGAATTCATGTTCAGATTCACACTGGCAACCCGCCTGGCGCTTTCCATATCCTTACTCGCCGGCTGGACGGCAACCGCTGGCGCGGCGGACCAAGCGCCGCTGACGCAGCGCGAAGACCCTTACTTCCTTCAGGCACAAGCTCAGCTGCAACAGCGGCTGAAACAGACGCCAAACACCAACCGCGCCAAAAACGTCATTCTGGTGGTCGGCGACGGCATGGGGTTTTCCACCGTGACCGCCGCCCGCATTTTTGAAGGGCAGCAGCGCGGCGTGGACGGCGAATCCAACGTGCTGGCCTGGGAGGCCTTCCCCTATCTGGCGGCGGCCAAAACCTACTCCGCCGACGCCCAAATCACCGACTCCGCCCCCAGCGCAGTGGCGATGACTACCGGCGTCAAAACCATCAACGATCTGATGGGCCTCAACCATACGGCCACCCTCAACAACTGTGAGGATCAGCAAACCAAGGCCGTCACCACGCTGTGGGAGATGGCCGCAACGCTCGGCATGTCCACCGGCGCCGTGACGACCGCGACCATCACCCACGCCACGCCGGGCGCCACCTATGCCCATATCGCCAACCGCGATTGGGAATCCGACGCCAAAATGCCGGCAGCGGCCCTGGCAGCAGGCTGCCGCGACATTGCGCGCCAACTGGTGGAAATGAAGTACGGCAACGGCCTCAACGTGGCAATGGGCGGCGGGCGCGCCAACTTCCTGCCCGACAGCGTGAGCGACCCGGAATACCCCGGCAAGACAGGCGCCAGAAAGGATGGCCGCGATCTGACGCAGGCCTGGCTACAACGCTATGGCGAGCGAGGACAATACGTATGGAATCAGGCGCAGTTCGACAAAATCGAACCGGGTAAGGTCGATCACCTGTTGGCCCTGTTTGAGCCATCGCACATGAACTTCGAGCACGATCGGCGACAAGACGCGGCAGGAGAACCCTCACTGGCGGAAATGACCGGCACGGCCATCGATATTCTGGCCAGGAATCCCGAAGGCTACCTGCTGATGGTGGAGGGCGGGCGCATCGATCACGGCAGCCATAACGGTAACGCCTACCGCACGCTGAGCGACGCGGTCGCCCTGAACGAGGCGGTGAAAACCATCGTCGACAAGGTCAATCTGGACGAAACCCTGGTCATCGTGACCGGCGATCACAGCCACACGCTGACCATCGCCGGCTATGCCAAGCGGGGTAATCCCATCCTCGGCATTTCCGTGGGGGTCAACGGCAAACCGCTGCTGGGCAGCGACGGCAAGCCTTACACCACCGTCGGCTTCGCCAATGGCCCCGGCGGCACGATCCCGCTGGCCGATCGCCCGGCATTGACCATGGAGCAGGCCACCGCGCCCGATTTCATTCAGCCGGCGCTGGTCCCGCTGAAAAGCGAGACTCACGGCGGGGAAGATCTCGGTATCTACGCCATCGGCCCCTGGGCCCATCTGTTCCAGGGCACGGTGGAGGAGAACTACACCTTCCACGTGATGAATTACGCCAGCCGCATCGGCGAACGCCTGTCCAAACGGTAGCCACAAAAAAAGCCGCGTTACGCGGCTTTTTTATCGTTGAAAGCGGCCGGCTATCAGCTGGCTTTTTTCTCGTGCGCCTGGCGGTAGGCCACCAGATCTTCGATGGTCAGCACCACCATGTCGTGCTGTTTGGCGAAGGCGATCACTTCCGGCGCGTGCGCCATGCTGCCATCGTCATTGGTCAGTTCACACAGCACGCCGGCAGGTTTAAAACCGGCCATGGAGACCAGATCGATGGTCGCTTCGGTGTGGCCGCGACGGCTCAGCACGCCGCCCGGCTGCGCGCGCAGCGGGAACACGTGGCCAGGACGGTTCAGGTCGCTCGGCTTGGCGCTGTCTGCCACCGCCGCCCGGATGGTGGTCAGGCGATCGGAAGCGGAAACCCCGGTGGTCACGCCCTGCGCCGCTTCGATGGTCACGGTGAAGGCGGTCTGGAATTGGCTGGAGTTGTTGGTCACCATCATCGGCAGCTCAAGCTGCTGACGGCGTTCTTCGGTGATGCACAGGCACACGATACCGCTGCCGTGGCGAATGGTCAGCGCCATCTGCTCAACGGTCATGGTTTCCGCGGCAAAGATCATGTCACCTTCGTTTTCACGGTTTTCATCATCGAGCACCATTACGCCGCGCCCGTTGCGCAGTGCGTCAATCGCGCGTTCAACGCGTTCTGTCGGCGTGCCGAAGTCTGAAAGTAGCGTCTGATTCATGGTAAAAAACCTCATTAAAAATTATGGATTACCAGAACCAGGGCGATCTTGAGGAGTAGCTAGCAATAGCTAAAAAAATAACGCAAGCGGGCGCAAGCCCGGCAGATACCGTTACTCTCTCCCATCCGGACTCTAACCGTCGGCCCCGGAATTACACCGGATCTGCTGACCTCTAACCGGCCCTGACAGGCTGGCTGAGCGCTCGCGGGCTTTCACCGTAGAAGGTGATTTACCGCCGGTGGGGACTTTCACCCCGCCCTGAGAATAAGCAGGATGACTATAACGCTAATGGGTAGGCAGGGCAATTGGCAAAAGCACAATTCGGCCACGCACGGCGAATGCGCTTAATGGTTTATCCCGCGGGCAACTCGCATTACACTAAGCGGCAGCTATTAAACTCTGAAAGGGATACGCCATGATTGACCCGAAAAAAATCGAACAAATCGCACGCCAGGTTCATGAGTCCATGCCTAAAGGCGTTCGTGAATTCGGGGAAGACGTTGAGAAAAAAATCCGTCAGGTCCTGCAGTCGCAGCTGACCCGCCTGGATTTGGTTAACCGCGAAGAGTTCGACGTACAGACTCAGGTGCTGTTGCGCACCCGCGAGAAGCTGGCGCTGTTGGAACAGCGCATGGCCGAGCTGGAAAGCAAGCTGAGCGCGGCACCGGCCGCCAAACAGGAAGACGAATAATTCCCGCCAAGGGCGCGCACCTGAACTGCACCCCAAATGTTGGACACATCTGACATTTGGAGGTGCAGCTTTATGAAGTATTCACTGCAAGACAAACTCAATGCCGTCCGGTATTACCTTGCCGGGCTTGGCAGCCAACGGCAGACCG
>NZ_JAMYWQ010000122.1 GCF_024160145.1 Serratia nevei
TTTTCGGGACTACTTGGGTATCTAATCCTGTTTGATCCCCACGCTTTCGTGCTTCAGTGTCAGTTATAGTTTAGTAAGCTGCCTTCGCAATCGGAGTTCTGCGTGATATCTATGCATTTCACCGCTACACCACGCATTCCGCCTACCTCAAATATACTCAAGTCAACCAGTTTCAACGGCAATTTTATGGTTGAGCCACAAACTTTCACCGCTGACTTAATTAACCACCTACGCACCCTTTAAACCCAATAAATCCGGATAACGCTCGCATCCTCCGTATTACCGCGGCTGCTGGCACGGAGTTAGCCGATGCTTATTCATATGGTACATACAAAAAGGAACACGTTCCTCACTTTATTCCCATATAAAAGAAGTTTACAAACCATAGATCCTTCATCCTTCACGCGACTTGGCTGGTTCAGGCTCTCGCCCATTGACCAATATTCCTCACTGCTGCATCCCATAGGCTGATC
>NZ_JAMYWQ010000123.1 GCF_024160145.1 Serratia nevei
GGTAGCGGACTACTAGGGTATCTAATCCTGTTTGATACCCACACTTTCGAGCCTCAGTGTCAGTTGCAGTCCAGTGAGCTGCCTTCGCAATCGGAGTTCTTCGTGATATCTAAGCATTTCACCGCTACACCACGAATTCCGCCCACCTCTACTGTACTCAAGACTGCCAGTTTCAACTGCAATTTTACGGTTGAGCCGCAAACTTTCACAACTGACTTAACAATCCACCTACGCTCCCTTTAAACCCAATAAATCCGGATAACGCTCGGATCCTCCGTATTACCGCGGCTGCTGGCACGGAGTTAGCCGATCCTTATTCATATGGTACATACAAAATCCCACACGTGGAACATTTTATTCCCATATAAAAGAAGTTTACAACCCATAGGGCAGTCATCCTTCACGCTACTTGGCTGGTTCAGACTCTCGTCCATTGACCAATATTCCTCACTGCTGCATCCCATAGGACATCG
>NZ_JAMYWQ010000124.1 GCF_024160145.1 Serratia nevei
ATGAGCGGACTACGCGGGTATCTAATCCTGTTCGATACCCACGCCTTCGTGCTTCAGCGTCAGTTGGGCGCCGGTACGCTGCCTTCGCAATCGGAGTTCTGCGTGATATCTATGCATTTCACCGCTACACCACGCATTCCGCGTACTTCTCGCCCACTCAAGGCACCCAGTTTCAACGGCTCGACGAGGTTGAGCCCCGCAATTTTACCGCTGACTTAAGCGTCCGCCTACGCACCCTTTAAACCCAATAAATCCGGATAACGCTCGCATCCTCCGTATTACCGCGGCTGCTGGCACGGAGTTAGCCGATGCTTTTTCTCCGGGTACTCTCCAAACCGCACACGTGCGGCACTTTGCTCCCCGGCAAAAGAGGTTTACAACCCATAGGGCCGTCATCCCTCACGCGACTTGGCTGGTTCAGGCTCCCGCCCATTGACCAATATTCCTCACTGCTGCATCCCATAGGCACTTGT
>NZ_JAMYWQ010000025.1 GCF_024160145.1 Serratia nevei
ACCTGGCAAAAGAAATAGAGCACTACATTGATTACTACAACCATGACCGCCTCAGAGAGAAACTAAAAGGCCTGAGTCCGGTAGAGTATCGAACTCAGGCCACGAAGGCCGCCTGAATTTACATCGTCCAACTTATGGGGGGCAGTTCAGTGCCGCGCCCTTTCCATTACAAATGCGGAATATTGCAGCCGTAATAGATTTCCTGCATCTCTTTCCATAACAGATCGGTGATCCGTTTGCGTTCGGCGGCGCTCAGCGCCTCCGGTTCCGCGTTGAACAGGTAGTGCTTCAGATCGAAATCCTTCAGCAACATCTTGGTATGAAAGATATTTTCCTGATAAACGTTCACGTCCATCATGTGGTACAGCGCCTTGATGTCTTCCGACATAAAGTTCTGGATCGAATTGATCTCATGATCGATGTAATGTTTCACGCCATTCACGTCGCGGGTAAAACCGCGCACGCGATAGTCCATGGTGACGATGTCGGATTCCAACTGGTGAATTAAGTAGTTCAGCGCCTTGAGGGGCGAAATGACGCCGCAGGTCGAGACTTCGATATCGGCGCGAAAGGTACACAGCCCGCCTTCCGGATGGCTTTCCGGGTAGGTGTGTACGCAGATGTGGCTCTTGTCCAGGTGCGCGACGACGCTGTTCGGCAGCGGGCCGGGGTGTTCCGACGTATCGACGTCTTTCGGATCGATCGGCTCTTCGCTGACCAGGATGGTGACGCTGGCGCCCTGCGGCTCGTAGTCCTGACGTGCGATGTTCAGAATATTGGCGCCGATGATTGAGCAGGTCTCGCTCAGGATCTCGGTCAGCCGGTTGGCATTATATTGTTCGTCAATGTAGGCGATATAGCCGTCGCGATCGTCCGCAGTCTTGGCGTAACAAATATCGTAAATACAAAAACTCAGGCTCTTGGTCAGGTTGTTGAAGCCGTGCAGTTTTAGCTTATGCAATTTGGGCCACCTCCTTATCTTCTCGCTTAACGTGTTACGTTCAGGGCATTGAGCAAATACTGCGGCAGGGCAAAACTGCCGATGTGAATTGCCGGGTTGTAATAACGGCTGTGTAGGCCGCTTTGGTTAAAGCGCTGTTGCAGGGTAGGCAGATCGAGCCGGCGTAGCGCCGGGTTCTGGCTCGCCCAGGCAAAGGTCATGATGCCGCCGTAATAGGTCGGGATCGCCGCCTGATAGAAGCTGACGTCGCTAAAGTAGTGGCTCAGTTTGGCGTGACTGTTGACCGCCTCGTCCTGCTGCAGGAAACAGACGCCGTTTTGCGCGACAAAAATGCCGCCCTCATTCAGGCGGCGGGCGCAGCCTTCATAAAACGCCGAGGTGAACAGGCTTTCGCCGGGGCCGATCGGATCGGTGCAGTCAGAGATGATCACATCGAACGTATCGTCGCTTTGGTTCACGAAGTTGACGCCATCGTCGATCACCAGCCTGAAGCGCGGATCGTCATAGGCGCCGGCGCTGTGGTTGGGCAGGTACTGGCGGCAGAACTCGACGACACCGGCGTCGATCTCGACCATGGTGATCTGTTCCACGCCAGGGTGCCGGCTGACTTCGCGCAGCATGCCGCCGTCGCCGCCGCCGATGATCAGCACTTTCTTCGCCGCGCCGTGCGCCAGCAGCGGCACGTGGGTCAGCATTTCGTGATAGATGAACTCGTCACGCTCGGTGGTTTGCACTACGCCGTCGAGCGCCATCACGCGCCCCAGCACCGGGTTCTCGAAGATCACCAGATCCTGATGATCGGTCTTCTCGCGGTACAGCACCTTCTCTACCGAGAAGTACTGGCCGAAGCCGGTATGCAGCGTTTCGTACCAAATTTCTTTCTGGGTCATGTGCGGGAAACTCCGTAATAACAGCCATGAAAAATCGGCGCAACATCATAGCTAACTCTGCCTGGCGATGCACGGTTGAATTTCAGACAGAGAGAGCGGAAAACGGGCGGGAGAGGGGGAGGGAATTAATTGGCGTAAGCCAGCAGGCTCAAGGAGTCGCGTGCCAGCGATTTGCACTTTTTAGGCGTTGGAATGGCGATGCCGCTGAGATCGCGATAGCTGTCTTCGCCCAGCGCCTTCATATTGAAGCTGTTGTAGTTGCTTAAATCCCAGCGGTTTTGTTGGGCGAAATAGACGATAGCGCGCTTGATTTGCGCATTTGGCAAATCGTTGTAGCCGCAATCATTTTTCAAATAAATAAATACCGCCGTCAGATCGGCCAGATCTTCCGCCTCGGATTCATTCAGCGCCAGACTGGCGTTGGAGAAGCCCAGCATCGCCAGCAACAGCATCGATAACGTTGTTTTTTTCATCATGAAATAGGCCTGTTTGTTGTCTGCAGACGTTACCACACTTGCCTGTAAAGGCACCAAATTTTATTGCTGCCGGGCCGGGTGAACGTTCGCCGGTGGCGCTCTGTTGATTGTGAGACATAGCTTAAAATAGCGCCAGGAATGGCTTGACCTTCCGCCAGGGGGAAGGTTTAGGCTGGCGGCATTGAGTCATGTCACTGAGAAAAGGGAGCCAGCGATGTTACGCCGTGATTTTATTAAATTAACCGCCGCGCTGGGCGCCGCGAGCGCCTTGCCGTTATGGAGCCGGGCCGCCTGGGCGGCCGACCGGCCGGCCCTGCCGGTGCCGCCGCTGTTGACGCCGGACGCGCAGGGTAAGATTGCGCTGGCGCTGCAGGCGGGGGAAACCCGCTGGTTGCCCGGCGCCGCCACCAAAACCTGGGGATTCAACGGCGCGCTGCTCGGGCCGGCGGTGAAGCTGCAGCGTGGCCGGCCGGTGACGGTCGATATCAAAAACAGCCTGGCGGAGGCCAGCACCGTCCACTGGCACGGCCTGGAAATTCCCGGCGACGTCGATGGCGGCCCGCAGGCGCTGATCCATCCCGGCGCGACGCGCACGGTGAGTTTCACCGTCGATCAACCGGCGGCCACCTGCTGGTTCCACCCACATACCCACGGTAAAACCGGCAGCCAGGTGATGATGGGGCTGGCGGGACTGGTGCTGCTGGAAGACGAAGAGAGCGCCACACTGCCGCTGCCGAAAACCTGGGGGCAGGATGATATTCCGGTGATCCTGCAGGATAAGCGGCTGGGCAAAGACGCGCAGATCGAATACCGCCTGGACGTGATGAGTGCGGCGGTGGGCTGGTTTGGCGATCGCATGTTCACCAACGGCGCGCAGTATCCACACCATCTGGCGCCGCGCGGTTGGCTGCGCCTGCGTTTCCTCAACGGCTGCAATGCCCGCTCGCTGAATCTGGCTGCCAGCGACCACCGCCCGCTGTACGTTATCGCCAGTGACGGCGGTTTCCTGGCGGAGCCGGTGAAACTGACCGAGCTGCCGATGCTGATGGGCGAACGCTTTGAAGTGCTGGTTGACGCCTCTGATGGGAAAGCGTTCGACATCGTGACGCTGCCGGTGAAGCAGATGGGCATGACGCTGGCGCCGTTCGATCAACCGCTGCCGGTGTTACGCATTCAGCCGTCGCTGGCGCAGGGCATCAAAACCATGCCGGACAGCCTGGTGAAGCTGCCGACATTGCCTGCCACCACCGGTATCCAGGAGCGTTGGCTGCAGCTGATGATGGATCCGCAGCTGGATAGGCTGGGCATGCAGGCGCTGATGGATCGCTATGGTCACCAGGCGATGGCCGGCATGAGCATGGATCATGGCGCGACGGGCGGCGAAGAGATGAAAGGCATGGAGAAGGGCGGCATGCAGGGCATGGACCACGCCAGCATGGGCAACATGAAGGGCAGGGATCATGGCAAGATGGCCGGGATGGATCACGGCGGTGCGCCGGGCAAAGCCAAACCGTTCGACTTCAGCCACGGCAACATGATCAACGGCAAGGCCTTCGATATGGCCAAGCCGATGTTCGCCGCCAAACGGGGCCAGTATGAAAAGTGGACCATTTCCGGCGAGGGCGACATGATGCTGCACCCGTTCCACATTCACGGTACCCAGTTCCGTATCCTGTCGGAAAACGGCAAACCGCCGGCGGCGCATCGCAGCGGCTGGAAGGACACGGTGCGCGTCGAAGGGTGGCGCAGCGAAGTGCTGGTGCGTTTCGACCATCCGGCCAGCAGCGAACATGCGTACATGGCCCACTGCCACCTGTTGGAACATGAAGATACCGGCATGATGATGGGCTTCACCGTCGCCGATTGATGGCGGCCCGGTGCTCCGGTGGTGGCGCGCTCGCGTCGCCACCGCTTGGTTCAATGAAAGGAAGCCGTTATACTGATTAAAATATCAGCTGTTGAGGAGTGCGTCATGCCGACAAAATTGGATCCCATCGTTTCTGAGTTTGAGACTCAAGAGCAGGCTGATAGCTACGATCGTTGGTTCAGAAGCACCGTGGAATCTTCCATCAATAGCGACTCCCCCCGTATTCCCCATGACGAAGTCATGGCCGGCGCTCGTCACATTATCGAGCAGGCGAAAGCCAAAAGAAAATCGGCCTGACCCTTATGTTAACCGTCAAATGGACTGACGAAGCAAAAACGGGTTTATATACGCTGCTGGCTTTTATCGCTGAGCGAAATCCACTTGCCGCAGAGGCTTTGTTGCAACGCATTGAAGAGTCGGTTATCCCGTTAGCGGAACATCCTTATCTATTCAGGCCAGGCAGGGTGAACGGGACTCGTGAAATGGTTGTTCATCCTAATTACATTGTGGTTTACCGCGTGCTGGCTGCACATATTGAAATAGTGAGTGTCCTGCACGCTCGTCAGGAATACCCTTAATAAAGAAAACTCCCCTGTCCGGGAGAGAGGCAAGTCGTAACGGCCTATGCTAAACTCTGCGCCTTTCTTCCGGCAACTGACCTGAATACTATGAAACACACTGTAGACGTAATGATTTCCGAGCAGGAAGTTAAGACCCGTATCGCCGAACTTGGCCGCCAGATCACCGAACATTACCGCGACAGCGGAAGCGACATGGTGCTGGTCGGGCTGCTGCGCGGCTCCTTCATGTTCATGGCCGATCTGTGCCGCGCGATCGACGTGCCGCACGAAGTCGACTTTATGACGGCCTCCAGCTACGGCAGCGGCATGTCCACCACCCGCGACGTGAAGATCCTCAAGGATCTGGACGAAGACATTCGCGGCAAAGACGTGCTGATCGTGGAAGACATCATCGATTCCGGCAACACGCTGAACAAAGTGCGCGAGATTTTGGCGCTGCGCGGGCCGAAATCGCTGGCGATTTGCACCTTGCTGGACAAGCCTGAGCGCCGTGAAGTGCAGGTGCCGGTCGAATATGTCGGCTTCTCGATTCCGGATGAGTTCGTGGTGGGGTATGGCATCGACTACGCTCAGCGTTACCGCCACCTGCCGTACGTCGGCAAAGTGGTGCTGCTGGACGAGTAATTGATGTGGGGCGCGGTTGGCCGCGCCCGCGGCGGGATTATACGCCCTTATCCTGCTTCAGTTTGGCTATCGCCTTGCGGTAGCCCATCTCCAGGCTCTCGCGGCTGGTCGCCAGCACTTCCATATCACGTAGACGGCCGTCCTGAATGCCGTACACCCAACCGTGGATCATCACCTTCTGGCCGCGCTTCCAGGCGGACTGCATGATGGTGGAATGGCCCAGGTTGTACACCTGCTCAATGACGTTGATCTCGCACAGCATGTCGAAACGCTGCTCCGGCGGCAGCTCGCCCAGCAGCGAGCTGTGCTTGTACCACAGATCGCGAATGTGCAGCAGCCAGTTGTCGATCAACCCCAGCTCCGGGTTTTCCACCGCCGCCTGCACGCCGCCGCAGCCGAGGTGGCCGCAGATGATGATGTGTTCGACTTCCAGCACATCTACCGCATACTGCACCACCGACAGGCAGTTAAGATCGGTATGGATAACGAGGTTCGCCACGTTGCGATGGACGAACAGTTCACCCGGCTCGAGGCCGGTCAGGCGTTCTGCGGGAACGCGGCTGTCAGAGCAACCAATCCATAAGAAACGGGGCTTTTGCGCCTGGGCTAAACGTTCAAAAAATTCCGGGTCTTCCTGACTGATGCTGGCCGACCAGGCTTGGTTGTTGGCGATAAGCTCTTCGATTTCTTTCATGGAGGTTATTGGCTCGTAACGAACAGATTGCGTTGGGGTAATATAGGGTAAGCGTCACAATTTGGAAATCGGAACAGTGGTGCAACCTCATTTTCCGCACGGATTCGACGCGGTGGAAACGTTGCCGATGCTAGGATTATCGTTATTGTTTCAAGCCTCGCAAACAGGGGCGCGGCGGCATACTCATCGTCATAAGGTACTATTTTAAATTATGAATTATGCACTGGAATTAGCGCAGCTGACCAAGACTTACGCCGGTGGCGTCAAGGCGCTGCGCGGCATCGACCTGAGCGTCGAGGCGGGGGACTTTTATGCCCTGCTGGGGCCAAACGGCGCCGGCAAATCCACCACCATCGGCATCATCAGCTCGCTGGTGAACAAAACCGCCGGCAGCGTGCGGGTGTTCGGTTACGACATCGATAAAGACATCGTCAACGCCAAGCGCCAGCTCGGCCTGGTGCCGCAGGAGTTCAACTTCAACCCGTTCGAGACCGTGTTGCAGATCGTGGTGAACCAGGCGGGTTACTACGGCGTTACGCGGCGTGAAGCGATGGCGCGCGCCGAAAAATACCTCAATCAGCTGGACCTGTGGGGCAAGCGCAACGAGCGCGCCCGCATGCTGTCCGGCGGCATGAAGCGCCGCCTGATGATCGCCCGCGCGTTGATGCATCAGCCGAAGCTGCTGATCCTCGATGAGCCGACCGCCGGGGTGGATATCGAGCTGCGCCGTTCGATGTGGGGCTTCCTGAAAGAGCTGAACGCCCAGGGCACTACCATCATCCTCACCACCCACTATCTGGAAGAAGCGGAGATGCTGTGCCGCAACATCGGCATCATCCAGAACGGGGAACTGGTGGAAAACACCTCGATGAAGGGGCTGCTGGCCAAACTGAAGTCGGAAACCTTCATCCTTGATCTGGCGGCGAAGAGCCCGTTGCCGAAGCTGGACGGTTACCGCAGCCGCCTGACGGATACCTCCACGCTGGAAGTGGAGGTGATGCGCGAGCAAGGGCTGAACGGCCTGTTCGCCCAACTGAGCGCGCAGGGCGTGCAGGTGCTGAGCATGCGCAACAAGGCGAACCGCCTGGAAGAACTGTTTGTCACCCTGGTTAACGGCAATGGAGAGAAAGCATGACGCGTTTGTATTGGGTGGCCTTACAGAGTATTTGGGCCAAAGAGGTGAACCGCTTCGCGCGCATCTGGATCCAGACTTTGGTGCCGCCGGTGATCACCATGACGCTGTACTTCATCATTTTCGGCAACCTGATCGGCTCGCGCATCGGCGATATGCACGGCTTCAGTTACATGCAGTTCATCGTGCCCGGCCTTATCATGATGGCGGTGATCACCAACTCCTACGCCAACGTCGCCTCGTCGTTCTTCAGCGCCAAGTTCCAGCGCAACATTGAAGAACTGCTGGTGGCGCCGGTGCCGACCCACGTGGTGATCGCCGGCTATGTTGGCGGCGGCGTGGCGCGCGGCATCTGCGTCGGCGTGCTGGTGACCATCATCTCGCTGTTCTTCGTGCCGCTGCAGGTGCACGCCTGGTGGGTGATTGCGCTGACGCTGTTGTTAACGGCGATCCTGTTCTCGCTGGCGGGGCTGATCAACGCGGTGTTCGCCACCACCTTCGACGACATCAGCCTGATCCCGACCTTCGTCCTGACGCCGCTGACCTACCTGGGCGGGGTGTTCTACTCGCTGTCGCTGCTGCCGCCATTCTGGCAGGC
Organism: Serratia nevei; assembly: GCF_024160145.1. GTDB lineage: Bacteria > Pseudomonadota > Gammaproteobacteria > Enterobacterales > Enterobacteriaceae > Serratia > Serratia nevei_A. Next base: position 7,824 of record NZ_JAMYWQ010000025.1, read on the forward strand.
GGTGTCCAAACTGAACCCCATCGTCTATATGATCAGCGGTTTCCGCTACGGTTTCCTCGGCATCAACGATGTGCCGCTGGCGTTCACCCTGGCGGTGTTGGTGGCGTTTATCGCGGTGTTCTATCTGCTGTCCTGGTACCTGATCGAGCGCGGCCGCGGCCTGCGCAGCTGATCGTATTGCGCCCTCGCTTTCCCGGCGAGGGCGCTTTTCTTGATTTGGCGCAGGCGGCGCGTAAATCAATAGAATTGCTCAAATAACCGCTAGTTCCCCGCTGTTCAAATCGTGCTATGCTGGCGCTCCACATTTCCTTCACTTTTGTTATTACGTACTCGTAAGCAGAACATCATCATGCGGCCTCAATACAAGTTAGCGGCTGGGTTACTCGGCATTCTGATGTCGTTGGTTTCCCCTGTGAGCCTGGCGAATCTGCTGTCGGAAGACAGCGCGGTTAAATCTGAATACATGGAAGCGCAGCGCGACAGCGAAGTCTATGCGCTGGTGGGCGAGCATGTGATCCCGGTCGGAGAAGTGAAGCGCGGCCAGCTGATCCAGGTGTTCCCGGCAGATGCGGAATACTACGAATTCAAATTCGGGCACGGCACCGGTTTTATCGATAAGGACGACGTGCGTGAGCTGAAAAAGTCGCGCAAGGTGCAGGACGATCTGGGCGAGCTGAACAAGCCGCTGACCAATCAAAATCTGATCACCCAAAAGGCGATCGACGTTTACACCGCGGCGGACAAGAACAGCGAGGTCTTCGGCACGCTGGAAGGCAACCTGCGCTATCCGATCATCGGCAAGCTGAAGGACCGGCTGAACAACACCTGGTATGAGGTTAACATCGGCGATCGGCTGGGATACGTCAATGAGCTGGACTGCGAGATCGATAACGGCATACCGGTGCTGACTTATCACCACCTGCTGAAAAACGAAGAGAACAAGCGTTTTCGCCACACCTCGACCACCACTTCAGACGTGGCGTTCAGCAACCAGATGACCTACCTGAAGCAGGCGGGTTACGACACCATTTCGCTGTATCAGCTGGAAGCCTACCTGAAGAACCAGATCAACCTGCCGGGCAAAGCGATCGTGCTGACCTTCGACGACGGGCTGAAATCGGTTTATCGCTACGCTTATCCGGTGCTGAAGGATTACGGTTTCCGCGCGACGGCATTCATCATCTCTTCGCGCATCAAACGCCACCCGCAGAAATGGAACCCGGACTCGCTGCAGTTTATGAGCATCTCGGAGCTGAAGCAGCTTCAGGACGTGTTCGACGTGCAGTCGCACACCCATTTCCTGCACCGCACCGACGGCAATCGCCAGCCGATTTTGCTGAGCCGCTCTCTGCACAATATCGAGTTCGATTTCGAGCGTTCGCGCCGCGCGCTGTCGCAGTTCAATCCGCACGTGCTGTATCTGTCCTATCCGTTCGGCGGTTACAACCAGCGGGCTATTCAGGCGGCGCAGGATGCCGGTTTCCATATGGCGGTCACCACGGTGCAGGGCAAGGTGAAGCCGGGGGATAACCCCTATACGCTGAAACGGCTTTATATTCTGCGCACCGACTCGATCCAGACCATGGCGGATCGGATAGCCAACAAACCGGGCACGATGGTGCAGTAAGGAAGAACGGGCGCGCAAGGCGCCCGTTTTTATTGTCAGGCGACCTGAACCGGCACGGCTTTCGCCTTGCGCTGCAGGTTGTTGTCCCCTTCGAAGTAGGCGACTTTCGGGTGATGTTGGCGGGCGTCGGCGTCGCTCATTTGCACATAGGAGCAGATGATCAGTTTGTCGCCCACGCAGGCGCAGCGCGCGGCGGCGCCGTTCACCGAAATGATGCGCGAACCGCGCTCGGCGGCGATGGCGTAGGTGGAGAAGCGCTGGCCGTTATCCACGTTGTAAATATCGATCGCTTCATATTCCAGAATGCCGGCGGCCTCCAGGAAATCCTGGTCGATGGCGCAGGATCCTTCATAGTGCAAGTCAGCCTGAGTGACTTTGACGCGATGCAGCTTGCCTTGCAGCATAGTACGTATCATAGCTTTACCTAACTGAATATCGGCCTTCACAGGCGCTGGGGTTGAACATCTCTCCTGCATCCCTGCAATCTCTATCGTCACCGATTGCCCCGCCATTGTCCACCAATGGACAGGGTTTCAGGGTGACGACAGTACAAAAAACGGCTTACAGCGTCAGGTCGACCTGCTGGTTGTCGATAAGACGTGCCTTGCCCAGCCAGGCGGCCATCAGCACCACCGCACGCTGGCTGTCTACCGTCAGCGGCTGCAGGCTGTCGGCGTCGCGAATAAACAGCTCGTCCGGCGTGAAGCCGGCGGCGCGCAACTGCTCGGCGGTCTGCTCCAGCAGCTCATCGACATGGCGTTCGCCATTGGCCAACTGCTGCGCCAGCGCGTTCATGATCTTGCTCAGCTGCGGGGCGACCTTGCGCTCTTCGGCGGTCAGGTAGCCGTTGCGCGAGCTGAGGGCCAGGCCGTCTTTGGCGCGCACGGTCGGCACGCCGACGATGTCGATGTCGTAACCCATGTCTGCCACCATTTTGCGGATCAGCGCCAGCTGTTGGTAATCCTTCTCGCCGAAGCAGGCCAAATCAGGCTGCACCAGGTTGAACAGCTTGCTGACGATGGTGGATACGCCGCGGAAGTGGCCCGGCCGGCTTGCGCCTTCCAGAATGGCGGAGATGCCCGGCACGTCGACGTAGGTCTGCTGCTCCAACCCTTGCGGATAGACCGCGGCCGGGGCCGGCGCGAACACCAGATCGACGCCGCGGCGGGTCAGCTTCTCGCTGTCTTCCTGCAGCGTGCGCGGGTAGCGCGCCAGGTCGTCCGGCCGATCGAACTGCATCGGGTTGACGAAGATGCTCACCACCACCACATCGGCGCGGGCGCGCGCTTCATCGACCAGCGTCATATGGCCGTCGTGCAGGTTGCCCATGGTCGGCACCAGCGCGATGCGTTTGCCTTCCTGGCGCCAGCGGCGGATCTGCTGACGCAGCATCGGCAGGGTTTCGATAATAATCATTGAGTGACTCCTGGAACCATCGCTTAGTTAAAAGAGTGTTCAGCCGCCGGGTAGAGGCCTTGCTCCACTTCCTGAATGTAGTGCTGCACCGCCGTGCGGATATCGCCGCTCTGCGCCAGGAAGTTCTTGGCGAACTTCGGCGTGTGGCCGCCGGTGATGCCGAAGGCGTCGTGCATCACCAGGATCTGGCCGTCGGTGCCGTTGCCGGCGCCGATGCCGATGACCGGAATGGACAGCGCTTCGGTGATCTGGCGCGCCAGTTCGGTCGGCACGCATTCCAGCACCAGCAGCTGAATGCCGGCCAGTTCCAGATTCTGCGCGTCCTGCAACAGCTGTTTGGCGGCCAGCTCGTCGCGCCCTTGTACCTTATAGCCGCCGAACACGTTGACCGACTGCGGCGTCAGGCCCAGGTGGCCGCACACCGGCACCGCGCGCTCGGCGAGCATTTTCACCGTGTCGCACAGCCAGCTGCCGCCTTCCAGTTTCACCATGTTGGCGCCGGCGCGCATCAGCTCGGCGGCGTTGGCGAAGGTCTGTTCCGGGGTGGCGTAACTCATGAACGGCAGATCGGCCAGCAGCAGGCAGGCCGGCGCGCCGCGGCGCACGGCGCGCGTGTGGTAGGCCACGTCGGCGACGGTGACCGGCAGCGTGGAGTCGTGGCCCTGCAGCGTCATGCCCAGCGAATCGCCCACCAACAGGACTTTGATGCCTTGCTCTTCAAACAGTTTGGCAAAGCTGGCATCGTAGGCGGTAAGGGTAGCAAACTTGCGTTGCTCCTGTTTCCACTGGCGCAAGTGGGTCACGGTGGTGGGTTTCATCACAACGTCTCCTGAAACGGGCCGTGCGGCGTACGCAGGCCCGGGCTGCAAAAAAAGTGCAGCCATTCTACTGTAACCCGATCGGGGTGGGTAGCGCGGATCGCCATGCTTAAGCGGTTCTTAAGAACCTTGTGGTGCAATGGCGCCAAGACTCAAAAGGGATACTCATGCGAATTTTGCTGATCGAAGATGACAAACTGATCGGGGACGGCATCAAGGCCGGGTTGACCAAACTCGGCTTCAATCTGGACTGGTTTACCGATGGCGTCGTCGGCAAAAATGCGCTGGGCAGCGCGCCGTACGATGCGGTGATCCTCGATCTCAGTCTGCCGGGCCTCGACGGCCTGGATCTGCTGCGCCAGTGGCGCCAGGCCGGGCAGGACGTGCCGGTCCTGATCCTCACCGCCCGCGACGCACTGGGGCAGCGGGTCAGCGGGCTGCAAAGCGGCGCCGACGATTACCTGTGCAAGCCGTTCGCGCTGGCCGAAGTGGCGGCGCGCCTGCAGGCGCTGATCCGCCGTCGCCACGGCCAACTGATGCCGCAGCTGACGCACGGCAACGTAGTGTTCGACAGCGCCACCCGCAGCGTGAGCTGCAACGGCGAGCCGGTGACGCTGACGCCGCGCGAACTGGCGGTGCTGGAGTTGTTCCTGCATAACAAGGGGCGGGTGCTGGCGCGGCCGCTCATTCAGGAGAAGCTGTACAACTGGGATGACGAGGTGAGCAGCAACGCGGTGGAAGTGCATATTCACCACCTGCGGCGCAAGCTGGGCAACGGCTTCATCCGTACCATCCACGGCGTGGGTTACACGCTGGGGGATGCGCCGTGAAGCGTCTCAGCCTGCGGCTGCGCCTGATCCTGATCTTCAGCCTGTTGGCGCTGCTGACCTGGAGCACCGCCAGCGTGGTGGCCTGGGTGATGTCGCGCAACACCATCAACGAAGTGTTCGACACTCAACAGATGCTGTTTGCCAAACGGCTGGCAACCGCCAACCTCGGCGATCTGCTGGCCGATGAAAGTGCGCGCAGCCTGCCGAAGACCAAGAAGCTGGTGCACCACGGCAAACGCGGCGATCAGGAGGACGATGCGCTGGCGTTCGCCATCTTCGACCGCGACGGCAAGATGCTGCTCAACGACGGCGAGAACGGTGCCGACTTTCTGTTTGACGGGGAGCGCGAAGGCTTTACCGACGGTGTACGCAAGGGCGATGACGATAGCTGGCGCCTGCTGTGGCTGACCAGCCCGGACGGGCGCTACCGTATCGTGGTCGGTCAGGAGTGGGATTACCGGCGCGATATGGCGCTGGGTATGGTGACCGGCCAACTGGTGCCCTGGCTGGCGACGCTGCCGGTGCTGATGCTGCTGATCGCGCTGATGGTGGGGCGCGAGCTGCGGCCGCTGCGCACGGTGGCCGCCGGTTTGCGCCGGCGTGCACCCGATGACGCGACGCCGCTGGACGCGCGCCAGGTGCCGACCGAGGTGCGCCCGCTGGTGGATGCGCTCAATGCGCTGTTTGCCCGCATCAACGCTCTGCTGGTGCGGGAGCGGCGCTTCACCTCCGATGCCGCGCACGAGTTGCGCAGCCCGCTGGCGGCGCTGCGGGTGCAGACCGAAGTGGTGCAACTGGCGGGGGACGATGCGCCGATGCGTGAGCACGCGCTGGACAATCTGACGGTCGGCATCGATCGCGCGACCCGGCTGGTGGATCAGCTGCTGACGCTGTCGCGGCTGGATTCGCTGTCGGATCTGGCCGAGCTGGCGCCGATCGACTGGCACGAACTGGTGACGATGACCCTGGCGGAGCAGGATCGGCAGGCCCATGCGGCGGGCGTGGCGCTGCGTTATGAACAGCAGGGAACGCCGGCACCGCGTCAGGGGCAGGCCTTGCTGCTGTCGCTGCTATTGCGCAACCTGCTGGACAACGCGGTGCGCTACACCCCGCAGGGCGGCGCCGTCACCGTGACGCTGAGCGAACGTTCGCTGACGGTGGAGGACGACGGTCCGGGAGTCACCACGGAACATCTGGCGCGGCTGGGGGAGCGCTTCTATCGCCCGCCGGGGCAGGAGCAAACCGGCAGCGGGCTGGGGCTCTCGATCGTGCAGCGTATCGCCGGCTTGCATGGTTTACAGGTCAGTTTCGCCAATCGCCCGGCGGGCGGGTTCGTTGCGCGGCTGGCGCTGTAGGCGGGTCAGGACTTCGGTTTTGGCTGGTGCCACAGCGCCATGCCGTTTTCCGGCACGCGCTTGAGGCAGCTGGCGAGCGGTTCGCCATCGGGGAAAATCAGGTCGGGGGCGATTTCCGCCAGCGGGTAGAGCATGAATTCGCGCTCTTTCAGGCCGTAATGCGGCACCGTCAGGCGCTCGGTATGGATCACCTTGTCGCCGTACAGCATGATGTCCAGATCGAGCGTGCGCGGCCCCCAGCGTTCATCCTTGCGCACGCGTCCCTGATTGCGTTCTATCGCCTGAGTATGGTCGAGCAGCTGTTCGGGTGGCAACAGGGTATCCAGCGCCACCACCGCGTTGAGAAAGTCCGGCTGGTTTTGCGGCCCCAGCGGCTTGGTGCGGTAAAACGAAGAACAGGTGACCAGCCGGGTGCGCGGGAGATGCTCCAGCGCCTCCAGTGCGGCTTTAACCTGTTGCAGCGGCTGCGCCAGGTTGCTGCCCAGCGCGATATAAACGCGGATCATTATGCCCCTTCTTTACGCGGTGCCCGGCGGCGAGGACGGCGTTGACGCGCGCGACGCGGCGCCGGATCGTCACCCAGGGTGCTCAACATGGCTTTTTGCCGCGCCGGCGTGGCGTCCTGGAACTCGCCCCACCACTCGGCCAGACGCAGCATTTCCTGATTGTCTTCCACTTCCGCACGCAGCGCCAGCAAATCGTAGGCGGCGCGGAATTTCGGGTGTTCCATCAGCTTGTGCGCGCGCTTGCCCTGGCGGCGGGACAGACGCAGTTGCAGCTGCCAGATATCGCGCACCAGCGTGGTAATGCGTTTCGGGATAGCCAGCGAACGGCACTGCTCGTCGAGTACGTCGTTCATCGCCAGCGCGAAGGCATCGTAGTAGGCCAGGCCGCTTTCCTGCGCCAGCTTCTGCGCGTGCTCCAGCAGCGGGTACCACAGCATGGCGGCAAACAGGAAGGCCGGGTTGACGCGCATGTCGTTCTGCAGACGGTGATCGGTGTTCTTCAGCACCTGCACCAGAATGCGCTCCATCGGCGTATCGTGGTTCGGCGTGAAGTTGCGGGCGATCAGCGGGAACAGCGGTTGGAACAGCTGATACTCGCACAGCTTCAGGTAGGTCTGGAAACCGTAACCCGCCTGCAGCAGCTTGAGGGATTCTTCGAACAGGCGCGCCGGCGGGATCTCATGCAGCAGCGCGGCCAGGCGCGGGATCGGCTCGGCAGTCTCTTCGCTGATGCGCATATCCAGCTTGGCGGCGAAGCGCACCGCGCGCAGCATGCGCACCGGATCTTCGCGGTAGCGGGTTTCCGGATCGCCAATCAGGCGAATTACGCCTTGTTTCAGATCGTTCAGGCCGCCGACGTAATCGCGCAGGGTGAAGTCCGCCACGCCGTAATACAGGCTGTTGATGGTGAAGTCACGGCGCTGGGCGTCTTCTTCGATCGAACCGAAGATGTTGTCGCGCAGCAGCATGCCGTTTTGCGCCTGCTGGGACGAGTTCTTGTCGGATTCCTGACTCTGCTCGTGGTGGCCGCGGAAGGTGGCCACTTCGATGATTTCCGGCCCGAACATCACGTGCGCCAGACGGAAGCGACGGCCGACCAGACGGCAGTTGCGGAACAGTTTGCGCACTTGCTCAGGTGTGGCGTTGGTGGTGATGTCGAAGTCTTTCGGCTTTTTGCCGAGCAGCAAATCGCGCACGCCGCCGCCGACCAGATAGGCTTCGTAGCCGGACTTGTTCAGGCGATAAAGCACTTTCAGCGCGTTTTCGCTGATGTCTTTGCGGGAAATCGAGTGTTGTTCGCGCGGGATCACGGTCATCGAGTCGTTGCTCTCGGCGAGGGGGAAAGGCGGACGCTTGCGCGGCGTTGAGCGGCGGGCAGGGGCGTTGTTGCCGTTATCGGCGGCACGCGGCTGCGGCGCAGGGCGGCTTGGCGCCGCGGCACGCTCTTCGCGGGCTACGTTTTTATCGCCGGCCGCCGCGTCGTCGCGGGGCAGCTTGTCATCGCGGGTCAGTACCTTACGACAAAAGTTGGCTACTCGGGTAAAAATGGTACACCTCGATAGTGACTGATAAAAATGGAGCTAACAAAAAATAGCGGCTAATCATAGCTCACCATGGCTCCTTTGAGAATGCCGGCGTGTTTTCATCCAGAGGGATCGCCTCCTGACGCGGCACGTTTTCCAACCGCCAATGTTCGACCGCCCAGCTCAATAATAATGGCAGGTCAATATCTTGCCAGCTTTCCGGTAGCGGTTGGCGCAGAAATTTCAGCGCGGCGATCAGCACCGGGCGCGGATCGCCGGCGGGCAGCGCCGGCGCATGGTTTTGCTTCGACAGCTTGATGCCGTTGGCGCCCAGCGCCAGCGGCAGATGCACGTAGGCGGGCACCGGCGCCTGCAGCTGGCGGTAGAGGGCGATTTGGCGCACCGTCGGTTCGATCAGATCGGCGCCGCGCACGATCTCGGTTACGCCCTGAAAATGATCGTCGATCACCACCGCCAGGTTGTAGGCGAACAGCCCATCGCGGCGGCGAATGATAAAGTCTTCTCCCGCCAGCGCCGGATCGGCGTGCAGTTCCCCCTGCAGGCGATCGTGGAACCCATAAACGGGTGCGGTCTGGCGCAAGCGGATGGCGGCGCCCTGCGGGCCGAGTTGCAAGTCGCGGCAGTGGCCGTCGTACAATCCGCCGATGTGCTGGATGCGGCTGCGGGTGCAGGTGCAGTAATAGCTGAGCCCCTGGCGCTGCAGCTGATCCAGCGCGGCGCGGTAAGCGTCATGACGTTGAGATTGATAGATGACCTGGCCGTCCCAGTGGAGACCATAATGTTCCAGCGCGGACAGGATGCGAGCGGCGGCGCCGGGAACTTCGCGCGGCGGGTCGATATCTTCGATGCGAACCAGCCACTGCCCGCGTTGGGCGCGAGCCTGAAGGTAGCTTCCCAGAGCGGCAATCAGCGAACCGAAATGCAGATCCCCGGAAGGCGATGGGGCAAAGCGCCCCACATAATGACTTTCTTGCATATCAGAGGGGAGAGGTTCCCTTTTCTCTGTGCGGCGCACGCAGGCGCGCGCCGCAGCGGTAACAACGTATTAGCCGGCCATCTGCTTTTCGCGGATCTCGGCCAGCGTCTTGCAGTCGATGCACAGGTCGGCGGTCGGACGCGCTTCGAGGCGACGAATGCCGATCTCCACGCCGCAAGATTCGCAGTAGCCGAAATCTTCGTCTTCCACTTTCTTCAGCGTTTTCTCGATCTTTTTGATCAGTTTGCGTTCACGGTCACGGTTACGCAGTTCAAGGCTGAACTCTTCTTCCTGTGCGGCACGGTCAACCGGGTCCGGGAAGTTGGCAGCTTCGTCTTGCATATGCGATACAGTACGGTCCACTTCGTCCCTGAGCTGGTTGCGCCACGCTTCAAGAATGCGCTTGAAATGCGACAACTGGGCGTCGTTCATGTACTCTTCGCCCGGCTTCTCTTGGTACGGCTCCACCCCAGCGATGGCGAGAATGCTCAAGGACGAGGTTTTACGGTTTTGCCCTTCTTGCATGTTGCTTCTCCTACATACACACGCACTATCGAATCCCCAATGCGGGGGAAAAACAGGCCGCTATAAATAACAGAAGGAAGGTAGGTTGGCAATTATTCCTGTCGCCCGCTTGACAATCGTGTGAAGGAGGGCGTATTTGGCGATCGTGCTGGCGGGTTGTCTATTTATAGGGACCCGACTGCGCTAATCGATAAAAAACGGTAGCTTATCGCAGAGATAAATACCGTCAGGTGATAATTTTGCCCCATAGCAAATCACTTCCACTCCCAACTGCCGGACCTGTGCCAACAGCGCCGCATAGCGCTCATCTATATGATGTGCCGGTGCGACCTGCTCAATACCGCTGTGTAACACGGCAAAGAACAACACCGCCCGTTGCCCGCTTTCAACCACGCTGAGCAACTCACGCAGGTGCTTTTGCCCTCTGAGCGTTACCGCATCAGGAAAGTAACCACGTTGTTGTTGCAGTAATGTGACTGACTTAACTTCAATATAGCAGTTAACCCGATTTTCTGCCTGTAATAACAAATCGATACGGCTGTTTTCACCGCCGTATTTCACTTCGCCGCTAATTTTACTGTAACCGGATAATTCATTGATTAAATTCTGTTCGATCGCTTCGCGCACCAGCGCGTTGGCGCGCAGGGTATTGACGCAGATCCAGTGCCCCTGCTGGGTATGGGTCAGCTCCCAGCTGTGGGCGTATTTGCGTTTGGGGTTGTCCGAGGTGGAGTACCAAACGGTGTCGCCGGGCGTGGCGCAGCCGGTCATGGCGCCGGTATTGGCGCAGTGCAGCGTAAAGGTTTCCCCTTCCGGGGTGATCACGTCCGCCAGAAAGCGTTTGTAGCGTTTGATCAGCGTGGCGGAACGCAGCGGTGGGGAGAAAATCATGCGGATGCCTGCTTGGCCAGTGGCCACTGTTCGAGGTGTTGATAACGGGTGCGGCCGTTTTCGAACACCGACTCATATAAGGAAAAGGCGTCGGCGCTGAATGCCCAGCCCGGCGTCGTCGGCGGGATTGCCACCGGCTGGGTGGCGGCGCGCAGCAGCGTGATGTGCGGATGGAACGGCAACGCGTTTTGATGGCAGCCGCTGCGGGCGGCCTGCGAACGCAGCAGTTCAGCCAGTTGCAGCAGCCCGCGCGGCGCACGGCGGGTGCCGAGCCAGACCACGCCGGGGCGCGGCCAATGGCCGAGATCGTCGAGCCGCATGCTGAAGCCGGGTTGCACGATGCGGCCGGCCAGCTTGCGCAGCGCCTGCTCCTTCTGTGCGGTGACCTCGCCGAGAAACGCCAGCGTCAGGTGCAAATTGGCCGCCGCCACCGGCCGGCCGGCTTCTGGCGCAAACGCCTCGGCGCGCCAGCGGATCACCTGCTGTTGCAGGGCATCAGGCAAGGACAGGGCGAAAAACAGGCGGCGCGAATTGGACATGGGGACTCGGTAAATAATGACAAATCCGTCAGGACAAATCGGTCAGGAACCGACTTGAATGCGGCTTGCAACGGTCGCGCGCGAAGCGGGACGCATGGACGAGCTCCGTACTATAGCTAACGCCGCCGCAGTTTGAAAGGCTACGGGGACAAAGCTAATGCTACACTGTACGCCGTTTAACGTTAACCCCCACGGAGAGTTCAGTGTCTTCATTGCCCGTCAGCGCGGTGCTTGATGAGTTGCTGGCTGCGTTGCAGTCTGCTCCTCAGGTGCTGTTGCACGCCCCGACCGGCGCCGGTAAATCCACCTGGCTGCCGTTGCAGCTCCTGGCCAAGGCCGGCTTGCCGGGGCGCATTATCATGCTGGAGCCACGGCGGCTGGCGGCGAAAAACGTCGCCTATCGTCTGGCGCAGCAACTGGGGGAGGAACCCGGCCAGACCGTGGGCTACCGCATGCGCGCCGAAAGCAAAAGCGGGCCGCAAACCCGGCTGGAAGTGGTGACGGAAGGCATTCTCACCCGCATGCTGCAGCAGGACGCCGAGCTGCAGGGCGTGTCGCTGGTGATCCTCGATGAGTTCCACGAACGCAGCCTGCAGGCCGATCTGGCGCTGGCGCTGCTGCTCGACGTGCAGCAAGGGCTGCGCGACGATCTGAAACTGCTGATCATGTCGGCCACCCTGGACAACGCTCGCCTGGCGCAGCTGCTGCCGGAAGCGCCGGTGGTGGTGTCCGAGGGGCGCAGCTTCCCGGTTGAGCGTCTGTATCAGCCGTTGGCCAGCCATCAGCGGCTGGAGGACGGCGTAGCGGCGGCGGTGAAGCGGTTGCTGGCCGAACAGCCGGGATCTTTGCTGCTGTTCCTGCCGGGCGTGGCGGAGATCAATCGGGTGCTGGAGCGATTGACCGGCGAGGTGGCGAGCGATACCGATCTGTGCCCGTTGTATGGTGCGCTGCCTTTGGTGCAGCAGCAAAAAGCGATTCAGCCGGCGGCGTCTGGCCGCCGCAAGGTGGTGCTGGCGACCAACATCGCCGAAACCAGCCTGACGATCGAGGGCATTCGGCTGGTGGTGGACAGCGGCCTGGAGCGCGTGGCGCGCTACGACGTGCGCAACGGTTTGACGCGGCTGGCGACGCAGCGCATCAGTCAGGCGTCGATGGTGCAGCGCGCCGGGCGCGCAGGGCGCCTGGCGCCGGGCATTTGCTGGCATCTGTTCGCCAAAGAACAGGCGGAGCGCGCGGCGGAATACGCCGAGCCAGACATTTTACAGAGCGATCTCACCGGCTTCTGGCTCGAACTGCTGCAGTGGGGGTGCCATGATCCGGCGCAGCTGACCTGGCTTGACGCGCCGCCAGCGGCGGCATTGGCGGCGGCCAGGGCGTTGCTGCATCGGTTGGGGGCTACGGACGACGCGGACAAACTCACCGCGTCGGGGCGCCAGATGGCCGCGCTGGGATGCGATCCGCGGTTGGCGGCGATGCTGGTCGCCGGGGCGGCGCTGAGTGCCGACGGCCTGGCGACGGCGGCGTTGCTGGCGGCAGTGCTGGAAGAGCCGCCGCGCGGCGGGCAGATGGATATCGGCTACTGGCTGAGCCGCCCGCAACCGAACTGGCGGCAGCGTGCCGCGCAGTTGACCAAACGCCTGCCGCAACGTGCGGGGCAAATCGACGTCGATCTGGCGCCGCGCCTGTTGGCGCAGGCGTTTGCCGATCGCATCGCCCAGCGCCGAGGCCAGGACGGCCGCTACCTGCTGGCCAACGGTCTGGGGGCGGCGATGAACCAGGACGAGGCGCTGTCGCGCGCGCCCTGGCTCATCGTCCCCAGCCTGTTGCAGGGCCACAATAGCCCCGATGCGCGCATTCTGCTGGCGTTGCCGGTGGATATCGACGCGCTGGCGGCACAGCTGCCGGCGCTCGTCACGCAGCGCACGGCGGTGGAGTGGGATGAGGAAAAGGGCACGCTGCGCGCCTGGAAGCGCCAGCAGATCGGCCGTCTGACGCTGCGCGCTCAGCCACTGGCCAAACCGGCGGACAAGGAGTTGCAACAGGCGCTGCTCGATTGGGTGCGCGCGCAGGGGCTGGCGGTGCTCAACTGGGAGGGCGCCGCCGAGCAACTGCGGGTGCGCCTGCAGTGCGCGCAAGCCTGGCTGCCGGAAGCGGCGTGGCCGGCGATGGACGAAGAACCGCTGCTGGCGGCGCTGGAGCAGTGGCTGTTGCCGTCGCTGAACGGCGTGCGCGATCTGCGCGGCTTGAAGCAGGTCAACATCGCCGAGGCGCTGTCCCGTCTGCTGGACTGGCAGCAAAAGCAGCGGCTGGATAATGCGTTACCCACTCATTACACTGTGCCGACCGGTAGCCGCCTGCCGATCCGTTACGAGGCCGGTAAACCGCCGGCGCTGGCGGTGCGTTTGCAGGAGGTGTTCGGCGAGCAGCGCAGCCCGATGTTGGCAGAGGGTCGCATCCCGGTGGTGCTTGAGTTACTCTCACCGGCGCACCGGCCGTTGCAAATCACCGGCGATCTGGCGGCCTTTTGGCAAGGCGCCTACCGCGAGGTGCAAAAAGAGATGAAGGGCCGCTACCCGAAACACGTTTGGCCGGACGATCCGGCCAATGCGGCACCGACGCGCCGAACGAAGAAATATCAGTAGGCCGCAATCAGTTAGGGTATGGAATTCAGATGTTTCTTCTGGTCAGCGCCGCGGCGTCGGCACAGATTAAGCGACTAATCATGGCCGGCAGTGTCGGCAAGCTCGGAGAACAACAGCCATGGCTGGGGATGACCGCGAGCCCATCGGGCGCAAGGGAAAACAACCAAAAAACACCGCGTCGCGCAAGCCGCCGCGCCGTCGCCGAGACGACGATTATGACGATTACGAAGAAGACGAGTATGACGATGATGAGTATGAAGAGGAGGAGGAACGCATGCCGCGTAAGGTAAAAGCGACTCCGCCGCGTAAAAAACGCCGCTGGCTTGGTCTGTTTATCAAACTGATCCTGGTGCTCGCCGTCCTGTTGGCGATCTATGGCGTCTACCTGGACTCGCAGATCCGCAGCCGCATCGACGGTAAAGTCTGGCAGCTGCCGGCGGCAGTGTATGGCCGCATGGTCAACCTGGAACCGGGCATGCCGTACAGCAAGCAGGAGATGGTCAACCTGCTGGAAGGCATGCAGTATCGCCAGGTCAGCCGCATGACGCGCCCGGGTGAGTTCACCGTGCAGGCCAACAGCATCGAGATGCTGCGCCGCCCGTTCGACTTCCCGGATGGCAAAGAAGGGCAGATCCGCGCCCGCCTCGATTTCCAGAACAACCGCCTGGCGAAGATCGAAAACCTGGACAGCGGCCGCAGCTTCGGCTTCTTCCGCCTCGATCCGCGTCTTATCACCATGCTGCAGTCGCCGAACGGCGAACAGCGCCTGTTCGTGCCGCGCTCTGGTTTCCCGGATCTGCTGGTGGATACGCTGATCGCCACGGAAGACCGCCATTTCTATGAGCATGACGGCATCAGCCCGTACTCCATCGGCCGCGCGGTGCTGGCCAACCTGACCGCCGGGCGCGCGGTGCAGGGTGGCAGTACCCTGACGCAGCAGCTGGTGAAGAACCTGTTCCTGAGCAACGAACGTTCGCTGTGGCGCAAGGCCAACGAAGCCTACATGGCGCTGCTGGTGGATTACCGTTACAGCAAGGATCGCATTCTGGAGCTGTATCTCAACGAGGTCTATCTCGGCCAGAGCGGCAGCGACCAGATCCGCGGTTTCCCGCTGGCCAGCCTGTACTACTTCGGCCGCCCGGTGGACGAGCTGAGCCTCGATCAGCAAGCGCTGCTGGTCGGCATGGTCAAGGGCGCGTCGCTGTACAACCCGTGGCGTAACCCGAAACTGGCGCTGGAGCGCCGCAACCTGGTGCTCAAGCTGCTGCAGAACCAGGGGGTGATCGACGGCGAGCTGTATGACATGCTGAGCGCGCGTCCGCTGGGCGTGCAGCCGAAAGGCGGCGTTATTACGCCACAGCCGGCGTTTATGCAGATGGTGCGTCAGGAACTGCAGACCAAGCTGGGCGATAAGGTCAATGACCTGTCCGGCGTGAAGATCTTCACCACGCTGGATCCGGTGTCGCAAGACGCGGCGGAAAAAGCGGTCGAAGACGGCATCCCGGCGCTGCGCGCCGCGCGTCACCTGCAGGATCTGGAAGCGGCGATGGTGATTGTCGATCGCTTCAGCGGGGAAGTGCGCGCCATGGTCGGCGGCGCCAATCCGCAGTTCGCCGGCTTCAACCGCGCCATGCAGGCGCGCCGCCTGGTCGGCTCGCTGGCCAAGCCGCCGACGTACCTGACCGCGCTGTCCGAACCGGATAAATACCGCCTCAACACCTGGCTGGCGGATGCGCCGCTGTCGCTGAAACAGCCGAACGGCGCCGTCTGGCAGCCGAACAACTATGACCGTAAATTCCGCGGTCAGGTGATGCTGGTGGATGCGTTGGCCAACTCGCTGAACGTGCCGACGGTGAACCTCGGCCTGTCGGTCGGGCTGGATCAGATCAGCGCCACGTTGCAACGCCTGGGGATCCCGAAAGCGGAGATCAACCCGGTGCCTTCGATGCTGCTGGGGGCGATCGGCCTGACGCCGATGGAAGTTGCGCAGGAGTACCAGACCATCGCCAGCGGCGGTAACCGTGCGCCGCTGTCGGCGGTGCGTTCGGTGATCGCCGAAGACGGCACGGTGCTGTACCAGAGCTTCCCGCAGGCGGAACGCATGGTGCCGGCGCAGGCCGCTTACCTGACACTGTACGCGATGCAACAGGGCGTGGCGCGCGGGACTTCCCGCTCGCTGTCGGTGAAGTTCCCGAACTACAACCTGGCGGCGAAAACCGGTACTACCAACGACCTGCGCGACAGTTGGTTTGCCGGCATCGACGGCAAGGAAGTGGCGATCGCCTGGGTGGGGCGCGACAACAACGGCCCGGCCAAGCTGACCGGCGCCAACGGCGCGCTGACCCTGTATCGCCGCTATCTGGAAAACCAGACGCCGCTGCCGCTGATGCTGCAGCCGCCGGAAGGCATTAACCAGATGAGCATCGACTCTGCCGGCAACTTCGTCTGCGGCGGCGGCAGCTGGCGTACCATCCCGGTCTGGACCGACAATCCGCAGGGATTGTGCCAGGCCAGCCAGGCGGCGGTGCAGCAACAGCAGCAACCGGCGGCGGGTGAGCAAAAAGATGGCGATGGCGTCGCCGGCTGGATCAAGGATATGTTCGGCCAGTAATCACCGCCGGGGCGTCGGCCCCGGTGAAAATTTTTTCTTTGTTATTAAGCCCGTAACTTTGGTTGCGGGCTTTTTTATTTTTCCGCTTGTTTTATTTCCCTGTTAATCGCATGGCTAAGCGCTTAATCCTTAACCTATTTGCCATATGAATTCGGCTTGCAGTTTAATTTGGCTTCTGCATAAAATGCGACGCTTATAATAATTATTATCGTTTACATTCGTCACTTAATTGTCCATCAGAGAAATCAACTATGCCGACCAAGCGTCTTTCATCATCCGCGGCCAAGCAGGGCCGTACCCCCGTCAGCGCGTTAGCGATCACCGTCGCTGCGGCGTTGGGCACGCTGGCGATGCCGGCTTTTTCCGCCGACGCCAAGCCGGCCGCCAAGGAAGACACGATTACCGTTGTGGGCGGTAGCAATACCGCCCAGCAGGAAAGCGCCTGGGGGCCGGTCGGCACCTATGTCGCCAAACGCAGCGCCACCGGTACCAAAACCGATACGCCGATCGAAAAGAACCCGCAGTCCGTTTCCGTGGTGACGCGTGAAGAGATGGACATGCGCCAGCCGGATACGGTGAAAGGTGCGCTGGCCTATGCACCGGGCGTATTCGCCAGCCGTGGCAGCTCCTCGACCTATGACGCGGTGGCGATCCGCGGTTTCCCGGCCACCAACACCACCCAATATCTGGACGGTCTGCGTTTGCTGGGGGACAACTACAGCGAAGCGTCCATCGATCCTTATTTCCTTGAGCGCGCCGAGCTGCTGCGCGGCCCGGTCTCGGTGCTGTACGGCAAAAGCAACCCCGGCGGCCTGGTTGCCATGGTCAGCAAGCGGCCAACCACCGAACCGCTGCATGAAATCCAGTTCAAGATGGGCACCGATAACCTGTTCCAGACCGGTTTCGATTTCAGTGACGCGCTGGACGATCAGGGCATCTACTCCTACCGTCTGACCGGCCTGGCGAAAGACAGCGATACGCAGCAGACCATGAGCAAAGAGAAGCGCTATGCGATCGCGCCGTCCTTTAGCTGGCGCCCGGATGACAAAACCAACTTCACGCTGTTGGCCAACATTCAGAACGACCCTTATACCGGCTATTACGGTTGGCTGCCGAAGCAGGGCACGCTAATCCCGTTGCCGGACGGCAGCAAACTGCCGACCGATTTCAACGAGGGTGAAGCCAGCAACTATATGGCGCGCAAACAGCGCATGATCGGCTACAGCTTCGAACACGCCTTCAACGATACCTGGGCGGTGCGCCAGAACCTGCGTTATATGCAGGTGGACACCGACATGAAGAGCATTTACGGCACGGGAGTTTCCGCTGCGGCGCCAACGACGATCAACCGCGCCTACGTTCAGTCGAAAGAACACCTGAATAATTTCTCGGTGGATACCCAGGCGCAGGCGAAGGTGAAAACGGGCGCTATCGATCATACGCTGTTGTTCGGCGTGGATTACATGCGCATGCGTAACGACATCAATGCCGGTTTTGGTACGGCGGAAGGTCTGAGTATGACCAATCCGCAGTATGGCAATGACTCGTTCAATATCAATTTCCCCTACCATTATCTGAACCGTCAGGAGCAAACCGGCCTGTATGTGCAGGAGCAGGGGGAGTGGAACCAGTGGCTGTTGACGCTGGGCGGGCGCTATGACTGGGCGAAGACCTCCGCTTACAACCGCGATACGAATTCGACGGATCAGCAAACCGATCGGCAGTTCACCTGGCGCGGCGGTCTGAACTACCTGTTCGACAACGGCGTGACGCCGTATTTCAGCTACAGCCAGTCGTTTGAGCCGAATTTGGGCACGACGCAAGGGGGCAGCACCTTCAAGCCTTCGATCGGCAAGCAGTATGAAGCCGGCGTGAAATACGTGCCGAAAGATCGTCCGATCGTGCTGACCGGCGCCCTGTATCAGCTGACCAAAAACAATAACCTGACGCCGGACCCGAACAATTCGCAGTTCAGCGTGCAGAGCGGCGAGATCCGTTCGCGTGGTGTGGAGCTGGAAGCCAAGGCGGCGTTGAACGCCAACGTCAACCTGATCGCCTCCTATACCTATACCGATGCGAAGTACACCAAGGACAACACCTATCAGGGCAAACCGACCGTCGAGGTGCCGAAACACATGGCTTCGCTGTGGGCGGATTACACCTTCCACGAAACGGCGGTGAGCGGCCTGACGCTGGGTTCCGGCGTGCGTTACGTCGGCTCCAGCTCGAGCTTCAACAGCGATAACTCTGCCTTCAAGGTGCCGGACTACACGCTGGTGGATGCGACCATCAAGTACGATCTGGCGCGCTTTGGCCTGCCGGGTTCGTCCGTGGGCGTCAACATCAACAACCTGTTCGACAAGACCTATGTGTCGAGCTGCTACCGCGACTACGCCTGCTACTGGGGCGCAGAACGCCAGGTGGTCGCCACCGCAACCTTCCGCTTCTAACCGGATAGCCGGGGCGGCGCCGCGTCGCCCCGGACAAAGCAGGATCTATGCAGGACAAACTTCTTAATCCCGGCGCGACCTTTGCGCTGGATAACGCCAGCTTCGCCGTCCCCGGCCGGGTGCTGTTGCAACCGCTGTCGCTCTGTTTTCCCCAGGGCAAAGTCTGCGGCCTGATCGGCCATAACGGTTCCGGTAAATCCACCCTGTTGAAACTGCTCGGGCGGCACCATGCCCCCAGCGGCGGCCAGGTGTTGCTCAATCAGCAGCCGTTGGCGCAGTGGGACAGCAAAGCCTTCGCCCGCCAGGTGGCCTACCTGCCGCAGCAGTTGCCGGCGGCGGAAGGTATGACGGTGCGCGAACTGGTCGCTATTGGACGCTATCCGTGGCACGGCGCGCTGGGGCGCTTTGGCGCCGGCGATCGCCAATTGGTGGAGGAAGCTATCTCGTTGGTGGGGCTGAAGCCGTTCGCCCACCGGCTGGTGGACAGCCTGTCCGGCGGTGAACGTCAACGCGCCTGGCTGGCGATGATGGTGGCGCAGGACAGCCGCTGCCTGCTGCTCGACGAACCGACGTCGGCGCTGGACATCGCGCATCAGGTCGAGGTGCTGGCGCTGATCCAGCGTTTGAGCCGCGAACGCGATCTGACGGTGATCGCCGTGCTGCACGACATTAACATGGCGGCGCGCTACTGCGACCATCTGGTGGCGCTGCGCGGCGGTGAAATGATCGCCCAGGGCGGCCCGCTGGAACTGATGCAGGGGCCGGTGCTGGAGCAAATTTACGGTATTCCTATGGGCACGTTGCCGCACCCGAGCGGCGGCGCGCCGGTGAGTTTTGTCTACTGATGTCCTCTGCATTCACTTCTTCTCACGATCCGCTGCGCCGCCGCCTGCTGATGGCGCTGGCGCTGTCGCCGCTGTTGGGCTCGTTGCCCGGCCGAGCGGCGGAGGCGCCACCGGATATCGCGCGCGTCGCGGCGCTGGAATGGTTGCCGATCGAGCTGCTGCTGGCCTTGGGCGTGACGCCGCTGGCGGTAGCCGATGTGCATAACTACAACCTGTGGGTGGCGGAGCCGACGCTGCCGGCGACGGTGGTCGATGTCGGCCAGCGCACCGAACCCAATCTCGAACTGCTGCAGCAGCTCCGGCCTTCGCTGGTGTTGCTGTCGCAAGGCTATGGCCCGCCGCCGCGAAAAATCCAACCCATCGCGCCGACCATGAGCTTCGGCTTCAATGACGGCAGCGGCAAACCCTTGACCGTCGCCCGCCAGTCGCTGATGGCGCTGGGGCAACGCTTGGGCATAGAAAGCCGGGCGGTACGGCACCTGGCGCAGTTCGACCGCTTTATGCAGGACGCGCGTCAGCGTCTGCAAAGCTACACCCGGCAACCGCTGCTGTTGTTTTCGCTGATCGACACGCGCCATGCGTTGATCATCGGTCAGAAAAGCCTGTTCCAGGAAGCGATGGACCAACTGGGTATCCGCAATGCCTGGCAGGAGCAAACCGACTTTTGGGGCACGGCGGTGGTGGGCATTGAACGGTTGGCCACGGTGCGCGACGCCCGGGTTATCTATCTCGATCACGGTAATCAGGCGATGATGGACAAGGTCAGCGCGACGCCGCTGTGGCAGTCGTTGCCCTTCGTGCGGCAAAAGCAGCTGCGGCAGGTGCCGGCGGTGTGGTTCTACGGCGCCACGCTGTCGACGATGCGCTTCTGCCGCCTGCTGGAACAGGCTCAGGAGAGTGGGGCATGACGTCTGGCATGCGGAAATTACCGTTGACGCTGATCCTGCTGTTGCTGGCGGCGGCAGGCGGCCTGACGATCTACAACCTGCTGCAACAGCTGCCATCGGCGCAGTGGGCGCGGGCGTTCAACGCGCCGGATATCGATGACGTGCGGCAAATGTTGTTCCATTACAGCCTGCTGCCGCGATTGACGGTATCGCTGTTGGCCGGTGCCGGTCTGGGGCTGGTCGGCGTCCTGTTCCAGCAGGTGCTGCGCAATCCGTTGGCGGAGCCGTCGACGCTCGGCGTCGCCGCCGGCGCGCAGCTCGGCCTGACCATCGCCACGCTGTGGGTGCTGCCGGGAGGCGAGTTCACCCGCCAACTGGCCGCCATGGTGGGTGCGATTGTGGTGGGCGGGCTGGTATTCGGCGTCGCCTGGGGCAAGCGGATGTCGCCGGTCACGCTGATTCTGGCCGGGCTGGTACTGGGGCTGTACTGCGGTGCGGTCAACAGCCTGTTGGCGCTGTTTCATTACGATCAGCTGCAGGGCATGTTCCTGTGGGGCACCGGCGCGTTGAACCAACAGGACTGGAGCGCCGTGCAGTTCATCCTGCCGCGATTGCTGGTGGCCGGCGCGCTGGCGGCGCTGTTGCTGCGCCCGCTGACGCTGCTGGGGCTGGACGACGGCGTGGCGCGCAATCTGGGATTGGGGCTGTCGATGGCGCGTTTTTGCGCCCTGGGCCTGGCCATTATCTTCAGCGCCATGTTGGTGAGCGCGGTGGGGGTTATCGGTTTTATCGGCCTGTTTGCACCGTTGATGGCGAAGATGTTGGGTGCGCGCCGTCTGGCGCATCGCATGATGCTGGCGCCGTTGCTGGGGGCGCTGCTGCTGTGGCTGACCGACCAGGTCATGCTGGTATTGACCCAGGTGTGGCGTGAGATCCCGACCGGCGCGGCCACTGCGCTGTTCGGTGCACCGCTGTTGCTGTGGCTGCTGCCGCGCCTGCGCAGCGCCGCCACGCCGCCGCCGATGGATCTGGGCGACAAGGTGCCTGCGGAACGTGGGAATCTGCCGGGTTGGACGTTGGTGGCCGGCGTCGTATTGCTGGCCGGCCTGACGCTGGCGCTGATGCTGGGTAAAAATGCCGGCGGTTGGCACTGGAGCCTGGGCGCGGAGCTGGATGCTTTGCTGCCGTGGCGTTGGCCGCGCGTGCTGGCTGCGCTGGCGGCGGGCATGATGCTGGCGGTTGCCGGCACGCTGATCCAGAAGCTGACCGGCAACCCGATGGCCAGTCCGGAAGTGCTGGGCATCAGCTCCGGTGCGGCTTTTGGCGTGACGATGATGCTGTTTCTGGTGCCGGGCGACGCCTTCGCCTGGCTGTTGCCTGCCGGCAGTTTGGGGGCGACGGCCACGTTGCTGATCATCATGGTCGCCGCTGGCCGCGGCGGCTTCTCGACCGAACGCATGCTGCTGGCCGGTATCGCGCTCAGCACCGCCTTTACCACCGTCATCTTCCTGCTGTTGGCCAGCGGCGATCCGCGCATGGGCGGCTTGCTGACCTGGCTCTCCGGCTCGACCTATTTGGTGGAGCCGGCGCAGGCGCTGCGTACCGCGCTGGTGGCCGCCGGCCTGATGGTATTGGCGCCGCTGTGCCGCCGTTGGTTGACCATCCTGCCGCTCGGCGGTGCCACCGCCCGCTCGGTAGGTATTGCGCTGACGCCGGCGCGGTTGACCCTTCTCTTGCTGGCTGCCGTGCTGACCGCGATGGCGACCCTGACCGTAGGGCCGTTGAGCTTTGTCGGGCTGATGGCGCCGCATATGGCGCGCATGCTGGGCTTCCGCCGCGCGCTGCCGCAGATGGTGATCGCCGCGCTGCTGGGCGGCTTGCTGATGGTGTTTGCCGACTGGTGCGGGCGGATGCTGCTGTTCCCGTACCAGATCCCCGCCGGGTTATTGGCGACCTTTATCGGTGCGCCGTACTTCGTTTATCTGTTGCGTAAGCAGACGTCGTAATCGGCATCTCGGCCGTGCTTTTTCTGCCCTCAAAGGCTCAGCGACGCTGAGCCTTTTTTTATTTTTCAGGGTGTTGCAAGGCGCTGCGAGCGGTTGCGCAAAAACGCTATTGCGTGCGAAAAGGAACACGTGGCGTGGCGGTGAGATGAATATACTGCGGGCGGGTGCTCTGGATCTTTGTCTCTGGAGCTTCTGCGAAAGATACAAAGAGAAAAGCCCCGAGTCGATATCCATCAACCCGAGGCCTACTCTAACGCGTGACAACGTTAAGTTAGCCTCTTACCCGCCGCGAGGCAAGGAGAAGAAGGCATGATGCCGAACAAACGCAGCCCGTTAAAACTGGTGATTATTTGTGTCACTGTAATATCACTGGCATGGATAACCCGCAGCACGCTGTGTGAGCTGCGGATCCGATCGGGCACTACGGAGGTTGCGGCCATTTTGGCTTACGAATCCGAACGGTAAGGCAACCCGGCGGCGGGGGCTTGGCCTCCGCTTGCCGGCAAGTCGCTGCGTTGATCCAGGCGCACCCATCCGCTCAAAAAAAACGGCGAGCCCAGGCTCGCCGTTTTCATGTTGATGTCGGGGCTTATTTCAGGCCGGCGGCATCGCGCAGCAGCGCGGCTTTGTCGGTCGCTTCCCACGGGAAGTGCTCGCGGCCGAAGTGGCCGTAGGCAGCGGTTTCGCGGTAGATAGGCTGCAGCAGATCCATCATCTGGATCAGGCCGTATGGGCGCAGATCGAAGAATTCGCGCACCAGCAGCGTCAGCTGTTCGGTTGGCACTTTCTCGGTACCGAAGGTTTCCACCATGATGGAGGTCGGTTCCGCTACGCCGATAGCGTAAGACACCTGGATCTCGCAGCGATCGGCCAGGCCGGCGGCGACGATGTTTTTCGCCACGTAGCGCGCCGCGTAAGCCGCGGAACGGTCAACCTTGGACGGATCCTTGCCCGAGAAGGCGCCGCCGCCGTGGCGAGCCATGCCGCCGTAGGTGTCGACGATGATCTTACGGCCGGTCAGGCCGCAGTCGCCCATTGGGCCGCCGATAACGAAACGGCCGGTCGGGTTGATGTGGTATTTGGTGCCCGCCGTCAGCCATTCCGCCGGCAGGACCGGTTTGATGATCTCTTCCATCACCGCTTCTTGCAGATCTTTGAGCGCGATGTCTTCGGAGTGCTGAGTGGACAGCACCACGGCGTCGATGCCGACAATTTTGCCGTCGTCGTACTGGAAGGTCACCTGGCTCTTCGCGTCCGGACGCAGCCACGGCAGGGTGCCGTTTTTACGTACTTCGGACTGGCGCTGCACCAGACGGTGCGCGTAGGTCACCGGGGCCGGCATCAGCACGTCGGTTTCGTTGGTGGCGTAGCCAAACATCAAGCCCTGATCGCCGGCGCCCTGCTCGAGAGGATCGGTACGGTCAACGCCCTGATTGATATCCGGGGATTGTTTGCCGATGGCGCTCAATACGGCGCAGGAGTTGGCGTCAAAGCCCATGTCCGAATGAACGTAGCCGATTTCGCGTACGGTTTTGCGGGTGATCTCTTCGATATCGACCCAGGCGCTGGTGGTGATTTCACCGCCGACCAGCACCATGCCGGTTTTCACGTAGGTTTCGCAGGCGACGCGCGCTTTCGGATCTTGTTCCAGGATGGCGTCGAGGACGGCATCGGAGATCTGATCGGCGATTTTATCAGGATGTCCTTCGGAGACGGATTCGGACGTGAAGAGGTGTTTAGCCATTGTGTTCTTTACCTTGCATAAGACGGGTTAGAAATTACTGCACAGCGCTGGAGATCCGGCATCGAAGCGAAGGGTCTTCCGCTGATGGCGCGAGATGCATCCTGCAACGCCCCTCAGGCAAAGCCGTTAAGCAGTTTATCAGTTAACCAGTATAGATGGATTAACATCTGGACGTCTATTTTAGGTCAGGGTTTAGCCAGATTGCCAGTATTTTTTTGCGCTTTCGCTCTTTTGCGCAAACGGGTTGGCGCCATTTTCATCGCTTGAAACAGTTTTCGGCGAATTTTCATTTTGCTTTTTCACCCGCTTACCGGTATAAACTGCGCGCGCGGTTCATTTGCTGCACAGTACGGCGATTGGCGGTGGGGAAGGTGCGATAAACTTCCGCTTTGCATTCGCCGGCGTTGCGCTATTATCCGTCGCAGGCGTTCGCCGTGAGCGCCGCCGCTTCATCGAACGGTCACGTTCTTACACTATTTTAGAGGCTGGGTCGTTCACTCCGAACGGCGCGCGTGGAGGTGGTTGGATTAATGATCCGTTGTCTACCGGTTGTTGGTTCCCAACAGCAGTGCCGTTCTGGCGCACATTCTTCTGCTGTTTCCCGTCTTGTCTCTCTGTCACTTACCAGGTGCGATAAACACTTGGCCGCTACTCAGGATTCTCGGGCCGGCTAACGGTCGTCTGAAGAACTGAACAAGGGTAGCCTGCAGCCTTCCTGTGGGATGTTTCTTGGCCCGATTCACGAGGTTTGAACAGGGTGTCTTACAATTATATGAGTGATAAACCGATCGCTGACCGCGAACGGCAGTTCTCTTCGCTGCCGCCAGCGCGGCTTGTTGGGTTGTTCTCGCGGGTGGTAGCTGCGATAGTGGCTGACGGTTTCGTCAGTGCGGAATGTGAGGCGAACCATGTCTGATGATCTGTTGATTCACCGCCCGCCGGTTGCGGGCGAGTCTTTATCTTTGCGCTCCATGCAGGAGGTTGCCATGAATGATCGTAATGCCAGCAAGATGCTGCGCACTTATAACGTCGCCTACTGGGGCAACAATTACTATGACGTCAACGAGCTGGGCCATATCAGCGTATGCCCGGACCCGGATGTCCCGCAGGCGCGCGTCGATCTGGCAGAACTGGTGAAAACGCGCCAGCAAGACGGCCAGCGTTTGCCTGCGCTGTTCTGCTTCCCGCAGATCCTCCAGCATCGCTTGCGTTCGATCAACGCCGCGTTCAAACGCGCGCGTGAGTCTTTCGGTTACCAGGGCGGCTATTTCCTGGTGTATCCGATCAAGGTAAACCAACATCGCCGCGTGATTGAGTCGCTGGTGAACTCCGGGGAACCGCTGGGGCTGGAAGCCGGCTCCAAGGCCGAGCTGATGGCGGTGCTGGCGCATGCCGGCATGACCCGCTCGGTGATCGTCTGTAACGGCTATAAAGACCGTGAATACATTCGCCTGGCGCTGATCGGGGAAAAGCTGGGGCACAAGGTGTACCTGGTGATCGAGAAGATGTCCGAGATCAACCTGGTGCTGGAAGAAGCCGAACGGCTGAACGTGGTGCCGCGCCTGGGCGTGCGTGCGCGTCTGGCTTCGCAGGGCTCCGGCAAATGGCAGTCGAGCGGCGGCGAAAAATCCAAGTTCGGCCTGGCGGCGGTGCAGGTGCTGAAGCTGGTGGAGACCCTGCGCGAAGCGGGCCGTCTCGACAGCCTGCAACTGCTGCACTTCCACCTGGGCTCGCAGCTGGCCAACATTCGCGACATCGCCACCGGCGTGCGCGAATCGGCGCGCTTCTACGTTGAACTGCATAAGCTGGGCGTCAACATTCAGTGCTTCGACGTGGGCGGCGGCTTGGGCGTCGACTACGAAGGCACCCGCTCGCAGTCCGACTGCTCGGTGAACTACGGCCTGAACGAATACGCCAACAACGTGATTTGGGGCATCGGCGACGCCTGTAACGAACACGGCCTGCCGCATCCGACGGTGATCACCGAGTCCGGCCGCGCCGTGACCGCGCACCACACGGTGCTGGTCTCCAACGTGATCGGCGTCGAGCGCAATGAGTTCAGCGAACCGCTGCCGCCGGAAGCCGACGCGCCGCGCGCGCTGGAAAGCATGTGGGAAACCTGGCTGGAAATGAACGAGCCGGAGAACCGCCGCTCGCTGCGCGAATGGCTGCACGACAGCCAGATGGATCTGCACGACGTGCATACCCAATATGCGCACGGCATGCTGGATCTGACCAAGCGCGCCTGGGCCGAGCAGCTGTATCTGAACATCTGCAACAAGATCCAGCAGCAGCTCGATCCGAGCAACCGCGCGCACCGTCCGATCATCGACGAACTGCAAGAGCGCATGGCGGACAAGTTCTACGTCAACTTCTCGCTGTTCCAATCGATGCCGGATGCCTGGGGTATCGATCAGCTGTTCCCGGTGCTGCCGCTGGAAGGGCTGGATAAGCCGCCGGAAGGCCGCGCGGTGCTGCTCGACATCACCTGCGACTCCGACGGCACCATCGACCACTACGTCGACGGCGACGGCGTGGCGACCACCATGCCGATGCCGCCGTACGATCCGGAGAACCCGCCGGCGCTGGGCTTCTTCATGGTCGGTGCGTATCAGGAGATCCTCGGCAACATGCACAACCTGTTCGGCGATACCGCCTCGGTTGACGTGTACGTGTTCCCGGACGGCAGCGTCGAGACCGAACTGTCCGACGAGGGCGATACCGTGGCGGACATGTTGGAGTACGTGCAGCTCGATCCGAGCGCGCTGCTGGCCAAATTCCGCGATCAGGTGAAAGAAACCGACCTGGACGGCGAGCTGCAGGCGCAGTTCCTGGAAGAGTTTGAAGCCGGCCTGTACGGTTATACCTATCTGGAAGACGAGTAATCATCCCCTTGAGCCGGGTGTCGTTCCTGACGCCCGGTTCCCGTCAGACTGCGCTGCGTTTGGGTTACCGAACACGCCAGCGTTCCCCCCTCATGATAGATAGCCGAATAATTGCTAAGAGTATTCTGGCTATTGGCTGTTGAATTTAATTCATTACCCCTTTTTTAATCTATATGTTTTCGTTAAATATTATTTATCTTAATTGCTAAGGTATTATTTTCATTTTGAAACTGTGAATGAAATTTCGATTTACTCCTGCGTTTTCCTGTCCGTTGTGCGGATTTCTTTTCTGTTACTGTTATTCTTCATAACCCAGCCGCTTTAGGGGGGCTTCATTTTATTGTTATTTCTGCGCTGGGATTGTTTGTATTATATTTATTAATATTTACGTTTCCGGTTTTTAGGATTTTTCTTTGTTAATATGGGTGGTTGAATTTATTTGCGTTGTTCGTCTATAATGAAAATAAAAAAACCATAAATATCATTAAATTATATGTTGTTCGCCGTATTGTTTTTATGACTTTTCGTAGTGTGAATGAGTCATGTGGCAACGGTGGATATCAAGTCATTCGCAACAAATATTATCGCGACATTTATTGTTATCACGGTTTTGGCAGCAACGGTGTTGGTGCCGAAAGGCGGCGTAGTGGCCGCGAGAAAGGGATGCATTTTGCATCTTAATAATGAATGATTCATATCTAAATATAAGGGAATTATATGAGAAACTATCTGATAGCTTCAACACTGGCTACGGTAATAGCGGCAGCCCCCGCAATGGCGGCCGATGGCGTGATCAACTTCACCGGAAAAGTACTGAACAGCAGCTGTGCGGTTGATCCTACGCTGGATGTCAAAATGGGTGACGTTACTGCATCCGCATTCAGCGAGGTTGGCGCAGAGAGCACTAAACAGGCTTTCAAGCTTACGTTGAAAAATTGTCCTGTGAATCTTTCCACCGCGCAGATCAAATTTGAAGGTGCCAATGCTGGCGATAGCAAGGAGCTGTTCAAGTTGAACGATGGCGGTGCCGAAGGTTTGGGGCTGCGGATCAGTAATGAGAAAAATGCACCGATCGTGCCTGGCGGTGTTTCTGTTGTGCCGTTGGAGGGGAAAACGACCTATGAGCTCCCTTACTACGCTTCTTATCAGTCGACGGGGCCGGTGACGATGGGGGATGCCAATGCGTCCGTTCAGTTCAGCGTTTCATATAACTAATTTATAGGGTTAATGCTCTTATCGCCGGCGGATTGATACACGCCGGCGTTTTTTTGCTTTGTTATGCCCGCCACTCTGCCAGAGTGGCGGGCTGTCGTCTGCACAAACCGCCTGCGGCTGCTGCGTAGGGAGGAGCGTCGCGGGGCCCGCTTTAGCGGCCGGAGCCTACCGCCGGGCAGGTGGCCTTCCCGGCGGATATATCGCCAGGAAAACCGCAGAGAATGTCGACCCTGGGAGCGAAATCAAGAAGCGTTATTGGTTTTTTTATTAATGTAACGGTTAATACAAGGTGTATTGGCCCCTACGGGGCAAAACGTGATAACGGCCATTGAGGAGGCATCTTCATGTTCGTTTCTGACGTCACTGTAATAATAAACATTGGCGTTCTTTTGGCAGTCAAAGCCGCTGTTCTGTATTATCTCGCCCATCTCATACAGGTTGCCGGTGCTGGATTTAACGGTGTAAACCTGGCATTTCAAATAGTTCCCCAACGGGTGAATTCCCATGTCGCCATCCTTTTCATATAAGTAAACAGCGCTGAGCAGCATCAGCAACGTGCCAATAAAGGCCACCAGGTGCATAGCGGAAATACGCGTCTTCCTGCTTGTGGCATTGTGCGTTTCCGTAACTGGGCTCTCGTTTAACTGGCCATCCGCCAGGTTGGTTGGCTCCGGTTCATTTGGGGCAGCAACCTGTGCCCCTATTTCCATATAGTAGCCATCTTCTCGTTTGTCTATGCTCTCTGTTGGCCCGGTATCAATACACAATGCCTGAATGTGACTGGCAACGAATTTAAAGCCCTGTCGTGGGTAGGTAATGATTAACTCTTCTTCCCCAAGTTGCGCCAGCGATTTTCTGAGTATAGAGATATAATTGTTGAGGTTATTATTCGATGCCTTAAGCCCATAGTCGACTAATACCTCATTCAATAATCTTTCACGCAGTAAAAGCTCGTTATTGTGCCTGATGAGAAAAGAAAGAAGTCGGCTGGTTGAACGAATCAGAGTCACGCTTTTATCTTCACTTCCTATTTTAATCAATGTGCCGCTTATCTCATTGAAAATAATACTTTCATTTATTTTGTAGCTCATTTTTATAGCCTTCAACTTGCCTGTCGAGTTGCTATTCTGCGTCTTGGTTTTTGTTTTTTCAATCAATGTAGGTTAATTGGAATAGGATTTTTCTAATTACCTGTAAAATTATCATTATAACGATTTAATAGATTTTTATTAAATAATAACGATTAATAACTGAAAGTCTATTTTTGGTTGTTAAACCTAATTTATTTATATATTTAAGTTTTAAATTTTGTTTTTATGTACATTTTAAGTACATAGTTCCAATTTTATTTTTGGCTGGTAAGTTATAGGGACTGACACGGAATGCCAGATGGTGATGTGTCGGAACCACCTGACTAACAGGAAATGATTATTTTAATCTCTTGCTGGTTAACGCGTGGATAAACATTTAATGCGTTTTTCTTCTTACTAAGGAATGTAAGGAATTACTATGAAACTGAATAAAATCATGATGGCGGCCGTAGTGGCTTTTGGTATGACCTCTGTTGCCCACGCGGCAGTTAAAGATCAGGGCCACGGCCAAGTGACCTTCACCGGTTCCATTATCGAGGCTCCTTGCTCGATCGCCCCTGAATCTCTCGATCAGACCGTAGAACTGGGCGCGATCTCTAATGTGGCGCTGAAGACTGGCGGTAAATCTACGCCGCGTAACTTCCAGATCAAACTGGAAAACTGTGACTTGATTACTGATGACAAGGATCCAGGTAAGAACAATACCGTTTCTCTGACCTTCAGTGGTTCTGCTTCTGAAGCGAACGAAAAACTGCTGGGTATTACCGGCACGGCTAAAGGTGCGGGCATTGCTATCACAGACGGTGCCGGCACGACCATTGAGCTGGGCAAAGCAAGCAAGGCACGTGAACTGCAGAACGGTAACAACACCCTGAGCTTCGCTGCTTACCTGCAGGGCGCAACGGCTTCTACCACCGCGATCGTCCCGGGCGAATTCCAGTCCGTAGCCGACTTCACCCTGGCCTATCAGTAATCGTTACCTGATGCCTTAAGTGTGTTTCCAGCATGCGGGGCTGCCCGCATGCTGTTTTAACGGATAGGATTATTACAGGATCAGATAATGAAACACGTACTCGTGATTATTTCGATCTCTTGCCTATTGCTCGCGGCGCTATCCCCTGTAGCCAGGGCGGCGGTATTCTCTCAGGGAGAAGGGCGGGTAAATATGCAAGGGGCCATTATAGATACCGCCTGCGCTATCGCCACCGAAAGTCGGGAGCAGATAATCGATATCGATATTACGTCGATGGGTGAAATAACCCGGCAGGGTAAAGGACGTGACCGATCATTTGCCATTAAACTCATTAACTGCATATTGGAAAGGCCGAGTAAGGAGTTACCTGACTGGAAACAGTTTCAGGTGACATTTGACGGCGAAGCTGACGGTGATTTATTTGGCGTTCACGGTGAAGCCGGCGGTGTCGCCATAATGATTTACGATGAGCAGGGAAATGTTGCGCTGCCTGGAGAGCCGTTGCCGGCGTCCGCGATTATCCCGGGTGATATGACATTGAAATACAGCATGACGCTGGTCAGCAATAACCAACCGTTCAAAGCTGGGAGCTTCTCTTCTGCCGTGCGGTTTAAGCTCGATTATTACTGAGCGTTAAGCGGAGAAACTCGCCGCCATAATAAAACAATTAGGGAATGGAGTCATGATGTCGCCAACTTCAGGGAAGCTGTTTAATTTAAAAAAACTGGGGCTGTTAATTTCGCTGGCGATTGGCGGCTTTGTTTCTCTGGGATATGCCGCCGAGGAGATCCAGTTCAATACCGACGTGCTGGACGTCAACGATCGGAAAAATATCGATCTCAGCCAGTTTTCGCGCGGCGGTTACATTATGCCCGGTGTGTATACCATGTTGGTGCATCTCAACAAGAGCGACCTGCCGGAGCAGCCGGTGCCGTTCTATGCGCCGGATGACGATCCCAATGGCAGTCGCGCCTGTGTCACCAAAACGCTGGTGGAACAGCTGGGCCTGAAAGACGCACAGCTGAAAACATTGAGCTGGTGGCATCAGGGCGAATGTCTGGACGAGTCGAGCCTGAAGGGGATGGAAGTGCGCGGCGATCTGTCCACTTCGTCGCTGTACCTGGGTATTCCGCAGACCTATCTGGAATATACCTCCGAGGACTGGGATCCGCCTTCCCGCTGGGACGAAGGCATTCCCGGGCTGCTGTTCGACTACAGCGTCAACGGCCAGACCCAGCAGCGGCAAGGGACCAACGGCTACAGCCTGAGCGGCAACGGCACGGCGGGTGCCAACCTCGGTGCCTGGCGGCTGCGCGCCGACTGGCAGGGGAATCTTAACCATCAGACCGGTTCCGGCCAGGGGACGGATCAGCGGCTGGACTGGAGCCGTTACTACGCCTATCGGGCGCTGGCGGCATTGCGTTCGAAGCTGACGGTCGGTGAGGACTATCTCGACTCCGGCCTGTTCGACGGCTTTCGCTTCGGCGGCCTGAGCCTGCGCTCCGACGATAACATGCTGCCGCCGAACCTGCGCGGCTATGCGCCGGAAGTGGTCGGGGTGGCGAAGAGCAACGCCAAGGTGATCGTCAGCCAGCAGGGGCGGGTGCTGTACGAAACCCAGGTGGCGGCGGGGCCGTTCCGTATTCAGGACATCAACGATGCGGTCAGCGGCGAGCTGGACGTGCGGGTGGAAGAGCAGGACGGCAGCGTGCAGGCGTTCAAGATGAGCACTGCCAGCATTCCGTACCTGACGCGGCCCGGTTCGGTACGTTACAAGCTGGCGGCGGGTAAACCCTCGGACTGGCAGCACCGTTCCCGTGGGCCGCTGTTCGGCACCGGTGAGTTTTCCTGGGGAGTGAGCAACGGCTGGTCACTGTACGGCGGTGCTCTGTCGGGCGGTGATTACAACGCGGCGGCGCTGGGGATCGGCCGTGACCTGATGGTGCTGGGAGCGCTGTCGTTCGACGCTACCCAGTCGCGGGCCAGGCTGCCGCAGGAAGAAGGCACGCTGAGCGGCGGCTCGTACCGCCTGAGTTACTCGAAGACCTTCGACGAGCTGGACAGCCAGGTCACCTTCGCCGGCTACCGCTTCTCGCAGGAGAATTTTATGAGTATGGGCGAATATCTGGATGCGCGTTATTCAGGCCAGCGGAGCGGCAACAGCAAAGAGATGTATACCATCAGCTATAACCAGCAGTTGCGTGACCTGGGGTTGAGCGCCTATCTCAACTACAACCACCAGACCTACTGGGATCGGCCGGCTAACGATCGCTACAGCCTGACGCTGTCGCGCTATTTCGACATCGGCCGTTTTCGCAACCTGAGCGTGTCGCTGTCGGCCTATCGCAACCGCTACAACGAGACCAACGACGACGGGGCTTACCTGTCGCTGTCGCTGCCGTGGGGCAACGGCGCCACGCTGAGCTACAACGCGACGGTGAGCCGCAACGACGTCACCAATCGCGCGGGGTATTACGATCGCATCGACGAGCACAGCAACTACCAGCTGAGCGCCGGCAGTTCGCAAAGCGGCGTCAACATGAGCGGCTATTACAACCGCGAGGGCGATCTGGCGCGGGTTAGCGCCAACGCCAGCTATCAGCAGGACAGATACAGCGCGATCGGCTTCTCGGCACAGGGCGGCATGACGTTAACGCCGGAAGGCGGCGCGCTGCACCGCAGCAATATGGCGGGCGGCACGCGCATTCTGCTGGATACCAACGGCGTGGCCGGGGTGCCGGTGCGCGGCTACGGCAGCACCGTGGAAACCAACCGCTTCGGCAAGGCGGTGGTAACCGACGTCAACAGCTACTACCGCAACAAGGCCAGCATCGATCTGGACAAGCTGGGTAACAACGCCGAGGCCACCAAATCGGTGGTGCAGGCAACGCTGACCGAAGGCGCCATTGGCTACCGCAAGTTTGATGTGATCGCCGGGGAGAAGGCGATGGCGGTGATCAAACTGGCGGACGGCAGCGAACCGCCGTTCGGCGCCACGGTGCTGAATGCGCGTAAGCAAGAGACCGGCATCGTCAACGACGGCGGCAGTGTCTACCTGAGCGGCATCAACGCCGGCGAACGCATGACGGTGCGCTGGAACGGTGCGGCGCAGTGCGAAGTACAAATGCCGACGCCGCTGCCGCAAGAGATGCTGATGAACACTTTACTGCTGCCGTGCCGCGTGCTGAGCGCGGGCGATGGCAGCAATGAACACTGAATTGAGGAGTTTCTATGAAGAGCAAACGTCACGTTATCGGCCTGCTGGCTACCACTTCTTTGCTGGCCGGCGCGCTGATTCCGGCAGCCAATGCGGCTATCGCCCTGGACCGTACTCGGGTGATCTTCGACGGCAGCGTGCAGTCGGTGAGCCTGAGCGTCAGCAACCAGAACAAGCAGCTGCCTTACCTGGCGCAGGCCTGGATTGAAGACGAGCAGGGCAACAAGATCCAAGGGCCGTTGACGGTATTGCCGCCGGTGCAGCGCATCGAGCCGGGCAAGCCGAGCCAGGTGAAGATCCAGTCATTGCCGACGGCCAAACAGCTGCCGCAGGACCGGGAGAGCCTGTACTACTTCAACCTGCGTGAGATCCCGCCGAAGAGCGACAAACCGAATACGTTGCAGATCGCCTTGCAGACGCGCATCAAACTGTTTTACCGCCCGGCGGCGATCGCCCCGGAGCGCAATGCGGCGCCGTGGCAGGAGCAGCTGACGCTGACCAAACAAGGCGACAAATACATCGTCAATAACCCGACGCCGTATTACGTCACCATTGTTGATGCCGCAACGCGTAAAGGGATTGAAGGTGCCAAAGGTTTCGAACCGTTTATGGTGCCGCCGAAGGGCAACGCGCCGCTGACGGTCAGCGCTTCCGCCGTGGGCGGTAACCCGGCGCTGACCTATATCAACGATTACGGCGGCCGGCCGCAGCTGAGCTTCAGCTGCAACGGCGGCGGCTGCACGGTGGTGCCGGAGAAGCAATCGGGGCAGTAAGAGCTGGGGGCGGATGCTCCACGACAAAGATCGTTTGGGATAGCTGCGGACGGACGAAGGAGACAAGGAATGGCAGGACACAAAGAGCAAACGAGTGACTGGGCATACCTGCACGGCGAGCTGCGCTACTACGCGGCGCTGGGTGGCCTGGCGCTGATGGCGCCGCTCAGCCTGGCAGCGCTGCTGTGGATGCTGCCGACGTCGCACGCCAGTGAAAACTGGGAAGTGGAAGGCGCCAACGGCACGCTGTATGTGCGGGGCGCGCTGACGGAAAGCGCCTGCCGGCTGGAGATGGCCAGCGCGCGGCAAGATATCTGGCTGGGCGAAGTGGCGACCGGGCGGTTAACGCAACCCGGTGTGCGCGGTGAGCCGGTCGGTTTTGAGCTGCGCCTGCGCGACTGTCTGCGCTCGCCGGCGCACAGCCGAGATGAACGAACCGGCGCGCTGAGCTGGGCGCCAAACCAGCCGGCGGCCACGGTCAGCTTCAGCGCGCCGGCGGATGTTGATAATCCGCAGTTGGTTAAGGCGCAGGGCGTGTCAGGTTTGGGGCTGCGTCTGCTGGATCAGCAGGGGCGCGATGTGCGCCTGGGCAGCCGCGGGGAAGCGCTGTGGTTGTCGCCGGGGCAAGACGCCCTACGCTACAGCGTGATGCCGGAGCGCACCGCAGCAACGCTGGTGGCCGGCGCCTATCGGGCGGCGATCGATTTTAGGTTGAGTTATGACTGAGGTGACGAGGATGCGGTTGGGGCGATGGAATGATCTCGGCATTACACCTGTGGCGCTGCTCGGCGCAGCGTTGTTCTGCTTACCGGTTAGCTATAGCGCCACTACCGTGACCGTCAGCGTGACCGTGCTGGCGCCGCCGGCCTGCGTGATCAACGGCGAGCGGCCAATCGAGGTGGACTTCGGCGACGAGGTAATGACCACCCGCGTCGATGGCAGCAACTTTAAACGGCCGATCGACTACACGCTCTCCTGCAGCGGGTTAAGCAAGAATGCGTTGAAGATGCAGGTGCAGGGTACCGGCGCCGCCTTCGACGGCACGGTGTTGAAAACCGACAAAAGCGGGTTGGGGATCGCCATTCTCAATGGCGGCAGCCGCTGGGCGCTGAACAGCTGGACTAACTTTACCTATCCCAATAAGCCGACCTTGACGGCGGTGCCGGTGAAGCAGAGCGGCGCTACGCTGCAGGGGGGGGCGTTTAACGCGTCGGCAACCCTGCGGGTGGATTATCAGTAGCGAGGAAGCGAACGACATGAAGCAGAGGATAGCGATCACGGTGCTGCTGTGCATGCTGGCGGCGGCACCGGCCTGGAGTAAAAACAACGAAACGGGCATGAACTTTCGCGGCACGCTGATCGAACCGCCGCCGTGCACCGTCAACCAAGGTGGCATGGTGGACGTGGACTTCGGCGACCGTATCGGCGTGAACAAAGTGGACGGCGTTAACTATCGCCAGCAGGTCAACTATCGCCTGCAGTGTGAGCCGGGGGCCGCTAACTGGGTGCTGCGGCTGAGCCTGAAGGGGGCCGGCAGCGCTTTTGACAGTGCGGCGCTGAAAACCAACATGCCGGATCTGGGCATCCGCTTTTACCGCAGCGGCACCTTGCTGCCGGTGGGGAGCGTCATCGCCATTGACGCCGCCGCCCCGCCGTTGCTCGAAGCGGTACCGGTCGGTAAGGCCGGGGTGAAGCTGAGCCAGGGGGCATTCGAGGCCACCGCCACGCTGCAGGCGGATTACCAATGAGAGGAGACAGCATCATGAATGAAATGATGAGGGCATGCCGGCTGCCTGCGCTGCTGCTGGCGAGTGCCTGCTCTCTGTCGCCGTGGGCAACGGCGGCCGACAACGTGCGCCTGCACGGCGCGCTGGTCGCCGAGCCGTGCGTGATCCCGCCGGGTGATGAGAGCGTCGCGCTGGATTTCGGTACGGTGATCGACAAGTACCTCTATCAGTACCAGCGTACGCCGGGCAAAACCTTCGAGCTGCGGCTGGCGGAGTGCGATCTCAGCCTGGGCAATACCCTGACAGTCACGCTGGGGGGCGTGGAAAACCCGAAACTGCCGGGCCTGTTGGCGCTGGCGGCGGGCAGCGGCGCCGGCGGTGTCGCTATCGGCATCGAAACCCCCCAGGGGCGGCCGCTGCCGCTTAACCGGCCGGGGGAAAAATACCCGTTGCAGGCCGGCAGCACCGTGCTGCGGCTGCAGGCCTATGTGCAGGGCGAGCCACAGGCGCTGGCCGAGAAAAAGCTGGTGCGCGGCGCCTTTAGCGCGGTTGCGACGTTTCAGTTTGAGTATCAGTGAGAATGAATATGAAACGCTATTGCTTGCTTATTCTTGCTTATTTATTTGAATAAAGATCACTGGCAATAGCTGGTTATCAGTAACACACAGGTAGTGAATATGCGAGTTATGTTATTTTTTTCATTTTTTGTATTGTACAGTGGGACCGTACAGGCGATACGTTTTCCAGTAATAACCGAAAATAAAATTACATCGTGCTCCAAAGAGTGTACTTCGCTTGTGTCGTACGCGGGGAGCTCGGCTATATTAGATATTGGGCAACCGGTAGGCACCCCAAAAATAGGAGGAAGCAAGAATATTATGGCCTACGGTATTCATTGTGAATATGGTAACGTGCAAAACGGTTTTTCAGATTGCTTATGGTCTTTTTATTCCGGGTCACATGCGCCAAGGATGATAGGGCGGTGCATGTTAAAAAATACGGACTCATGGGAATTAGATGAGAGCAGTACATGCGCTACCGAGCAATACTGGTCGACCCACAGTGGAGCAGGGCCGGGGGGGGAGTGTGTGTTATTTGGTCAACAAGAATTATCTCCTGTGTGGCCATTGAAATCTATTGTTACTCCCTGGGGGGTACTATTGAGCGATACGGTCGCAAATAGCGGCAACGCATTTTGCATTAAACCTATTGCGCCCAACGTCAGATGCGATATTTCGCTGCCCGCCACCATTGACCATGGCGTTATTTTGACCGGGACCAGCGATAGCAAATTTATTGACGGTGTTGTCGACTGCGGCGCAACGCCGGTGGTCACTGTGGTGGGCACTAAGGATCTCGTGCTGGCGCCTGGGGTGAAAACCCGCGTTGCCACCACCATGCTTTCCAGGACGCAGGTCCGGGTGCAATCCGATATGACGGTGGATCGGTCTGCCAACGCCGGGAAATACAGCGCTGCGATAATAGTGGCGGTGTCGCCATATTGACCGGGCATGCCTGGCTTAAACACGGATATAGAAGGATATAGGCGCAGTAGTGACCGCCACCCCACAGGGCACGCCGATGACCCTAACCTCGACGCTGGCCGGTTACAGCAGTGCCAGCGGCGTCGGCAATTTCCAGGGTTCGATGACGCTGATTGTTTCGCTTGAATAGTTATGCTGGGTATGGGGAGCAATGCCCATATATATTTAAGTTATTTCACTATCACTAAAATGTGTACTGGATTAATCAGTGAGGATAAGCATGCGTCTGCTGTTATTTTTTTCTATCGTCGTCTTGTACAGTACTGGCGTGCAGGCGATACGTTTTCCAGTGATGACAGATAACAAAATTATATCGTGCTCTGACTCTTTGTGTACTGGAAATGTGTCTTACGCGGGGCGTTCCACTTTAATGGATATTGGTCAACCGATAAGTCCCCCTGACGTGAGTGGGAGTAAGGACGTTATAACTTACGGCATTCATTGTAGCGATGGTGATAAAAAACAGGGAATTGCCTATACAGGATGCTTCTGGATTATGGATGGATCGCATTCACCAAGAGTTTCGGAACGGTGCATGTTAAAAAACACGGCTTCCTGGGAGTTGGATGAGAGTAGTACATGCGGCACCGTATCAAGTTGGGGAACCCACTCAGGGGCAGGACCAGGAGGAGAGTGCGTGCTATTCGCTCAAAGAAAATCAGGTTCATACATATCCTCCGTTGCTACGCCTATGGGAGAGATATCGGCCCTGACGGCCGCAAATAGCGGCAATGCGTATTGTATTAAACCGACGGCGCCCAACGTCAGATGCGATATTTCGCTGCCCGCCACTCTCGACCACGGCGTGCTTTTGGTCGGGAGCAGCGACAGCAGATTTATTGACGGTGTTGTCGACTGCGGCGCAACGCCGGTGGTCACCGTGGTGGGCACTAAGGATCTCGTGCTGGCGCCTGGGGTGAAAACCCGCGTTGCCGCCACCATGCTTTCCAGAACGCAGGTCCGGGTGCAATCCGATATGACGGTGGATCGGTCTGCCAACGCCGGGAAATATAGCGCTGCGATAGTTGTAGCCGTGTCGCCGTATTGACCGGGCATGCCTGGCTTAGGCCCTCTCTGCAATAAGGATATAGAAGGATATAGGCGCAGTGGTGACCGCCATCCCGCAGGGCACGCCGGTGACCCTGACTTCGACGCTGGCCGGTTACAGCGGCGCCAGCGGCGTCGGCAATTTCCAGGGGCGATGACGCTAATTGGGGGTACGTCAAGGCCGATGACGGTAGCAGCAGCCTGGCGCTCGGCGGCAGTGCCGTCGCAACGTTGAAGATTATTTAATTTATATAAATGGCAGCCACGGATTAATAGGGCAAGCGAGATGAATCACATATTCAGTACCATTAAATACGTCCTATTGGCGTGGCTGCTGCTGGGCGTATCGCCGGCGGTACGAGCCATCAATATTGGCGTGGGGCAATACGCTAATTTTGACGGAACTTATTGGTATTTCAGCGGCATACTCTATGACTGGTTTGGGGACGATCCTTACCCGAATCCTTGTTACCGCGCCGGCTCATGTGAGCTGGGCTTGCAATTGTATATCAGTAACGATGTTGGAGGTTCCTTTACTCTGTACGGTAACCCAAGCTGGTTTGCCAGCGGAGCATGGGTAAGCGGCGCAGCGAACCTTGGAGAAATGGGGAAGTTGCTGCGCCAAAATGTGAGCCTGCCGGTGCAACGCATGCTGTATCAGGGGCGACCCCGACCAGGCGGGGACTTCAGCATCATATATACCTGTCTGGTGTATCGCACCAATGGCGGTACGCAGCAGGTGTTTGTGAGCGGAGGTTTTTGCAGCGCGGGGGGCAGTGGTTCATCAGGCACCTGGTGTGAGGCGAAAAGCGGGGATATAGCCTTCAACTACGGCGTGCTCGCCAGTGAAGCGGTCAACGGCCAAACCCGCACGGCTCGCTATGCACTCTGGTGCAACCGCACGGTCACCGCCAAAGTTTATGCCAGAAATCTAAGCGGCGGCCGCCTGTTTCTGAGCGCCGATCGGCGGCTGTATGCCGATCTGACTATCGATGGGCGTGAATTGGGCACTGGCGTGACGCAGGTATTCCGTGAGGGCGTTGAATCGAGCTATACCATTCAGTCTAAGCTCGGCAGCAGCGGTGAGCTTCAGGGAGGAAAGTTTGCCGGCTCGACGGTGATTTACATCGATATTCAATAGGTAGTCTGATGTCGCTTACCGGGTGACACGAAATGATGAAATTCCATATTTATTTTTCGGCAGTACATTGCCGGCGGATACCGCTACGCCTTTTCTTGAAGTCATTACTTCTTTTTTGGAATGAGTGACCGCGTGAAAGTTAAATAGAGTGAAGGTAGCCAATATATTTTTTGGCGTATGCCTACAGGAGTGAAAATGAAAAAAAGTATAACCGTGGCCATCTACGATAACGATCGCTATTTCCGTTCCGGGTTGGAATTCTTCCTGACAGGTTATTTTCTGCGTCGCGGTATTGAAGTACGGTTTGACCACAGGGGGGAAAGTGAGGTGGCGCCAACGCTGGCCTTTGGCGCCCAATGGCAGCGCTATCGTCATCATGCCGGCTGTGTGCGCTGTAACCGCTATTTTCTCACGATCAAGAACCGGCCTAAATATCGTTTGGCGGCCGCTGAGCATGGCGTGATATACCGGGATATCTCGATAGACCAGCTGGCATTAACGCTGGTACGGCTGCCTCTCGACGAGCAGCTGCCGACGGAACCATGCCGCGATTGCCGCCATGAAGGGACGTTATCGCAGCGGGAACGGCAGGTGGTGCGCTATATGCGATCGGGGCTAAGCCAGTCGGAGGTTGCCGCCCGGCTGGAGCTGAGCGTCAAAACGGTACACACGCATAAACGTTCTATTATGCAAAAGATGGAGTTGCGTAGAAAGCATGAGTTTATTTATTGGCTGCTGGGTTAACACGATCTTGTTATTCATATTTTGAATGGATTTGCTTTTTATGTTTCTTGATGCCAGCTGTATTTTTTATTATTGCTATTAAGCGCTTTTTCCTTTGCAATGTATTTTAGGTGTGTTAATAAATATAAGCTGGGTCATCGGAGAAAGTCCTCTCGGTGAACGGTGAAATCTGCCGGCAGGAATGCTCGGTAAATACAACTCACAATGGATAAGGGATTGTAATGAAAGTGAAACATATTCTATTGGTATCGGCGTTATTATTGTCGCCACAAATGGCTCTCGCAGGTGTAATTATTGACGGTGATGGTATATATGTTTATGGCAATGGCCAGGTAGACGTCTCCGGCGATAAAAAAGTAGAGACAATCACGGATGCGGAAGCGGCGGAAAAACGCAATGCTATCTATGCCGCCATGTGCACCAGTCCATTTATGAAGAAGTATGCGCCGATTTGTAAATAATCGCGCGGGCCGTGATGCCGTTGGCTCACGGCCCTTTCGATATGTGCGAACGTGGTGGTGAGAACCAGGGGCACCGGCATGACGGCACATATAACTAAGAATTTTCCTAATAAAAAGTTTGTGCTAATATCCACCTGTAAAACAAAGGGGTATTGTTATTCCTTGTAAAGCCAGGTGAAGATGAAATTTATAATTAACAATAATATTATATATCATGATGATAGCGCGGAGTTGTATCCGGCGGAGGATGACCGGACACCGCTGTCGCTGACCACGACGCAGAACCGCCTGCTGTCGGTACTGGTCAGAAATAACGGCATCATGCTTTCCCGCACCGTGCTGCTGGATCAGGTATGGCAGGCGCACGGTCAGGTGGCCTCCGGCAGCAACCTCAACAACGCTATTTCAACGCTGCGCAAGCTGTTCGCCATGCTGGGTGCAGAAGATATCATCGTAACGCAGCCGCGCCTGGGATTTACCTTTAACGCCGCCTCGCTTGAGGTTCCCAGTGGAACGTGGGGTGAAGAAGAGAAAACAAAAGAAGCTTCTGCGGCGCCGACGTCGGCGCAACCAAAAAAACGCGCATTGCCCCGTATCGCCGGCGTAGGGTTAACGCTACTGGCGCTGTTGTCCTGGTGCTGGGCCTGGTTCACGCCGGGATTTACCCAGCCCAGATACATCAGCATGGGTAAAATCGGCAATTGCGACGTTCGTTTTCTGATGACCTACCATAAGGTTAACTCTACAGATATCGATCTGACGCAGCTGAAAAAGCAGTTGGCCGTCAACCATATCCAGTGTACGGATCCCGCCGTGTTATTTTACTACGACAATACCGTGGTGGCGCCAGGCGCGTCCAAGATCGACAGGATCTCGTCTTTCTATTATTGCCCAACCTCGGA
This sequence comes from Serratia nevei, assembly GCF_024160145.1. Classification (GTDB taxonomy): domain Bacteria; phylum Pseudomonadota; class Gammaproteobacteria; order Enterobacterales; family Enterobacteriaceae; genus Serratia; species Serratia nevei_A. The sequence continues at coordinate 49,756 of NZ_JAMYWQ010000025.1, forward strand.
AACCTCAGTGCGCGGCACGCAGTGCGAGAATGTTTATGAAAGCTGGAAGAATTAATCTGCTGTTGCGCAGCCGCTATGTGCTGCTCTTGGTCTTGATGATGGCGCTGAGCATCGCCGGATTTTATTTCGTTTTTAGCAAGTCAAACCTGCCTGAATGCCGGGTGGTGTTGCAGATTTCGAATCATGGCGATGGCGGTGAGTTGCAGCGAGTATTGCAATTCAGCTTGGTACCTTCCGGCTGGCGACAGGTGACGGTCCTAATTAACGGCAGCTTTATTGATGAGCAGGGAAAATACTCGATCGACCGAACGGTGGTCATGAGCTATCGGCGTGAGGGGCAGCACGTTAATTTTCTGGTGAAAAAGAATATTAAAAGACCCAGCGATACCGTGACGCGTAAAGATTTGGAGCGGCGTTTGCCCAGCGAAGGGCTACAGTACCATTTCCTGGTCGAAAAGATAGATGAACGGCATTATCTGTTTTCTACCAACCACTCGCCGATGTTTATTTGCACCACTCCCTCCTGATATAGCAGCCGCCTGGAGTGGGCGGCTGCAATTTATCGGTGGTTATAAGTAGGTGACGTTGAACTGCACCGTAGCATTGGCTTTCCCTGGCGTAATTGGCAGAGAGAGCGCTTTGTAATTGGCCAGGAAGCTAAGCGCCTCTGCCTTTTGCTTAACGATGTAGAGGTACCCTGCGGCATGTGGATTGACGCCGTCCCCACCATCGATCTGCAGGCCGATGCCTTTGGCGCTGCCGGGAGCGTCGTTTAACGCAAAGACGCCAGGTTCGGCCTGGTTGCCTTCATAACCGATCAAGATCTTGGAACCTTGCACGCAGTCGGTGAACCGCAAGTTGAATTCCACTGGCGTGGTCTGAGCGCCAACCTGCTGCAGCTTACTCGTTAGCACCTCCCCAAGATCGACAGTCGCATTCTGGGAATCGACGCTTAAACTACAGCCGGGTTTTACCAGCGTGGAGCTTAAGCGCAATGAGCCGTCAGCAGCCTGAGCGCTAAACGCCGCACAGGCCAGGAGCCCGGATATCAGGTGATAAATGCGTTTATTCATAATTTGCCCTTATTATTTTTACATCCGTTCATCAGGGATAGATCAAGCTGAATTGAATATCAGCGCTAACGGTGCCATACCCGCTGTTTTCGGCTTCGTTCAAACCCCATGACTCTGTCATGGCTGAAAAGTACAGAGTATTTACGTCACGCGAGGGATCTAAAATGAAAGCCTCCGTCTGTTTATTCGGCGTGACGACCATGGTTGAATTCCCTTGACGGTAATGGATTAAAAAGCCGGCGTTTTGTGCGGCACCCGGTTCACTGGCGTTAGTGGCGGCAAAGACGTTTTTGTCTATGTCTCTGCCGGTTGGGCTGACGGCGGTACCCTCGAACAGAAAACGTGCCTGGGTGAGGCTGGGGGGGCAACCTGTCAGCGTGAAACGAAAATCACGTTCGGTCTTCGAGCCTGCTGCGCTGGTTCCCAGATCTACCAGCAGGTTTTTGGCATCGCTGTTCAGCGAACAGGTACCTTCTTTTATTTTTCCGGTGGCGTTAATCACGCCCTCTGCAGCATAGAGCTGCGGCGCCAGCAAGATAGCGCCGAGATGCACGAGAGCGATAGTGAGCTTCTTCATTTTATTTTCCTGTATTGTCGATACGTATACCGTGTCGCTGAAGTACCGCAGCTTTCAGCCCAATTAGTTGTAGAGAATGCTGAACTGAATCGACGCGTTGGCATTGCCGGCCGTAACCTTATCGGTGGAGACGTAATAGGCTTTGAATTCTAGCGCTTCGTCGGCAGAGACTGGCAGGGGCTTCGTGCTGCCGCCAGGCATGATGTTTTTGTTATCGCCCATGCTCCAGATTCTCATGCTCACACCGGTTGCGGCATCCGGGCCGGAATCAATCATGAAAAACCCCGGGTTTTTACCGTTTATAGCGCCGTCAAACTTGACGCTTACCGCTTGCCCGGCGGGGCAGTCTTTCAACGCCAGTTGAAACAGCTTGCCTTGCTCAAAGGTGTTATCACCGACGTTTCTGAAGGCGCTGGTGAGAATTTCTCCCAGTTCAAGGTTAAGGGTGGGATCGACGGTGCAGGCGTTGTCTACCACCTTTCCACTGAAGTTAATCGTACCGTCTGCGGCGATAACGGAAGTGGAAAGGCAGGCGCTGATTAAGGTGGAGATAAATAGATTGTTTTTCATATGATATTTTCCATATATATTTACGATTGAAATTTATTAAATCCCCAGCGATTAACCGACCTGCATTTTCTGAAAAATCAACACGCCGCCAATTTAAATGCGGATGCTATGTGTTTTGAATGGCGGGTTAATTATTTTTACGGGGTTTCACCATAGCCTTTCTATAAGTTGTTGTCAAAGTAGTATAGGTGGATTGATTATGAGTTTTACTTTTTTTGGCATGTATTTTTATTTATTCATTTTATTTATTGTTATTTTTTTTCAATCAAATATTAATATATAAGAAAAAACCTAGATTTTAGGGTGGATGGTTATTGATGGTTTTTTTGCTTGCTGAGGGGGTATTGTTACGTGGTTGAATTAATGTTAGGTAATGCTCTATTATATGTATTGGCTCCCCGGAGAGGGGGCTTTTTTAAAATACCCTACGGGTTTTTTTGTAGGGTAAGGAATTTCTTGAACTGGACTGATATAGCTGGCTTATCGCGTCTGTGGCCGGAGTTTTTTCTGTTGTTGGAATAATACGATAGGCCAGAGCGATATTGCTCTTGGCATGTAAACACTGTGCTGGAATCAGCACCAGCTGATTGAGCAGTTCCATTTATATAAGGGATTTATATGAAAAAGTATGTTATTGCCTCCGCGCTGGCCTGCGCGACCCTTTCCATTTCTGCTATTGCCGCTGATGGCGTAATTAATTTTACCGGCAGAATCATTGACAACACCTGCGTGGTGAACCCGACGTTGAACGTGCAGATGGGCGATGTAGCAGCGGCTGAGTTTAAAAATGTGGGGGAGCATGCACCGGCCAGGGAGTTCTTCCTGGAGTTGAAAGATTGCCCAGCAAGCATCAAAACGGCGTCTGTACAGCTGGAAGGCGCGGCAGATACCCATAACAAAGATTTATTCCAGCTTGCTTCTGGCGGTGCCACCGGGCTTGCTTTATGGATTCTTACTACGAACGGGGTAAAGCAGGATGTTGTGCCTGGCGGCACTTCGGAAGCGTTCTCGTTGACTGAGGGAGCGAACCTTCTGTCTTTCGCCGCCGCCTATAAATCAACGGATAAGGTAGTCACCGCCGGTGATGCCAACGCCTCCATTCAGTTCAGCATTTTATACAACTAAGTGTGTTCTCTGCCGGCGGGGAGGATTTCCGCCGGTCATTTCCTCCGTTTGTGGAGCCATTGAGCGAACATAGAAAGCACGTTGCAACGATTTTTCCACATTTTTAGTTAATAACATCAAGGGAATAATGATGAGGCCCATGTCCATTGCGCTTTGTTTTGCGTTGTTACTCGGCAGTTTCCAGGCCGCAGCCGGTGTAGTCATTGGCGGTACTCGTTTGGTCTATCCCGGCGGCCAAAAGGAGGCGACTATCACGGTGAAAAACCCGGACGATATCCCTTATCTGGTTCAGTCATGGGTAAACACCGATTTGGAAGGCAGCGTTAAGGCGCCGTTCCTGGTGACGCCACCGCTATTTCGCCTGAATGGCGGCAAGGAAAATACCCTGCGGATAGTGAAAACGTCACAGGCATTGCCGGCCGATCGCGAGTCGGTATTCTGGCTCAGCGTCAAGACCGTCCCGCCAGAGGCGGAAGGTAAAGGCAATCATCTGCAAATTGCGGTGCGAACCCGTATCAAATTGTTCTATCGCCCAGCGGCACTGTCGGGTTCACCTGAGGAGGCGGCCAAAAAAGTACGCTGGGAACGGCGTGGCAATACGCTGACCGCCATTAATGACTCCCCTTATTTCTTGAATTTTTCCTCTGTGAGCGTTGTGGGCGAGAAAATCAAGGAGCCGCAGATGGTGGCGCCATTTGCCAGCCTGAATTACACCCTGCCGGCATCGGCTGTCGGTCAACACGTCAGTTGGCAGGTGATCAATGACTACGGCGGTTTGAGCGAACAGTACCAGCAGGCACTGTAATCGCTCTTGTTGATAAGCCAGGAAAGCGCTGCTCACAGGGACGAAGAATATGAACGACAGGACGGCACAGCGCAGAGGTAACCTGTGGCTCCGTGTATATCGTCTGACACCGTTGGCCTGGCAGATCGCCGGGCTGCTGATGTGGAGTGGTCTGGCGCAGGCTGAGTACCGCTTCAGTTCGGCGCTGTTGCAGATAGGTAACACGCCGCAAACCGAGGTGGACTTGGCGCTATTTTCCGAAACGGATCGGCAACCGCCGGGAGAATATCGCGTCGATGTGTTTCTCAACGGACAACGGCTTGATACCCGCACGTTGGCTTTTTCTCTCCAACCGGATGAGCAGGGTAAGGAACGTCTTCAACCTTGCTTGCAATGGGCGGAGTTGAAGGGGTTTGGCGTTGATATGGCCGCTTTTCCCGCGTTGCGGCAGACCAACGGATGCATCAACCTGCCGCAGGCAATCCCGGGAGCCAGGGCGGAACTGCTGTTTGAACAGCAACAGCTAAAGCTGAGCATCCCGCAAGCGGCGTTAAAGCGCCAGGCGCGCGGCTACGTGCCGCCGGAGCAATGGGACAGCGGCATTCCGGCGCTGCTGAGCAACTACACCTTGCGGGGCGCGAACGATCGCAGCCGTCAGGGGGGAACCAGCAGCAGCTATTTCGTCAATCTGCGCAACGGCGCCAACTGGGGGGCCTGGCGCGTGCGGCAAGATAGCGTCTGGAACCGAGACGGTCAGGGAGAGGCGCATTGGCGGACGTTGAACAGCTATGTGCAGCGGGACATCACCCAATTTAATGGGTTGCTAACGCTGGGGGACGCCACCACACCGGGCAATATATTCGACTCGCTGTCGCTGCGCGGCGTGCAGCTGGCCTCTGTCGAAGATATGTATCCGGATAGCCTGCGCGGCTACTCGCCGGTGGTACGTGGTATCGCCAGAAGTAACGCTGAAGTGGTCATTCGCCAGAACGGCGTGGTGATCGATCAGCGTTATGTGCCGCCGGGAGCTTTTGAAATCAGCGATCTGTACGCGGTTTCCGGCAGTGGCGATCTGGATGTCACCATTAAGGAAAGCGACGGCGCGGAACAACATGTGTTAGTACCCTTTGCCTCGCTGCCGGTACTGCAGCGCGAAGGGCGGCTCAGTTATGGTTTAGCGGCGGGGCAATATCGTGCGCAGGATGCGGGTGCCGATGAAGAACAGTTTATGCAGAGCACGCTGATCTATGGGTTGCCGTTAGGCACCACGTTGTATGGCGGTGTGCAGTGGGCTAATCGGTACCATGCGCTGGCGTTGGGCGTGGGGCAAAATCTTGGCCGTGCGGGTGCGCTGTCGTTGGACATGACGCAAAGCTGGGCCAGGCGGCCGGGAGAGGCGGTTCAGGGGAGCGATCGACAAGGTAAAATGTGGCGTCTGCGCTATGAGAAAAGTTTCCCGCTGACCGGCACGCAATTGAGTCTGGCCGGTTACCGTCACGCGAGCGAAGGTTACCGTACGTTGCAGCAGGCGATGCAAGATCGTGATCGTGCAGATAAGGCTTCTACCCGCAGCCGCAAAGAACTCTCGCTGCAGCAGGGGCTGGGCTCGTTACCCGGTTCGCTGTTCCTGAATTTGACGGAAGATCAAAGTTGGCATGAGCCGGGCAAACGCCAATCCGTCAGCCTGGGTTACAACGGCAGCATCGCAGGGGTGAGTTATGGTCTCAACGTCAGCCAGAATAAGCGTTACCAGGCTGCTGCCGATCGGGTCGTGGCTTTGAATATCAGCGTTCCGCTAAATCTGTGGGCTCACAATACCTGGGGCAGCTACGGTGTCAGTAATGGCCGCGGTGGAAAAACGCTGCAAACGCTCGGTGTCAGCGGCACTGCATTAGAGCGGGATAACCTCAATTGGGGGATGACTGGCGGTTATGGCAACCAGGGTGAAGGCGAGAGCGGTAATTTAACGCTCGGCTATCGTGGCAGACGTGCGCAACTCGGCGCTGGATTGAGCCAGGATGCTCAAAGCCGCCGTTTGAACTATGACGTACAAGGGGGAGTGTTGTTGCATGCCGGTGGGGTGACGCTCTCACAGCCGCTCAACGATACGATCGCTCTGGTGCGGGCGCCGGGTGCCGGCGGCGTAAGCGTACTCAATCAGGTCGGGGTTCAGACCGATAGTAAGGGGTATGCGGTAGTGCCTTATCTTTCTGCCTATCGACAGAATCAGATTGTTTTGGATCTCACGACGTTGGCCGACAACGTCGAGCTGGAGCTGACTAGCCAGACGGTTACGCCTACGCGGGGCGCGGTGGTGTTAGCTGATTACCAAACTAAAGTGGGTTCGCGGTTGATGATGACGCTAATACGTGTCGATGGCCGGCCTGTTCCTTTCGGTGCGACGGCAACGCTGCTTGGTGCAGACGACAATGGCAGTATTGTTGGCGATGGAGGCCAGGTGTTCCTGGCTGGGATGCCTGAGCGTGGCGAGGTGCAAGTGAAATGGGGTAAGCAAGCTGAGCAACAGTGCCGGGCTGAATATCGCCTGCCGTCGGCTGCGAGCCCGGACATCCCGACGATTGAGGCGCAATGCCGATGAGGTGGGAAAAAATGAAGGTTTGGATATTCGGCCTGTGCGGGCTATGGGCGGCTGCGGGGGCTCGAGGGGCTGAGTGCCCGCAGGTAAGCAGCCCGGAACGGGTGTTGTTCGACATACCGGCGCAGACGCTGCAACGTGATCTGCCGGTGGGCAGTGTGGTATGGCAGGGGACGCGCCAGGTGCAGCAAGCGGCGTCGCTGGCACCCTGTGACGGTGCGGAAGAGGCCCGCCTTAACCTGTTGGGGAGCGACAGCGGTTTGAAAAGCGGCCACAGTGCGGTCTATGGCAGCAATATCAGCGGTCTGGGTTATGCGCTGGATACCGACGCTTCCTTCAGTGATGGGTGGCCTGCCAACGCTGCTATTGCTGCCGGAAAACGGCAGGTCAGCCTGCGGCTGGTGGTGACCGGGCCATTGTCTTCCGGCGTATTGACGACGGAAACCCTGGCGCGCCGTACGCTCAATGGTCAACCGGTGTTGGATATCGCCTTGCAAAAGTCGGTTGCTATCACCCGTTTAGCCTGTGAGCTGCAGGGCAGCCGCCATCGCACGGTCGCGTTGGGCGAAGTGGCGCGCGGCGACTTTCGCGGCGTGGGCAGTACGCGCGGCGAGCAGCCTTTCCTGTTGGATTTGGCCTGTGACGCTGGCGCACAAGTCAATATTCAGTTTGACGGCATCGCCGATGGCGGTGACGCACCGGGCGTGTTGGCGCTGGTCAATCCCGACGATCAGTCCAGTGCGCGCGGCGTCGGGGTGCAGTTGCTTTATCGCGGTGCCCCATTGGTGCTGGGCGAACGGCTGCCGTTAGAAACGGCCTTACAGGGCTTGCGCAGCTATCCATTCAGCGCCCGTTATTACCAAACGCAACCGCAGATCGCCGCCGGTGAGGCCAACGCGGTGGCGACTTTTAGCCTCACCTATCAATAAGGACGAAGATAATGATGAGAAAAATAGCACTGACGCTGACATTGCCCATGACAGCCACAGCGGGCAAACGTTAATCTTGAGGCCGGCTGGCTGCTTGGCCCTTTAACCGGGATGGCGGGGCAAGATGCGACTCCGGCTTGTTCATAGCGCGCCGATCATAGTGGCTTGAAGCGCGAGTAAAATGCGGCCATAATCTGCCGTATCGGTAGCACCGAAACACACATCGAATAAATCCCTTTCTCGTCGGGCTAACGACGCGGGAGGGATTTTTTTTTGTCACGGCCCGGCGTCTGCGCCCGGCAACTTGTTGAACTACGAGGGTTTACTATGAGCACCTTAGGCCATCAGTCCGATAATTCATTAGTGTCCAACGCCTTTGGTTTCCTGCGCTTTCCGCTGAACTTCATGCCTTACGACAGCGATGCAGAGTGGGTCATCACCGGCATTCCGTTTGACATGGCGACCTCCGGTCGCGCCGGTGGCCGTCATGGCCCGGCGGCCATCCGTCAGGTGTCTACCAACCTGGCATGGGAAGGCAACCGTTGGCCGTGGAGCTTCGATCTGCGCGATCGCCTGAACGTGGTTGACTGCGGCGACATCGTGTTCAACTTCGGCGATGCACAGGACATGAGCGACAAGCTGCAGGCGCACGCGGAGAAACTGCTGAAGGCCGGTAAGCGCATGCTCTCGTTCGGCGGCGACCACTTCGTCACCCTGCCGCTGCTGCGCGCGCACGCCAAGCATTTCGGCAAGCTGGCGCTGGTGCACTTCGACGCCCATACCGATACCTACGCCAACGGCAGCAAGTTCGACCACGGCACCATGTTCTACCATGCGCCGAACGAAGGCCTGATCGATCCGCACCACTCGGTGCAGATCGGCATTCGCACCGAGTTCGATCATGACAACGGCTTTACCGTACTGGATGCCGCGCAGGTGAACGATCGCAGCGTGGACGACCTGCTGACCCAGATCAAAGGCATCGTTGGCGATATGCCGGTCTATCTGACCTTCGACATCGACTGCCTGGATCCGGCGTTCGCACCGGGCACCGGCACGCCGGTGATCGGCGGCCTGACCTCCGATCGCGCGCTGAAACTGGTGCGCGGCATGCAGTCGCTGAACATCGTCGGCATGGACGTGGTGGAAGTGGCGCCGGCCTATGACCAGTCCGAGATCACCGCGCTGGCCGCGGCGACCCTGGGCCTGGAGATGCTGTACCTGCAGGCGGCGAAGAAACACGCCTGACGCCAGGCCACGCCTCGCTGAAAAAGCGGCTCCCATCGTATGGGGCCGCTTTTTTTTATTTCATTTGTTGCCATCCGCACTGCGATTTTCAGCCTGTTACAACGCCTTTGCGCAATCCTGCGCAGAAATGAAACTGAGTCAGAGAAAAGGAACCGGGACAACGGAGAGGGTGAATATACTGCGGGCGGGTGCTCTGGATCTTTGTATCTGGAGCCTGCGTGAAAGGTACAAAGAGAAAAGCCCCGAGTCGATATCCATCAACCCGAGGCCAACTCTAACGCCAGACAACGTTAAGTTAGCCTCTTACCCGCCGCGAGGCAAGGAGAAGAAGGCATGATGCCGAACAAACGGAGCCTGTTAAAATTGGTGGTTATTTGTGCCACGGTAATATCACTGGCATGGATAACCCGCAGCACGCTGTGTGAGCTGCGGATCCGATCGGGCAACACGGAGGTTGCGGCCATTTTGGCTTACGAATCCGAACGGTAAGGCAACCCGGCGACGGGGGATGTCCCCCGTCTGCTGATTGTTGGCGTCCAGATCCATGAGCACCCTCTCAACGCTTTCGTTTTTCCGCCGCGCAGGACAGGGAAACGGGTTTATGCCCGCTTCACCTGCCGCGCCAGCAACATGCGGCCAAACAGTGCGCCGCCCGCCAGCAGCGTCAGCAGCTGCGAGGCGATCAGCACCGCAAAGCCTGAAGACACCTTGCCCTGGCTGGCCATCACCATGCCCATCGCCATCGGCACAAACGCCGAGAACAGATTGCCGATGCCGTTGATCAGCCCATAGGCGCTGCCGACCGCCTCCGGCCGCGCATAATGTTGCAGCAGGGTAGGGATCGCCGCGCCCTGCGCGCCCCAACAGGCGTTGGCCGCCAGCAGGAAGAAGGCGATCCAGCCAAGCTGATGGCTGTTCATCACGCCATAGATGCACAGCGCGGTCGCTGCGCCGCCGCAGACGAAGATCAGCGGCGCTTGATAGGGGCGGATACGGTCGAGCAACACGCCGCCGAGGTATTTGGAGGCGATGCTGACGATGAAAGGCAGCGCGGCCAACCAGCCCATCTGCTTGATGGAAAACCCCTTTTCATCGGTCAGATACGCCGGCAACCAGGAGCTGGAGCCCCACAGATAGCTGAGCGTAGCGATCTCGATCAGCAGGATCCAGCCGAGCATCGGCGTGCGCCAGGCCAGCGCAAAGGTATGCCAGACGCGGCTCAGCACCAGTTGCGGATCGGCTGGGCGCGAGGGGGAAGACAGGGCGAGGGGATGAACGAACAGCCGCACCAGCGCCAGCCCCAGCAGCAGGTTGAGCAGCGCCAGCAGATGAAACGACATCGCCCAGCCGAAGTGCGCCATCAAAAAACTCACCAGCGGAAAGCCGAGCACCAACCCCAACGAAACGCCCAGCGTGCTGACCGCGTTGGGCTTGCCGCGCTCGTCGGCGGCGAAATGATCGCTGATGTACATGGTCTTCAGCGAGAACAGCGGCCCTTCGCTGACGCCAAGCAGCGCGCGCACCACGCACAGTAATAGCAGCGACCCCGCCAGCGGCGAGGCGGCGGTGAGCAGCGCCCACAGCACCACGCTCAGCGTCAGCGCGCGGCGGTAGCCCATCAGCGTTTCCAGAAACGGCGTCAGCAGCATGGCGGAAAGCCCGTAGCCGAGTAAAAACACCGTCATCAGCGTGCCCTGGTGAGCGCGGTCACCGCCGAGTTGGAAGTGTTGCAGGAAGTCGGGATTGACCAACATCACGGCGATATTGACCCGATCCGCATAGGCGATAACGATCAGAAACAGCAGGGCGATCACCCCAAACCAGCGTTGACGTTGTTGCACGTTGCGTTCCTCAATGCGAGCGGTTGACGAATTCAGGCAGCAGCAAACTCACCCGCGGATGCCATTGCGCACAAACGCGGGGGATGAGGCTGATTGATGTAAATTTATTGTTATCAAATAGGGTGTGAAAGACAGTGAGAAAACACTTTTACGCGCAATGCGTCGTCGGGATCAACGCATTTTTTGCCATAAATTAGCGGGAGAGCGCACAACTGACATAGGTTTTTCATATCAGTGCATGATTTCGTGATCCTTCCCGCATTTGTCATTTTTAAACAACCTTTCATTAACATTTGCCGTTCCGCTCGCTTGACGAAAGTTTCGCCAGACCTATAGTGGCTGTATTAAATAAGAAACTGAGTTTCATATATGAAACAATCAGATAGAGGACAAAAGCAATGAGCTGGAAGAATGTGTGCGAAGTGTCTCAGGTGAAAGAAGATTTTCCTTTCTCCGGCAAAGTGGAAGGAAAAGAGATCGGGGTGTACCTGCTCGACGGTAACTACTACGCGCTGGAAGACGTTTGCCCGCATGCTTATGCCTTGCTCAGCCAGGGGTTTGTAGACGACGGCAAGGTTGAGTGCCCGCTGCACGAAGCGCTGTTTGACGTGCGCACCGGCCAGTGCCTGCGCGAGCCGGGCGGCCGCGATCTGCAAACCTATCCCACCCGGGTGGTCGACAACCAAATCCAGATCACCTTTATCGCGGAGGAGTAATCATGCAGCACATCACCGATTTCAATCCCTGGCTGCCGGACACCCAACAGGTGACGCCGGCCCGCGAAGGCGGCAACGGTCAAATCCATCAGCCGGGCCAGTTCCGCAATGTCATCTGGCAAAACCGCGCTCGTGTGCCGGACGGTTTCGAAACCGCCCTGGTGGCGGCGCTGGAAACGATCTTCGATCAGGGGGCGGAAGAGCTGGAGCAGATCGTCAGCGCGTTGAATCAGCGCCGCCTGTTCGATCGCAGCGGCCAGCCGTGGAATGAGGCGACGTTCCGCGAATTCCTTCACGTTAACGGTTTCTGAGCCACATCCGGGAGAAGACAATGACAGCAAACACAACATCCTCCGAACAGAGCTTGCAGGACTATCTTGACCAGGGGTTGCGCGGCATGTGGTATCCGGTGCTGGCCAGCTGGGAAGTGGGCAACAACCCGGTCGGCATCACCCGCCTGGAGCAGCAAATCGTGGTATGGCGCGACGGCGAAGGCCGGATCCACGCGCTGGAAGACCGCTGCCCGCACCGCGGCGCGCGGCTTTCCATGGGGTGGAACCTCGGCGATCGCATCGCCTGCTGGTATCACGGGGTGGAAGTCGGCGGCGACGGGACGGTGAAAGACGTGCCGGCGGTGGATCGCTGCCCGCTGGTGGGGCAGAAATGCCTGCGGTCTTACCCGGCCAAAGAGGCCTACGGCGCAGTGTTCCTCTATTTCGGCGTGACGGCGGATGAAGCGCCGGCCGAGCTGGCTTTCCCGCAAGAGCTGGCGGACGAAGCGTCGTACAGCAATTTCCTCTGCACCGCCAGCTGGAACTGCAACTACCAATACGCCCTGGAAAACGTGATGGATCCGATGCACGGCACCTACCTGCACTCTTCCTCTCACTCGATGGCGGAAGGGGATCGCAAGGCGGATATGGGGCTGGAGCCGACCGACAGCGGGTTTATCTTCAAGAAAAACGGCCAGATCGGCGTCAACTTCGACTGGGTAGAGTTCGGCAGCAGCGGCGCCTATTGGATGCGCCTGTCGATCCCGTACAAGAAGCGTTTCGGGCCGGGCGGTCACTTCTGGATCATCGGCATGGTGGTGCCGGAAGACAAGGATCACTGCCGGGTCTTCTTCTGGCGCATCCGTAAGGTCAAAGACTGGCAGCGCGACATGTGGCGCTTCATGTACCGCAACCGCCTGGAATCATTGCATTGGGACGTGCTCGAGCAGGATCGCATCGTGCTTGAGAACATGGCGCCTAACGCCCGCGGCCGCGAATACCTGTACCAGCACGACGTCGGTCTTTCTCGCCTGCGCCGCCTGATGCAGAAAGAGGCGCAGAAACAGCTGGCGATGCTGCGCGAGCGGGAGGCGGCGCAGTGAGCGGCCTGCTGAACGGTAAACGCATCGTGGTCACCGGGGCGGCGCGCGGCCTGGGCTACAGCTTCGCTGCCGCCATCGCCGCCGCCGGCGCGCAGGTGGTGATGTGCGACATTCTGGCGGATGAGCTGGCGGCGAGCGGCGCCGCGCTGCGCGAGCAGGGCGCTCGGGTGGAAACGCAGACGATCGATCTGGCGTCACCGGATGCGATCCGCTCGGCGTTCGAGCAGATCGCCGCAGGCGGCGGGATCGACGGCCTGGTCAACAACGCGGCGTTGGCGACCGGCGTCGGCGGCAAAACCATGATGGAATACGATATCGATCTGTGGGATCGGGTGATGCAGGTCAACGTGCGCGGCACCTGGCTGGTGAGCCAGGCGGCGGTGCCGCTGCTGGCGCGCAACCCGCACGCCAAGATCGTCAACGTGGCGTCGGACACTGCGCTGTGGGGCGCACCGCGCCTGATGGCCTATGTCGCCAGTAAAGGCGCGCTGATTGCAATGACCCGTTCGATGGCGCGCGAGCTGGGCCCGCAGGGGATCTGCGTCAACGCCATTGCGCCGGGCCTGACGCGGGTGGAAGCCACCGAGTATGTGCCCGCCGAGCGCCATCAGCTGTATGAGCAGGGGCGCGCGCTGGCCGGGGCGCAGCACCCGGACGATGTGAACGGTACGGTGCTTTATCTGCTGTCGTCGCTGGCGGATTTCGTCACCGGCCAACTGCTGCCGGTCAACGGCGGCTTCGTATTCAACTGACGGCCCGCAGGGCAGGCGCACAGCGCAGGAGCGAGAGATGGCGGACGAGCAAGCATGTAAGTATCTGATCCCGGGGCTGGATCGCGGGTTGCAGCTGCTGCTGGCGTTTGGCGAGCAGCATAAGGAAATGACCTTCGCCGAGTTGCATCGCCTGGTCGATATGCCGAAGGCCACCGCCTACCGCGTGGTGCAGACGCTTGAGCACCTGGGCTTTTTGGAGCGCAATCCGCGCACCAACACCTTTGCGCTCGGCATCAAGGTGCTGCGCCTCGGCTTCGAATACATTGCGTCGCTGGACGTGGCGCAGGCCGGCCAGCCGGTGATCGAGCAGTTGCGCGATCGCAGCCAGTGCAGCAGCCATCTGGCAATCCGCGACGGGCGCGACGTGATCTACATCGCCCGCGTCAGCGCCGCCGGTTCGCAGATCAATCAGGTCAGCGTGGGCACCCGCTTACCGGTACATCAAACCTCGCTCGGCCGCATGCTGTTGACCAGCGCCACCCGCGGCGAGTTCGAACAACTCTATCCGGACGCGCAGCTGCCGGGCACCCCGGCGGATCGCGAAACGCTGTGGCAGATGGTGCAGCAAGACAAAGCGCGTGGCTATGTGATCGGCGAATCGTTCTTCCGCCACGGCATCTCCTCGATCGTCTACCCGATCTTCAACCGCGAGCAGCGGGTCGAGGCGGTGGTTAGCATCATGGTGCCGTCCGATGAGATCCCGAAAGCGGATCGCGAGCGGCTGCGCATGGAAGTGCGCGACGCGGCGGAGAAAATTTCCGGCTTCCTCGGCGCGCCGCCGCAGGCCAACGTCGGCTAGCCGACAGGCCCGACTCTTTTACTCAGGCAGGGACAAGGCCCGTAGCAAACAGGGGCCGGGGTTCACTCATGCCTGAAAACCGTATGCAGCGAGAACGTGAGGCTGAACAATGAGCGTAATCGGAATCGAAAAACTGGAATTTGGCGTCGAAGATCTGCCAACTTGCGAAAAATTCATGCAAGACTTCGGCCTGCAGCCAGCCACGCAACATGGGGGCGAACTGCAGCGCGAATTCACTACCCTGAGCGGGGCGCGGGTTGTCCTGCGCCCGTTGCAAAGCGCGGCGCTGCCTGCGGCGTTTGAAGGCGGTTCTACCCTGCGCCGCATGACCTGGGGCGTGGCCTCGGCCGCCGATCTGGCGCGCCTGCAGCCGCGTTTGGCGCTGATGCCCGGCTTCCGTCAGGTGGGGGAAGCGCTGGAATGCCTCGATCCCAACGGCATGACGCTGCGCTTTGTGGTCAGCCGCCAGCAGGCGGTCGAGGTGCCGGTCACGCCGATCAACCAATGGGGCGACGTGCGTCGCATCGATCAACCCAGCCCGGTCTATTCGCAGGCGCAGCCGATCAACATCGGCCACGTGGTGTTCTTTGTGGAGGATCTGGCGGCGACCGAGCGTTTCTACCGCGAGCTGCTGGATTTTCAGGTGTCCGATCGCTATATCGATCGCGCGGTCTTCCTGCGTACCCAGGCGCGCGGCGGCCACCATAACCTGTTCCTGCTGAAGCTGCCGAACCGCCCGCGCGGCCTGAACCACGTGGCGTTCACCGTGCGCGATATCCATGAAGTGATCGGCGGCGGCATCGCCATGAACAAAGAGAAGTGGAGCACCTTTATCGGCCCTGGCCGCCACCCGATCTCCTCGGCCTATTTCTGGTACGTCAACAGCCCGACCGGCGGCGCGTTCGAGTACTACACCAACGACGATTATCTGACGGAAAACTGGCAGCCGCGCGAGCTGGAGCATTCATTGGTCTCCTTCACCGAATGGGCGGTAGAGGGCGGCATCGATCACGACACGCGCCGCCAGCATAAAAAGGCGGAGGCGTTATGAACCGGCCGGAGCAAGTGGGCATCGTCATCGTCGGCGGCGGCCAGGCCGGCGGCTGGGCGGCCAAGACGCTGCGCGATCGCGGTTACAGCGGCCGGCTGACGGTTGTCAGCGACGAACCCTACGATTTTTACGAGCGGCCGCCGCTGTCGAAAGCGGCGCTGCTGGATGCCGCGGCTCCCCTCAGCCGGCTGTTCAGCGAACAGACGGTGGCGGAGCTGAATATCGACTGGCGTCGCCCGCTGCGCGCCGAGTCCATCGATGCAGAACAGCAAATCGTCACGCTCAGCGACGGGCAACGGCTGCGGTTCGAGCAGCTGCTGATCGCCACCGGCGGGCGGCCGCGTTTACCGGGCGCTGCCTGGGCGCAGCACCCGCGCGTGATGACGCTGCGTTCCTGGGACGATGCGGCCCGGCTGCGGCAGGGCCTGCAGGGCTGCCGCCGCCTGGCGATCGTCGGCGGCGGCTGGATCGGGCTGGAGATCGCCGCTTCCGCGCGCCGTCTCGGCGCCGAGGTGACGGTGTTTGAACGCCAGCCCGCGCTGTGCATGCGCAGCGTCGGCGCCGACGTGTCACAGGCGTTGCTCGAACTGCATCGCCAGCAGGGCGTCACGGTGCTGTGCGGCTGCGGCGAGATCTCGCTGGAAGATCGCGACGGTGCCGCCTGGATCGGCAGCGAAGTCAGCGATCCGCAGGCCTTCGATCTGGTGGTGGTAGGGATCGGCGTCGAGCTGAATCTCGAACTGGCGCGCAGCGCCGGGCTGGCGATCGAGTCCGGCATCGTGGTCGACGGCCAGGGGCGCACCAGCCATCCGGCGATCTTCGCCGCCGGCGACGTGGCGCGTCACCCGACGCTCGGCCTGTGCCTGCAGTCCTGGGCCTACGCGCAAAATCAGGCTATCAGCACCGCCTGCGCGATGCTCGACGCCTGCGCCGCCCCGTATGACGACGTGGCCTGGCTCTGGTCGGATCAATACGACGCCAATATCCAGATCCTCGGCGTGCCGAGCGGCGGCGTGCACCATGTGGTGCGCCGCACACCGCAGTCGCAGGTGTTCTTCACGCTGAACGTCGATCGGCAGCTGGTGCAGATGGTGGCGTTCAACGATGCGCGCACCATCAAGCTCGGCAAGCGTTGGCTGGCGAGCGGCCGGGTGCTGGATCCGCAGCAGTTGGCGGATGCGGAGTTTTCTTTGATGGCGTTGAAATAACGCCCGAACCTCGGGAGCGTTTTATGACTACGCAAGACATTGACGCCCGCGCTGGACGGGCGGGGGAAGCCGTTGCCGAAAATCCGCAGCAGCGGGTGCGCTGGTTGGTGCCAATCGCGCTGTTTGCCTGCGTGCTGCTGGCGTTTTTCGACAAGATCAGCATCGCGGCGCTGTTTTCCGACGCCGAGTTTCAGCAGGCGTTGGGCATCGGTTTTGATCCGGCGCGGCTGGGCTTGCTGATGAGCGCCTTTCTGTTCTCCTACGGCATTTCCTCGATGCTGCTCAGCGGCATCGGCGATCGGCTTAATCCGGTCAAAGTATTGATTGGCATGATGGTGGTGTGGGGCGTACTGATGGTGTTGATGGGGCTGGTGCGTTCCTATCACGCCATGATGACGCTGCGCATTCTGCTCGGCATCGCCGAAGGGCCGCTGTTACCGATGGCCTACGCCATTATTCGTCAGGCCTTCCCGCCGCAGCTGCAGGCGCGCGCCACCATGCTGTGGCTGCTCGGCACGCCGCTGGGTGCCGCGCTTGGCTTCCCGGTCACCCTGTACATCCTCAATACCTTCGACTGGCAGGCCACCTTCTTCTTTATGGCGTTTCTGACGTTGCCGGTGATGTTGCTGGTGCTGTTCGGCATGCGCCACCTGAACGTTGCACGTCCGGCGGTGGCAACCAGGCCGGCGGTGTCCGAACGCCAACAGCATCGCCGCGAGCTATTGCGCAGCCCGCACTTTTGGATGATCTGCCTGTTCAACATCGCCTTCCTGACCTACCTGTGGGGCATGAACGGCTGGTTGCCGAGCTACCTGATCAAGGGGAAAGGCATTCATCTGGAGCATGCCGGTTACCTCTCTTCGCTGCCGTTCATCGCCATGCTGCTCGGCGAAGTGCTGGGCGCCTGGCTGTCGGACAAGCTGGATCGGCGCGCGCTGGCCTGCTTCCTGTCGCTGTGCGGCGCCGGCCTCGGTCTGGCGGTGGTGCTGCACCTGCAGGGCACCTACAGCGTGATCGCCGCCATGGCCTTCAGCACCTTTATGTGGGGCGCCGGCGCGCCGAATATTTTCGCGCTGTTGGCGAAGGCGACCAGCAGCAAGGTCAGCGCTACCGCCGGCGGTATCTTCAACGGGTTGGGCAATTTTGCCGGCGCGCTGGCGCCGGTGCTGATGGGGGCGTTGATCGCCGCCACCGGCAATATGGATAACGGCCTGCTGTTCCTGGTGGTGATGGCTTTCGCCGGCTGCCTCATTCTGCTGCCGTTGCTGAGAAAGTACTGATTAATCAATCGATTCAACAGAGGAGTGACAACATGTCTCAGGTTGAGAACAAAGCCGGCGTCAAGCCGCAGGATTTGTCGATGGAAAATTGGGTGGAGTCGCGCATCGCCCGTTTCGAAGGCCGTAAGTACGACTGGAACGCGCTGAAGTTCCAGGCCGACTTTGACCCGAAATACCGCCGTGCGCAGATGCGCTACATCGGTACCGGCGCTACCGGCGTGGCCAGCGACGCCAACACTATTCCGGCGGGCAATTTCACCTTCTCCACCATGGTGCTGCCGTCGAAGTGCGAGGGCCCGCTGCACCTGCACGACGACGTGGAAGAAGTGTTCTTCATGCTGAAGGGCAGCATCACGTTGATGATTCAGGATGGGGAAGAGTATTACGAAACCCGGCTGAAAGAGCGCGATCTGATCTCGGTGCCGGCGGGGGTGTATCGCGGCCTGTTCAACCACGGCGAGGAAGAGGCGCTGATGTGCGTGATGCTCGGCACCGCCAAGCCGGAGATCCCGACCTATCCGGCGGATCACCCGCTGTCCAAAGTGAAGCGCAACTGATGAACGGCCTGGCGCAACGCCAACGGGCGCGCTGCGGGGCGTACACCCTGAGCTGGCGCGAGGCCGGGCAGGGGCGGCCGGTGGTGTTGCTGCACGGCATCAGCTCCGGATCGGCCTCGTGGATCAAGCAGCTCAACGATAGCGGCCTGACGGACGGCCACCGTCTGTTGGCGTGGGACGCGCCGGGCTACGGCGGTAGCCTGCCGTTGGCGGATCCTCAGGCCGATGCCGCCGGTTATGCGGCGGCGTTGGCGGCGCTGATTGATGAGCTGCAGCTGGTGCAGCCGCTGATCGTCGGCCATTCGCTGGGGGCGCTGATCGGCAGCGCCTATGCCGCCGGCTATCCGGACGGGTTATGTGGATTGGTGTTGGCGGATCCGGCGCAGGGCTATGCCACGGAGCCGGAGGAAAAACGTCGGCAGGTGTACGGCCAACGCCAACAGATGATAGAGACGCTGGGGCCGGTGGGCTACGGCGAGCAGCGGGCGGCGGCCTTGCTGCGTGAAGGGGCGGATCCGCAGGATATCGCCTGGGTGCGCAACGGCATGCAGCAGCTCGATCCCGACGGTTTTCTGAGTGCCGCCTGGATGCTGGCCAACGACGATATCGGCCGCTATCTGGCGCGCTATCGCGGCCCGCTGGAAGTGTGGTGCGGTGACCAGGATCGCATTACGCCGCCGGAGAAGGCGGCCGAGCTGGCGCGTGAGCAGGACGCGACGCTGCGTTTGATCGCCGCCGCCGGCCATGCCAGCTACCTCGACGCGCCGGCGTGTTTCAACCGCTATCTGCGGGACTTTACGGGAGCAATCCAACGATGAATTTTCAGCTTGAGAATCGGGTGGCGGTGGTGACCGGCGGCTCGTCGGGCATCGGTTTCGAAACCCTGAAGCTGCTGCTGGCCGAAGGAGCGAAGGTGGCGTTCTGCGGCCGCGATCCGGACAAACTGGCCGGCGCAGCAGCCAGCCTGCGTGCGGAGTTTCCGCAGGCGGAGATCCTGGCGCTGCGCTGCGACGTGCTGGACGCGCAGCAGGTGGCGCAGTTCGCTGACCAGGTGACGGCACATTTCGGCGGCGTGGATCTGCTGATCAACAACGCCGGTCAGGGCTTCGTCGCCCATTTTGACCAAACGCCGCGCGAAGCCTGGCTGCATGAGGCCGAGCTGAAGCTGTTCGGCGTGATCAACCCGGTGCAGGCGTTTTTACCGGCGCTGGAACGATCGGCGATCGCATCTATCACTTGCGTGAACTCGCTGCTGGCGCTGCAGCCGGAAGAACACATGATCGCCACCTCGGCGGCGCGCGCCGCGCTGCTCAACATGACGCTGACGCTGTCGAAAGAGCTGGTGGGCAAAGGCATTCGCGTTAACTCGATCTTGCTGGGGATAGTGGAGTCGGGCCAATGGCGCCGCCGTTTCGACGAGCGCAGCGATAAAGATCAAAGCTGGGAGCAGTGGACGGCGGCGATCGCCGAACGGCGCGGCATCCCGATGAAGCGCCTCGGCAAGCCGCAGGAGCCGGCACAGGCGCTGCTGTTCCTCGCTTCGCCGCTGGCTTCCTTTACCACCGGGGCGGCGCTGGACGTATCCGGCGGCTTTAACCGCCATGTGTAGCAGGGGCCGATAAAGATGAAGAAGATCATGATGATTGGCTACGGTGCGATGGCGAAAGAAGTGATCGCCCGTTTGCCGGAAGGCGTGGAGGTCGGTTGGATCCTGGCGCGCGCGGCTCATCATGCGGCGATCGTGGAGGCCTCTGGCGGGCGGGTGCAGGCGCTGACTCATCCCGAGCAGTGTTTGCAGCGGCCGGATCTGGTGCTGGAGTGCGCCAGCCAGCAGGCGGTGGCGGAGTTCGGCGAGGCGGTGCTGCAGTGCGGCTGGCCGCTGGCGCTGATCTCGACCGGCGCGCTGGCGGACGCCGCATTGCAACAGCGGCTGCAGCAGGTTTGCCGCCGCCATCACGGGCAGCTGATCGTGTTGTCCGGCGCGGTGGCGGGGATGGACGGGCTGGCGTCAGCGCGCGAAGGCGGGCTGGAGAGCGTGACCTATCAGGCCAGCAAAAGTCCGGCCAGCTGGCGCGGCAGCCCGGCGGAGCAACTGATCGACCTCGATGCGGTGAGCGAAGCGCAGGTGTTTTTTGAAGGGTCGGCGCGTGAAGCGGCGCGTTTGTTCCCGGCCAATGCCAACGTGGCGGCCACCATTGCGCTCAACGGCCTGGGGATGGACGCCACCCGGGTGTGCCTGCAGGTCGATCCCGCCACCCGGCACAATACCCATCGCCTGCAGGTGCGCGGTGATTTTGGCGAGTTTCACATTGAGCTGAGCGGCACCCCGCTGGCGAGCAATCCCAAAACATCAACCCTGGCGGCGCTGAGCGCGGTACAAGCCTGCCGCCGTCTGGTGGACGGCGGTTTTATTGCCTGAACGGCAGGAGCGGAGCATGGAACGATTGAATATTTTTGTTGCCGGGCGCTGGCGTGAAGGGCGTGGCGAAGAGATGGCTTCGGTATTCCCGGCCGACGGCAGCGTCAACGCGCGGCTGCGCGCCGCTAACGTCGAGGACGTGAACGAGGCGGTAGACGCGGCGGAGCGCGCCTGGCGCGCGCCGGAATGGCGTGGGCTGGTGCCGCATCAACGCGCCTCGATCCTCTACCGCGTCAGCAACCTGATCCTGGCGCAGCAGGAACAGCTGGCCGAGCTGCAGACCCGCGACAACGGCAAGCCGCTGGCGGAAACCCGGGGACTGGTGGCCAGCGCGGCGGCGACCGCGCGCTACTTCGCGGCCGCCTGCGAGGTGTTGGAAGGCGAGCTGCCGACCCCGCGCAGCGCCGAAGTGATGACCCTCAGCCAGTATCAACCGATGGGGGTGATCGCCGCCATTACGCCGTGGAACTCGCCGATCGCCAGCGAAATGCAGAAGGTGGCGCCGGCGCTGGCGGCGGGCAACGCGGTGGTGCTCAAACCGGCCGAAGCCACGCCGCTGATGGCGCTGAAGCTGGCCGAGCTGTTCGAACAGGCGGGCCTGCCGGCCGGGCTGCTCAGCGTGTTGCCGGGCAAAGGTTCGGTGATCGGCGAGGCGTTGGCGCGCCATCCGCTGGTGAAAAAGATCGCCTTTACCGGCGGCACCAGCACCGGGCGCCATTTGGCGCACATCGCCGCCGACAAGCTGATCCCCACCTCGCTGGAGTTGGGCGGCAAATCGCCGACCATCGTGCTGGAGGACGCCGATCTGGAGCAGGCGGCGCGCGGCATCTGCTACGGCATTTTCAGCTCCGCCGGCCAGGCGTGCATCGCCGGTTCGCGGCTGTTCGTGCACCGTTCGCTGTATCAGCCGCTGCTGGCGCGCTTGACCGAACTGACGGCGGGGCTGCGCATCGGCAACCCGCTGGTGCCGGGCGTGCATCTCGGCCCGCTGATCAGCGCCAAACATCGGCAAAGCGTGGCGAACTACGTGGCGCTGGCGCGGCAGGAGGGCGGCCGGGTGATCATCGGCGGCGAAGCACCGGCCGATCCGCAACTGGCGAGCGGCAGCTATTACCTGCCGACCATTATCGAAGGTTTGAACAACGACGCCCGCGTTTGCCAGGAAGAGATCTTCGGCCCGGTGCTGGTGGCGCTGCCGTTCGACGACGAGCAACAGCTGACTGAACAGGCCAACGACTCGGTGTACGGCCTGGCGGCCGGCATCTGGAGCCGCGATTTTCCGCGCGCGATGGCGCTGGCGGAGCGGCTGGAAACCGGCACCGTCTGGGTCAATACCTACAAAACGTTCTCGATTTCCACGCCGTTCGGCGGCTTCAAGGAAAGCGGGCTGGGCCGCGAAAAGGGCCTGAACGGCATCAAGGCCTACATGCAGCAGAAA
The DNA here is from genome assembly GCF_024160145.1 of Serratia nevei. Classification (GTDB taxonomy): domain Bacteria; phylum Pseudomonadota; class Gammaproteobacteria; order Enterobacterales; family Enterobacteriaceae; genus Serratia; species Serratia nevei_A. Next base: position 72,115 of record NZ_JAMYWQ010000025.1, read on the forward strand.
AGCGTGTATCTGGCGCTGAGCCATCAGGTGAACCGCTGGAGCGACTAGGCCGACACCTCTACGCATAACCCTAATAACGAATACCCTAAGAAGGCAGATGATGAGCGATAAAATCACGGTTGGCGAGGCGATAGCCCGGACTCTGGAACAGTACGCGGTGTCGGCGATGTACGGCATCATTTCGATTCATAATCTGCCGATCGCCGATGCGGTGGGGCAGCGCGATAAAATTCGCTTCGTGCCGGCGCGCGGCGAAGCGGGTGCGGTCACCATGGCCGACGCGCACGGGCGTTTCTCCGGCCTGGGCGTAGCCTTGACCAGCACCGGCGCCGGCGCCGGCAACGCGGTGGGGGCGATGATTGAGGCGCTCAACGCCAACACGCCGCTGCTGCATATCACCGGCCAGGTGGAGAAAGCCTATCTGGACGCCGACGCCGGTTTTATTCATGAAACCCGCGATCAGCTCGGCTTCCTGCGCGCCTGCGCCAAGCGCGCTTACCGGGTCAATTCGCCCGAGCAGGCGGTGGCGGTGATCCAGCGGGCAATCCTGGACGCGCAAACCGTGCCCTGCGGCCCGGTGGCGGTCGAGATCCCGATCGATATTCAAAGCAGCCTGGTTTCCCGTTCGGTGCTGACCGAGCCGTTGGCGCCGGCGCCGCTGCCGCAGGCGGATGCCGCGGCGGTGGAGCGGCTGCATCAGCGGCTGAAGCAGGCCAGGCGTCCGCTGCTGTGGTTGGGCGGCGGCGCCTTGGCCTGCGGCGACGCGGTGCGCAAGCTGGCGGACGCCGGCGTGGCGGTGATCTCCAGCACCCACGGGCGCGGCATTCTGCCGGATAGCCACCCGCGCAGCCTGCGGGCGTTCCATAACTCACCGAGCATCGAAGCGATCCTGACGCAGTGCGACCTGACGCTGGTGGCCGGTTCGCGCCTGCGCAGTAATGAAACCCGCACCTGGACGCTGCCGCTGCCGCGCCCGCTGGTGCAGATTGACATCGATCCGGCGGCGGCCAACCGCAACTACCTGGCCGATGAGCAGATCAACGGCGACTGTGCGGCGCTGCTGGCGGCGCTGGCGGCGCGGCTGGCCCCCGGCGAAAAGGTCAACGCCGAGTGGGATGCCGAGATCGCCGGGGCGGTGCGGCTGGCGGAGAGCGCGCTGCGCCAGCAGTCCGGCGAATACGCCAAACTCAACGACGCCATCGACGCCGCGCTGCCGCAGGACGGGTTGCTGGTGCGCGATATCACCGTTTCCGGCAGCGTCTGGGGTAGCCGGCTGTTCCGGGCGATCTCGCCGCTGTGCAACATTCACTCGCTGGCCGGCGCCATCGGCATGGGGCTGCCGATGGCGATCGGCACCGCGATCGCCAACCCGCAGCGCAAAGTGGTGGGGCTGGTGGGCGACGGCGGTCTGGCGCTGGGGCTGGGCGAGCTGGCGACCATGGCGCAGGAACAGGTGAATATCACCCTGCTGATCATGAACGACGGCGGTTATGGCGTGATGCGCGGCATTCAGGACAAGTACTTCGCCGGGCGCCAGTATTACAACGAGCTGCATACGCCGGCCTTCACTCAAATTGCCGAAGCGATGGGGCTGAAAGCCTGGAAGGTGGACGCGGCGGCGCAGTTCAACGGCGTATTGGCCGAAGCGATCAACTACCCGGGGCCAGCGGTGGTCGAGGTGGACATGAAGCAGGTCGGGCCGCTGACCTTCGCCGGGCCGCCGCAGAAAACGCTGTATTGAGACGATAAAATAACGCCCGGCGCTTGCCGGGCGTTTTCGTGGTTATTTCTCTGCCGCGATGCGATCGCGAATGTGCTGCGCGCGCGCTTGGGAAGAAGGGTGGTCGTCGAACAGGCTGCTCTGGCGGCCGGCTTCCATCTGGGCCAGCTTCTCGAAGCTGGTGGCCAGGCCGTTCGGATCGATGCCGCGCTTTTTCAGCAGATCGAACGAGTAATCATCCGCTTCGCTTTCCTGTTTCTGCGAGAACTGGGCGCTGATCAGCTTCTCGCCGATGTCCGCCAGCTGCGACTGCGACAGCGAGCCGATGACGCCGCCGGCGGAGGACGCTGCGGTGCGCAGCGCCACGGTGCCGTAAGCCACCTGCATCGCCTTGCGGGTGTGGCCCAGCGCCACGTGGCCCATTTCATGGCCCAGTACGCCTTCCACTTCGTTGTCGTTCATCATGTCCATCAGGCCGCTGTAGACGCGGATACAGCCGTTGGCCATCGCCCAGGCGTTGACGTCTTTGGTCAGGTAGACCTTGTAGTTGGCCGGGGTGCCGTTGATGTTATCGCCCAGCGCCGCGGCGATCTTGTTGAGGCGCTTGGCGTAGGTGCTGTCGGCTGGCGCGATTTGTGCCTTGCTGTCCATCTCGGCGCAGGATTTATCACTCAGGGCTTTAACGTCGTTGTTGCTCAGGGTGGCCGCCTGGAGGGCCTGCGCGCCGGACTGCATCAAGGTTTCGGTATTCAGGTTTTGACAGCCGGTTGCCAAGGTGGCAATGCCCAACGCAATCAAAGAGGTACGGATCTTCATAACGCCATCGTCCTGTGAAGGTAACAAGGTAAAAGAATCATTTTGCCTGGAAGAAATCTTGCCGCAAGAGCCTAGTGTACGTCAGACGGGGCGAGAATAGTGTTATTCCGAAAAAGCGCCCAATCGTGCTAATAAGTGGTGAACTCGCTCTCATTTGGCATTAGGGATTGCCGTTGTGATGTGGAGTCTGAGAAAATAGGGAACTTGACTGCTTTTTTTATCCGACCTGGAGTAAAACATGTCCTCTCGTAAAGAGCTTGCCAACGCCATCCGCGCACTCAGCATGGACGCCGTACAAAAAGCCAATTCCGGCCACCCGGGTGCCCCTATGGGCATGGCGGACATCGCCGAAGTCCTGTGGCGTGACTACCTCAACCACAAC
>NZ_JAMYWQ010000125.1 GCF_024160145.1 Serratia nevei
TTAACTGGGACTACTAGGGTTTCTAATCCTGTTTGATACCCACACTTTCGAGCATCAGCGTCAGTTACGCTCCAGCAAGCTGCCTTCGCAATCGGAGTTCTTCGTGATATCTAAGCATTTCACCGCTACACCACGAATTCCGCCTGCCTATACCGCACTCAAGGCACCCAGTATCAACTGCAATTTTAAGGTTGAGCCCCAAACTTTCACAGCTGACTTAAGCGCCCGCCTACGCTCCCTTTAAACCCAATAAATCCGGATAACGCTAGGATCCTCCGTATTACCGCGGCTGCTGGCACGGAGTTAGCCGATCCTTATTCTTACAGTACCGTCAAGCTGGTTCACGAACCAGTGTTTCTTCCTGTACAAAAGCAGTTTACAATCCATAGGACCGTCATCCTGCACGCGGCATGGCTGGTTCAGGCTTGCGCCCATTGACCAATATTCCTCACTGCTGCCCCCCGTAGG
>NZ_JAMYWQ010000126.1 GCF_024160145.1 Serratia nevei
GCTGGCGGACCCCTTCCGCTACCCTGGTAACGATATCAGCGAGTTATATAGAAACCGATGGGAAATAGAGCTGGGTTACCGGGAAGTGAAACAAGGGATGCTGGACAGCCGTTGGACGCTGAGAAGTCGGTTACCGGAACTGGTGAGGCAGGAACTGTGGGGGGTCTTACTGACGTACAACCTGGTGAGATATCAGATGGTGAACATGGCGAGTCATCTGAAAGGCGATTACCTGCCTTATCAACTGAGTTTTAGTGGTGCGCTAAGCGAAATCACGCGGCTGTTAATCACGTTACCCTGGTGCTCCCCGGGCAAGATGCCGGGAGAACTCAGAACGTTGTATGAACAGGCGAAATGGCTGGTACTACCAGGGCGCAGAGAGCGAAGTTATCCTAGAGAACTCCGGGCCAGAAGCAGGAAATATCCAGATAAAAAAGTTGCTGGTCACCCTTAAGTGACCAGCATTA
>NZ_JAMYWQ010000127.1 GCF_024160145.1 Serratia nevei
CCTTATAAGACCGGTACTTCTTACTGCGTACTGGTGACTTCAACTGCAGCGCCGTCATCAGCTTCCGGACGGTTTTATGATTTAACCGATGCCCTTCCTTACGCAGAACACAGGCCACGCGGCGATAGCCGTAACGGCCTTTATGGGCGTGGAAGATGGCCTCTACCCGCTGTTTCATCTCCCGGTATTTGTCCGGCCTCTTGCTGTTTTTGCAGCAATAATAATAGGTGCTGCGGGGCAAGGCGCTGACCTGCACTAACAGGCCCAGTCCGTGTTTCTGCCTCAATGCCGTGACGATTTTTGCCCTTTCCGACGCGCTCTGGCATCGTTCTCCTGCATCAAGGCTCTCAACTTTGTTAGTACCGATGTAAAAATGACCCACATGCCAATGTAATTCGGACCCACCTGGGGTAAAACTGGCAGTTTTAAGCGAGCTGCCGATGCTAACATTGGAGTTAAGAGTGGAGATTGCTGTTCT
>NZ_JAMYWQ010000026.1 GCF_024160145.1 Serratia nevei
AGAAGAACAGCAATCTCCACTCTTAACTCCAATGTTAGCATCGGCAGCTCGCTTAAAACTGCCAGTTTTACCCCAGGTGGGTCCGAATTACATTGGCATGTGGGTCATTTTTACATCGGTACTAACAATTAAAAAGGTATCGGCGGAAATCGCCGAACAAATCTTATTGCAGACCCCATCGCCACACGAGGCCAAAAGTATCGCCCGGCCAGGTGATATCTGCACTGTCTGAAGTCTGAACCTTGCCTAAACGGTGCCCATGCGGCGCCGTTTTTTTTTCGCCGCAACTCATCCGCTGGCGTTATAATTCGGAGAATTTTACGGCACACAGGAGCCCACATGTCCAGCACTGCCAGCGTCAGGTTACGCCCATTGGAACGGGACGATTTGGCGTTCGTCCACCAGATGGACAACAACGCCAGCGTTATGCGTTATTGGTTTGAAGAACCCTACGAAGCCTTTGTCGAACTTTCCGATCTCTACGACAAACACATCCACGATCAGAGCGAGCGCCGTTTTATCATCGAGCACGAAGGCGCCAAGGTCGGCCTGGTGGAGCTGGTAGAGATCGATCACATCCACCGCCGCGCTGAGTTCCAGATCATCATCGATCCCGCCCACCAGGGCAAAGGCTACGCCAGCACCGCCGCCCGCTTGGCGATGGACTACGGCTTCTCGGTGTTAAACCTGTACAAGCTGTACCTGATCGTCGACAAGGAGAACCCGAAGGCGATCCACATCTACAGCAAGCTGGGCTTCAACGTGGAAGGCGAGCTGATCGACGAGTTCTTCGTCAACGGCGAATACCGCACCGTGCTGCGCATGTGCATCTTCCAGCCGCAATATCTGGCGAAGTTCAAAACGCCGGGCGATAAACCGCGGGTGAAGTAACGCTTAGCGAGAAAACCCGCATGGGCGGGTTTTTTATTGGTGAATAACGCGCTAGTATGCAGGAATGCTATTTATCGCCACAAATGACGCAATAAGGAAAGATAACAATATTTAGCCTGAATAATTAATCAAAAAATAATTAATGGCAATAATACTCAACCTCTGCCTCTACAAAGGAAAATTGACATGACGACCGTTTCAAACCTACTTCTTTTTATCGGACTGGCAATGCTCGCCATCGCCGCCGGCCTGAATACCTATAGCGGCTACGCCTCCGCAGATCCCAATAGCGCCCCGCTGTTTTCTCCGCTTTGGTGGACACGTTGGTTCCCGCTCTATGCCTCGGGGGCTGCGTTGCTGTTGGTGGGGGTGGTGCTGCGGGTTTCGACTAAAGGCCGTGCGCATTAAGGATTAGTCATTTCAAACCAGCCGCAGCCATTCCCGACATGAGCAATTACGTTGATAATCACCGAAGAAATAATTGTGGTTGATAATAAATTGCAAATAATTGATAGAATTCCGCATGATGAAAAATGAATAGAACAAACTCGCCGACAATCAGACTTATGCGATGCCTTAATTCATGCCCGCTTAATACGCGGGTAAAATAAAACAGCAGAAACTGGCCGACTGCAGCGGCCATTCCAGTCGACGGAGCGAAAACCTCCGTCGCTCATCCCTCACCCATACCGCCCGGTAATATAGTCTTCGGTGCGGCGCTGGCGCGGCGAGGTGAAAATGGCGTCGGTGTCGTTGTACTCCACCAGCCGGCCCTGATGAATAAAGGCGGTGTAGTCGGAGACGCGCGCCGCCTGCTGCATGTTGTGCGTCACCAGCAGCACGCTGTAACGCTGTTTCAGCGCGGAAATCAGCTCTTCGATGGTCAGCGTGGAGATCGGATCCAACGCCGAGGTCGGCTCGTCGAGCAGCAACACCTCCGGCTCGATGGCGATGGCGCGCGCGATCACCAGGCGCTGCTGCTGGCCGCTGGACAAGCGGAACGCATTTTCGCGCAGCCGGTCCTTCACCTCATGCCACAGCGCGGCGGCGCGCAGCGAACGCTCCACCGCTTCATCCAGCAAACGCCGGTCGCGCACGCCCTGCAGCCGCAGGCCGTACACCACGTTTTCATAGATCGATTTCGGGAACGGGTTCGGCCGCTGGAACACCATGCCCACCCGCCGCCGCAGCGCCGCCACGTCGATCTGTGCGCCGGAGATCGCCGCGCCGTTCAGCTGCAGATCGCCCTCGATGCGGCAGTTGTCCACCAGATCGTTCATGCGGTTGAAACAGCGCAGCAGCGTCGACTTACCGCAGCCCGAAGGGCCGATCAGGGCCGTCACCCGGTGTTTCGGAATGCGCAGCGAAATGTCGTGCAGCACCTGTTTGTCGCCATAAAACAGGTTCAGGCCGTTGACCGCCAGCGCGGTCTGTTCATCGTCGAGATGCTGGACATCCAGCCGGGGCAAACTGCCTGGCGTCATCAAACCCATTACGCGCTCCCCAAAAATAGCGTCATTGTTACTGCGACCATGCTCGATACCGCTCCCTCAACGAATGGCGAATACCCATCGCCGCCAGATTCAAACTCACCACGATCGTCACCAGCAGGAAGGCGGTGGCGAACACCAGCGGCCGCGCCGCCTCTACGCTCGGGCTCTGGAATGCCATATCGTAGATCTGGAAGCTCAAATGCATAAACTTCCGCTCCAGGTGCAGATACGGGAAAATCTCGTCCACCGGCAGCACCGGCACCGATTTCACTACCCCCACCAGCATCAGCGGCGCAGTCTCCCCGGCGGCGCGCGCCACCGCCAGAATCAGGCCGGTCATCATCGCCGGCGCCGCCATCGGCAGCACGATGCGCCACAGCGTCTCGGCCCGGCTGGCGCCCAGCGCCATCGAGCCCTGCCGCAGCGAAGTGGGAATGCGCGACAGCCCTTCCTCGGTGGCGACGATCACCACCGGCAGCGTCAGCAGCGCCAGCGTCAGCGCCGCCCACAGCACGCCGGGCGTGCCGAAGGTCGGGTTGGGCAAGGATTCAGGATAGAACAGCTGGTCGAGCGTGCCGCCTATCATATAAACGAAAAAGCCGAGGCCGAAGACGCCGTAGACGATCGAGGGTACGCCGGCCAAGTTGACCACCGCGATGCGGATCACCCGCGTCAGCAGATTGTTGCCGGCATACTCGTGCAGATATACCGCCGCAATCACGCCAAACGGCATCACCACGATCGACATCAGGATCACCATCAACACCGTGCCAAAAATGGCCGGGAACACCCCGCCTTCGGTGTTCGCCTCACGCGGGCTGTCGGTGAGGAACTTCTTCACCTGCTCGCCCCAGTGCGCCAGCTTCTCGGTGGTGTTCATGGCGTTCGGGTACCAGGCATCGCGCACCTGGCTGAGCGGAATGGTCAGGGTCTGGCCCTGCATGTCACGCAGCAGCAGCGCATCGCGCTGGCGATCGCGGTTCAGCCCCGCCAGGCGTTCGGAAAGCAGCTGGTACTGCCGCTGCAACTCCAGCCGCTCGGCCTTGATGGCGTCCTGCGCACGGGCGTCCAGCTGATCGTCGCGCTGCAGGCGCTTTTCCCGCAGCCGCAGCGCGTCAAATTGCTGATTGATGCGCGCCATATCGCGGAATTGAATGTCGTGCGCCTGGCGCGAGAGCGCGGCGATTTGCGGCAGCCGCTGCTGCAACGCCTGCCCCAGATTACGGCCGGTCAGCGGTTGGCCGTCCTCCAGTAGCCCCGCCAGATAGCCGTAGGCGGTGCCGTGGCTGTCGCGCTCCAGCACCAGCAGGCTGCGCGGCGTGCTTTGGCTGCGGATGTCGCTGGCCAGCAGCGTGCGAAAATCCTGCCCCTCGCGCTCGCGGTTGCCGACCTTGATCAGATAGCGTTCGACGCTTTGCGCCTCACCCGGCGGCGTCACGCCCGCCTCCGTCAGCTGGCGGCGCGAAATGCTTTGCTGCTGGTACAGCTCGCCGATCACCGTCACCGGCCCGGCGCCGTTCTGATTCAGTTCGAACTGGTAGACCGGGCTCGGCCAGAAATAGCGCATTCCCTGCCCGGCCAGCAGCAACAGAATGCCGATCAGCGCCAGCAAACTGACGGCGACCGAACCGGCGGTCAGCCATACCCACGGCGACCCGCTCTTCACCCAGTTCTTCATGGCGCCTCCTGATTCGGCGTATAGCGCTTGCGCAGCCGCAGGCGCACCGCCTCCGCCAGCGTGTTGAACACGAAGGTGAAGACAAACAGCACCAGCGCGGTCAGGAACAGCACACGGTAATGGCTGCTGCCGGAGACCGCCTCCGGCATCTCGATGGCGATATTGGCCGCCAGCGCCCGCAGCCCCTGGAACAGGCTGCCGTCGATAATCGGCGTGTTGCCGGTGGCCATCAGGACGATCATGGTTTCGCCCACCGCGCGGCCAAAGCCGATCATCAGCGCGGAGAAAATGCCGGCGCTGGCGGAAGGCAGCACCACTTTGATCACCGTCTGCCATTGGGTGGCGCCCAGCGCCAGCGAGCCCTGGCTCAGGGTGGCCGGCACGCTGAACAGCGCGTCTTCCGCCAGCGAGAAGATGATCGGCACCAGCGCGAAGCCCATCGCCACGCCCACCACCAGCGCATTGCGCTGGTCATAATTATCCCCCAGCCAGAAATGCAGCGGCTCACCGAACAGCGCCACCTCCAGCCGCGGCCCCAGACTGAAGGCCAGGCACACCGTCAACGCCAGCAGCGGCAACAGCAACAGCAGATCGACACCCGGCCGGCAGCGTGGCATAAAGCGATGGGTCAGCGCGCCGCACAGCAGCACCGCCGCCGCCAACAGCAGCGGCAACGCCAGTACCGCCAACAGATACTGCTCGATGATCGGCGCCAGCCAAATGCCGGCCACCAGCCCGATCACCACCGTCGGCAGCGCGCCCATCACTTCGATAGCCGGTTTGATCACCCGCCGCAGCCCCGGCGTCATAAAGTAAGCGGTATAGATGGCGCCGGCCAGCGCCAGCGGAATGGCGAATAGCATCGCGTAAGCCGCCGCCTTGAAGGTGCCGAAGATCACCGGCATCAGGCTGAATTTGGGTTGGTAGCTGTCTTCGCCGGAGGTGGACTGCCAAACATAGGCCGGCTGCGGGTAGTTCTCATACCACACCTTGCCCCACAGCGAACGCCAGGTGACGTCCGGATACGGGTTGTCGAGCGCATAGCGCTGCCAGCCCTGCGCGCTCTCCAGCAGCAGGCCATCGCCGCGCGGCGCGAACGCCATCTGCCGCACCTCGGCGCCCAAACGGGTGTTCAGCAGCGGCTGCGGCTGAATGGTGGAGAACAGCGAGAAGCCGCCATCGGGCCGCAGGGTGGCGAACACCCGGCGGTAAGGCTCGGCCACCGTCAGCTCTTGCCCGTCGGCGCCATGGTCGAAATGCTGCACCGGCGTCAGGCGCCAGCGCCGATCGGTTTCCACCTCGAACCATTCGCGCAGATTGCCGTCGGCGCCCTTGATCAGCAGCGCGCTGCCGCCGGGCAGCGCCGTCATCTGATACGGGGCCTGTTCGCCAAGGGTGCGCGTTTCACGCAGCTGCAGCTGCGCGCCTTCGATCTCATAACGCGCCAGCCGGTTGCCGGTCAGCAGGTAAAGCTGGCGGCCATCCGGCGTCAGCACCAGCTGCTGCCCCTCATGCTCCAGCGGGCGCTCGCTCAACTGCGGCGGCCCATCCGGGCTGAAGCGGCCGAACACCAGGCGCCGATCGTCGGTCACCCCGGCCAGCAAATACTGCCCGCGATGCGTATCCGCCAGCGCCAACAGCTTCAGCGGCTTGCGTTGCGGATCCAGCGCCAATGGCGTCTGCCCGAGCGGGAACAGCCACTGCGGCCGGCCGTTTTCCGCCGTCGCGAAATCCGCGCGCGCCACCACCACTCGGCCATCGGCCTGTGCCAGCGCGAACAGATCGCGCTCGCCGGCGGCCTGCGCGAGCAGCGCCGGTTTGGCCAACAGCGTCTGCTGCGCCAGCGGCGCCTGGGGCTGGCCGTTGGGGGGCGGCGTCAGGCGATAAAATTGCCCCGAACCCTGCGCGTCGATGCGGTAACCGACGCGCTGCTGCACGTCCATGCCCAGCGCCAGCGCCGGGGCCGACGCCGCGATCGGCAGCGGCTGCGCCTGGCCGAGCGAGGCCGGTTTGAACAGCGGCAGCACCGCAAACAGCAAATAGACGAAGATCAGCATCAACGTCATCAGCACCATCAGCCCGCTGGCGGTCACTGCCGCCTGCACGCCGCGGTCGATGCGCCCGCGCAGGCGATCTCGGGGATGTTGATTGGCCGTCGTCTGTGTCATGTGTCTCGCTGTCGCTGATGTGGTCGGGCTTGCGCCGTAAGATAACCGGGCATCTTATGTCAGTTTTATGACGTTTGCATGACAAAGTTACCCACCCAAATCCAGGTTTTTTACACTGCAAACAGACAATATGACGTTGATATATTGCTGAAAAATGACCAAAAAGACGCTTAATAACGCCAAAAATAAGCCAGCTAACCTTAGTTTTGTGCTGCCAATTATTCCGCTGTGCGTCCCGCCTCGGCGAAAATTTATTGCCGCCGAAAAACGCCGCGCGCCAACGCAATGGATATGTTGGACTTTCCTGTCAATCTCTCGCAATAATGATGAAGGACACTAGAGCGGCATCCGGGCGCTGCGTCCCGGATCCTATTCTAAATTTGAACTGGAGTGGCAATGGGTCAGGAAAAGCTCTACATCGAAAAAGAACTAAGCTGGTTATCCTTTAATGAACGCGTGTTGCAGGAAGCCGCTGATAAGAGCAATCCCCTGATTGAACGTATGCGTTTTCTGGGCATTTACTCCAATAACCTCGACGAGTTCTATAAAGTCCGCTTCGCCGATCTCAAACGGCGCATCCTGATCAGCGAAGAGCAAGGCTCCGCCGGCGCCTCGCGCCACCTGCTGAAAAAGATCCAGGCCAAGGTGCTGAAAACCGATCAGGAATTCGATGGCCTGTACAACGATCTGCTGCTGGAAATGGCGCGCAATCAGATCTTCCTGATCAACGAACGCCAGGTGTCCGAGAACCAGCAAATCTGGCTGCGGCAATATTTCAAACAGCATTTGCGCCAGCACATCACGCCGATCCTGATCAACCACGACACCAACCTGGTGCAGTTCCTGAAAGACGATTACACCTACCTGGCGGTGGAGATCATCCGCGGCGCGCGCATCGACTATGCGCTGCTGGAGATCCCGTCCGACAAGGTGCCGCGTTTCGTCAATCTGCCACCGGAAGCGCCGCGCCGCCGCAAGCCGATGATCCTGCTGGACAACATTCTGCGTTACTGCCTGGACGATATCTTCAAGGGCTTCTTTGACTACGACGCGCTCAACGCCTACTCGATGAAAATGACCCGCGACGCGGAGTACGATCTGGTCACCGAAATGGAATCCAGCCTGCTGGAACTGATGTCCTCCAGCCTGAAACAGCGCCTGACCGCCGAGCCGGTGCGTTTCGTGTATCAGCGCGACATGCCGAACGAAATGGTGGAGCTGCTGCGCGGCAAGCTGGGCATCTCCAACTACGATTCGGTGATCGCCGGCGGCCGCTATCACAATTTCAAAGATTTCATCAGCTTCCCGAACGTCGGCAAGGCCAATCTGGTCAACAAGCCGCTGCCGCGCCTGCGCCACATCTGGTTTGACGGTTTCCGCAACGGCTTCGACGCCATTCGCGAAAAAGACGTGCTGCTCTACTACCCGTATCACACCTTCGAACACGTGCTGGAATTGCTGCGCCAGGCGTCGTTCGATCCGAGCGTGCTGGCGATCAAAATCAACATCTACCGGGTGGCGAAAGATTCGCGCATCATCGAATCGATGATCCACGCCGCGCACAACGGCAAAAAGGTCACGGTGGTGGTCGAGCTGCAGGCGCGCTTCGACGAAGAGGCCAACATTCACTGGGCGAAGCGCCTGACCGAAGCCGGCGTGCACGTGATCTTCTCCGCGCCGGGCCTGAAAATCCACGCCAAACTGTTCCTGATTTCGCGCCGTGAAGGCGATGAAATTGTGCGCTATGCTCATATCGGTACCGGCAACTTTAATGAAAAAACCGCGCGCATCTACACCGACTATTCGCTGCTGACCGCCGACGCACGCATCACCAACGAGGTACGCCGGGTGTTCAACTTTATCGAGAACCCCTACCGGCCAGTCACCTTCGACAATCTGATGGTGTCGCCGCAAAACTCGCGCCTGAAGCTGTATGAGCTGATCGACAACGAAATCGCCAACGCCCAGGCCGGAGAACAGGCCGGCATTATGTTGAAAATAAATAATCTGGTGGATAAAGGGCTGGTAGATCGGTTATATACCGCGTCCGGCGCCGGCGTGAAGATCCGCCTGCTGGTGCGGGGCATGTGTTCCCTGATCCCCAATCTGCCGGGGATCAGCGACAATATTCAGGTGATCAGCATCGTCGATCGCTTTTTGGAACACGATCGGGTTTACGTTTTCGACAATAAAGGTGACAAACGGGTGTATCTGTCCTCCGCCGACTGGATGACCCGCAACATAGATTACCGTATCGAAGTGGCGGTATCGCTGCTGGATCCGGCGCTGAAACAGCGCGTTCTGGACATTCTGGAGATCCTGTTCAGCGATACGGTCAAAGCCCGCTATGTGGATAAAGAACTGAGCAACCAGTACGTGCCGCGCGGCAACCGCCGCAAAGTACGTGCCCAGGTGGCTATTTACGAGTACTTAAAAGCTCTGGAACAACCAGGACAGTAGGCCAGCAACTATGCCGCTAAAAAACACTGCAACGAACAAACCGCAGGAAATCGCCGCCATCGACCTCGGGTCGAACAGTTTCCACATGGTGATCGCCCGCGTCGTCAACGGCGCCTTACAGGTATTGGGCCGTTTAAAACAACGGGTGCATCTCGCCGACGGATTGGACAGCAACAACGTACTCAGTGAAGAGGCGATAGAACGCGGTCTGGCCTGCCTGGCGCTGTTTGCCGAACGGCTGCAGGGCTTCCCGGCGGATAACGTCACCATCGTCGGTACCCACACCCTGCGCCAGGCGGTGAACGCCGAAGTGTTCCTCAAGCGCGCCGCCAAAGTGATCCCCTACCCGATCGAAATCATCGCCGGCCAGGAAGAGGCGCGTCTGATCTTCATGGGCGTGGAGCATACTCAGCCGGAGAAAGGCCGCAAACTGGTGATCGATATCGGCGGCGGTTCCACCGAGCTGGTGATCGGCGAAGACTTCGAGCCGCTGCTGGCGGAAAGCCGCCGCATGGGCTGCGTCAGCTTCGCCCAGCTGTTTTTCCCGGGCGGCGAGATCAGCAAAAACAACTTCCGCCGCGCGCGGCTGGCGGCGGCGCAGAAGCTGGAAACGCTGGCCTGGCAGTACCGCATTCAGGGCTGGCAATATGCGCTGGGCGCCTCGGGCACCATCAAGGCCGCCCACGAAGTGCTGGTGGCGATGGGGGAAAAAGACGGTCTCATCACTCTGGATCGCCTGGAAATGCTCACCGAACAGGTGCTGCAGTTCAAAAACTTCAGCTCGCTGAGCCTGCCGGGGCTGTCGGAAGATCGCCAATCGGTGTTCGTGCCGGGGCTGGCTATCCTGTGCGGCGTGTTCGACGCGCTGGCGATCCGCGATCTGCGCCTGTCTGACGGCGCGCTGCGCGAAGGCGTGCTGTATGAAATGGAAGGCCGCTTCCGCCACCAGGACATCCGCAGCCGCACCGCCAAAAGCCTCGCCGATCACTACAACATCGATCGCGAACAGGCCAAGCGGGTGCTGGAAACCACCGAGCTGCTCTACTCGCAGTGGATGGCGCAAAACACCAAGCTGGCGCAACCGCAGCTGGAGGCCCTGCTGAAATGGGCCGCCATGCTGCACGAGGTGGGGCTGAGCATCAACCACAGCGGCATGCATCGCCATTCAGCCTACATTCTGCAAAACTCCAACCTGCCTGGCTTCAACCAGGAACAGCAGCTGCTGCTGGCGGCGCTGGTGCGCTTCCACCGCAAGGCGATCAAGCTGGAAGAACTGCCGCGCCTCAACCTGTTCAAGAAGAAACACTACCTGCCGCTGATCCAGCTGCTGCGTCTAAGCACCCTGCTCAACAACCAGCGTCAGTCGACCACCACGCCGGAAACGCTGCGCCTGAGCACCGACGACAACCACTGGACGCTGCGCTTCCCGGCCGGCTACCTGGCGCAGAATAACCTGGTGCAGCTGGACTTCGAACGCGAACAGGCCTACTGGAACGACGTCGTCGGCTGGAAGCTGCTGATCGACGAAGAAGGCTCGCAAGACGAACAGCGCTCCGCCTGATCCCCCGCCCCCTGCCAAACAGGGGGTTTTTCTTTCCGCCACTGCCCCGTCAACCTAAACGAAACCCTAATGCGCCACGCCGCGCGCCGGAAAAAAATGGACAACTTTTGTCATCAGCGCCTAAAATCCGGTTACAAATTCCCGAGCGAATAACACAGGACACCGGCATACCGGGTGATATATGCGCAAGAAAACCACCGGACAGATGACGAAGATAGTGTTGTTTATCAGCTTTATCATTTTAGTCGGCCGACTGCTGTACGCCGCCGTGGTGGCGGTGCCGCACCATCAGGAAAAAAAGCAGGCCGCTGCGCAAAACGCCGCCGAAGTCAGCGCGCCGCAACAGGACGCCTCCTCTGAATAACCGCCGCGCCCCGTCCATTTCATAAAAATGACTCCGGCACTCGCTATGCTCTATCTTTTAATGAGCCTGCGTCAGGAACGCCGAGCGCCCGTTAAGGAACACCATGTCAGCCGCAACCCATAACGTCAAAAAAGTCGCTGAACATCGCCAGCGCATTCTCACTCTGCTGTTGAACAATAAGGAATTGGTCGACGGCATCCTCGGCCGACCCGGGGATGAACACGCCCTCAGCCAAAGCGAACTGCTGAACCAGACGGCGGAAATCACCGGCCTGTTGGACGATATGCACGCCGCCGACCTGGCGGACCTGCTGGAAGCGCTGCCGCAGGACGAACGAATGGCGCTGTGGCGGCTGGTGGGCAACAGCAAGCGCGGTCAGACGCTGGTGGAGGTTGCCGAGCCGGTCTGGGACAGCCTGATCGAGGAAATGAGCGACAAGGATCTGCTCAAAGCGATCAAAACGCTGGACGTCGACGAACAGGCCTACCTGGCGCAATACCTGCCGCGTAACCTGATGGGCCGGTTGCTGACCTCGCTGGAGCCGGAGCAGCGCGCCCAGGTGCGCGAGATG
The DNA here is from genome assembly GCF_024160145.1 of Serratia nevei. Lineage (GTDB taxonomy): Bacteria > Pseudomonadota > Gammaproteobacteria > Enterobacterales > Enterobacteriaceae > Serratia > Serratia nevei_A. The sequence continues at coordinate 11,187 of NZ_JAMYWQ010000026.1, forward strand.
AGCCAGTACGCCAAAGACAGCGTCGGCTGGATGATGGATTTCGAACTGGTGACGGTGCGGCCGGACGTCACGCTCGGCGCAGTGCACCGCTTTTTGCGCATGCGCAAAACCATTCCCGACGCCACCGATAAACTGTTCGTCACCGACCGCAAAAACACCCTACTGGGCGAGCTGCCGCTGACCGCGGTGCTGCTGAACGATCCGGAGATCCCGGTGCGCGAAGTGATGGACAGCGATCCCGCCACCTTTCAGCCCGAAGACAAGGCCGATGAAGCGGCCGGCGCGTTCGAGCGTTACGACCTGATCAGCGCCCCGGTGGTTGACGCCAAGGGCAAACTGATGGGCCGCCTGACCATCGAAGAGATCGTCGACGCCGTCAACGAAGAGAGCGACACCAACCTGCGCCGCATGGGCGGTTTAAGCCCGGAAGAAGACGTGTTCGCCCCGGTCAGCAAGGCGGTCAAGACCCGCTGGGCCTGGCTGGCGATCAACCTCTGCACCGCGTTCGTCGCCTCGCGCGTGATCGGCCTGTTCGAACACACCATTTCCCAGCTGGTGGCGCTGGCGGCGCTGATGCCGATCGTCGCCGGCATCGGCGGCAACACCGGCAACCAGACCATCACCATGATCGTGCGCGCGCTGGCGCTGCACCAGATCGAAGTCGGCAACATCTCGCGCCTGATGCTCAGAGAGCTGGGGGTGGCCATCATCAACGGCGTGGTGTGGGGCGGCATCATGGGCGTGATCACCTGGCTGCTGTACGGCGACGCGGCGATGGGCGGCGTGATGACGCTGGCGATGCTGCTCAACCTGCTGCTGGCGGCGCTGATGGGCGTGGTGATCCCGATGACCATGCTCAAACTGGGCCGCGATCCGGCGGTCGGCTCGAGCGTGCTCATCACCGCGCTGACCGACACCGGCGGCTTTTTCATCTTCCTCGGCCTCGCCACCCTGTTCCTGCTGTAATACGCCAAAAGCCGGCCCCGCGCCGGCTTTTTCGTCATTCTGTCGCCGGGTTTGCGTTAACGCAGCAAAGTCGGCCTTCCCGGTAGGTTTTCCTCTCGCGCTGTACTACCCTTTGCCAATAAATCGTCTTAATTCATCCACGTCATGAATCCAATCACTGACAGAGGCCATCGGTAAGGGTGTCTATGGATATCAGCGCGCCGAACTCGCTCGGCACACACAAAGGCGTCACGCTGGCGCATTCCCTGTTGGTGGCGCTGGCGGCGTTTTTGCTCGCCTTGCTGAGCCTGTCGCTGTCCAGCGAAGCCCGCCACTTTACGCCGCTGTGGTTCCCGACCGCCGCCGCGATCGCGGTGCTGTACCGATATCCCCCGCGCCACTGGGGCCTGCCGCTGCTGGCCAGCGGCCTGGGTATCGTCTTCGCCAGCTTCCTGCTGTTCGGCGTCAGCGCCACCCCCGTCAAGCTGTCCGCCATCAACCTGCTGGAAGCGGCGGTATGCGCCCTGCTGCTGCGCCGCACGCTGCCGGCGAACGATCCGCTGAGCGATCTGGGCTGTTGGCTGCGCTTCGTGGTGTGCGCGGTGATCTTTACCCCGCTGTTCAGCGCGCTGCTGGCCGCCGGGCTGACGCCAGCGCCTGACCAGACTTTTTGGCAGGCGTTCGGTACCTGGTTCATCTCCGAAGCGATAGGGGTGCTGTCGCTGGCGCCGCTTGGCCTCACCTATCACCGCCGCACGCTGGCGATGCTCAACCCTTACCCGCTGCTGCTCACGTTGATGGGCACCCTGGCCTTCAGCTATCTGGCGTTGACCTATCTGCCGTTCCCGTTCACCTTCGTCATTCTGCCGCTGCTGTGGGCCGCCATTGCGCTGCCGCGCTTCGAGGCCTTCGCCGTCTGTTTCTGCACCCTCCTGCTGATCACGGTGCTGATCTCGCTGGGCCTGCTGCACCAGCAGGTCTCTCCGCATGCCTTCGGCGATCTCGGCCTGTACTTGCCGATGCTGCTGATCCTGATCCCGGCGCATGCGATGGCGATGGTGATGCACACCTTCCGGGTGGAGAAACAGCACATTGTCGAGAGCGAAAGCCGCTTTCGCAGCGCACTGGAGTACTCCGCCATCGGCATGGCGCTGGTGTCGCCGGAAGGCAAATGGCTACAGGTCAATCAAGCGCTGTGCAAACTGCTCGGCTATACGCCGGAAGGGTTGCATCGTCTGACGTTTCAGGCGATCACCCACCCGGACGATCTCGAAGCCGATCTGAGCCAGCTGCACGATCTGCTCGCGGGGCGTATCAGCAGCTATACCATGGAGAAACGCTATATCCGCAGCGACGGCCAGACCGTCTGGGCGCTGTTGGCGGTCTCGCTGGTGCGCGACGCCGAAGGCCAGCCGCTGTATTTCATCTCTCAGGTCGAGGACATCAGCGGCCTCAAACGCAGCGAGGCGGAGAACAACCGGCTGGTGGAGCGCATTACGCTGGCCAACCAGGTGGGCGGGGTTGGCATCTGGGAATGGGTGATGAGCCAGGAAAACTTCACCTGGGATCAGCGCATGTTCGAACTCTACGATCTCAGCCCCGACCAAACGCCGACGCTGGCGCTGTGGCGCACCCTGCTGGTGCCGGAAGACCGCGACCGTACCGATCGTGAACTGGCGGCGCTGCTGGCCGATCCCAAGCCTTTTGTCATGGAATTTCGTATCACCACGCGCGGCGGCAAGGTGCGCCATATCCGCGGCCAGGGCAACGTGATCCTGGACAACCAGGGGCGGCCGCTGCGCATGATCGGCACCAATATCGACATGACCGAGCTCAAGAGTCTCGCCGAGGCGCTGCACGAAGAGAAAGAGCGCTTGCACATCACCCTCGACGCCATTGGCGAAGGGGTGATTTCCACCGACAGCCACCTGCGCATTACCTTTATGAACCCGGTGGCCGAGCAGATGTGCGGCTGGCCGCTCGATCTGGCGATCGGCATGCCCGTCGCCGGTGTGGTGCGCCTGACCAACGGCAAAGACGGCCCGGAAATCGAAAACCTCGCGCAATCCCCGCGGCAATGGCCGGCAGATTACGCGCTGGTGTTGCACAGCCGCGACGGGCGCTATTTCGACGTGCAGCCGTCGGTCTCACCGCTGAAAACTCTCGACGGCGAAACCATGGGCGCGGTGATGGTGCTGCAAGACGTCACCGCCTCGCGCGAACTGATGAAAAAGCTCAGCTACAGCGCCTCACACGATGCGCTGACCGGCCTGCCGAACCGTACCAGCTTCGAGAAACAGCTGAAGGCGGCGATCGTCGCCGGCGGGGAACCGGCGCATTCGCTGGTGTTCCTCGATCTGGATCGGTTCAAGGCGGTGAACGATACCGCCGGTCATGCGGCGGGCGATGCCTTGCTGCGGGACATCGCTCAGCTGATGCGACGCCAGCTGCGCAACAGTGACTGCCTGGCCAGGCTGGGCGGCGATGAGTTTGGTCTGATCCTGTTCGACTGCCGGTTGGAACAGGCCAAATCGCTGGTGCAGCAGGTGATCAACCAAATCAGCCAGCACCCGTTCTACTGGGAAGGGAAAATTTACCGCGTCGGCGCCAGCGCCGGCATCGCGCGCATCAGCGGCGAGGCCAAAAGCAGTGAGCTGTTGGCGCAGGCCGACATCGCCTGCTATACCGCCAAGCACCACGGCCGCGGCCAGGTTTATCTGTACGAAACGCGGCAAAAACAGCAGCTGGAACGGCAGCATGAATTACTGAATCCACACGAGATACAGGCGATCATCAGCGAGGGGCAGCTGCAGCTGCTGACCCATGCGGTCGCGCCGCCGGCGACGCCGCAGTCGGCCGCGTTCCATCAGGTGAAGCTGCAGGTGATGACCTCAGACGATCGGCCTCTGCCACACGAGGCTTTTATCGCCGCCGCGCAGCTGTACGGCCTGATGCCGGAGCTCGATCGCTGGGCGGTAAGGCAACTGCTGGAACGCTACGCCGACGACATCAAGCGCAAAGGACTGTCACTCGCGCTGCCGCTGGCCATTGACAGCCTGTTGAGCGCCGACTTCCAGCGCGACCTGACGGCAACGGTGCGCGCCTCGTCGCTGCCGCCACGGGCGCTGCTGTTCAACATCGATGAGGCCGCGCTGCTGGAGCACGCCGAACAGTGCCAGGCATTTCTGCGCGAGCTGCAACGGTTGGGCTGCCGACTGATCGTCAACGGCTTCGGGCATAACATCAATGCCTTCGATGAACTGGGCGATCAGAAGATCGACATCATCCGTATCGATGAACGCTTTATCACCAATGTGCACTGTAACCAGATGGATGAGCTGATGGTGTCGATGCTCAACGGCGCGGCACATCGGATCAAGGCGCAGACCCTCGCCGGGCCGGCTCATCAGCCTGCGACGCTGCAGGCGTTGCGCGATATCGGCGTCGATCTGGCGGACGGCGACCAGGTGGCTCAAGAGCAACCGCTGGCGGTTCTGCTCAGCGGCGGCTACTTCGGCATCCGCTAACGCCTCGGCGCTGCCGTCTCCCGGGCAGCGCTGCACGTCCCGTCTTTCACATTATGTTAACCCATGCGAGATTAGTGATATAAATAACACCTGAAGCTTAAACGATTAAGTAAGATGGAGCTCCCATGCGGACATCGACGTATCCGTTGATTTTCCTCGACATGTGATAGCTCAGAGATAAGGGACTATGGAAAAGAAATGGTTTTCCGCCAGGGAACTGATGGGTAAGGCGGGGCTGCCTTCAACCCCGCAAGGGGTCAACCTGATGGCCCGGCGCGAAGGCTGGATCAGCCGCCGCCGCAGCGGCGTGCAGGGTAAAGCGCTGGAATACCATATCGACAGCCTGCCGTTCGGTGCGCGCAGCCTGTCGGCCTTGCGCGAGGCCGACCATCCGGACTACGACATCAAACGCCAGGATCCGGTGCGGGTCTGGATCGAATATTACTACCATCTGACGCCGGCCGAGCGGGAAAAGCTGCTGGCGTTCCTGATGCGCGAAGGCATGAGCCGCCTGCTGCAGCTGATCGACGCCCCGCGCTAGCCCGAATGCGCCTCACTCCTCCCCTTCCGGTGCCCAACCGTCGTTGTGCCACAGGTGCAGCGTGGCGTAAGAGCGCCACGGGCGCCAACGTTCGGCATAGCGTTCGATCTGGCGCGGCGTCATGCCGGGGAAACGCTGTTTGATCAGGTAATCGCCGGCCAGGAACACGTCCGGCCACGACCAGGCGCGCATGGCGATATAGCTGGCGGTCCAGCTGCCGATGCCCGGCAGCGCGGTCAGCGCCTTTATGCCCTGTTCGATATCCAGCACGTTATCGAGCTGCAGCCGCCCTTCGCCCAGCGCGCGGGCGATCTCGATCAGCGCCGCCGCGCGCTTCAGCTGTACCCCGAGCGGGCGCAGTGCTTCGGGCTGCAGCTGCGCCACCCGTTCGGCGCTAGGGAAAACGTGGGTGATGCCCTCGTGCGGCGCCGCCAGCGGTTCTCCCCAACGTTCGGCCATCCGCCCGGCGAAGGTTGCCGCCATTTTCACGCTGACCAATTGCCCCAGCACCGCACGCGCCGCCTGCTCGAAGCTGTTTACGCAGCCCGGCAAGCGCAGCCCCGGCGCATCGGCCGCCAGCGAACCCAGCGCCTCATTGATGCGATCCGGCGCGGCGTCCAAATCGAACAGCAAGCGTACGCGGCGCAGCACCTCCGTCGTCACCAAACTGAGCGCCGGCGCGATCTCTACCCTGACCCGGTTGCGCGCTTCTTCCGGCTGCACGCTGAGCCAGCCGCAATACTCCGTACCGCCCTGGCTGACTGAGATCGAACGCAGATAGCGGCGGCCCTCGACCCGCTCTACGCCCTGCACGGCGCGCGCCTGCAAGAAGTTCAGCATGCGATCCCAGTCATAGGGCGGCCGATAGCCCAGGTGGAACACCAGGCCGCTGGCGGCGGCCCGTTCACCGCGCGCGCCGCCGCTGCGCAGCGCCGACGGAATCAGGCGATAGCGCGCCTTGAACAGCTCGTTGAAACGCCGCAGGCTGCCGAAACCGGCGGCGAATGCCACTTCGCTGAGCGGCAGATCGGTATCCGCCAACAGGCGTTTGGCCTGCAGCAGCCGGTGCGACTGCGCGTAATCGATCGGCGAAGCGCCAAACTGCTCGGCGAAGATACGCCGCAGGTGGCGATCGGAAATGCCGAGCCGCGCCGCCAGCGCTTCGCAGCTGTGTTCGGACAGATAGCCCTGCTCGATGAGCTGCACCGCCACCTGTGCATAGCGGTTGCCCAGATCGATCAGCGCCAGGCCGGGCGCCAGTTCCGGCCGGCATTTAAGACAGGGGCGAAAGCCCGCCAGCTCGGCCGCCGCCGCGCTCGGATAGAAGGTGCAATTTTCCAGCTTCGGCGTGCGGGCGCTGCACACCGGGCGGCAATAAATGCCGGTGGAAGAGACGCCGACGAAAAAGCGGCCGTCGAATTTGCGGTCACGCGCGCGCAGCGCGTCGTACAACGCTTGCTGTTGGGTATTCATGGCAACGCTCGGGTTCGGTTTTTTCTGCATTATGGGGCTCGGCTGGCGCGCTGACGTGCGGAATTCGGACATTAAGTTAAGCATGCCGATGCCGCGCCCGCTAAATTTTTCAACACTCGCGCATCAGCGCATTGCCCACCGGCCTCGTCTCGGGTAAAGTCGCCCCCCTTCATTGGCATGGGGACAAAAAAGAGATGTTTATTGGATTCGACTATGGGACAGCCAACTGTTCCGTCGCGGTGATGCGCGACCACGGCCCCGAGCTGCTGACGCTGGAAAACAACGAGCCGTATCTGCCTTCGATGCTGTGCGCGCCGACCCGCGAAGCGGTGAGCGAGTGCCTGCACCGCCACTGGCAGATACCGACCGGCAGCGAAGAAAACCAGCAGCTGCTGCGCCGCGCCATCAGTTACAACCGCGAAGAAGACATTCCGGTCGGCGGCGACAGCGTGCTGTTCGGCCTGCAGGCGCTGGCGCACTACATGGAAGATCCGGAAGAGGTGTACTTCGTGCGCTCGCCGAAGTCTTTCCTCGGCGCCAACGGCCTGAAGCCGCAGCAGATCGCCCTGTTCGAAGACCTGGTCTGCGCCATGATGTTCCACATCAAACGCCAGGCGGAAAACGTGCTGCAGGCCGGTATCGATCAAGCGGTGATCGGCCGACCGATCAACTTCCAGGGCATCGGCGGCGAAGAGGCCAACCGGCAGGCGCAGGGCATTTTGCAGCGCGCCGCCGAACGCGCCGGTTTCAAAGAGATTGAATTCCAGTTCGAGCCGGTGGCGGCAGGGCTGGACTTCGAGGCGACGCTGAGTGAAGAGCAAACCGTGCTGGTGGTGGACATCGGCGGCGGCACCACCGACTGCTCGGTGCTGCTGATGGGCCCGCAGTGGCGCGACCGCGCCGATCGTCAGCAGAGCCTGCTGGGCCACAGCGGCTGCCGGGTCGGCGGTAACGATCTGGACATCATGTTGGCCTTCAAACAGCTGATGCCGCTGTTCGGCCTGGGCGGCGAAACAGGGAAAGGCATCGCCCTGCCGGCGCTGCCTTACTGGAACGCGGTGGCGACCAACGACGTACCGGCGCAAAACGACTTCTACAGCGCCGCCAATGGCCGCGTGCTGCGCGATCTGATCCTCGACGCGGCGGAGCCGGAAAAGGTCAAACGCCTGCTGAAAGTGTACCAGCAGCGCCTGAGCTACCGACTGGTGCGCGCGGCCGAAGAGAGTAAGATAGCCCTGTCCGGCCAAACCGCCATCAGCGCGCCGCTCAGCTTCGTCCAGGCCGATCTGGCGGAAAGCATCAGCCAGGATCAGCTCGCCGACGCCATCTCGCAGCCGTTGATGCGCATCCAGGAGCAGGTCAGCGCCGCGTTGGCCAGCAGCCAGACCGCGCCGCAGGTGATCTACCTGACCGGCGGCAGCGCGCGTTCGCCGCTGCTGCGCGCCGCGCTGCAACAGCAGCTGCCGGGCATTCCGATCGTCGGCGGCAACGACTTCGGCTCGGTCACCGCCGGGCTGGCGCGCTGGGCGCAAATGCTGTTCCGTTGACGGCCCAAGGGCGCGGCTCGCCGCGCCCTTGCTCATTGGAGGCTATGCATCATGTCAACCATCCTTACCCTCGACAGCGACAGGCTGCGGCTGCGCCCCTGGCGCGACGACGATCTGCCGGCCTTCGCCGCGCTTAACGCCGATCCGCAGGTGATGCGCTATTTCCCGGCGACGATGACGGCCGAAGAAAGCCACGCGCAGGCCGAACGCATCCGCGCCTTCATGCAGCAACATGGCTGGGGGCTATGGGCGGTGGAAGTGAAAGGCGGCGCGCCCTTTATCGGTTTTGTCGGGCTGGCGCGGCCGGGCGACGATCTGCCTTGCTCCCCCTGCGTGGAGATCGGTTGGCGGCTGGCGGCGGCCCACTGGGGCAACGGCTACGCCGCTGAAGCGGCACGCACTGCGCTGGCGTGTGCCTTCGACACGCTGCACTTGCCGGAAGTGGTGTCCTTCACCGCCGAAGATAACCAGCCGTCGCGCCGGGTGATGGAGCGCATCGGCATGCACTTTGACGGCGAAACCTTCCTGCACCCGCGCCTGCCGGCGGGGCACCCGCTGCAAAAACATGTCTTGTACCGGCTGAACCGGCAAACGTGGCGCGAACGCCGCGGCGATTAATACAGCGTATCCTTCAGCCGCTGCGGCAGCGCCTGGTCGTACTCCTCACCGTCGAAGCGCGTTTGGCTCACCGCGGCCAAAATATGGCCGGGGCTGGGCAGCGCCGAACGTTCGAGGCGGCTGCCCTTTTCCCAAAGTCCCGAACGCAAGATCGCCCGGCTGCACTGGAAGAACACCGCCTCCACCCGAATGCGCAACACCGAACGCGGCAGCTGATTGCGGTGGGCGAAGCGCTGCAGCACCGCCGGCGCCACCACGATCTCCGCCCGCCCGTTAATCCGCAGCGTTTCGCCAATGCCGGGGATCAGCAGCAGCAGCGCCACCCGGTTGTCGTGCAGAATATTGCGCAGGCTATCGATGCGGTTATTGCCGCGCCTATCCGGCAGCAGCAGGGTTTTCTCGTCTTCGATGTGGATAAAACCGGCCGGATCGCCGCGCGGCGAGACATCCATGCCGTCCGGCCCGACCGTCGAGAGGGCGGCAAACGGCGCCGCCTCGATAAACGGGCGGTACGCCGGGTGGATATAGCTGACTTCTTTAAAAACCGAGGGGGCGCCGGGTTTGCCGTACAGCTGTTCCAGCGTCGCGAGGTCGTTGATGGTATCACCAGACATTGCGGTTTCCTGAATGGGCCATGTTGACCCCTTCAGCATAGAGCATAATCGCCGCCGGGTAACGCGCCTTACCCGGCGCTGGCGTGGTTCAGCGCCTGGATGTCGTCCTCATCCAGCGTCAGGCGCGTGGCGCTGACCAACTCATCCAGCTGCGGCAACGAGGTGGCGCTGACGATCGGTGCGGTGATGCTCGGGCGCGCAATCAGCCAGGCCAGCGAGACCTGCGCCGGGGAGGTGCCGTGCTTGCCGGCCACCTGATCCAGCGCCGCCAGAATGCGGAAGCCGCGCGGGTTAAGGTAGCGTTCGACGATGCGATCGCCGCGCTGGCTTTTGCCTTCATCCGCTTTGCTACGATATTTGCCGGTCAGGAAACCGCTGGCCAGCGCGAAGAAATTGATCACCCCGAGACCATGGCGCTGCGCCACGCCCTCCAGCTCGGCTTCATACCCTTCGCGCGCATACAGATTGTATTCCGGCTGCAGGGTTTCGTAGCGCGCCAATCCGTTGCTTTCGCTCACCCGCAGCGCTTCTTCCAGGCGATCCGCCTGATAGTTGGAGGCGCCAATCGCCCGCACCTTGCCGGCCTTGATCAGCGCATCGAACGCCGCCAGCGTCTCTTCCAACGGCGTATCGCGGTCATCGTCGTGCGATTGGTAAAGATCGATATAATCGGTTTGCAGGCGGCGCAGCGAATCCTCCACCGCCTGCTGAATATAGCGCGGCGATAGCCCCTGTTTGCCTTCGCCCATCGGTTTGCCCACCTTGGTGGCAATGATCACCTGGTCGCGCTTGCCGCTCTTCTTGAGCCATTCGCCGATAACGGTTTCCGATTCGCCTCCCCGATTGCCCGGCGCCCAGCTGGAATAAACGTCGGCGGTGTCGATAAAGTTGAGCTGATTGTCCACCAGCGCATCCAACAGGCTGAAAGAGGTCGCTTGATCTGCCGTCCAGCCGAACACGTTGCCGCCGAAGGTCAACGCCGGCACCTGAATGCCCGAACGGCCCAGTTGTTTTTTGCTCATTGATAGAGGCTCCATGGGTTAAATAATTCGCTCGTTAATTATTAGCGCCAAATACAGAAAGTCGTTAAAACGCATTGGCTATAAGTTAAAACCCAACGCTTATAAACAGAGTAGGCAACAATCGTTAACTTATTCGGAAAATGCTGACGGTTCCTCCTTATTTCCTTCATTTTTATGCCGCTTTGGCTGGCTAAACTAGTATTCTGTAAGGAGTGTCACTTTTGTGGCAATGCGTGCCCGCACGGTTGTCCTCTGGAGAGAATTTTCGCCGCCATGAATGCAAAACCCCAACGTCGTTCCCTGATGCTGCGCCTGCTGGTTGCCGCCATCGTGGCCATTGTCGCCGTGCTGATTTGGCGTCACTTTAACGCCGCGCCGCCGGCCGCCGAAACGCCTGCGGCCGCCCGCCCTGCCGGCGGCGCCAAGGGGGCGAGCGGCGGCAAACGGCGCGGCAATCTGTCGCCGGTGCAGGTGGCCACGGCCACTCAGCAATCCGTGCCAAGTTATCTGGTCGGGCTGGGCACCGTCACCGCCGCCAATACCGTTACCGTCACCAGCCGGGTCGACGGCCAGCTGATGACGTTGCATTTCACCGAAGGGCAGCAGGTGAAGGCCGGCGATCTGCTGGCGGAGATCGATCCGCGCCCCTTCCAGGTGCAGCTGACCCAGGCTCAGGGGCAACTGGCGAAAGATCAGGCCACCCTGGTTAACGCCCGGCGCGATCTGGCCCGCTACCAGCAACTGGTGAAAACCAACCTGATTTCCCGGCAGGAACTGGACACGCAGGCCTCGCTGGTGCAGCAGACCGAAGGGTCAATCAAAGCCGATCAGGGCGCGGTAGACAGCGCCCAGCTTCAGCTGACCTACAGCAAGATCATTGCCCCCATCTCCGGCCGCGTGGGCCTCAAGCAGGTTGACATGGGCAACTACATCACCAGCGGCACCACCGCCATCGTGGTGATCACACAAACGCATCCGATCGAGGTGGTGTTCACCTTACCGGAAAGCAATATCAGCGAGATAGTCAAGGCGCAGAAAGCCGGGCCGGTCAGCGTCGAAGCCTGGGGGCGCACCAACAAAACCCTGCTGGCGCAGGGCAACCTGCTCAGCCTGGATAACCAGATAGACACCACCACCGGCACCATCAAGCTGAAGGCGCAATACGCCAACCAGGACGATGCGCTGTTCCCTAACCAGTTCGTCAATGCGCGGCTGAAAGTCGCCACGCTGCAAAACGCCATCGTGGTGCCGACCGCCGCCGTGCAGATGGGCAACGAAGGCAACTTCGTCTGGACGATGGACGAGGAAAACAAGGTCAGCAAGCGCCTGGTCACCGTCGGCATTGAAGACAGCCAGAACGTGGTGATCGCCAGCGGCCTGAACGCCGGGCAACGCGTGGTGACCGACGGCATCGATCAACTGACGGAAGGCATGAAGGTTGAGGTAGTGACGCCGCAGGCCAAAGCGGCCGGCGGCAACGCAGCGCCGCACGCCAAGCGGGAGAAGGCCTGATGCAGGTGATGACGCCGAATCCCGGCGGCGGCCCGTCCCGCCTGTTTATTCTGCGCCCGGTCGCCACCACGCTGCTGATGGTGGCGATCCTGCTGGCGGGGATCATCGGCTACCGCGCACTGCCGGTTTCCGCCCTGCCGGAGGTCGATTACCCGACGATTCAGGTGGTGACGCTGTACCCCGGCGCCAGCCCGGACGTAGTGACCTCCGCCATCACCGCGCCGCTCGAGCGCCAGTTCGGCCAGATGTCCGGCCTCAAGCAGATGCTGTCGCAAAACTCCGGCGGCGCTTCGGTGATCACCCTGCAGTTCCAGCTGGCGCTGTCGCTGGATATCGCCGAGCAGGAGGTGCAGGCGGCGATCAACTCCGCCACCAACCTGCTGCCGACCGATCTGCCCTATCCGCCGATCTACAGCAAGGTTAACCCCGCCGATCCGCCGATCCTGACGCTGGCCGTCACCTCTACCGCCATGCCGATGACCCAGGTGGAAGATATGGTGGAAACCCGCGTGGCGCAGAAAATTTCCCAGGTGACCGGCGTCGGCCTGGTCACCCTTTCCGGCGGCCAGCGCCCGGCGGTGCGCGTGAAGCTCAACGCGCCGGCCATGGCGGCCAACGGGCTCGACAGCGAAACCGTGCGCACCGCCATCACGGCCGCCAACGTCAACTCCGCCAAAGGCAGTCTGGATGGCCCGGCCCGATCGGTCACCCTGTCCGCCAACGATCAGATGAAATCCGCCGATGAGTATCGGCGGCTGATCGTCGCCTACAAAAACGGCGCGCCGATCCGCTTGCAGGACATCGCCACCGTGGAGCAAGGGGCGGAAAACACCCGGCTGGCGGCGTGGGCCAACAAGCAACCGGCGATCGTGCTGAACATTCAGCGCCAGCCCGGCGTCAACGTCATCACCACTGCCGACAGCATCCGCGACATGCTGCCGACCTTGATTAAAAGCCTGCCCAAGTCGGTCGACGTCAAGGTGCTGACCGACCGCACCACCACCATTCGCGCCTCGGTCAGCGACGTGCAGTTCGAACTGCTGCTGGCGATCGCGCTGGTGGTGATGGTGATTTACGTCTTCCTGCGCAACGTGCCGGCAACCATTATCCCCAGCGTGGCGGTACCGCTGTCGCTGGTCGGCACCTTCGCCGCCATGTATTTCCTCGGCTTCTCCATCAACAACCTGACGCTGATGGCATTGACCATCGCCACCGGCTTCGTGGTGGACGACGCCATCGTGGTGATCGAGAACATCTCGCGCTACATCGAGAAAGGCGAAAAACCGCTCGACGCCGCGCTGAAAGGGGCCGGCGAGATCGGCTTCACCATCATCTCGCTGACCTTCTCGCTGGTGGCGGTGCTGATCCCGCTGCTGTTCATGGGCGATATCGTCGGCCGCCTGTTCCGCGAGTTCGCCGTGACGCTGGCGGTGGCGATTCTGATCTCCGCCGTGGTGTCGCTGACGCTGACGCCGATGATGTGCGCCCGCCTGTTGAACCATGAGTCGCTGCGCAAACAAAACCGTTTCTCCGCCGCTTCGGAGCGCTTCTTCGAGCGGGTGATCGCCGGCTACGGCCGCTGGCTGAAGGTCGTGCTGGCCCACCAGTGGCTGACGCTGTGCGTAGCGCTGAGCACCCTGGCCGTCACCGTGCTGCTCTATCTGTTCATTCCCAAAGGCTTCTTCCCGATTCAGGACAACGGCCTGATCCAGGGCACGCTGGAGGCGCCGCAGTCGGTGTCGTTCAGCAAAATGGCGGTGCTGCAGCAGCAGGTCGCCGCGCAGGTGCTGCAAGATCCGGCGGTAGAAAGCCTGACCTCGTTTATCGGCGTCGACGGCACCAACGCCGCCCTCAACAGCGGCCGGCTGCAGATCAACCTGAAGCCGTTGAGCGAGCGCAGCGGCAGCCTGCAGAGCATCATCGACCGCATGCAGGAAAAAGCGGCGTCGCTGCCCGGCCTGAAGCTCTACCTGCAGCCGGTGCAGGATCTGACCATCGACACCCAGGTGAGCCGCACTCAGTATCAGTTCACCCTGCAGGCGATGTCGCTCACGCAGCTCAGCCAGTGGGTGCCGCAGCTGGTCGACAAACTGCGGCAAACGCCCGAGCTGCAGGACGTCAGCAGCGACTGGCAGGATCAGGGGCTGGAAGCCTATATCAATGTCGATCGCGATTCGGCTTCGCGCCTCGGTATCCAGATGAGCGACGTGGACAGCGCGCTGTACAACGCCTTCGGCCAGCGCCTGATCTCCACCATCTACACCCAGGCCAACCAGTACCGCGTGGTGCTGGAGCATGACGTGCAGGCGACGCCGGGGCTGGCGGCGCTGAACGACATCCGCTTGACCAGCAGCAGCGGCGCCGTGGTGCCGCTCAATACCCTCGCCAAAATCGAACAGCGCAACGGGCCGCTGGCGATCAACCATCTCGATCAGTTCCCGGCGACCACCGTCTCCTTCAACGTGGCGGAGGGCTACTCGCTGGAAGAAGCGGTCAACGCCATTACCCAGGTCGAGAAGACCCTGGCGATGCCGAAAGACATCACCACCAAGTTCCAGGGCGCGACCCTGGCCTTCCAGGCCGCGCTCGGCAGCACGCTGTGGCTGATCCTGGCGGCGGTGGTGGCGATGTATATCGTGCTGGGCGTGCTGTATGAAAGCTTTATCCATCCGGTCACCATCCTCTCCACCCTGCCGACCGCCGGGGTCGGTGCGCTGCTGGCGCTGATGCTGGCCGGCAGCGAGCTGGACGTGATCGCCATCATCGGCATCATCCTGCTGATCGGCATCGTGAAGAAAAACGCCATCATGATGATCGACTTCGCCCTGGCCGCCGAACGCGAGCAGGGCATGAAGCCTTATGACGCCATCTATCAGGCCTGCCTGCTGCGTTTCCGGCCAATCCTGATGACCACGCTGGCCGCCCTGCTCGGCGCGCTGCCGCTGATGCTCAGCACCGGCGTCGGCGCGGAACTGCGCCGGCCGCTCGGCATCTGTATGGTCGGCGGCCTGATCATGAGCCAGATCCTGACGCTGTTCACCACCCCGGTTATCTATCTGCTGTTCGATAAACTGGCGCGCAACACCCACGCCAAAGAAGAAGCGCGGGAGACACCGTGAAATTCTTCTCGCTGTTTATCTTCCGGCCGGTCGCCACCACCCTGCTGACGCTGGCGATAGCGCTGGCGGGCGCGCTGGGCTTCAGCCTGCTGCCCGTCGCGCCGCTGCCGCAGGTGGATTACCCGGTGATCTCCGTCACCGCGACCATGCCGGGTGCCGATCCGGAAACCATGGCGACGTCGATCGCCACGCCGCTGGAACGCGCGCTCAGCCGCATCGCCGGGGTCAATGAGATGACTTCGATGAGCTCGCTCGGCAGCACCCGCGTGGTGCTGCAGTTCGATCTCAGCCGCGACATCAACGGCGCTTCGCGCGACGTACAGGCGGCGATCAACGCCGCGCAAAGCCTGCTGCCTTCCGGCATGCCAAGCCGCCCCACCTATCGGCAGATGAACCCGTCGGACGCGCCAATCATGATCCTGACGCTCACCTCCGACACCTACAGCCAGGGGCAACTGTACGACTTCGCCTCCACCCAGCTGGCGCAGAAAATCGCCCAAACCGAGGGCGTCGGCGACGTCACCGTCGGCGGCAGTTCGCTGCCCGCGGTGCGGGTAGAGCTGAATCCTTCCGCGCTGTTTAACCAGGGCGTGTCGCTGGACAGCGTGCGCCAGGCCATCAGCAACGCCAACCTGCGCACGCCGTTGGGGGCCGTGGAAAATGAAGACAAACGCTGGCAGGTCCAGAGCAACGATCAGATCAAGAAGGCCGAGGGCTACAAACCGCTGATCGTGCATTACAACAACGGCGCCGCCGTCAGGCTGAGCGACGTCGCCGACGTCATCGACTCCGTGCAGGACGTGCGCAACGCCGGGATGACCAACGCCCAGCCGGCGATCCTGCTGGTGGTCAGCCGTTCGCCGGACGCCAACATCATCGCCACCGTCGATCGCATCCGCGCCGAACTGCCCGGCCTGCAGGCCAGCATTCCCGCCTCGATCAAGCTGAACATCGCGCAGGATCGTTCGCCGACCATTCGCGCCTCGCTGGCGGAGGTGGAGCAATCGCTGGTCATCGCCATCGCGCTGGTGATCCTGGTGGTGTTCGCCTTCCTGCGCTCCGGCCGCGCGACGCTAATCCCCGCCGTCGCCGTGCCGGTGTCGCTGATCGGCACCTTCGCCGCCATGTACCTGTGCGGCTTTAGCCTCAACAATCTGTCGCTGATGGCGCTGACCATCGCTACCGGTTTCGTGGTGGATGACGCCATCGTGGTGCTGGAAAACATCTCCCGTCACGTGGAAGCCGGCCTTAAGCCTTTACAGGCGGCGCTGCAGGGGATCCGCGAGGTCGGCTTTACCGTTTTGTCGATGAGCATGTCGCTGGTGGCGGTGTTCATCCCGCTGCTGTTGATGCAGGGGCTGCCGGGGCGCCTGTTCCGCGAATTCGCCGTCACCCTGTCGGTGTCGATCGGGCTGTCGTTGATCATCTCACTGACGCTGACGCCGATGATGTGCGCCTACCTGCTGCGCCGGCAACCCGAACACGCGCAGTCGCGCGTGCGCGGTTTCGGCAAGGTGCTGCTGAAACTGCAGCAGGGCTATGGCCGCTCGCTGCACTGGGTGCTCGGTCATGCCCGCTGGGTGCTGGCAATCCTGTGCGCCACGGTGGCGCTCAACGTTTGGCTGTATATCAGCATTCCGAAAACCTTCTTCCCGGAACAGGACACCGGCCGGTTGGTGGGATCGATTCAGGCCGATCAGAGCATTTCGTTCCAGGCGATGCGCCAGAAACTGCAAGACTTCATGACCATCGTGCGCGACGATCCGGCAGTGGACAACGTCACCGGCTTCACCGGCGGTTCGCGCACCAACAGCGGCTCGATGTTCATTTCGCTCAAGCCGCTCTCCGAACGCAAAGACAATGCGCAGCAGGTCATCACCCGTCTGCGCGCCAAACTGGCGAAAGAGCCCGGTGCCAGCCTGTACCTGATGGCGGTGCAGGATATCCGCGTCGGCGGCCGGCAGGCCAATGCCAGCTACCAGTACACGCTGCTGTCGGACGATTTGAGCGCGCTGCGCACCTGGGAACCGAAAATCCGCACCGCGCTGGCCGCCCTGCCGGAGCTGGCGGACGTCAACTCGGATCAGCAGGATAAAGGTTCGGAAATGGATCTGATTTACGATCGCGATACCATGGCACGTCTCGGGATCGCGGTGTCCGACGCCGACAACCTGCTGAACAACGCCTTCGGCCAGCGGCAAATCTCCACCATCTATCAGCCGCTCAATCAGTACAAGGTGGTGATGGAGGTGGCGCCGCCCTATACCCAGGACGTGAGTTCGCTGGACAAAATGTTCATCATCAACAGCGAAGGCAAGGCGATACCGCTCTCCTACTTCGCGCACTGGCAGCCGGCCAACACGCCGCTGGCGGTCAACCACCAGGGGCTGTCCGCCGCCTCCACCATCTCGTTCAACCTGCCGCTCAATGCGAGCCTGGGCGACGCCACCGACGCCATCACCCGCACCATGACTCAACTCGGCGTGCCGTCCACGGTGCGCGGCGCCTTCGCCGGCACCGCCCAGGTATTCCAGGACACCCTGAAATCGCAGGTGATCCTGATCCTGGCGGCGATCGCCACGGTGTACATCGTGCTCGGCGTGCTGTACGAGAGCTATATCCATCCGCTGACCATCCTCTCCACGCTGCCATCTGCGGGCGTGGGCGCGCTGCTGGCGCTCGAGCTGTTCAGCGCGCCGTTCAGCCTGATCGCGCTGATCGGCATCATGCTGCTGATCGGCATCGTGAAGAAAAACGCCATCATGATGGTCGACTTCGCGCTCGAGGCGCAGCGCAACGGCGGCATCAGCGCCCGCGAGGCGATTTTCCAGGCCAGCCTGCTGCGTTTCCGGCCGATCATGATGACCACGCTGGCGGCGCTGTTCGGCGCGCTGCCGCTGGTGCTGGCCAGCGGCGACGGTGCGGAGCTGCGCCAGCCGCTTGGCATCACCATCGCCGGCGGCCTGGTGATGAGCCAGCTGCTGACGCTGTACACCACGCCGGTGGTCTATCTCTACTTCGACCGCTTGCAGGCGAAGTTCCGCCGCAACAAGCAACTGGCCCCGCTGCCCCATTAATGGCCGACCGATGCTGATGAAACACGCCGCCACGGTGCGCTGGCAACTCTGGATAGTGGCATTCGGCTTCTTTATGCAGACGCTGGATACCACTATCGTCAACACCGCCCTGCCCTCGATGGCCGCCAGCCTGGGGGAAAATCCGCTGCGCATGCAGTCGGTGATCGTCTCCTATGTGCTGACGGTGGCGGTGACGCTGCCGGCCAGCGGCTGGCTGGCGGACAAGGTCGGCGTACAGCGGGTGTTTTTCAGCGCCATCGTGCTGTTCACTCTCGGTTCCCTGCTGTGCGCCCGTTCGGAAACCCTGAACGAACTGATCGCCTCGCGCGTGCTTCAGGGCATCGGCGGCGCGATGATGGTGCCGGTCGGCCGCCTGACGGTGATGAAAATCGTACCGCGCGAGCAGTACATGGCGGCGATGACCTTCGTGACGCTGCCGGGCCAGATCGGCCCGCTGATGGGGCCGGCGCTGGGCGGCTTTCTGGTGCAATACGCCAGCTGGCACTGGATTTTCCTGATCAATATCCCGGTGGGCATCGTGGGCGCCATCGCCACGCTGCTGTTGATGCCCAACTACCAAATGCAGACCCGTCGTTTCGATCTCGGCGGCTTTATTCTGCTGGCGATCGGCATGGCGTCACTGACGCTGGCGCTCGACGGCCACAAAGGCATGGGGCTGTCCGGCAGCGCCATCGCCGGATTGGTCGCGCTGGGCGTGGCGGCACTGTTGGGGTATGTTTGGCATGCCTACGGCAATAGCCGCGCGCTGTTCTCGCTGCGGCTGCTGCGCACCCCGACTTACAAAATCGGGCTGTTGGCCAGCCTGCTGGGGCGCATCGGCAGCGGCATGCTGCCGTTCATGACGCCGCTGTTCCTGCAGGTGGGCATGGGCTTCACGCCGTTCCACGCCGGGCTGATGATGATCCCGATGATCATCGGCAGCATGGGCATGAAGCGCATCGTGGTACGGGTGGTCAACCGCTTCGGCTACCGCAACGTACTGGTGGCCGCCACGCTGCTGCTGGCGCTGGTCAGCCTGAGTTTCCTGCTGGCGGCGATACTCGGCTGGCTGTGGCTGCTGCCGGTGGTGCTGTTCTTCCAGGGGATGGTCAACTCGCTGCGCTTCTCGGCGATGAACACCCTGACGCTGAAAGACCTGCCGGACCGGCTGGCCAGCAGCGGCAACAGCCTGCTGTCGATGGTCATGCAGCTGTCGATGAGCCTCGGCGTCAGCCTTGCCGGCATCTTGATCGGCAGCTTCGCCCATCACCAGGTGGTGGCCGACAGCCCGGCCATCCACAGCGCATTTATTTACAGCTACTGCTGTATGGCGTTGATTATCGCCCTGCCCGCACTGGCCTTCGCGCGCGTGCCGGCCGATAGCGCGCCCAACCGCACGCTGACCAAAGAGCCGGGCACCGGCTCAACGAGGTTGCAATGAAGATAGGTATTACCGGGAAACTGTTCCTGGCCATTTTCGCCGCCTGCATGCTGGTGTTGATCACCATGCATTGGGGGGTGCGCGTCAGCTTTGAACGCGGCTTTATCGACTACATCAAGCACAGCAACGAGCAGCGCATCAACATGCTGAGCGAAGCGCTGGAGGAACAATACAGCCGCCACGGCAACTGGATATTCCTGCGCAACAACGATCAGGTGATCTACCAGATCATGCGTTCGTTCGAACAGAACAGCGACAGCAGTCATAACCTGCCGCCCAAGGGCTGGCGCACCCAATTTTGGGTGGTGGACAGCCAGTTCAACCGCCTGGTGGGGCACTCCGGGCCGGTGCCGAAAGAGGGCCCGCGCCACCCGATCCGCTACAACAACGAGATCGTCGGCTGGGTGATCACCACGCCGGTCGAGCGCCTGACGCGCAATACCGACATCAACTTCGATCGCCAGCAGCGGCGCACCAGCTGGATTATCGTCGCGCTCTCTACCCTGCTGGCGGCGGCGGTGACCTGGCTGCTGTCGCGCGGCATGCTGGCCCCGGTCAAGCGCCTGGTGGCGGGCACCCACCGCCTGGCGGCGGGCGATTTCACCACCCGTGTGACGGTCAGCAGCCAGGATGAACTGGGCAGGCTGGCGCACGACTTCAACCAGTTGGCCACCTCGCTGGAGAAAAACGAACAGATGCGCCGCGCCTTTATGGCCGACGTATCGCACGAGCTGCGCACGCCGCTGGCGGTGCTGCGCGGCGAGCTGGAGGCGCTGCAAGACGGCGTACGCCAGCCGACGCCGGCGTCGCTCAGCTCGCTGCAGGCCGAGGTGTCCACCCTGACCAAGCTGGTGGACGATCTGCACCAGCTTTCGCTCTCCGATCTCGGCGCGCTGGCCTATCGCAAATCGTCGGTAGACTGCATGCACCTGCTGCAGATCGCCGTCGCCGCCTTCCGCGAGCGCTTCCGCGCCAAAGGGCTGGAGATCGTCACGCAGCTGCCGCCCCAGGCGCCGCTGTTCGGCGATCCCGATCGCCTGAATCAGCTGTTCAATAACCTGCTGGAAAACAGCCTGCGCTACACCGACGCCGGCGGCCGGCTGGAAATCAGCGCCGAGCTGCAGCCGGGGCGGCTGTTCCTCTACTGGCAGGACAGCGCGCCGGGCATCAGCGATCAACAACTGACGCGCATTTTCGAACGTTTCTACCGGGCGGAAGGCTCCCGCAACCGCGCCAGCGGCGGTTCCGGGCTGGGGTTGGCGATCTGCCACAACATCGTGGAAGCGCATGACGGGAAAATCCGCGCCGAGCATTCGCCTTTAGGCGGCGTGCGCATTACAGTAGAGTTTGCTACCCCGATAAAAAAATAAGGCGCCCTGATGGATATGCAGAATCAACCCGTGCAGATCATGATTGTTGAAGATGAGCCCAAGCTGGGCCAGCTGTTGGTGGATTACCTGCAGGCGGCGGGTTATGCCACCCACTGGCTGACCAACGGCAACGAGGTGGTACCGGCCGTGCACCAGCATCCGCCGGCGCTGATTTTGCTCGATCTGATGCTACCGGGGGCCGACGGGCTGACGGTGTGCCGCGAGCTGCGCCGTTTCAGCGACGTGCCAATCGTGATGGTAACGGCGAAAATCGAAGAGATCGACCGCCTGCTGGGGCTGGAAATCGGCGCCGACGATTACATCTGCAAACCCTACAGCCCACGCGAAGTGGTGGCGCGGGTGAAAACCATCCTGCGCCGCAGCTACCGGCCGCAGGAAAATGCACGCGAAGACGATCTGCTGCACATCGATGAGCCGCGTTTCCAGGCCAGCTATCAGGGGCAGCTGCTGGATCTGACGCCGGCGGAATTCCGCCTGCTGAAAACGCTGGCCAGCCAGCCTGGCAACGTGTTTTCACGCGAACAGCTGCTGAACAACCTGTATGACGACTATCGGGTGGTCACCGATCGCACCATCGACAGCCACATCAAAAACCTGCGCCGCAAGCTGGAGCTGATCGACGGGGAGAAATCCTTTATCCGCTCGGTATACGGCGTGGGCTACCGCTGGGAAGCCGATCCCTGCCGGCTGGTGAATGGGGTTTAGGGGATCAGCGCGTCCAGTCTTCGACCGCCAACCCGGGCACCATGGCGAATGCGCGATCGTTGGTCACCAACGTCGCGCCGCGGCTCTGCGCGTGAGCGGCGATCAGTTGATCCAGCGCGCCCATGATTTTGCCCTTTCTCTCCATGTTCGCGCGCATTTCACCGTAGCAGCGGGCGGCCTCACTATCCCATGCATAGACCGTCACCGCGGCAAGAAAGGCCTCGACCATGCTTTGCAACGCCTTGTTCCGCCGTTTAGCCACACCGTAAAGCAGTTCCGCCTCCGTGACGCTGGAAATACATACGGCAGAAGGCGGGAGCTTTTCCATGACGTTAAGCACCTGCGGATGCTGCCGAAACAAGTGGCTGACGGTGTTGGTATCAAACATGTACATCGCCTACTCTTCCTCTGAGAATGGATCGCGGTCTGCAACCCCTTGCTGACGATCTTCCGCGCCAAGAAACTCTTGCGGCACCGACGTTTGGGCGATAATGCTCAGCAGCGGTGCCCAGCTGTCCGGCTTTGCCGGATATTTGGATAAAATCACGTTGCCCTCCCGATCGCGACGGATATAGACACGATCCGTATCAAATTCAAATTCCACCGGTAACCTCACCGCCTGATTTCTGCCGTTTTTAAACAGCTTTGCGATTCTTTCCATCTCGACACCTCCACAGCAGGCATAGGCCAAAGCATATGCCTGTAGCGTGTCGATGCCAAGATGTATCGATCATTTTTCATCCACATTGACGAAACGGCCAAACCGTAACGCACAATCTCACGGGGTGAAACCCTGTTCCCCTTGTTATGCGGCGCACTGCGCAATCACCACGCCTTCCCTTAGCTTCCCGTGCGGCGCTGGGCTGCTCGGATGAAAACTCCGCGCCGACGCAAAAAAAACGCGCATTTTTTCGACTAATCTGCGGTGAGGTTTAGCCGCCGATTTTCAAGCGATTGGCTACACTTACAGCACGAATCGGAACCTACAGGAGAAGAACCATGGCAATCGGTCATTACGAGCTGAAAAAAGCAAAGAACGGTCAGTACCACTTCAACCTGAAAGCCAGTAACGGTGAGATCATTCTGACCAGCGAGATGTACGCCAGCAAAGCCTCGGCGGAGAACGGCATCGCCTCGGTGCAGACCAATTCGCCGCACGAGGCGCAGTTTGAACTGAAGCACAGCACCAGCAATCAGCCCTATTTTGTGCTGAAGGCCAAGAACCATCAGGTGATCGGCGTCAGCGAAATGTACAGCGCCGAAAGCGCGGCCAAAAACGGTATCCAGTCGGTGATGAAAAACGGCCCGACCACCGATATCCGCGATTTGAGCGCCTGATCCCCCGTTTCGCCCGCGCGGTGGCCGCCATCGCGCGTTTTCCGTTTGACCGGGATCAATCTCCCTTGAATAAATCCGGTTAACTGCTGATTTCTTGCCGCGCTGCGGCTACAATCCCCCGCTTTTACTGCGCCATCTGGGGCGCGATATACCCACTGGCTTTCATACGGCAGCTAGGCGGCAAGTTCGTGAGTCTCCAGGAGCTTGGTCAACCAAGTGACTGGAGTGAGCGAATACAGCCAACAACGCTGCAGTTCGAAAGACAGAGGTATACTGACCTGAAATCAGACCGAGACCCACTATGTTTACACCGGAACTTCTCTCCCCGGCCGGAACGCTGAAAAACATGCGTTACGCCTTCGCCTACGGCGCCGATGCGGTTTACGCCGGCCAGCCACGCTACAGCCTGCGGGTGCGCAACAACGAGTTCAACCACGAGAATCTGGCGCAGGGCATCAACGAAGCCCACGCGCTGGGCAAAAAGTTCTACGTGGTGGTCAACATCGCCCCGCACAACGCCAAGCTGAAAACCTTCCTGCGCGATCTGAAGCCGGTGATCGATATGGGGCCGGATGCGCTGATCATGTCCGATCCCGGCCTTATCATGATGGTGCGCGAAGCCTTCCCGCAGATCGACATCCACCTGTCGGTGCAGGCCAACGCGGTGAACTGGGCGACGGTGAAGTTCTGGAAGCAAATGGGGCTGACCCGCGTGATCCTGTCGCGCGAGCTGTCGCTGGAAGAGATCGCCGAGATCCGCGCCGAAGTGCCGGACATGGAGCTGGAAATCTTCGTCCACGGCGCGCTGTGCATGGCCTACTCCGGCCGCTGCCTGCTGTCCGGCTACATCAACAAACGCGATCCCAACCAGGGCACCTGCACCAACGCCTGCCGCTGGCAGTACAAGGCGGAGGAAGGCAAAGAGGACGACACCGGCAATATCGTGCACCTGCACGAGCCGATCCCGGTGCAAACCGTCGAGCCGACGCTGGGCATCGGCGCGCCGACCGATAAGGTGTTCATGCTGTCTGAAGCGCAAAAACCAGGCGAATATATGAGCGCCTTCGAAGACGAGCACGGCACCTATATCATGAACTCCAAGGATCTGCGGGCCATCCAGCACGTGGAGCGTCTGACGCAGCTCGGCGTGCATTCGCTGAAGATCGAAGGCCGCACCAAGTCCTTCTACTACTGCGCCCGCACCGCCCAGGTCTACCGCCGCGCCATCGACGACGCCGCCGCCGGCAAGCCGTTCGATCCGACCCTGCTCACCACGCTGGAAGGCCTGGCGCACCGCGGCTACACCGAAGGCTTCCTGCGCCGCCACGTCCACGAAGCCCAGCAGAACTACGACTACGGCTCCTCGCTCTCCGAGCGCCAGCAGTTCGTCGGCGAATTCACCGGCGTGCGCCATAATGGCTGGGCGGAAGTCGATGTGAAGAACAAGTTCGCGCTCGGCGACAGCGTCGAAATGATGACGCCGGGCGGCAACGTGGTCTTCACCCTCGAAAGCATGCAAAATAAGAAAGGCGAGCCGATTGAGGTGGCGCCGGGCAACAGCCATATCGTTTATTTGCCGATCCCGCAGGATATCGATCTCAATTATGCGTTGCTGATCCGCAATTTGGCGGAAGAAAATAGCGCCGGAGTGTAAAATGAATCGCCGCCACTTGGCGGCAATTTTTAGCAAATATTAGAATTGGATCACATCAATGTGCGCGCAGCTTAGTTACTATCACGCTGCTTAAAACGAACAACGAAAATATTTGCATAGCAATACTAGGAACCACCTCCTTAGCCGGCCCAATCTCCCTTGGGCTGGCTTTTTCTTTATAGGGTTACCCCATTTTTATCAATGCGGCTATTTCTATTACCTTTTCCCGTTATCCGCTTTAATAAAAATAACAACCTCACATCGATATATAAATAACGCTATAACGATTAATCATTTCTTCATTACACTGCTGTTATTGCCATGTAAAATTCAGATAAATTCGCACTGCCGTCATATTCATTGAGCAGCGAGAAATAAGCGGAATTAGCTGAATATTCTGATGGCCTGGCGACGGCGGCTGGTTTATCTTGAGGCATGCTTGGTTTTCCGCCGGAGGATAACGGCAATGCCTCAACACCCACATGCACCCGCCCTGCTTATTCTCAACGGCAAGGGCGCCGGTAACGAAGAGCTGCGTCAAGCGGTGAAACGGCTGCGCGCAGAGCGAATCACGCTGCACGTGCGCGTCACCTGGGAGCACGGCGACGCCGCGCGCTACGTCGCGGAAGCTGCGCAGCTCGGCGTCGGCACCGTCGTCGCCGGAGGCGGTGACGGCACCATCAACGAAGTGGCCGCCGCGCTGGTGCAGCTGCCGGCGCACAACCGGCCGGTGCTCGGCATCCTGCCGCTCGGCACCGCCAACGACTTCGCCATGGCCTGCAACATTCCCCCGTCGCCGGAACTGGCGCTGCAGCTGGCGATCAAGGGCCGTACGGTACCGATCGACCTGGCCAAGGTCAACGACGAGCGCTACTTCATCAACATGGCCACCGGCGGCTTCGGCACCCGCATCACCACCGAAACGCCGGAGAAGCTGAAGGCGGCGCTGGGCGGCGTGTCCTACTTCGTTCACGGTTTACTGCGCATGGATACGCTGCAGGCCGACCGCTGTGAAATCCGCGGGCCGGACTTCCGCTGGGCCGGCGACGCGCTGGTGATCGGCATCGGCAACGGCAAACAGGCCGGCGGCGGCCAGGAGCTGTGCCCCAGTGCACTGATCAACGACGGCCTGCTGCAGCTGCGCCTGCTGATCGCCGATGAGCTGCTGCCGGCGCTGGTCGCCGCCCTGTTCAACGACGAAGAGAGCAACAGCATCCTTAGCGCGGCGCTGCCGTGGCTCGAGATCGACGCGCCGCATGAGATGACCTTCAACCTCGACGGCGAGCCGCTCAAGGGCCGGCATTTCCGCATCGAAGTGTTGCCACAGGCCATCGAATGCCGCCTGCCGCCTAACTGCGCCCTGCTGGGCTGACTTTGTCGGGCGCAGCCGCTGCGCCCGTCGCTGGATCAAAATGTCGAGCTCGGTATCCAATAATCAATCGCTTAGCGCGCCGGGGGCGATCGTCCCCGCGTATTTGGCCTCGCAAATGGCATTTCCTCTCAATCGCATCTATTGTTTGTCCTTGCCGGATCAAGTTCGGTAGTATCGCTTTACAGCTTCAATCACCGCTTTTTTACTGCGCCGGTGGTCAAAAACCCTTGCATTGCCGGTGTATGAAGAAGCTTAATCGGGAGTGAATCATGACTGATATTGTGCAGTTGCTAGGAAAGGAAGCGGAAGATCTGCTGCAACACCGCTGTACCACTATCCCCGCCGAGAATCTCTACCTGCCGGGCGCCGACTTCGTCGACCGCGTAATGATCGATAACAACCGTCCCAACAGCGTGCTGCGTTCGATGCAAACCCTGTTCAACCACGGCCGCCTGGCCGGCACCGGCTACCTGTCGATCCTGCCGGTCGATCAGGGCATCGAGCACTCCGCCGCCGCCTCGTTCGCCGCCAACCCGCTGTATTTCGATCCGAAGAACATCGTCGAGCTGGCGATTGAAGCCGGCTGTAACTGCGTCGCCTCCACTTACGGCGTGCTGGCATCGGTGTCGCGCCGCTACGCGCATAAAATTCCGTTCCTGGTCAAACTCAACCACAACGAAACGCTGAGCTACCCGACCCAGTACGATCAGACTCTGTACGCCAGCGTCGAGCAGGCGTTCAACATGGGCGCGGTGGCGGTCGGCGCCACTATTTACTTCGGCTCCGAGCAGTCGCGCCGCCAGATCGAAGAGATCTCGATCGCCTTCGAGCGCGCGCATGAGCTGGGCATGGTCACCGTGTTGTGGGCCTATCTGCGCAACCCGGCGTTCAACAAGGATGGCGTGGACTACCACTCCAGCGCCGATCTGACCGGCCAGGCCAACCACATCGCCGCCACCATCGGCGCCGACATCGTCAAACAGAAAATGGCGGAAAACAACGGCGGCTACCGCGCGGTGAAATTCGGCTATACCGACGATCGCGTCTACACCAAGCTGACCACCGATCACCCGATCGATCTGGTGCGCTACCAGCTGGCCAACTGCTACATGGGCCGCGCCGGGCTTATCAACTCCGGCGGCGCCGCCGGTGAGAACGACCTGCAGGAGTCGGTGCGCACCGCGGTGATCAACAAACGCGCCGGCGGCATGGGCCTGATCCTGGGGCGCAAGGCGTTCAAGAAATCGATGAAAGACGGCGTGGCGCTGATCAACGCCGTGCAAGACGCCTACCTGGACAAGAAGGTCACCATCGCCTGATGTGACAGACCGTCTGTCCCAAGCCCGGCTCGCCGGGCTTTTTTGTGCCCACGTTCTCCCCCTCATGCCACAGACCTTCTCTTTCTTTCATTTTAAACTTTCAAAATAAAATATTTATCTTTCAAATTGTGATCTATTTAAAACAAATAGCCCAACAAAGTGACTACTGTAAGGCCCATGGCGACAGAGCCGCCGTTCGCTCCAGGCCATATCAGTCCATTACAGGAGAACATAATGATTGAGCTAATCACCCACGGCGCCGAGTGGTTTATCGGCCTGTTTCAGAAAGGCGGTGAAGTGTTTGTCGGCATGGTGACCGGCATTTTACCTTTGTTGATCAGCCTGTTAGTAATCATGAACGCGCTGATCAAATTTGTTGGCCAGGAACGTATCGAACGATTGGCGCAGCGCTGCGCGGGCAACCCCGTCGCGCGTTATCTGCTACTGCCGCTGATCGGCACCTTTGTCTTCTGCAACCCGATGACCCTCAGCCTGGGGCGCTTCATGCCGGAGAAATACAAGCCGAGCTACTACGCGGCGGCCTCCTACAGCTGCCACTCGATGAACGGCCTGTTCCCGCACATCAATCCCGGCGAGCTGTTCGTTTACCTCGGCATCGCCAGCGGCCTGACCACCCTCGGCCTGCCGCTCGGCCCGCTGGCGGTGAGCTATTTCCTGGTGGGGCTGTTCACCAATTTCTTCCGCGGCTGGGTCACCGATCTGACCACCAGCCTGTTCGAACGCAAGATGGGCATCCGTCTGGATCGCCAGGTGCAACTTTAATTCGTGGAGTGCAGCATGAGTGCTTATATCCGTATTGAAAAAGGCGCCAGCGGCTGGGGTGGCCCCCTGGAGCTGCCGATAGAGCCCGGCAAGAAAGTGGTGTACATCACCGCCGGCACCCGGCCTTCGATCGTCGATCGCCTCAGCGAATTGACCGGCTGGCCGGCCGTCGACGGTTTCAAAGAGGGCGAGCCGCCGGCGGAAGAGATCGGCGTGGCGGTGATCGACTGCGGCGGCACACTGCGCTGCGGCCTGTACCCGAAACGCCGCATTCCGACGGTCAACATCCACGCCACCGGCCAGTCCGGCCCGCTGGCGCAGTTTATCCTCGAAGACATCTATGTCTCCGGCGTGCGCGACCACAACATCAGCCGAATCGAAGCGGCAGATAGCCAGCCCGCCGCCGCCGTTGCAGCGTCGCCCAAGGCGCGCGACTACGACACCAGCAAGAAGATCACCGAGCAAAGCGACGGGCTGCTGGCGAAGGTCGGCATGGGCATGGGATCGGTGGTGGCGGTGTTCTTCCAGGCCGGGCGCGACACCATCGACACCGTGCTGAAGACCATCCTGCCGTTTATGGCATTCGTCTCGGCCTTGATCGGCATCATCATGGCCTCCGGCCTCGGGGACTTTATCGCTCACGGCCTGACGCCGCTCGCCAACAGCCCGATCGGCCTGGTGACGCTGGCGCTGATCTGCTCATTCCCGCTGCTGTCGCCGTTCCTCGGCCCCGGCGCGGTCATCGCCCAGGTGATCGGCGTGCTGGTCGGGGTGCAGATCGGCCTCGGCCATATTCCGCCGCAGCTGGCGCTGCCTGCGCTGTTCGCCATCAACGCGCAGGCCGCCTGCGACTTCATTCCGGTCGGCCTGTCGCTGGCGGAAGCCAAGCAGGACACCGTGCGGGTCGGCGTACCCTCGGTACTGGTCGGCCGCTTCCTGACCGGCGCGCCGACGGTGCTGATCGCCTGGGCCGCCTCGGCCTTTATTTATCAATAAGCTGATTTCCAGGGAGACGTTTATGCACACCATTTTTCACACCACCATCACGCAGATCGGCGGCTGCGCCCGCGACGCGTTGCTGGACAACATGCTGATCACCTTCCGTGAAGGCGCGCCGGCGGATATCGAAGAGTTCTGCTTCATCCACCGCCACGGCGCGACCGCCGGTGAGCTGCAGGTCGGCGGCGTGATGGAGCTGGCGCAGCGGCGCTACGCCATCACCGCCGTCGGCAGCGTTGCCACGCAGAACCTGCGCGAACTGGGCCACATCACCGTGCGCTTCGACGGCGAAGCCGAAGCCGAATTCCCCGGCTCGATCCACGTATCCGGCCCGACGCCGACCGATATCCCGTTGGGCAGCACGCTGTCATTTATCGCATAAGGAGTAGACCATGTCTGAAGTAGCTGTAGTGATTGGCGGCGGCCAAACGTTAGGCGCCTTTTTGTCCCACGGGCTGGCGCAGGCCGGTTATCGGGTGGCGGTGGCCGATCTGAACGCCGGCAATGCCAATCAGGTGGCACAGCAGATCAACGAGGAATTTGGCGCGGGCTGCGCCTGCGGTTTTCAGGCCGACGCCACCGACGAGCAGAGCGTGATCGCGCTGGCGGCGGCGGTTGACCGGGCGTTCGGCCAGGCCAACCTGCTGGTGTACAGCGCCGGCATCGCCAAGGCGGCGCCGATCACCGATTTCCCGCTGGGCGACTTCGATCGCTCGCTGCAGGTGAACCTGGTGGGCTATTTCCTCTGCGCCCGCGAGTTCTCGCGCCTGATGATCCGCGACGGCATCGCCGGGCGCATCATTCAGATCAACTCCAAGTCCGGCAAGGTCGGCAGCAAGCACAACTCCGGCTACAGCGCCGCCAAGTTCGGCGGCGTGGGGCTGACGCAGTCGCTGGCGCTCGATCTGGCGGAGTATGGCATTACCGTGCATTCGCTGATGCTCGGCAACCTGCTGAAGTCGCCGATGTTCCAGTCGCTGCTGCCGCAGTACGCGCAAAAGCTGGGCATCGCGCCGGATCAGGTGGAGCAGTACTACATCGACAAGGTGCCGCTGAAGCGCGGCTGCGACTACCAGGACGTGCTGGACACCCTGCTGTTCTACGCCAGCGACAAGGCCTCTTACTGCACCGGCCAGTCGATCAACATCACCGGCGGCCAGGTCATGTTCTGACGCCATCGACGCCCCCTTCCGCCGAAGGGGGCTTAAGGAGAACCCCATGACACAAGCTCTGATCGCCTTCGCGCTGTTGGCCTGGCTGCTGCAAATCGCCTTCGGCTGGTGGCAACTGCAGCGCTTCAACCGCGCCTTCGACGGCCTGTGCCGGCTGGGCGCCGTCGGCGTTGGCCGCTCCGGCGGCCGTTTCCGCCCGCGGGTGGTGCTGGCATTGGCCTTCGACGCCGATCGGCGGGTGTGCGGCAGCCTGTTGCTGCGCGGCCTGACCGTTTTCGCCCGGCCCCGCCCGCTGCCTCGATTGCACGGTTTGCATCAGCGGGATTTGCGCCCGGATGTGATCTTCCCCGAGGATCGCGCATGCCGGTCTGCACTATCGTTAGCGATTAAACCCAAATCGTGATATTTTCACATTAAAAGACATTACCTTTCATAGTGAATTATTCAGCGAGGGGAAATGCCCAACTCTTGTGAACGGGAATCGCGATGAAACCAAAGCAGCGGCAGGCCGCTATCCTTGAATATCTACAGCGGCATGGCAAAACGGCAGTGGACGCCCTGGCCGAGCATTTCTCCACCACCGGCACCACCATCCGCAAGGATCTCACCCTGCTGGAAGAAGAAGGCGAGGTGATCCGTACCTACGGCGGCGTGGTGCTCAGCCGCGACGACGGCGATCAGCCGATCGACCGCAAAACCCATATCAATACCGAGAAAAAACGCCACATCGCCAGCGCCGCCGTGGCGCTGATCGCCGACGGCGACTCGCTGATCTTCGATGCCGGCAGCACGGTGCTGCAGATGGTGCCGCACCTGGCGCAGTTCAATAACATCACGGTGATGACCAACAGCCTGACCATCGTCAACGCGCTGGTGGAGCTGGACAACGATCAGACCATCCTGATGCCCGGCGGCACCTACCGCAAAAAATCGGCCTCGTTCCACGGCAGCCTGGCCGAATCGGCGTTTCAGCAGTTCAGCTTCGACAAACTGTTTATCGGCGCGGACGGCGTCGATCTCAACGCCGGTGTCACCACCTTCAACGAAGTGCACAACGTCAGCAAAGCGATGTGCGAAGCCGCCGGCCGCATCATTCTGTTGGTAGACTCCTCGAAATTCGGCCGCAAGAGCCCGAACGTGGTGTGCGAACTCAGCGCCGTCGATACGCTGATCACCGACCGAGACATCAACCCCGATTACCTCGCCGCCCTGCAGGCGAAAGGCATCAATATCCTTCTGGTAGGAGACCCCGATGAGTAACGCCAACGCCCTGCTCGCCTTCGCCCGCGAAACGCTGGAGATCGAGCTGACCGAAGCGCAACGCCTGCTGGCGCGGCTGGATGACAACTTCGTCTGCGCCTGCGAACTGCTGCTGAACTGCCGTGGCAAAGCGGTGATTTCCGGCATCGGCAAATCCGGCCATATCGGCAAGAAGATCGCCGCGTCGCTGGCCAGCACCGGCACGCCGTCGTTCTTCGTGCACCCGGCGGAGGCGCTGCACGGCGATCTCGGCATGATCGGCGCCGACGACGTGGTGGTCTTCATCTCCTACTCCGGCCGCGCCAAAGAGCTGGATCTGATCCTGCCGCTGCTGGCGGAGAACGGTATTCCGGTGATCGCCGTCACCGGCGGCAAAGAGTCGCCTTTGGCGCTGGCCGCGGCCTGCGTGCTGGATATCGGCGTCGAGCGCGAAGCCTGCCCAATGGGGCTGGCGCCGACCTCCAGCGCGGTCAACACCCTGATGATGGGCGATGCCCTGGCGATGGCGCTGATGCGCCAGCGCGGGTTCAACGCGGAAGATTTCGCCCGCTCCCACCCGGGCGGCAGCCTGGGGGCGCGGCTGCTGAACCGCGTGCATCACCTGATGCGCACCGGCGATCGCCTGCCGCGCGTAAGCGAAAGCGCCAACGTGATGGAAGCGATGCTGGAGCTGAGCCGCACCGGGCTCGGGTTAGTGGCGGTCTGCGACGCGCAGCAGCGGGTGGTGGGCGTGTTTACCGACGGCGACCTGCGTCGCTGGCTGGTGAAGGGCAACAGCCTGCAGGATCCGCTCAGCCCGGCGATCACCCGCCCCGGCTACCGGCTGCCGGAGCAGTGGCGCGCCGGCGAGGCGCTGGAAGCGCTGCACGAACAGCACATCAGCGCGGCCCCGGTGGTCGATATGGACGGCGTGCTGGTGGGAGCGCTCAACCTGCACGATCTGCATCAGGCCGGCATCGGCTGATCAACGCCGGGGGCGCCGTCACCGGCGCCTCCGGTCAGATTATTTCCAGTCGGGATTGTTCTCGAACTGCTGCTTCAGCAGCGCTTTCATGTCGTCATCCGGCTTGCCGAGCCACTGGTACTTGGCGTATTTCTTCGGATGGTCGACGGCTTCCGGCCGGTCTGCCACTTCTACCCGCACGCCCCAGGCCTGGGATTTGTCCGCGCTGAACGCCACGATCAAAAAGTTGTTGCCGCAATCGTGCGGTTTGCACAGGTTGCCGACCAGATACGCTTTGCCCTTCCAGTCCAAATTCTGCGCCGGCGTAGAGGTGCCGACGCCCTTGCGCGCCCAACCCGGCATCCGCGCCTGGCCTTTCACCATGTTTTGCCAGCTGGCCTGATACCCCGGCTGCTGAATCAAATCCGACGTGGTGACGATCTGCTGGGCAACGCTGCCCGCGCTGAAGCTGAGCAGTGCGCCGAAAAGGGCGCAACGCAGCGCCTGGTGTCCCGTCATAGTCCTTCTCCCTAGGTTAAATCAGGTTTCGCCCATAAAACCGGGCCTGAACCAGTCAGACCACGGCTGCGGCAAAAAGTTGACTCACCACCAGGCGTGAAAATGATGCACCGGCCCGATGCCGTGCCCCACTTCCAGCGTGTCCGCCTGTTGCAGCGCTTGTTGCAGATAGTCTTTGGCGGCGGCCACCGTCGCCGCCCAGTCGGCATGGCGCGGGCGCAGCGCCGCCAGCGCGGCCGAGAGCGTGCAACCGGTGCCGTGGGTGTGGCGGGTGGCGACGCGCGGTGCAGTAAAGCGCTGCTCGCCTTCGGCGGTAAACAACCAGTCCGGGCTCTCGCTTTCGCTCAGGTGCCCCCCCTTCATCAGCACCGCCCGGCAGCCCATCGCCAGCAGCGCCCGCCCCTGTTCGCGCATCTGCGCTTCATCTTCCGCCGTCGCACAGGCCAGCAGCGCCGCCGCTTCCGGCAGGTTCGGCGTGATGATCGACACCTGCGGCAACAGCTCGCGCCGAATAGACGCCACCGCCTCCGGCGCCAGCAGCGGATCGCCGCTTTTCGCCAACATCACGGTGTCCAGCACCACGAATTCCGGCCGGTAATGGCGCAGGCGTTCAGCCACTGCCTGCACGATGTCGGCATTGGCCAGCATACCGATCTTGACGCTGTCGATGCGCACGTCGCTGAATACCGAGTCCAGCTGCGCGGCGACGAACGCCGGATCGATGTGATACACCGACTGCACACCGCGGGTATTCTGCGCCACCAGCGCGGTGATCACCGAGGTGCCGTAGGCGCCGAGCGCCGAGAAAGTCTTCAGATCGGCCTGAATGCCGGCGCCGCCGCTGGGATCGGTGCCGGCGATGGTCAGGGCGTTGATGCGTTTCATCATAGATCCTCCCCGCGCAGCCGATACAGGGCGTCGAGGAACGCCGGCGTAAAGCTGCCCGGCCCGCCGGCATGCCTGGCCGCCAGACCGCCGCAGTGGGACATCACCCGGCAGGCGGTGGCCACATTATCCAGGCGATCGCCCGGCAGGGCGCAAAACGCCGCCACCACCGCCGACAGCGCACAGCCGGTGCCCACCACCCGCGTCATCAGCGGGGAGCCGCCTTCGATCGCCCAGTCGCGCTGGCCGTCGGTGACGTAATCCACCGCGCCGGTAACCGCCACCACCGCGCCGCTGCGCTGCGCCAGCTCACGCGCGGCGGGCAGCGCCGCCAGCGAATCGTCGCCGCTGTCCACACCGCGGCCGCTGGCCAGCAGCCCGCTGAGCGCCATGATTTCCGAGGCGTTGCCGCGTATCGCCGCCGGCTTCTCGTCCAGCAGCTGTTTGGCGAAGGCGGTGCGGTAGGAGAGCGCGCCGACCGCCACCGGATCCAGCGTCCAGGGCTTGCCGGCCTGATTGGCGGCGGCCACCGCCGCCCGCATCGATTCGGCGCGCAGCGCATTGAGGGTACCGACGTTGATCAGCAGGCCGTCGGCCAACGCGCTGAACTGCGCCGCCTCTTGCGGCTCCACCACCATCGCCGGGGAGGCGCCGAGCGCCAGCAGCACGTTGGCGGTCAGCGATTGCACCACTTCGTTGGTCAGGCAGTGGATCAGCGGAGGCCGCTGTTGGAATTGGGTCAGACAGGCCGCGGCGCGGGCGCCGGGCAGTGCATCAGGTCGAGCGATCATACTCCTCCCAACCGGCGTTCAAGAAGGCGGCGCCGGTTGGGCGGCCGTGACTTCCCTACGCTGGCATTATCCAGATCAGGTAATACGGGTATTTCTCAGCCTTCACCAGGAAGGGCACCCCGAGTCATGAAAATCAATAGGTTGTGATCAACATTGCGTTAATCCCTGCACGGGATCATGCCAGCGGCGGCGCGGACAAACAAGCGAATAAATCAGCCGCACGCCTGATGGCGACTCCGGCGCTGGAGAGAAAGCCGAGAGACCGGCTTGCCGCCCAATAAACATCAAAATTACTGATAATTACTGAGCCTGCGCTGCGCCCCGCCTTAACGCGGAAAATCACGTCAACCGCTTTCAACAGGCGCAAAAAGTGTTACCGGAGGCAGGAGTCGCATGCGGGCGCTAGACACAACTCATCAGATCTCATTACTATAGCCACACACTTTATGAGTCATGGTGCTATGCCAGAAATCACTGAATCCATTTTCGTCAATTCAGATCTGCTTAATAAACATTTTGACCCCGACGCCATTGATACGCCCATCGTGTCGATCTACGCCTCTTTCTCCCAGGAGAAAGAACACTCGTTGCGTTCGAGAATGCACTCGCATACCAAAGGCCAGTTGGTCTATGTCAAATCGGGCGCCGCTATCGTCATGTTGGAAACGCGGATTTGCTCTGTGCTGCCGCACAAGCTGCTCTGGATCCCCGGCGGCGTTTCCCACAATGTGATCCTCCGCGACAATGTCGATTTTCGCGCCGTTTATCTCGACCAAAAACGCTTCGCGTCGCTGTCGAAAAGCGTCGAAATATTTACCGTCACGCCACTGCTGGAAGAGGTTATCGAGACCATGTGCCGCTCCCCTTTCCACACCGACTGGATGGCGGGCACCGAGTTCCATCTGCAATCCCTGCTCATCGATAAAATCCGGGTCGCCGCCCATCCCCCCACCTGGCCGGCTTTACCTAACGATTCCCGGGTACGCAATTACCTGCAGTGCTACCACCTGAAAGGCGAAATGGTGCCCCGATTGAATGAGCTGGCGTCCCACTGCGGCGCATCCGAGCGCACCATCCATCGGCTGTTCGTCCAGGGAACCGGCATGTGTTATCAGCAGTGGCGCCAGCAGGTGCGTTTGCAGTTGGCGCTGGAGTTGCTCACCACCAGCAAACCTATCACCGAGATCGCTCACTACCTCGAGTTCTCCACCACCAGCGCCTTTATCTCCTTTTTCAAACACTATAGGGACATCACGCCGAAAAAATACCGCGACCAATTGCTCAGGCCCAACGCACGTTGATCGCGGTCAGCCAAGCCCGCCGCTCAGCCAAAACGTCGCCATGCCGAGCAGCAGCATCAAGGTGGCATTGCGCGTTTTCCACATCACCAGCGTCGCCACCAGCGCCGCGCACAGTTTTGGCGCCCCCTCAGCCGTCAGCGCCGAGGGAGACGCGATCAGGGCAGGCACGATCAGAGACACGATGGCCGTAGCCGGGATCAGTTTCAGCCACTCGCCCACCCGTTCGGGAAACGGCAGGCGGTCATTGAGCCACAGAAAAGAGTAGCGCAGCAGAAACGTCCCCAGGCTGCTGATGACCAGCACCCATAAAAT
The DNA here is from genome assembly GCF_024160145.1 of Serratia nevei. Classification (GTDB taxonomy): domain Bacteria; phylum Pseudomonadota; class Gammaproteobacteria; order Enterobacterales; family Enterobacteriaceae; genus Serratia; species Serratia nevei_A. Next base: position 47,367 of record NZ_JAMYWQ010000026.1, read on the forward strand.
CGTCGTTTCGCTCATGACGCTTCCCCACTGCGTTGAGACCACCGGGCCTTGTGATACAGGCCGCCGGCCAATACGCCCACGGCCATGGAAAACAAGAATCCCAGATTATAGGGCCATCCGCTGGTAAAGGCGGACATCAGCCCGGCGCAGGCAGCCGCCACCAAGATAGGGGCGTTTTTCAACATCGGCACCAACAGGGAGATAAAGCACAGGGTGATGGCAAACTCCAGATGCCAGCCGGCGGGAATCAGCGGGCCGGCAAGGATCCCCACCGCCGTTCCCGCTTGCCACACCAGCCACATCGGCAGCGCCGTGCCGAAGTAATACAGCGTTTTCTCTTTTGCGCCCGGCGGCTGGGCCTGACAACGCAAAAACGTCAGCGCGTAAGTCTGATCGATCAGCACCTGCGCCGCCGCGAGCTTGGTCAGCGGAGTGAAATGGAGCTTCAACTGAGACAGCCCGGCGCTGTAGATGGCATAGCGAAAATTGATCGCAATGTGCGTGACGATCACGACGAACGGCGCCGCGCCGGCGGTCATCAGCGTGGCAGCGGCAATTTGTGAAGCGCCAGACATCAGCAACAAAGACGACAGCTGAGCAACCCAGGGCGTCATTCCCGCCTGAATGGCGCTGACGCCGGTCAGCACGGCGAAGGGCAGCAGGCCCAGCAACAGGGGCATGGCGTCTTTATTGCCCTGAACAAAGAAAGACATCGGCTTCATGGTACGGTTCTCGAGAATAAGCCTTCCCCCGCTGACGGGGGAGGCGATAAGGAGTACAGGCCAAATCAGACTCTCTGCGCACTGGCGATCGCGTCCTGTAATCGCAGCAGCTGATTGTATTTGGCCATCGCCTCGGTGCGCGCCAGGGAGCCAAACTTCACCTTGGTGCCGTTCAGCGCCACCGCCAAATCGGCGATGCTGGTGTCCTCGGTTTCACCGGAGCGCCGTGAGAACACGATGCCGTATCCGGCCGCTTTGGCTGACGCCACCAGGTTCATGGTTTCACTCAGCGTACCGACCTGATTCGGTTTGACTAAAATCGAGTTGGCCATCCGCATGGCGACGCCCTGCTCAAAGCGCGCCAGATTGGTGGTAAACAGATCGTCGCCCACCAGCTCTATTTCGCCGCCCAGCCGGCGCGTCAGCGCGACCCACCCGTCAAAGTCATCCTCACCCAACGGATCTTCCATCAGCAGGATCGGATAGCGCCCGCAGAGCGACGCCAGGTAATCAATAAAGGCCGCGGTCGTGAGCGTTCGCCCTTCAGCCGCCAGGTGATACCGGCCGTCTTTAAAGAACATCTCGGCCGCGATATCCATGCTCAACCCGACCTCCACACCCGGCTCATAGCCCGCTTTTTCAATGGCTTCCAGCAGCAGCGTCAGCCCCTGCTCATTGGAGCTTAGCGGCGGCAGGAAGCCGCCGGTGCCGGAGACGCCGGCATGGGATCGCGGCCGGCAAACTGCGCCGGCCTCACGGGCACCAGGCCTTTGCCCTGCACGGCGCCAAGCGGGTTATGGATATGTGCATGCAGATATTCCCGCAGCGCGCTCTTGCTCCAGCCCGCGTTCTGCAGCATTTGGGCGTGATCGGGCGTCAGGACAATCAAGATTCGCCCCGGGATATACGCGTTCATGCGCCCCAGATGGGTGGCGCTGTCGACAATCACCTCGAGCAGGCTGTCCGCCGTTTGGCTCAGAAAATCGACCACGTCGGTCGGCGGTTCCGCCTTCATCAGATACACGCTGGTCGCCTCAGGCCCGAACCGCTCTTCATTCAACGTCGGCCACGGGCTGTGGCTCAGGCTTTCGGCAAAACAGTAAGTGAATTCAACCGGCGAGCCGAGGCAGCCCAGATCCGCTTTGCCCGGGTAGGCGCGGCACACATTGAGGATCGTCAGGTTAACGGCCCGGCCAATGGTGGCGTTGGCACGAAATCCTGGCCCCATGCAGCCCTGGCCAGAACTGATCCCCAGTTCGCCGGCAATCGGGCCGCTGACCAGCACCAGGTTGCCGCCGTTATACGAGGTGGTGATGGATTGCTGGAAGTTGAACGCCGGATCGGCCATGGCACGGAGCGTCGCCGTCACAATGGGCAAGAAGGCGGGTTTGCAGCCGGCCAGAATGCTGTTGACGACCACATCCCGCACGCGGATATTTTTGCCTGAAGGCCCCGCCTCAGGGATCAGCACGGTATCCAGCGGCTCGGCACAGTATTCCAGCATGGCGGCAAAACGCGCCGGCGTCGGCGGGATCACCGGCAAACCATCGCCGATAGACAGGCTTTCATACTCCGCCATCAGCGCGTCCAGGCCGCTGTAGCGCATCATTTCCACCCCGGACACATGCCGATCGCGGTCCATCTTCGGATGAAGTTCAGCGGCGGCCTGCGTATTGCCGGCACAAGTGAGCGCCGCCAACACGCAGGCGCGCTGGGCGTCAACCTGACGGCGGATATCGCTGACGGTGCTGGCCTGATAGATATCGAGACGGCAAATGCACAGCTGCCCCGCCCGGTAATGCGCCACGTGTTCGGCCAGATTGTCTCCGGGAGGCGAGGCGATCAAGAGCGTGGCGATCCCTCTTTTCTCCAGTTCAATGGCGAGGATGGTGGTCATCACCGACGTTCCCATGTCGGCTAACGCCACCACGGCGGCCTGAACCTGCCTTTGCGCCAAATTGTCCGCCAGCGCGCGGATCTGTTCCGTCATGGTGCCGCGCACCGACTGACGAACATGTTCGATATGGTGAATGCCGTGTTCATTCAACACCGCCTCAAGACGGGTGAATATTTCACGGTAATGACAAAAATCCAACTTGGTATTGTCAAAAAACAGGACTTTGCCGTCCCTTAATGCCTGCAGGCTGGGGCGCGGCGCCAACTGTAATGCGTAAAATTGGTTCTCTCCACGCGGATCAAAAATAGCATCGGCCAACTCATCGTTCATCATTATCATTGTTTACCCTGAGGTTTTCGGGATAAAAATAGTAGCAATGAGCCTAAATCGCGGAATATAGAAAATACGCCAGTTAATTGCCAAAGTCCGCCAAGCTGGCGCCACGCGGGCAAAACCGCCCGCCGCTCTTTCGCCTTTTCATCAACCGGCATTTGCTTTACTCTTGGGCGACATAGTGCCGCCAGTGGCGCGTTTGGGACAGATTGCCATGCATCAACTCTACAGCTACCTTTGCGCTATCCATGCGCTGCCGTCACCGGTAAGAACGGTCAATAAGACGGAAACCGTCGAACGGTTCCAGGAAGGGGAAAACATGATCGAAGAACGTGAAATCCTTTACACGTTCAATAATGGCGTTCAGGTTTTATATAAAAGGGAATCGGATACGTTCCAATCGGATGATGTTTGCCGTGAGTGCTGGGTAAGTTATGAAGTGGTGCACGACGGCGAATATGCCATTTCACCGCAGAAAAAGCAGTTTTATAATCGCTGCCAGGAAGAATTCTGGCTAAAAATGCAGTCTGAATACGCCTGAAAATATAAAGACACCGGCCCATTGCTCAACCGGTGCTTTATTTATCTGTGACCTAACACGCCGCAATGGCAATGTCTTCGCCGTTAATGACCACTTGCTGGCCATGCCTGAACAGCGCCAAAACGTCCCCGTCGAAGCTGTCAAAAATGGGGATGTCTATCGCCATCGCCGACTCAAAAAGAATCGGGTCCGCACGATTGCAAATAATCGCCACCGGCGCGTTACCCAGTTGAAGCGCCTCGTAAATCAAAAATGGCGCCATGGTTCCCCCTTTGCCGCCCGGGCACACCAGCACCTTGCCCGCCAACGACTCCCCATAGCGCGGATGATGCGGGATCAGCAGCGCCCCGGTCTGAGGATCGAAGTCGCCGATGAACGAAAATGCCTGTTCGACGAGAAACGCCTCGGCGGTCACGCGCCCGGGATTCAGCGATCTGGCTTGTAATTTCATGCGGTTACCTTCGGTGTGAAGACGGTTGAATCGAGCAATGACTGAATACAACATTCGATGTCCGCAACGCCTACGCAGAGGCGTTTCTGATTCAACTGCGTGATGTAGTGAGCCGCTTTCATCGAAGACGTCATTACGGAATTGACCTGCGCCGGAATGGGGGAATCAGGAATGGTGGACATACAGGCGCTGACCATGACGCCGCCCGCACGTTCAATGGTCGCCGCATAGCCCATTTCCCTGGCGAGCTGGTATTGCTGATGCGCCAACCCGATCCATAAATGTTTATGGCGCGGAATATGCCGCCCCGCCAGCAAACCGGCGAGTAACCGGATCTCCTGAATGGTCAGGTGTGGGCACCCCAGCACCACCATATCGGTCGGCGCCATGTCCCGCTTCGGCGTCACGCCGGCCTGCGGCGGCAACAGAGGAAAGCCCGATCCGTTCTTCGGCGCATACTGCGCCAGCGACTGACGCAATATCTCGCGGCCGACCGAAATCTTTTTCACCGGCCAGCGCCCGCCAAGCGCTTCTTTCAGCGTGTCGGCTTCCGGCGTCACCCCGAGAACATGACAAACCCCCACCGAGCCCGTGACCGTCAGCGGGATCATGATCTGCTTAAGATGGTCCATGCCGAGTTCACGGTCGATGCCGTCGATCACGATATTATGCGATTTGGCCTGCGCCCCCAGGTAATAACCTATCGCGCTAAGCTCCGTTTTTGAGAGCCGATTCGCATCGAGCCCGTCAAACGTGACCTGCACCTCTGCCAGGCGGTTGCTATCCAGAAATAGTCCGTAATAAGGCGAACGGCCTGTAATGGCCGCCGCCAGCGTGAGCAACGCCCCGTCGCGATTACAGCGCGCGCCGATGATCGAATTCACCAGCACCTGCCCTCCGGAACCGATCCAGGAGACGTAGTCGCCTTTTTTCGGCAGGCTGCCCACCATCGCCGGGTAGCAGGTATAGGTTTGATTAAACCCTTTCTCCGCAAACAGTGCCGCGCGGCGTTTCACATCGGGAAGTTTCGCCTGCGCATACTGCGTGTCGATGCCCATCGAGGGCCAGGCACTGGGGCAAAGCGCGGACATGTGGGGATGCAGGGTGGTCATGACGGGCAGCGTTTCCACCCCCTCCGTCAGCGTTTCCAGCAGCCCCAAGGGAATATTGGGAATAACGTGCGCGCTGGCGATATTAACCAGCTTCGGCGCGCCAAAGGCTTTCGAAAAATTGACGAGCACCTGCATGCACTTTTGCACGCCAGGCCCGGCCGCGCCGGCAAGGTATGCCTGATCCGTTTCGGTTAGTTGCATAAGTCACTGATTCCTTGGAGGGAGCGCCAGAGAGGCCCCTGCAATGTTTAGCGTGACGAGAAATTAACACTACGGACTGAATGGAAATATCAATAATCAGAAGATTAATAACAACAAGCGGCCAACTTGCGCCGCAGCGGCGGCACGTGCACGGCCGCCGCAAACCATCGGCTCATTGCCTACGCCGCGCTTTCTTTCCCCGCCAGATACAGGCTCAGCACGCCGGGCAGCTCCGCCAGCGAAAACGCCACGCTCTGCGGCGCCGTTTTGAAGATGTGGTGCAAGGTGCCGGCCACCAGGCTTTGCAACAGCCGGGTTTGTTGCAGGATCTCCGCTTCGGCGGTCTCGGGGCGGCGCAGCTGCAGCACTCTGGCGATCAGCGCCAGGAAGGTGGACTTTTCGTCCGGCAGGTTCATCTCCCGCATTACCGGCAGGTAATCGGTGTGCTCGCGCAAATATTGCGCATAGGGTGAAAACAGCCGCTGGATCACCTCTTCAGCGGAGAGACCGCGCCATTCGTCATCACTGGCCAACGCCATGTCGCGCACCAGCGCCTCGACCGACTCGGTATGCCGATCCGCCAGCGCCTTGATCACCGCGTGGCGATCGGGGAAGAAGTGATACATCGAGCCGATGGAGGTTTTGGCGTGTTTGGCGAGCCGCTGCATGCTGAGCGCCGCCAGCCCGTCCTGCGCCACGATCGCCGCCGCCGAGTCCAGAATGGTTTGTACGCGCTGCCGCCCTCTTTCCTGCTGCGGCTCCCGCCCGGTGATGTGTTCGTCGATATGCATATTCGTATCTGCCTACTATGATCGAAACATTATACCCATTTGCCGCAACGAAGGCAGAGCAACACAAAAAACTAGATTAATTCCTCTAGTTTGGAGTAGAGTATTTATTCTAGTTTACCCTGACGCAAGCGCAGGGGAGACAAACAGTGATCTCACTCACTGAAAAAGAGTCATTTCATTCGGCCCGTCGCCCAAGCCAATCGCCAGAGAACGCCTATGCCCGACAAAAAACTGTTTATCACCTGCCTGACCGCGCTGTTGCTCACCGGGTGCTCGCCGGCACCGTCGATGGTGGTGTTCGGCGCCTCGTTCCCCGACTGGTTGTTTTGCCTGTGCGGCGGCGTGGCGGGCATGGTGGCGATCCACCTGTTGCTGCGCACCCCGGAAAAACGCGCCTGGCTGGCGCCGCAGCTGTTGACGTATCCGGCGCTGACCGCGCTGATTGCCATGCTGACCTGGTTACTGGTTTTCCCCCACTGAGACTGACGCCATGACCCAACCACATACCCCAAACCGGCGCAGACTGCTGGTGCTTGCCATCCTGGCGTTGACGCTCATCGTGGCCGCCGTCGTCGTCTGGCGGGTGGAAAACGCCCCCACCACCGACGATGCCTACGCCTATGCCGACACCATCGACGTGGTGCCTGAGGTGAACGGCCGCATCATCGAGATGCCGATCCGCGACAACCAGGAAGTGCGGCAAGGCGATCTGCTGTTCCGCATCGATCCGCGCCCTTACCAGGATGCGCTGGCGGCCAGCAAGGCGCGCCTGATCACGCTGAATGAGCAAATCAAGCTGACGCAGCGCTCGGTCAACGCGCAGCAGTACAACGCCGAATCGATGAACGCCATCGTCAAACGCTCGCAGGCGCTGGTGGCGCAGGCGACCGACACCCTCAACCGCCGGCAGAAGCTGCTCGGCAAGAACTACGTTTCGGCGGAAGAAGTGGAAACCGCCCGCACCTCCCAGCGCTCGGCGCAGGCGGAGCTGCAGGCCGCATTGCTGCAGGCGAAACAGGCGGAAGCCGCCGTCAGCGGCGTCGAAGCCCTGGTCGCGCAGCGCGCCGAAGTGCAGGCCGACATCGCCATCGCCAAACTGAACCTGGAATTCACCGAGGTCAGAGCGCCGTTCGACGGCCGCATCGCCTCGCTGAAAACCACCGTCGGCCAATATGCCTCCAGCGCCAAACCGGTATTTACGCTGATCGACACCCGCCGCTGGTACGTGGTCGCCAACTTCCGCGAAACCGACCTGAAAGGCGTACATCCCGGCGTGCCGGCCACGCTCTATCTGATGAGCGATACCGGCCAGACATTCAACGGCAAGGTGGAATCGGTCAGCTACGGCGTGCAGCCCGACGACGGCGGCACGGTGCTGGGCGGCCTGCCCAACGTATCGCGCAACATCAACTGGGTGCACGTTTCGCAGCGCTTCCCGGTCAAGATTGCGGTGGAAGCCCCCAACCCGGCGCTGTTCCGCGTGGGCGCTTCGGCGGTGGCGAAACTGAACCTGCGCCATGGAGAATAAAACGATGTCTCGCGGCTGGCTGTCTCAGCTGATCGACGAGCTGCGCCCTTCGGACAGCCGCATCAACCTGGTGATCCGCGCCCTGCTCTCCAGCGCGATCGCCATCGTGATCTCGCAGACGCTGCAGGTGCCGTGGCTGGCGTTATCGCTGATCGCTATCTTCTTTATCACGCAATCCAATATCGTGATCACCCGCACGATCGGCATCCTGTTTTTCGTCAGCTCGACGCTGGCGATCGGCGCCGCCATTCTGGTGCTGAAGTTCACCTACGACTACCCGATGCTGCGCATCCTGCTCTCCAGCGCGCTGTTTTTCCTCAGCGTGTTCCTGATGCGGGTGACCAAGGTCGGGGTGCTGTTCTTCCTGATGGCGCTGGTGGTGATCTACACGCAAAGCTTTGTCGATCTCACCCCGCAGGCGGAAGTGGTGATACGGCTGGTGCTGTGGGTATGGGTGGCGATCAACTACGCCATCTTGCTCACCCTGCTGGTCAATACCCTGCTGCTGCCCGCCGAGCCGCTCAAGCAGCTAAAGGGCCGGATGAGCGCAGTGTTGGACGAAACCCGCGCCCTGTTGGCCAACGGCGACGCGACGCGCGATCTGAGCGCCATCTCGCAGCACGCCACCGAGCTGCATAAGCTGCTGCGCTTTTCGGTGATGCGCAGCGATCGCTGCCGCGCCAACGAACCCGGTTATCTGGCGCTGATCACCCTGGTGTTGCAGCTCAATATCCTGGCCTACCAGCTGCCGCCGGCCTTTGGCGCGGCCGCGCGCGAATTGGCGCAAGAGATAGACGCCGCCTGTCGCGCGCTGCAAGCCGCAATAAACGATGACAGCGCGCTGCGATTTTCCGTCGCGATCGCCGGCAGCAGCGATCCGCAGGTGCCGGCGCCGCTCAATGAAATGGCCGGCCTCCTGCAGGTCTACGCCAACCGCAGCGATTACGCCGACACCGCGCAGGCCGCGCCGCCGCCGAAAGTGCCCTTCTTTACCCCCGATGCCTTGACCAACCCGGTTTACATCCAGTTTTCGTTGAAAACGCTGCTGACCGTGCTGGTGGCTTACGTGTTTTATACCGCCGTCGATTGGTCCGGCATTCATACCATCATGCTGAGCTGCCTGATCGTGGCGCAGCCCAGCCTTGGCGCCACGCAGCGGCGGGCGCGGCTGCGTCTCGGCGGCGCGGCGATCGGCAGCCTGCTGGCGCTGATCTCGGTGGTGTGGATCATGCCTCACCTCGACAGCCTCGTCGGGCTGTTGCTGCTGACGCTGCCGGTGATCGCCCTCTCCGCCTGGATCGCCGCCGGTTCCGAGAAGATAAGCTATGCCGGGGTGCAGATCGTATTCACCTTTTCCCTGGCGCTGCTGGAAAGCTTCGGCCCGGTCACCGAGTTGACCGAGATCCGCGATCGCCTGATCGGCATCGTGCTGGGGGTGGGGTTCGCCACCTTCATTCACGCCACGCTGTGGCCGGAATACGAAGGGGAGTCGCTGCGGCAGCAGGTCGCTAACCTGCTGCGGGAATTGTCGCGCTTCCTCGACGGCGAGAACACCAACGCCATCGGCATCTGGCAAAAGATCGAGGGCTGCGAAGCGGTGGTGGCCCGGGTGACGCTGGAACCAACCTGGCAGTTGGCGGATGATAACCATGAAAGCTTCACCCGGCATCTCCAACTGATCTTTAACCAAACGCGCAGCCTGTTGCTGACCAGCGAAAAGCTCAACACCTATCTGGCAGGCAGCGGCGCGGTGCTGTCCGTGCAGGAACGCGAGGCGCTGCTCGAGGTGCAACGCCAGGGCGGGCGCGTTCTCGCCGCGTATGCGGCGCAGCTTGCCAGCGCTCCGCAAGCGCTGCGGGCGCCCGACTTTCATCCACCGCTGGCCGCCCTGCACGCCGACGCCGTGCGCCACCTGGCGCAGGAGCTGAGCGACGGGGTCAATCGCCTGCCCGCCTGGGGCGACGCCTAGCATTTTCCGTTTGTGGCCGAGCACGCCCGGCGCAATGCGCTATAGTGAGCACAAACCACCGGGAGATACCATGCAGATAAGACCCTACCAAGAGACCGACCGCCCTTTCCTGCGCACGCTGTACCTGGCGTCGCGCAAGGTGGCGTTCGGCTGGCGCGATACCTCAAACTATCAGTTGGAAGATTTCGACGGCGCGACGCAGGACGAAGCGATTTGGGTGGCGGAAGACGGCGGCGTGCTGCTGGGATTCGTCTCCGTCTACCGCGAAGACAACTTCATTCATAACCTGTATGTCGATCCTCGTCAGCCGCCGCGCGGCGTCGGCAGCGCGCTGCTGCAGGCGGCGCAGGCCACCTTCACCGCCACCGGCTCGCTGAAATGCCTGGCGAAGAATGAAAAGGCGCTGGCGTTCTATCGCAAACACGGCTGGCGCATCATCTCTGCCGGCAACGACGGCGAAGAAGAGTATTACCTGATGCATTCACCGGCCCTTTAGCGCGCGGCACCGGGCATCCCGCGCAGCGTCAGCCGCCAAAACAGCAGCGCGCTCAGGCTGACGCCCGCCCCCAGCCAGCAGACGCCGCTCCAGCCCGCCCAGGCATACACATGGGTACCGGCAAAGGCACCCAGCCCGCTGCCGACGGCGTAAAACAGCATGTAGCAGCCCACCAGCCGGCTGTGCGACTGCGGGTGCGCGCTGAAGATCATGCTCTGGTTCAGCACGTGGATCGCCTGGCCCGCCAGATCCAGCAGCACAATGCCCGCCACCAGCCAAACCAGGCCGCTGCCGAGCAAACCGAGCGGCAGCCAGGCCAGCGTCAGCAGCAGCAGACACACGCCGCTGGCCGCCTGCCCCAGCCCGCGATCCGCCAGATGTCCGGCGCGCACCGCCGCCAGCGCCCCCACTGCGCCGACCAGGCCGAACGCCCCCACCGCGGCATGGGTGAAGTTGAACGGCGGCTGGCTGAGCGGCAACACCAGTGAGCTCCAAAAGAGGCTGAAAGCGCCGAACATCAGCAGCGCCAGCATGCCGCGAATTTGCAGCGTGCGGTCATGCCATAACAGGCTCAACATCGAACGCAACAGCGCGGGATAACTCAGCGCGCTGGGAGAGGTGCGCGGCGCAGGCAGCAGACGCGCCAGGATCGGCAGCAATACCAGCGTCACTCCGGCAGAGAAGAAATACACCGTGCGCCAGCCGCCAACGTCCGCCAACGAGCCGGACAGGGTGCGCGCCAACAACAGCCCCAGCACCACCCCGCCCTGCGCCGCGCCGACCACCCGCCCGCGCTCCTGCGCCGCCGCCAGCGCGGCGGCAAAAGCGATCAGACCCTGCGTCATGGCGGTGCCCAGCAACCCCACCAGCAACATGCCCGCCAGCAGCCAGGGCGCGCTGGGTGCCCAGCCCACCAACAGCAGCGCGCCGATCAGCCCCAGCTGCTGCACCGCCAGCAACCGATGCCGGTTCAGCCGATCCCCCAGCGGCACCACCAACAGCAGCGCCAGCGCGCAGCCCAGTTGAGTGACGGTGATCACCATGCCGACCGACGCCAGGCTGATGGAGAAATCGCGGGCGATGGCGTCCAGCAGCGGCTGGGCATAGTAAACGTTGGCCACGCTAAAGGCGCTGGCGGCGGCCAACAGCAGCACCAGGGTAGCCGGCAGGCGCCCCAGCGCCGCGCAAGGAGGATCCAGCAGTTTGTCGCTCATCACACACCTCATTCTGGTTTCATTATTAAACCCAATGAACTTTAGGCGCAGAGGTTTTATAATGCAACCAGAAATGTGCAGCTGGAGATAAACGTCGTGAAACGTAAAAGCCTGGAGGACGCGCCGTGCCCGGTGGCGCGCACGCTGGATGTGATTGGCGACTGGTGGTCGCTGCTGATCGTGCGCGACGCCTTCGATGGCGTCACCCGCTTCAGCGAATTTCAAAAAGGGCTGGGGATGGCGAAGAACATCCTCGCCACCCGGCTGCGCGCGCTGGTGACGCACGGCGTGCTGGAGATCGTGCCCGCTGCGGACGGCAGCGCCTATCAGGAATATGTGCTGACCGAGAAGGGCCGCGCGCTGTTTCCGGTGATCGTCGGCCTGCGCCAGTGGGGGGAAGATCATCTGTTCGCCGAGGGGGAGGCGCACTCAACGCTGGTGGAAAGCGACAGCGGCCGCCCCGTCCCGCGCCTGACGCCGATCGGCAGCGCCGGGCAGACGCTCACCCCGCTGAATACCCGGGTGGTGAAGGTATGAAGCGTCTCAATAAAGCCTGCGTTACCTTACGTTATTGCATCTATCCTCTAACAGCTTCCGCAATCCCCTGCGGGTAATGTATAGTCCGCGTTTTACGGAGATCCCATGCTGACCCACTCATCCATTCGTTTGAACAAATACATTAGCGAGAGCGGTATCTGCTCACGCCGCGATGCCGATCGATACATCGAACAGGGCAACGTTTTCATCAACGGTAAGCGCGCCACCGTTGGCGCTCAGGTATTTGCCGGGGATGTCGTGAAGGTTAACGGTCAGCTGATCGAACCGCGCAATGAAGAAGATCTGGTGCTGATCGCGCTGAACAAGCCGGTCGGCATCGTCACCACTACCGAAGACGGCGAGCGCGACAACATCGCCGACTTCGTCAACCACAGCAAACGCATCTTCCCGATCGGCCGTCTGGACAAGGATTCACAGGGGCTGATCTTCCTGACCAACCACGGTGACCTGGTCAACAAGATCCTGCGCGCCGGTAACAATCACGAGAAAGAGTATCTGGTGACGGTCAACAAGCCGGTGACCGACGAGTTTATTCGCGGCATGGGTGCCGGCGTGCCGATGCTGGGCACGGTAACCAAAAAGTGCAAGGTGAAAAAAGAGGCGCCTTTCGTGTTCCGCATCACGCTGGTGCAGGGGCTGAACCGCCAGATCCGCCGCATGTGCGAACACTTCGGCTACGAGGTCACCAAGCTGGAACGCACGCGCATCATGAACGTCAGCCTGAAAGGCTTGCCGCTGGGCGAATGGCGCGATCTGACCGATGACGAGCTGATCGAGCTGTTCAAACTGATTGAAGGCTCTTCGTCCGAGGCCAAGCCGGCGAAGAAGGCCCCGGCTAAACCCGCCGCGGCGAAAAAACCGAGCGCCGGCGGCCCAAAAAGCGCCGACAAAGCCGCAGCGCCGGCCGGCCGCAAACGCTTTACCCAGCCAGGGCGCAAGAAAAAAGGGCGTTAAACGCCCTTTCTCCCTCGCTCAGCCCGCCCTTACGCGGGCTTTTTTATCGTGGAGATCAATCCAGGCTGCCCGCCACTGGCGCCTGCGCCCAGTCGAGCGCGAAATCGGCTACCGCCTCCCAGCCCTGTTCGCCGCAGGTATAGTGGCTGCGGCCGGGGAACAGCTTGTAAGCGCTGATGGCCTGCGAGCCCCTGGCGTTTTTCTCGTAATTCTCCCGCTGCACCGCCGGCGGCAAAATATGATCGTTGCCGCCGGCGATAAACAACAGCGGTGCACGCTCGCCGTTGGCGAAGTTGTAGGTGGTCGCCGCATCCGGCGTAAAGTTGGCCAACCCGCCCTGGAACAGCATACGCCCCGACACCGGCACCGAGTAGCGATCGTACACCGCTTTAGACGCTTCCAGACTCAGGTTGTTGGTGAAGGCATAGTGGAATTCCTTCTCGCTAATCGGCACGGCGCGATGCAGATTCGCCGGGTTGCGCAGCACCGGGAAGGTGGCTTTGATTTCGCTGAACGGCAGGGCTTTCACCCCTTTCACCGCCGCACCGTCGATAGAGACCCCCGCAGAGCCGAAGCCGGCATCCAGCAGCAGCTGCACAAACGCGCCGCCGAACGAGTGCCCCATGATGATCGGCTTACCGTCGAGTGCGCCGATAACCGCCGCGAGGTGTTCGTACACCTCGCGCACCCCCAGGTTCGCCAGCGGCGAGGGATCGCGGCGCAGCGCCTCGACGCCGGCAACGCCCGGCTCAATGCCCGGATACCCGGGCGTGATCACCCTCATGCCGCGCTGCTCGTAGCGAGCGACCCAGTGCTCCCATGACAGCGGCGTCATCCAGAGCCCGTGAATTAAAACAACCGTGTCGGTCTGCGCTGCTGGCGCCATAATGCTTACCCCATGCCATCGTTAACGGAAGCGCCTCACCCTACGGCGGAACGCTGCTGCCTCCTCGAATAGCCTTTGACTTCGGCGATATTCTGTAGAGATGATGTTCCAATTATAGAAGCGATACAGGCGCACGACATGACCCAAAAGCCGGGATTCTTTGCTGAGACGCCGCCGTATAAAGAGGATGAGGCAGAGCCCTTCGCCTTCAAACGCGACGCCTTCTCTGAAGTGCTGGAGCTGATTCGCGTGCGCGGCAATACGGTGTTCACCTGCGCGGCAGCGGCGCCGTTCGGCTGGCGCTTCCCCGCCGGCAAGCACCGGCTGCACATCATCAGAAGCGGCAGCGTGGCCATTGAGGCGGAAGGCGACCCGCGGGTCTACCACGCTTCACAGGGCGACCTGGTGATGCTGATTCACGGCCACGCCCACACCATTGCCGACCAGCCGGGCCGCCCGGCACACGACCTGACGGCGCTGGCGCACAGCCACTATCACCGGGAGAGCCTGACGCTTGGCCACGGCGATACCACCTGGCTGTGCGGCGATTTCGGCTTCGACGGCATGCTGTCGCAGCGCCTGCTGTCGGTATTGCCGCCGGTCTTGATCCTGAAAGGCCTGCGCGAACGGCCGTTCGAGTGGCTGGAACTGAGCTGCCGCTTCATTCTCGACGAGGCGCTCACCCCGCGAGCGGGCGCCGCCGCCATGATCTCGCGCCTGCTTGACGTGATCTTCGTGCAGCTGCTGCGCACCTGGGCGACGGAAGGCGAAACCGGGCACGGCTGGCTTTCCGGCGCGATCGATGAGCGCATCAGCCCCGCCGTGAGCGCCATTCACGCCGATCCTGGCCGCGCCTGGAGCGTGCCGGAGCTTGCCGCGTTGGCCAATCTGTCGCGTTCGGCCTTTGCCGAGCGTTTCCAGCGCATTGTCGGCCAGGCGCCGCTCAGCTATCTCACCAGCTGGCGGCTGGATCGCGCCGCGGAGCTGCTGCGTTACAGCCGCGCTTCGGTAGCGCAGATCGCCAACCGGGTCGGCTATACCTCCGAAGCGGCGTTCAGCCGCGCGTTTCGCGGCCGTTACGAGATCTCGCCGATGCAGTGGCGCAAGCTGGCAGCCGTGTAATCTCACCATAAAAAAGGCCCGCATCAAGCGGGCCAGTGGGTACCAGAGAAGTCTAGAGGAAAAATCAGAACGACCAGCGCAAATTGGCGTTGACCGAATTCACGCGGGTATCGGCGCCGAATTGCCCCTGATAGCCGACATCCAGCGTCGCGGCACGCGACAGCTTCACACTCACGCCGATATCACCCACCATCACGTTGTCATCCACGGCCTGGCCCTGAGTGACGAACGCGTCGCTGCCGACAAACGCCATGCGCGATGAGGTGTTCTTATCGCCGTAGGCATGCTGCCAACCGAGCGAGCCGTAGAGGCTGACGTTCTTCGGCAGCTCGGTCACGCCGCGCACCCCGAGCGTGGAGTAAAAGGTGTTCATCGTTTCATTGCGCACGCTCAGCGCCGCCGCGCCACCCGACTCCTGGAAGCTGTCGGTATGCAGGCGGATATAGCTCAGGTTAATGAACGGTTCGACGTTCATCTCCGGCTGGCCGAAACGGTAACCCGCTTCGGTGAACGCCAGCAGCGAGTTGGCGTCGTAGTCCGACTTCAGCCGATCCGAGAAGCCGCTGAAATCGACGTTGCGCTTGCCTTCGATCTTGTGCCAGGTGTAACCCAGCGCGCCGCGCAGCGAGAACGCATCCTGCTGCCCCGCCGCATACAGGCCAAGGTGGTAGTTATCGGTATCGGCCTTGGAACGGCGGCTGTCGACGTCATAATCGCCGCGGCTGTAACCGAAGTAGCCGCCGATGCGCACGTTATGGTCCGCCAGCTTGCGATCCGCCCCTAACAGGAAGCCGGTGGTGTTACCATCCAGCTTGCCCACGTTGCCGTTGCCGCTGTTTCGGCCCCAGGAACTGAAGGTCTGCCCCCAGACGCCGCTGTTTTGCGCCTGTGCCGGTTGCACCAGCGACATCGCCAGCGGCGGTATCGGCAGGCTGTCGTTGTCGAACAGGCGCAGCATGCGCTGGTTCAGCACGTTGAACAGCTGGGTACTGCCGGCGATCAGGTTAGACTGCATCGACGGATAGACTTCGCCGGACAGCTGATTGAACGCCTCGCGCGCTTCCGGCGCGCTCAGCAACAGCAGCGAGTTGTACAGCGCCAGCGAAGGGCCGCTCTGCACCAACGTCGAGAGCGCACCGGCGGTATTCCACTGGTTGCCGCTCTCGGCCACCGTTTGGAAAATGCCCGGCTTGCCGCTGCCTGGATTCTCGCCCCCCGGATTTTCCCCGCCTGGGTTTTCTCCACCCGGGTTTTCGCCCCCCGGATTCTCACCGCCTGGGTTTTCCCCGCCCGGGTTCTCGCCCCCTGGATTTTCACCGCCCGTGTCTTTCTGCGCAATGGTCAGATCCACGGCGTTGACGCTGTGGTTCAGCGCCACATCGAGGAAGGCGGACTTGGAGACCGCCGCCGCGAACTGGCCGTCAATGCCGCCGTCCGAGGTCAGAATGCGGTAGCTTTGGCCGGTTTTATAGCTGGTTTGCGGATCCAGCGCCGTAACCTGCACCTTGGCCCGATCGCTGATGGTGGTTTTACCCGCCACCAGCAGTTGATCGCTGCGGCCATCGCCGGCGATATCGACGTCATAGAAGGATTCGCCGATAAAATTCAGGTAGCGTTTCAGCGTCAGCGTGCCGATATTGCCGTCGCCGGGCGAGATATGGCCGCCGGACTGGATCTCGGTCTGGCCCAGCGTGCCGTTGCCGCCCAATGTGCCACCGGCCTTGATCGACGCGGCGCTGCTGTAACCCTGCCCGTTATTGACGTCGGAACCCGCCGTCGCATTGAGGATCAACGTGCCGCCGTTCTCGGCGCTGAGGGTTTGGATCTCGAAGATGTCGTCTTCTTTCTGGGTATTGATGTCGCTGGCGATGATGAGCTTGCCGCCGCGCGCGGTGACGTTCGCCTGCAGCCCAGTGAGATCGCCGTTCAGCGTCGTCTGCCCGGCGGTGTTGATCACCTCGCCTTCGCCGCTCATCTTGTTGCTGAAGACGTAATTACCGTCGGTATGGTTAAAGTACACATAGCTGCCGAACAGCCCGCCCCGCAGGGCGATCGCCGTCTGGGCATCGAGGGTGCCTGCGGCGCCCGCCGCGCCGAGCGTCGGCTCGGTCAACCCGGTGCCGGTGTCCATGTTTCCTCGGCTGCCGATAATCAGCGCGCCGCGGTTCGAGCCGGAGCCGGTCTTGCCCAGCACCACTTCGTTGCCGCCGGCGGAGAATGCTCCACCGTCCATGACCGCCAACACGCCGTTGCCGTAGTCTCCGACGTTAACGCTGCTGCCGCTGGTCACGCGCGAGCCGTTGCCGGCGATCGTCAGCTCGGCGGTTTTACGCGCGCCGGAGACACCCGCCACCTGAATATTACCGACGTTGACCGCGCCGCCGTTCAGCACGTCCAGATCGCCGTAGAGCGTGAGCGCGCGGCCGACGTTCCATTGGGAATTGCCCCCCGTGACCGTGGCTTTCGGGCTCAGCGTATCGGTCTCGCCCAGCCCGCTGCCATTGCCGATGCGCGCGTCAAAGGCGGTGTTCAACACCGCGCCGTCTTCAATCGCCAGCGTAGATCGGGCGCCTAAATCGGTGCCGACGCTGAGAAAATTACTGATGACGCGGGAACCGGCGCCGGTGGCGATCAGGTGGCTGTCATAGCCGCGCGTGGTGCCGACCACGATCTCTTTCGCGCTGGCCAGCGCGCCGTCTTCAACCCGCAGGGTGCCCCGCCCCAGATTCAGGTCGCCGCGCAGCACGGACCGATCGTTCACCGCGCTCAGCTCGGCGTTCGGCCCGCGAACCGTGACCAGGCTGTCATGAATTTGGCCGTTGAACATCCGGCCGATATTGATGTTATAGGCGCTGATCTTGCCATTTTCGATCAGCAGATTGCCGCTTTGATTGCGGCCGACATAAACGTCCCCGGTGTAGGCCAATGATTCGGTAATTTTTGAGTCGCCATCAAAAATGGCATCGTCTGCGCGAGCGATATCGGCGGGTGCCAGCATCAACAGCGGCGCGGAAAATAGAGCGAGGTAAAGTTTGGAAAGCGGCGTTTTAACCGCTAAAGGATGCGATACATTGTCAGTCACGGGCTATCTCCGTACTCGTTAGCGTGATGTCGCGAAAATCGTTGTTATATGCAGTGAGGCGCTATTTCGCACACGCCGGTTTATTGATCGTCGAATCGGCAGCTTATTGCCCCCCGGCGCTGACGCTCCGACGATGGAAAACCAGGAAGCGGCAGTACCGCCTCCAAAGCGAATTATTTATGCGTGACCACCGGCGTACAGGTCGGCGCGCTCAGCGACGGCGACGAACCTAAAATTCCCGGCATCATCAGCGACGAGCAATCGAAAATGCGGCCTTTTTCCGTGGTGGCGCGATAAGAAAGTTTTTGACCGCCCAACGCATCCGGCTGCGCGCCATTGACATTGGTCACGGTAATTTCGTCCGACGAGCCCAACCCCAGCATTTTGGCGGTTTCCGCCTGCAGCAGAGGAATGGCCTGATCGGTTTTCAGGGTGGAACAACCGGCTATCAGCATCGTAAGGGTTAAAACGACAAGTGGTTTTTTCATAAATTATCCTTTATAACCAATCAGTTGAAATTACCGATTAGCTTTATGTTTTCTCTTCTCCAAATCCCCGAATAATATATTTCTCTTTCCTAAACGAAAAAACCCTCCTAAAGTAGGGAGGGTTGATAATAATTCATCAGACCAATCTGATTATGTAAAGGCAAAAGGAGAATCCTTTGGGGCAGGATTATGCGTTGGTCGTTGATGACCATCCATTAGTAGCAAGCGGCATCGCTAATTTTCTCAGCACGCATTGCCGATTCAAACAGGCGCAGGTGGTGACCAATGAAGAGAATTGCTACCGCCATATTAGGGAAAATGGCCCGCCGCGTTTACTGGTGATCGATTTTTGGCTCTCTTCCGGTACGGCATTGAAATTACTCAAAGAAGTAAAACAACGTTATCCGCAGGTACGCATTTTGGTGGTCAGCGGCGACGAGAATAACGATATCTGGCAGAAAGTTCACCAGGCCGGCGGGCATGGATTCGTATTAAAAAACGAACCCCCTGAATTATTCGCCAGGGCGGTTTTTGCGCTAAACAATAATCAGGAGTGGTTCCCGGAAGGAAATGAATCTGCTATTAAAAGCAGCCATGACCATTTAAATAAATTCAATTTAACGCCGCGGCAAATCGACGTATTAACCATGATGTTGCGCGGCCTGCCAAATAAAAGGATCGCGACACAACTGTCTATTTCCGAGCCGACCGTGAAAGAGCATATCAGCAATATATTGAAAAAGATCGGCGTCAACAGCCGGGTAGAAGCCATCACGCTGCTGCACGGCAAACGGGACCCATCGCAATGAGGTTTTTCCAGAATTTACAAAATGATGGTATCTCTCCACGCGCGCAGATCCGCCTGCTGGACAACACCTTCATGCGGATGGTGTTCAGTTTCACCGCCGTGCCTTTCGTCGGCATCCCATTCGCCATCTGGATTTATTTGCTGGGCGATGAACTCGGCCCAACCATTACCTGGATCATCGTTTACCTGCTATGCGCCGTGGCGATCCGAATATGGCACCGTCGCTACCTGCATGAGGCCAAAGAAAATGATGAAGACGCCGTGCTGCGCCGCTGGCTGCCGCGCATTAATAAGGTGGCCTTTATTCACGGGTTGGGGATCTCATCACTCTATTTAATTACGCCGCAGACCCATAACTTTGACTTTTTCCTGCTGCTCAATATCAGCATCGCCGCGATCGTCGCCGCCAACGCAACGCATCTGACGCCGGTTATCAGCACCTTTACCCGCTTTTTCTTCGCTTCCTGGGGGCTGCTGAACCTCGGCATCATCTGCCGGCTGGAAGACGTGATGTTCATCGTGCTGATGCTGAACTTGCTGTACGGCTTCGCCATTTACCGCCACGCGTTAACCTCGCATGCGTTCTTTATCCAGCAGGCGTTGCTCGAGGAACAAAGCTCGCGCCTGGCGGAGCAGTTCCGCCAGGCCAAAGAGGAGGCGGAACAGGCGCTGCTGGACAAGAACCAGTTCCTGACCACCGCCAGCCACGATCTGCGCCAGCCGGTGCACGCCATGGGCTTTCTGATCGAAGCCATCATCCACAAAAACCGCGACGACAGCCTGACGCCGCAGCTGCTGGATCTACAGCAGAGCGTGCGTTCGGTGCATTTGATGTTCAATTCACTGCTCGATCTCAGCAAGATCGAATCCGGCAACGTGCGCACCGCCGCCACCCATGTGGATATCGGCGCCCTGCTCGACTCGGTGATCACCCTGTTCCGCGAAGAGGCCAACAGCCGCGCCCTGGTGCTACGCACCTGGCGGCCCAAACGGCGCATCAGCGTGATGGGCGATCCGCTGCTGGTGCGGCAATCGCTGATCAACCTGATCCAAAACGCCCTGCGCTACACGCAACGGGGCGGCGTGCTGATCGCCATCCGCCCGCGCGGCGCCGAGTGCCTGGTGGAAGTGTGGGACACCGGCGTGGGCATCGCCGACGAAGAGAAAAGCAAAATCTTCTCCCCTTATTACCGCCCCGAGCTGGCGTGGAAAATCGACAGCGCCGGCCACGGGCTGGGGCTGGCGGTGGTGGCGCGCTGCGCCAAGCTGATGAAGGTGAAGTACGGCATGCACTCCGTCGAAGGCAAAGGCTCGCGTTTCTGGATGCGCTTCACGCAATACAGCGGCGAAGACAAAGTGCCGGAAACCGCGACCGCCTACGACAACACCGCCACGCCCATCCGCTATGCGCCGCTGCGCGGCGCGTGCCTGGTGGTGGACGACGATCCTTTGGTGACCTCCGCCTGGGAGAGCCTGATGAGCACCTGGGGCATCACCGTGCGCTGCGCGGCCTCCGCCGAGGAAGCCTTCGCCATCGTCGACGACGGCTTTACGCCGTTCGCCGTGCTGTGCGACCAGCGCCTGCGTTCCGGCGAGAGCGGTTTCGACATCCTGAAAGCGCTGTTCGAACGCCTGCCGGACGTGAGCGGCGCGATGGTCAGCGGCGAGTTCAACTCGCAGATATTGCAAGAGGCCGAGCAGGAAGGCTATCTGGTGCTGCGCAAGCCGCTGGAGCCGGCCAGGCTGCATGCGCTACTGACGCAGTGGGGGGCGGGCTAGTGCATGTTGAGGGCTATCAGGCCATGATCAGCCGCTTAAACAGCCGCTGCTGGATATCCTGCCGGTGTGACAAAATCGCATGCGCCGTTACCAATCCTCCGTCTACGGAATGCAAAACCCGGTCACCTCCAGCAGGATTAAACTCCCGGCGCTTTGCGCAGCCGATTTTGAGCAGCTCGGGGCAAATCTGGCATCCCTATGGAGACAGGTTAACGGCATACTCAAACTGAGTGAGTATTTCCGTCATCATTGGGAGTGGTTCGTCATCAACGCGACGGAGAGGGTTCGCTATTGAGTCGGCGTGTACTCAAATTCCATTGCAATCCCTTAATATTGAGCACTGTCATGCCTAAAGCTCATCCAACAGCGGTTCCTTTGAGAATACGCGCCCTTGCGCATTATCCTTGTTCGGCTTTACTCATGGCTGGAAGCAGGCAGAAAAGAGATGTCCATATAAAGAAAAACCCTCTGTTTTTACAGAGGGTTTTAGTCACTTCGGCCTAGTTACGAACAGGCTGTGAAGGGGGGTTAATCATTCCCACTCAATTATCAATTACCGAAAAAACATCATATAAATCAATTGTTTTATACAACCACCAACTTGTTGAACCATGAAAAATACCACATTCAAATCAGAGGGATAGAGTGCGCCCAGTATCGGCGTCATCCGACCTCGCATCACCTGCCGAGGCCGTGGCCATCTGCCGCAACAGAATGGCCAGCTCGGCTGGATCACCGTTGCGGCGGACTTCGGCGAGCAGCTCCGCTGCATAGGCAGGGTCGGCGCGGAAGTGCTCGGCCATCGCCATGTCATGCAATCTGTCTTTCATTGGAATCTTCCTCGTTGCTAATGAGTTGTCCAGCCACCCATCCCAAACAGCTTTTCGAGCTTACGACGCTCAAAGACCGTCAAATCGGCCCACCTACGCTACCGTCTTAATCCACGCATTCGGAGGAACTAGCTTAGCAAGCTCAATATTGTAAATCTCATGCCCCTCTCGAATCTGATAGTTGGTATGTACCCATTCACCGGCCCCGTAGTAGCGAGCTTCCTGCAGGAAGCACTCGCGGTTGATACCACCCAACAACCACATACAACGCTTTTTGATTTCATAGGTCATGAAGAAGAACTGGTCGATGGGTTCCTCCGCATGACGAGCGGTGATCTGGGCTGTGTAGTCCTCGCGGGGCGGCACCTTGCGCTTCACCGTCTTGACCCCGATACGGATGTTCATAGCCGTCACGAAATCAGGCTGACCAGCGGCATCGTCTAACACCCACGCAAAGCCTTGGATACCCTCGTGCTTAAGCCACGAGTTGAAAACCATCTCGCCTAGGTCGCCCACCCATCGCTCATCAGTGGCCGTCTCGGTGTAGATGTTTCCATACTGGCGGTCACGTTCGGCTCGCATCTGCTTAGCCCGCTCTTCATGTTTCGGCTCTATAAAAAGAGAAATCCACCCTTGTGGATGAATTTGGCTGTTTGCCATCGCCTCACCCCTCGGCCGGATACGGCCCGAGGAAGCGCACGCCGTTAAAGTGGATCAAGTGGGACGGTGCGTCCGCCACCCACACTTCTGTTTCCCAAGCAATTTCACCTAGGTAACGACCCATAATGGCTCGGTTTGGGAAGGCGGTCACATAGACCAGCCCAGCGGTCGATCCGGCGAATAGCTTCGCCAGCTCGGTATGGCGCTTGCCATCGACTGGCCCGTGACTGGTGACGGACTCTACCAGTAGCAGCCAGTTTTTCTCAGTGAAGTGCAACACCACATCGGGCATCTTCCCGTGTGAATCCACATCGACGCCCAATCCGGCAAGTAGGGGAGCATCAAAATAACCCCACTTGTCGCCCGTGTCACCGGCATAGACCAGCACGCTACCCGGTGCAAAACGCGGGGCAAAATCCTCGATGATGGCCCGGATCAGCTCGCTGTGCTCTCCAGGACTGAGGGTGATTTGTTGACCCGGTGCAATCTCAACCGGTATACGGTTCTGCTCGCGCTCTTTAGCATAGCGGGCAACAAGCGTTTCACGCTCGGCCAGATAAGCAACGAGGCTGTCATGCCATGCAGGGGTTCCGAAGGTGCGCAGCAGGACTAGTGCAGCGGGTTCAATTTGATAAACCGCCTTCGGACTATTTACAGCACGGTCGGGCTTGTCAGGATTGTAGAGAGCCAGCCCCGCGTCACAGAACTGATGCATAGTCTGTCGGCGTACCGATTCACGGGTGTTCGGCTTATAAGCCTTGTCGAAGTGATCGCGCGCCCAATCCATTATGGGCGTTATGCCGATCAGCGGGTTTTCCGCTTCAGCCCATGACTTACCCGGCGTTAGATCTAAGAGGGCCAACAGACAAAGGGCTGAGCGCTCATTATGCTGTGCCTTTGGTAGCCCAAGAGAAATAATGATTTGTTGAGCGTCCTCTATGTAATCGTTCTTGTCTTTCATGCGGTCAGAGTTCTCAGCTTGGTGTCGATCAGGTCTTGCGTGAGCGTTCCTTGCTGCATAGCCCACTCGCCAAGTTGGATCAGGGTATCCCGGCTCGGGTATTTCATCAGCTTGAGGTCAGTTGCATTGACCTGCGTATGGCCGTTGAAGCGACGGAAATGCTCATCTACTGCGGTCGTGTTCAGGAACACGACCAGTCCACGGGCCAGCGCCTCAGGCAAGCCGTGCTTGTCCTCGTGAAACAGGTTCATATGGTTCTCGAAGCCCAGCATAGAATGATCACCAAAGGCGGCAGGATCAACAATGCTTGCCACCACGCGGCGCTTTTCCTCTTTCGATGAGAATCGGCGCACCACACAATAGAACCCGTTCGGATAAAGCCACTTTTCCGTCTCGTCATTGCGCATGAGCGCATTTGGTTTCTTCAACCCTGGCACAGGCCAAACCGTGCCGGTCGTGCTCAAATGTCCGGGGTAAATCAGGGGAACAGTGCCCTGCTCGGGCATATCACGTAGATGCGCTTTCAGACGGAAATCGACAACCGGCCCGGTCGATACCTTCACGCCAATGTCAGCCAGCGAATAGCGCACAGCGGGCGATAACTCGATAGCGGTTTTTTCGGTCGTCGTCGGCACATGAATGAAACGCTCCGGGTCATCCGGGAACACTATCCGGTCGAACGGGTGTTCGTTGGTATTGAGATCGGAAAAGCTGTCATCGGTAGAGGTCGAAATCGTGACAGCCCCCTGCTGCGCACCACGCTCCAAGTGTATGATGATGTTCTCCTGCAGAACCTCGTCATCCTTGAAAGCCTTGCTGCGCGACTCAAACAGATGCATGTGACGGATCGCTGCCCGCGCCAGAATAAAATCGCGAAAAGGGCGGTAATACGGCCCGTTGCAGAAACTGCGCGGGATGATAGCCACAATCTGCCCACCCGGTGCCGCTTCGCCCACAGCTAGCGCGACAAAGGCGGAATACAGGTTCACCGTCTCGATTCCGACACTGCGCAGGGCCAGCCGATGGGCCGATTGGCTGTTGATCTTCTTGTACGGTGGATTGAGGATCACATGGGTATAGCCTCTATCCCCCAAACCTTCGGCGGTCGCCAGTTCGATGTAATCGCCCGCGATAATGCGGGGCGTCACGCGGCTGTATCCACCCAAGTGCTGTGCAAGGTGGCCACGCAGGTTGGCATCAATCTCGTAGGCCGTCGCCTCGACGGACTCAAAGCCAAATCCGCCCGTCACCCAGCGGTCAAGAAAGGCGCATGACAGAGCCCCCACACCAGCGCCAGCATCCAGTAAACGGCAGGTCTGCAGGGTACTGAGTGGGAACAGCGACGCCATGAAACGCGCCACGCTAGAAGGTGTCATAAATTGGCCGAATTCGGCTTTGTGTTTCTGCGCAGTACGCGGTGCCACCTCACGGCGTACGCTGTCCGCGGTGTCTAGCTGTTGGTTCATCCAAACTCCTCATTGACGCGGCGTGATGACGCCGACATGCTTGTAAAGGGTGGTTCGGGACACGCCATAACGGCGGGCTACCTCAGCCACCTGAATATCTGGATCGCGCAACAGGGCTTTGATCTCGCGCACCTGCTGGTCGTCTAACTTCGGTTTGCGGCCACCGGCCCGGCCACGTGCGCGGGCTGCCGCCAGCCCGGCCTGCGTCCGCTCCCGGATCAAGCTGCGCTCGAACTCAGCCAGCGTCGCGAAAACATGTAAAACCAGCTTGCCCGCCGCGCTGCCAGTCTCAATCTTCTCCGTCAAGCTCTCAAAGCCGACATCGCGCTGCTCAAGGTCTGCCACGATCTGGACAAGGTCAGGGAGGCTGCGTCCAAGTCGATCCAGCCGCCACACCACGAGGGTATCCCCTGCCCGTAGCGCCATGCGGCACTGCTCAAGCTCCGGACGTGCGGTGTTTTTGCCGCTCGCGGTTTCCTCATAGATCACGCTGCACCCAGCCTGCTTGAGCGCATCACGCTGCTGGTCTAGGTGCTGGTCGTCCGTCGAAACGCGGGCGTATCCAATGCGTTGATTCATTGACAATACCGAAACATTGAAAAATTGACGGGTATCTTAACACGCTAGGGTGTGTCCAGCTACAAAACCGCGAAGCCCAGCGGACTGTCAAGAAAACCAAAGAACTTCCGGCGGTTTTCCCCGATAGGCTGTCGGTCGTAGACGCGGTCAGTATGGTTCTGCGCTTCTTTTTCAGTCATTTTGGCGACGAAACCGCACCATCGGGGATTATCGACAAGAGCCGACGCACCACGTACTGCCTGTTGCTGATCGGCCTGCCCGTCGCGGGCGCTGCCTTTGCTGACATGGTGCAGATAAAGCACTGACGCTTTAGTAATGGTGGCAATTTCCTCAAGCTTAGCGACAAGCTGAGCCATCTCACCGTTGCTGTTCTCATCAAGGGTATGAATACGGCTCAACGTGTCCAGAACGATTAGTCGAGCGCCTTCGCATTGCTCGATTACCTCGGCCCGCTTACTTTCGTTCATCACGTCCATTAGTTTTCCCATGATCGGTATGACCATGAGGTTTTCTATGACGGCTTCGCGAGCTTCGTGCCCAAGATGTTTGCCAATAGAATGAATTCGCCCAATCAGCGCTGGCTTGGGGTCCTCTCCGGCGTAATAGACGACGCGGCCAGCTTTCGCAGGTGCAAGCCCTACCAAGTCACCACCAGCCGCTCTGCTTTCAACGGTTGCAGCACAGGCGACCGACATTGCTGCTTCCAGCGCCCAGAAGCTCTTACCCGTGGCTCCGGGAGCCACCAACGCGCCTACTGTCCCAGCAAGGAAGCCCGGCCAAATAAAGTCTAGTGCGGGCGGTTCGTTCTCGAACGCTGCCCGTAAGTCAATCAAGTCAATCGCCACAATTCAGGCCCCCATTCCGGGCCGGGGAGCCGGGCTGGAATGTTTGCACGCATCAATCCATGCCTCGACCTCCGCCAAATCCCACACGACCTTGCGGCTACTGAGCGCAATGCGCTGAGGAAATTTCCCCTGCTTTTCAAAGTTGTAGATCGTACGCTCGCACAGCGGAATCATCTCTAGCAGTTGCTTTTTGCTAATGAGAACTTTACTTGCTCTCCTTAATTCTTTTTCCACACCGAATACCCCGTTTTGTCATCATCCGAGGTTTAATTATTGCTACACAATCCCGGAAAATCCCAGCATCTACGATCATATTTTTCCAATTAAATCAATTGCTTATTGTCCGTAAATTCAAGGTTTGACGGACAATCATGATAATGCAATCCGCTGTTTTTATTAGGTTTAAAATAGGTGTTAGTACCGATGTAAAAATGACCCACATGCCAATGTAATTCGGACCCACCTGGGGTAAAACTGGCAGTTTTAAGCGAGCTGCCGATGCTAACATTGGAGTTAAGAGTGGAGATTGCTGTTCTTC
>NZ_JAMYWQ010000128.1 GCF_024160145.1 Serratia nevei
GTTATCGACCGGGTGCGCGTCGACCAGGCCAATCAGCTTCGCGATAACCCAAAATCGCGTCAGGTCATCAAACGCAGCCGCTGGCTGTTGCTGCGCAACCCGGAAAATCTCCCCGAAGGGCATGAGGTAAAACTCACGGAGTTACTGGAAGCGAATCAGCCGTTGAATGTGGTATGGCTGATGAAAACGGCGCTGAAAGACCTGTGGTACGCCCCGAGCGAGCAAGAGGCACAAAGACGCTGGGCAAGCTGGTACAGACAGTCCCGGGAAAGTGGAATAAAGGCGTTGCAACACTTCGCCGAGAAACTGAAGGGGTATGCCGGTGGCATCATCGCGAGTGCCAGACACCGGTTGAATACCAGCGTGCTGGAAGGGATGAACAATAAGATAAAGGTGATGAAGCGGATGGCTTATGGATACCGGGATAACGCTTACTTCTTCCTGAAAATCAAAGCAGC
>NZ_JAMYWQ010000129.1 GCF_024160145.1 Serratia nevei
TAGCTTCCTATGGGATGCAGCAGTGGGGAATATTGGGCAATGGGCGCAAGCCTGACCCAGCAACGCCGCGTGAAGGAAGAAGGCTTTCGGGTTGTAAACTTCTTTTCTCAGGGACGAAGCAAGTGACGGTACCTGAGGAATAAGCCACGGCTAACTACGTGCCAGCAGCCGCGGTAATACGTAGGTGGCAAGCGTTATCCGGATTTACTGGGTGTAAAGGGCGTGTAGGCGGGAAAGCAAGTCAGATGTGAAAACCACGGGCTCAACCTGTGGCCTGCATTTGAAACTGTTTTTCTTGAGTACTGGAGAGGCAGACGGAATTCCTAGTGTAGCGGTGAAATGCGTAGATATTAGGAGGAACACCAGTGGCGAAGGCGGTCTGCTGGACAGCAACTGACGCTGAGGCGCGAAAGCGTGGGGAGCAAACAGGATTAGATACCCAAGTAGTCCCGAAAC
>NZ_JAMYWQ010000130.1 GCF_024160145.1 Serratia nevei
CGTACGGGACTACCCGGGTATCTAATCCTGTTTGCTCCCCACGCTTTCGCGCCTCAGCGTCAGTTAATGTCCAGCAGGCCGCCTTCGCCACTGGTGTTCCTCCGAATATCTACGCATTTCACCGCTACACACGGAATTCCGCCTGCCTCTCCATCACTCAAGAAGAACAGTTTCAAACGCAGTTCCAGGGTTGAGCCCTGGAATTTCACGTCTGACTTGCTCTCCCGCCTACACGCCCTTTACACCCAGTAAATCCGGATAACGCTTGCCACCTACGTATTACCGCGGCTGCTGGCACGTAGTTAGCCGTGGCTTATTCATTCGGTACCGTCATTTGTTTCGTCCCGAATAAAAGAAGTTTACAACCCGAGGGCCTTCTTCCTTCACGCGGCGTTGCTGGGTCAGGCTTGCGCCCATTGCCCAATATTCCCCACTGCTGCACCCCATAGGATTGGC
>NZ_JAMYWQ010000027.1 GCF_024160145.1 Serratia nevei
GGTGTGGTGAAATTGATAATGCCAAGAGCCTGGGAAAGTTCCATTTTAAGGGTCCATGACGATGCCATGGACCCTTTGTACAGCAACCACAGGATCGGTCAATTGATCCTTAAACGATCGGCATTACCCCCTGGGGTGCTTTTTTTTTGCCCGGCAGAAGCGGATCAGCCTTTCAGGGCGGCAATACAGGCATCGCGCGGCGCGCTGAGATCGCCTACGCGCACGGTGGACAAGGCGTGGGTTGCGCGCTGGCGGAAGCTGGTGATGGCGGTGTCGCCTTGCACTTCCGGCGGCGCGGTGCAGATGTCATTGAGCGGCAGATTGTTGCCTTGGTTGAGCGCGTGCAACACCGCCGCCGGGTTGTAGATCAGGGCCGCGGAGAGAGCCGATTTGATGCCGGCGGTAAATCCGGCGTTGCCGCCGCCGGCCAGCTTGGGCGCCAGGGCAATCCAGCTGTCGTCCCCCAGCCGGATGCTGTTTTCCACCGCGCTGAACTGCCCGGCCTTGCCCAGCTGCGCCACCACCGGCCGCGCGCCGCGCGCTTCGATATTGTAACCAACCTCCTGTGAATCCAGCGCCATGGCTGAAGCGCTGAAACTGACGGCCAGCAGTACGCCGGCCAACAGGGAAATGGAGCATTTCATGTTCGCTATCCTTATCTCGGTGTCAGGCGCAGCCGCGCCCCGCAATGGTGCTGACTCACTACTATAGCGCGTTGAGGCGGTGAGGAGGGGGGAGGTTGTTACAAAGCGTGGCAGGCTAAAACAGAGGCCCGGCAATCTGCCGGGCCTCTGCTGGTACGGAAGGTTTACACTTCCAGGTAGTTCATGATGCCGTCTGCCGCCTTGCGGCCTTCGGCGATCGCCGTCACCACCAGGTCGGAGCCGCGCACCGCGTCGCCGCCGGCGAAGATTTTCGGGTTGCTGGTCTGGAACGCGTTGTCGCTGCCTTCCGGTGCCAGGATGCGGCCCTGCTTATCGAGCTGCACGTCGTGCGCCGCCAGCCAATCCATGCGGTGCGGGCGGAAACCGAACGCCATCACCACCGCGTCGGCGTCGATCACGTGTTCGGAACCCGGTACCTGCTTCGCCGCCTGACGGCCGTTGGCATCCGGTGCGCCCAGCTGGGTGCGTACCATCTTCACCCCGGCCACGCGGCCGGCGCTGTTCAGTTCGATGCTCAGCGGCTGCAGGTTGAACTGGAAGTCTACCCCTTCTTCCCGAGCGTTCTTCACTTCGCGCTTGGAGCCCGGCATGTTGGCTTCGTCGCGGCGGTAGGCGCAGGTGACCTGCGTCGCGCCCTGGCGCACCGAGGTGCGCACGCAGTCCATGGCGGTATCGCCGCCGCCCAACACCACCACGCGCTTGCCTTCCATGCTGACGTAAGGCTCGTGCTGCTCGGTTTCATACCCCATCAGCTGCTTGGTGTTGGCGATCAGGAACGGCAGCGCGTCGTACACGCCCTGCGCGTCCTCGTTCTCCAGGCCGCCGCGCATTGACTGATAGGTGCCGACGCCGAGGAACACCGCATCGTATTCGTTCAGCAAGGTGTCCATGCTGACGTCTTTGCCCACTTCGGTGTTCAGCTGGAACTCGATGCCCATCTCGCTGAAGATGCCGCGGCGTTTGACCATCACTTCCTTTTCCAGCTTGAAGGCCGGGATACCGAAGGTCAGCAGGCCGCCGATCTCCGGATGACGGTCATATACCACCGCCTTGACGCCGTTGCGGGTCAGCACGTCGGCGCAGGCCAGCCCGGCAGGGCCGGCACCGACGATTGCCACGCGCTTGCCGGTCGGCTGCACGTGCGACATGTCCGGCTTCCAGCCCATCTCGATGGCCTTATCGCTGATGTAGCGCTCGATATTGCCGATGGTGACCGCGCCGAACTCGTCGTTCAGGGTGCAGGAGCCTTCGCACAGGCGATCCTGCGGGCACACGCGGCCGCACACTTCCGGCAGGCTGTTGGTCTGATGCGCCAGGTCTGCCGCTTCCATGATGCGGCCTTCGTTGGCCAGCTTCAGCCAGTTCGGGATGTAGTTGTGCACCGGGCACTTCCACTCGCAATACGGGTTGCCGCAGGACAGACAGCGGTCCGCCTGGGCCTTGGCCTGGGTTTCCGAAAACGGTTCGTAGATCTCGACGAACTCGATTTTGCGGATCTTCAGCGGTTTCTTTGGCGGATCAACACGCTGCAGGTCGATAAATTGATAAACGTTCTGGCTCATTAATGACCTACCTCTTACTGCGCCTGCACCCGCAGCTCGGCTGCGGAACGGCTACGGTGACCCAACAGCGCTTTGACATCGCTGGACTTCGGTTTGACCAGGGCGAACTTCGGTGCCCACTCCGGCCAATTGGCCAGGATCTCTTCCGCGCGGGAAGAGCCGGTCGCCTGCACGTGTTCGGTGATCAGGCCGCGCAGGTGCTCCTCGTGGATCGCCAGCTGATCGACATCCAGCACTTCCACCAGCTCCGGGTTCACGCGTTTGCGGAACTCACCGTCTTCGTCCAGCACGTAGGCGAAGCCGCCGGTCATGCCGGCACCGAAGTTGATGCCGGTTTTACCCAGCACGCAGACGATGCCGCCGGTCATGTATTCGCAGCCGTTGTCGCCGATGCCTTCCACCACGGTGATGGCGCCGGAGTTACGCACCGCGAAGCGTTCGCCCGCGCGGCCGGCGGCGAACAGCTTGCCGCCGGTGGCGCCGTACAGGCAGGTGTTGCCGACGATGCTGGCTTCATGGCTGCGGAAGGCGGAGCCGATCGGCGGACGCACCGCGATGCTGCCGCCGGCCATGCCTTTGCCGACATAGTCGTTGGCGTCGCCGGTCAGGGTCAGCTCGACGCCGCCGGCGTTCCAGACGCCGAAGCTCTGCCCGGCGGTGCCGGAGAAGTGCGCCTTGATCGGATCGGCCGCCATGCCCTGATCGCCGTGCACGTTGGCGATAGCGCCGGACAGCATGGCGCCCACGGAGCGGTCGGTGTTGCGAATGTCGAAGTAGAAGGTTTTACCCTGCTTCGCTTCGATATGCGGCTGCGCCTGCGCCAGCAGCTCTTTGTTCAGCAGGCCCTTGTCGAACGCCGGGTTGCTGCTTTCGGTGCAGTACACCGCTTTGCCCGGGTGCGGCGTGGCGGTTTCCAGCAGCGGCGACAGATCCAGCTTGTTCTGCTTGGCAGAGATGCCGTCCAGCTCGGTCAGGAACTCGGTGCGGCCGATCAGATCCACCAGCTGGCTCACGCCCAGCTGCGCCATGATCTCGCGGGTTTCACGCGCGATAAACTGGAAGTAATTCGTCACGCGTTCCGGCAGGCCGTGGTAGTGATCGCGGCGCAGCTTGTCGTCCTGAGTCGCGACGCCGGTCGCGCAGTTGTTGAGGTGGCAGATACGCAGGTATTTACAGCCCAGCGCCACCATCGGCCCGGTGCCGAAGCCGAAGCTTTCCGCGCCCAGGATCGCCGCCTTGACGATGTCCACGCCGGTTTTCAGGCCGCCGTCCACCTGCAGGCGGATCTTGTGGCGCAGGCCGTTGGCCACCAGCGCCTGCTGGGTTTCCACCAGGCCCAGCTCCCACGGACAGCCGGCGTATTTCACCGAGGAGAGCGGGCTGGCGCCGGTGCCGCCGTCGTAACCGGCGATGGTGATGAGATCGGCATAGGCTTTCGCCACGCCGGTGGCGATGGTGCCGACGCCCGGTTCGGACACCAGTTTCACCGAGATCACCGCCTTCGGGTTGACCTGCTTCAGGTCGAAGATCAGCTGTGCCAGATCTTCGATCGAGTAGATGTCGTGGTGCGGCGGCGGGGAGATCAGGGTCACGCCCGGCACCGAGTAACGCAGTCTGGCGATGTACGGGGTGACCTTGTCGCCCGGCAACTGGCCGCCTTCGCCCGGCTTGGCGCCCTGCGCCACCTTAATCTGGATCACGTCGGCGTTCACCAGGTAGGCCGGCGTCACGCCGAAGCGGCCAGAGGCCACCTGTTTGATGCGCGACACCTTGTTGGTGCGGTAGCGCGCCGGATCTTCGCCGCCTTCGCCGGAGTTGGAGAAGCCGCCGAGGCCGTTCATGGCGATTGCCAGCGACTCGTGCGCTTCCGGGCTCAGGGCGCCGATCGACATCGCCGCGGTGTCGAAGCGTTTGAACAGCGACTCCGCCGGTTCAACCTGATCGACCGGGATCGGTTCACCTTGTGGCGTGATGGCCAGCAGATCGCGCAGCATGGCGACCGGCCGCTCGTTCACCAGCTTGGCGTAGGCCTGATAGTCGCGGTATTCCCCGCTGTGCACCGCTTTTTGCAGCGAGTTCACCACGTCCGGGTTATAGGCGTGGTATTCACCGCCGTGCACGAACTTCAGCAGGCCGCCTTGCTCCAGCGGCTTGCGTTTCAGCCAGGCGCGCTTGGAAAGGTTCTGCAGATCCTGCTGGAAATCGCTGAAGCTGGCGCCGCCGATGCGGCTGACCACGCCCTGGAAGCACAGATCCGCCAGATCGCGGTGCAGGCCGACCGCTTCGAACAGCTTGGAGCAGCGGTAGGAGGCGATGGTCGAGATGCCCATTTTGGACATGATCTTGTACAGGCCTTTGTTGATGCCGTTGCGGTAGTTCAGCATCACGTCGCGGTATTTCTTGTCGATCGCCTGGCTGTCCACCAGCTTGGCCAGGGTTTCATAGGCCAGGTACGGGTAGATGGCGGTCGCGCCGAAGCCGAGCAGCACGGCGAAGTGGTGCGGATCGCGGGCGCTGGCGGTTTCAACGATCAGGTTGGCGTCGCAGCGCAGGCTTTTCTCAACCAGGCGGGTTTGCACGGCGCCAACCGCCATCGGGGCCGGTACCGGCAGGCGGCCGGGCGCGATGGCGCGGTCGGACAGCACCAGCAGCACCGCACCTTCGCGCACCTTGCGTTCCGCTTCGTCGCACAGGGCGCGAATGGTCTGCTCCAGATCCTGTTGTTGCGGGTCGAAGGTCAGATCGAGCGTCTCGGCGCGATAGTATTCGCCTTCCAGCGTGGTGAGCTGTTTGAAATCGGAGTACAGCAGGATCGGCGATTTGAAGCTCAGGCGGTGCGCCTGGCCTTCGGCTTCGCAGAACACGTTCATTTCACGGCCGATGCTGGTGGCCAGCGACATGACGTGCGCTTCGCGCAGCGGATCGATGGGCGGGTTGGTGACCTGCGCGAACTGCTGGCGGAAATAGTCGTAAACGATGCGCGGCCGGCTGGAGAGCACGGCGAACGGGGTATCGTCACCCATCGAACCGGTAGCTTCCTGGCCAATCTCGCCCAGCACGCGGATCACCTGATCCAGCTCTTCGCTGCTGTAGCCGAACTGTTTCTGGTAGGTTTCGAGCTGCGCGTCGTCGAGCTCGCGGCTGCCGACCTGATCGTCCGGCAGATCTTCGAACGGCACCAGGCGTTTGACGTTTTTCTCCATCCACTCTTTATACGGATGGCGGCTTTTCAGATCGTTGTCGGTCTCCGCCGAGTGCAGGATGCGGCCGCTGCGGGTGTCGATCACCATCAGCTCGCCGGGGCCGACGCGGCCTTTTTCCACCACTTCATCCGGCTGATAATCCCAGATGCCGACTTCGGAGGCGCAGGTGATCAGCTTGTCTTTGGTGATCACATAGCGCGCCGGGCGCAGGCCGTTGCGATCGAGGTTACAGGCGGCGTAGCGGCCGTCGGACATCACGATGCCGGCCGGGCCGTCCCACGGCTCCATGTGCATCGAGTTGAAGTCGAAGAAGGCGCGCAGATCGCCGTCCATGTCCGGGTTGTTCTGCCAGGCCGGCGGCACCAGCAGACGCATGGCGCGGATCAGATCCATCCCGCCCGCCAGCAGCAGCTCCAGCATGTTGTCCAGCGAGCTGGAGTCGGAGCCGGTTTCGTTGACGAACGGCGCGGCGGCCTGCAGATCCGGGATCAGCGGCGTTTGGAATTTGTAGGTACGGGCACGCGCCCACTGGCGGTTACCGGTGATGGTGTTGATTTCGCCGTTGTGCGCCAGGTAGCGGAACGGCTGCGCCAGCGGCCAGCGCGGCACGGTGTTGGTGGAGAAGCGCTGGTGGAACAGGCAAATGGCCGATTCCAGGCGCAGGTCCGCCAGATCGAGATAGAAGCGCGGCAGATCCGCAGGCATGCAAAGGCCTTTATAGATCGTCACCAGGTTAGAGAAGCTGCAGACGTAGAAGCTGTTGTCCTGCACGCGTTTCTCGATGCGGCGGCGCGCCACGAACAGGCGGCGTTCCATATCGCGCGGGCGCCAGCCGGCCGGGGCGTTGACGAAGATTTGCTCGATGCGCGGCAGGGAGGAGAGGGCGATTTCACCCAGCACGTCCGGGTTGGTCGGCACTTCACGCCAGCCGACGATCGACAGCGTTTCGTTTTGCAGCTCTTCTTCCACGATACGGCGGCTGAGGCGCGCTTCCTCTTCATCCTGGCTAAGGAACATCATGCCGACGGCGTAGTTCTTGGCCAAACGCCAGCCGCGCTCTTCCGCCACCATGCGGAAGAAGCGATCGGGTTTTTGCAGCAACAGGCCGCAGCCGTCGCCGGTCTTGCCGTCGGCCAGGATCGCGCCGCGGTGCTGCATGCGGGCCAGCGCGTGAATGGCGGTGCGCACCACCTTGTGGCTAGGTTCGCCTTCTATGTGGGCGATCAGGCCGAAACCACAGTTGTCCCTCTCTTGGGATTTATCGTACAACATATCAGTGAACCTCCCCAGGCTCTGCGTGACTCTCACAACCTACTGCGAGGGGGCTTCCCAATTTCAGGCAGAAGTCCAATCAGCAAGTTAACCCCGCCAATCTGCTTTTCCGCCCTCCATCAATGGCCTCTCGTGACGGTCTCACAAGTGGTATAGGACTTGTTTTAAGAGGGAGTCTTAATTACTGCATAAATATGACGAGACGTTTGCCCGTCCAGAAAGCTTCCAGCGGACTTCCAACTTAGCGAGAAAGAATTCGCAGGTCAAATGTGGGCTTAAGATAGATTGTTATCGAATTGATGATGTTTATTTATTTGATAAATAAGTATTTTAATCCATTTTTGCACTATCGTGGGGCAACGACGATCCTCACAGAAGTGTGAGCTGTCTCACTATAGTGCAACCCCTTAATCTCTGCACCATGCTAGTGCGGGGGTTAATGGCGGAGTTTTATTCTATAAGATATTGCTTGCGTAATGTTTATGACTATTTTTCACCGTGTTGTCATATTGCCGCTAACGGTTGCGCGACGATTAGAATAATTCATCAGAATTATACTGAATTGATTTGCATTTATGATGAATAGTTATGCCTGGTGGCGCCTTGCGGGGAAAGCGTTGATCTCTGTCATCGCGGGAAAAGCCGTTTCTTATTAGCATCGCGGCTTTGAACACAGAGAATCACCAAGATTATGCAGTTGCCGCAATTAGTCAATATGTTTGGCACAGATCTCCAGCGCCGCTATGGCGAAAAGATCCATAAACTCACGCTGCACGGCGGATTCAACTGCCCTAACCGCGACGGCACGTTGGGGCGCGGCGGCTGTACGTTCTGCAACGTCGCTTCGTTCGCCGATGAGGCGATGCAGCGGCAAAGTATCGCCGAACAGCTGGCCCAGCAGGCCGCGCGGGTCGACCGGGCGCGGCGCTATCTGGCCTATTTCCAGGCCTATACCAGCACCTATGCGGAGGTCGAACTGTTGGCGTCGATGTATCGGCAGGCGCTTTCGCAGAGCGAGATGGTTGGCCTGTGCGTCGGGACCCGGCCGGACTGCGTGCCGCCCGCCGCGCTGGATCTGCTGACGGGGTATCGCGAGGAGGGTTATGAAGTGTGGCTGGAGCTGGGGCTGCAGACGGCGCACGATAAAACGCTCAAACGCATCAACCGCGGCCATGACTTCCGCTGCTATCAGCAGACCGCACGGCTGGCGCGACAGCGCGGTCTGAAGGTGTGCTGCCATCTGATCGTCGGGCTGCCGGGGGAAACTCAGCGCGATCATCTGCTCACGCTACAGCGGGTGGCTGAGGGCGGCGTAGACGGCATCAAGCTGCATCCGCTGCACGTCGTCACCGGCAGCACCCTGGCGCGGGCGTGGCGCGCCGGGCGTTTGCCCGAACTGGCGCTGGAGGATTACGCCGCCAGCGCCGGGGAGATGATCCGCCACACGCCGGGCGAGGTGGTGTATCACCGCCTGTCCGCCAGCGCCCGCCGGCCCACGCTGCTGGCGCCGCTGTGGTGCGAAAATCGCTGGCGCGGCATGCAGGCGGTGGGCGCTTATCTGCAGCAATACGGCGGGCAGGGCAGCGCGCTGGATGAAAAGCGGCACTACCGCCCTGGAATGCCGCTCTGAAGTGCAATCTTTGCCACACTTCGGCGTTTGCCGCCTTATCTCACCGCTGTTTTACGGTATGATTCAAAAGATTGTGTCTGATGGGAGCCGCTATGAAGCAAATCCGGGTGTTGGCCCAGTACTACGTCGATTTAATGGTGAAACTGGGGTTGGTGCGCTTCTCGCTGCTGCTGGCCTCGGCGCTGGTGGTGCTGGCGATGGTGGTGCAGATGGCGGTGACCATGCTGCTGCGTGGCGAAGTGGAAAGCATCGACGTGGTGCGTTCGATCTTCTTCGGCCTGTTAATCACCCCGTGGGCGGTCTATTTCCTCTCGGTGGTGGTGGAGCAGCTGGAGGAGTCGCGCCAGCGGCTGGCGCGCCTGGTGGACAAGCTGGAGGAGATGCGCCACCGCGATTTGGAGCTCAATCAGCAGCTCAAAGACAATATCAGCCAGCTGAACCAGGAGATCGCCGACCGCATCAAGGCGGAAGAAGAGCGCCTGCAGGTGATGGAAAAGCTGACGGAAGAGATGGAACAGCGTGAACTGGCGCAGATTGAGCTGGGCCAGCAATCGGCGCTGCTGCGCTCCTTCCTCGATGCCTCGCCGGATCTGGTCTACTACCGCAACGAAGACAAAGAGTTTTCCGGCTGCAACCGCGCGATGGAGCTGCTGACCGGCAAGAGCGAGAAGCAGCTGATCGGCCTGACGCCGTACGACGTCTACGGCCGGGAGATTGCCGAAAAGGTCATTGAGACCGACGAGAAGGTGTTCCGTCACAATGTCTCGCTGACCTACGAACAGTGGCTGGTGTATCCCGACGGCCGCAAGGCCTGTTTCGAACTGCGCAAGGTCCCGTTTTACGACCGGGTGGGCAAACGCCACGGGCTGATGGGCTTCGGACGCGATATTACCGAGCGTAAGCGTTACCAGGACGCGCTGGAGAACGCCAGCAGGGAGAAGACCACCTTTATCTCTACCATCAGCCATGAGCTGCGTACGCCGCTTAACGGCATCGTCGGCCTGAGCCGCATCCTGCTCGATACCGAGCTGAACGACGAGCAGCTGAAATACCTGAAGACCATTCACGTCAGCGCCATCACCCTCGGCAATATCTTCAATGACATTATCGAAATGGATAAGCTTGAGCGGCGCAAGGTGCAGCTCGACAACCAGCCGGTGGACTTCACCGGCTTCCTGGCGGATCTGGAAAACCTCTCCGGCCTGTTGGCGCAGCCGAAAGGGCTGCAGTTCATCATGGAGCCGCAAACGCCGCTGCCGCAGCAGATCGTGACCGACGGCACGCGCCTGCGGCAGATTTTGTGGAATCTCATCGGTAACGCGGTGAAATTCACCCAGCAGGGGCAAATCGTGGTGCGCGTGCGGCGCGAGGCGCAGGAGAAGCTGGTGTTCGAGGTGGAAGACTCGGGCATGGGCATTCCGCAGGACGAGCAGGACAAGATCTTCGCCATGTATTACCAGGTGAAAGATCAGCGCGGCGGCCGCCCGGCCACCGGCACCGGCATCGGGCTGGCGGTCTCCAAGCGGCTGGCGCAGAGCATGGGCGGCGACATCACCGTGCGCAGCGAACAGGGGCACGGTTCTTGCTTCACCCTGACCATCCAGGCGCCGGCGGTGCAGGAAGCCGTCAGCGCGGCGCCGGAGGAAGAGGAGCTGCCGTTGCCGGCGCTGCATATCCTGCTGGTGGAGGATATCGAGCTGAACGTGATCGTGGCGCGCTCGGTGCTGGAGAAGTTGGGCAACAGCGTCGAGGTAGCGATGAACGGCCACGACGCGCTGGCGATGTTCAGCCCGGACGATTTCGATCTGGTGCTGCTGGACATCCAGCTGCCGGACATGACCGGGCTGGATATCGCCCGGGCGCTGCGCGAGCGCTACGCCGGGCAGGCGCTGCCGCCGCTGGTGGCCCTGACCGCCAACGTGCTGAAAGACAAAAAAGAGTACCTCGAGGCGGGCATGGACGATGTGCTGAGCAAGCCACTGTCGGTGCCGGCGCTGACCCAGGTCATCAAACACTATTGGGATCATCAACCTTCTCACACTTCAAAGAAAACGGAGCACAAGGCGATGCAGATTAATGAGTCGTTACTCGATACCGCGATGCTGGAACAGTACATGGATCTGGTTGGCCCGCAGCTGATCCACCAGAGCCTGGAGATGTTCGAACAGATGATGCCGGGCTACCTGGCGGTGCTGGACTCCAACATGACGGCGCGCGATCAGAAAGGCATCACCGAGGAAGGGCACAAGATCAAGGGTGCCGCCGGTTCGGTCGGTCTGCGTCACCTGCAGCAGCTGGCGCAACAGATTCAAACGCCGACGCTGCCGGCCTGGTGGGATAACGTGCAGGATTGGGTGGATGAGTTGAAACAAGAGTGGCGCAACGACGTTCAGGTACTGCGGGCTTGGGTAGAGAACGCTGAAAAAAAATGACCCCGACCTAAGCCGGGGTGCGCGAATATTGCGCCAACACCAGGGAAATTGTGAACCTGCGTATTGGTTTCAGTGTTCTGGTCGAGCAGGTTGTAGCGAATTCCTAAACATCATACAGCCAACAACATAGCAAATGTAAGCGCTCTTGTTAGAAGATTCATTAAAATGTGTGATGTAGATTAGTGTTTGTCAACTCCGAGCACGAACCAGTTGACAGCAGCGACGGGAGTAAGAGTGATGAAAAAGGTGGGTGTCGTCCTCAGCGGCAGCGGCGTTTATGACGGTTCGGAGATCCATGAAGCGGTGCTGACGCTGCTGGCGTTGGGCCGTGCCGGCGCGCAGGCGGTGTGCTTTGCGCCCGATAAACCACAATGCCATGTTATTAATCACTTATCAGGTGAGGAGATGGCGGAGTCGCGTAATGTTCTGATCGAATCGGCGCGCATTGCCCGCGGTGCGGTGCAGCCGCTGGCGCTGGCACAGGCCGCGCAGCTGGATGCGCTGATCGTGCCCGGCGGCTTTGGCGCCGCCAAGAACCTCAGCAATTTCGCCGAAGCCGGTGCGGAATGTTGGGTCGATGAAGATTTGGCGCGTCTGACGCGCGAGATGCATAAGGCCAACAAACCAATTGGCCTGATGTGCATCGCGCCGGCGCTGTTGCCGAAGCTGTTGGATCAACAAGCGCGGCTGACCATTGGCAACGATCCGGATCTGGGGGAAGTGATTGACGCCATGGGCGGCGAACCGGTGATTTGCCCGGTGGACGACATCGTGGTGGACAGCGAACACAAGATCGTGACCACGCCGGCCTATATGCTGGCGCCGTCGATCGCGCAGGCGGCCCTCGGCATCGACAAGCTGGTGGCGCGGGTGCTGGAACTGGCTGAATGAGAAAATCGCTCGGCGGATGGCGGCGGCTGCGCCCGTGGTATTGGCTCAAACGCGGTGTCATCGGGGTTATCGGTCTGTGGGTGTTGGGCATTGTGGCCTTCGCCTTCCTGCCGGTGCCGTTTTCCGCCGTGATGGTGGAGCGGCAAGTCAGCGCCTGGCTGCGCGGCGACTTCGGCTACGTCGCCCATTCGGACTGGGTGTCGATGGACGACATCTCGCCGCAAATGGCGCTGGCGGTGATGGCGGCGGAGGATCAGAAGTTTCCCGATCATTGGGGCTTCGACGTGGCGGCCATTGAAAAGGCGCTCAGCCACAACGAGAAGCGCCCGACGCGCATCCGCGGCGCGTCCACGCTGTCGCAGCAAACCGCCAAGAACCTGTTTCTGTGGGATGGCCGCAGCTGGCTACGCAAAGGGCTGGAGGCCGGATTGACGTCGGGCATCGAGCTGGTATGGACCAAGCGGCGCATTCTGACGGTGTATCTGAACATCGTCGAGTTCGGCGACGGGGTGTTCGGCGTGGAAGAGGCTTCACAACGCTTTTTCCATAAGCCGGCCAAACGGCTGAGCGCGGCCGAAGCGGCGATGTTGGCGGCGGTATTGCCGAATCCGCATCGCTTCAGGGCCGATGCGCCGTCCGGCTATGTGATACAGCGACAGCAGTGGATCATGCGCCAGATGCGGCAGCTGGGCGGGGAAGCGTTTTTAAGCGAGAACAAGCTGGACTAAGCGGGCGGGAACGGCAGGGTGCCGCTCCCGCCGAGCGGATTACTTCACATAGGTAAAGGCGGTGGTGACGTGTTTCACGCCGCTGACCTGGCTGGCGATCTGCGCCGCCGACTGCCCTTCCTGCTGCGTGACCAGGCCCAGCAAGAACACTTCGCCGTTTTCGGTGGTGACCTTCACGTTGGACGATTTCACCGTATCGCTGGTGAGCAGCTGCGAACGCACCTTGGTGGTGATCCAGGTGTCGGAGGACGCGGTGCTCAGGCTGACCGGCGTGCCCTGACGGATTTCGTTATACACTTCGGTGGTGCCTTCCACGCCCATGGCGATCTGCTTGGCGCGCGCAGTGAGATCGGCATTAGGCGACTGGCCGGTCAACAGCACTTTGCCCTGATAGGCGGTGGCGACCACCCGGGCATCTTTCTTCAACTGCTGGTCTTTGCTCAGGGCGTTTTCTACCCTGGCTTCCAGCGTGCCGTCATCGACCTGGGTTCCTACGCTGCGCGGGTCGGTGGCGGTTTTGGTGGCGACGGCCGCACTGCCGACGACGACGCCGGCGATACAGCCTTGCAACAGCAGGGCGCTGGACAGCACTGCAAATGTGGCTTTCAGCTTCATCTCAGTTCCTTAATCGTCCTGGTGGGGGAATAACGTATTGTCTATCAGGTCGCACAGGCAGTTTACGGTCAGCATATGCATTTCCTGAATGCGCGAGCTGCGGTGCGACGGGATGCGGATCTCGACATCCTGCTGGCCAAGCAACCCGGCCAACTCGCCGCCGTCGTAGCCGGTGAGTGCGACGATGGTCATATCGCGCGTCACGGCTGCCTCGACCGCCTTCACAATATCACGGCTATTGCCGCGGGTGGAAATCGCCAGCAGCACGTCGCCGGTGTGCCCGAGCGCGCGCACCTGCTTGGCGTACACTTCATCGTGCAGCCGATCGTTGCTGATCGCCGTCAGCACCACGTTGTCGGCGTTGAGGGCGATGGCCGGCAGGCTGGGGCGCTCGGTTTCAAAGCGGTTGATCATGCTGGCGGCAAAGTGCTGCGCGTTGGCCGCCGAGGTGCCGTTGCCGCAGCACAGGATTTTGTTGCCGTTGAGTAAGGATTGAACCAGCGTCATCGCAGCGCGGGAAATGGCGTCAGGCAACGCTTCCGCCGCCGCGATCTGGGTTTGGATGCTTTCGGTAAAACAGACTTTAATTCTATCCAGCACGTTGTATTAATCCACTAAGTCAAAGGGCCGGTCTGCGCCGCAAAACCCCGATTAATCCGCATTGAAGGCGTTGGGTATCCATTCTAACTGGCTACCGGTAATGGCCAAAACATCAAAACGGCAAGATGATGTGTCAAAACTGGCGCCGCGCCCCGCCAGCCAGACGGCGGCGGCGTGCAGCAGCCGCTGTTGCTTGCGAGCGGTGACGCTGGCGGCCGCGCTGCCGAAGGCGTCGTTGCGGCGGTAGCGCACTTCGACGAACACCCAGGTGGCGCCGTCGCGCATGATGAGGTCGAGCTCACCGCCGCGCACCGCGACGTTGGCGGCGCAGAAGGTGAGCCCGGCGTGTTCCAGGTGACGGCGGGCCAGCAACTCATAGCCCGCCCCGGAGGCGCGTGGGTTCAAGAGACCGGAACGACCGTACCCTGACGGTATTGCAGCCAAGGCAGCTTGCGGTTGATCACGCAGTTCGGCGACGCGCTCAGCGTGCCGGTGGTGCCGGAAACCTGGAAGCCCGGCAGCTGACGCATTTCAGCAAAGTGGTTGGCCAATGTCCAGGCATCCATCCCCATCGCATACAGGCGTACCAGCGAGTAGTCGTTGCGGAAACGCGCGCTGGCCTGCTGCAACAGCTGAGGGTTTGCGCCCGCCAGCAGCGGGATATCGCTGAACTGCAGGCCTTCCATTTCCAGACGGAAGTCCGGGCCGGCGCCGGCCTGGTAGCTACGCGAGCTGGCGTACATCGCCGGCTTGCCGCGCGAGCTGGTGGCCATGTCGATCATCGGTTTGATCAGCGTCAGCTGAGACTGGGTGGCGACGATATACACCGCGTCGACGCTGCCGCCGGTTGCGGCGGGCACGTCGCTCGGTGGCGCCGGAATGGTCAGCCCGGCGATGGTCACGCTCTGCGGCGCCGGGGCGCTCGATAGCGGCGTGCCGGTCATGCGGATGCCGCCGCTGTTGACCATCTGGCGCAGTTCGCCGGCGGAGCCGATGTCCTGACGCAGCACGGTTTGCCCGCCTTGCTTCTGCCATTCC
The DNA here is from genome assembly GCF_024160145.1 of Serratia nevei. Taxonomy (GTDB): domain Bacteria; phylum Pseudomonadota; class Gammaproteobacteria; order Enterobacterales; family Enterobacteriaceae; genus Serratia; species Serratia nevei_A. Next base: position 14,637 of record NZ_JAMYWQ010000027.1, read on the forward strand.
TGGTTAAAGGCCTTGGCGACGCGATCGCCGAAGGCGCCGCGCGGCACCAGCAGCAGCGGTTGACGCTTCTGCTGTTCCCAGATGTGGCGGGCGGCGTCGCGCGCTTCATCTTCCGGCGACAGGGCGAAGTAACAGATGTTCAGGTTGTCCTTCGGCGTTTCCGGCTGGTTGAGCGCCAGCACGTTCAGCGTGGTGGTGCTGGCGGACAGCTGATCGACGTTCTCTTTCAGCAGCGGGCCGACCACCAGGGTGGCGCCATCCTGCTGCGCCTGGCTCAGCAAGGCGGCCAGCGGCTGGCTGGTGGTGTCGTACACTTTGACCTGCGCGTTGGCGGCCTGCAGCGGCGTTACCGGCGCGCTGGACGGCGCGGCCGGCTGCGCGGCGGTCACGGCAGGCTGGCTCTCTTGCGCCGAAGGGCTGACCGCGCCGTTGGCGTTGATGTCACCCGCGGCGGCCTGATCGGCCGGCGCCGTTGGGGCCGGCGCGCTGGCCGGTTGCGCGGCTTGCGGCTGCGGTGCCGGTGCGTAGCCGCCGTTTTTCGCCGCTTCGAATCCTTGCTGGATAGCGTCGGCGAACACTTTCGCCTGGCCGTTCAACGGCAGCAGCAGGGCAATTTTCGAGGTGGAGGCCTGGGTGAAGTTCAGCACCTGATTCAGGCGAGCGGGCAGCGTTTTGGCCGCCGGGTTTTTCGGATACCGGTTCTGCCAGTCTTTGATGCCGGCCTTCAGCAGATCGGGATCCTGCTTGTTGTCCTGATAGACGCGCAGCAGATCCAGCCAACCTTGCAGCACGTTCTCGTCGGCGTTGATCACCAGGCTGTTCATCTCCTGCGGCGACAGCTGCAGCAGCGCCTGCCAGGTCTGGTCGAGGTTGTCCTGGTGCGGTTTGCCGGTCAGCAACGGCTCCTGAGCGATATAGGCGCGGATCAAGGGCAGCGACGCTTTGCCCTGATTGGCGGCGATCTGCGCCTGGTAATAGCGCACCTTCTGATTCGGCGACAGCGAACCGCTGTCCAGCTGGCCCAGCGTGCTGCGGGCGCTGACGTAGCTCTTGTTGGCGATCTGCAGCTCGGCGGTCAGCAGCTGGCGTTCCGTCTGCAGCACGCCGCTGAGGTTTTTCGGCAGCTGGTTCAACTGGTCGCCGGCCTGCGGCAGTTTTCCTTCACGCAGCAAGGCGCGAATAGCAAGTAATTGCCAGTCAGCCTTGTTATCATCGCTGCTTTGCTGCAACTGCTGCAGGTAGTAATCGGAGCTGGCGCTCGCTTCGTCCTGTATATTGGCGGGCGGCGTTTGCGGGGCCTGACTTGGACAGCCTGCCAGGAAAAGGGCGGCCGCGATGACTGCGGTAAGCCGGACAGGCTTGGAACGCCCTGCTTTGGTACGAACGAATGTTGAGGAAAGCATACTGTATCCAGTGATGTTTTTTTCAAGATGCTCAATATTAAATCGGCAACCCGGATGAAACAATGAATCAACACCAACAATCAGTCATTTCTGCATCAACGCTGTATGTGGTGCCCACTCCCATCGGCAATCTGGGCGATATCACCCACCGCGCGTTAGAGGTACTGAAAAGCGTTGATCTGATCGCGGCGGAAGACACGCGCCATACCGGATTGCTGCTGCAACACTTCGCGATCAACGCGCGTCTGTTCGCGCTGCACGATCACAACGAACAGCAAAAGGCCGATCAGCTGCTGGCGAAACTGCAGGAAGGCCAGAGCATCGCGCTGGTGTCTGACGCCGGCACGCCGCTGATCAACGATCCCGGTTATCACCTGGTGCGCCGCTGCCGCGAGGCCGGCATTCGCGTGGTGCCGCTGCCGGGCGCCTGCGCCGCCACCACCGCGCTGTGCGCCGCGGGCGTCGCTTCCGACCGCTTCTGCTACGAAGGCTTCCTGCCGGCGAAAACCAAGGGGCGCAAGGATACGCTGATGGCGCTGGCGGAGGAACCGCGCACGCTGATTTTCTACGAATCCACTCACCGCCTGCTGGAAAGCCTGCAGGACATGGTCACCGTCTGGGGCCCGCAGCGCTATGTGGTGCTGGCGCGCGAGCTGACTAAAACCTGGGAGTCCATCCACGGCGCGCCGGTGGGGGAGCTGCTGGCGTGGGTGCAGGAAGATGAGGTGCGCCGCCGCGGCGAGATGGTGCTGATCGTCGAAGGCCACAAGGCGCAGGAGGATGCGCTGCCGCTCGAGGCGCTGCGCACGCTGGCGCTGCTGCAAAAAGAGCTGCCGCTGAAAAAGGCGGCGGCGCTGGCGGCGGAGATCCACGGCGTGAAGAAAAATGCGCTGTATAAGCACGCGCTGGAGCAACAACAGCCGTAAAGCGGTTGACCTGCCGCCGCCGCAACGCTACTATCCGCGCCGGAGTTGACCAGACAGTCGCCGCTTCATTGCCGTCCTCTTCGGGGAGACAGATGGAGGGGAGGAAAGTCCGGGCTCCATAGGGCAGGGTGCCAGGTAACGCCTGGGAGGCGCAAGCCTACGACTAGTGCAACAGAGAGCAAACCGCCGATGGCCCGCGCAAGCGGGATCAGGTAAGGGTGAAAGGGTGCGGTAAGAGCGCACCGCGCGGCTGGCAACAGTTCGTGGCACGGTAAACTCCACCCGGAGCAAGGCCAAATAGGGGTTCACATGGTACGGCCCGTACTGAACCCGGGTAGGCTGCTTGAGCCAGTGAGCGATTGCTGGCCTAGAGGAATGACTGTCCACGACAGAACCCGGCTTACCGGTCAACTCCCTCGACAAAAGAAAACCCCGCGCAACGTCAGTTGCGCGGGGTTTTTCGTTTTCCGGCCGACTTACACCGGCAGATCGATCAGCAGCGCGCGCAGCGGCGTCTCGGCGCGGATCGTCAGGCGATTCTCCTCGCGCACGAAGGCGCCGTCGCCGCAGATCAGGCGTTGCTCTTCGTGGCGCTCGCCGGTGGCGGCGAGGGTGCCGTGAATCGACTGCAGATAGGCGCGCGGCCCGTTAATCGTCAGCGTCAGCTGTTCACCCGCTTGCAGGTCGAGATGATGGATCCACACCTGCTGGCGCAGCTGCAGGCTGCCCTGCGCGCCGTCCGGCGAGGCCAGCAGCAGGTTGCCTGCCGTCGGCAGCGTCAGGCGCTGCACCCGCTCGTTGTTGCGTTCCGGGCAGGCATCCAGCCACAGCTGCAGGCGGGTCAGCGGCGTGTCGCTGCTGACGTTCTGCTCGCTGTAGCTCAGGCCCGGCTGGGTGGCCAACAGCAGCGCTTCGCCGGCTTTGGCGCGCGCGGTGTTGCCGTCGCTGTCGCGGTATTCCGCCTCGCCCTGCAGGATCAGGTTCAGGATATCCACGCTGGGATAGGTGCGCGGCTGGAACGACGCGCCCGGCGCCAGCACCTCCTGATTCAGCACCCGCAGCGACGCGTAGCCCATCAGTTTGGGATCGAAGTAGTGACCAAAGGAAAAGGTGTAGCGAGCCTGCAGCCAACCAAAGTCAGCTTGCCCGCATTGTTGTGCTGTTCTGCATGTAATCATGGCAATCGGCTCTCTAAATTCATTATCCAAATGGTAAGCATCTGGACGTCGGATTGTTAGCCAGTTAATCTGGTCGGCATATTCAAATTTCCTGACAGAGGGATGCGATGGCCAGAGATCGGGCGCTCACGCTTGAGGCACTGAGAGTCATGGACGCGATCGACCGGCGCGGCAGCTTCGCCGCGGCCGCCGACGAATTGGGCCGGGTGCCGTCGGCGCTCAGCTACACCATGCAAAAATTGGAAGAAGAATTGGACGTGGTGCTGTTCGACCGTTCGGGCCACCGCACCAAGTTCACCAACGTGGGGCGTATGTTGCTGGAGCGCGGGCGGGTGCTGCTGGAAGCGGCCGACAAGCTGACCACCGACGCCGAGGCGCTGGCGCGCGGTTGGGAAACCCACCTGACTATCGTCAGCGAAGCGCTGTCGCCGCCGAGCCTGCTGTTCCCGCTGGTCGACAAGCTGGCGCTGAAGGCCAACACCCAGGTGTCGATTTTCACCGAGGTGCTGGCGGGCGCCTGGGAGCGGCTGGAACAGGGGCGAGCCGACATCGTGATCGCACCGGACATGCATTTCCGCGCGTCGTCGGAGATCAACACCCGCAAACTGTACAAGGTGATGAGCGTTTACGTCGCCGCGCCGGATCACCCGATCCACCTGGAGCCGGAGCCGCTGTCCGAGGTGACCCGCGTGAAGTACCGCGGCATTGCGGTGGCGGATACCGCCCGCGAGCGCCCGGTGTTGACCGTGCAGCTGCTGGATAAGCAGCAGCGTCTGACGGTGAGCACCATCGAAGACAAGCGTCTGGCGCTGTTGGCCGGGCTGGGGGTGGCGACCATGCCGTATCCGATGGTGGAGAAAGATATCGAGGCCGGGCGGCTGCGCGTGGTGGGGCCGGAATACAGCCGCGAAGCCGATATCATCATGGCCTGGCGGCGCGACAGCATGGGGGAGGCGAAAGCCTGGTTCCTGCGCGAAATTCCGCGCCTGTTCGCGCAGCGTTAACGTCGGTTGGATGACATCCCCTTGCCGGGCGGCAAGGGGATTTTTTTTGCCTTAGCCGAAGCGCCGGTCGCGGCCGTGCGGCTCGTCCAGATCCTGCGCCGGCCCGACGGAAATGATGCCGTACGGGTTGATGGTGGCGTGGCTGCGGTAGTAGTGGTTGCGAATGTGCGGCAGGCTGACCGTCTCGGCGATGCCCGGCATCTGGTAGATGTCGCGCAGGAAGCCGTACAGGTTGAGGTAGTCGCTGATGCGGTGTTTGTCGCACTTGAAGTGGGTGACGTACACCGGATCGAAGCGCACCAGCGTGGTCCACAGACGCAGGTCGGCCTCGGTCAGCCGATCGCCGGTCAGGTAGCGGTGCTGCCCCAGGATTTGTTCCAGGCGCTCCAGCGCGCTAAATACTCCGCTGACCGCTTCGTCATACGCTTCCTGGCTGGTGGCGAAACCGGCTTTGTACACGCCGTTGTTTACCCGATCGTAAATCCACCCGTTCAGCTCATCGATTTTGCCGCGCAGCTCGGCCGGATAATAATCGCCCGCGCGGGCGCCCACGCCGTCAAACGCGCTGTTGAACATGCGGATGATATCGGCGGATTCATTGCTGACGATGGTTTGCCGCTGTTTATCCCACAGCACCGGCACGGTCACGCGCCCGCTGTAGTGCGGATCGGCGCGCAGATAGATCTGGTACAGGAAATCGGCGTGATACAACGGATCGCCGGTGGTTTCAGGAAAATCCTGGCCGAAGGTCCAGCCGTTTTCCAACATCAGCGGGTGCACCACCGAAACCGGGATGATTTGCTCCAGCCCTTTGAGTTTGCGCATCAGCAGCGTGCGGTGTGCCCAGGGGCAGGCGAGGGAAACGTACAGGTGATAACGGCCCGCTTCGGCCTGGAAGCCGCCCGCGCCATGTTCGCCCGGCTGACCGTCGGCGGTCACCCAATTGCGAAACTGAGCGGTTGAACGCTTGAAACGGCCGCCGGTAGATTTCGTGTCATACCAGATGTCTTGCCAAACGCCATCGACGAGTTGTCCCATGGGAATCTCCTTGGTGTCCGAGTGAAAAGCGACAGGGCCCGGCATGCCGGGCCCTGAATGACAGTTTAGATTACCATTTCTTGTTCAGAAGACGGTCGATGCTGAAGCCGCCCGGGCCTGCGACCGCCAGTACGATGAAACCGCCGGCGATGGTCAGGTTTTTCATGAACATCAGCTGGTTTACACCTTCCGCAAAGTCAGTGTGGAACAGCAGTGCGGTCAGGATGGTGAAACCGGCAGTGAACAGCGCCACGGTGCGGGTCAGGAAACCGAACAGGATCGCCAGACCGCCGCCAAACTCCAGCAGGATGGTCAGCGGCAGCAAGAAGCCAGGCACGCCCATCGATTGCATGTACTGTTGGGTACCGGCATAGGCGTCACCCATTTTGCCGTAGCCTGCCACGATAAACAGGATTGGCATCAGAATACGAGCAACCAGCAAACCTGTATCTTCTAATTTTTTCATCATCTACTCCAAAGTGTTTTTGTGCGCCTGTTCGGCGGTAGTCATATCAACGGGCGGAATAACGGGGCTTCTCACCCGGTTCGGCCCATATCGTATTGATGGAGTGAATGTTAAGCGGGAAGTGCTCAGGTTGTTAGCAAGTAATACTGTCGTATTTTTTCAAAAAATATGAACGTTTAGCCTGCTAATAAATTGACCGAAGTCAGCAGGTTGCCCGGCCCCTGGCATTTGAAGCGGGGTTTTGCGGTAAAAACGAGGGCCGAGCAACAGGATGTTTGAAGGAAAAACGCGGGGCTTACTTGGCGGAGAAGGTCTTTTTAAACAGACGGATAGCGCTCCAGGCGCCGAAAGCGCGGCGCGACCAGCGGATCATCTTGCTGGGGTGGCGAATGCCGTACAGCGCCATGACGCTGGAACCGAGCACCAGATAGCGGCGCAGGCCAAACACCGTCTGCCAGCCGCGGTCGATGCGTTCGGTCTTCTCCAGCCACAGAGACTTGTGTTCGGCCAGATCCACGCGCTGTTGCTGGATCTGGCGAATCAGCCTCTCTTTTTTCCATGCCAGGTAGCGGCGGCGGCTCATGGCTCGCGCTCCAGTTCGGCGCGGTCGAGTTCCAGCTGCTTGCGCGTGGCGCCCAGCAACGTGGTGCGGCGGGCCTTGACCAGCGTCCAGATGGTGCCGACCACGGCCAGGAACAGCAGCACGCCGGTGGTGGCGCCCAGCGCCACCAGCCGGTAGACCGGATCGATGGCCCAGAAGATCAGGATCAGCAGGCTCATCAAACCGAAGGCGGTGAACAGCAGCGTCATACCGGCCATGATCAGCAGCTGAATGAGGTTGGCTTTCTCCTCTTCCAGCTCGACCACCGCCAGCCGGACACGGGTTTCCACCATGCCGACCAGGATCGTGATGATGCGCTGACCGATATCCAGGACCCCTTTAGCGGGGCCCTGCGCGCGCACTTGCGGTTGTTCAGCCATGATTAGCGACGCGCGAGCAGCACGCCCAGCACGACGCCGACTGCTGCGCCGATACCGATGCCGGTCCACGGGTTGTCGCGCACGTAGTCGTCGGCCTGGCCGGCGATCTGTTTGGTTTGCGAAGCCAGCTTGTCACCGGCGTCGCTCAGGCGAGCGCGGGTGTCTTTCAGCGCGCCTTCCGCTTTCGAACGCAGCTTCTCCAGCTCGGCTTTCGGCTTGTCGGTGGAGGAGTTCAGCACTTCCTCCAGCGTATCGGCTAAGGACTTCAGTTCAGCGCGTAAGTTTTCTGCATTTGAATCATGTGCCATGTGATTATTCCTTAACGTTTATTTCGACAGACTTTTAACATAGCGGATTTTTTCGCCGGAGCAAAGGGGTGATGACCAGCAGATAACACCAGACATCAATTCCATATGCTTAAGAAATCCCGTGTGATGGGGCTCTCATCGATAAATCCGCTGGTGTAAAAAAATTATTCCGCCTGGGCGCGTTTCAGCTCAGCCTGCGCTTCCGCCAGCTTTTGCTGCTTCTTGGCGACCTTGTCCAGCTTGCCGGTTTGCTGCGCATCTTTCAGCTCCTGCCGGCGCTCGTCGACCTTGCGCTGTTTCTCGGCGATATTTTTCTGGCGTTCGGCCTGCAGGCCGGCTTCGGTACAGTGAGTCTGCACTTCGCTCAGCGCTTTTTTCAGCCCGTCCACACGCTGGGTGTTGCCGTGTTGGGTGGCATAGTCGATTTGCTGTTGGATCTCTTGCGCTTTGGCGGCGCAGCCGCCCTCAGCGGCCGAAGCGAGCGCCGGCAGCGTGCAGAGTGGCAACAGCAGTAACAGTGAGTGGCGTAATTTCATCTTTCAGTTCCTTTTCATGGGATGCCTGAACGGGCATCCGCTTTCCTGACTGCCGAAGGCGGCAGCGCGAGAGGAGGGCGTTCGTCGCCGGCTGAAGTTATCCTTCAGCATAGTCATGAAACTGGCGCGCCCCCAAAGAATCAGCCGTGATTCAGTGCCGGTTGATTGATTATTGAGCTAAGCGATGCGAATGAAAATGAAGATAATGGCAATGAAAGGAAACCCCTTCATCTGAAGGGGGATTATCCCAGATTGAGTGGGGAACGCGCAAATTCGCGTACCCAATGCGATGGTACGGGGGATTCGCTCAACGCGATGTGGTAGCCGGGCGGCAGAATGGTTTGCAGCGCTTCGCGCGCCAGCAACTGCTGCTCCGGTGAATCCAGACGGATGACCAGGCCATCGCCTTCCGGCGTAATGCTTTTGATGCGGATGCCGCGCTCATCCAGGCGCTGGTAGACGTAAAAACCGTCGGGCAGCGACAGCCCTTGCTGGCCGGCGCGAATGCGCAGCTCGCTCTCGGTGCGCACCATGCAGGGCACCAACAGCGTCGCCAACGCCAGCAGGGCGAGCGCGATCATCAGGACGTATTGCCAGCGCGGGCGCTTTGCCGTCACGCCCCTTTCCCCGGGTTCTGGCCGCCGGCGCGTTTCTTGCGCCACAGCACGATCAGCGAGCCGACCAGCCCGACCACCAGCAACACCAGTGGCAACATCATCAGGCAGAACATCAGCTGATCTTCATACTTGCGGAACACCGGGGTTTTCCCCAGCGCGAAGCCCAGCGTCGTCAGGATCAAGACCCACAGCAGGCCGCTCATCCAGTTGAAGAACTGGAAGCGCGCGTTGCTCAGGCCGGACAGGCCGGCGATGGTCGGCAGCAGGGTGCGCACGAAGGCCAGGAAGCGGCCGACCAGCAGGGCGGAAAGCCCGTGGCGGTGGAACAGGTTGTGAGCGCGCTGGTGGTAATGGGCGGGCAGATGAGAAAGCCAGCCTTGCACCGTTCGCGTATTGCCGAGCCATCGGCCCTGGATATAGCTGACCCAGCACCCCAGGCTGGCGGCGACGGTCAGGATAACGATGGTCAATGGGAAGCCCATGGTGCCTTTGGCGATCAGCACGCCGACCAGGATCAGCAGGCTGTCGCCCGGCAGGAAAGCGGCCGGCAACAGGCCGTTTTCCAAAAACAGGATCATGAACAGCAGGATGTAGAGGGTCCACACCAACGAAGGGTTCGCCAGCGTCTCAAAATCCTGCTGCCACAAGGCATGTATCAGTTCTTTAATGATGTCCATCCGGTGTTCCTAAAACGTCATTGTTTATTTTTATCTCAGCGGTGGAGCGGGCGTGGGCTGAAAGCGCGCGGCGATCCTCTGTGCTGATAACGATGAAACGGCGTTGCTTTAAGGTTTCTAAGCGGTGCGACACCGGTCATAGGTGGTAAGTCAGCGTGCCACGGTACTGCATGTTACTTTCTTTCCAGCCGGCCTGTCGGCTCTGTTGCCTGGAGGCGTCCAGCCTCCAGTCGACCTGGGCAAGCCGGTTGCGGGCCGGGGTGTCCTGGCGGGGGAATCGAATTCGGTAGCCCGGCTCTGCGGCCAGGCTATAGACCGGCGCCGGCAGGGAGGACGCGAGCAGCGAACCGGGGAAAGAGTGCGCTCTGGGCAGCAGCAGCGGCAACTTGCCGGGGGCTTTGCGGCGCGCTTCGGCCGGCGCCCGATAGACATGATCATAGGGGGAAAGCGCCGGCTCCGCCAGCAGCGGCAGGCTGCTCAGCACGCTGGGGGTTGGCTTGGGGGACGCCACGCATAGCTGTTGGCCGGAGACCGAACCGGTCCAGCAGAAAACAGCAATCAGCATGGCAAACAACCAGCGCATTTATTCGCGTCCCGCCCCCGTAGCAATGGGTAAAAAAGTGGGCTAACTCTACCAAAATAGCACGATTGGCAACAGGGAAATCTACGTTGCCGACGGTGAAATAGTACACGGCAAACGGCGGTGACGGCATCGATTCAGCGGATTTTACATTACCTGACATAAGCCGACGGTTTTTGACCGCCGTGGCTATTTCGGCTCGTGGCTCACGCCATCCAGATGCACCACCGGGTTTTCGGCGAACAGGTAGCGATCGGCGTTGTATTCGAAGTCGTCGCTGGTGGCGTTGAACAGCATCTGCTTGGTGTTTTCCAGGTGCTGCCACATCGCCAGTTTGGCGGCGTAAGGATCTTTGCGCATCAGCGCCTTGAGGATCTGATCGTGATCGTCGCACCAGCTGGCGATCGAGCGCTCGTCGATATGCTCGTGCAGTTTCTTCCAGTAGGGGTTGTTGACCCGCTGCACCCACATTTTCTCCACGATGGTGGCCATGGCGGTGTTCTGGGTGGCCAGCGCCACCTGCACGTGGAACTTCAGATCCCACTGCGAGTCGCGGAAGCGATCCTCCTTGCGGGCGTGCTCCTGGATCTCCATCAGCTGCACGATATCCTGCTTGGTCACCTGGGTGGCGGCGAATTCGGCGATGTTGCTTTCGATCAGCTGGCGCGCCTGCAGCAGCTCGAACGGGCCGGCGGTGGCGAACTCGATGCTGTCGCCCGGCACCACCAGATGTTTTTGCTGGTTGGACACCACGTGGATCCCGGAGCCCTTGCGTACGTCCACATAGCCTTCCACTTCCAGCATGATGATCGCTTCGCGCACCACGGTGCGGCTGACGTTCATCTCTTCGGCGATGTATCGCTCGGCCGGCAGCTTGTCGCCAACCGGGTAGCGGCCGCTTTCGATACGTTGCTTAAGCTCGGCGGCCAGTTGCTGATACAGGCGTAGGGTTTCAGTGAATTCCATAGTGAATGCTCTATACGGTGCGGTGGGAAGGGGCGCGTGGCCATCGGATTTGTTATACCACTTATTCGGCACCGCTGCCAGAGGAGCAAAAGGCCCGGCGCGGCGGCCGGGCGGCGGGATCAGCTGCGCGCCGGGGCCGGCTGCAGCGCGGCCGGCTGCGCTTCGGCGGCCGGGCGGTTTTGCAGCACCGTCCAGATGACGATGGCGCCGAGAATGTCGAACACCGACAGCGCGGCGAACAGCGGGCTGAAACCGAGGGTGTCCGCCAGGGCGCCGACCACCAGGGCGAACAGCGTGCTGGCGGTCCAGGCCGCCATGCCGGTCAGGCCGTTGGCGGTCGCCACCTCATTGCGGCCAAACACGTCGGAAGAGAGGGTGATCAGTGCGCCGGACAGTGCCTGATGGGCGAAACCGCCGACGCACAGCAGCGCGATAGCCGCGTAAGGGCTGGTGAACAGGCCGATCATGCCGGGGCCAATCATCAACACCGCCCCCATCGTCACCACCAGCTTGCGCGAGACGATCAGATTGACCTTGAAATACTTCTGGAACAGCGGCGGCAGGTAGCCGCCGACGATGCAGCCGAGATCGGCGAACAGCATCGGCATCCAGGCGAACATGGCGATCTCTTTCAGATTAAAGCCGTAGGCCTTGAACATGAACAGTGGGATCCAGGCGTTGAAGGTGCCCCAGGCCGGTTCCGCCAGAAAGCGCGGCAGCGCGATGCCCCAGAACTGGCGGTTGCGCACGATCTGCCAGGCGGACATCTTTTTGGCGTTTGAGGTCTGGTGCTGCGCTTCCTGGCCTTCGAGGATGTAACGGCGCTCTTCCTGGCTCAGTTTCTTCTGATCTTTCGGGTGTTTGTAGAACAGCAGCCAGCAGATGGCCCAGATCAGGCTCAGCACGCCGGTGATGATGAACGCCATTTCCCAGCTGTGCGCCACGATGGCCCATACCACCAGCGGCGGGGCGATCATGCCGCCGATCGACGAACCGACGTTGAAATAGCCGACGGCGATCGAACGTTCTTTGGCCGGAAACCACTCGCTGCTGGCCTTCAGCCCGGCGGGGATCATCGCCGCCTCGGCCATGCCGACCGCGCCGCGCGCCAGCGCCAGGCCGCCCCAGCTGTTGGCCAGCGCGGTGCCCATGCAGAACAGCGCCCACAGAATGGCGAACATGGCGTAGCCGACCTTGGTGCCCAGCACGTCCAGCACATAGCCCGCCACCGGCTGCATCACGGTGTAGCAGGCGGAATAGGCGGCGACGATATAGGAATACTGTTGGGTGGTGATGTGCAGCGTATCTTCCAGCGTCGGCGCCGCCACGGCGATGGCGTTGCGGGTCAGGTAACCCAGCACGGTGCCGACGGTCACCAGCCCGATCATGTACCAGCGTAACCCTTTAATTTTACGCATCCGAAATGTCTCCCCGTTTGAAGGTATGGCCGGCGATGCGGCTGGCGAGACAATAACCTGTCATACAGGTTTAAAAGTTGAGTGATATCACAAAAGGAATTATTCGCCTGAGCGATACTGTCGCCAGTGAAATAGGGCGTTTATGCCGCACATCTGTCGTAAAAACGAGCGAAAAAGGGATTGGAGGACAGCAAAACGGCAGATGGCGGGAAAAATTTGCTGGACGCTTGCTAAAATTGGTGTGATAACTTTTGTGATTCTATCCCTGTGCCGCACGGCAAGTAAGGAGCCCGAGATGGCGACGTTTTTGAGCGAAGATTTCCTGCTGGACAGCGAATTTGCCCGGCGTTTGTACCATGACTACGCGGCGCACCAGCCGATTTTCGATTACCACTGCCATTTGCCGCCGCAGCAGATCGCGGAGAATACCCGTTTCAGCAACCTGTACGATATCTGGCTGCGGGGCGATCACTACAAATGGCGGGCGATGCGCACCAACGGCGTGGCAGAGCGGCTGTGCACCGGCGATGCGGGCGATCGCGAGAAATTCGACGCCTGGGCCGCCACGGTGCCGCACACCATCGGCAACCCGCTCTATCACTGGACGCACCTGGAGCTGCGTCGGCCGTTCGGCATCACGGGAACGCTGCTGTCGCCGAGCACGGCGGATGAGATCTGGCAGCGCGGCAATGCGCTGCTGGCGCAGGATGAGTTTCGCGCGCGCGGCATCATGCGGCAGATGAAGGTGAAAATGGTCGGCACCACCGACGATCCGATTGACGATCTGCGCCACCATCGGGCGATCGCCGACGATCATAGCTTCGATATCAAGGTGTTGCCGAGCTGGCGGCCGGACAAGGCCTTCGCCATCGATGCGCCCGGCTTCAACGACTATCTGCGGCAGCTGGAAGCGGCGGCGGACACCGCCATCGGCCGCTTCAGCACGCTGTGCGACGCCCTGTACAAGCGCATGGATCACTTCGCCGCCCACGGCTGCAAGGTGGCCGACCACGCGCTGGACGTAGTGGTGTTCGGCGAGGCCGATGAAGCGACGCTGGATGCGATCCTGCTGCGTCGCCTGAACGGCGAGCTGCCGACGTGGGAACAGAGCGCGCAGTTCAAAAGCGCGGTGCTGCTGTTCCTGGCCGGCGAATACCGGCGCCGCGGCTGGGTGCAGCAGTATCACATCGGCGCGCTGCGCAATAACAACAGCCGCATGCTGGCCGCCATCGGGCCGGATATTGGCTTCGACTCGATCAACGATCGGCCGCTGGCGGAGCCGCTTTCGCGGCTGCTGGATGCCCAGACGCGGCAGGGCGGCCTGCCGAAAACCATTCTCTATTGCCTCAACCCGCGTGATAACGAAGTGATCGGCACCATGATCGGCAATTTCCAGGGGGAAGGCACACCGGGCAAGATGCAGTTCGGCTCCGGCTGGTGGTTCAACGATCAGAAGGACGGCATGCAGCGCCAAATGACGCAGCTGGCGCAGCTCGGGCTGCTGAGCCGCTTCGTCGGCATGCTGACCGACAGCCGCAGCTTCCTGTCGTATACGCGTCATGAGTACTTCCGTCGCATTCTTTGCCGGATGATCGGCCGCTGGGTGACGGACGGCGAAGCGCCGGCTGATATCGCGCTGCTGGGCGAGATGGTGAAAAACATCTGCTTCGACAACGCCAAAGACTATTTCGCCATTGACCTGGCGTAGCCGTTATCCGGAACCGTTTATGCAAAGTACGATAAAGATTCACGCGCAGGATAACGTGGCGGTGGCGCTGCGCGACCTGGCCGCCGGAGAAACGGTTGAGCTGGCAGGCGCGGCCGTTCCGCTGGCGCAGCCGGTGGCGCGCGGGCACAAGTTTGCGCTCGGCCCGATCGCCGAAGGCGAGGACATCATCAAATATGGCCAGCCGATCGGCCACGCGCTGGTGGCTATCGGCCCCGGGGAGCATATTCATTCGCAAAACGCCAAAACCAACCTGAACGATCTGGACAGCTACCGTTACCAGCCGCAGTTCCCGACGTTGCCGCCGCAGGCGGCGGATCGCGAGGTGCAGCTGTACCGCCGGGCAGGCGGCGACGTGGGGATCCGCAACGAACTGTGGATCGTGCCGACCGTCGGCTGCGTCAACGGTATCGCCCGCCAGATCCAGCAGCGCTTTTTGCAGCAAACGCAGGCGGAGGGGATCGACGGCGTGTATCTGTTCAGCCATCCGTTCGGCTGCTCGCAGCTGGGGCAGGATCATGCCAACACCCGCATCATGCTGCAAAACATGGCGCGCCATCCCAACGCCGGCGCGGTGCTGGTGATTGGGCTGGGCTGCGAGAACAATCAGGTGGATGCCTTTCGCGCCACGCTGGGGATGGCGGACGAGCGACGGCTGCGTTTTATGGTGTGCCAACAGCAGGACGACGAGGTGGAAGCCGGGCTGGCGCTGTTGCACGAGCTGTACCGGGAGATGCGCCACGATCGCCGCGAGCCGGGCCGCCTGAGCGAGCTGAAGTTCGGCCTGGAGTGCGGCGGTTCGGACGGATTGTCGGGCATCACCGCCAACCCGCTGCTGGGGCGCTTTTCCGACTATGTGATCGCCAACGGCGGCACCACGGTGCTGACCGAAGTGCCGGAGATGTTCGGCGCCGAGCGCATTCTGATGAGCCGCTGCCGCGATGGGGAGACCTTCGGCAAAACCGTCGATATGATCAACGATTTCAAACGCTATTTCATCGCCCATCAACAGCCGATATACGAGAATCCGTCGCCGGGCAACAAGGCCGGCGGCATTACCACGCTGGAAGAGAAATCGCTCGGCTGCACCCAGAAAGCGGGCCTGAGCCCGGTGGTGGACGTGTTGAAGTACGGTGAGCGGCTGCACGTGCCGGGGCTGAATCTGCTCAGCGCGCCGGGCAACGATGCGGTGGCGACCAGCGCGCTGGCCGGTGCCGGCTGCCATATGGTGCTGTTCAGCACCGGGCGCGGCACGCCGTACGGCGGCTTTGTACCGACGGTGAAGCTGGCCACCAACAGCGAGCTGGCGGCGAAGAAACCCCATTGGATCGATTTCGACGCCGGCAGCCTGATCCACGGCGTGGCGATGGAGACCTTGCTCGGCCGCTTCGTCGATCTGATCGTCGAGATCGCCAACGGCCGCCCGGCGCGCAATGAAGCCAACGATTTCCGCGAGCTGGCGATCTTCAAAAGCGGGGTGACGCTGTAAGGCTGACAAAAAAGGCGCTCGAAAGAGCGCCTTATCGATGCCGCCAGGTGGGATTAACGCACCTTCAGCGGGTCCTCGTCCGCCAGCCGTTGATCTTCCGCCTGGCAGGCCGCGGCGGTGAACAGCACGTCGGTGGAGGAGTTGAGGGCGGTTTCCGCCGAATCCTGCAGCACGCCGATGATAAAGCCCACCGCCACCACCTGCATCGCCACGTCGTTCGGGATGCCGAACATGTTGCACGCCAGCGGGATCAGCAGCAGTGAGCCGCCGGCCACGCCGGAGGCGCCGCAGGCGCACAGGGCGGCCACCACGCTCAGCAGCAGGGCGGTCGGGACGTCCACCGCGATGCCCAGGGTGTTCACCGCCGCCAGCGTCAGTACGGTGATGGTGATCGCTGCACCGGCCATGTTGATGGTGGCGCCCAGCGGGATGGAAACGGAGTAGGTGTCCTCATTCAGGTTCAGCTTCTTGCACAGCTCCATGTTCACCGGGATGTTGGCGGCGGAGCTGCGGGTGAAGAAGGCGGTCACGCCGCTCTCGCGCAGGCAGGCGAACACCAGCGGATACGGATTGCGGCGGATCTTCCAGTAAACGATCAGCGGGTTGAGCACCAGCGCCACCAGCAGCATGCAGCCGAGCAGCACCATCAGCAGCTGGGCGTAGCCCCACAGCACGCCGAAGCCGGTTTCCGCCAGCGTGGAGGCCACCAGGCCGAAGATGCCGAGCGGCGCACAGCGGATCACCGCACGCACCACCAGCGTAACCGCATGGGACATGTCGTTGATCAGCCCCTTGGTGGTTTCGGAAGCGTGGCGCAGCGCCAGCCCCAGCCCGACGGCCCAAGCCAGAATGCCGATGTAGTTGGCGTTAATCAGCGCATGGAACGGGTTAGCCACCACGCTCAGCAGCAGACCCTTCATCACGTCTACGATGCCGCCCGGCGGGGTGATGTCGGTCGCGCCGGTGGTCAGCGCCAGCGTGGAAGGGAAGATAAAGCTGACGATGACCGCCACCAGCGCCGCGGCGAAGGTGCCCAGCAGGTAGAGGAACAGGATCGGGCGAATGTTGGTTTTCTGCCCCTGTTTATGGTTGGCGATCGAGGCCATCACCAGAATCAGCACCAGCAGCGGCGCAACCGCTTTCAGCGCGCCGACGAACAGGGTGCCGA
This sequence comes from Serratia nevei, assembly GCF_024160145.1. Lineage (GTDB taxonomy): Bacteria > Pseudomonadota > Gammaproteobacteria > Enterobacterales > Enterobacteriaceae > Serratia > Serratia nevei_A. The sequence continues at coordinate 31,118 of NZ_JAMYWQ010000027.1, forward strand.
GCAGGCCGACCGCCGCCGCCGCCGCCGGCGAAACCAGCGCCACCAGAATGCCGGCCACCAGACCGGCCATGATTTGTTTGACCAGGCTACCCTGCGAGATCCTTTGTAGTAGTTTTTGCATAGTGCTTTCTTCCTGATGTTATCTGGCCACCGCGGCGGGAACGTGCGCCGGGCAACTTTATAAGATTCTGTAACTAAGTGTGTTTGCCGAATCAGTATTCAGCAATCGAATGATGTTGGAAAGAGGCGAGGATGAAATTCTAAGCGCGGATCAATACTTGATAACATACTGGTTACATTTGTGTGATCGCAATAACGTTTGGCGTTTGGGGGGAATTGCCAAACAATCGCGGGGCGACTAGCGCCCCGGATAACAGATTGTGGTTATTTCTTCGCCAGGCGATCGTTGCGGCGATTGACCCAGGCATTGATCAGCAGGGTGAGCGTCAGGATGCCCGCCACCACGCCGAGCGACATGCCGATCGGGATGTGGAAGAAGTCGATAATCAGCATCTTGATGCCGATAAACACCAGGATCACCGACAGGCCGTATTTCAGCATCGAGAAACGCTCCGCCACGTTGGCCAGCAGGAAGTACATGGCGCGCAGGCCCATGATGGCGAACAGGTTGGAGGTCAGGACGATGAACGGATCGGTGGTCACGGCGAAGATCGCCGGAATGCTGTCCACCGCGAAGATCACGTCGCTCAGTTCGACCAGGATCAGCACCAGCACCAGCGGGGTGGCGAACAGCAGGCCGTTGCGGCGCACGAAGAAGCGCTCGCCTTCCAGGCTGTCGGTCATGCGCAGGTGGCTGCGCAGCCATTTCACCAGCGGCTTGTCGCCGATCGCCGAGTCATCCTCCTTCGCCAGCGCCATCTTGATACCGGTGAACAGCAGGAAGGCGCCGAACAGATACAGCAGCCACTGGAACTGGCTGACCAGCCAGCTGCCGGCGAAGATCATGATGGTGCGCAGCACGATCGCGCCCAGCACGCCGTAGATCAGCACCCGCCGCTGCAGGTTGGCCGGCACGGCGAAGTAGCTGAACAGCATCAGCCAGACGAACACGTTATCCACCGCCAGCGCTTTTTCGATCAGGTAGCCGGTCAGGAAGGCCAGCGCCTGGGTATCGGCGACGGCGCGCCCGGCGGTTTCATTCAGGTAGTACCAGAAACCGAAATTGAACAGCAGGGAGAGGCTGACCCACACCAGCGACCAGCTGGCGGCCTGCTTCAGGGTCATGGTGTGCGCGCCTTTACGGCCCTGCAACAGGAGGTCGATTGCGAGCATCACGACTATGACGGCGGCGAAGCTGCCCCATAACCACGGTGTGCCAACGGTATTCATCATCAGAGGTATCCTTCAAAAACAAAAACGGCCAACGTCGGAAGACGCCAGCCGCTCTGTGAACGCTGCAAGCAAACCTCGCCTTCCGGCAAGGTCTCACTTACAACGTTGATGAAGGTGGTTACACCTTTGACATCAGGTTGCCCGGTAACCGGATGCTTGCGCATCGTAATGACGATTGACCGGCAATGAAGTTACTCCCCTTTGCAGAGCAGAAAGTAATGCAAAATATCTCGGCGGTCAACGTGAATCGCGTTAGCCGGCCATCGCTTTTTGCGCGCCGAGGCTAACGACGAATCCCTGCAGCAGCAGGCGGCTGAACGGCGTGTCGCTAACCTGTTGTTGTTGCTGTTGATAGCGGGCCTGCTGCTCGGGATGCAGTTCGCCAAGCCACTGCAGATACTGGCTCATCACCGCGCCGTTGAATTCCGGATGGAACTGGGTGGTCAGGGCGTGATCGCCATAGCGCAGGATCTGGTGCGCGTCCTGCTGCGAACGCGCCAGCGTCTGCGCGCCGACGGGTGGCGTCAGCACGCTCTGCGCATGGATAAGATTGGCCTTGAAACGCGGCGGCAGCAGGGTGAGCCGCCGATCGTCGGCTGCGGCGGGCAGCAGTTCGATCTCCAGCGTACCCACCTCCATGCCCTGCGGGTGGTAGCCCACTTCGCCGCCGAGCGCGTAGGCCAGCAGCTGGTGGCCGTAGCAGACGCCGAACAACGGCAGTTTGATCGCCATCGCCTGACGCAGCCATTCGGCGGCTTCCTCGCTCCACGGCAGCTGTTCGGTCACCATCGCCGGCGATCCGGTGATGACTACGCCGCAATAGGCGGCCGGCGGCAACGGCCGTTCGCCGGCGGGCAGATGCACGATGTGTGCACGTTCGGCGTCGATGTTTCCCTGTTGCAGGAACATACCTTCAAAGTTGGCCAGTTCCTGACGAATGGTCTGCGGCGCATCGCCGGTTTGCATCACGAGCAGCGGTTTCATTTCATTCTCCGTCGGCGGGGAAGACGACGCCGGTCTGGCGGCGGATGTCGGTCAGCAGGCGGGCGACGATCAGCGAATTTTCCAGCCCCGGATGTTCCACCTGATGTTTCTCAACCAACTCGGCGAAGGCCAGCGCTTCATACAGCATGGTGTTGATGTGCTGCGGTTGGCTCAGATCCTGGCGGTTGCCGCCGCGCGGCGTCAGCGCCACGCCCTGGCACTCGGAAATCTTGTCGATAATCAGCGTGCCTTCTTCCCCCTGGATCTCGCTGGGGATCGCCGAGTCGCTGACCTTGGAATGGGAGAGCGTAACGTCGAAATCGCCGTAGTTCAGGCAGACGGTGCCGTGGGCGTCCACGCCGGTATCGAGCAGCGTGGCGCAGGCCAGCACCGACTGCGGCGCACCGAACAGCGCTACCGCGCTGGCCAGACAGTAGTAGCCGATGTCCATGATCGAGCCGTTGGAGAACTGCGGGTTAAAGGTGTTGGGGTTCTCGCCGGCGAGATAGCGCGGGTAGCGCGAAGAGTATTGGCAATAGTTGATAAAGGCTTTGCGCAGCCGGCCGACTTTCGGCAACGCCTGCCGCAGCGCCAGGAAGTTCGGCAGATAGGCGCTTTTGAACGCCTCGAACAGCACCACCTGATTTTCCCGCGCGCAGGCCACCAGCCTTTCCGCTTCGCGCAGGTTGGAGGCCAGCGGTTTTTCGCAGATCACGTGCTTTTTATGGCGCAGGAACAGCAGCGATTGCGGGCAATGCAGGGAATTGGGGCTGGCGATATACACCGCGTCGAGGGCATCGGACTGGGCCATCGCCTCGAGCGAGTCGAAAAACTGCGAGACCTGATACTGGGCGCCAAACGCCTGCGCCTGGTCCAGCGAGCGTGAATACACGGCGCTCAGCTTGAGTTTGCCGCTTTCATGGGCGGCATCGATAAAACGTTCCGTAATCCAGTTGGTACCGACGACGGCAAAGCGAATCATGGCGAGCTCCGGTCCAGGCCTAAAAAACGCAGATTATCACGCCCTCACTCGCTATGCATACAGCTCGCCGAACAACGAAAGGTGCGTCAGATACAGCCGGGTATCGAACTCCAGCTGGTGGTAATCCGGCTCCATATGGCAGCACAGGCTGTAGAACGCCTTGTTGTGATCTTTCTCTTTCAGGTGCGCCAGCTCATGCACCACGATCATGCGCAGGAAGGGTTCGGGCGCGACCTTGAACACCGTCGCCACGCGGATTTCCGCCTTGGCCTTCAGCTTGCCGCCCTGCACGCGCGAGATGGCGGTGTGCAGGCCAAGCGCGTGCTTCATGACGTGGATCTTGCTGTCGTAGGCCACCTTGCTCAGCGGCTGGGCGTTGCGCAGATACTGGTTTTTCAGATCGACGGTAAACTGATACAGCGACTTGTCGGTGGTGCAGTCGTGCACCTGCGGATAGCGCTGCAGCAGCACGTCTCCCAGCCGGTTCTGATGGATCAGTTGCTGCACCTGGCTTTGCAGATGCGTTGGGTAGCCTTGCAGGTAGGTCAATTCAGACATTCTTGTTCCGTATCAACGGCCATTCAGCCGGTCATTCTATGCTGTTTTTTCGCTCAAATCCTGGCATACGCAATTTATCCGAAAAAACATTTTACTGACGGGCGTTTTTAGGGGATAAACAGCCCAAATTTTATCAGTCAGGAGGGGCAATGAGCCAACTCGATCTGGGAACACAGCAACTTGAGCTGGAGCGTTATCCCCAACAGGAAGAATCCACCCAACTGCAGGCGTGGGAAGCGGCGGACGAATATCTGCTGCAACAGCTTGAAAACGTAGATATCGGCGGCCGTCCGGTGCTGATTTTCAACGATAACTTCGGCACCCTGGCCTGTGCGCTGCACGCGCATCGCCCTTACAGCGTCAGCGACTCGTACATGAGCCAACTGGCGACGCGCCACAACCTGAAGCTCAACGGATTGGATCCCGAGCAGGTCACGCTGCTGGACAGCCTGGCCGAGCTGCCGGCGGCGCCGGCGGTGGTGTTGATTCGCGTGCCGAAGGCGCTGGCGCTGCTGGAGCAGCAGCTGCGTGCGCTGCGCCACGTCGTGACTGAAGACACGCTGATCGTCGCCGGCGCCAAGGCGCGCGACGTGCATACCTCGACGATGCAGCTGTTTGAAAAGGTGCTGGGCCCGACGCGCACCAGCCTGGCGTGGAAGAAAGCGCGCCTGATCTTCTGCCAGGCGGCGGACATCGTCCCACCGGCGGCGGCGGAAACCACCGACTGGACGCTGGACGGTACCGATTGGCTGATCCACAACCACGCCAACGTCTTCTCGCGCGGCAGCCTGGATATCGGCGCGCGCCTGTTTATGGAACATCTGCCGCGCGGGCTGAACGGCCATATCGTCGATCTGGGCTGCGGTAACGGCGTGATTGGCCTGACGGCGCTGGCGCAAAACCCGGAAGCGCAGGTGACCTTCGTCGATGAATCTTACATGGCGGTGGCCTCCAGCGAGCTGAACGTGGAGCATAACCTGCCGCAAGAGCTGGATCGTTGCCAGTTTGAGGTGAACAACGCGCTGGCGGGCATCGAGCGCGAAAGCGTGCAGGCGGTGCTGTGCAACCCGCCGTTCCACCAGCAGCACGCGATTACCGATCACACCGCCTGGCAGATGTTCTGCGACGCCAAACGCTGCCTGCAGGTGGGCGGCGAGTTGCGCATCGTTGGCAACCGCCACCTCGACTATCACCAGAAGCTCAAGCGTCTGTTCGGCAACTGTACGCTGGTGGCCTCGAACAAGAAGTTCGTGATCTTGAGAGCGGTGAAATCCGGCGCGCGTCGCTGAGTGAATAACAAGGGGCGCCGGGCGCCCCTTTTTTACAGCGCCATCGCCAGCCGCGTACCCTGATCGATCGCGCGGCGGGCGTCCAGCTCGGCGGCCACGTCGGCGCCGCCGATCAGATGCACGGTTTTCCCCATCGCCAGCAGCGGTTGCTGCAGCTCGCGGCGCGGTTCCTGCCCGGCGCAGATGATCACCGTGTCTACCGGCAGACAGCTGTCCTGCTCGGCGCGGGTGATGTGCAGCCCTTCGTCGTCGATCAGCCGATAGCTGACGCTGTTGAGCATCTTCACGCCGCGCATCGCCAGGCTGGCGCGGTGGATCCAACCGGTGGTTTTCCCCAGGCCTTCGCCCACTTTGCTGGTTTTGCGCTGCAGCAGATAGATTTGCCGCGCGGCGCGCGGTGCCTGCGGCCCTTGCGCCGCCAGCCCGCCGCGCTGCTCAAGGCGGCCGTCGATGCCCCATTCGCGGTTGAATTCCGCCTGATCCAGGCTGCTGGGCACGCCGTGCTGGCTGAGGTACTCGGCGGTGTCGAAGCCGATGCCGCCGGCACCGACGATCGCCACCCGCTGGCCGACCGGTTTTTTATCGCGCAGCACGTCCAGATAGCTCAGCACCTTGGCGTGGCCGATGCCGGGGATGTCCGGCGTGCGCGGCACGATGCCGCAGGCGAGGATCACCTCGTCGAATTCGCTTAAATCCGCCGCCTCGACCTTGACGCCCAGCCTGACCGTCACTTCGCGCAGCGCCAGCTGGCGGCGGAAGTAACGCAGGGTTTCATGGAATTCTTCCTTGCCGGGGATCTGCTTGGCGATGTTGAACTGGCCGCCGATCTGATCGGCCGCGTCGAACAGCGTCACCTGATGGCCGCGGCTGGCAGCGGTGGTGGCGAAGGCCAGCCCGGCGGGGCCGGCGCCGATCACCGCCAGCTTTTTCGGTTTCTCCGCCATCGTCAGCGGCATTTCGGTTTCGCGGCAGGCGCGCGGGTTGACCAGGCAGGACGTCAGCTTGCCTTCAAAAATCTGGTCGAGACAGGCCTGGTTGCAGCCGATGCAGGTATTGATCTCGTCGGCGCGCCCTTCGGCGGCTTTTTGCACAAAGGCGGCGTCGGCGAGGAACGGGCGCGCCATCGACACCATGTCGGCGCAGCCGTCCGCCAGCACCTGCTCGGCCACCGCCGGATCGTTGATGCGGTTGGTGGTGATCAGCGGAATGCCGACCTTGCCCATCAGCTTGCGGGTCACCCAGCTGAACCCGGCGCGCGGCACCATGGTAGCGATGGTCGGGATGCGCGCCTCGTGCCAGCCGATGCCGGTGTTGATGATCGTGGCACCCGCCTGTTCGACCGCCAGCGCCAGCTGTTCGATCTCCTGCCAGCTGGAGCCGTCTTCCACCAGATCGAGCATCGACAGCCGGTAGATCAGAATGAATTCCGCGCCCACCGCCTGGCGCACCGCCCGCACGATCTCGACGGCGAAGCGCATGCGGTTGGTGAAGCTGCCGCCCCAGCGGTCGTCGCGCTGGTTGGTGCGCGCCGCCAAAAATTGGTTGATCAGGTAGCCTTCGGACCCCATCACCTCAACGCCGTCGTAGCCGGCCTGTTGCGCCAGCGCCGCGCAGCGGGCGAAGTCGGCGATGGTCTGCTCGATCTCCGCTTCGCTCAGCGCGCTTGGCGCGAAGGGATTGATCGGCGCCTGCAGCGCGGAAGGGCCTACCGGGTGCGGCTGATAGCTGTAGCGGCCGGCATGCAGGATCTGCAGCGCTATCTTGCCGCCTGCGTGATGAACGGCCTCGGTGACCGGCCGATGGTGAGGCAGCTGCGCCTCGTCGTTAAGGGTGGAGCCGCCGCGATACACCACGCCTTTGTCGTTGGGCGCGATGCCGCCGGTGACGATTAGCGCCACGCCGGCGGCGGCGCGCTCGGCATAGAACGCGGCCAGGCGCTGTGGGCCATCGGGCAGCTCTTCCAGGCCGGTATGCATCGATCCCATCAGCACCCGGTTTTTCAGGGTGGTGAAGCCGAGATCCAGCGGCGCCAGCAGGTGAGGGTAATTGCTCATTGCACTCTCCATCGGGTGAAATCGGGGCCCGTTGTTATAATTATGTGAACACAAGTGGTCGGATGAGATAAATCTAGCCGTTGTCGCGCCGCTTGGGAATCTGCGTTGTGCCGAATGTGATAGACGTCATGAATCTCAGACACCGTTTGCATAACGAACAAAAGATCGGTTAACCTTTGCGCGCTGTAAATTCCTTCTCTCTGCGGAGCCATAACCGAAAATGAACAACCACGCCTGTTGATATCGGGTCCCACGCTGTGCGCACCCGCGCCCTGTGGGGATGTTTTGATCTCATTCAGGAGTGCTTATGGCTCATTTTGCGCAGTCCCCTTATTTCGTTTTACATCAACTGACCTGCCAATTTGCTGACGGCGAAACGCTGTTCGGCCCGCTGGATCTCGCGTTCGATCGGTCGCGCTATGGCCTGGTGGGGCGCAACGGCGTCGGCAAAACCCAGCTGCTGCGCCTGATCGCCGGGCGGGATCGGCCGGGCAGCGGGCACGTCGAATCCCATGCCGTATTGGCTTACGTTGCGCAGCAGCCGGAGATCGCGGCGGGCACCACGTTGGCGCAGCTGCTGGGCTACGGTGAAGTCTTCGCCGCGCTGGCGCGCATCGAGCAGGGGCGGCCGCTGGCGGACGACATCGATCGTCTGGAAGGGCGCTGGGATCTCAACGATCGCCTGCAAAGCGCCTTTGCCGCCGCCGGATTGCCGGCCTTCGAGCCGCTGCGAGCCGCAAGCTCACTGAGCGGCGGCGAACGGATGCGCGCGGCGCTGTGCGGCGCTTTGCTGGGGGAGGCGGATTATCTGCTGCTGGACGAACCGACCAACCACCTCGACAGCGCCGGGCGCGCCTGGTTGTATCAGCAGCTGGATCAGTGGCGCGGCGGGCTGCTTGTCGCCAGTCATGACCGGCAGCTGCTGGGGCATATGGAGCGCATCGTCGAACTGACGCCCGGCGCGCTGCGCAGCTACGGCGGCAACTACGACGACTACCGGCGCCAGCGCGACACGGAGCAGCAGGCGGCGCGCGCCGATCTGGAGCATGCGCGCGAGGAGCGCCGCCGCACCCGCGCCCGTCAGCAGAAAGAGCACGACATGAGCCAGCGGCGCTCGGCGCAAACGCTGCGCGTCGTCGATACGCTGAATATCGCCTCCTTCGAGCGGGTGGCCTACAAATCGGCGGCGAAGGAGAGCCTCGGCACGCTGCGCAAACAGCATCAGGATCAGCGCGACAGCCTCGATGCGGCGGTACGCGAGGCCTATCAGCGGGTGGAGGACGAGCAGCCGGTGTTGCTGGCGCTGCCGGGCAGCGAAGTGAGCGCGAACAAGCAGGTGCTGGTGCTCGAGCAGCTGCAGCTGCCGTTCGTCAGCGCGCCGCCGCTGGATCTGCGTATCGACGGCCCGATGCGCGTGGCCTTGACCGGCCCCAACGGCTGCGGCAAATCCACCTTGTTGAAGACCGTTCTCGGTCAGCTGACGGCGCTTTCCGGCTATTGCCATTGCCCACTGTCGACGGCCTACCTCGATCAAACCTTGTCGCAGTTCGACCCGAGTCTGTCGGTGATGGACCATCTGGGGCTGCAGGATTCGCCGCTGGCGGAAGGCGCGTTGCGCACCCGGCTGGCGCAGCTGCAGCTTGGCGCCGATCGCATCGCGCTGCCGCTGGGCTCGCTGAGCGGCGGCGAGCGGCTCAAAGCGGCGCTGGCCTGCGCGCTGTGGCGGCGACAACCGGCGCAGCTGCTGTTGCTGGACGAACCGACCAACCACCTGGATCTTACGTCGTCGCTGGCGATCGAAACCGCCCTGGCGGATTTCCCCGGCGCGATGCTGGTGGTATCGCACGACGAAGACTTCCTGCAGGCGCTGCGGCCGACGCACCGCCTGCACCGGCAGACGGACGGCTGGCGGCTTCAGGCCTGGTAACGCGCGAAGGCGGCCTTAAGGGGCCGCCTTTTTCATCTCAGGCGCGTTAATGCACGCCAGCAGTTGGGTGAAGGCCGAGGCCATCAGCTCTTCCGGCACGCAGGCAAACCCCATCAGCAGGCCGCGCCGGCGGTTGGGCAGCATGTAGTAGCGCGATAGCGGCCGCACCAGCACCCCCTGCGTGGCGGCGGCGGCGGCGATCGCCACGTCGTCGGCCTCGTCCGGCAGGTTGAGGATCAGGTGCAATCCGGCGTTGCTGTTGAATTCGCTGAGCGCCTGTTTGCCGAGGTGCTGTTCGATCAATCCGGTCAGGAAGGCGCGGCGCCGGGCGTACAGCAACCGCATGCGGCGGATATGCGCGGTGTAGTGCCCCGCCTGAATAAACTCCGCCAGCGCGCTCTGGATCAGCAGGTGCCCGCCGCGGTACAGCTCGGCGTGGGCGGTTTTCAGCGCCTGTACCAGCGGCGGCGGCAACACTACATAGCCGAGGCGCAGCGCCGGGTAGAGCGTTTTGCTGAAAGTGCCGATGTAAATCACCGGCGCGTCGGCCTCCAGCCCTTGCAGCGCCGGGATCGGTTGGCCGGAAAAGCGGAATTCGCTGTCGTAGTCGTCCTCGACGATCCAGCCGCCGGCGTTGCGCGCCAGCGCCAGCAGCCGTTGGCGGCGCGCCAGGCTCATCACCGAGCCGAGCGGATACTGGTGCGACGGGGTGACGAAGATCAGCCGCGGCGGGTTGGTCGGCTGCTCCGGCGGCACCAGCCCGGCTTCGTCCACCGCCAGCGGGCAGATGTTCAGCGCATTGATGCGCAGGATATTGCGGATCCCCCAATAGCCTGGCTCTTCTATCCAGGCGTCATCCCCCGGATTGCACAACATGCGCGTCACCAGATCGATCGCCTGATGGATGCCCTCGGTGATCAGGATCTGTTCCGGCGAGCAGCGCACCGAGCGCGCCACCCGTAAATATTCTACCAGCGCATGCTGCAGCTCCGGGCTACCGCCCTGATTGCTGTAGGTCAGCCGCTGCGGCGCCGGGCGGCGGCTGAGCCGCGCCTGGATCTTGCTGAACAGCTGGTGGGGAAAGGCATTGACGTCGGGCACGCCGGGAATGAACGCCCCCCACTGTTTGGGGCTGGCGCTGGCGTGGTGCAGCAGCGTGGCGCCGCGCTCAGACAGTTCGACGCGGCGCGGTTGCCCACTGCCGTCCGCCGGGGCGCCGCCGGTGGAGAGGCAGCTGTCCGGCACCGTGTCGGCGACGAAGGTGCCGCTGCCGGCGCGCGCCGACACGTAACCTTCCGCCAGCAGTTGTTCATAAACGGTTAACACGGTGTTGCGTGACAGGCTGAGCTCCTGCGCCAGATCGCGCGAGGCGGGCAGGCGGCTGGAGGGCGGCAGGCTGCCGTCGAGAATGCTGGTGCGGATCGCGTTGTAAAGCCGCTTGTGCAGCTTGTCATCGGGCTGCTCGCCGAGGCGCTGCAGCAACAGATCACCACTCAATGAGCGCAATTGGATCCCTCAATTATTCGTAACTGGCACTCGATTATAGGGCCACATCCTGTGTAAATAAACGGCATTGTTTCACGAATGTGAACGAAACGTGTAACTGGCACCGACCGGAGAGAGCAGCATGAAAAACGCAGAATTGAACCAACGCCGTCAGGACGCTACCCCGCGCGGAGTGGGCGTGATGTGTGGTTTTTACGCCGAACGCGCAGAGAACGCCACGCTGTGGGATGTGGAAGGCAAAGAAGTGATCGATTTCGCCTCGGGGATCGCCGTGCTGAACACCGGCCACCGTCATCCGAAGGTGATCGCCGCGATTGAAAAGCAGCTGCAGGCCTTCACCCACACCGCCTATCAGATCGTTCCTTACGAAAGCTATGTCTCGCTGGCGGAGCGCATCAACCAGCGCGCGCCGATCGCCGGCCCGTGTAAAACCGCCTTCTTCACCACCGGCGCGGAAGCGGTGGAAAACGCGGTGAAGATCGCCCGTGCTTACACCGGCCGCCCGGGGTTGATTACCTTCGGCGGCGGCTTCCACGGCCGCACCTATATGACCATGGCGCTGACCGGCAAAGTGGCACCTTACAAACTGGGCTTTGGCCCATTCCCCGGCTCGGTGTTCCACGGCCAGTACCCGAACGCGCTGTACGGCGTGACCACCGAAGATGCGATGAACAGCCTGGATCGCCTGTTTAAAGCGGATATCGATCCCAAGCAGGTGGCGGCGATCGTGCTGGAGCCGGTGCAGGGCGAAGGCGGCTTCAACGTGGCGCCGGCCGAGTTCATGCAGGCGCTGCGCGCGCTGTGCGACCAGCATGGCATCCTGCTGATCGCCGACGAAGTGCAGACCGGCTTCGCCCGTACCGGCAAGCTATTCGCCATGGAGCACTACAGCGTTAAACCGGATCTGATCACCATGGCGAAAAGCCTGGCGGGCGGCATGCCGCTGTCGGCGGTGGCGGGCCGCGCCGAGGTGATGGATGCGCCGGCGCCGGGCGGGCTGGGCGGTACCTACGCCGGTAACCCGCTGGCGGTGGCTGCGGCGCACGCGGTGCTGGACGTGATCGACGAAGAGCAGCTGTGCCAGCGCGCCCAGCGCTTGGGGCAGCACCTGGTGGAAGTGTTGCAGCAGGCGGGCAAAACCAGCCCGGCGATCGCCGATGTGCGCGCGCAAGGCTCGATGGTGGCGGTGGAGTTCAACGATCCGGCTACCGGCAAGCCTTCGGCGGAGATCACCCGTCAGGTGCAGCAGAAGGCGATGGAGGAAGGGCTGTTGCTGCTGAGCTGCGGCGTGAACGGCAACGTGATCCGCTTCCTGTACCCGCTGACCATCCCGGACGATCAGTTCACCAAGGCGATGGGCATCCTGTCTCGCGCGCTGGCCCACTAAGGAGCGAACGGCATGAAATTGAACAATCCCGAGCTGCTGCGCAGCCAGTGTCTGATCAACGGCGAATGGTGCGATGCCCTGAGCGGCAAGCGCGAAGCGGTGATCAACCCGGCCACCGGCGCCGAACTGGCCAGCATTCCGCTGGTCAGCGAAGAGGAAACCCAGCAGGCGATCGCGGCGGCGCAGCGGGCGCAAAACGAGTGGAAACAGCTGACCGCCAGGCAGCGTTCCGCGCTGCTGTTGGCCTGGGCCGACAAGGTGCTGGCCGCCCAGGAAGATCTGGCGCAGCTGATGACCGCCGAGCAGGGCAAATCGCTGGCGGAAGCGCGCGGCGAAGTGGCCTATGCCGCGTCGTTCATCACCTGGTTCGCCGAAGAGGCCAAGCGGGTGGACGGCGCGGTATTGCAGGCGCCGCAGGCTTCGCAGCGGCTGGTGGTGGTGAAGCAGCCGATCGGCGTGTGCGCGGCCATCACCCCGTGGAACTTCCCGGCGGCGATGATCACCCGCAAGGTGGCGCCGGCGCTGGCGGCCGGTTGCGCCATCATCGTCAAACCGGCCGAGCAAACGCCGTTGACCGCGCTGGCGCTGGCCAAGCTGGCGCAGGACGCCGGTATTCCCGCCGGCGTGTTGCAGGTGGTGACCGGCGAAGCGGCGCAGGTGGGCAAGGTACTGTGCGACAGCCCGGTGGTGCGCAAGCTGAGCTTTACCGGTTCGACCGAGGTCGGCCGCATCCTGATGGCGCAGTGCGCGCCGAGCATCAAGAAACTGTCGCTGGAGCTGGGCGGTAACGCGCCGGTCATCGTGTTCGACGACGCCAATCTGGACGCGGCGGTGGCGGGCATCATGGCCTCCAAGTTCCGCAACAGCGGCCAGACCTGCGTGTGCGCCAACCGCATCTACGTGCAGGACGGCATCTACGAGCGGCTGGCGGAGAAACTGGTGGCGGCGGTCGAGCAGCTGAAAGTCGGCGACGGCAGCCAGGAAGGCACTACCCAGGGGCCGCTGATCGACAGCGATGCGGTAGCGAAGGTGCAGAGCCATATCGATGACGCGCTGATCAAAGGGGCGCAGATCGCCACCGGCGGCCAGCCGCATGCGCTCGGCGGCACCTTCTTCCAGCCGACGGTGGTGACCGGCGTGACGCAGAAGATGCGCTTCGCCAAAGAAGAGACCTTCGGACCGGTGGCGCCGCTGTTCCGCTTCCATGACGAGGCGGAAGCCATCGCCATGGCCAACGACACCGAATTCGGCCTGGCCGCCTACCTGTTCACGCAGAACGCAGCGCGCCAGTGGCGCGTGCCGGAAGCGCTGGAGTACGGCATGGTCGGCATCAACACCGGGCTGATTTCCAACGAAGTGGCGCCGTTCGGCGGCGTGAAACAGTCAGGGCTCGGGCGTGAAGGATCGCGCTACGGGATAGAAGAATATCTGGAGCTGAAATACCTGTGTATCGATGTGAGCTGTTGAACGTCAGGACGTTAACCCATCCCGGCGGCCAGCGTCGCCGGGCGATAAAGGATGATGCATGTCTGATAATATCTCTGTTTCTCCGGCGCTTGCCGCCGGGGTGCGAGCACCTGCACCCGCCAAATCGTTAAGTTTCCTTGAAGGGGTGGCGATGATCGTCGGCACCAACATCGGCGCCGGGGTGCTCTCCATCGCCTACGCCTCCAGCAAGGCCGGTTTCCTGCCGCTGCTGTTCTGGCTGGTGCTGGTGGGGAGTCTGACCACCATCACCATGCTGTACGTCGCCGAATCCACGCTGCGCACCCGCGCGCATCTGCAGCTGAGCGGGCTGGCGAAGCGCTACGTCGGCGGCCTGGGCGCCTGGCTGATGTTCGCTTCGGTGTGCGTCAACAGCGTCGGGGCGCTTACCGCCTACATGACCGGCAGCGGCAAGCTGCTGCAATCGCTGTTCGGCATCTCGCCGGCGCTGGGCAGCCTGCTGTTCTTCGTGCCCGCCGCCGGCGTGCTGTACCTCGGTTTGAAAGCGATCGGCCGCGGCGAGAAGTTCATCAGCATCGGCATGGTGGTGATGCTGACCGCGCTGGTGGCGGCGACGCTGCTGAAAGACACCACCCAGATGCGCAACCTGCTGGACGGCGACTGGCGCTATATGGTGCCGGTGTTCAACGTGGTGGTGTTCTGCTTCTCGGCGCAGTACATCGTGCCGGAAATGGCGCGTGGCTTTGCCGACAAGCCTGAGCAACTGCCGAAGGCGATCATCGTCGGCATGGTGGTGACCTTCATTTTGCTGGCGGCGGTGCCGATGTCGGTGATCGCGCTCAGCGGGCTGGATGACATCTCCGACGTGGCCACCATCTCCTGGGGCCAGGCGCTGGGGCAGTGGGCGTTCTTCTCCGCCAACATCTTCGCGCTGTGCGCGATGCTGACCTCGTACTGGGGATTGGGCGGCAGCTTCCTGACCAATATTTTCGACCAGTTCCGGCTGGGCAACGACGAACTGCCACTGCGCCGCTTCGGCGTGCTGCTGCTGGTAGTGGTGCCGCCGTTCGTGCTGGCTTACAGCGGGCTGGTGTCGTTCGTCAACGCGCTCTACTTCGCCGGGGTGTTCAGCGGGGTGATCCTGTCGATCATGCCGATGCTGATCCTGCGTGGCGCACGCAAACAGGGCGACCAGACCCCACGCTGGCAGTGTAACTGGATCACGCATCCGCTGCTGCAGGTCAGCATTGTGTTGCTGTACCTGGGCAGCGCGGTGTACGCCATCGCTTCATTGTTAGGCTATCTGCCCTCTGGATGGTGATTTACCTTCCCTCAAGCAGTGATGTTGTTTCTCGGCATTGAGAACGGCGGCGTCGTGGCCGCCGATTTTTTTCTCAGGCGCGCCGCTTGGCCGACAGCGCCAGCCAGGCTTGCACCGACGGGCGTTGCCACTGCTTATGCGCATAGTGGCGCACGCGCTCCGGCACCGGATCGCCGTGCATCACCAGCCGGTTGAGCATCAGCGCCAGATCGGTGTCGGCGATGCACCACTCCCTGAACAGATTGTCCTGCCCGTGGCTCAGCAGCTTTTCCACGGCGGCGAAAAGCTTGCGCGCGGCCTCCTGCGCGGCTTCGGACAACGGCGGGAACTTGCCGTTGTTGAACACCACCTCGGTCGAGCGCTCGGCGCGTATCGGCAGCAGATCGCTGCGCAGCCAAGCCTGGATCTCGCGCGCCTTGGCACGCAGCTTCACGTCGCGCGGGTACACGGCGTGGGCCGGGTGGATGTCTTCCAGGTATTCGGCGATCGCCGAAGATTCCGACAGTTGAAACTCGCCGATCGCCAGCGTCGGCACCCGGCGGGTGAGCGACAGCGCCGCGTAGGCCGCCTCCTTATTCTCTTCCTTCGCCAGATCCACCGGGTGCACGGTGAACGGAATGCCTTTTTCCGTCAGCACGACAAAGGCGGACATGGCGTACGGGCTGAAAAATTCACTGTCGGTGTAAAGCTCGGTGTTCGGTTGAGACATCGGCGGTTCCTCGGGGTTAAGGGGCGAACATTCATCATTGTCGAGGGAAGGCTAAAGATCAATCTGTTAGACCAAAAGTTGTTTGATGGCGCGGCGTACGGCGGCGGTGGCCATCGGCACGAGGTGCTGATGGAGGGGGCGCTGCTCGATATCGACGAGGACGATCTGCAGAAGAGGCTGCTGCGCGCCAGGCAGCTGGCGCATCAGCGGCAAAGCAACGCTGCCTGATCAGCCCAGCGTTTTACGGTAAAACACCACCCGTTCCGTTTCGGCAAAGCCCAGCGCCGCATGCAGGCGTTGGGAGTCCAGGTTGGCGATATCGGTATCCGACGCCAGCTCGCTGCACCCCTGCTGCTTCGCCCACTCCTGCACCTGTGCGATCAAGCGCGCGGCCCAGCCCTGGCGGCGGGCGCGTTCGGCGGTATAAATCCCTTCCAGAAACGCCACCGGCGACGATTCGCAGCCGTTGACGTAATCGTAGCGCAGCGCGACCTCGGCAAAGGCGACGAAAGCGCCATCCAACCCTCGCGCCATAAACGCGGTGTGGTGCGGTGAAGCCAACGTTTCGCGCATTTCCGCGCGGTGCTCTTCAGGCGAGCTGGACGGCCACAGCGCCGTGCGCAGCGCCAGCCAGGCGTCGAGGTTGTCGTGGTCGCAGATGACGATCATGCGGGGTCCTTATGAGTCGGAATTAATCAGGAATGCCGAAAGAGAAGTGTGGCACGGCAGCGGGAAACAAAAAAGCCACCCCGGACAGGATGGCTTGTAAGGCTGTGAAAACAGCTAAAATTTGGTGGCCCCTGTTGGGTTTGAACCAACGACCAAGCGATTATGAGTCGCCTGCTCTAACCACTGAGCTAAGGGGCCAAGCCGCGAGATTATAGGGAATCCTTAAGCATCGGTCTACTGTTACCGGCCCGTATGTTGCTTTTCTGTGCAGTTATAGCCTGTTGTAATTGCTGGCGGATTTTGCGATAACCGCAGTAAATCCCTGTAATGGACTCACGACACTCATGGAACTTCTGGCGCCCAACCTGCGGGTGGTGTTTTGCGGCATCAACCCCGGCCTTTCTTCCGCCCATCAGGGCTACCCTTTCGCCAACGGCAGCAATCGCTTCTGGAAGGTGATCCATCAGGCCGGCTTTACCGAGCGCCAGTTGGCGCCGGAGCAGTGGCAGCGGCTGAAGGACAACGGCTGCGGCATCACCGCGCTGGTGGCGCGCCCGACGGTGGCGGCCAGCGAGCTGTCGCGCGACGAGCTGCGCAGTGGCGGCGAGGTGCTGCAAGAGAAGATCCTGCGCTATCAGCCGCGCGCGCTGGCGATTTTAGGCAAGCAGGCGTTTACCACCGCCTTCGGGGTGAAAAACGCGCCCTGGGGCAAGCAGGCGCTGATGCTGGGGCAGACCGAGGTGTGGGTATTGCCCAACCCCAGCGGATTGAACCGCGCCACGCTGGAGCAGCTTACCGCCAGCTATCGCGAGTTGTTCCTGGCGTTGCAATGAGGCGGCGGGGCGTATTCAGGGCATAAAAAAACCCCGGCAGGCCGGGGTTTTTGTTTTTGGTGCGGCAGCCGGACTTAGTCGTCCAGGAAGCTGCGCAGCACTTCGGAGCGGCTTGGGTGGCGCAGCTTGCGCAGCGCCTTGGCTTCGATCTGACGAATACGTTCACGGGTAACGTCAAACTGCTTGCCTACCTCTTCCAGCGTGTGGTCGGTGTTCATGTCGATGCCGAAACGCATGCGCAGCACTTTCGCTTCGCGCGCGGTCAGGCCGGCCAGCACGTCGTGAGTGGCGGAACGCAAGCTTTCCGAGGTCGCGGAGTCCAGCGGCAGCTCGAGGGTGGTATCCTCGATGAAGTCGCCCAGATGCGAATCTTCGTCGTCGCCGATCGGCGTCTCCATCGAGATGGGCTCTTTGGCGATCTTCAGCACCTTGCGGATCTTGTCTTCCGGCATCAGCATGCGCTCGGCCAGCTCTTCCGGCGTCGGCTCGCGGCCCATCTCTTGCAGCATCTGGCGCGAAATACGGTTGAGCTTGTTGATGGTCTCAATCATATGTACCGGAATACGGATGGTGCGCGCCTGGTCGGCGATGGAGCGGGTGATAGCCTGACGGATCCACCAGGTGGCGTACGTCGAGAACTTGTAGCCGCGGCGGTATTCGAACTTGTCTACCGCTTTCATCAGGCCGATGTTGCCTTCCTGGATCAGATCCAGGAATTGCAGGCCGCGGTTGGTGTATTTCTTGGCGATAGAAATAACCAGACGCAGGTTGGCCTCAACCATCTCTTTCTTCGCGCGGCGGGCTTTCGCTTCACCGATCGACATGCGACGGTTGATGTCTTTGACCTGCTCGATGGTCAGGCCGGTTTCTTCTTCGATCTGACGCAGTTTCTGCAGGCTGCGCTGCACGTCCTCAGTCACGTCTTTCAGCTTTTCCGACCAGGGCTTGGCCATCGCCAGTGCGGCTTCGAACCAGGAGTCGCTGGTTTCGTTGCCTGCGAACAGAGTAACGAAGTTTTTCTTCGGCATTTTGCACTGTTCAACGCACAGCTTCATGATGATGCGTTCCTGGGTGCGAACGCGGTCCATCATGGTGCGCATGCTGTTGACCAGGAAGTCGAACTGTTTCGGCACCAGGCGGAACTGCTTGAACACTTCAGACAGCTTCAGGATCTCGTCCGCGGCGCTGGCGTGGCTGCGGCCGTTCTTCTTGATCACCAGACGCGTCGCTTCATACTGATCGCGCAGCTCGGCGAACTTCTGACGCGCCAGCTCAGGATCGATGCTGTTGTCGTCTTCGGTGTCGTCGTCTTCGGCGTCCTCATCTTCGTCGTCGTCGTCTTGCTCTTCGCTCGACAGTTCAGAACCGATGTGGGTAGCGGTGGGGGCGATGTCCTCTTCCGCGTTAGGATCGACGAAGCCGGTGATCAGATCGGACAGGCGCGCTTCGCCCGCTTCGACGCGATCATACTGCTCAAGCAGGTAGGTAATGGCTTCCGGGTATTCGGCAACCGAGCACTGCACCTGGTTGATGCCGTCTTCGATGCGCTTGGCGATGTCGATTTCGCCTTCGCGCGTCAGCAGTTCGACGGTACCCATTTCGCGCATGTACATGCGCACCGGGTCGGTGGTGCGGCCGATTTCGGATTCCACGCTGGACAGAACCTGTGCGGCGGCTTCTTCCGCATCTTCGTCCGTGCTGTTCGAGTTTTCGGCGAGCAGCAGGTCATCGGCGTCCGGTGCTTCTTCCATCACCTGGATGCCCATGTCGTTAATCATCTGGATGATGTCTTCGATCTGATCGGAGTCGACGATATCTTCCGGCAGATGGTCATTGACCTCAGCATAGGTCAGATAGCCTTGCTCCTTACCACGGGTGACAAGTAGCTTCAGCTGTGACTGCGGGTTTTGCTCCATAAGACGGTATCCACACTTCAGAGTATTTAGGTTGGTGTCGGTCGGCGAAACCGCCAACAATAGCATTTGGGGCGTTTTCGTTATCGCCGCGGCCCACTATGGCGGCACTGTGCAGGGCTCTGCCCTCGCAATTATCGGCACTTAAGCCGTTTGGTATTCAGTTTCTCTTTCCTGCTCTTGACTCGTTGATCATACGAACTTCTTCTCGCTCTGAAGGGGTCAAGCCCTGCGTACGGGAGAGTGCCAGTAACTCTTCTAACCGTTGTTCGAGCACAGAGTCGAACATATGATTCAGGGAGTCCAGAAAGGTTCTTTCTGCAATCTCTGTATCTGATATATCGTTCCAGGCAGACAAAGTTTCAAGGTTAGCGCTGAACTTTGTATCCCGGTATTCTTCCAGGATCTGGCCCGTTTTTATTCCAGGTTGAGCCAGGCAAAGGTCCACCAGCTCGCTGAATAGCGGTAAACCTGGCAGTTTGGCGTGTTGTAACCCTTCAAGAGAAGGTACAAGTGTAGCCAACTGCGGATTTTGCACCAGTAACCCTATTAGTATACGCATGGTTGTGCGTTTTAGCTGGGGCGCCTGATAAGGATTCGCATTTTCAACCTGCTTGGGCATCAGCTTGTCGAGCTGGCTGTCGTCCAGCAGCCCCAGCTTGTTGCCGAGCTCCTGACGCAGGTACAAGCGCAACGTTTCGCCCGGCACCTGAGTAATCAGCGGCAGCGCCAGCGTGCTCAGCTTGGCGCGTCCGTCCGGGCTGCTCAGATCCACCTGCGGCAGCAGGCTTTCGAACAGGAACGTGGACAGCAGCTGCGCCTGCTCCATTCGCTGTTCGAAGGCTTCTTTGCCTTCCTTGCGCACCAGGGTGTCCGGATCTTCGCCGTCGGGCAAAAACATGAACCGCAGCTGGCGCCCGTCGTTCAGGTACGGCAGCGCGGTTTCCAGCGCTCGCCAGGCCGCTTCGCGGCCGGCGCGGTCGCCGTCGTAACAGCAGACGACGTTGTCGGTGGCGCGGAACAGCAGCTGAATGTGTTCAGCCGTCGTCGAGGTTCCGAGCGAGGCGACGGCATAATCGATGCCGAATTGCGCCAACGCCACCACGTCCATATACCCTTCCACCACCAGCAGCCGCTGCAGGGTAGGGTGGTTCTGCTGTGCTTCATACAGGCCGTACAGCTGGCGGCCCTTATGGAAAACTTCGGTTTCCGGCGAGTTCAGGTACTTCGGCATGCCGTCGCCCAATACGCGGCCGCCGAAGGCGATCACGCGTCCGCGCTTGTCGCGGATGGGGAACATCACCCGTTCGCGGAAACGGTCGTACGAACGCCCCTGATCGTTAGTCACCAGCATGCCGGCATCGTTCAATGCGCGGCGTGAGTCGGCATCGCGGCCGAAACGCTTCAGGGCGTTGTCCCATCCCGCCGGCGCGAAACCGATGGCGAAATGGCGAATAACGTCGTCACTTAATCCGCGCTGTTGCAAATAGCTGCGCGCCGGTGCCCCGGAGGACTGCTGCAGTGACTGTTGGTAGAATGCGCTGAGTTGTTCCATCAGTTGGTACAGGCTCTGGCGCTGATGGCGTTCGATCTGGGTTGGCCCGGTGCCCGCCTCGTAAGGCACTTCCAGCCCGTGCATGGTCGCCAGTTCTTCGATGGTTTCGACAAACTCGAGTCGGTCGTAATTCATCAAAAAGTCGACGGCGTTGCCGTGCGCACCACACCCGAAACAGTGATAAAACTGCTTTTCGCCATTAACGGTAAATGAAGGCGTCTTTTCGTGGTGGAACGGACAGCACGCGTGGTAGTTCTTGCCTTGCTTCTTGAGCTTCACGCGAGCGTCGATCAGATCGACGATGTCGGTGCGAGCCAGCAAGTCATTGATAAATACGCGCGGAATTCGTCCAGCCATAAGCCCTTACTTCATTAGCCTATAAACGAGAACAAGCCGCGCATTCCTTTCGGAAAGCACGGCCTTCGTATGCAACTACTCGGTCTGCGCGATTTTGAAAATCAGAAATTCACGCGGTGGGGTTGCCCCCGAAGAATTAATACAGACGAGTGCGGCGTGCGTTTTCGCGAGCCAGTTTCTTCGCGTGACGTTTCACAGCAGAAGCTTTAGCGCGTTTACGTTCGGTAGTTGGTTTTTCATAAAACTCACGACGACGAACTTCAGCTAAAACACCCGCTTTTTCGCAAGAGCGTTTGAAACGACGCAGAGCAACGTCAAATGGCTCGTTTTCACGTACTTTAATTACCGGCATGTGCCTCTCACCTCAATAAAATTCGGTTTGCTGCTGGCCAAGCGCCAGCCTTTTCAAAATGGTGCGGAATTTTACTCCAATGGATGCTGCTTTGTAAAGCACCACCGCAAATTGAAACCCGCGTCGCTCTGCCGCAACGTGCGCAATTTTGCACCGGGCGCTGATTATAGACTAATCAGAAAAAAATGCTCGTGTTTAATCGCCTGGGCATTTTCTGGATGAATCATCGACATAGGCGCGAGCCGGTGACAAGATGCGCCGCACCGGCGGTAAATGCGGCGGAATGTGGTAGACTGGCGGCCGCACGTGAATGATGGGAAATGTAATGCGAGTACTGGGTATAGAAACGTCCTGCGATGAAACCGGAATTGCAGTGTATGACGATCAAACCGGTTTGTTGGCCAACCAATTATACAGCCAGGTGAAGCTGCACGCCGACTACGGTGGCGTGGTGCCGGAACTGGCCTCCCGCGATCACGTGCGTAAAACCGTGCCGCTGATTCAGGCGGCGCTGAAAGAGGCCAACCTGACCCCGGCCGACATCGACGGCGTGGCCTACACCGCCGGGCCGGGCCTGGTGGGGGCGCTGCTGGTCGGCGCGACCGTGGGGCGCGCGCTGGCGTTCGCCTGGAACGTGCCGGCTGTGCCGGTGCACCATATGGAAGGCCACCTGCTGGCGCCGATGCTGGAAGATAACCCGCCGGCGTTCCCGTTCGTCGCGCTGCTGGTTTCCGGCGGCCATACTCAGCTGATCAGCGTCACCGGTATCGGTGAGTATGAACTGCTGGGTGAATCGATCGACGACGCGGCCGGCGAAGCGTTCGACAAAACCGCCAAGCTGCTCGGTCTGGATTACCCCGGCGGGCCGATGCTGTCGAAGATGGCGCAGCAGGGCACGGCGGGCCGTTTCACCTTTCCGCGGCCGATGACCGATCGTCCGGGGCTGGACTTCAGCTTCTCCGGGCTGAAAACCTTCGCCGCCAACACCATTCGCTCCAACGGCAACGACGATCAGACGCGTGCCGACATCGCCCGCGCCTTCGAGGATGCGGTGGTGGATACGCTGGCAATCAAGTGCAAACGCGCGCTGGAGCAAACCGGTTTCAAACGCCTGGTGATGGCCGGCGGCGTGAGCGCCAACCGCACGTTGCGCGCCAAGCTGGCGGAGATGATGCACAAGCGCGGTGGGGAGGTGTTCTATGCCCGCCCGGAATTTTGCACCGACAACGGCGCGATGATCGCCTATGCCGGCATGGTGCGCCTGAAGAGCGGCGCCAGCCCGGAACTGAGCGTTTCGGTGCGGCCGCGCTGGCCGCTGGCAGAGCTGCCTGCGGTATAACGCGGTACGGTTTCCAGCCTGTTGTGCAGAAGGCTCCCTGAATGGGAGCCTTCTGTTTTTTCAGGCAGGAAATTCAGCGCATTAAGCGATACGCCAGCCTTTGGTACGATGGCGTTGGGTAATAAAGTGCGCGTAGCGGCCCCCCAAAGCGTCGAGTTGAGCATGGGTGCCGCGTTCGGCGATCTCGCCGTTCTCCAGCACCAGGATTTGGTCGGCCATGGCGATGGTAGACAGCTGGTGAGCGATGACGATCAGCGTCTTCTTGCCGCGCAGGCGGGCGAGGGTGTCGGCAATGATCGCCTGGTTTTCCGGATCCAGAGCGGCGGTGGCTTCATCAACCAACAAAATCGGGGCATCTTTCAGGAGCGCACGGGCGATAGCAATGCGCTGGCGTTCACCGCCGGAGAGCCGGGCGCCGCCTTCCCCTACCTGCGTATCGAGCCCCTGCGGCAGGCGCTGAATGATTTCCGCGGCGCCGGCCTGTTCGACGGCCGTCATCAGTTCTTCCTCGCTCGCCGATGGTTTGCCGAGGCGAATATTGTCGGCAATGCTGCCCTGGAACAGGTAGGTATTTTGGAAGATTTGGCTGATCTGATCCGTCAGCTGTGTCGCAGGGATCCGGCGTATGTCGGCGCCGCCGAGCATGATGGCGCCGTCCGTGACATCAAAGAAACGGGCGAGCAGACGTATCAGGCTGGTTTTGCCTGAGCCGGAAGCCCCAACCAGTGCGGTCATGGTGCCCGGTGCCGCCTTAAAAGAGATCTCCCGCAATACCGGCGCTTGTTCCGGCGCATAGCGGAACGAAACGTGACGAACGTCTAACGAGCCGTCGCGCGGCTGTTGCGCCTGATGCGTTTCAGGCAAAGGTTCAACGGCCAGAATATCATTGACGGCATCCAACTGGCCGCGCGCGCTGCGCAGGGCTTCGGCATAGCCGGCGACGTCCAGTAACGGATCGATGAAGCGGCCGACCAGCATCAGCGCGATCACGGTGCCGATCGCGCTGCCGATGGCGGCGGGATTGCCCAGCATGGGGCTGAGCAGGGCGGCTGCGGTGATAAACAAAGCGGCAAAGGTCAGTTGTACTGCCCAGGAATTGAGCACAACGGACGCCGTAGAGATGTAAATCAGCCGCTTCCCTGATTGATGCTGCCGATCGATGGCGTGCTCCAGGAAGCGGGTGCCGCCATTTTCGCCGTTAAAGGCGCGCAGAACCGACTGCGCCTGGGCAAATTCCACCATACGTTGGCTGGTCTGGGCGGATGCCTGATGGAAGGCTTCGTCGGCCTGGACGCCAAGGCGCGTCGACAGTATGAAGATGCCGGCGATCGGCAGCAGCGCCGCCAATGCGAGCACTCCCATCTGCCATTGCAACAGACAAAGGGCTGCCACCAGCACCAGCGGCGTGACCAGCCCGCTGATGATCGGGGTAAATAAATGCGCGGGGAGTTGCGCCACTTGCATCACCCCTTGCGAAACGACGTGGCTGAGCCGGGCGGTGTTCGCGGGGGTAAACCATCCGATTGGGAGGGTAGCGACATGATCGCCAATGCGCTGGCGCGCGGTTAGCAACAGTGAGGAGCCCACGTTCATCCCGGAGAAATCGACGTGTTTGCGCAGCAGCCAGCTCACCAGCACACCGACCGAAAGCACCGCCAGCCACCCGGCGGCCGAGGCAAGTTCTCCCAGCAGCAGATGGCTGACGATCGGCGCCAGGGTGGCCACCGTCAAACCGCAACAGATGCCATACAGAACGGCCATGGCGATATAACGACGGAATATGGAGGCATCATCGCCCAGCAACCGCATAAATGTTTTTAACATGTTTCAGCCCTCCTGATTCAGGGTGTTTTCGTAGCCGCCCGCCGCCCAGAGCTTGGCATAGCGGCCTTTGCCGGCCAGCAGCTCGCTGTGGCTGCCCTGTTCGCGAATTTGCCCCTCTTCAAGGACGACGATGCGATCGGCGTACATGATGGTGTCCAAGCGGTGGGCTATCACCAGCAGCGTGCGTTCTTTGGCAAAAGCGGACAGCGCTTCCTGGATGAGACACTCATTTTCTGCGTCAGCGGCGGCGGTGGCTTCGTCGAGCACCAGAATCGGCGGATTCAGCAATACCGCGCGAGCTATGCTGATGCGCTGCTGTTCCCCGCCGGAGAGCTGCGCATCTTCGCCGAACACGGCGTCGTAGCCACGCGGCAGACCGAGAATGTGTTCGTGGATATTGGCGGCTCTGGCGGCGGCTTCGATTTCTTGCATGCTGGCATTCGGGCGGCCAAGCGCAATGTTATCGCGCAGGCTGGCGTGGATCAGCTGGACATCCTGCAGCACGAAGCCGATATGGCGATACAGCGTGGCGCTGTCCAACTGCCGCAGATCGACCCCGCCGAGCGTGATACGGCCTTCGCAGGGATCGAAGAAACGCAACAGCAAGCGTGCCAGCGTCGATTTGCCCGCGCCGGATGCGCCGACGATGGCGGTGACGCTGCCGGGTTTCAAGCTGAGGTTGATATCGGAAAGCACGCGGTTTTCGTCGTGGTAGCCATACCCGACGCGTTCGAAGCGGATCTCGGTATCCTGCGGCGACGTCGGCCGTTCGGTTTGTGTTAACAAGGGCGTATCCAGCAGTGCCTGGATGCGCTCCGCCGCGCCGGTGGCGTTGCGCAGGCCGTGGGTAATGAACCCCATCAACAGCAACGGGGCAGAAATGCCCGGCGCGATCAGGGCGAACGGCAAGACGTTTACTGGCGTCAGCCAGCCCAGCGCCACGAACAAAGTGCCAAAAACCAACACCACGCCGAGCACGGTCACCGGCGCGACGATGGCGTTGGCTAACGCGACCGTCTTGACGACCGGGCTCATGGCGCGCGTGAAAAGCTGGGTGAAGGAGGAGATGGCTTCACGGTAGCTGCTGTGGGCTTTGCCGCTGCCGCTGAAGGTTTTGATCACCGGAATGCCGTTAACGAATTCAGCAACGGCGTTATTGATGCGGCCCAATCCTTTGACGAACTCGCCCATATGCGGCGCTGCTGCTTTCTGGGCTGCGCCGAAGATGATGAAAAACAGAACGAAGGGAATGATCGAGACGATCGCCATGCGCCAGTCCATCACGAACATGTAGATAACGGAAATCAACATGGCGCCGAGGGTACGCCCAAGGGTGGTGAAAAAGTGGGCGGTGAGATCGTGCAGCGTGCCGATATCGTCCTGCATCGCCTGTTTGACTTCACCCGACGCACGATTGCTGAACCAGCCCAGCGGGACTCGCGCCAGGCGTCGGGCCGCCGTAATCCGCAGGTGGTGGGTGAGGCGGTTATCGGCCAGGTGGGCCAGCACTTCGGCGCCGGTGACGATCGCCAGGCCGAAGAACAGGCTGAGCAGGCACCAGAAGACATCGTTCCCCAGCCCGCTTGGCGATGGTAAAGCGCCCGCTTCGCGGTTGTCTAAGACAATTACCGCGATATGGGCGATGCCGGCCAATGGCACCAGTGTAAATGCGGTGCCGATCGCCGCCATGACGGCGGCGATAATGAGGCTTCCACGTATCGGCCGCAGCAGTCGTCCAATTGGGCCAGGTTTTTTTTCCCCAGTTTGCTCGCTACTCATAAAAACTCCCAAAGGAATATAAAAGGGATCTTGGCCTTTAACGGGTCAAGAAGGAATAAGCGGGAAATTCACCGCCGGTTATTGCTCGTCTTTAATGACGCGGAAAATAATTCAATGTGCGAATGAAAATAAAAAATATGTGTCATTGATTACCAATGGAACGTTAGCGTTGTAATAATTTGACGTTCTGCTCCCCATGAGCAGGTATTGCCGGTGAAGCACGAGGAGACATAATGTTTATCAAACAGGTTGTTTACGTTTAATGCAATCTCTGCGCTTTCCAATCCGGGAAGATCATTGAGCGGGTATTTAATCGCGGTATCAAAAACAGTGTGGCTCGGCACGTTGAAGCTGTTTTCATCATCGCCCGGCGTGCTGGAGATATAGCGAGAGCCTGCGCCGATGCTCAGCCCATTCATGACACCTGTATTGACGGTATAGTCGGCCCAGAGGCTGGCCATATGTTTTGGCACCATTGCCGGTGTTTTTCCCTGGTGCTCAGTATCGTCACGGAATTGCGCATGAGTATAGGTATAGCTGGCGAACATATTGAGGTTATAGGTTAATGCGGCTTTACCTTCAATCTCAATGCCTCGCGATCTGATTTTTCCCTGTTGCACACTGTAATTGGGATTGATGGTATCGCGCCGCAAATTATTGCTTTTGGTTAACTGGAATGCGGCGATAGAGGCAGAAATCGGACGGTTGTCAGGAATGAATTTGATTCCCGCTTCATACTGTTTGCCATAGGAGGGTTTGAACAGGTTGCTCGTACGCGTTACGCCGCCATTGGGTTCAAAAGATTCGCTGTAGCTGATATAAGGTGATAACCCGTTATCAGAGACATAATTTATGCCGCTGCGCCAGGTAAACTCATTGTTCTTGGTACGGGGGGCGGCACTTTCTCGGGTGAGGTTGCTGTCGCTACGGCTTTTAACGACGCTGTGATCAAAGCGCCCGCCCAGCGTGAATATCCAATTTTCCCATTCAGCCTGATCTTGCAGATACACCCCGGACTGATAGTTTTTGTTGAGGGTATGCGTATCGCTGAAATAGCTCACATTATGATTACCATACTGTGGCGCGAGTAAATTCAGCGGTGCGGCAGTCCCCATTTTGTTTTGTATATCATTGCGCAGCTGCGAATAGTCAATCCCTAGCAAGAGCGTGTGGCGCCAGGCTCCGGCGCTGAGCCTGGCTTCCAACCGGGTGTCGCTGGTGAGGCCATTTAGCCGCTCGTCATCGGCGATCGCGGCACGGGATAATGTGGTGTCTAAATAATGCGGGGTGATTTCTCGACAGAATAATGGCGTGCAAAGGCCATTGCCGTAAATACTGCGCCAGTGAATTTTCGTGTGTTGATAGCGCACGGCTTGATGGAGCGACCAATGGTCATTGAAAGCGTGATCGAGTTGATAGCCCACCATCCGCTGTTGACGGGAAAAACGGTTATAATCCGCTTCGCCCTCGTTGAATGAAGGCGACAATTTACCAAAGGCGCCGGCAGTGAGCGTGCCAATACGCGGCAGCCAACCGTAATAACCGGTACGCGGTTCGTTTTGCATCGACAGCTGGAATAATATCGATGTTCTTTCCGAAGGCTGCCAGAGCAATGAGGGGGCGAGGGCGTAGCGCTTTTCACGCTCCCCCTTTTGCTGGCTGTGCGAGGCGAAATAATTGCCGACTAAACGGTAAGCCAACGTTTGTTCATCATCCAAGGCATCGCTGAAATCAAACTGCGTTTTCCATTCATGGCGATTGCCCGCCTGTAATTGCACCTCATGCAAAGGCCGAAGCTGCGGGCGCTTGCTGATGGCGGCAATGACACCACCCGGGTTGCTTTTACCGTACAGCACCGAGGCCGGGCCACGCAGCGCTTCTATCCGCTGTAAAAAATACGGGTCAACTTTACTGTCCGCATACATGTCCCCCTGGAGTTTCAAACCGTCCAGGTAAATATTTTGGCTGACGTCATTGAAGCCACGGATCATCACACTATCAAAAAGGGACGAACTGCCGTTATTTCCCGTCATGATGCCCGGTGTTTGGTTCAGTGCGTTCTTGATGCTATCGGGGTGGCGAGTTTGCAGTTCCTCTTCCGTAATGACGGAAATAGATTGCGGGGTTTTTATCAATGGGGTGCTGGTTTTGGTTGCTGTGACGCTGCTTTTGGCAGCGTAAGTGCCGTTAGAGCCTATCGCTTCTTCATCCCTGTTTCGTTCGCTCATCACGGTAATGGCGTCTTCGTTCTCTGTTGCCGCATAACTCGCCGAAGTGGTGAATATTCCCGCCAGCAAAATCAGAAGATTAGGGGTTCTTTTTATGAGGGGCGAGCTTGTATTCATAGACATTGCAAAGAGAGTCCATATTCATAAATGATAATGCTTGTATTCTTGAAATGATAATTGTTATCGATTGTGGCTTTGTGCAATTCATGCGTTTGCATTACGGCGGCCCAGCGTGTGGCCTCGAACGGAAAAAACGCGGTTGGGGAGGGGCGGGGCTGGGGTCTGAGTGTGGAGGAAGGGCTCAGACCCTAAGAATTTGGCGATGGCGGATTGGCATCGCCGTCTCGATCAAGGTTGCTTCGTGTGGTCGGTTTTCTCGTCCGACTCGGCCACGTCGGGTTTCTTCTTGCGGAACTTGCCCCAGATCTTGCCTTCCTGGCCGCGCCACAGGCGCTGAATGTTGTCGTGATGTCGCATCAGGATCAGGCAGGAGAGCATCGCCACCGGGAAGGTGAACTGCGGTTTGAACCACCAGACGTAGAATGGCGCGATCAGCGCGCTGACGATGGCGCCGAGCGAAGAGTAGCCGCTGAGCAGCACCGTCAGCAGCCAGGTGCCGGTCATCAGGCCGGTCAGATCCCAGCCGATAGGCGCGATGGCACCAAACGCCGTCGCCACGCCTTTGCCGCCGCGGAAGTGGAAGAACACCGGATAGATGTGCCCCAGGCAGGCGGCGATCGCCGTCAGGCCGAGGTACAGCGGCGGCACATCGAGTTTGTAGGCCAGCCAAACCGGCAACATCCCTTTCAGAATATCGAACACCAGCACCGCCGCCGCCGCCAGCCGGCCGCCGATGCGCAGGACGTTGGTCGCCCCGGGATTTCCTGAGCCATGTTCGCGCGGATCCGGCAGCCTGGCGATCCGGCAAACCAGGATCGCACTGGAAATCGAGCCGCACAGATACGCGAAGATAATCATGCCAAGCGCGGTAGCACTCATAACGCGGTTCCGTTTAATAATGGTCGTTTTACTCGCAACATCTATGGATAATACGCACATTCCGCTGGAAGTGGTATCCGGCAAGGCCAAAAACAGAGAATGACGTGATGGATATCGTATTTATTGAAGAGCTTACCGTAATTACCACCATTGGCGTTTATGAGTGGGAACAGGGCATTCGTCAGAAGCTGGTGTTCGATATCGAAATGGGCTGGGATAACCGGCCGGCCGCCGCCAGCGACGACGTAACCGACTGTCTGAGCTATGCCGACGTCAGCGACGCGGTGATCCAACACGTTGAGTCGAACCGCTTTGCGCTGGTAGAGCGAGTGGCGGAGGAAATATCCGAAATTTTGCTTCAGCGCTTCAATTCCCCCTGGGTCCGTATTAAGGTCAGCAAACCGGGCGCTGTAGCACATGCCAATCGGGTCGGCGTGATCATTGAGCGCGGCATTCGTCCCGCATGATTTTATGTCATCTGCTTGCAACGAAAGGCCGTTAACCTGGTCTTAATCCTGAGAATTGTTTTAGCGGCATTGTCTTCAAGCACTGCCGCTTTTTTATGTGATAGCCGTTATTTTATGGGGTGAGCGAAGCACATGGCTGACATGCATTCACTGTTTATTGCGTTTGTTCTCGGGGTTGTCGAAGGATTAACCGAATTTCTGCCGGTTTCTTCCACCGGACATATGATCATCGTCGGCGAGTGGCTGGGCTTTACCGGCGACAAAGCCAAAACCTTTGAAGTCATCATCCAGCTGGGGTCAATCCTGGCGGTGGTAGTGATGTTCTGGCGCCGGCTGTTCGGCCTGATCGGCATCCATTTCGGCGGCAGGCCGGTGGAGCACGAAGGCAAAACCGGCGGCCAGCTGAAGCTGGGGCACATCTTGCTGGCGATGATCCCGGCGGTGGTGCTGGGCCTGGCCTTCCATGATTTCATCAAGTCGCTGTTCGCGCCGAAAAACGTGATGTACGCGTTGGTGGTCGGCGGCCTGCTGCTGCTGGCGGCGGAATGGCTGAAGCCGAAGAAACCGAGTGCGGAAGGGCTGGATGACATCACCTACCGCCAGGCGTTCATGATCGGCTGCTTCCAGTGTCTGGCGCTGTGGCCGGGCTTCTCCCGTTCGGGTTCCACCATCGCCGGCGGCATGCTGGTGGGCGTAAACCGCTATGCGGCGTCCGAGTTCTCCTTCATCCTGGCGGTGCCGATGATGATCGGCGCCAGCGGCCTGGATCTGTACAAGAGCCTGCACTTCCTGAGCTGGGGCGATCTGCCGATGTTTGCCGTCGGTTTCATTACTGCCTTCGTGGTGGCGCTGATTGCGATCAAGACCTTCCTGTCGCTGATCAAGCGCATCTCGTTCGTGCCGTTCGCCATCTACCGCTTTATCGTGGCGGCCGTGGTTTACATGGTATTCCTGTAAGCCCGACGCCAAGAAAAAACCCCGCTCTGCGGGGTTTTTTTATGCCTGATCGTTGATAATCGCTTGGCTGAGTTTCCAGTCGGCCAGCGCCTGCTGGCGGCGGCGTTTGAGCTCGTCGCGGATCGCAGTGCCCTGCAGCCCGCTGGCCACCACCTCTTTAATCGACACCGCGTTCGCCACCTGATACGCCTGGCGCAGATAGTCGCCCTGCGGATAAGGGTTCTCCTCAAAGCCGGTGCGGCCGCGCGCGTCCGCTTCGCTGGTCAGGATCATCTGCTCCAGCCGTTGGGGCTTGCGCCAGACGTCGATGGCGTCGAACAGCTTCAGCAGGGTTTCCGGCCGCAGCTTGTTCACGGTGTGGATCAGGTCATGATATTCAGCCACCAGCTTGCTCAGATCGCGCACCGGGTTGGGCACCCGCAGCCGCTGGCACAGGGCTTCGACCAGCCGCACGCCCGCCGGGCCGTGGCCGTGGTGATGCGGCCAGAACGCTTTCGGCGTCAACCCTTTGCCTAGGTCATGACACAGGGTGGCGAAGCGCACGTCCACCTCCGGCGTGAGGCGGGCGGCAATCGCCAGCGCCATCAGCGTGTGCACGCCGGTATCGATCTCCGGGTGCCACTTGGCGGGGGCCGGTACGCCGAACAGCGCGTCGATTTCCGGGAACAGCACCGCCAGCGCATCGCAGTCGCGCAGCACCTGAAAATAGACCTGCGGGCTCTGGCTTTGCAGCGCCTTTTCGGTTTCCTTCCAGACGCGTTCGGCGGTCAGCGCGGCCAGTTCACCGCTGTGCGCCATCCGGCGCATCAGGGCGAGCGTTTCGTCGGCAATGCGAAAACCCAGATGGGCGAAGCGGGCAGCGAAGCGCGCCACACGCAATACGCGCAGCGGATCTTCGCCGAACGCGGCGGAAACGTGGCGCAGCACGCGCGTCTGCAGATCGGCCACGCCGCCGTAAGGGTCAATCAGTTCCCCTTCGGCGGAACGGGCGATGGCGTTGATGGTCAGATCGCGCCGCAGCAGATCTTCTTCCAGCGTCACGTCCGGCGCGGCATAGCAGGTAAAACCGGTGTACCCCTGGCCGGATTTGCGCTCGGTGCGCGCCAGCGCGTACTCCTCGTGGGAGTCGGGGTTGAGGAACACCGGGAAATCTTTGCCAACCTGCTGGTAGCCCAATGCCAGCAGCTCCGCCGGCGTGGCGCCCACCACCACCCAATCATGATCGACCACCGGAATATTGAGCAGGCTGTCGCGAACGGCGCCGCCGACCAGATAAATCTGCACTGTTGACTCCTGAATATCGTGTAAGGCTCTGTCTATCAGATTACATGAATTGGCCGCGGGATGTCGGCGCCAATGAAAAGGGCGCCCGCAGGCGCCCATAGTCAAACTGAACGATACTGAGATCAGTTCATCCAGCGGTTGTTGTTCTTGCGGCGCGGGATCAGGTGCGGCAAGAGCAGGCCCAGCAGCAAACCGACGCCGGCGACGCCGCCGCCGTACATGAACCACTGCAGGATAATGGTGCGCTGTTTGTCGTCGAGCTGCAGGTTAACGGCGTTGACCTTCTTCTGCGCGACCACCAGCTGGTTTTTCAGATCCTGGTTTTCCTTCTGCAGGCTGCTGATGGTGCTGTCGCTGCCCGCGACTTTCTCCTGCATTTCCGAGGTACGCTGGTTCCAGGTGTTGTCGATGTTGGCCAGCTTGTCGGTCAGGGTTTTCACCTGCTGTTCCAGCTCGGGCACGCGGGTGCGCAGGCTTGGCGTCTGGCTGAGCTGATCGAGCGGGATCCAGGTGGTGCGGCCTTTCGGATCGCGGATCTGGCCGTAGTTGGTGCTGTCGTTAACGCTCAGCAGAGTGACTTCTTCACCGGCGTTCAGAGTGCCGACAATACGGTACTGATTACCTGGGCCGCTATGGACGTAAGTGCTTAACTCATCGGAGATATAGCGTTTATCTTCGGCATGTGCGGCCCAAGTGATGCTGAAGCTCAGCGCGGCAAGGCAAATCAGGCGTAATTTCTGCATTAGTTCATCGTTTCTGGGTGAATTTATGGAACGATAGTAGAGCGTTCAGTCTGACGACGCAACGCCAAAACCGGAATGAGAACTATCTTACTGTGGCCGATTCTGTGAGTTGCGCAGCGTTTTATAACGTAACAGGTTTTTTCTACAGTTAGCAGGGTTAAGGCGCCGGGAATCGCGGTAAGATAACGGCAACTGTGCGTCAGTGGGCAGCATACGGCGGGCCAAGCGCGCCACGCTGAAACCGACGTGAATGCGTAACTTATTGGTGTTAAAGAATTATGACCGTTGAAATTGAACTGAAATTCATCGCCGCGCCGCAAGCGGTGGCCGCATTGCCACAATGGCTCGCCGCCTGGCCGCATCAGCATTCCGCGCCGCAAAAGCTGACCAATATTTACTTCGAAACGGCCGACAACGTCCTGCGCCGTCACGACATGGGGCTGCGCATTCGCGGTTACGACGATCGCTATGAGATGACCATCAAAACCGCCGGTAAAGTGGTGGGCGGCCTGCATCAGCGCCCGGAATACAATGTCGCTATCGCCGAGCCGCAGCTGGCGCTGGCGCAGTTCCCTGCCGACATTTGGCCGCAGGATTGCGATATCACGGCGCTGCAGCAGGCGTTGCAGCCGCTGTTCCGTACCGATTTCGTGCGAGAGAAGTGGGTGGTTACTTACGGCCAAAGCGAGATCGAGATTGGCCTGGACCAGGGCGAAGTGCGCGCTGGTGAGCTCAGCGAGGCCCTGAGTGAGATCGAGCTGGAGCTGCTGAACGGCAATACCGCCGATCTGCTGGCGTTGGCCGGTGAGCTGGCGGCGCACGGCGGGCTGCGTCAGGGCAGCCTGAGCAAGGCGGCGCGCGGTTACCACCTGGCGCAGGGCAATCCACCGCGCGAGGTGCGCCCGCTGCGGGTGCTGAAGCCGGCGGCGAAGGCGACCGTGGAGCAGGGAATGATCGCCGCCTTCGAGCTGGCGCTGAGCCACTGGCAGTACCACGAAGAGCTGTGGCTGCGCGGCGACGCACAGGCGCGCGCTTCGGTGATTGAGGCGGTCGGAACGATTCGCCAGGCGCTGGTGATCTTCGGCGGTTTGGTGCCGCGCAAGGCCAGCGCCGATCTGCGCGCCCGTCTGACCGAGCTCGAACCGCTGTTGGCGGACAAAGCCGCGCAACCAGAGGCCCTGTGCTACAGCGCCGCCTACCTGCAATGTAAGTTGGCGCTCACATCATGGCTGGTGAGCGGCGCCTGGCGGCCGTTTATCGACGCCAAAGCGCAGGCCAAACTGGACGGTTCTTTCAAGCGCTTCAGCGACATCATGCTGGGGCGCAGCGGCGCGGAGCTGAAAGAAGCCTTCGGCCGTATGCTGAACGAAGATGAATATCAGGAACAGTTGCCGCGCCTGACGCGTCAGATTGCGGCGCTGGTCCTGCTGGCGGGCGCCTACCCCGACGAGCAGACCGGCCCTTATATCGAGGCCTGGCGCGAGCTGCAGGCGGCGCTGAGCGAGCGCCGTCAGGGCTGGTATGAAGCCAGCCGCAAACAGGCCTTATCGCATGCGCCATTCTGGTTAAACGGCGCGCTTCGTTAATCCAGCCGGCCCGCCAGCCGTGGGCCGCAGAACGGGTCATACACTATGTCGCCACTTTCAGCCGCGTTACAGGCTCAGGCACAGCAGGTTGTGCAGCGTTTTCAGGAAGTTCACGGCGCGGACAGCGCCTTCAGCGAGCAGGAGCAGTGGGTGCTGGCGTCGAGCGACTTCGTCAGCGACGCGCTGATCGCCCAGCCGGCCTGGCTGGCGACGCTGCGCGAACAGCCGCCGGCGCCCGGCGAGTGGCAACACTATGCCGCCTGGCTGCAGGACGAGCTGGAAGAGGTGCGCGATGAGGCGCAGCTGATGCGCACGCTGCGTCTGTTTCGCCGCGAAACGCTGGTGCGCATCGCCTGGGCGCAGGCGCAGGGGCTGTGTTCGACCGAAGAAACGCTGCTGCAGCTGAGCGGGCTGGCGGAAACGCTGATCGTCAGCGCGCGCGACTGGCTGTACCAAACCTGCTGCCGCGAGTGGGGCACGCCGTGCAACGCCGCCGGCGAACCGCAGCCGCTGCTGATCCTCGGCATGGGCAAGCTGGGCGGCGGCGAACTGAACTTCTCGTCGGATATCGATCTGATCTTCGCCTACCCGGAAAATGGCCAAACCCAGGGCGGGCGGCGCGAGCTGGACAATGCCCAGTTCTTCACCCGCCTCGGCCAGCGGCTGATCAAGGCGCTGGATCAGCAGACCATCGACGGCTTCGTCTATCGCGTCGACATGCGGCTGCGGCCGTTCGGCGACAGCGGCCCGTTGGTGATGAGCTTTGCGGCGCTGGAGGATTACTACCAGGAGCAGGGGCGCGACTGGGAACGCTATGCGATGGTGAAGGCGCGCCTGATGGGCGGCGCGGAAGACGCTTACAGCCAGGAGCTGCGCAAAACGCTGCGGCCGTTCGTGTTCCGCCGCTATATCGATTTCAGCGTCATTCAGTCGCTGCGCAACATGAAGGGCATGATCGCCCGTGAAGTGCGGCGGCGCGGCCTGAAGGACAACATCAAGCTGGGCGCCGGCGGCATTCGCGAAATCGAATTCATCACCCAGGTATTCCAGCTGATCCGCGGTGGCCGTGAGCTGGCGCTGCAGGGGCGTTCGCTGCTGCCGACGCTGCAGGCGGTGGGTGAGCTGGGGCTGCTGGAGGCCGAGCAGGTGCGGGCGCTGAGCGCCGCCTACCTGTTCCTGCGGCGGCTGGAGAATCTGCTGCAGGCGATCGGCGATCAGCAAACCCAGACGCTGCCGCAGGATGCGCTCGATCAGGCGCGGCTGGCCTACGGCATGGGGCAGGCGGATTGGCCGACGCTGATGGCGGCGCTGGAGTTGCACATGCAGGCGGTGCGGGCGGTGTTCGACGACCTGATCGGCGACGATAGCCCGGATGTCGGCGAAGATCCCGACTATCAGCATTACCACAGCCTGTGGCAGGACGCGCTGGAAGAAAACGAGCTGGCGCCGCTGACGCCGCACCTCGACGAAGAGGGGCGCCGACAGATGCTGCGCACCATCGCCGATTTCCGCCACGACGTCGACAAGCGCACCATCGGCCCGCGCGGCCGCGACGTGCTCGATCAGCTGATGCCGCGCCTGCTGGCGGAGGTATGCCCGCGCCAGGACGCGCCGACCGCGCTGGTGCGGCTGGCGCAGCTGCTGCTCAGCATCGTCACCCGTACCACCTACCTCGAGCTGCTGGTGGAGTATCACGCGGCGCTCAGCCATCTGATCCGCCTGTGCGCCGCGTCGCCGATGGTCGCCAACCAGCTGTCGCGCTATCCGCTGTTGCTGGACGAACTGCTGGATCCGGCCACGCTGTATCAGCCGGTGGCGCTGGACGCCTACCGCAGCGAGCTGCGCCAGTATCTGTTGCGGGTGCCGGAAGACGACGAAGAGCAAAAGCTGGAGGCGCTGCGCCAGTTCAAACAGGCGCAGCAGCTGCGCATCGCCGCGGCGGATATCGCCGGCGCGCTGCCGGTGATGAAAGTGAGCGACCACCTGACTTATCTGGCGGAGGCGATCATCGACGCGGTGGTGCAGCAGGCCTGGAGCGACATGGTGGCGCGCTACGGCCAACCGACCCATCTGCAGGAGCGCGAAGGGCGCGGTTTTGCGGTGATCGGCTACGGCAAGCTGGGCGGCTGGGAGCTGGGTTACAGTTCCGATCTCGATCTGGTATTCCTGCTGGATTGCCCGCCGGAGGTGATGACCGACGGCGATCGCTGCATCGACGGCCGCCAGTTCTACCTGCGGCTGGCGCAGCGGGTGATGCATCTGTTCAGCACCCGCACCTCCTCCGGCATTCTGTATGAGGTGGACGCCCGCCTGCGGCCTTCCGGCGCCGCGGGAATGCTGGTCAGCACCGTTGAGGCGTTCGCCGATTACCAGCAAAACGAAGCCTGGACCTGGGAGCACCAGGCGCTGGTGCGCGCGCGCATCGTGCATGGCGACCCGGCGCTGCATCAGCAGTTCGACGCGATCCGGCGCGAGATCCTGGGCAAGACGCGCGATGCGGAGGTCCTGAAGCGCGAAGTGCGCGAGATGCGCGAAAAGATGCGCAACCATCTCGGCAACAAGCAGCGCGATCTGTTTGATATCAAAACCGATGAGGGCGGCATTACCGACATCGAATTTATCGCCCAATATCTGGTCTTACGCTATGCGCCGGGTGAACCGCGGCTGACGCGTTGGTCGGACAACGTGCGCATCTTCGAGCTGATGGCCAATTACGACATCATGCCGGAAGAGGAGGCGCGCGCGCTGGCCCAGGCCTATGTCACCATGCGCGACGAGATCCACCACCTGGCGCTGCAGGAGCATTCCGGCAAGGTCGGCAGCGGGCTGTTCGCCGCCGAGCGCGAGCAGGTGCGCGCCAGCTGGGCCAAATGGCTGGATTAATACCTTTTTGCGGGTATTCCGGCGGTCTGTGGTAATATCTGCGCCACTAAAATTTTGTACTTTTTTGGAGTTATCGGATGAAAGTTACGCTGCCTGATTTTCGCCGCGCCGGTGTGCTGGTGGTCGGTGACGTCATGTTGGATCGCTATTGGTATGGGCCGACCAGCCGCATTTCACCGGAAGCCCCGGTGCCGGTGGTCAAGGTCGATACCATCGAAGAGCGTCCCGGCGGCGCGGCTAACGTGGCGATGAACATCGCTTCGCTGGGCGCCAATTCTCGCCTGGTAGGCCTGACCGGCATCGACGATGCGGCGCGGGCGCTGAGCGCCAAGCTGAATGAAGTCAATGTACGCTGCGACTTCGTCTCGGTGCCGACCCATCCGACCATCACCAAGCTGCGCGTGCTGTCGCGTAATCAGCAGCTGATCCGTCTCGACTTCGAAGAAGGCTTCTCCAACGTCGATCCGCAGCCGATGCTGGAGCGCATTCAGCAGGCGCTGCCGCAGATCGGCGCGCTGGTGCTGTCCGATTACGCCAAGGGCGCGCTCAGCCAGGTGCAGGGCATGATCCAACTGGCGCGCGCCGCCAAGGTGCCGGTGCTGATCGATCCGAAAGGCTCTGACTTCGAGCGCTATCGCGGCGCGACGCTGCTGACGCCGAACCTGTCGGAGTTCGAAGCGGTGGTGGGCCACTGCAAGGATGAGGCGGAACTGGTGGAACGCGGCATGAAACTGGTGGCGGATTTTGAGCTGTCGGCGCTGTTGGTCACCCGTTCCGAACACGGCATGACGCTGCTGCAGCCGGGCGTTGAGCCGCTGCACCTGCCGACCCAGGCGCAGGAAGTGTTCGATGTGACCGGCGCCGGCGACACCGTGATCGGCGTGCTGGCCGCCTCGCTGGCCGCCGGCAACTCGCTGGAAGAGTCCTGTTTCCTGGCCAATGCCGCCGCCGGCGTGGTGGTGGGCAAGCTCGGTACTTCCACCGTGTCGCCAATCGAGCTGGAAAACGCGGTGCGCGGCCGGGCCGAAACCGGGTTTGGCGTGATGACTGAAGCGCAGTTGAAACACGCCGTGGCGCAGGCGCGTCAGCGCGGCGAGAAAGTGGTGATGACCAACGGCATCTTCGATATTCTGCATGCCGGCCACGTCTCCTATCTGGCCAATGCCCGCAAGCTGGGCGATCGCCTGATCGTGGCGGTGAACAGCGACGCCTCGACCAAGCGCCTGAAAGGGGAAACACGCCCGGTCAACGCGCTGGAGAACCGCATGATCGTGCTGGGCGCGCTGGAAGCGGTGGATTGGGTGGTGCCGTTCGAAGAGGATACGCCGCAGCGCCTGATCGCCGACATTCTGCCGGATCTGCTGGTGAAAGGCGGTGATTACAAACCGGAAGAGATTGCCGGCAGTGCGGAAGTGTGGGCCAACGGCGGCGATGTCAAAGTGCTGAACTTTGAAGACGGCCTGTCGACCACCAACATCATCAAAGCGATCAAAGACGGGCGCGGCTAACGCCGGGCGACCTAAAGAACAAGGGCGCGCGGTTGAACTGCCCCCCATAAGTTGGACGATGTAAATTCAGGCGGCCTTCGTGGCCTGAGTTCGATACTCTACCGGACTCAGGCCTTTTAGTTTCTCTCTGAGGCGGTCATGGTTGTAGTAATCAATGTAG
>NZ_JAMYWQ010000131.1 GCF_024160145.1 Serratia nevei
ACTGATGGACTACGGGGGTATCTAATCCTGTTTGCTCCCCACGCTTTCGCGCCTCAGCGTCAGTTACTGTCCAGCAATCCGCCTTCGCCACTGGTGTTCCTCCGTATATCTACGCATTTCACCGCTACACACGGAATTCCGATTGCCTCTCCAGCACTCAAGAAAAACAGTTTCAAATGCAGGCTCAGGGTTGAGCCCTGAGTTTTCACATCTGACTTGCTTTCCCGCCTACACGCCCTTTACACCCAATAAATCCGGATAACGCTTGCCACCTACGTATTACCGCGGCTGCTGGCACGTAGTTAGCCGTGGCTTATTCCTGGGGTACCGTCATTTGTTCGTCCCCCAGAAAAGAAGTTTACAACCCGAAAGCCTTCTTCCTTCACGCGGCGTTGCTGGGTCAGGCTTGCGCCCATTGCCCAATATTCCCCACTGCTGCATCCCATAGGTGGTCA
>NZ_JAMYWQ010000132.1 GCF_024160145.1 Serratia nevei
TGACCACCTATGGGATGCAGCAGTGGGGGATATTGCACAATGGGGGGAACCCTGATGCAGCGACGCCGCGTGGGTGAAGGAGTGCTTCGGCATGTAAAGCCCTATCGGCAGGGAAGAAGCAAGACGGTACCTGACTAAGAAGCCCCGGCTAACTACGTGCCAGCAGCCGCGGTAATACGTAGGGGGCGAGCGTTATCCGGATTCACTGGGTGTAAAGGGAGCGTAGACGGCCATGCAAGCCAGGGGTGAAAGCCCGGGGCCCAACCCCGGGACTGCCCTTGGAACTGCATGGCTGGAGTGCGGGAGGGGCAGGCGGAATTCCTGGTGTAGCGGTGAAATGCGTAGATATCAGGAGGAACACCGGCGGCGAAGGCGGCCTGCTGGACCGCGACTGACGTTGAGGCTCGAAAGCGTGGGGAGCGAACAGGATTAGATACCCAAGTAGTCCGCTCAT
>NZ_JAMYWQ010000133.1 GCF_024160145.1 Serratia nevei
GTTTCGGGACTACTTGGGTATCTAATCCTGTTTGCTCCCCACACTTTCGAGCCTCAGCGTCAGTAAAAGCCCAGCAGGCCGCCTTCGCCACTGGTGTTCCTCCTAATATCTACGCATTTCACCGCTACACTAGGAATTCCGCCTGCCTCTACTTCACTCAAGAGCTGCAGTTTTGAGTGCGACTACCAGTTGAGCCGGTAGATTTGACACCCAACTTGCATCCCCGCCTACGCTCCCTTTACACCCAGTAATTCCGGACAACGCTCGCTCCCTACGTATTACCGCGGCTGCTGGCACGTAGTTAGCCGGAGCTTCCTCCCCAGGTACCGTCATCTTCGTCCCTGGGGACAGTGGTTTACAATCCAGAGGACCGTCTTCCCACACGCGGCGTCGCTGCATCAGGGTTTCCCCCATTGTGCAATATCCCCCACTGCTGCACCCCATAGGTCAAGT
>NZ_JAMYWQ010000134.1 GCF_024160145.1 Serratia nevei
CGTACGGGACTACTTGGGTATCTAATCCTGTTTGCTACCCACGCTTTCGTGCCTCAGCGTCAGTTAAAGCCCAGTAGGCCGCCTTCGCCACTGGTGTTCCTCCCGATCTCTACGCATTTCACCGCTACACCGGGAATTCCGCCTACCTCTACTTCACTCAAGCCCTGCAGTTTCAAAAGCAGTTTATGGGTTAAGCCCATAGATTTCACTTCTGACTTGCAAAGCCGCCTACGCACCCTTTACACCCAGTAAATCCGGACAACGCTTGCTCCCTACGTATTACCGCGGCTGCTGGCACGTAGTTAGCCGGAGCTTCCTCCTCTGCTACCGTCATCATCTTCACAGAGGACAGAGGTTTACAATCCGAAAACCGTCTTCCCTCACGCGGCGTTGCTGGTTCAGGGTTTCCCCCATTGACCAATATCCCTCACTGCTGCATCCCATAGGCTGATC
>NZ_JAMYWQ010000135.1 GCF_024160145.1 Serratia nevei
ATGAGCGGACTACTTGGGTATCTAATCCTGTTTGCTCCCCACGCTTTCGAGCCTCAACGTCAGTTACGGTCCAGCAGGCCGCCTTCGCCGCCGGTGTTCCTCCTAATATCTACGCATTTCACCGCTACACTAGGAATTCCGCCTGCCCCTCCCGCACTCAAGCATGGCAGTTTCCAGAGCAGTCCCGGGGTTGAGCCCCGGGCTTTCACTCCGGACTTGTCATGCCGTCTACGCTCCCTTTACACCCAGTAAATCCGGATAACGCTTGCCCCCTACGTATTACCGCGGCTGCTGGCACGTAGTTAGCCGGGGCTTCTTAGTCAGGTACCGTCATTTTCTTTCCTGCTGATAGAGCTTTACGTACCGAAATACTTCTTCACTCACGCGGCGTTGCTGCATCAGGGTTTCCCCCATTGTGCAATATTCCCCACTGCTGCATCCCATAGGCGTGAT
>NZ_JAMYWQ010000028.1 GCF_024160145.1 Serratia nevei
ATTTACTGCATGAATTTTACTTCAGTTAGTCACTCTTCAAGACTTGATATTTTTTTGCATCCGAAGATGCTGGATATCGTCTTGTGGAGTGCCCACACAGATTGTCTGATAAATTGTTAAAGAGCAGCGCCGAGAAACTCATCGGCGCGGGCTGCGTATATTACGCTTTTCGCCCTGAGAGTCAAGCGTTTATTTCGCTTTCTTCTCGCTGACCCGGCGGCTTGTCAGTCGTTGTTCCCGGTCAGTGGAGGCGCATTATAGGGAGTTCTCGGCGGGCCGCAACCCCTAATTGCAAAAAACTTTTCAAGCGCTCAAATAATCACCCAAAATGCCTTTTTAGGATGTTTATTAGTCAAAAAATGCCGGTTTTAGCACAGCAATAGCGGCAAACCCTGTAAACGGGAACAAACGAAGATAAAGAAAAGGGAGCGGTCGCCCGCTCCCTTTCACCTTTATTACGCTTAATTGCCGTTATTGGCGTGCAACGATATGGTCGTTTTCCACATCCAGCGTCACCAGCTTGCCGGGGATCAGCTTGCCGGACAGGATTTGCTGCGCCAGCGGGTTCTCTATCTCCTGCTGGATAGCGCGTTTCAACGGACGCGCACCATACACAGGGTCGTAACCGGTTTTGCTCAACAGCGCCAGGGCCGGTTCGGTCATGGTCACTTCGTAACCGCGCTCTTCCAAACGCTTATACAGACGCGACAGCTGAATCTTGGCGATCGCAGCAATATGTTTCTCGCCCAGCGGATGGAACACCACCACTTCGTCAATACGGTTGATGAACTCCGGACGGAAGTGGTGACTCACCATCTCCATCACCGACTCTTTCATCTGCGCGTAATTCATCTGACCGAAATGTTCCTGGATCAGATCGGAACCCAGGTTGGAAGTCATGATCACCACGGTATTGCGGAAATCGACGGTACGGCCTTGACCATCGGTCAGGCGGCCATCATCCAACACCTGCAACAGAATATTGAATACGTCCGGGTGCGCTTTCTCGACTTCATCCAGCAGGATCACCGAGTAAGGCCGGCGGCGCACGGCTTCCGTCAGGTAGCCGCCCTCTTCATAGCCGACATAGCCCGGAGGTGCGCCGACCAGACGAGAAACGGAGTGTTTCTCCATAAACTCGGACATGTCGATGCGCACCATGGCGTCATCGCTGTCGAACAGGAACGAAGCCAGCGCCTTGCAGAGCTCGGTTTTCCCCACCCCGGTCGGGCCGAGGAACAGGAACGAACCGATCGGCCGGTTAGGATCGGACAACCCGGCGCGGCTGCGGCGGATAGCATTGGAGACCGCGCTGACCGCTTCATCCTGGCCGATCACCCGCGAATGTAGCTCTTGCTCCAGGCGCAGCAGTTTGTCACGCTCACCTTCCAGCATTCTGGCCACCGGGATCCCGGTCGCACGCGCCAGCACTTCGGCAATCTCCGCATCGGTCACCCGGTTGCGCAGCAGCTTCATGCTCTTGCCCTCGGCCTGCGTGGCGGCGGCGAGCTGTTTCTCCAGCTCAGGGATCTTGCCGTATTGCAGTTCCGACATCCGCCCCAGATCGCCGACGCGGCGCGCCTGCTCCAGGGTGATTTTGGCCTGCTCGAGTTCAGCCTTGATGTTCTGTGTACCGGAGAGCGACGCTTTTTCCGCTTTCCACTCTTCTTCCAGCTCAGAATATTCGCGCTCTTTCTGCCCCAACTCATCGCTGAGCATGTCCAGGCGTTTCTTGCTGGCGTCGTCAGACTCT
The DNA here is from genome assembly GCF_024160145.1 of Serratia nevei. Classification (GTDB taxonomy): domain Bacteria; phylum Pseudomonadota; class Gammaproteobacteria; order Enterobacterales; family Enterobacteriaceae; genus Serratia; species Serratia nevei_A. Next base: position 1,754 of record NZ_JAMYWQ010000028.1, read on the forward strand.
TTATTCAGCGCCTGCTGCTCCAGCTTCAACTGAATGATGCGGCGTTCAAGCCTGTCGAGCGATTCCGGTTTGGAATCCATCTGCATGCGGATGCTGGACGCCGCTTCGTCGATCAGATCGATAGCCTTGTCCGGCAATTGACGATCGGCGATATAGCGGTGCGAAAGCGTTGCCGCCGCCACGATGGCCGGGTCGGTGATCTGCACGTGGTGGTGCAGTTCGTAACGCTCTTTCAGGCCGCGCAGGATAGCGATGGTGTCTTCCACGCTCGGCTCCGCCACATACACTTTCTGAAAACGACGCTCGAGCGCCGCATCCTTCTCTATATATTGACGATACTCGTCGAGCGTAGTCGCGCCGACGCAGTGCAGCTCGCCGCGCGCCAGCGCCGGTTTGAGCATGTTGCCCGCATCCATCGCGCCATCCGCCTTACCGGCGCCGACCATGGTATGCAGTTCGTCGATAAACAGGATGACGCTGCCTTCCTGCTTGGCCAGATCGTTGAGCACGCCTTTCAGGCGCTCTTCAAACTCGCCGCGGTACTTGGCACCGGCGATCAAGGCGCCCATATCGAGGGACAATACGCGCTTGTGCTTCAGCCCTTCCGGCACTTCACCGTTGATGATGCGCTGCGCCAGGCCTTCGACGATGGCGGTTTTACCCACGCCGGGTTCGCCGATCAGCACCGGGTTGTTTTTGGTGCGGCGCTGCAGCACCTGAATAGTACGGCGGATCTCTTCGTCACGGCCGATTACCGGGTCTAGTTTGCCCTGCTCGGCGCGCTCGGTCAGATCGATCGTGTATTTCTTCAATGCTTGCCGTTGGTCTTCGGCGCCTTGGTCTTCCACGCTGTCACCGCCTCTCATTTGGTCAATGGCTTTGCTGATTTTGTCGGCCGTTGCACCGGCCGCTTTCAACAAGTCGGTCAGCGAGCCGCGGTCTTCCAGCACCGCAAGCACAAACAGCTCGGAAGAAATGAATTTGTCCGCGCGCTTTTGCGCCAGCTTGTCGCACAGGTTCAGGACGCGCACCAGCTCGTGGGACGGTTGAACGTCGCCACCGGTGCCTTCTACCTGCGGTAAACGGGACAGCGCCTGTTCGATTTCGGTGCGCACGCGCCCGGCATCGATACCTGCGGAAGTTAATAGTGGACGAACCGTGCCCCCTTCCTGATTGAGCAGGGCGCTCATCAGATGTAGCGGTTCAATAAACTGGTTGTCGTGCCCAAGGGCTAGTGACTGGGCATCGGCGAGGGCAAGCTGGAATTTGTTGGTAAGACGATCCAGACGCATAACACCTCCAAGATGGGTCGAAATTGCTACTGGAGATTAAATGAGGTCATCCCTCAAATTTTCAAGGTTATCTCGACGCTAAATTTTCGGTACAACGCCATGCGTCGTTGGATCGTCCTAATTCAATAGGTTATATCAGCCAGATTAAACTTGCCAGACGTCCGGTTATTCCATCGCGTCGATAGGAGAAAAAATGACTCATTTCGTTAACCGTGCAACGGTCTCCGCCATAGATGGCCTGCACGCCTGCCCGCAACAAACGTTGGCGAGCCAGTAAGTAGATATTAGCCAAAAACTTATCGCCGTGCGGCGTAAACGCCGCCACCGCTTCGGCGTCTTGCGCCATAAAGGCGGCACGCACCTCGGGCCCGACTTCAAACTGCTGCGGGCCAATCGCCGGCCCCAGCCAGGCGCGGATCTGGCCCGGCGCGGCGCTGAACGCCGCCACGGTTTGCTCCAGCACGCCGTGGCACAACCCACGCCAGCCGGCGTGGGCGGCGGCCACTTCATCGCCGTTCTGCGAGCAGAACAGCACCGGCAGACAATCCGCCGTCATCACTGCGCACACCTGCCCCGGTACGTTGCTGTATACCGCATCTGCCCGCAGATCGGCGGGCGCTTGTCCCGTCAATGTCACCACGCGGGTACCGTGTACCTGCTCGAGCCATACCGGCATCTGCGGCAAGCCGGCGGCAGTAACCAACCGTTCCCGATTGCGCGTCACCGCTTGCTCCTCGTCACCGACGTGGGTACCGAGGTTCAGCGAGTCATAAGGCGGCAGGCTGACGCCGCCGCCGCGCGTGGTGCTGCAGGCCTTAACGCCGGAAGGCAGCGGCCAGTCGGGCAAAATGAGCGCGTTCATTACCAGTCCATCTGATCTTTGAATTCTTCGGTATCCGCCTTCAGCGCGTTGATCAGATCGACCATATCCTGCGGCAGCGGCGCATGCCACTCCATCTGGATGCCGCTGATTGGGTGATATAAACGCAGCATGGTGGCGTGCAGCGCCTGGCGGTCAAAGCCGCGCAGCGTGTTGATGAAGGCTTCCGAAGCACCCTTCGGCGGACGCGGACGGCCGCCGTACAGCGGATCACCCACCAGCGGATGGCTGATGTAAGCCATGTGTACGCGGATCTGGTGAGTACGGCCGGTTTCCAGACGCAGACGCAGACGGGTGTGCGCGCGGAAATGCTCCATGATGCGGTAGTGCGTCACCGCCGGTTTACCCATCGGGTGCACCGCCATGTGGGTGCGCTTGGTGGAGTGGCGCGCGATAGGTTCCTCTACCGTGCCGCCGGCGGTCATGGTGCCGATCGCCACCGCTTCGTATTCACGGGTGATTTCACGCGCCTGCAGCGCCTCCACCAGCCGGGTTTGCGCCGGCACGGTTTTCGCCACCACCATCAGGCCGGTGGTGTCTTTATCCAGGCGGTGCACAATGCCGGCACGCGGCACATCGGCGATTTCCGGGTAATGATGCAGCAGCGCATTGAGCACCGTGCCGTCCGGGTTGCCGGCGCCAGGGTGCACCACCAGATCGCGCGGTTTGTTGATAACCAGAATGTCGCTGTCTTCATAGACGATATCCAGCGCGATATCCTGCGGCTCCCAACGCGCCTCTTCTTCAATCTGTGCATCGATGGCGACGGTCTCTCCGCCCAGCACCTTCTCTTTCGGTTTGTTTGACGTTTTGCCATTGACCTTCACCCGATCGCCCAGGATCCACTCTTTTATGCGAGATCGTGAATAATCAGGGAACAATTCGGCCAAAGCCTGATCTAAACGTTGTCCGAGTTGAGATTCGGCCACCGTTGCGGTGAGTTGTACTTGTTGTGCCATATGCAGCTTCTTCGTTAACGTTGGGTTTTCACGGCGATGCCGTTTAATATAATGTGCTATTGTACCTGGTCTTTGTCGGGAGCTTAACGGACAGTCTCCCGGAATAACACCCTGAGGATAATCAAAACGTCATGACGCGTATGAAATATCTGGTGGCGGCAGCCACGTTGAGCCTGGCGCTGGCAGGTTGCTCCACATCCAAGGATGCGGTTCCCGACAACCCACCTTCGGAAATCTATGCTACCGCGCAGCAAAAGCTGCAGGACGGTAACTTCAAGGGCGCGATTACGCAACTCGAAGCGTTAGATAACCGCTATCCTTTCGGGCCGTATTCCCAGCAGGTCCAGCTGGATTTGATTTACGCCTACTATAAGGCTGCCGACTTGCCGATGGCTCAGGCATCCATCGATCGCTTCATGCGTCTGAACCCGACGCACCCGAACATCGATTACGTGATGTACATGCGCGGCCTGACCGACATGGCGCTCGATGACAGCGCACTGCAAGGCTTCTTCGGGGTTGACCGTTCGGACCGCGATCCGCAGCACGCTCGCGCTGCGTTCCGCGACTTCAGCCAGCTGATTCAGCAATACCCGAACAGCCAATACGCGACCGACGCCAACAAGCGTTTGGTGTATCTGAAAGACCGCCTGGCCAAGTATGAGCTTTCGGTGGCGGAATACTACACTAAACGCGGTGCTTACGTCGCGGTCGTTAATCGCGCCGAGCAGATGTTGCGTGAATTCCCGGATACCAAAGCGACGCACGACGTGTTGCCGCTGATGGAAAATGCCTACCAGCAGCTGCAGCTGAACGGCCAGGCTGACAAAGTGGCCAAAGTGATCGCCGCCAACCCGCAATAATCGCGCGTCGGCAACGGCAGAAAGACAAAACGGCAGCCTCGGCTGCCGTTTTCATTGGCGTAGACCTGGTTTTTACCGAAAAAATACACAAGTAAAAACACGGTGTTAGCTAGCGCTCCTCACCGGTCAACTCATCGATAATGCGCCATCCGGCGGCAACTCTCAAGCATTAGATAACCAATTCAGATGCTGAATCACAGATTGAACGAACTTTGCAAAAAGTGACAAAAAATCGTGATTTACATCACGCATTTAAACAAAAAGCGGGGTATGCTGGATTCACCAAGACGGAAAGACAGAGAGGTAAGTTATATGACATTGAACATTACCAGCAAACAAATGGATATCACTCCCGCAATCCGCAATCACGTCGAAGACCGTCTCACCAAACTGGAAAAATGGCAGACCCAGCTGATAAACCCGCATATCGTCTTATCCAAAGAACCGCAGGGGTTCGTCGCCGACGCTACCATTACCACGCCTAACGGCCCGCTGGTCGCCAGCGCCAAACATGACGACATGTATACCGCCGTTAATGAGCTGATCGCCAAGCTGGAGCGCCAGCTGAACAAGGTACAGCACAAAGGCGAAGCGCGCCGCTGCAATGCCAGCGTGAAAGACATCGTGCCGGAAGTGACGCAGGAACAGGAATAACCCTCCGACTGCGATTGCCGCATCAAACGCGCCCGAGGGCGCGTTTTTTGTCGGGTATTTTTGTTGACGGGGTAAAAGCCAGCGGTTACTTTAAAACCTGTTCACATCAACCTTAGGTAGACCATGCCACGCACACCGTTTTTCTTCGCATTCTTTTTTACCTTCCCCTGACTGGGAGGCGTTTCGTCGTGTAAGAAAGAATGCGAAGACGAACAACAAGGCCTCCTGGAAACAGGGGGCTTTTTTTATGGCTGTTATACAACGAATAAGAACTGAAGGCGGAAGCTGATTATGACTGACAACCCGTTATTGGTGCTGCGCGAGCGCATCAGCGCACTGGACTTAAAACTGTTGGCCCTGCTGGCGGAGCGCCGTGAGCTGGCGATCGAAGTCGGCAAGACCAAGCTGCACTCTCACCGCCCGATCCGCGACAAAGAGCGTGAACGCGATCTGCTGGATGCGCTGATCGCCGCCGCCAAGCCTTATGACCTGGACGGTTTCTACGTCACCCGCCTGTTCCAACTGATCATCGAAGACTCCGTCCTGACCCAGCAGGCGCTGCTGCAGCACCAGCTCAACCCCGTCAGCCAACACTCTGCCCGCATCGCCTTCCTCGGCCCGAAAGGCTCTTATTCACATCTGGCGGCGCGCCAATACGCCGCCCGCCATTTCGATCGGCTGATCGAATGCGGCTGCCAGAAGTTTCAGGATATCTTCGCCCAGGTGGAGACCGGCCAGGCGGACTACGCGATTCTGCCGATCGAGAACACCAGCTCCGGCTCGATTAACGAGGTGTACGATCTGCTGCAACACACCAGTCTGTCGATCGTTGGCGAACTGACCAACCCGATCAACCACTGCGTCCTGGTGGCCGGCGACAGCGATCTGAGCCAGATTGAAACCGTCTACAGCCATCCGCAGCCGTTCCAGCAGTGCAGCCAGTTCCTGAACCGCTTCCCGCACTGGAAAATCGAATACACCGAAAGCACCGCCGCCGCGATGGAGAAAGTCGCCCAGCTGAATTCACCGAAGGTGGCGGCGCTGGGCAGCGAGGCCGGCGGCGCGCTGTACGGGCTGCAGGTGCTGGACCACAACCTCGCCAACCAGCAGCAGAACATCACCCGCTTTATCATCCTGGCACGCAAAGCGATTGACGTCTCCGAACAGGTGCCGGCCAAAACCACGCTGATCATGGCGACCGGCCAGCAATCCGGTGCGCTGGTAGAAGCGCTGCTGGTACTGCGCGATAACGGCATCATTATGACCAAGCTGGAGTCACGCCCGATCAACGGCAATCCGTGGGAAGAGATGTTTTATATCGATGTGCAGGCCAATCTGCGTGCCGACGCAATGCAAAAAGCGCTGCGCGATCTGGCGCCAATCACCCGCTCGCTGAAAGTACTGGGCTGCTACCCGAGCGACACCGTGGTGCCGGTCAACCCGTCCTGAAACCATAAAAAAAGGGTTCGGCCAAGCCGAACCCTCTATGTTTACCGCCCGCGTTTTACTGCCGGCTATCGTTAGCCTGCCGCAACAGCGTGCGGCTCTCCACCAGGAAGCGCTGGGCATAATCGCCGAACCAGTGCTCCACCTTGCGGAAACTGTCGATAAACGCCTGCTTGTCGCCATGCTCCAACAGCTTTATCGCCTCGCCGAAACGCTGGTAGTAGCGTTTGATTAACGCCACGTTTTCCTCCGACGACATAATAATGTCGGCATACAGCTGCGGATCCTGCGCGAACAGGCGGCCGACCATCGCCAACTCCAGCCGGTAGATCGGCGAGGAAAGCGCCAGCAGCTGCTCCAGTTGCACGTTTTCTTCCGCCAGGTGCAACCCATAGGCGAAAGTGGCAAAGTGCCGCAGCGCCTGAATAAACGCCATGTTCTGATCGTGTTCGACCGCACTGATGCAATGCAGCCGCGCGCCCCACACCTGCAGCTGTTCAAGCAGCCACTGGTAAGCCTCCGGCTGGCGGCCGTCGCAGTAGACCACTACCTGCTTCGCCACGCTGCCCACGTCGGGACCAAACATCGGATGCAGCCCGACCACCGGGCCGCTGTGCACCGCCAGCATCGCATGCAGCGGACGGTTCTTCACCGATGCCAGGTCTACCAGAATGCAGTCGTCGGGCAACGGCGGCAGGCGGCTTATCACCTGCTCTGTCACATGGATCGGCACGCTGACGATCACCATGCCGGCATCTGCCAACAGCGGTTCCGCCTGTGGCCAATCTTCCTGATCCAATACCCGGACCTGATAACCCGACAGCGTCAGCAGGCGGTTGAACAACCGGCCCATCTGGCCGTTGCCGCCAATGATGACGATCGGCCGCAGCTGCGGGCACAGGGTTTTAAAGCCTTTATCGTTTTCGCTGACGTACGATTCGCGCATCACGCGGCGCAAGACGTCTTCGATCAAATCCGGCGGCACGCCGAGGTTTTCCGCCTCCTGGCGGCGTGAGGCCAGCATCGCCGCCTCACGCTCCGGCACATAAACCGGTAAACCGTGGCGGCTTTTTACTTCCCCCACTTCCGCGACCAGATGCAGGCGTTTCGCCAGCAGATCCAGCAGCGCTTTATCCACCTCATCGATTTGATCGCGCAGCGCGGTCAGTTCTGCCACCATAACTTATTTTTCTCCCGTGCGTGCCGTCAGCGCAGCGCCGAGTTCCTGATGCATATGACGCAGCAGGGTTTCCGTACTTTCCCAGTTGATGCAGGCGTCGGTGACGGACACGCCGTAACGCATGTCTGCACGCGGCTGTTCGGAAGATTGATTGCCCTCATGCAGATGGCTCTCCAGCATAATGCCGGTGATCGAGCGGTTGCCCGCCTTGATCTGCTCCACCACGGACTCGGCAACCGCCGGCTGACGGCGATAGTCTTTATTCGAGTTGCCATGGCTGCAATCTATCATCAAGGACGGATGGAGTCCCGCCTCAAGCATCTGTTTCTCACAGGCCGCAACGTGCTCGGCGCTGTAGTTCGGGGTTTTGCCGCCGCGCAGGATCACGTGCCCGTCCGGGTTGCCCTGGGTCTGCAGCAGACAAACCTGCCCCGCCTGGTTGATGCCGACGAAGCGGTGCGGCATCGCGGCGGCGCGCATGGCGTTGATGGCGGTACCCAGACTGCCGTCGGTGCCGTTTTTGAAGCCGACCGGCATCGACAGGCCGGAAGCCATTTCGCGGTGGGTCTGCGATTCGGTGGTGCGCGCGCCGATCGCCGACCAGCTGAACAAGTCCCCCAGGTACTGCGGGCTGTTCGGATCCAACGCTTCGGTAGCCAACGGCAAGCCCATGCCCACCAGATCCAGCAACAGGCGACGCGCGATATGCAAACCTGCTTCAACGTCAAACGAACCGTCCATGTACGGATCGTTGATCAAACCTTTCCAGCCGACAGTGGTTCTGGGTTTTTCAAAATAGACGCGCATAACGATATACAGCTGATCGCTCAAGTCAGCCGCCAGGGTTTTCAAACGACGGGCGTAGTCCAGCGCCGCATCCGGATCGTGGATCGAGCAAGGCCCGCACACCACCAACAGGCGATGATCGCGCCCCTGCAAAATGTTGGCGATGGTGTTACGCGCCGTGGCGATTTCATTTTCGTCGTCGGCGCTAAGCGGGAACTGGTTCTTCAGTTCCTCCGGCGTGATGAGAACCTGTTCGGCACTGATGTGTACGTTATTGAGCGCGTCTTTTTGCATGATGCTATTCCTGTCATTTGCCGTTATGCGTTGAAGTGGATCATTGAGCGTTTCAGGGCTCTACCTTACCATGCGATGTAAAGTTTTCAATCCAATTTCCGTAAATAAAAAATTACCGTGCTTTAATCCATGAAAAAACACGCATAAAAAACTCAAGAAACCCCAACAAAATACAATAAATTAATATAAATAATTAAGACCAAAAATCATCGCAATGCGCCAGTACGCCTACCCAACGAAAGCCCAAAACCGTAAACATATATGTACAACAAATTTTACAGGGAAGATACGACGCCAACCAACGGGCAGTACCAGATACCGTCGGACTCAGCACGAAATGCTGCCGAAAGCGATAAATTTAAGTAGAAGAAAAGTGAATAAATGAGGAGTAAAAATTAAAAACTTAAGCTAATGGCGGCTATTTTTGTCGCCGAAATGAACCGATATAATGTGATCATCATCAACAATAACCACCCTTAACAACTGGATCCAAGATGCTCTCTTCTCGCGCTCGTCGCGCTTTTCCGCTGTATATTTGCTGCTTAGCGACTTTCACCAGTGTTTCAGCCCTCGCCGACAATACGCTTTTCACCGCGATGGACGATCCGGCCACCGCCAAGAAACCGTTCGAAGGCAATGTGCAGGCGGGCTATAACGCCCAGTCCGGCAACTCGCAAAGTTCCACCCTGTTGGCCAACACCAACATGACCTGGTTCAACACCGACGCGGCGTACAGCCTGTGGGGGGCGGCCAACAACACCACTTCCTCCAACGTGCGCTCGTCCGAAAAGTATCAGGCCGGTGGCCGTACGCGCTATAACCTGACCGATCGCAACTACCTGTTCGGCCAGGCCAGCTGGCTGAGCGACCGTTTCAACGGTTATGACTCGCGCTCCACGCTGACCGGCGGTTACGGCCGCCAAATCCTCAACGGGCCGCTCAGCGACCTGCGGGTGGAATTCGGTCCCGGCGTTCGCCATGACGAATACCACGGCGGCGGGCGTTCGACCAAAGGCCTGGCCTACGGTGCGGCCAACTATTCCTATCAGCTGACCGACAACACCAAGTTCATTCAGGGCGTTTCTGCGCTAGCGAACGAAGAAACCACGCTGAACTCGGAAAGTGCGTTGAACGTGGCGATCAACGATCGCTTCTCGCTGCGCGTGGCCTATACCGTGACCTACAACAGCAAACCGCCGGCCTCCGCGCCGAAGAACACCGATACCACCACCTCGGTCACGCTGGTCTACGGCCTGTAAACTCTCCACCCAGAACGTCCAGAAGCCCATCATCGATGGGCTTTTTTATGCCTGCGGCGTCAACGTTAGCCAAACCATGCCCAGCGCTTTCAACGCATCCGGAGAACACTGAAAGTCGACGTTGCCGCCGCTGACCCGCACCTGGTTACCCGGCAAACGCGCCATGTCGTACACGTCCAGGTTACCGTCGATGTCCACCAGCCAGCGGCCATTAGCGATATGCGTAACGGCCAGATCCACCAGCCAGGAAACACGTCCGCCATCAACGTAAGCAGGCTGAAGCACGCCGTCCGGGATCAAAGAACTGTCCGCCGACCACTGCCCCACCTCTTTCAACTGCCCGGCAAGCAGACGATATTTCGGCAACGTTCGGGCCCCAACCACCGGCGCCGCCGGTGCGGCTTCGTCCCACATGTCTCCCTGCCCCGTCGCCAACCACAGTAACGATACCCCGGTATCCAGCGCACAGGTCACTACGATATCGCCAGGGAAATAGTTGCGGCGAACCCAGGTGCTCATCGTGCCCGAAGAGATACCCAACAGATCGCCCAACTCTTTTTGCAGGTTGAAACCGTAAGCATCCAAAATGCGGCGCAGCACGCCTTTCCCGCCGGAAGCCAAAACGCGATCGTAAAGCGCTTTACCCTGCGCGGATGACGCAGACTTGCGACTATTTTTTGATTTTGCAAGTTCGCCGGTCATCAACCAGGCCAGGTCTACCCCTGTGGCCAGCGCGCAGTTGATGATGACGTACCCGGGAACGCTACCGCGCTGCTGCCAACTGCTGATGTTATTCGGTGCTATCCCTAGAATTTCGCTCAATTCTTTCTGCGTGCCAACCCCATAAGATGAAAGAACTCTTTCAATCACCGCTCCCACGGAGGTGTTGTTGTTTGCCGTTTCTTCACGCATATCATCACCGATTAAAATAAAGTTTGCATTTACAAGTCGCATTTAGTGATCTAAAGTAGCGCCAATTCACCGCTACTCGGCATGTCACTCGCTTTAGTTAAGATGATGCGACATGAGTGATTAAAATGCAAATACTGTAACGCGGCAACAATCTTGCACAACGACTGTGTTTACAGTGTATTGACTCAAAGTTGCGCGAGAGAAAGACGGTCAATCGATCTTGTTTTTGCAAGTAATTATCAAACATCAGATAAGGAGAGTGCCATGCTGCTGGCCAGCGAGGAGCAACGGGCTATCGGCCTGCGGCGTATTGCTGAAATCCGCCGCACACTGTTTGCTCGGCAAACCAATCATGCCGAAGCGATCTACAACACGGCTCCGCTGCACGTGCGTCATACGTTTTGCTTTCACGCCGGGCTGACCGAGCGCCATGTGTGGTTAAAATTTCATGAAATGGGTTATGCCGAACGGCGGCAAATCGTCGCGGCACTCAATGAGCTCATCTCGCTCAGTCAATCGTTACCGCGCTATATCAGCGAAGCAGACTGTCTGTTAACCCAAAAAAAATAACCTTGCGAAAAAAACTGGCGTGTAACCCGCCGGGCACCGCTCGGCCCAAATTCACCCTATTCAATCCCAGGAAAATGTTATGGCAGATACTATTGATATGGCGCAGGAGCGCCAGGCATTGATACTCGAGAAACAAATCGCGTGCGCCAGGCCGGTTGCCGCAGCGCCCTCGGCGTTCTGTTGCAGCGATTGTGAGGCGGCGATCCCTGCGGCGAGGCGCATCGCGATTCCAGGCGTTAGCCGCTGCGTGACCTGCCAGGAGATCACAGAAGCCAAGCAACGCCATGTCGCCCACCGTTAAAAACATGCCGGCGGCACTTCCACCGGCACATCCCCCTGCGACACGACACACGGCGTCCGATGATTACGCCTACCCGTGGAACGCGCCACGCCCTGCGATAGGGCGCGAGCCTGCGCTGAATCGCGACCAACTGCGCCAATGGCAAACGGTGCTGCAGTGCATTCATGGCCTGCCATATTATCTGCGTACGCCGTTCCTCGAGCGCCACCGCCAGTTGCTCAACCACCAGGGCTCCCACGCCGCCTGGCATTACCTGGTGCGGGTTTTCCATCGGCGGATATGGCCACGCATTCAGCAGGTGAATCGTAATTTCGGTTTGGATCAACGAAAATCGCTGCGTTTTGGCGGCGAAGCGGACTGCTATCGCGCACTGCCCGCGCTGGGCGATAAAGCGCTGGAGCAGTTGGCACGGCGTATCGGTGGCCAACTGTCTGCGCTCTACCAAAGTGAATGTGATGTTTTGCTGGCGAGACATGGAAATACAGAGATCCTGTTGCACGCGGAGATACAGCGCCGCCTGTACGGCCAAATTGCCACAATGGCCCGCGCCTTCAATATCCTGCCCATGCATTGGCACTGTTATCGAAAAGGCAAATTGGACAGCGTGCAGGCGATTGCGGCGCTGTCGCGCCTGACCGACGATCGCTGGTGGATCCGTCATCTAAAAATGCAGCGCATGCAGTGGCGCGAAGCGCTGCAAATCGCGATAGGCAACGTCCGCAGCAACGCGTCACCCTATGCCAGCCGACAAGCCATCCACGATGTCAACGCACGGCGTCAATCGAACCTCGATTACCTTAGCCGCTGCGAGCTGGAAAACGTCGCTACGGGTGAACGCGTCGATCTTATGGAAAAAGTGCTTGGCAGCATCGCCAATCCCGCCATTCGGCGTATGGAGTTGATGAACACCCTCGCCGGTATAGAAACCTACGCCGTCCGCAACGGTCACTGCGGGCTGTTTGTCACACTAACGGCACCGGCCTGCTTTCACCCTGTCCAACAGGCCGGCGAACGAGGCAAAACGCGCTTCAATTCGTGCTGGCAACGACAAGCCTTCACACCGAAGGACAGCCAGCGCTATCTGGTGGCCCAGTGGGGGAAAATGCGTACCGCTTTCAAGGATCGTCGTCTGCAGGTCTACGGCATGCGGGTCGTTGAGCCCCATCATGACGGCACGCCCCACTGGCATCTGATGATGTTCACTCTGCAGGCGCACCGTCAGGCTGTGATCGATATCATGCAGCGTTATGCCCTGCAGCAGGATGCGGAAGAACCCGGCGCCCAACAACATCGTTTCCAGTGCAAACACCTCAACCGCGGCGGCGCCACCGCCTATCTGGCCAAATATGTCGCCAAAAATCTCGATGGATATGCGCTGGAGGAAGAGATCGATCGCGAAACCGGTGCCCCGCTGAGCGATACCGCCCGCGCGGTCAGCGCCTGGGCCACCACCTGGCGCATCCCACAGTTTCATCCCTTCGGCCTGCCCGGCATCGGCGTCTACCGCGAATGTCGGCGCATCCGCGGCCAAGACCTGTCGCCGCAGTTTGACGCCGGCACCGAAGCCGTACGCGCCGCTGCCGATGCCGGTGACTTTGCCGGTTACATACAGGCACAAGGCGGCGCCAATGTGCCACGCAGCCACCAATGGGTGCGTGTTGCACGTGAAACCTCAGAAACGCGAAACGCTTATGATGAACCCATAGCAAAAGTTGTCGGCATCTATGCACCGCATTTGGGCGCTGAACGAGTCTACCGAACGCGCACCGTGCAATGGCGGATCGTCGCTAAAAACCTTGCCGCCGCGACGCCTTGGAGTTCTGGCAATAACTGTGGAACACGCTACCTTCACCTGCCGGCCCCGGCGGCACCTTCAGCTCGGCTGACGCCGCCACAACGGCAACAGTGTCTGAATGTTGCCCGCACGCTTCGGGATAGGGGCATCGAACCGCAACGCTGGCAGCTGGAGGTGCTTGCCCGCGGCGGCAAAATCCGCTTCGACGGCCATCTTGTACAATTTCCGCTAATCAATGATTGGCCGTATTTTTACTGCACAAATGATAAGTCTAACCATTGACGCCTTTAGCGTTTTGCTTAATACTGTATAAATACACAGTATATTCAAGAGAGGGCAAAACAGTGGAAATTATGGATAAACAACAAGTAACACTGTCCCGCATCCAGTTCATCGCCGATGTTTCACAGGCTGCACAATGCAGTGCCTCCGAGTTTCTGATCGCCATGTCGCTGATCTCCGATCTGGCCGCTCAGGTGCTGCCTGACAACGATTATCAAGAAATATTTTACCCCGCTGACGAATAGCTGCCCCGCTCCCCCACCTGCCACACGTTTTCAACCCTCGCCAACGGCGGGGGTTTTTGTTTTTGCCGACCGCACTTTCGCTGGCCGGTTGTGCCATCGCATCCACAACCCCCTCGCGTTGCCCCTCCCCGCTCGCGCGCGGGAAACTGGAGGCATCCGGGGCCAACGCCCTCTCCCCCTAACGCTATCGCAGGATGGTAATGATGAAAATTTACGCACAACAAGGTGACACCATTGACGCGATTTGCTGGCGCTATTACGGCAGTACGCAGCGCCAGGTGGAACAAGTCTATCAGGCCAATCGCGGCTTGGCCGATCTGGGTCCCTTGCTGCCGCACGGCCAACCGGTTGAATTGCCGGATCTGCCTGCGGCAGCCCAACGAGAAACCGTCAAATTGTGGGATTAAACGATGGAGAAACTCACTTCAACCCTTGCCTATCTCGTGGCGGCTTGTCTGGCCTGGTTAGGGAGCCACTCGGCGCAGGACATCGCCATTTTGGTCGGTGCTGCGGTCGGCGTCGGCACCTTTGCGGTCAATTGGTACTACCGGCGCAAAAGCTACCAACTGCTGAAGTCGCTAAAAAAAAACGGCCTGAAACGCGGAGTCTACGATGAACTCACTCGCTAAACGCTGCAGCGTGGCGGCTATTTTAGCGCTCGCCGCCCTGCTGCCTCAGTTCAATACGCTGAAAACCTCTGAACAAGGTTTACGCCTGATCGCCGACTTTGAAGGTTGCCGGCTGTCGCCCTATCAATGCAGCGCCGGCGTCTGGACCAACGGCATCGGCCATACCGCCGGCGTGAAACCGGGCACCACCATCGACGAACGCCAGGCGGCCGCCAATCTGATCGATGATGTGCGCGCCGTAGAGCGCGGCATCGCTCGTTGTATGGACGTCGAGATGCCCCAGCAGGTTTACGACGCCGTCAGCGCTTTCGCTTTCAACGTCGGTATTAGTGCCGCCTGCCATTCAACGCTGGCCACCTTTATCAAGCGCCGCCAGTGGCAGGCGGCCTGCGATCAGCTGCCACGCTGGATTTATGTCAACGGCGTCAAAAGCAAAGGCCTGGAACGCCGCCGAACGGCTGAACGCGCGCTATGCCTGAGCGCTATCCCACACTGATCGTTTCTCAACGGACTCCCATTCAAACCGCTTCCCTTTCAGGAGATGCATCATGTTAAAACCCGAACAGCTACGTGCCACACTGCTCAATGCCGTCCCAATTTTGCAACAAAACCCCGAACGGCTGCGCCTTGGCATTGTTAACGGCCGAGTGGTCTCAACGCTCGCCGCTTCCCTGTCCTTCGAATACCGCTATCAGCTTAATCTGGTACTGGATGGGCCGTCAGCCGACGACGACCTGGTCATCGTCACCGTGCTGGCCTGGTTACGCAGCCACCAGCCCGACTTCTTCGCCAATCCAGAAAGACGAAAAAATGATTTTTCGTTTCAGAGAGATATCGAGAATCCGCACCAGCTGACAGTGCAGCTTCAACTCACCGAAATAATCCTGGTGGAACCGCGCGATGGCGCACTGCATATCACTCCGCGGGCTGAACCGCCCGAGCCGGAGAATGTCATTCGCTTCACTCAGGTTTATTTGCACGGCGAGCTACTCAGCGAATTTCGGCAACCTTAGCGCCATACAGGCAGCTTCCGTTGTGCTGGCGGCAGACAAACGCCGCCGCGTTGTTCCCCTTTTCATCCAGCGGCATTCTTGAAGCATGAACACAGACAATTTCGATATTCAGCGCCTGGTGCGCAACCTGATACGTATCGGTACCGTCAGCGAGCTCGACCTCGAACGCGGGCGCTGCCGCGTCGCCAGCGGCGGCAATCTTACCGACTGGCTCAACTGGCTGACCGGGCGCGCCGGCGATACGCGCAGCTGGTGGGCGCCCAGCATTGGCGAACAGGTCTTGGTGCTGTCACTTGGCGGCGAGCTTGAAACCGCTTTCGTGCTGCCCGGCGTATTTTCCGATGCTTACCCTGCACCGTCGGCCTCGGCACAGGCGGCACATATCGCTTTTCCTGACGGTGCAGCGATCGAATACGAGCCGGCGACCGGTGCGCTGAAGGCCGTCGGCATAAAAAGCGCCGTAATCGAAGCCGCCGAGCGGATCACGCTGACGGCGCCAAACATCACCTGTATCGCCAGCGGAAAAATCACGCTGGATGCCCCCGAAGTGGAGTGCACCCAGTTGCTCACTACCGGCACCATCGCCATCCGCCAGGGCGGCTCGATGACCGGCGATCTCAATCACACCGGCGGCAGCATCAGCTCCAACGGCATTGTGGTGCATACCCACACCCACGGCGGCGTGCAAAACGGCGGAGGCCAAACGGACAAACCAGCATGAACAACGCGAAATATCTTGGCATGAACCGCGGCAACGGCCGCGCAATCGCCGATCTCGAGCACATTCGCCAGTCGGTGAGCGACATCCTGATTACGCCTATCGGCTCACGCGTCATGCGGCGCGGCTACGGCTCGTTGCTGTCCGAGTTGCTGGACCAGCCGCAAAACGACGTGCTGCGATTGCAAATGATGGCGGCCTGTTACAGCGCCCTGCTGCAGTGGGAGCCGCGCATTCGGCTGACGGGCATCAGTTGCAACACCACCTTTGACGGAAAAATGGTGGTCGACATCACCGGCAACCGCACGGATACGCCGGATTCCTTTTCTCTTTCTGTTTCTGTGAGCTGACACCATGGCAACCATTGACCTGAGTTTATTACCCGCCCCGACGGTGGTGGACCCTCTCGATTACGAATCGCTGTTGGCCGATCGCAAGGCCACGCTGATTTCCCTTTACCCGGAAGAGCAACGCGAAGCCGTCGCACGCACCTTGGCGCTGGAGTCGGAGCCGATCGTCAAGCTGCTGCAAGAAAATGCTTACCGCGAGCTGCTGTTGCGCCAGCGCGTCAATGAAGCCGCACAGGCCGTGATGCTCGGCTATGCCAACGGCAGCGATCTCGACCAACTGGGCGCAAACTTCCAGGTACAACGCCTGGTGGTGCAGCAACCGGATAACAGCGTCATCCCGCCGCTGCCGGCGATCATGGAATCAGATAGCGATTTCCGCGTGCGGATCCAGCAGGCATTCGAAGGCTTGAGCGTAGCGGGATCCAGCGGCTCTTACGAGTATCACGGCCGCTCTGCCGACGGCCGGGTCGCCGACGTTTCCGCGACCAGCCCCAGCCCGGCCAACGTGCTGATCTCCGTACTGTCACGCGAAGGGGACGGCACCGCCAGCGCGGAACTGGTGGCGATCGTCGATAAAGCGTTAAACGATGAAGACGTGCGCCCGGTGGCGGATCGCGTCACCGTCCGTTCGGCCAACATCATCAGCTACACCATCGATGCCGTGCTGTATCTCTACCCTGGCCCCGAGGCCGAACCGGTGCGTCGCGCCGCCGAAGCCAAGCTGAAAAATTACATCAGCGCCCAGCACCGTTTAGGCCGCGATATTCGCTTGTCGGCAATCTATGCCGCACTGCATGCCGAAGGGGTGCAACGCGTTGAGCTGAAAGCCCCACAGGCCGACATCGTGCTGGACAAAACCCAGGCGTCGCATTGCGCCTCCTATCGTCTGACGGTGGGAGGTTCCGATGAGTAACCGTCTGCTGCCGGTCGGCTCTTCCCCGCTGGAGGTCGCGGCCGCGGCCGCCTGCGCCGAGCTGGCCGCAATGCCGGTGCCGCTGCGCGACTTGTGGGATCCGGCCACCTGCCCGGCCAACCTGTTGCCCTACCTGGCCTGGGCCTTCTCGGTCGATCATTGGGATGAAACCTGGACGGAAAACGCCAAACGCAACGTCGTGGCCGCCGCTTTCTTCGTCCACCGCCATAAGGGCACCATTGGCGCCATTCGCCGCGTGGTAGAGCCGTTGGGTTATCTGATCAAGCTGCGCGAGTGGTGGGAAACCAACGGTGAACCCGGCACCTTCTCGCTGGATATCGGCGTGCTGGAGAATGGCATCACCGAAGAGATGTACCTGGAAATGGAACGGATGATCGCCGACGCCAAACCGGTCAGCCGCCACCTGACGGGCCTGGCACTGAATCTTGAAGCCGCCGGCACGATGAACATCACTGGCGGCCATTACGACGGTGAGCTTACCACCGTGTACCCCGACTATACCGATCTCGCCCGGCAAATGCTGGAGGGGCATTATCAATTCTTGCAGCGTAACACCGGCACCACGCAGGACTCGACGCAGCAACACTTCGTGCTCAACAGCGAACATGTCTTGGCCGATTCGCGCCATGAACGCGAGCTGTCACGCATGGCGGGGTTACCGAACGACGCCACCACCGAAGGCCAGTCTCTGCAGATCCTCGGCTATGCCCATGCGTATCTGGCGACCGGAGAACAGAAGTATTTGGATCAGGCCATCGCCTGTTTTGACGCCTATGTGGCCTACTTTTACGACGGTACGCCGATCCCTGACACCCCCCAGCGCTGGGTCGCCAACTGGACAGTCAATGCCAAAGAGCCGGTGCCCGCCAATTGGCCCGTCGATACGCAGGATCCGACGCACAGCGGCTTCAAAGGCATTCCACTGACCTTCAATCAAGGCCGTACGCTGATCCCTCACGGCGCGCCCTACTGGGGTGAATATCTCGACATCGCCACCTTCGCCTTTGACGGTGCGCTGGCGTGGGATGCCGTCAACGCCCAGGTCCGCGCGGTTAACGCCGCCGGCGAAATCGACTGGAACAGCGACGGCAAACGCCATGACGTAGCCTGGATCATCAATTGGCAGGGGTACCAGATCGACGCCGACGGCGAGATCCTGGCCAAAGGACTGCCCGCGGAAAAATTCGGTACGGTGCAGTTAAAAGACATCACCCTCAGCGGCACTCACAAACTGAACTTCGCCAATCGGCAACCGGCCGAACACGGCGGCGTAATGATCGAGCGCAATCAGATCCAGCATAACCGCCCGCTGCATGTGCCGGTCCCCCACAACGCCATGGGCAACGCGGCCGATGCCGAACTGTGGTTTGCCGACGCCTGCTATTTGCTGCACAAGATCACCGGCGAACAGCGCTATTTCAATGCCTGGAAAAGCGTTGAATTCACCGCGATGGAATATACCGATATTGATGCGCAGGATAAGTTCTTCCGTCAAAGCCGCAGCGCCAACACGCCGTTCACCGACGGCATCGCCTACGATTGGTCATACCCGTCCGGTGCGCCAGTAAGCTACGGCCGCAACGCGGAAGGCATGATCACCATTCGCAAGGAGATAGCATCGCAACAATCGCTGGAGCAACAGGCCATCTGGTTCCGCGTCAATCGCCAGTCAAAAATTCGCACCTGTTTCGGCGGTGTTGACGACCAGAATCAACCGATCTCATGCAAAGTACAGCTGTCTATCGCACCGGAAAAGAACGCGGCGAACACCACAGAATGGGGCATAGGTCTACCGCAGTCGCACCAACCCCAGGCCAAAATCTACGATATCGCGCTGAGCAGCCTGGCGGCGCTGACGAAAAAAGACGGCAGCGACTATCTGCTGGCCGACCTGCGTGCAGTGACCGACTACGGCGGTTGTGCGATCGTCAGCCAGTTTGAGGAACGGGTATACGACAGCCGCAGCGCGACGGTGATCCAAGCTCATTTCCCCAATGACGACGCCGGCATGGTGATCGGCGCCTGGCTAACCGCAGAGGAAAGCTTCCCCATCACCCAGCTGGTCTATCGTGCTGACGCCGACTTCAACCTGCGGCTCGAAGATGATGACAAATGGCGCTGGTATTGGCTGCTGCCGGCCACCGGCGGCAAATGGCAAATTGCGACCTTCGCTCCGCAGGCAGCCGTGCTGAGCGGCTATCAGCCTGACCACCAGGATACCGAGCCCAAGCCGGCGGCACCTCGCTTCAACCGCGTTAAACAGGTGACCATCCTGCAGGACGGCAACGTACCGGATGCCACGTTCAGCTACTACGTATTGAACGACATTCCGCCGACGTTCAACGCCGATGACGGTTACACCATTCGCTATCGCATCACGCTCCAGGCGGAGCATCCTTACACCGCGCTATTGGGCGACTGCACCCTGCTGGCTCACCGCCAGGACAGCCTGTTCTGTACGCCGGGCGTGATCCCGTTCTCCAACATCTATCAGGCAGACAGCCAACAGTTCGATGGCTGGCACGGCATGCCTTATCCGGGCTACCAGTACCCATTCATTTTCGTGCACGCCGCCGCCGATCCCGACGGGGTGATGCTCAACAACATGGTCGAGTTTCTGTGGCAGTCACAGCAGTGGTACCAACAGCAGTTCGGCGTGCTGGGCCCGGGCGCATCGGCCTATATCTGGAACCGTTGGGACAATCTGAGTTACGGCCCGGCGGATAGCTGGACCATGTACCACTGGGGTAACGGCACCGCCTGGTCCGGCTACCAATCACGCGCCTTCTTCGGCGCGGCGCGAGCCTGGTTCGCGTTACGGCAAGCGAACAAAACGCCGCCGCTCAAGCTGGTGGAATATGTCGAGAACTGGCTGCGCTGGCTGATCGGTTTCACCCACGACGCCGGCGGCGTCACGCCGACCGATTTCCCGATGACCGGTCTACCGCAACCCGATGCGCACGACTTTACCGGCCACATGTGCGGCCTGTGGCTGGCCGGCGCCGTGATGGCAAAAATGGCCGGCAGCGAAATAGAGGGCATCGAACACTTTATCGAACAATGCGTTACGGAATTGCAGAGACACTATCTCACCACGGGCGACGCGATGGACGGCGGCTGGTCGCCCGCGCCGCGCCCCGGCACCGATAACGGCATGTTCTTCGGCTTTTGGTCAGGCGAGATCCTGCGCGGATTGAGTCTGTATGTGATGTACAAAAACGGCCTTACCTACCCGGCCGGCAAACAGAAGAGAACCACACCATGACAGCAAAATACCGCGCCCTGCTCACCGATCAGGGCAAAGCGCTGCTGGCTAACGCCGCAGCAACCGGCCAAAAGCTGGAAATCACGCATATGGCGGTCGGCGACGGCGGCGGCTCGCCAACGCAGCCCGGCGAAAACCAGACCAGGCTGGTGAACGAAAAACGCCGCGCCGCGTTGAATTCACTGCAGGTAGACGCCGGCAACAGCAACCAGGTGATCGCCGAACAGGTGATCCCGGAGGACGTCGGCGGCTGGTGGATCCGCGAACTTGGGCTGTATGACAAAAACGGCGCGCTGGTGGCGATCGCCAATACGCCCGACACCTACAAACCGCTGCTGAGCGAAGGCGCCGGCCGTACCCAGGTAGTGCGCATGGTTCTGCTGGTTAAGGGCGATGCCAACGCGACCATCGTCGCGGACAAAACCGCCCTGTTGGTATCGCGCGATATGCTGAATGCCGCTATTGCCGAACATGCCCGTTCGCGCAATCACCCGGACGCCACTCTGCTGGCCAAGGGCTTCACCCAGTTGAGCAACGACAGCAACAGCGCCAGCGAAACGCAGGCCGCCACCCCAAAAGCGGTGAAAGCGGTCAACGACGCTTCGCTGAAAATCGCCGCTAACCTGAAAGATCTGCCGAACAAGTCCATCGCGCGCGGCAACCTGGAATTAGGTACTGCCGCCACGCGCAACGTCGGTACACAAGCCAGCCAATTGATGGAGGTGGGCGCCTTTGGCCTAGGTTTTGGCCCGAAACATCGCGAGGAGACCATCAGCAACCTTGGCGAGATCTACCGCGTCACCAGCGCATCGAAAAACGCGCCGGGCGGCGGCGTCTACGGCGTGCTGAACCTGCCAATCGACGGCGGCCCTTCCAGTGGCTATCTGGCGGTTCAGACGAATGGATCATCTTACGTCGGCACGTCCACCACCCCTGACAAACCGCTGAACTGGTACCGAATTTACACCACCGGTTTTAAACCAACCGCGGCGGACGTCGGTGCCTACAGCAAGGAGGAAGCCGAAGGCAGATTCGTCAAACAGAGAGGCGATACCATTACCGGCGGTTTGACGGTTAATGGCGCCATTGAGGCGAAAGCGGGATTGACCACGCCGATCGCTACAGTTACAGGAACATTAACCACTAATGGCGGCGTCGAACTCTTCGGGGCTTCACCCTATATAGATTTCCATCATGGTAATACGACCGCAGATTATGACGTTCGTATTATCAATGAAGCCGAGGGAAGATTAGCCATCGGCGCAAAAATGTTGCGGACAAATGAAAACTTTTCTGTTGGTCTTGATGCGCATATCGATCGCAATCTCTACATCAATAACGAATGCCGTGTCGGAGCGACCCTCTACGCCGGCGGCGCCGCCTATCAAAGCGACGGCAATATCAACGGCAGCATTTGGGGCGGTTACCTGAGTAACTGGATTACCGCACGCATTTATGAGAGCGGACAAGTCTCAGCTAACGGCGAGCAATGGTGGTACAAAGACCACCGCACCGGCCTCTATTTCCAGGGTGGGCGCGTTATCGGCAATAACATTGACGGTGGCGAAACTTATCGCGTGCCCTTGAATATCGCAGTACCGAATCGCTTGCTGTATGTTTCCATCACGATTAAAAATTTTGGCCAAGGGTATGAAACGAACTGGAATCCTCAGGTAGGCGATTTAGGCGGAGCTCGAGATTCATTTTACTGGCTCCATGGCTATAGGGAGCGTGACATTTATTGGATGGCGGTAGGATACTAATGATGAACACATATCAATTCAGTGCAAAAACAGGCAGTTTTTATCCAACAGGCATGCTGGAAGAGTACCGCAACGCGAATACTTTACCGGATGATTTGGTAGGCGTTGATGATGAAACTTATAACCTATATATAACAGCACCTCCCGAGGGAAAAATCAGAGGGGCCGACGATTCAGGTTTTCCCGCCTGGGTTAATGCACCAGCACCAACGCCAGAACAACAGGTCATCAGTGCGAGGATAAAAAAGAGCAGGCTGGCTGACGAAGCTGAAACGACGATCGCGCCGCTGGCTCGCGCTGCCAAATACGGTGATGCCACTCAGGAAGAAAGCGCAAAGCTGATAGCCTGGGAGAAGTACTCCGTGCAGCTAAGCCGGATAAAGCCCGAGACCGCCCCCGACATCGACTGGCCGCAGCCGCCGCAATAATCTATTCAACGCCCCATTAGGGGCGTTTTTTTTCTTTATTTTTCCTGCTGTTGTATCAGTTCTCCTACACCCCGAATGAGATGCGGCGCCGCATTACCACAGGCATTCTGTTATCACCAACCACAAACGGAGTAATGCTATGGGTGACTATCACCACGGCGTGCGTGTCCTCGAAATCAACGAAGGCACCCGCGTAATTTCCACCGTCTCGACGGCGATTATCGGCATGATTTGTACCGCAGAAGATGCCGATGCAACCCTGTTTCCTCTCAACACCCCGGTGCTGATTACCGACGTGCTGGCCGCCAGCGGCAAAGCCGGTAAAAAAGGCACGTTGGCGCATTCGCTGCTGGCGATCGCCGAGCAGGCTAAGCCGGTGACCGTCGTGGTACGCGTGGCAGAAGGGAAAGACGAAGCCGAAACCACCTCCAATATCATCGGCGGCGCCGACGAAAACGGTAAATATACCGGCATGAAAGCCCTGCTGGCCGCGCAGGCCGAACTGGGCGTGAAACCGCGCATTCTGGGCGTACCGGGCCACGATAACCAGGAAGTGGCGACCGCGCTGGCCGGCATCTGCCAACAGCTGCGCGCTTTCGGTTATATCAGCGCCTACGGCTGCAAAACCGTGTCCGACGCCATCAAATACCGCGCCAACTTCAGCCAACGCGAACTGATGCTGATTTGGCCGGACTTCATCAACTGGAACACCGCCACCAACAGCAGCGACATCGCCTTCGCCACGGCTCGCGCACTGGGGCTGCGCGCCAAGATCGACCAGGAAACCGGCTGGCACAAAACCTTGTCCAACGTCGGCGTCAACGGCGTGAGCGGCATCTCGGCCAGCGTATTTTGGGATCTGCAAACCGCAGGCACCGACGCCGATTTACTGAATGAAGGCTGTGTCACCACGCTGATCCGCAAAGATGGCTTCAAGTTCTGGGGCTCCCGCACCTGCTCCGACGAGCCGCTGTTCCGGTTTGAAAACTACACCCGCACCGCGCAGGTATTGGCCGACACGATGGCGGAAGCCCACCTGTGGGCCGTTGATCGTCCGCTCACCCCGACGCTGATCCGCGACATGATCGACGGCATCAAGGCCAAGTTCCGCGAACTGAAATCCGCAGGCCTGATCATCGACGGCGACTGCTGGTATGACGAAAGCGCCAACGATAAAGAGACTCTGAAGGCCGGCAAGCTGTTTATCGATTACGACTACACCCCAGTGCCACCACTGGAGGATCTGACCCTGCGTCAGCGCATTACCGATCGTTACCTGGCGAACTTCGCCGCATCCGTGAACAGCTAAGGAGACTGAATCATGGCACTGCCAAAAAAACTGAAATACCTGAACCTGTTTAACGATGGCTTCAACTACATGGGGGTAGTTTCCTCTATGACGCTGCCGAAGCTGACCCGCAAGCTGGAGAAATTCCGCGGCGGCGGCATGAGCGGTGCAGCCTCGGTGGACTTCGGCCTGGACGATGATGCGCTGGTGGTGGAGTGGACCATGGGCGGCATTGACGAACTGGTGCTCAAGCAATGGGGCCGCGTCGATGCAGTGCCGCTGCGCTTTACCGGCTCTTTCCAACGCGATGACACCGGCGACGTCTCCGCGCTCG
Source organism: Serratia nevei (assembly GCF_024160145.1). Taxonomy (GTDB): domain Bacteria; phylum Pseudomonadota; class Gammaproteobacteria; order Enterobacterales; family Enterobacteriaceae; genus Serratia; species Serratia nevei_A. The sequence continues at coordinate 26,194 of NZ_JAMYWQ010000028.1, forward strand.
AAGTGGTGATGCGCGGCCGCCATAAAGAGATCGACAGCGGCGACTTCAAGCAGGGTGAAGATACCGAAACCAAGGTCTCCACCGACTGCACCTACTTCAAGCTGAGCATCGATGGCAAAGAGCTGATCGAGATCGATACCATCAGCATGATCGAAAAAGTCGACGGTGTAGACCTGCTGGCGGCGCACCGCCGCGCCATCGGCCTGTAATTTTTCACCTCAACGGCCAGCCTTTGTGCTGGCCCTCTTTTCCCAAATTAAGAACTGGATACCCCCATGGAACTGAATGCATCCCCGGAAAATACCGTCATCCTGAACACCCCGATCAAACGCGGCGAGAGCGAAATTGCCAGCGTACAAGTGACCAAGCCGAACGCCGGCAGCCTGCGCGGCATCGGCCTGGCGGCGCTGGCCAACGCCGATGTCGACGCATTGATCACCATTCTGCCTCGCGTCACTTACCCGAACCTGACCAAGGAAGAGTGCGCCCGCCTGGAACTGCCGGATCTGATCGCGCTGGCCGGCCAGGTGATCGGTTTTTTGTCGCCGACATCGGCCGAGTAACGGTCGATCCTACTCTGACGGTAGATGACCTGATGGCGGATATCGCGGTGATTTTTCACTGGCCGCCTTCAGAGATGAACGGCATGGCGCTGGCGGAACTGATCGGCTGGCGCCACAGAGCACTACAACGTAGTGGAGTAAAAACAGATGAGTGACACTGGCAGCAAAGCAGCGTTGAAAGACGCTAACAACACCGTCCGCAAATATCGTCAGCAGCTCAAAATCGAGCGGAAAAACCAATCCCAGCTCGCCGCATTGTTGAAGGTCAAAACGACGCAAGCGGACGCGCTACGCGAACTGGATGATATCCGCAATATCCCCGCAAGCTTGCCCGCATTCTTATCTTCTCCAGAGGATATTGCGACGGCGCAACAGGCAAACTTAAATTACGTCGTGCAAAGCGCGCGGCAAGCCCTCGCATCTCGCAGTCAACAGCGTCTGGAACAGCAATTGCAGTCGAGAGAGGTGGATATCACCGACTTACCCCTTGCACAACGCACATTCCAAAAGAAGTCAGACGTGACGCAAAGCCTCCTTAATCATCAACGCGACCAACACCAGGGCCTGCGCCAAAAGAGACGTCAGGAGGTGCTTGGCGATTACCACAACCGCCAGGAGAAAATCGGCAGGCTCAATGAGATCAGTGCGCGGGGCGCGGAGGCGGCGGGTAACATTTTCGGCGTCGGGAAAACGCTGTTTACACCGGGCGTGAAATTCGAACAACAGATGTCGGGCGTGCAGGCACAGTTGGGATTGGATAGCGGCGATCGGCGCCTGACCGATTTGCGCCAGCAGGCAACCGGCCTGGCCACTGAAGGGCAGTCCGCACACGAAGTGGTTCAGGCGCAGGCCGCGCTGGCCAATGCCGGTTACAGCGCTCAGGACGTGTTGACCGCCGCCCCCGCGGCGCTGAATCTGGCCAAGGCCAGCGGCGGCAGTATCGAAGAAGCGGTAAAAGCGCTGACGGGGATCCAGAGCACCTTTCAGCTGCCCGTCGCTCAAGCGAATAACATCGCAGATGTGCTGGCCAAAGCCGGCAACAGCTATCAGCTGAATCTGCCAGAGCTGGAAGCCCAGCTACGCGCGGCGGCACCCGCCGCAGGCCACGAGGGTCAAAGCCTGGAGCAAACCGCAGCGCAACTGGCGCCGCCGGGGCGCAGCCTGGGCAAAGTCGACGGCGCGGCCCAGATGTTGGTCACCGTCAAAGGCGACAACCTGGATGGCGATATCAAAAAGCTGTTCGCCTCGTGGGACAGTCTGCGCATCGACCTGTTCGATGGGCAGACTGCCGCTTTGCGCCAACTGACGCAAACCGCCACTGGCTGGTTGACCGCGCTAGGCCAGTGGACTCAGGCCAACCCGGCGCTTGCCAATACCTTGATGACCGTCGGCATCGCCATTACCGCATTGGTTGGCGGCCTGTCATCCATCGGCGTTTTCATCGCTCCGGCATTGAGCGCCGTCAATATGCTGATGGCTGGCGCCGGCCTGTTGGGCACGATATTCACCTCCGTTGGCGGCATGATCGCCGGCGCATTCGCCGCGCTCAGTCTGCCGATCGTGGCCGTCGTCGCAGCGATCATCGGCGGCGCCGCCTTAGTTTATAAGTACTGGGAGCCGATCAGCGCCTTTATGGGCGGCGTCGCCAGCGGTTTTGTCGCCGCCATCGCCCCTATCGTCGAAGGTTTCGCCCCGATGCTGTCGCTGTTCGAAGGGGTCATCGGCCTGTTCAAAGCCGGTTTTAACGCGTTGCAGGAGCTGCTGGCGCCGATCAAATTGACGCAGGAAGGATTAAGCAACGCCACCAGCTACGGCAAAGCGTTCGGCGAGATCCTGACGACCGTCTTGACTGCGCCAATCGCGATGTTCGCCAAGCTCAGCGGCAGCGTGATACGGCTGTTGAAAACCTTCGGCCTGTTGAGCGCCAACCCACCGGAACTGGATGATGAGCAAATCAAAACCGTTCAGAACGACTTGGCGGCCGACGCGCTGAAAGAGAGAGCGACGGTACAGAACTATCAACCGGCAATGGCGCCGAGCGCCATCTCGACCGCCAATAATCGCTCCATTACCAACCATATGACCATCAATACCACTCCGGGTATGGATCGTCAGGAAGTCGAGCAAATCATCAACCATGTGAATCGTCAGAACCAGTTGGATAGCGACAACGCCGTTTATTCAGACTATCGCTTTGCATAAGGAGCTTTCATCATGATGCTAACGCTTGGGCTGTTCGTATTTATGTTACGCACAATCCCTTATCAAACCATGAATCGTCAGATGGACTACCGCTGGCCGGAAAACGGCAGGGTTGGACAACGCGCCACCTCACAGTTTCTTGGCGTCGATACGGAGACGATCACGCTCAGCGGCCAACTGCTGCCGGAACTGACCGGCGGCCGTCTTTCTCTGCTCACGCTGCAAACCATGGCAGAGCAAGGCCGCGCCTGGCCGCTGATTGAAGGCAGCGGCACCATTTACGGCATGTTCGTGATTCAGAAGATTTCTCAAACCAGCACCCATTTCTTTCCGGATGGGCAGCCGCGGCAAATTAATTTCGATATCACGCTGAAACGTGTCGATGAGTCGTTGCACGCCATGTTTGGCGATCTGCGGCAGCAAGCGACCGACTTGCTCGATAAAGCGCAAAAAGCGACGGGGGTAAGCTTATGATCACCGAAACCTATCAACCTGTGGGGGCGAAACTCGCCCCCGACTTTATTCTGACCCTGAGCGAAAAAGACGTCACGGAGAATATCCGCGATCGGCTGATCTCGCTGAAGATGGAGGATTTTAGCGGGTTCAAGGCGGACACCCTCAGCCTCACGTTGGATGACAGCGACGGTCAGCTGCACATGCCCGAGCGGGGCGCGGTTCTTGAGCTGTTCCTCGGCTGGCAGGGTTCCGCCTTAATCGGCCAGGGAAAATTCGTCGTCGATACCGTTATCCACAGCGGCGCGCCGGATACCCTGCAAATCACCGCTCGCAGCGCGGATTTTCGCAGCTCGATGACACAGTTGCGCAGCCTGTCTTATCATGAAAAAACGGTTGGCGATATCGTGCAACAGATCGCCGATCGCAATAGCTTGCCGGCCCCCTCTCTGGCGGCAGAGATTGCAGCCATCAGCATTCCTCACATCGACCAAACCAACGAGTCGGACCTGCAGTTTCTCACTCGTCTTGCCACCCTCAACGGCGCTCAGGCCAGCATCAAGTATCAGCGGATTTTGTTTCTGACGCCGGGCATGGGGCGCACGGCGAACGGCGATCCGATCCCGATGATGACGCTGACGCGCAACGACGGCGATCGCCATACCTTTCAGTTGGCGGACGCCAAAGCCTACAGCGGCGTCTCCGCCATTTGGCTCAACACAGATAAGCCCGAAGAGGCGCAAAAAAAGGTCAGCCTTCACCGCCAACCTTCGGCGCCCAAAAGCGGCGAGGCGCAGCATCCCGCCGCCAAGCCCGGCGCGCCCGTCGCCAAGACGGAGAACGCGTCAAGCTATATGGTGGGCCAACCCGACCAGGTCTACCACATACCAAAAGTCTTCCGTGACAAGGCTTCCGCCATGCGTGCGGCCGAAGCGGTATTTAAGCGCATCCAAAAAGGCGTCGCCAGATTTACGATCAATCTGGCGGTAGGACGTCCGGACCTGTTTCCCGAACGCCCTATTCAGGTGCGCGGCTTTAAAAACGTTATCGATAACCAGCGATGGATCATCGACAAAGTCACCCATAATCTGAGCGCCGCCGGCTATACCTGCAGCCTGAATCTGGAGATCTCGTTGGCCGACCTGACGTACCAAAGCGCCGAGTCGTGAGATTTCATTTGCATCTTAATCTTGCTTTTGCAAGTTAATGAGCTATTATAAGTCATATAACTTGATGTAGCAGAAAGAGGGATTCAACTATGATGCACTGTCCATTATGCGGTAACGTGGCCCACACTCGCTCCAGCCGCTATCTGAGCGAGTCGACCAAGGAGCGCTACCATCAATGTCGCAACATCAACTGTAGCTGCACGTTCGCCACGCACGAGTCCGTTGCGCGGGTGATCGTCAAGCCTGGCGATGACATTGTGCCGGCGCAACCGCACCCGCCGGAGAACCAGCATAAACAAAGCGCCGCGGCGCTGTAATGCAAAAAGCCTGCTGATGCAGGCTTTTTTATGTCGCGATTACGCGGGTAAACCTCGCAAATGCAACACAGCGGGATTTTCAAATAAAAAAAAGGGGTTGGCATAATGCCAACCCCTGATAACTATTAACTTTTGGATGCAGCGTTAGCCAACGCGGTTCAGACGCTCTTTGATACGAGCAGCCTTACCAGTACGCTCACGCAGGTAGTACAGTTTAGCTTTACGAACGGCACCACGACGTTTAACAGTAATGCTGTCGATTACTGGGGAGTGAGTCTGGAATACGCGCTCAACACCTTCGCCGTTGGAAATCTTACGAACAGTGAATGCAGAGTGCAGACCGCGGTTACGGATAGCGATAACCACGCCCTCGAATGCCTGCAGACGTTTTTTGCTACCTTCAACGACCCATACCTTCACTTCCACGGAATCACCCGGACGGAATGCAGGTACGTCTTGTTTCATCTGCTCTTGTTCAAGTTGCTTAATAATGTTGCTCATAATATGTCTCTTACCCTAGGTAAACTGATATATCGGTCCCGTCTGATGTCAGACGTTTCCTTCATAGTCCTGTTGCCTGGCCTGATGTTCCCGTTGGAACTCAGCCAGCAACACCGCTTGCTCGTCAGTCAGAGCTAGGCTTTCTAGAAGTTCAGGTCTTCTAAGCCAGGTTCGGCCCAGCGACTGCTTTAAGCGCCAGCGACGTATCTCGGCATGGTTGCCCGACAGCAGAACCGGCGGTACTTCCATCCCTTCCAACACCTCTGGGCGGGTATAGTGCGGGCAGTCCAGCAATCCGTCGGCGAAGGAGTCTTCCTCCGCTGAGGCCTGATGGCCCAGCACACCCGGTATGAAACGGGCGACTGAATCAATCAGGGTCATCGCCGGCAGTTCCCCGCCGCTGAGAACGTAATCGCCGATTGACCATTCTTCGTCAATTTCGGTTTGGATTACGCGCTCGTCTATCCCTTCGTAACGGCCGCACACCAGAATCATCTTCTGATTGGCCGCCAGTTCGCACACGCCGGTTTGATCCAGCTTGCGCCCCTGAGGTGACAGATAAATCACCTTTGCTCCCTCGCCTGCCGCTGCTTTCGCCGCATGAATGGCTTCCCGTAAAGGTTGCACCATCATCAGCATTCCCGGGCCGCCGCCGTATGGGCGATCGTCCACGGTGCGATGCCGGTCGTAGGTGAAGTCGCGAGGACTCCAACACTGCACGCTCAGCAGGCCATTTTTTACTGCCCGGCCAGTCACCCCGTAATCGGTGATAGCGCGGAACATCTCAGGAAACAGGCTTACAATACCGATGAACACAAGCCAATCCCCTTACCGTTATTCCACTTGCTTCGACCGTTTGATCCGGGGGTCAAAAACCAGGATCCCAATCTGCCTCAATCACGCGGGCAGTGAGATCGACTTTCTTGATAACCTGCCCATGAAGAAACGGAATCAACCGCTCCTTCATGCCGAACGCATCTTTCAGGTTCGCTTTCACAACCATCACATCGTTCGAGCCGGTTTCCATCATATCGATGACTTTACCCAGCTCGTAGCCGGCGGTGGTGACTACCTGGCAGCCCATCAGGTCTTTCCAGTAGTAATCGTCACCCTCCAGCGGAGGAAGTTGATCGGAATCCACCATAATCTCGCGATTAGTCAGCAGATTCGCCGCGTCCCGATCGTCAATGCCTTTGACCTTGATGATCAGATCCTGACTGTGGCGCTTCCAGTCTTCCAACTCGATATGCTGCCACTGACCCGCCTGCTGGATAAACCACGGCTGATAGTCAAAAATGCTTTCGGCGTTCTCGGTGGATGAAAACACTCTGAGCCAACCACGAATGCCGTAAGCGGAACCCATTTTACCGAGTACAATCGGCGCGATCGGCGCTACCGGTTTGAGTTGCTTGCTCATTGCCACCACCGCGACAGATTAAGCTGCTTTCTTAGCGTCTTTGATCAGCGCGTGAACGCGATCAGAAACGGTTGCACCCAGACCCACCCAGTGCTCGATGCGGTCCAGGTCCAGACGCAGTGCTTCAGCCTGACCGGATGCGATCGGGTTGAAGAAGCCTACGCGCTCGATGAAACGACCATCACGAGCGTTGCGGCTGTCGGTCACTACTACTTGATAGAACGGACGCTTTTTAGCGCCGCCACGTGCCAAACGAATTGTTACCATAACATCCTCTTTAGTTAATAAAACAGCCGGGCCCCATTGAGGGACGGGGCCCGGTTGCAATATAAAAAGCCCGAAAATTTTACTCATTTTGGCGCAAAAAGCAATCTAAAGCGTCGATTGCGGGGGACAACTTTTGCAGCCTGTCAAATTTCGGGCGGTTTTCACCGCGAACGGCGAATGCTGAAAGCGCCCGCACTCGGCGTGCGGGAGCCCGTCAGCGGCCAGGGAAGCCCGGCGGCATCATGCCTTTCATGCCGCGCATCATCTTCGCCATACCGCCTTTCTTCATCTTCTTCATCATACGCTGCATTTCGTCGAACTGCTTCAGCAAGCGGTTGACGTCCTGCACCTGCATGCCGGCCCCCATCGCGATGCGGCGCTTGCGCGAGCCCTTGATGATTTCCGGTTTGGCGCGCTCTTTCAGCGTCATCGAGTTGATGATCGCCTCCATGCGCACCAGCACTTTGTCGTCCATCTGCGACTTGACGTTGTCCGGCAGTTGGCCGGCACCCGGCAGCTTGCTCAGCATGTTGGCCATGCCGCCCATGTTGCGCATCTGCTTGAGCTGCTCCAGGAAGTCGGTCAGATCGAAACCGTCGCCCTTCTTCAGCTTGTTGGCCAACTTCTCCGCCTGCTCGCGGTCGACCTTGCTTTCGATATCTTCGATCAGCGACAGCACGTCGCCCATGCCCAGGATGCGCGATGCCACGCGATCCGGGTAGAACGGCTCCAGCGCTTCGGTCTTCTCGCCCACGCCGAGGAATTTGATCGGCTTGCCGGTGATATGACGGATGGACAGCGCGGCACCGCCGCGCGCGTCGCCGTCGACCTTGGTCAGCACCACGCCGGTCAGCGGCAGCGCTTCGTTAAACGCCTTGGCGGTATTGGCGGCATCCTGGCCGGTCATGGCGTCGACCACGAACAGGGTTTCCACCGGCTTGATCGCCGCGTGCACCTGTTTGATCTCGTCCATCATCGCTTCGTCAACGTGCAGACGGCCGGCGGTATCAACGATCAGCACATCATAAAACTTCAGCTTGGCCTGTTGCAGCGCGCGATTGACGATGTCGATCGGTTTTTCTTTGACGTCGGACGGGAAGAAGTCGATGCCGACGCCTTCCGCCAGCGTTTCCAGCTGTTTGATCGCCGCCGGGCGATAAACGTCCGCAGACACCACCAACACTTTCTTCTTCTGCTTTTCCTTCAGGAATTTGCCGAGCTTACCGACGCTGGTGGTTTTACCGGCACCCTGCAGGCCCGCCATCAGCACCACCGCCGGCGGCTGGGCCGCCAGGTTCAGCTCGGTGTTCACTTCGCCCATCGCGGCAATCAGCTCGCCCTTGACGATCTTGACGAACTCCTGCCCCGGCGTCAGGCTCTTGTTGACTTCATGGCCGACCGCGCTCTCTTTGACGCGGCTGATGAAGTCGCGCACCACTGGCAGCGCAACGTCCGCTTCCAGCAACGCCATGCGCACTTCACGCAGGGTGTCCTTGATATTCTCTTCGGTCAGCCGCCCGCGGCCGCTGATATTGCGCAACGTGCGCGACAATCGATCGGTTAAATTTTCAAACATCGTCTCATGCTCAACGTGTAATGACAGGCCGCTCCGGCGACACAATTGCGCCGATGATAACACGAAGCGCGCCGGATCTCTGCCTCAGCGTTGGAGATAGGTTGGAGTGAAACGCGCGCAACGTTATACTGACACTCCAATTAACCACGCCGAAGCAAAATTAAACGCTATGCCAGTTTTCTCCATTGTGGCTTTGATGGCCTACCTGCTCAGCCTTGGACTGATCATTCCCAGCTTGTTGCGGAAGAACAGCGCATACCGTCGGCTTGCTCTCGTCTCGGCGGTAGTGGCGCTGATTTGCCACGCCATCGCGCTGCAGCAGCGCATCTTTGACGTCAGCACCGGGCAGAATCTCAGCCTGTTGAACATTGGTTCCATCGTCAGCCTGATCATCTGCTCGGTGATGACCTTCGTCGCCTCGCGCGATCGCGGCTGGTTCCTGCTGCCGATCGTCTACAGCTTCGCGATGATCAACCTGGCCTTTGCCAGCTTTATGCCCGGCGAGTTCATCACTCACCTGGAGGCCAGCCCGGAACTGATGGTGCATATCGGTCTGGCGCTGTTCTCTTACGCCACCCTGATCATCGCCGCACTTTACGCCTTGCAGCTCGCCTGGCTCGACTACCTGTTGAAAAACAAGAAGCTGACCTTCAGCGCCGACATGCCGCCGCTGATGAGCATCGAGCGCAAGATGTTCCATATCACCCAGATCGGCGTGGTGCTGTTGACGCTCACCCTGTGCACCGGCCTGCTGTACATGGATAATCTGTTCAGCAAAGAGAACGTGCATAAAGCCGTGCTGTCGATCATGGCCTGGTTCGTGTATATCGTGCTGTTGTGGGGCCATTACCACGAAGGCTGGCGCGGCCGCCGCGTCGTCTGGTTCAGCTTCGCCGGCGCCTTCCTGCTGACGCTCGCCTACTTCGGCAGCCGTCTGATTCAGCAGGTAATGGTGCACTAAGCCAGCCCGGTTCAATTCTCCCACTCTATAAGGAATACTGCATTGGAGCATGTGTCGACGGGGACCCTCATCATTATCCTGGTGATCATGATCGTGGTCTCCGCTTACTTCTCCGCCTCCGAAACCGGCATGATGACGCTCAATCGCTATCGCCTGCGTCACCTGTCCAAACAGGGCAACCGCTCGGCGCGTCGGGTGGAAAAGTTACTGCAAAAACCGGATCGACTGATCGGCCTGGTGCTGATCGGCAACAACCTGGTCAACATCCTCGCCTCGGCGCTGGCGACCATTGTCGGCATGCGGCTGTATGGCGATCTTGGCGTAGCGATCGCCACCGGCGTGCTGACCTTCGCCGTGCTGCTGTTCGCCGAAGTGCTGCCGAAGACCTTCGCCGCGCTCTACCCGGAACGCATCGCTTTCCCCAGCAGTTTCCTGCTGGCGCCGTTGCAAAAGGTGATGTTCCCGCTGGTCTGGCTGCTCAACGGCATCACCAGCCTGGCCTTGCGCCTGTTCGGCATTCGCACCAACGTGCGCATCAGCGACGCCGTCAGCAAGGATGAGCTGCGCACCATCGTGCGCGAATCCCAGTCGCAAATCTCCCGCCGCAATCAGGACATGCTGATCTCGGTGCTGGATCTGGAAAAGGTGACGGTCAACGATATCATGGTGCCACGCACCGAGATCGTCGGTATCGACGTCAACGACGACTGGAAATCGATCATGCGCCAGCTGACCCACTCGCCGCACGGCCGCATCGTGCTGTATCGCAGCTCGCTGGACGACGCGATCGGCATGTTGCGCGTGCGCGAAGCCTACCGCCTGATGACCGAGAAAAAAGAGTTCAACAAAGAGAACCTGCTGCGCGCCGCCGATGAGATCTACTTCGTGCCGGAAGGCACGCCGCTCAACGTGCAGCTGGTGAAGTTCCAGCGCAACAAGGAGAAGGTCGGCATCGTGGTCGACGAGTACGGCGACATTCAGGGCCTGGTCACGGTGGAAGACATTCTCGAAGAGATCGTCGGCGACTTCACCACCTCAATGTCACCGACGCTGGCGGAAGAGGTCACGCCGCAGAGCGACGGATCGGTCTTGATCGATGGCACCGCCAACGTGCGCGAGCTGAACAAGGCCTTCAACTGGACTCTACCGGCCAGCGAAGCCCGCACCGTCAACGGCATGCTGCTCGAAGAGCTGGAAGAGATCCCTGAGACCGGCACCCGGGTGCGTATCGGCCATTACGATATCGACATCCTCGACGTGCAGGGCAACATGATCAAACAGGTGCGGGTCACGCCGATCACCTCGCTGCAGTCCAGCGTCGGCCATCACTGACCACCGGCCTGAAAGTAAAAAAGACGCGAAATCGCGTCTTTTTTACTTTCTGCGGGAAACTCGCGGCTAGATATGCAGTTCCTGCAGCTTCTCTTTCGGCAGCGCCAGCTCGTCGTTGTGGTTCACCACCACGTCGTTATCCAGGATGTGCTTGGCGATCTCCTGTGCTTCTTCCAGCGAGTGCATATGGTAAGTGCCGCACTGGTATTCGTTCAGCTCAGGGATCTTGCGCTGGTCGGTCACTTTCAGCACGTCGGCCATCGCCGCTTTCCATGCATCGGCGACACGCTGCTCTTCCGGCACGCCGATCAGGCTCATGTAAAAACCGGTACGACAGCCCATCGGGGAGATATCGATAATCTCCACGCCCTGGCCGTTCAGGTGGTCACGCATAAAGCCGGCGAACAGGTGCTCCAGCGTATGAATACCGCGCTCGGGCATCACTTCCAGGTTCGGGCGGCAAAAGCGCAGATCAAACACCGTGATGGTATCGCCATGAGGGGTTTTCATGGTTTTGGCAACGCGGACAGCCGGGGCTGCCATACGGGTATGATCGACGGTAAAGCTATCCAGCAATGGCATTTCGCTACCTCCTCGTAAAAGAGCATTTATTTCGAAACTTTTTTTCCTAACCGGGAAACCTTTTCCAACCCTGCGAGTCTGAGTATGTGAAAGACGCGCATTTGTTATCATCATCCCTGTCATCAGAGATGCATATTTGGCCACATTGATGTGGCCTTTTTCTTTTTCAGCTTCCGCCGTTTTGCTTCAGGAACGCTTCAAAGCTTAGCGTATCATTGGCTTCCATGTCGCGTTGACGCTGCCACGAGGCTTCCCGCTCTTTATCCAGCTCGGCTTCGTTCAGGATTTCCAACGGCTCTTCGAGCAATGTCTGGCGATACTGCTCCGCCAGCTGTAACCCGACGCGCCCAGTGCCTTCCGCCTTCATCGCCTTCAGAATGCGCGCGGAGAAGGTCAGCTCAGGATCGTCGAACGCGGCGACCAGCTCATCGCACACCTGCTGGTATTGGCGGTTGCCGGCTTCGCCGTCCAACACTTCCGCCACCCGGAGCAAATCGTCAAACAGCGCCTTGCCCACTTTCTCCAGCGGTTCTCGGCTGGCGTCGCAACCGATGCCGATGGTCTGGCCCGGCTTGCGCCCTTCAAGAATTACCCGATTCCAGTTCTTGCGCGTGCACAGCAGTTCATCGCTGCTCATCTCCGGCGCATCGGCCAGCGCGCACCACACCAGGAACAGATCCAGGAAACGCGCCTGCACCGCATCCACGCCGATCGGCGAGAACGGGTTGATGTCCAGCGAACGCACTTCGATGTATTCGATGCCGCCGCGCAGCAGCGCGTCTGACGGCGTCTCGCCGCTTTGGGTCACGCGCTTCGGCCGGATCGGCGCATACAGCTCGTTCTCGATTTGCAGCACGTTGCTGTTCAGCTGCAGGTAGCGATCGCCCTCTTTCACGCCCAGCTTGGCGAACTCTTCGGAAGGCGTGGCGATCGCCCGCTTCAGACCGGCCACATAGCTGTGCAGATCGTTGAAGGTGATGCCCAGATTGCTCTGCGACTTGTTGGTGTAACCCAGGTCGCTCAGACGCAGCGAGGTGGCGTAAGGCAAGTAGCACATCCCCTGCTCGGTGCGCTCGAACGGCAGACTGGTCTCACGCCCTTTGAGGAACGAAGAACAAATGGCCGGCGATGCGCCGAACAGATACGGGATCACCCAGCCGAAACGGTAGTAGTTGCGGATCAGGCGGAAATACCCCGCCGAGATCTGCTCTTTACCGCTTTCTGCGTCCTGCACGCCGGCCCAGGCCTGCCAAAACTCCAGCGGCAGCGAGAAGTTGTAATGCACGCCGGAAATGGTCTGCATCAGCGCGCCGTAGCGATTCTTCAACCCTTCGCGGTACAGCGTCTTCATGCGGCCGATGTTCGACGAACCGAACTGCGCCAGCTCGATATCCTGCTCGGCTTCAATAAAGCACGGCATGCTGAGCGGCCACATGCGCTCATCGCCAATATTACGCGCCACGTAGCGATGAATATCGCGCAGGAACGTCAGCAAGTGATCGATATTGTCATCAACCGGCGTAATGAACTCTAACAGCGCTTCGGCGAAGTCCGTGGTGATCCAGTGGTGCGTCAATGCCGCGCCCAGCTTTTCCGGATGCCCGGTGGTCGCCAAGGTGCCGTCCGCCTTGACCCGCAGCGTTTCACGCTCGATGCCACGACGAATGCCTTTTAATGCCTGAGGATGGGCTTCCAACCAAGAAAGCGCCTGTGATACGTCCGGGATCAAATTGACCTCCCGCTTCTAAAAACAATAACTCGTAAGCATACTGAATCCGCACCCGAGAGAATATTGAGTTATATTCACTTGGTTACTGCCACCAGGCGATGCCCTGTACCGTTATCATAGCCAAAATGATGTAACGCAGCGCCTTTCCGATACACAGAAACAGCGCGACAGAGCCCCAGGGCATGCGTAGCCAACCTGCCAACACGCACAACAAATCGCCCACCACCGGCACCCAGCTGAGCAGCAGCGCAGCCGGGCCGAAGCGTTGCAGCCACCCGAGCGCCGTTGCCAGCCCCCGCTGTGGTTTCAACGCCGGTAACAGGCGCCCGATAATGACATTGGTCAAGCCACCCAGCGTGTTGCCCAGGGTCGCGGCCAGCACCAGCAACTCCGGCGAGACGTGACTCTGGGTCAGCAAGGCGACCAGAACGATTTCTGAATTTCCCGGCAGCAGCGTCGCACTGAGGAAACTGCTGCCAAATAACGATATTACGGCTAGCGTACTACTCACAGCGTACGAACGTCTACCACAGCCATACCGGCACTTTTCGCCGCCTGAATGCCGAAATCGGCGTCTTCAAACACCACGCATTTTTCCGGCGGCACGCCGATCAGTTCGGCACAGCGCAGGAAGGTGTCCGGCTCCGGTTTATGGCGCTGTACGTCGTCCGCACCGACGATCGCGTCGAAGCAGTTGAACAGGCCGAGATGACGCAGCAGCATTTCCGCCATGCGGTGCTCGCTGCCGGTACCGACCGCCATCGGACGGCGGCCGTGATAGGACTTCACCACCTCGATCAGTGGCAATGGACGCACGCTGTCCAACAGCATCGCTTCCACCGCGCGGGTTTTCTCCGCGGCCAGGTGATGGGGATCGAGATCGGCCTGATGGCTGGCGATAATCGCCTGCGCGATGCGCCAGGTCGGTGAACCGCTCAGCGCCACCATGGCCGCTTCATCAAACGTCATGCCATAACGGGACAGCACTTCACGCCACGCTTTGCGGTGCGTTGGCTCGGTGTCCAGAATCGTGCCGTCCATGTCGAAAATAAGACCCTGATAGCGGTCGTACATCGTTACTCCATGATCGTGGAGGAAAGAAAACTACTTTAGCGTAAAGCCGTTGGGTTGTCGCTGACTGCGTCATAACGGAATGTGCTGTGCCCGATCGGGCGCAAAGGGAAAAAGGAGGATGGAAAAAGCTGAAAAGCGAAAAACCCGCCGAAGCGGGTTTCTCTTAGATGGTGCATCCGGGAGGATTCGAACCTCCGACCGCTCGGTTCGTAGCCGAGTACTCTATCCAGCTGAGCTACGGATGCATTACTGTTTTTACTGCTTGCCTGCTTCGCTAATGAAGCCAGACTTAAAGAATGGTGCATCCGGGAGGATGATTCGGCGCTAGCGCCTCACCCTTCTGGCCGTTGCTAAAGCAACGTTATCCTCCCTAAGGGACACTTTCTTTTTTACTGTCCGCCTGAAGATTGCTCTTCGCGATACGGGAAGTGAAGAATGGTGCATCCGGGAGGATTCGAACCTCCGACCGCTCGGTTCGTAGCCGAGTACTCTATCCAGCTGAGCTACGGATGCACAGTAATTCTTTGATACCCTATGGTACTTTGTTCCCAACTCTACCATACGGCTAATATGGTGCATCCGGGAGGATTCGAACCTCCGACCGCTCGGTTCGTAGCCGAGTACTCTATCCAGCTGAGCTACGGATGCAAATGGCGGTGAGGCGGGGATTCGAACCCCGGATGCAGCTTTTGACCGCATACTCCCTTAGCAGGGGAGCGCCTTCAGCCTCTCGGCCACCTCACCAAACGCTTCTTTCGAATTGTGCCTGACTTGCTTTAGAGAAGCTCATCGGCACTGCGTGGCGCACATATTACTTTCTCCGACTTTTAAGTCAAACAATTTTTCCCAACTCATGCGCGTTTGCACAATTCACACTCAACATGGGCGATTTCACGGCAAAAAGGGCGTTTTATCAACAGGCAACCGCAGCGTCTATAGCAACAAAGCGGAAAACTAACCGGGAAAATAATCACGAAAAAGAAGGGGGAGAGCGAAGGAAGTGGGTAAAACAATGCAGTAGCGTCTCGTCTGGCAACGAGACGCTGCTTCGGAATCAGTAAGTCGTCTGCTGAGACTTCTCTGCCTGAATGCGCTGATAGATTTCTTCACGGTGAACCGAAACCTCTTTGGGGGCGTTCACACCAATACGCACCTGGTTGCCTTTTACCCCTAGCACAGTGACCGTAACCTCATCGCCAATCATGAGGGTTTCACCAACTCGACGAGTCAGAATTAACATTCTTTGCTCCTTGAAAGATTAAAAGAGTCGGGTCTCTCAGTTTCCCCGTCATTATCCATCATATGTGGTGAAAACGTAAGCCGCGCAACCCACAATAAGTGTAAGCAGACTTGGTCCCACCTCAGATAATGGTAAGTTTAGCCGACCTGAAAAACTTTGTTCCCGCAATTGTAACTAAATTGTGTTAGCACAGTATGAAAACGCCATAATCAACAAAGTATTATGGCGTTTGTCCGTGCTATTTATTTATATTCACAGCTTCGAGGCCACCCAGGCTTCTACGCTGTTTAACGCCGCTGGCAGGGCGTTAATATCCGTCCCCCCCGCCATCGCCATATCCGGGCGACCGCCGCCCTTGCCGCCGACCTGCTGCGCCACGTTGCCGATCAACTCGCCGGCTTTCACGCGGTCAGTCAGATCCTTGGTCACGCCTGCAACCAGGCTGACTTTGTCATCCGCCGTCGTTGCCAACACGATGATGGCCGAACCCAATTGATTTTTCAGGTCGTCCACCATGGTGCGCAGCATTTTGGCTTCGACATTGTCCAACTGGCTGACCAACAGCTTCACGCCGTTAACCACTTTTGCCTGGCTGGACAGCGACGCGCTTTCCTGCGCCGCCTGCTGATCTTTCAGCTGCTGCAGTTCTTTTTCCAGCGCGCGGGTGCGATCCAGCACCGAGCGCACTTTATCGGTCAGGGTGTTGCTGTCGCCCTTAACCAGCTGCGCAACGTCTTGCAACAAATCGCTTTGCTGGTGCAGCGTGGCGATAGCGCCTGCGCCGGTCACCGCTTCAATACGGCGAATGCCCGCCGCGGTGCCCGACTCGCTCAGAATGCGGAACAGGCCGATATCACCGGTGCGGCTGGCGTGAGTACCGCCGCACAGCTCGGTGGAGAAGTCGCCCATGGTCAGTACGCGCACGTTGTCATCGTACTTCTCGCCGAACAGCGCCATCGCGCCCTTCTCTTTGGCATCTTCCAACGCCATCAGCTCGGTCTGTACCGGCAGGTTACGACGCACCTGCTGGTTCACCAGGTCTTCCACCGCGCGGATTTGCTCCGGCTTCATCGCTTCGAAGTGCGAGAAGTCGAAACGCAGGTATTTGTCGTTAACCAGCGAGCCTTTCTGCGCAACGTGGTCGCCCAACGTTTGGCGCAGCGCGGCGTGCAGCAGGTGAGTCGCGGAGTGGTTCAGACGAATGCTGTTGCGGCGCTCAGCGTCGATCTGCGCATCCACGCGATCGTTCAGCTTCAGCGAACCCTGCGCCAGTTTGCCCTGGTGGCCAATAGCCTGGCCGTATTTCTGGGTGTCGTTGACTACAAACTCTGCGCCGGCGGCTTTCAGCACGCCTTTATCGCCGACCTGGCCACCGGATTCGCCGTAGAACGGTGTCTCATCCAGCACCACCACCGCTTCTTCGCCGGCGTTGATCTGCTCGACCGGCTGGCCGTCGCGGAACAGCGCGATGACCGTCGCCTGCTGCTCGTCGTGATCGTAACCGCTGAACTGGCTGCTGCCGTCCACGCGGATCAGGCTGTTGTAGTCGGCACCGAAGCCGCTGGATTCGCGCGCACGGCGGCGCTGCGCCTCCATCGCGTGTTCAAAGCCCGCTTCGTCAACTTTCAGGCCGCGCTCGCGGCAAACGTCAGCGGTCAGATCGACCGGGAAACCGTAGGTATCGTACAGACGGAAAGCGGTTTCGCCATCCAGGGTATCGCCCTGCAGCTTAGCCAGCTCTTCGTCCAGCAGCGCCAGACCACGCTCCAGCGTGCGGGCAAACTGCTCTTCTTCGGTTTTCAGCACCTGCTCCACCAGCGATTGCTGGCGTTTCAGTTCGTCGGCCGCCGGGCCCATCACTTCGATCAGTGGCGCCACCAGCTTGTAGAAGAAGGTGTCTTTCGCGCCCAGCATGTTGCCGTGGCGAATCGCGCGACGAATGATGCGGCGCAGCACGTAGCCACGGTTTTCGTTAGACGGGATCACGCCGTCCGACACCAGGAAGGCGCAGGAACGGATGTGGTCGGCGATAACGCGCAGGGATTTGTTGTCCAGATCGGTCGCACCGGTCACTTTCGCCACGGCGGCGATGAGAGTACGGAACAGATCGATTTCATAGTTGGAGTTCACATGCTGCAACACCGCCGCGATGCGCTCCAGGCCCATGCCGGTATCCACCGAAGGTTTCGGCAGCGGCAGCATGGTGCCGTCGGACTGGCGGTTGAACTGCATGAAAACGATGTTCCAGATCTCGATGTAGCGGTCGCCGTCTTCTTCCGGGCTGCCAGGAGGGCCGCCCCAGATGTGATCGCCGTGATCGTAGAAGATTTCGGTGCACGGGCCGCATGGGCCGGTGTCGCCCATCTGCCAGAAGTTATCGGACGCGAAAGGTGCGCCCTTGTTGTCGCCGATGCGGATGATACGCTCGGCCGGTACGCCGATTTGCTTCTGCCAAATGTCGAACGCTTCGTCATCGGTTTCATACACGGTGACCCACAGCCGCTCTTTCGGCAGGTTGAACCAGTTTTCACCGGTCAGCAGTTCCCACGCGTAGCTGATCGCATCATGCTTGAAGTAGTCGCCGAAGCTGAAGTTGCCCAGCATTTCAAAGAAGGTGTGGTGGCGAGCGGTATAACCGACGTTTTCCAGGTCGTTATGCTTGCCGCCTGCGCGCACGCAGCGCTGCGAGGTGGTGGCGCGGGAATAGGCGCGTTTGTCCAGCCCCAGGAAAACATCCTTAAATTGGTTCATGCCGGCATTGGTAAACAGCAATGTCGGATCATTGTTAGGCACCAGGGAGCTGCTTGCTACAACCTGGTGACCCTTACTATGAAAGAAATCGAGAAACGCTTGACGGATCTCAGCGGTGCTCTTGCTCATAATTTTCCTGGAAAGGCTAGAATAACGACACGTGAGCCGGTGACGCGTCATCCCGACGATGACAACCAGCTCACGAACAAAAAGTGGGGATAAGATAAATTTTCTTCAGAGGGAAGTAAAACCCCGTGTGCGCTCATTGCGCAAAATCACGGTAAATTGACTGAATTTCTTCATGGAAGAAGCCGCGATAGAGCAGATAGCGCTGCACTTTGGCTTTATCTTTCCAGTCGGTCGGCAACGCATCGCCGAATTTTCGCTGCGCCACCTGTTTTGCCTGTTCACACCAGTCGATGTCGCAGTCCGCCAGCGCGTCCTGCACCAGCGCTTTGTCGACACCCTTTTGCATCAGTTCGCTGCGGATGCGCTGTGCGCCATACCCCTTGCGGCTGCGGCTGCCGATGTAGCTACGGGCGAAACGCTTATCGTCCAGCCAGTTATGCTGATAGCAGTAGGCGATAACCTGCTCAATCAGCGCAGGATCCACCGGCTCTTCAGCCACCGGCGCTGAGGCTGGCGCATGTGGCCCCTTGCCGCCAAAACGGGCTTTCGCCACAAACGGCTGCGCCGCAAGTTTGCGGCGCAGTTCAGCTTCACTATGATCGCGTTGCGACAGCAGGCGCATGGCGCGGCTTAGCAAATCATTCATCATTCAAGCCTGAATTTATAGGATATGCGCCACAGGAGCGGCGGCGCACATCTTCAGCGATTAGAACTGCTCGCTGGTTTCCGCTTCATCGTCTTCGAAGTCGTCACCGGAAGCGGCCACCAGTTCACCGCCGCTGTGCAGCAGCAGGTCACGCAGCTTCTTATCCAGCTCGGCGGCGATAGCCGGGTTTTCTTTCAGGAAGTTACAGGCATTCGCCTTGCCCTGACCGATCTTCTCGCCATTATAGCTGTACCAGGCGCCGGCTTTTTCGATCATCTTGTGCTTCACGCCCAGATCGACCAGCTCGCCACGGCTGTTGATGCCTTCGCCGTACATGATTTGGAACTCAGCCTGCTTGAACGGCGCAGCGATTTTGTTCTTCACCACTTTCACGCGGGTTTCGCTGCCCACCACTTCGTCGCCCTCTTTGATGGCACCGATGCGGCGGATATCCAGACGCACGGAAGCGTAGAACTTCAGAGCGTTACCGCCGGTCGTGGTTTCCGGGTTGCCGAACATCACACCAATTTTCATACGGATCTGGTTGATGAAGATCAGCAGGGTATTGGCGTTTTTCAGGTTGCCGGCCAGCTTACGCATCGCCTGGCTCATCATGCGTGCCGCCAGGCCCATGTGCGAATCGCCGATTTCACCTTCGATTTCTGCCTTCGGCGTCAGCGCCGCCACGGAGTCGACGATGATGACGTCAACCGCGCCGGAGCGGGTCAGCGCATCACAGATTTCCAGCGCCTGCTCGCCGGTGTCCGGCTGGGAGCACAGCAGGTTGTCGATATCGACGCCCAGCTTTTTCGCATAGATAGGATCCAGCGCGTGCTCGGCATCGATGAACGCACAGGTTTTGCCTTCGCGCTGCGCAGCGGCGATCACCTGCAGCGTCAGGGTGGTTTTACCGGAGGATTCCGGGCCGTAGATTTCAACGATACGGCCCATCGGCAGGCCGCCGGCGCCCAGAGCGATATCGAGTGACAGTGAGCCGGTGGAGATGGTTTCCACGTCCATGGAGCGGTCTTCACCCAGGCGCATGATGGAGCCTTTGCCGAACTGTTTCTCAATCTGGCCCAGTGCCGCAGCTAACGCCTTTTGCTTGTTCTCATCAATAGCCATTTTTGCTCCTTCGTTTCGCAATGCCGGTGTTACCCCACACTGCCACTGAATGTATGTTGTGCAGGAAATGTCACTAATTATACTGTATGGTCATACAGTATCAAGCCTAATTTACAAAAATTCGTCGATGGCGGTTTGCAGCGCGAAAATCGTCGCCTGCAGCCGCACCGCGTCGCGGTCGCCCTCGAATTGCATCTTGCGCGACAGCCCCCGGCCATCGCTGCCGGCGAAGCCGAACCACACGGTACCGACCGGCTTTTCCGCGCTGCCGCCGTCCGGGCCGGCGATGCCGCTCACCGACAGCGCCAGATCGGCCTGCGCCGCCCGCAGCGCGCCTATCGCCATCTCGCGCACCACCTCTTCGCTGACCGCGCCGTGCGCCGCCAACGTGGCTTCGCTCACCCCCAACAGGTCATGCTTCGCCGCATTGCTGTAGGTGACGAAACCGCGATCGAAATAGGCAGAGCTGCCGGCGATATCGGTAATGGCCTTGGCGATACCGCCGCCGGTACAGGATTCCGCGCAGGTGATCCAGCGGCCATGGGCCTTCAGTTTTTCCCCCACCAGCACGCTGAGCCGGCGCAGTTGGTTTTCACTCATAACCCCTCCTTCGCGAATTCAGGTATATGCGCCCGATAGTAGCATTTATCAAGGCGACGCGGCGGCCGACGCGCGGAAATGCGCAGCGCCTCGCAGGAGGTGCGGTTTTAAGCGCCCGGCCAAGCTGCTAGTATCAAAAGAAGCGCCCCAGCGAGCGGCGGCGCACCAGCACAAGGAACATCACGGAGGCGGCACGCGGCGGCGGCAGCCTCAGGGCGCACCCGAAGAGATTAGGACGATAGCGTGAAAAAAACGTTGGGCGTATTCTTGCCGTTGTACACCACCACCCTGCTGCTGCTGTTGGGCTCGGGCCTGCTCACCACCTACGTCTCGCTGCGGCTGGCCTCCATCCACGTCAGCAGCGCGCTGATCGGCGCCATCATCGCCGCCAACTACATCGGGCTGGTGATCGGCGGCAAGGTCGGCCACTTTCTCATCGCCCGCGTCGGGCATATCCGCGCCTACGTGGCCTGCGCCGGCATCATCACCGCCGCGGTGCTGGGGCACGGCCTGACGGAGTTCATTCCCGCCTGGGTCGCGCTGCGCCTGGTGATCGGGCTGTGCATGATGTGTCAGTACATGGTGCTGGAAAGCTGGCTGAACGACCAGGCGGAATCCAACCAGCGCGGCAGGGTGTTCGGCTTCTATATGGCGGCGACCTATCTCGGCATGTCGCTGGGCCAGATCGTGCTGATGCTGCAAAGCAGCCTGGGCATTGCCACGCTGCTGATGATCGCGCTGTGCTTCGCGCTCTGTCTGGTGCCGATCGCCCTCACCACCCGCACCAATGCGCGCCACATGTCGCCGGCGCCGATGGAGCTGCGCTACTTTGTCGGCGCCATTCCCAAGGTGCTGGCCACCACGTTGGTGATCGGCATGGTGGTGGGCTCGTTTTACGGCCTGGCGCCGGTCTACGCCAGCCTGCAATCCTTAACCACTCAACAAACCGGCCTGTTCATGGCGCTGGCCATCTTCGCCGGGCTGGTGGCGCAGTTCCCGCTCAGTTGGCTGTCGGATCGCTATAATCGCCCCTTGCTGATGCGCCTCAACGCCATTTTGCTGATCGTGGCGGCGCTGCCGCTGGCGCTGCTGCCGCACATCGATTTCCCGCTGCTGCTGGCGGTGGGGTTCGTCGTCAGCATGCTGCAGTTTACGCTCTACCCGCTGGCGGTGGCGCTGGCCAACGATCTGATTGAGCCGGAGCGCCGGGTCTCGCTGGCCGCCTGTCTGCTGATGGCATTCGGCGTCGGCGCCAGCATCGGGCCCTTGGCAGTCGGCGCGCTGATCGAGCCGCTTGGCGGCAATATCCTGTACGCCTTCTTCGCCCTGTGCGGCGTGCTGCTGGCGGCCCTCAGCCGCACGGCGAAAGCCGAGGAACCGCAGCTGGCGCAGGACGCGCCGGTGCCGCACATTCCGCTGCCGGACAGCCTCGCCAGTTCGCCGTTGTCGCCGGCGCTCAATCCGACCTTCGATGAACAGATCATTCACGACACCATGCCGCCGCCGGAAGCGGCGCCCGATGTCGATGAGCCGCAGCCCGAAGAACAGGAGGCTGAGCCCTTGCCTCAGGGCGCCGATCCGCAAGAGGACACCGGCCTGAAAAAGGCGCACGCCATGCTGTAAACGGCGGCGCTACAGATCCTGGAAGGAGCCCAGCATAAAACCGCGTTCGGCGATCGCCGCTTTCAGCGTCGGCGCGGTCAACACATCCAGCTCGACGAGGCGCGGGTGGCAGTATTTGCTCTGCAGGATCGTCGCGTCGAGGAACGCCGGGTGGCACATCATTTCCAATGACTCGGCGCCCTGCTCGTCGGCGCACGTCAACCGCTGCAGGAACAAGGCTTCAGAAATCGTCTCGCCGTAGAATCCCGCATCAAACGCGTCGGTGCTGCAGGGCGTCTGCAACGTAATATCACGCCGTTTCGCCTCTTCGCGATCGAGGCGCAGCGGCAGACCCTGCGCCTGCGCAAACGCCTCCACCAGCGGGTAAATCTGCGGCTGCATATGCACATGGTGGTGGCTGTCGATATGCGTCGGCGGCCTGCCGAACAGCGCCACAAACCGCGCGAACTGGCGCTGCAGCTCCTCCTGAATCTCGTCCAGCTGCAGCTCACCGGCCTCGGCACGGCGCCACAGCCATTTACCCAGTTCGCCATGCTCGTTGACCAGCGAAGGCATGGCGCCCAGCGGCCTGCCATGGGTCAAAACGAAATGCAGCCCGATCGGTAACCCCGGATATTGTCGGCTGAGCGCCGCCGCGTGCTGGGCGCCGCCGCCGTTCACCATCGCCGTGGTAGAAGAAACCACGCCATGCTGATACGCCTCGATAACGCCGTAGTTATGTCCTTTGCTCAGGCCGAAGTCGTCGGCATTCACGATCAGTAGTTTTTCCATAGTGGCTCCCGCGAGATGAATTTTTGGCAAGGGAAGCCCGGCCGACCGGCGCGGCATTCCCCTTCGCTAAGGTAAAAATCGAATGACTAACCGGCCGGCGGCCTGAAGCTCATCGGCATATCGGCGTTGATACTGATCGGGAGCGGCCCTAAAGAGGGCCGTAACACTTTTTTCGGTAGTTGCCTGGGGTCACATCGGTGAGCCGCTTGAAGTTTTTAATGAACAGGCTGACATCGCCATAGCCGGAATCAAAGGCGATATCGGAAACCGAAGAGTTGGTGACCTCCAGCTGCGTCTTGGCGAAACTGATACGGATCTCATTGATCACCTGCATTGGCGTCTTATGGTAGTAGCGCCGCATCGCCCGGGTCAGGTACTCCTGGGTTTTCCCCGACAGCGCCACCATGTTCGCCAACGCCCTTTCGCCGAACATCGCCTTGTCATGCATGCCGGCCAGGGTGTTCTTCAGCCACTGCGGGATATCATCGCCGCCGTCGTTTTCTTCCTTATAATGGCGAATGCGGCTGATCACATAAAAGGTCAGCGTTTCGAGAAATTCGGCGAAATCGTCCTCGCGGAACTGCGGTGAACTCACTACCGATTCGATATAGGCCAAAAACTCGCTTCTCAGGCTGTAGGCCTGCGAGGCGACGAAGCAGCGTGGCAGCTGCTGCAAATAGTGCTCTTCAAAGAACGCTTTGCTGACCGCCACGTTGAAGATTTTCGTCGCGCCGAACTCGTAAAAGCTCTGGTGGTAGGAGCCGATGGGGATAAAGACGAAATCCCCGCGTTCCAGCAGCACCCGCTTGCCGTTGATCTCCTGGTAGCATTTGCCGCTCAGCACGATGGTGAACTCGTAATAGTCGTGCTGATGCAGCCCGGTGGCGCTTTCCACTTTGTTGTAGATAAACAGGTGAAAATCTTTGCAGTTAAAGAAATCCTGCTCGCGAATCAGCTTCACGTCGTTGGCACTCAGCGAAATTCGGTTATCGGACACGGCGTCGGCCTCCCGTTAGTCAAATCCGTTGCGTCTGGCCGCCTCGGCAAACCAGTAGCCGCTTTTCTTGATGGTGCGGCGCTGATCCGCCCGATCCAGCCGCACCAGCCCATAACGATTCTTGTAGGCGTTCAGCCAGGACCAGCAGTCGATAAAGGTCCACAGATGATAGCCTTTGCACTGCGAGCCTTCCGCCAGCGCGCGGTGCAGCCACTTCAGGTGCTCGCGAATAAAGTCGATGCGGTAATCGTCCTCCACCCGTCCATCGGCGCCGATAAACGCCTCTTCGCCCTCAACGCCCATGCCGTTTTCCGAAATATAACAGGGCAGATTGCCGTAGTTCTCTTTCAGATCCATCAGGATGTCGTACAGCCCCTTTTCGTAGATCTCCCAGCCGCGGTGCGGATTGATTTTGCGGCCCGGCATTGCATAGTCACTGAACAAATCCTCCGGCGAGGCGATCGGCCCCTCGGCACGGCGCCCCGCTTTCGCCTGCACCCTGCGCGGTTGGTAATAGTTGACGCCGAGGATGTCCACCACGCCGCCTTCAATCAACTGCGCATCCTGCGGCTCGCAACAGGGCATCAGCCCATGCCGCTCCAGCAGCTGCAGCAACGCCGCCGGATAACGCCCTTTGGCGACAGGATCGAGGAAACTGCGGTTGAGCAGCAGATCGGCGTCGTGCGCGGCCTGCCGATCCTCCGGCGCGTCGGAGCGCGGATAGGTCGGGCTCAGATTCAGAATGATGCCGATGCTCCCCGGCCGCTCACGCGCTCTGAAACGCTGCACCGCCATGGCGTGCGCCAGTACGCTGTGATACGCCACGGTGACCGCCCGTTTGAAGTCCACCACGCAAGGGTAGTGCAGGTCATTCAGGTAACCGGCCTCCACCGGCACGATCGGCTCGTTGAAGGTGAACCAGTGGGTGACCCGATCGCCAAACAGACCGAAACAGGTATCGGCGTAACGCGCATAGGCTTCGACCACCGCCCGGCTTTCCCAGCCGCCGCGCTGCTGCATGCACAGCGGCATATCGAAGTGGTAGAGATTGATAAACGGGGTGATGCCCTGCGCCAGCAGCTCGTCGATCATCGCGTTATAGAACGCCACCGCCTGCGGGTTCACCTCGCCGTCGCCGTCCGGGATCAGCCGCGACCACGAAATAGACGTTCTGAAGGTATTGTGGCCCAGCGTTTTGAGCAGCCCGATATCGGTGCGGAAATGGTCGTAAAAGGTCGAGGCCTCGGCCGGCCCCACCCGATCGTGAAAGCGCTCGGGCGCGATCTCGTACCAATAGTCGAAGATGTTGCGGCTCTTGCCGTCCCGCGCGGCCGCCCCTTCAGACTGCGGCGCGGAGGTGGCGCTGCCCCACCAGAACCCGTCGGCAAATTGATATTCCATACTCGCGTCCCTCGCGGGGCGGCCGCGCCGCCCCGTTCCACAGTTAGAATTTCAGCGCCTTGGCGATGTCTTCTTCGCTTTCCGTCGCCGCGTCGATCTGGCTCTGCGCTTTGTTGGAGATCGCCACAAACGGCAGATAAATCACGGTGGCGACCGCCAGGTTGAACAGGCTCAGCAACATGGCCATGATGCTGCCGTTGGTGTTGAAGAATGCCCCCAGGCCGACCGGCATGGTCCAGGGCGCGATGTTGGTGATAGGCGGGATCAGCCCGGAGTAATAAGCCAGCGAGGTGATAATGGTCAGCACCGGCTGCACCAGGATGAACGGAATGAACATCACCGGGTTCATGATCACCGGCAGGCCGAACAGAATCGGTTCGTTGATCTGGAAAATGCCGGACGGCGTTGCCAGCTTGGCGACCTGGCGATAATCCTCGCGGCGCGAGGCGATGAAGATGGCGATGATCAGGCCCAGCGTCGAGCCGGTGCCGCCGAGGTAAATGTAGGAGTCGACGAACGGCTTCGCCCACATGTGGAACTCTTTGCCGGCGGCCACCGCCGCTTCGACCGAACCGTATTGGTTGTACAGCTCCACGTTTTCCAGCGCGAACGGCGTCATGATGCCGCTGTCCAGCGCCGCCAGCGCCATGGAGCCGTGCACCCCAAAGAACCACAGCAGCGAGGAGAACAGCACGTACACCCAGCCCACCACGCTGCCCATCTTGGCCAGCGGCGCCGAAATGCCGTCCATGATGATCTGGTGGAAGTTGGTGCCCCAATGCGCCAGCGCGAACGCCACCAGCCCCATGATGGAAAGGATGACGAAGCCGGGGATCAGCGCCGAGAAGGAGCGCGACACCGAAGCCGGCACGCTGTCCGGCAGGCTAATCACCCAGTTGCGCCGCACAATGAAGGCGAACATCTCGGCCACCGCCAGCCCGATCACCATGCCGGAAATGATGTTGGCGCCGCCCAGCCAATTGGCGCCCACCGCATAGGCCTCGCCGACGTTGAACGGCGTGACGGTCATAAAGGCCGCCACCGCCAGCAGCGCCGAAGCCAGCGGATCGACCTTGCGTTCTTCGGCCAACGCCATGCTGATAAAGAACGGCGTCATCAGGGACATGATCCCCAGCGTACCGTTGTAAACGCTGCCGCCGATGCTCTTCAGCCCGTTCAGCGTCTCGATGGTGGAGACGTCCAGGCGCACGCCCAGCGAATAGAAGAACGATCCTTCGCCGAAGCTCAGGAACACGTTGTTGATCAACACGAACATCGCCCCGGTCAAGGTCAGCGGCATCAGGCGGATAAAACCGTTCTTGATGGCGTTGACGTGGGGCTGCTTACCGATTTTTACGGCGAAAGGCAGGATAACCTTCTCGAGCGAGGCAATGAGGGTATTCACGGCGGCCTCCTGTTATTGGTTGGCTTTCTTGATAGCGGCCACCGCAGCCTTCAGCACGCCCAGCCCATCGACCTTGCCGTACAGCAGCGGATCGATGACTTCAACGGGTTTATTGGGCAGCTGTTTTTGCACTTCCGGCAAGGTGTAGGCAATCTGCGGCCCCAGCAGGATCAGATCCGCTTCAACGCCTTTCTCTGCGGCCAGCGCTTCCGGATAGGCGGCGATGATCACCGGCACTTCGTATTTCTCGGCCTGCGCCTTCATTTTTGATACCAACAGGGAAGTGGACATACCGGCAGAACAAAACAGATAGATTTTTTTCTTTTCCATACCAAGCACCTCAGATAATCAAAAAAACCCCGTGTTATTTGTATGCCAGATGCAATCACGATTGCTTCACGCATATTCCTTATGAAAATTTCCGTCACGTTGCCCTGGTGGCAGACAGTATACGGAGCATGAAAAACGGATCGGTAAGCCAGCGAGGAAAATAACCGTCTCTCCTTGACCTGCCGGCTTGACCCCCTTCACATTTCACATAAAAAAATAGTGTGACCGGGCTCTCAAATAACCGATAAAAACTCGGAATATTCGCAATAAACACTCAAATAACAATTATAAACAGCCAGTTATAAACTCGCCGTGAATTTAAGGGATTATTTGCGCCCGAACAAACGAAGGGGGAATAAAAATAGTTCAAGCTTGATTCGCTTACTACCATCCGAACGCGATGGCCGGTGACGAGGACTAAGTGGGCAGACGCAGCAACTCGATCACCGTGCTCAGCGCCACGGAATGATTCCTGCGGTTGGGATAATAGAGGTAAAAACCGGGAAACGGCGCGCACCAGTCGGCCAACACCCGCCGCAGCCGCCCGCTCGCCAGGTGTTCTTCCACCTCCTGTTCGATGGCGAAAGCGATGCCGACGTGCGCCAGCGCCGCCTGCACCATCATCCTGCCGTCATCGAGTATCAACGGGCTGTTGACCGCCACGGAAAATCGCTGCTCGCCCTGCTGAAATGCCCATTTGTAGCGCTCGCCCGAAGAGGCCTTGCGCCAACCGATGCAGCGGTGCTGCAGCAAATCCTGCGGATGCATCGGTTCGCCGTGGCGTTGAAAATAGTCCGGCGTGGCGACGATGGCGAAACGCAGATCCGGCGTCAGGCGCACCGCACGCATATCATTGTGCAGATCCTCGCCGAGCCGAATACCGGCGTCAAAGCCTTGCTCGACGATGTTGGCAAACCCCTCGTCCGCCACCACCTCCAGCGTAATCCCGGGGTACTCGCTGGCCAACCGCCCCAGATGCGGCACGATGGCGAGATCGATCGCCGAACGCGGCGCGTTGATGCGCACCAGGCCGCGTGGCCCTTCGCGAAACGCATTCAGGCTCTCCAGCGCGGCGTCGATATCGGTAAAGGCCGGCACCAGCTGCGCCAACAGATGCTCACCGGCCTCCGTCGGCGAGACGTTGCGGGTGGTGCGGTTTAGCAGGCGAATGCCCACCTGCGCTTCCAGTTCGCGCAGGGTGTGGGTCAGCGTCGGCGGCGTCACGCCCAGCCGGGCGGCGGCGCGGCGGAAGCTGCGTTCACTGGCGATAGCCACGAAGGCAGCCAGGCCGGACAATTCGGGTTTCTTCATGCTATTAATATAAATTATCTAATAGTGAGATGAATTTTTAGCGGATAGTTATCCGTCATCTAACAACATAGCATTGCGATCGAACCCATTACCAGGTATCGATGCGATGATTAATGCTACAGATCCAACCCATGAAACGCCGCGCCGTCTGGCTGACAAAGTCGTGCTGGTAAGCGGCGGCGGCACCGGTATCGGCCGCGCTGCCGCGCTGGCCTATGCCCGCGAAGGCGCCAAAGTGGCGCTGGCCGGCCGACGCGCGGCGGAAATCGAAGCCACGGCGCGCGACATCGCGCTCGCCGGCGGCGACGCCCTGCCCATCGTGGCCGACGTCTCCCAGGAAGACGACATCCGCAGGCTGCTCGCCACGGTGACCGCCCACTACGGCCGGCTCGACGTCGCCTTCAACAACGCCGGCATCATCGGCAACTTCGCCCCCATCACCGAACAGAGCAGCGAGGATTTTGACCGCGTGATCGCCATTAACCTCCGTGGCGTCTGGCTGGCGATGAAATACGAGATTGAAACCTTCCTGGCGCAGCATTCAGGCGGCGTGATCGTTAACACCTCCTCCTGGCTGACCCACGGCGCGCTGGCCGGTTCGTCCAGCTATTCCGCCAGCAAAGGCGCGCTCGATGCGATGATCCGCGCGGTGGCGCTCGAATACAGCGGCCAGGGCATCCGCATCAACAACATCAACCCCGGCATCATCGACACGCCGATGGCGCGCGGCAGCGTGGCCGACAGCGCGGCGTTCGCGCCCTTTATCGCCCACACGCCCGCCGGCCGCCTGGGCGAATCCGAAGACATCGGCGATGTGGCGCTGTGGCTGGCGACGGACGAAGCCCGCTTCATCACCGGCCAAAGCCTGCTGGTGGACGGCGGTTACACCATCGCCGGCATGCGCTGAGAGGACGACGCCATGAACTACCTTCGGCTTGGCGACAGCGGCCTGCAGGTGTCCCGCCTCTGCCTGGGCGGCATGACCTACGGCGATCCGGCCTGGCGGCCCTGGGTGCTGAAGGAAGACGAAGCCCGCCCCTTTATCCGCGAGGCGCTGGAGGCGGGCATCAATTTTTTCGATACCGCCAACATTTACTCCGGCGGAGAAAGCGAGCGTATTCTCGGCCGCGCGCTGAAGGCGTTCGCCCGGCGTGAAGACGTGGTGATCGCCACCAAAGCCTACTTTCCGATGGACGCGCAGCCGAACAGCCGTGGGCTGTCGCGCAAACACCTGCTGCACAGCGTCGACGCCTCTTTGCAGCGGTTGGGAACGGATTACCTTGATCTGTTCGTGCTGCACCGCTTCGACATCGAAACGCCGATCGAAGAAACCGCCGACACCCTCGACGGCCTGGTGCGGGCGGGCAAGATCCGCTATCTCGGCGCGTCTTCACTGCACGCCTGGCGCCTGATGAAAATGCTGGCCTTTCAACGTCAGCACCGCCTGGCGCCGTTTATTTCGCTGCAAAGCCAATACAACCTGGTGACGCGTGAAGACGAAGAAGAGCTGATCCCGCTGTGCCTGGAGGAGGGGCTTGGCCTGACGCCCTGGTCGCCGCTGGCCCGCGGCGTGCTGGCCGGCTCCGGCAGTGGCGGCACGCTGCGCGCCGCCACCGACGAACAGGCGCCCCGTTGGTACGGCGGCAGAAACGAGGTGGAGCGCACCGTCGCTGCGGTAGCGGAGGTGGCGGCCGCGCACGGCGTTCCACCGGCGCAGATCGCGCTGGCCTGGCTGTTGGCCAAACCCGGCGTGGCGTCGCCGCTGGTGGGCATGTCCAAGCCACACCATCTGCAGGATGCACTGGCGGCGCTCGACCTCAGGCTATCGCCGGAAGACGTGGCCGAGCTGGAGGCACCAATGGCACACGCTGCCCGCCCCGAGCGCTGGTAGCCCCTTTTCCCCCATTCCCGGAGAGAAACATGTCCTACGCTGTTACCGCGCGAGCGGCGTTGTTCACCCTCGCAGCCGCATTCACCCTTAGCGCGCCGGCGCAGGCCGCCGCCCGCGCGGACTGCACGGAAAGCAGCATAACGCTGCCGCCCGGCGCGCTTTACCCCAACGGCATCGCCCGCGCGGCGGACGGTACGCTGTATGTCGGGCTGATCACCAGTGGCAACGTGCTGCGCAAACGGCCGGGTCAGGCGTGGGAAACCTTCTTCCCCGGCGCTGACACGGTGTTCGCCTCCAACGCGCTGCGGCTGGACGAACGGCGCGGGCTGCTGTGGGGCAATTCGCCGGACTTTCTCTCCGGCGGCAAAGCGCGCGCCAACCGCATCTATGCGCTGAACGTCGCGGATGGCACCCTCAACCGCAGCCTGGCGCTGCCGGCGGGAGAAATGGGCAACGATATTGTGCTCGGCGCAGACGGTACGGTGTACGTGACGGAAACCCGCGGCGGCGGCATCCTGCGCCTGCGACCGGGCGAAGCGGCATTCAGTACGCTGTTTCAGGATGCGCAATTAACGGCTCCCAGCGGGCTGGGCGCAGCCGGCATCGTGCTGCTCGACGACCGGCTGATGGCAGTCACCAATTTCGGCACCGGTAAGCTCTACACCCTCAGCTATAACGATCCAAAACCGCAGCTGACGGAAATGCAGCTGCCGCGCCTGATTGAAAATCCGGACGGGATAGGATTGGCACCGGACGGCGCGCTGATCGTGCTGGAAAACGGGATCCAGAGCGGCCAAGGGCGGATCCTGCGGATCCCGTCCCCCAAGGCAGCGGGCATGCACCGGCTTGAGGTCTTGCGCCAAGGCATGGAATCGCCGGTCAATCTGACCATCACGCCACAAGGCTGCGCCTTCGTCAGCGAATCGCGCATCCGCCACCGCCTGCTGCCCGGCCACGAAACCGAAGTGCCCGACAGCTTCCGCCTCTATCAACTGCCCCTGCCTCTCGCCGCCGCGCAATAAACTCTACGCCGTTTCTGCGGGCAGCGACTTGCGTTGTATCGTTAACATCCAATGAATTGAAAATATTTAATTCGATGGCATTAATCAGAACTATGATTAATTCTAACTTAATAGACTGATTTTAATTAAATTGTTCCACCACACATCGCTGATTATACTTTCCTTATCCCCCACCTCATTATCATCGAGCGTATTCATGAGCCGATACCATGTTTCCAGCAGCGAAGGTCAATATGAGAGAGGATCCGGCGAGCAAGTTCTAGTCAATAAGCTGGGCATCACCGATAGCGACGAACTCGACGGCGCCGAGTTGGTGTTGCTGGAGCAGCTCTACCGTTCCGTTTTCGAACAGCACTTTCCATTAGGAAGAATCACCGTCGAGATGCTTAAGGGATGGCATCACCGCTGGTTAGGCAATATTTATGCGTGGGCCGGACAAGCAAGAACCGTCAATATCAGCAAAGGAGGCTTCATGTTTGCCCCTTCGACGCGATTGCCCAAACTACTGGACGATTTCGAAGTGAAATACCTGGCAAGTTACACACCTTGCTCGGACATGAGCGAAGAACAGCTGATAGAAGCGATCGCGATAATCCATGTCGAACTGATACTCTTACACCCTTTCAGAGAAGGGAATGGCCGTTTGTCACGGCTGTTGGCCGATGTGATGGCGGTTCAGGGTGGACATAAACCGTTGGATTATCAAAGCTGGGAACAAAACAGAGCCCAATATATCTCGGCTATTCACTCGGGTATGAACATGAACTACGAGCCGATGAAACACTGGGTCAACCAAGCACTAAGAAAGTATTAGGCAAGGCGCAGATGAGCGAATTTTTTACGCACTTCTTCTAAAGAGGCTTCAATTCTGGCTGAAGGTTGACCTGTTTCAACCGCGGTTGATGTCGCCACTGAGCGAGCAATGTCCGTACGAGATGGCTTAACATAACCCACCGGCACTTTTTTAATATTACTCATGACGCCCCCCGTTAAGAAAATTCATTGAAGAGATTATATCAATGATTGTACATAACTTCATGCCCCTGCCTCTTACCGCCGCACAATAAATTCGCCGCCTCACTGCGGGCAGCGACTTGCGTTGTTGCCCGCAGGCGAACGACAATCGCGCTTCGTTGCAAACCCGCCCTGCGCTACGCTTCCCATTTTTACCTGTGACAGCCGATTGTCCGCTGGGCTAGTATAAGCGTCTGTGCAAACCTCAGGTTTGGGCGCGCCGTCTGGCGTTTTGATGATTTGATTTGCGCCGCCCGGCAAGCGCTGAATGGGGCGGCGCCTGCTGAAACAATGTGATAGCGAATGACGACAATGAAAATCACAGTTCCCTTTACATTCAATGGATTGGAAAAATAATCGCATGAATAGCACCGATAAACTCGATTCGCATACGCCGATGATGCAGCAGTACCATTTTTCAGTGATTAAACTCTTGAAATTCAGGAACAAAGTGTTTACTTAGTAGGTTCTAGTTTACTGATGGGATACATATCGTTATTTACTATAAAGAATCTGGTGGGTAGGAAAGCGATTAAGATGTATGGTAAGTTAATCTTCTAAGGTAGGCAGAGGGAACTAACATTGAACAATAACAAGAAAAAATATATTAGAACTATTGCAAGAGTAATTCTAAGTATCTTAGGCACTTTTTTCATTATCATTATAGTTTCTGCTATTTTTAACATAACTTTGATTACTGAATACCCCAAGACTTATTTGAGTACGACATTACTGATGACATCATCATTAACATATTTTGTCTGTTATATAAGAAAGTCATACAAGTATTTTAATGATTTTATTTTAGCATTATCTGCCGGGGTCGTAGCATTGGTTTATTTATTAACAGGCAGTAAAGATCTTGATCTATTACCTCCGGCTGATTTATTAGAAAAGGATAGACTCACATTCTTTCTCATAGTATTAAAATTTATGGTTATTGCCAACAGTCTTATTTCTAAAATCTTACTAACCTTCCATGATTTCTTAAAGGAACGAAAAACTGAAAAAGAAAGCTTCAAAAAATTAAACTTCACGAAAAGAGTTATATTATTTTACCGTAAATACTTCTTCAAGAAAAAAATCAAACAATAGAACTATCATCATCGGGATAAGTATTATATCAATCCATATAACGCTTGCATTAAAAAAAGCAATAAATGTATTCTGACTACTTAATGTCATTATGGATATAAGATTTACAATAATAAAACAAAGGGTTTTTTTACTCAATTTCATATTCATATAAAACCTCACTTTAATTAATTCATGTTTACATATATTAATTAGCATTAAATTATCAATTATTCAAATATTTGTTCTGAAACTTAAAATCATGAAAATAGATTAAATTAACATAATATTCCTTAAGGTACTTATATCTAATTTTGATTTAATAATATGAATATAATGACTATCTATCCTTCTTAGTAAAATTGCCTATTTTGACCAAGATCATAAATTTTTGAGGGCGTATATTGTTCATTTTTTCAAGTGTGCTAAAATGGCAAGTAAGGATACATTTTTTAAAATGTAAATGATAACAATGGATTAGGGGCTTACATTGACTTCCTTACAAGTTTTGAATGCTATAGCAGTTAGAATCACACCTCCTGAAGACGAGCAGAAGGATTGGTCCTACAAGCTTGGTGCCCTTTGGCCATGTGATCAGGATGAGGTAATCACATTCACAACAAAAGTAGATGCAAGATTTCAAAGAAGCAGTAAGTCTTACGCTAAGTTTCAAAAACCTTATCCAGGAAGCTCTTTCCCCTCTAAGCTAACTAATTTTTTAGAGAAACGAACCTCATTTGAAGTTTTTGTAGATGACTTTATTCAAAAGAAATTAATCATCTCAGCGAAGCAATCCAGAGCAAGTAATGGTGCAATTCTGGTGTTTACTCATTATCAGCTTCAACATGAAGATGATGAAGGTAATATACATAAAGACTTTGAAAGGCTTTTAGTTTTAATGCTGAAAAATACAGATGCATTAAGATTTAAAGAAAACTTGCAACTAAATCCTGTCGATATTATTGATTTGGATAAGTTTTTACAGGGTGCAAGAGTTGATATAACCAGGTTCATGTCAGAAGATGACGAAGATGATGATAAAAACAACCTTTGCTTTATTCGCGGAACTGGTGATGTTAGGAAATATTTTACGGAATCAATAGGTGCCGAAGATATTATTTCAAATAAAACCAGTAGCGAACAATGTATTAAAGCATTAGAAGAGTTTTCTCATCAAAAAGATTTTGGTCGTGCTTTACGAGAAAAAATAGAATCTAAGGTTCAAGAATTATTTAATAATTGCAAACGTGGTCAATCTATAACTTTAGATAAGATTCAAACGCAGATTGACGCAATAATCCCTGTAGATTTAGCAGAGCATAAAAATACCTTTGTCGATTTCGTAAATGAAAATGGTTTTGAAGTTAACGAAGAATTTGAAGTTTCAGCAAGTGATAAAAAACAATATGAATGGTTAGATATTGAAACCAGCATTGCGAAAATGAGTGTAAAAAAACATCAGATAGGTCTTCCTGGATCAAATAGACCTATCGTTTTTGACGCAGAAACAAATGAAGTGAAACTGACTCAAAAAATTGATGATCCAATAATCATTGCTCGATTAAAAGAACTTGCAAATGAATAATCAAGAAATTATTAACCTCCTGCTTAAGGTCAAGCAAGAGGTTATAAAGATTGAGTTTGATAACCCATACCATGTATGGGTTTTTGATAATTCCTCTTATTCAAAGATAGAGGATGATATTACTCGTCTGCAAGAAATAGCCTGTCTAGAATTAGAAACAACTAAACGAGCAGAACAAACAAAAGTAACGCTATTATTAACTACAGATATATGCTGGTATTCTTCTGTTGATGACTATTTCAAAGCTTTAAGGTTAAGAATAAAAAACAACAAAGAAAACATTGATGGCTTTTACATAGAAAATCTGCAACAAGAAGAAATTGAAAGCATTTCAAATTCATCAAAAGCATATATACAATGGTGTGAGATCTTTTCGAAAATATCAGACCATGTAGAATATGACGACTCCAATGCATGGCCAAGTTATATATTTGTAATGGAGGGTGGTAAATCTAAGAAGATAACGACTTATAATCTTCCATTAAAGAACATTGAAAAGGACTTCCTAAATTCAATTGATATTAGTCCATGCGATGTATCAACGCTAACAAGCGTCGATCTACACTCATATGAAAGAAAGTTAGTTTTAAGATCATCACTGATTGAACTTTACAATGATTCAAATGATAAAATTTCATTCCTTAGTTCAATATTACAATCACCTAAAAAGCTTTGGGATTTATTTTCAATAAATTATGAAATATATATCAACAAATATTCCATAAACAAAATAATACATGAGGTCGAAACGCAAAAATTAGACTTTCTCTCGAAGCTGAACTCACTTGTTCAGGAGCATCAGACTAAATCTTTATCAATTCCAGCCGTTCTGGTTAGCACCGCCATAATTAAAGGCTGGACACCTTCTGGTCTCTTACTTATTTTTATAGCGATGCTTCTTACATGTGCTGTTGTCATTTTAGGTATTCGTAATGCAAGAAATTCACTTGCTGACATAATTGAATCATCGAATAAAACAATGGTTCTTTTTACAAAGGAAAACGTTGATGAAAATGATGCTGCATTAACTAAAAAAATAAACCAGATTACAACAGATGCTGTTGAGAAGCTTAAAATTAAAAAGAGAAGTGCTGAAAAGACCTTAACGATACTGGAAGGTTTAGTTTTCTTCGGTGTATCGGTTTGGACGATGTTTGTATTGTATCAATTCAAAGATGACATAATTTCTAAAGCATTAACTATAATCCAATCAGTAAAAGACTTCCTTCCTAATTAAGCAAGGGCTAACTTATCGAAGCTACGCTTCTCAAGTTGACCTTGCTTTTTCGCCCTTTGGTTGAAAAAGAAAAAACACATCAGAACATTACTTTATATTTACATAATAACATTACAACATAATTCGTGTATCAATCAAAAAAGGAAATGATATGAATACCTTAGAGTCCATTATAACCTTCTTTAAAGACATTAAGAGCTTAAAGCCAATTATCATAACGTTCATTTTGAGTGCCTCTGCAACTTACGTTGTATTAGATAAAACCATCATAGAAGGGAATTCATCCACTATCGAATCACTACGTAAAGATAGAGAGTACCTATCGAGTCAATATAAATATATCCAGACCCTTTTAGATAAACAGATGACAGGTGAAGAATCTCGTTTAAATAAAAAAACCGAAGACATAAGGCATTTCTATGATTTAAAAACCTCTGAATTGGAACAGAATTATAAAAAATTAATGCGAGAGCGAGATATGCTAGCGTCGCAGCTTGACAAATATAGATATAACGCTAAGTTATCTTTAGAAAACAGCAACAACGAAAAAATATCCGAACTAAGAAACAACATGAATAATATTGATAGAAGTATTTCATTCCTTCATAGTAATCGTGCAAAATTGAACTCAGAATATGGATATATGCAAAAAGAATGCGAAAAAAGAGAACATGATTTTTACAGCAACATTTGTCAGCAAACATCAAAAATAAAAGCTCAAATGGACTCTTTAATGGAGCAAATTACATCACTGGAAAAAAGAAGAGACTCGCTACAAGAAGAAATAAATTCATTGCAGCGAAAAACAATAAACTAAAAACAACATTAAATTATTACTAATTTCAACTTAATACAGGGAAAGTATTTTGTTTGAATAAAACAAAAAGCATAACTGATCTCTTCCCCAAATCAGCGCCAGACTAAATCAGAGATCCGGGCTTTTTTGCAGACTTCGGACAAATTCCTCCGGAGTCTGGTTATTTAACGAAGAATGGGGTCTTTGCCGGTTATATTCCTGTC